>CAYFGE010000013.1:15206-19889 GCA_964342475.1 uncultured Planctomycetales bacterium
TCAGGCGCGGGCTCGGCGTCGCCCTCCGCGTCGCGCGCCGAGCGCGCCGAGGGCTGGCTGGCCGCCGCGCCGCTCGCCCAGCTCGACCTCGGCCGCCTCGGCGCCGCGCTGACCGCCCTGGCCGGCCGCGCCGACCTGCCCGAGGGCTTCGCCCTGCCCGAGGCGGCCTTCGAGCTGCGCCACTCGGCCTTCGTGCGCGGCGCGCTCGAGCTGCTCGCCGTCCGCCCCGACCGGCGCGCCGAGGACTTCGTCAGCGCCGCGGCGCGCCTGATCGCCGCCGACCCGTCCGACCGGCGCCTCGCCCTCGACGTGGCCGAGACCGCGGAGGCCGAGCAGTTCCCCTGGCGGCGCATCCTGCGCGAGCTCGACTCCCACCTCGAGGACCACCCCGAGGACCCGCTGGCCGAGGACGTGGCCTGGACCCTGCACCGCCTCGGCTCGCGCGCCGGCACGAGCTGGCTGACCGACGACCTCAAGGACGCGGTCAAGGCCAACCCGCGCGACTACCGCGCGCGCTTCCGCCTCGGCGAGCGCTACGTCGCCCTCGGCATGTTCAAGGAGGGCTACCGCGAGTACCGCGAGGGCATCGAGGAGCTCGAGGGCACGCCGCAGTTCAGCCGCATCGACCGCGAGACCTGGCTGACCGCCGCGCGCGCCGCCTGTGGCGGCCGGCAGTACTCCGACGGCCTGGAGTGGCTGACCAACGCGCGCATGAGCCCGCGCCAGCTCGAGCCCTACCGCGGGCTGCCCGAGTTCGAGAGCGCGCTCACGAAGAAGGACTTCCGGAAGCTCTTCGGCCTCCAGTGAGGCGGCGCAGCGCGCCGCGCAGACGGCGGCCCAGCGCGGCGAAGTCCTCGAGCACCAGGTAGCCCGCCGGCACGAGCAGCAGGGTCATCAGCGTGGCGGTGACCATGCCGAAGATCAGCGCCTGCGCCATCGGGCTGAGGAAGCGCGCCTGGCCGCTGGAGAAGAAGGCCAGCGGGACGAGGCCGCCGATGGTGGTCAGGCTGGTGATCAGGACCGGGCGCATGCGCACCGCCCCGGCCTGGAGCACGGCGCTGCGCGCGTCGCGGCCGGCCTCCTTCTGCCGGTTGACGAAGTCGACCAGGACCAGGGCGTCGTTCACCGCCACGCCGCTCAGCGCGAGCAGGCCGAGCATGGTCATGAAGCTCAGCGGCTCACCGATGCCCCAGAAGCCGAACACCACGCCGAGCGCGGCGAAGGGCACCGACAGCAGCACCACCAGGGGCTGCAGATAGCTGGCGAAGAGGAAGGCCAGCAGGAAGTAGATCACCACGAAGGCGACGCCGAGGGCGCGGACCAGGCTGGCGATCGACTCGACGGTCTTGGCCTGGTCGCCGCCGGCGGTCATCGCGGCGCCGGGGAAGCGCGTGTCCAGGTCGGCGAAGTCGGCGTCGAGCCGGGCCAGGATGTCGCGCGCGTTGGCGTCGGCGCGCACGTCGGCGGTGATCGTCACCGAGCGCTGGCGGTCGCGGCGCACCACCTCGGCCAGGCCGCGGTCCTCCTCGAGCACGGCGACGCGCTCGAGCGGCAGGCTGGCGCCGCCCGGCGCCTGGACGCGCAGCTCGCGCAGGGCGCGGAAGTCGCGCCGCGCGGCCTCGGGCTGGCGCACGAGCAGGTCGGCGGGGTCACGCTCGAGGCGCAGGATGGCGGCGCGGTCGCCGGCGAAGGCGCCGAGCACCTGGCGGGCCAGCAGGGCCTCGCTGAAGCCGAGCATGCGCCCCTCGTCGGTCAGCCGCAGGCGGATCTCGCGCGGGCCGGGCAGCAGGTCGTTCTTCAGGTCCACCACCCCGGGGAAGCCGGCCAGGTAGTCCATCACCGCGCGCGTCGCGGCGGCGCGGGTCTCGGGGTCCGCCGCGCTGAGCCGCAGCTCGATCGGCGAGCCGGCCGGCCCGGCGTTGGGCTCGGAGAAGTCGAGCGAGACCAGCCCGGCCGGCTGCCCGATGCGCTCGCGCAGGTCCTGCTGGATCTCGGCGGTGCTCCGCGTGCGCTCCCCGCCCTCGGCCAGTTCGACGAAGATCTGCCCGAGGTGCAGGCCGGTGCGGTAGTTGGTCTGGTCGGCGTAGGTCGCCCCGCTCAGGGCGACGAAGGACTCCAGCTCCTCCGGCGGCAGGGCGGCCACCGCGCGGTCGACCTCGGCCACCACCTCGCGGGTCTGGTCGAGGCTGTACGAGGTCGGCGCCTCGAGGTTGACCATGAACAGCTTGGCCTCGAAGCGCGGCAGCAGGACGAACTTCAGGTGGCCGCTGTGGAACACGGCGCCGGCGCAGGCCAGCGCGCCGAAGGCGGCCAGCAGCACCGAGTAGCGGTGGTTCACGCAGGCCGCCAGCAGGCCCTGGTAGCCGCGCAGCAGCCCGCCGTACCAGCGCCCGGCGGCGGCCGCGCGGGCGGCCTCGGCGTCGTCGGCCGGGGCGGCGGGCGCGGCCGCGGCCTCCTCCCCCTGCGCGGCCTGCGCCGGGTCGGGCGCCGGCATCCACTCGGCGAAGTGGGAGGGCAGCACCGCCAGCGCCTCGATCAGCGAGGCGGCCAGGGTCAGGCTGGCGACCCAGGGCACCGGCTCCATCCACTGGCCCAGCTCGCCCTCGATCATCAGCATGGCGCTGAAGGCGGTGACCGTGGTGGTCACCGTGGTCAGCACCGGCCAGGCCACCTCGGTGGCGCCGCGCAGGGCGGCTTCGCGCGGCGGCAAGCCGCGCTCGAGGTGGCGGAAGCAGTTCTCGACGACCACGATGGCGTCGTCCACGATCATCCCCAGCACGAGGATGAAGGCGAACATGCTGAGCATGTTCATCGTGATGCCGAGCATCCCCATCAGGATCACGCCGCCGGTGATCGCCGCCGGGATCCCGAGGGCCGTCATCAGCGCCACGCGGGCGTCGAGGAAGACCCACAGGATGACCAGCACCAGGGCGAGGCCGAACAGGCCGGACTGGAGCAGGGTGTTCAGGCGGTTCTCGACGTAGATCGAGAAGTCGGAGGAGATGCCGACGGAGAGGCCGGCGGGCAGCCCGGGCCGCGCCTCCTCGACCAGCGCCTCGATCTCGTCGACCATGTCGATGATGTCGCCGCGGTCGTCCTTGGTGACGTTCAGCGAGACGCTCTCGAAACCGTTGTAGCGGCTGTGCGTGCGCGTCCGCTCGAAGCCGCGCGAGACGCTCGCCACGTCGGCGAGGCGCAGCACGGTGCCGTCGGGCAGCGCGCGCACCGGGCGGCGGCCGAGCGCCTCGGGGTCGGTCTCCTCGCCGAGCACGCGCAGCCGCACCTCGCCGGCCTCGGTCTGCAGCGTGCCGCCGGGGAGGTCGCGCACCTGGGCGCCGAGGGCCGCGCTCAGCTCGGCCAGGCTGAGGCCGTGGCGCTCGAGCACGGCCGGCTCGACCTCGACCCACAGCTCGGGCTCGCGCACGCCGAACATCTGCACCGCCGCCACGTGCGGCACGCGCTTGATGCGGTCGCGCAGGTCCTCGGCCACGCGCCGGGTCTCGCGCTCGCCGAGGTTGCCGAACAGGTTGACGGTGACCACCGGGAACTGGACGCGCTGCTCGAACAGGCGCGGCTCCTCGGCGTCCTCGGGCCAGTCCTCGATGGCGTCGACCTCCATGCGCAGCTCGTCGAGGTACTGCTGCAGGTCGGTGCCGTCGCGCAGCTCGACGAGCACCCGGGCCCAGTCCTGCTGCGAGTAGCTGGTGATCTGGTAGGTCCCCTCCACGCCGTCGGCGGCCTCCTCGACGGGGATGGTGCACAGCCGCTCGACCTCCTCCGGCGAGGCGTTGGGGAACACCACCTGCACCTCGACGCCCTGGCGCGCGAAGTCGGGGAAGACCTCCCGCGGCAGCGTGCCGATCGTCAGCCCCCCCACCACGAGGATGGCGAGGAAGACGAGGTTCGCGGCGACCGGGTTGCCGACGGCGAAGCGGATCAGGCTGCGCACGCCTCAGTCCTCCAGCACGCGCAGCGGGGAGCCGTCTCCGAGGGACTCGAGGTTGTCGGTGACCAGGAGCTCGCCGGCGGCGAGGCCGGCCAGCACCGGGTGCCAGGCGCGGTCCTCGGCGTCGAGGACCGGCCGGCCGAGGCGCAGCTCGCGGCGCTCGGCGCGGCCGTCCACGGCCACGAAGGCCACCGCCCCGCCCCCGTCGGTGCGGTACTCGAGGGGGCGGATCCACAGCGCCTCGCGGCCGCCCAGCTCGACGCGGGCCTCGGCGAAGGCGCCCGCCGGCACGCGCAGGCCGGGGTTGGGCAGGGCGACGAGCAGGGTGCGGGTGCGCGAGGCGGGCGACACCACCGGGCCGACCGCGCGCACCTCGCCGGCGAGGCGGAGCGGGGCCCCGTCGGAGCCCAGCAGGGCGGGGACGACGACGGTGGCGGCCATGCCCGGGCGGACGGCGTCGGCCTCCTCGCTGGGCAACGGGGCGCGCAGCTCGAGGTCGGCGCGGTCGACCAGGGCGGCCAGCGGCGCGCCGGGGGCGAGCACCTCGCCGACCTCCACGCGGGGGGCGGAGAGTTCGCCGGCGAAGGGCGCGCGCAGCACGCTGCGCTCCTGGGCGTCGAGGGCGCGGTCCAGGGCGGCGGCCGCCCGGTCCAGCGCGGCCTGGGCGGCCACCACCGCGGCGGCGTCGACCTCGGCGCGCTGCTCGGCCTGCTTGCGGGCGGCGCGGGCGGCGGCCA
>CAYFGE010000013.1:19899-82638 GCA_964342475.1 uncultured Planctomycetales bacterium
CGAGCAGCGCTTCGGCCAGGTCCCCGGCGGCGACCAGCTGCGCGATCCGCCCGCGCTCGCGCCCTGCCAGCTCCTCCTGGGCGGCGAAGTCGGCGCGCTGGGCGGCGCTGGCGGCGGCGCTGGCCCGCCGCAGGACCAGCTCGGCCTCGGCGGCGCGAGCCGTGGCGCGCCCCTCCTCGGCGGCCAGCTCGAAGGGCACCGGGTCCAGCCGCAGGAGCACCTCGCCGGCCTCCACGCGGCGTCCCTCCTCGAAGGCGTCGGCGAGCCAGACCACCCGGCCGGGCTGCTCGGGCGCCAGGACGGCGCGGCGGGCCGGGCCGGCCTCGCCGAAGGCCCGGGCGGTGACGGCCCGGGTCTCGGGGGCCAGCCGCCGCAGGTGGACCGGGGCGGGCGAGGGGGCCGGGGCGAGCGGCCGAGGCGGGTCGGGCCGGGTGGCATAGATCGCCGTCAGGGCCAGGCCGATCACGACGAGGACCAGGACGGCGGAGAGCAGCGGCGAGGTGCGACGGGCCATGCGGCGCGAGGGGCGCGACGGATTCCGGACGGAGGGCCGGGACTCTAGGCCGGGATTGTGCCGTCTTCCGCTACAATGCGCGGCCAATTTCAGTCCGACCGTGGCCCACAAGCACCCCAACGTCACCCCCATCCAGGTCGAGTCCACCGAGCTGGGTCCCTGCCACCACCGCCTCGCCGTCACCGTGCCGGCCGAGCGGGTCAGCGAGGAGTTCGACCACGCCATTCAGGCCGCCTCGCGCGGCGTCCGCGTGCAGGGCTTCCGCCCCGGCAAGGCGCCCGCCTCGGTGCTGCGCAAGCTGCTCGGCGACAGCGCCGTCCAGCAGGCCCGCGAGCACCTGTTCGAGCACATCGTCCCCGAGGCCATCCACGAGGCGGGCCTCAACCCGCTGCGCCTGGTCGACTTCGACGCCGCCGAGATCGAGGTGGCCGAGGGCCAGGAGCTGAGCTTCGAGTTCGAGGTCGAGTGCGCGCCGACCATCGAGCTGCCGTCCTGGGACGAGATCCGCGTCGACGCCCAGCCGACCGACGCCACCGAGGAGCAGATCGAGCAGGCGCTGGTCGGCCTCGGCCGCGAGAACCCGCGCTTCGACGACGCCGAGGCCGAGGGCCTCGACGAGGAGACCCTGGCCGAGTGCGACCTGGCCTTCGCCCGCGAGGGCGAGGAGGGCCCCAAGGCCGAGGACCTCAAGCTGGGCCTGAGCGCTCCGCTCTACGGCGCCGAGCCGGAGGAGTTCGAGAAGGCCATGCGCGGCGTCAAGGCCGGCGAGGAGCGCACGCTCGGCGTGACCTTCAACGAGGGCTTCGAGCGCAAGGACTGGGTCGGCTCGAAGGGCGAGGCGAAGCTCACCGTGAAGCGCCTGGTCACCCCGCGCCCGGCCACCCCGGAGGAGCTCGCCGAGGCCATGGGCCTCGAGGGCGGCGTCGAGGAGCTGCGCGGCGAGGCCGCCAAGCAGATCACGGCGCAGAACGAGCAGGCCGAGAAGCAGCGCCAGGTCCAGGCCGCCTTCGACGCCATCCTCGAGGCCAAGCCCTTCGACCTGCCCAACCGCCTCGTGGCCGAGGAGACCCAGGCCGCGGTCGAGTCCGAGACCCAGAAGATGGTCGCCAACGGCGTCGAGGAGGAGGAGGCCGCCAAGCAGGTCGGCACCATGGAGGACGAGCTCGGCAAGGACGCGCTCAGCCGCCTGCGCCACTACTTCCTGGTCCGCCGCATCGCCGCCCAGGAGGGCGTCCGCGTCACCCAGGGCGACCTCGACGCCGCCTACCGACAGATCGGCGCGCGCCACGGCGCCGACCTCAAGACGGTCAAGGCCTACTACGAGGAGCAGGGCCTGAACAACCAGCTCGGCGGCGAGCTGCTCGAGGGCAAGGTCCGCGCCACCGTCTCCCGCATCCTGGAGAAGGAGCAGGGCGCGGAAGTCGTTGAGTCGGGGAGCGCGGCGGAGTAACTTCCGGCCTGTCATGAGCGAGCAAGCACCGACCTCCTACGGGTTCTCCGTCCCCTACGTCATCGAGAAGACCGGGCGCGGCGAGCGGGTCTACGACCTGTACTCCCGCCTGCTCGAGGACCGGATCATCTTCATCGGGACGGAGATCAACGACATGGTGGCCAACGTCGTGGTGGCCCAGCTGCTCTTCCTGCACAAGATGAACAAGACTCAGGACGTGCAGATGTACATCAACTCGCCGGGCGGCTCGGTGACCGCCGGCCTGGCGATGTACGACACCATGCAGTACATCGGCTGCGACGTCGCCACCTACTGCATCGGCCAGTGCGCCTCGATGGGCGCCGTGCTGCTCTCCGGCGGCACCAAGGGCAAGCGCTTCATCCTGCCGAACAGCCGGGTGATGATCCACCAGCCCTGGGGCGGCACGCAGGGCACCGCGGCCGACATGGAGATCCAGGTCAAGGAGATCCTGCACCTCAAGCAGCGCCTCAACGGCATCCTGGCCCACCACTCGGGCAAGAAGGTCGCCGAGATCGAGAAGGCCACCGACCGCGACAACTTCCTGTCCGCCGAGGAGGCCGTCTCCTTCGGCCTGGTCGACCAGGTCATCGGCGAGGTCCCGTAGGCCCGCCAACCCTCCCTCCACGCCCCGCAGCGGCCCGCGGCCGCTGCGGGGCGTGTGGTAGAATCCCTCCATGGCCCGAAACAACGACCGGGGCGGCGCCGAACGCTGCACCTTCTGCGAGAAGGTGCGCGCGCAGGTGCAGTCCCTGATCGCCGGCCCGCCCGGGATCTACATCTGCAACGAGTGCGTCGACATCTGCAACTCGATCCTCCACGAGGAGGACCGGCGCGTCGAGAAGGCCGAGGCGCGCACCGCCGGGCCGGTCGAGTGCCCCACCCCGCGCGAGATCGTCGACCGCCTGGGCGAGTACGTCTACGGCCAGCCCGAGGCCAAGAAGGTGCTCGCGGTGGCCGTCTACAACCACTACAAGCGCCTGCAGGCCATGGCCGGCCAGCACGAGATCGAGGCGCTGAAGGACGTCGACCTCGAGAAGTCGAACGTGCTGCTGGTCGGCCCGACCGGCTCGGGCAAGACCCTGCTGGCCCGCACCCTGGCGCGCATCCTCGACGTGCCCTTCGCCATCGCCGACGCCACCACCCTCACCGAGGCGGGCTACGTGGGCGAGGACGTCGAGAACATCCTGCTCAAGCTGCTGCACTCCTGCGACTTCGACCTCGAGCGGGCGCAGCGCGGCATCATCTACATCGACGAGATCGACAAGATCGCGCGCACGACGCAGAACGTGTCGATCACGCGCGACGTCTCCGGCGAGGGCGTGCAGCAGGCCCTGCTCAAGATCCTCGAGGGCACGGTGGCCAACGTGCCGCCGCAGGGCGGCCGCAAGCACCCCGAGCAGAGCTGCATCCAGATGGACACGACGGGCATCCTGTTCATCGTCGGCGGCACCTTCTCGGGCATCGAGGAGATCATCGCGCGCCGCGTCGGCGAGGGCACGATCGGCTTCCACGGCGAGGCCGAGGAGGCCTCCGCCCCGCGCGACCTGACCGACCGCGAGCGCCTGCTGCCCCAGCTCGCCACCAAGGACCTGATCGACTTCGGCCTGATCCCCGAGTTCGTCGGCCGCCTGCCCGTGCACGTCAACCTGCACGAGCTGCTGGCCGCCGACCTGGTCCACATCCTCACCGAGCCACGCAACGCCCTGGCCAAGCAGTACCAGGCCTACTTCGCCATGGAGGGCCACGAGCTGGCCTTCACCGAGGAGGCCCTGAAGGCCATCGCCGACCTGGCCTACGAGCGGCAGACCGGCGTGCGCTCGCTGCGCTCGATCCTCGAGGAGACCCTCCACGAGCTGATGTACCGCCTGCCCGACTTCGAGGGGAAGAACCGCTTCGTGGTCACCGGCGAGATGATCCGCCAGGGCAGCGCGGCGGTGCTCCTCGAGGGGCTCGAGGGCGAGGCCGCGGCCTGAGCCGCAGCGCCGGCGCGCACACAACGCCGGGGCTCCCCGGGCGTAGAATGCCCCGTCCGGGCCGCTCCGCCGGCTCCCGTCCACCGCTCGCGCATGCTGCTCCTCCCCGCCGCCAGCTCGCTCCTCCTCGCCTGGTGCGCCGTGGCCCAGGAGGCCTCCGCGCCCCCCTTCCACCTCGAGCTGCCGGCCGGCTACCGGGCCTTCGAGGACCAGCCCGAGTACCCCGGCTGGTGGATCGCCCGCCACGAGGGCGGCCGCGCCGCCTTCACCGTGCGCCACCAGCTGCTCGAGACCGCCGGGGCGGACGCCGCCCGCTTCGCCGAGCAGCGCCGCCGCGAGTACTGGACGCCCAGCCTGCGCGAGGTGAGCGCCACGGTCTCGCCCTGGGAGGGGCCGCTGGGCGGCGCTCCTGCCTACGGCAGCGTGGTCCGCGCCGAGCTCGGCGGCGAGGACCGGGTGATCCTCGAACGCTTCCAGGTCCACCTCGACCACCTCATCGCGCTGACCTGGGAGGGCGCGGCCGGCGACCAGCCCGCCGCCGAGGAGGCCCTGGCCGGCTTCCTCCCGCCCCCCACCTGGCGCCCCGCGCCGCTCGAGCTCGACTCGGGCCGCGGCGGCGGGCCGGCCCCCCTGCCCTCGCCGGGCCACTTCCAGATCGTGTTCGACGCCGCCACCGAGGAGATGGCGCGCCAGGTCTGGGTCACGGTGACCTTCCAGGCCGCGCCGTGGCTGGCCGGGCGCGGCAGCCTGCGCTGGCGCGTGCCCGGCGAGCCCGAGCCGGCCGAGCTCGAGCTGGACCAGGGAGCCTGCCGGCTGGAGTACCCCCTGGTCCACGAGGCCGACCCCCACCGCGCCCACGACGTGGGCCTGGTCATCGACCGCTTCAGCATCGCGACCTCGCAGGTCTCGTCGTGGCTGGCCGCGCCGCTGCTGGCCGAGCTCGAGCGGGAGCCGGGCCGCGGGGTCGAGCCGCCCTCCTGGCAGATCGAGGCGCGCGTGCCGGCCCACGTCTCGGCGCTCTCGGCGCGCCCGGCCGAGTCCGAGGAGATCGACCGCGAGAGCGGCGCGCGGGTGGTCCGCTTCCCGGTGGTCGAGGCCGGCCAGGGCTGGCCCTTCGTCCTCATGGGGCAGTTCAGCGCCGAGCAGATCGCCGGGCTGGAGTTCCACCACCGCTCGGGCAGCAAGCCGCGCGACACGGACGGCCCGGTCCGCTTCCTCGCGCGCGCCCGCGCCGCCCTGGCCGAGCGCCTGCCGGCCTCGGCCGCCGCCTGGGAGGTCACCAGCTTCCCCGGGACCGGCGACCGCGTCTTCCCGGGCATGCTGGTGCTCGACGAGGAGCGCGGCTGGCTGCGCCAGGCCGTCGACCAGCAGTGGGAGGTGCCGGGCGGCACGCGCCGCCGCGGCCTGGCCGAGCTGGTCGTGTCGCGCGCCTTCGGCCTCCAGCTGCGCGGCGACGGCAGCGCGGCCCCCTTCCTCGAGGCCTCGCTGACCGCCTTCTACGCCCAGCGGCTGCTCGCCGACCTCGGCTTCGAGGAGGAGGCGGCCGCCCTGGCCGCGCGCTGGCGCAGCCACGACGAGGCGGCCGGCGCCCTGCCCGCCCCGCTCAGCCGGATGCCGCGGGCCGACCTGTTCGGCGGCCAGCGCCTGCTCGGCCGCGGCCCGCTGGTGTGGGCGGCGATCGAGGCCCGCGCCGGCCGCGAGGGGCTCGACGCGGTCCTCGACGGTTTCCTGCGCCGCGGCGGCAGCTGGACCACCGAAGAACTCCGCGCCGCCCTCGAGGAGCGCACCGGCGACAGCTGGGAGCCCTTCTTCCGCCGCCACGTCTACGGTCGCGAGGCCGTCCCCGCGACCGACTGAGCATGCTCCGCATCTACTACCACCGCGACTTCGACGGCATCGCCGCCGCCGCGATCCTCGGCCAGGCCCTCGAGGACGTGCGCGGCGAGGAGGCCGTGACCTGGGCCGGGGTGAACTTCGACCGCACCCTCGACTGGAAGCGCTTCGGCGCCGGCGAGCGCTTCGCGTTGGTCGACTTCCACTACCACCCCGACGCGGAGTACTGGTTCGACCACCACCCGACCACCTTCCTCGAGGCGGCGCACGAGCAGGCCTACCGCCCGGGGCCGCGCGCCTGCTTCGACCCCGAGTCGAAGTCCTGCCCGCCGATCATCCTGCGCCACGCCGTCGAGCAATGGGGCTGGGAGCCGCCGGCGCACTTCCGCGACCTGGCCCACTGGTCGGACATCATCGACTCCGCCTCCTTCGGCAGCGCCGAGCAGGCCCTGTTCGGGCGCGACCCCGCCCTGCGCATCATGCGCGGCCTGACCTGCGCGCGGAACTTCGACTTCCACGACCGCCTGGTGGCGATGATGCGCCTGGCCGAGCTGGCCGACATCGCCGAGGACGCCGAGGTCGCCGCCTGCGCCGCGCGCGCCGAGCGCAACCGCGACCACGCGCTGGAGGCCTTCCCGGCCAACATCGTCGACCAGACGCCGACCGCGGTCTTCGCCGACCTGCGCTCGAAGAAGATCCGGCGGGAGCGCTTCGCCGCCTTCTACCTCTACCCGAACCTGAAGTACGCGGTGACCCTGCTGCCGACGCGGGCCGGTGTGCACATCACGGTGGCCAGCAACCCGTGGAACCGCCCCGAGGGCGGCCCCCACCTCGGCCACCTGATGAAGGACTTCGGCGGCGGCGGCCACCAGGGCGTCGGCGGCTGCAACCCGCCGAGCGAGGCGCTCGGCTTCGAGTGGTGCCAGCAGCTCTTCGCCCAGCTGGCGGACCAGCGATGAGCGGCGCCCCGCTCGACCTCCACCCCCGCGAGTGGCCGGCGTGGATGGCCGAGCGCGGCGCGCAGCCCTTCCACGGCCGCATCGCGGCGCGCTGGGTCTTCCGCCGCGGCGCCGGTTCCTGGGAGGAGATGACCGACCTGCCGGCGGCGCTGCGCGCGCGCCTCGACGCCGAGGAACCGCTGCTGCGCGCGCGGGTGGACGCCGTGCACGAGGCCGAGGACGGCGCGGTGAAGCTGCTCCTGCGCTTCCCCGACGGCGCCGCGGCCGAGGCGGTCGGCATGCCCGGCACGCAGGGCCGCACGATCTGCCTGAGCACGCAGGTCGGCTGCCCGGTGCGCTGCACCTTCTGCGCCTCGGGCGCCGACGGCCTCGAGCGCAACCTGGCGCCGGGCGAGGTGCTCGAGCAGGCGCTGCAGCTGCGCCGCCACCAGGGCGAGTTCCAGCGCGTGGTGGTCATGGGGATGGGCGACGCGGGCTTCAACCTCGACGCCACCCTGGCCGCGCTCGAGTCGCTGATCGACGAGGAGGGTGCCGGCATGTCCGCCCGCCGCATCACCCTCTCGACCGTCGCCCCGCGCGGGGTCCTCGAGCGCATCCGCGCCTGGGGCCGCAAGGTCGACCTCGCCATCTCGCTGCACGCCCCGGACGACGCCCTGCGCCGCGAGCTGGTGCCCGGGGTGGCCAAGCGGACCATCGCCGAGACCATCGACGAGGCCGAGCGCCTGTTCGCCTCGCGCGGCCGCGAGTACACCCTCGAGTACGTCCTGCTCGAGGGGGTCAACGACGCCCCGGACCAGGCCCGCGACCTGGCCGCCCTGCTGCGCGGCCGCCGCTGCCACCTGAACCTGATTCCGTACAACCCGGTGCCCGGGACCGACTATCGGAGGCCGTCGCTGCCCGCCCAGCGCGCCTTCGCCGCGGTCCTCGAGGCCGCGGGCCACTCCGTCACCCTCCGCCGCAGCCTCGGCTCCTCCGCCGAGGCCGCCTGCGGCCAGCTCCGACGCCGATCCCTGACCTGCTGACCGTGCCGAAGCTCCTCCTCCTGCTCGCCGCGCTGTTCCTCCTCCCCGCCGGAGGGGGCGACAACCCCTTCCTGGAGAAGTACCTCTCGAGCGCCCGCCGCCACGTCGAGCGCGGCGAGCTGGACGAGGCCCGCGCCGCCGTCGAGCGCGCCCTCGAGCGCGACGACCAGCACCTCGGCGCGCTGCGCCTGCTGGCCGAGATCGCCGAGCAGACCGGCGACACCGACGGCGCGGTCTACAACTACCACCGCTGGCTGTCGGTGGTCGCGGCGGCCGAGAAGGCGCCGGTGCCGAAGAGCCGCGTGCGCGAGATCGAGGAGCACCTCGCCCTGCTCGACGCGACCTCCGAGGTCTTCCGCGACCTGAGCACCGGGCACGTCGACAAGCTGCTCGCGCTGGCCAAGGAGCACCGCAAGAAGGGCCGCGAGCACTCCGCCATCGAGATCTACCAGGAGGTGCTGCAGGTCGACCGGCTCAACCAGGCCGCGCGCGACGGCATCCTCGACATCCAGCGCAACGGCAGCGCCGACGTGGCGGTCGAGGACCTCTACGCCGGCACCGACCCGACCGCCGGCGTGGACCCCGAGTGGATCGCCGAGCAGGACAAGAAGCACGACACCTGGGACACCGCCTGGGAGAAGGACGGCGAGAACTACCGCTACAAGACCGACGCCGGCTACCTGGTGCTGCAGACCGCCTCCATCGCGATGGAGCAGATGAACCAGGCCTACCGCAAGTTCTTCCAGTACAAGCTGGACGGCGACCCGACGCCGAAGATCGACGTCCTGATCTACAAGAACCGCGACGAGTACCTCGAGGAGAACAACCTGCCGGAGAACGACTGGACCGGCGGCTTCTTCAACGGCGGCTCGGTGCAGACCTTCCTCGGCGGCGCCTCAGGCAAGGAGACGATCCGCGAGATGTACGGCACCCTGTTCCACGAGGCGGCGCACCAGTTCGTCAGCCTGACCGGAAAGGGCGGCGTGCCCGGCTGGCTCAACGAGGCCTACGCCAGCTTCTTCGAGGGCACCACGATCCTGTCGAACGGAACCGTGAAGTGGAACCAGGTGCCCAACCACCGCCTGTTCCCGCTCGCCGCGCGCATGGACCGGGGCTGGATGAGCAGCGGCAGCGAGGCGCGGCCCGACGAGCAGGGCAACTGGAACTCGCCCGAGACGGCCCCGACCTTCCGCATCGTGGTCGAGGGGAACTACCGCTGGGGGCCGCCGTGGTACGCGCCGACCTGGGGCGTGGTCTACTTCCTCTACAACTTCCGCGACGAGGAGACCGGCCTGCCCGTCTTCCGCCAGGCGCTTCACGAGTACTACCTGAGCGGGGCGGCCGGGCGCGGCGACCCGGTGGCCCACTTCGAGGAGACCGTGCTGAGCAAGAAGGCGGCGCCGCTGTCGCCGGTGCGCGACATCGACGCGCTCAACGAGCTGTGGCGCGAGTGGATCCTCGACCTGCGCGAGGTGCAGCGCGGCAAGGCCAGCGCCGGCAAGAGCAACCTCGAGTACGGCGACCTGGCCATGGGCCGGGGCGACCTCGAGCTGGCGCTGGAGTTCTACGAGGAGGCCTACACCCACATGCCGGAGGACCCGGAGGTGGTGTGGAAGCTGGCCGGCGCCCTCGAGGAGCACGAGGACTTCGACCGCGCCCTGGCCCTCTACCTGGCCTTCGCGCGCGAGCTCGAGCTGCGCGGCATCACCGACGACGAGCGCGCCCCGGTGGCGGCCGAGAAGATCCGCAAGCTCGACCCGCTGTACCGCCGCCACGAGAAGCTCAAGCAGGACCTGCTCGCCGAGGGCCTCGAGCTGGCGCGCAGCTACCGCGAGCGCGGCCTGCCCAGCATGTCGCTGGAGATCGCGCGCCGCATGAGCGCCAACTTCTCGCTGCCCGAGGCGCTGGAGTTCTACGTCGACGTGGCCCGCGAGACCGGCATCAGCCTGGCGCGCTGGAAGGTGGCCTACAACGAGTTCGACCTCGAGGGCTGGAGCGGCGCGGAGGACTACCGCGCCTACGGCAAGATGATCGAGGCGGTGGTCGTGCCGGACGCGAGCATCGCCACCGCCGAGGGCCAGTTCCAGACCCGCGAGCTGAGCTGTGACGTGACCTTCGACGCCGACTTCTCGCTCGAGGCCGAGATGCAGTTCGGCCGCGACGCCACCCTGATGGGCCTGTGCTTCGGCCGCAAGGACGGCACCAACTTCAACGCCGTGGTGCTGCACCCGGCCGGCTACCTCGACATCAGCTCGCAGGCCGGCGGCGTGTGGACGGTGCGCGACCACCGGACGGTGGCGCTGGAGAGCAGCTGGGAGAAGCTGCGCATCGACGTAGTCGACGACGAGCTCGACGTCTACCTCAACGGACAGTACGTGCGCAGCATGAAGATGCCCTCGCGCGACAGCGTGCGCGGCGGCTTCGGCCTGATCTGCGGCACCGGCGCGGCCAACTTCCAGAACATCCGCCTGCTGGCCCGCGACCCGCACGACCCCGCCGCGCGCATCGAGCGCGAGCTGGCCATGGAGCGCCTCGCCAACCAGGAGGTGCAGCGCGCCCCCGGCAGCTTCTCCGGCATCGCCCCGCCCGCCCTCGAGCTGGGCGAGGTCGTGCAGGGCGAGTTCCCCACGCTCGAGGAACTGCGCGGCCGGCCCGCCGCGCTGATCTTCTGGGCCCCCTACCAGGACGAGGTCATCCCGACGACGGACTACTACGCCCACCTGGCCGAGGAGTACGGCCCGCTGGGCCTGCGCTTCGTCGCCGTGGTCAGCAGCCAGCACAGCGCGGCCGAGGTGCGCGCCTACCTGGCCGCCCACCCGATGCCGGGCGTGCCGGTGGCGATGGACGTGGCCAGCAAGACCTACAACGCCTACAACCTGCGGGCGGAGGGCTTCGGGCTGCCGCGCATCCTGGTGCTGGACAGCGACGGCACCGTGGCCTGGGAGGGCGACCCCGGCTTCAAGATCGGCCTCGGCTGGGACCCGCTGGCCGGTGAGACCTTCCTCGACGGCCCGCTCAAGGACCTCGTCGAGCGCCGCTTCCTGCGCGAACTGAAGGAGCTGGCCGGCACCGTCGAGGCCGCCGAGGCCATGCTGGCCGACGGCCGCATCCAGGCCGCCATCGAGGCCCTGCGCCCGCTGCTGGCCATCGACGCCCCGGAGGAGCCGCTGGTGCGAGCCGGGCGCGCGCTGCAGGCCCGGATCGAGGCGGCCGGCGCCGCGCTGCCCGTGCAGGCCGACGAGGCGCTCGAGCAGGGCTACCCGATCCGCGCCCTCGTGCTGCTGCGCGGCTGCGCGGAGCAGTTCCTCGGCACGCCGACCGGCGACCTGGCCGGCGAGCGGCTGCGCCGGCTGGACCGCGATCGCGGCGTGCGCGACGCCGAGCGGGCGTGGAAGTTCTTCGAGCGCGCGGTGGCCGACGCCGAGGCCGGCCGCGAGGCCGAGCGCATCCGCGGCAACCTCGACAAGGCGCGCGCCGCCTCGAGCGTGCGCGAGGTCCTCGAGATGGCCGACGCCCTGGAGGCCGCCCTGGCCGGAACGGGCGCGGCCGCCGTCCCCGCCGTGTGGCAGGAGCGGCAGCCGGTCTGTGTGATCGAGCCCTGATCAGGCGCCGAGCGACTCGCGCGTCAGCGCGAGGCAGCGGTCGACGTCCTCGGCGGTGACGGCGAGGTGCGGGCGGAAGCGCACCGAGCGCGGCCCGCAGGCCAGGCCCAGCAGCCCCTTCTCGGTCATGGTCCCGAGGCAGGCGTTGCGCGCGGCGCCGTCCGGCAGGTCGAAGGCCAGGATCAGTCCCAGGCCGCGGACGTTGCTGACCTTCTCGGGCAGGGCGGCGGCGATCTCCTGCATGCCGGCCAGCCACTGCGCGCCGCGCGCAGCGGCGTTGGCCGCCAGGCCGTCCTGCTCGACCACCTCGAGGATCGCGGTGGCGCGGACCATGTCGACGAGGTTGCCGCCCCAGGTCGAGTTGATGCGGCTCGAGGTCTCGAACACGTTGCCCGGCACGAGGTCGACCTTGGGGCCGGCCATCACCCCGCACTGCTGCGACTTCTTGCCGAAGGCGACCACGTCCGGCTGGATGCCGTAGTGCTGGAAGCTCCAGGTCTTGCCCGAGGCGTAGAAGCCGGTCTGGACCTCGTCACAGATGAACAGGCAGTCGTAGCGCTCGCAGCGCGCCTGCAGCGCCTGCAGGAACTCGGCGCGGAAGTGGCGGTCGCCCCCCTCGCACTGGATCGGCTCGATCAGGATGGCCGCGATGTCGTCGCCGTGCTGGGCGAAGGCGGCGTCGATCTGGGCCAGCGAGGCGGCCTCGGCGGCGCGCGCGTCGGCCAGCGCGGCGTCGTCCAGCGGGAAGCGCAGCGCCGGGCTGTCGACGCGCGGCCACGGGAACTTCGGGAAGTACTCGACCTTCTTCGGGTCGGTGTTGGTCAGGCTCATCGTGTAGCCCGAGCGGCCGTGGAAGGCGTGGCGGAAGTGCAGCACCTTGGTGCCGACGTCGGCGTCCACCCCCTTGGCCCGGTTGCGGCGCACCTTCCAGTCGAAGGCCACCTTCAGCGCGTTCTCCACCGCCAGGGCGCCGCCGTCGACGAAGAAGAAGTGGCGGTAGCCCTCCGGCGCGAGGTGGCGGCCGAAGGAGTCGACGAAGGCGGCCATCTCCGGGGTGTAGAGGTCGGAGTTTGCCGGGCGGTTCGCCACCGAGGAGGCCGCGCCGGCGAGGAAGGCCTCGTCGCGCAGGGCCGGGTGGTTCCAGCCGATCGGAGTGCTGCCGAAGCAGCCGAAGAAGTCGAGGTACTCGCGGCCGGTCCGCGAGTCGACCAGGGTCGCGCCGTGCGAGGCGTCGAGGTCGCAGACCACCGGGTAACCGTCCACCAGGATCCACTTGCGGAGGGTGTCGTGGACGCGGTCGGGGCTGACGCCGGGAGTGCGGGAGGTCTGCATGCTCAATTTCCTCGAGGGTTCGGGTCGGGATGGAGAGGCCGCACGTCCTGCGCGGCGTCGGGTTCGGGGACCGGGCCGTCCTCGGCCCGGAGGACGGCCAGGACGGGGCCCGCGGGCCCCTCGGCCAGCAGGGCCGGCGCGGCCGGGTCCAGGTTCAGCAGGAGAGTAGGCTCCGCTTCCCCCGGAACCAGGGTGCGTCCGCCGGCGACCAGGGTGGCGCCCTGGTCGAGGGCGGCGCGGAGGCGCTCGGCGAAGTCCGCCGGGGCGGCCTCCGGGGGCTGCCGCAGGATCCGCGGCCGCAGGTGCTCGACCAGGCCGGCGAGGCGCCCCTCCGGGACCCGCACGACCGTGGCGGGGCGGCCGGGGCCGCGCGCGAGCCAGGCGCCGAGGACCGCCTCGGCCGCCTCGGCCGAGGGAGCCCCCCCCACCTCCAGCACCAGCCGCCGGGCGGGGCGGATGGCTTCCGTGGCGGATTGCCGGGGCGTATCTTGTTGGGCGACCATGGAGCGGACCGGGCGATTCTCGCAGCAGCACCGGCTGCGGCGGCAGGCGGACTTCTCGCGCGTCTATCGACGGGGCGTCCGCGCCGGCGGGCCGCTCATTCTAGTCGTCGCCACCCCCGCTGAGAACCCCGCCCGGGGCCGCCTGGGCGTCTCCGTGGGCCGCCGCTACGACCGCTCGGCCGTGCGGCGGAACCGCGTCAAGCGCGTCCTCCGGGCCGCCTGGCGGGAGCTCGGACCCGACCGCCCCGGGCTGGACCTGATTATCATCCCCCGCGGTCCCTTCGCGGCGATCAGGAACCCGGCCGTCCATGACGAGCTGGTGACACTCTTGCGCCGCGTGGAACGAAAACTAGCCCGTTGAAGTGGCTCCTCCAGCGCCTGATCCGGTTCTACCGGGGCGCGATCAGCCCGCTCCTGGGGCCCGGCAAGTGCCGCTTCACCCCGACCTGCTCGGAATACGCCCACGAAGCCATCGACGTCCACGGCCCCTGGAAGGGCACCGCGCTCGCGGTCTGGCGCATCCTCCGCTGCCAGCCCCTCTGCCGTGGCGGCTACGACCCCGTACCCCTGAAGAAGGAAGACACCCCGTGATCCTCGCCGCCCTGCTCCTGGCCCTGCCGCAGAACCCCCACGCCGCGCCCTCCGCCGCGGAGATGCTCCCCGCCCAGCAGGACGCCGGCCTGCCGGCCCGCGAGGCCCTGGTCGTCCCCGGCGAGAAGCACTTCGGCAACGTGCGCCGCCTGACCACCGCCGGCGAGAACGCGGAGGGCTACTTCAACTGGGCCGGCGACCGCATCAGCTACCAGGCCACCATCGGCGGGCGCAAGTGCGACCAGATCTACGTGCTCGACCTGCTGACCGGCTCGCGCCGCCTGGTCAGCGCCGGCACCGGCCGCACGACCTGTGCCTTCTTCATGCCGGACGACCGCTCGGTGATCTTCGCCAGCACGCACGCCGCCTCTGACGACTGCCTGCCGCCGGCGGACTTCTCGAAGGGTTACGTGTGGAAGATCTACCCCGAGTTCGACCTCTACGTCCGCGACCTCGACACCTGGGAGCTGCGCCCGATCGCCGCCGCCCCGGGCTACGACGCCGAGGCCGTGGTCAGCCCGCGCGGCGACAAGATCGTCTTCACCTCGCGGCGCAACGGCGACCTCGACATCTACCTGATGGACATCGACGGCTCGAACATCGTGCAGCTGACCGACCAGCTCGGCTACGACGGCGGGCCCTTCTTCAGCCCGGACGGCAGCAAGATCGTCTACCGCGCCTACCACCCGCAGTCCGACGAGGAGAAGGCCCGCTACCAGGCCCTGCTCGACGAGGACTCGATCGAGCCGATGGCGCTGCAGATCATGGTCATGGACCTCGACGGCTCGAACAAGATCCAGGTGACCGACAACGGCGCGGCCAACTTCGCGCCCTACTTCCACCCGGACGGCGAGCGGATCATCTACTGCTCGAACCAGGCCTCGGAGGACGGCCGCGACTTCGACCT
Organism: uncultured Planctomycetales bacterium; assembly: GCA_964342475.1. Taxonomy (GTDB): domain Bacteria; phylum Planctomycetota; class UBA1135; order UBA1135; family UBA1135; genus J029. The sequence continues at coordinate 34,607 of CAYFGE010000013.1, forward strand.
CTTCCTGGTCAACGTCGACGGCACCGGCAACGAGCGGATCACGTTCAACCCGAGCTTCGACGGCTTCCCGATGTTCAGCCACGACGGCAAGCGGCTGATCTTCGCCAGCAACCGCAACAACGCCTCGCCGCGCGACACGAACCTGTTCATCGCCGACTGGATCGACTGATCCGGCCGGCGCGGCGCGGGCTCAGCCCGCGTAGACGAAGGCGATCGGGCGCTCGATGGTGTCGCCCAGGCTGGCGTGCACCGGGCAGGTGCGGGCGGCGTTCTCCAGCCGCTTGCGGTCCTCCGGGCCGAGGGCGGCCGGCAGGGTGATCTCGACCGGCAGGGCGGCGATGCGGCGCACCGGGTCGGCGGTCATGTGTTTCTCGACGCGGACCCCGGCACCGGCCAGGTCGAGGCCGTGGCGCTCGGCGACGATGCCCATGATGGTCAGCATGCAGGCGCCGAGGGCGGTGGCGACCAGGTCGGTCGGGCTGAAGCTCTCGCCGCGGCCGCAGTTGTCCACCGGCGCGTCGGTGTGCAGGGTGGTGCCCGAGGGGCCGTGGGTGGCGCGGCAGCGGAGCTCGCCCTGGTAGGCGATCTGGATCTCGACGGTCATGGCGGGATTCTAGGCTTTCGACGGCGGCTTTCGAGCTCCGCCCGTAGCCTGGGACCATGCTCTTCGCCGCCGCCCTCCTCGCCTTCGCCCAGGGCCCCGCCGGCCCTCCCGCCGCTGCACCGGGGCGCCTCGTCGTGCTCAACAAGTCGGCGGCCAGCGCCACGGTGATCGACCTGGCCAGCGGCGAGGCCCTGGCCGAGATCGGCACCGGCGCCGGGCCGCACGAGGTGGCCCTGCACCCGGGCGGGCGCTGGGCCGTGGTGGCCGACTACGGCACGGCCGAGGCGGGCTCGACCCTCAGCGTGCTCGACCTGGAGGAGCTGCGCCGCGCGAGGGTCATCGAGCTGGGCGAGCTGGTGCGTCCCCACGGCCTGGCCTTCGAACCGGACGGCCGAGCGCTGTGGCTGACCGCCGAGACGCGCCAGCAGCTGTGGCGGGTGGACTTCGCCACGGGCGAGGTGCTGACCCGGGCCACCACCGGCCAGCGGGTGAGCCACATGGTGGCGCGCGCCCCGGACGGCCGCCTCTTCGTGACCAACATCGGCTCGGGGAGCGTCTCGCCGGTCGAGGCCGACGGGACGGTGCAGGACGCCGTCCCCACCGGCGCCGGCGCCGAGGGCGTGGCGGTGACGCCGGACGGCCGCCAGCTGTGGGTCAGCAACCGCGAGGCGGACAGCCTCAGCGTCTTCGACCCGCACACGATGAAGCTGCTGCGCAGCGTCGAGTGCCCCGGCTTCCCGATCCGCGTCGCGGTCACCCCCGACTCGGCCCTGGCCCTGGTCAGCTGCGCCCGCGCCGGCGAGGTGGCGATCTACTCGACCCGCGACTTCCAGCGCCTGGGCGCGGTGTCCATCGGGCTCGAGGCCGACGACGAGGGCGCCGGGCTGTTCGGCGACCGCTTCGGCGCCTCGCCGATCCCGATCGGGATCACGATCGCGGCCGACAACCTGCGCGCCTGGGTGGCGAACGCCGGCGCCGACCTGGTCGCCGAGATCGACCTGCGCGAGCGGCGGGTGGTCCGCTTCCTGCCGACCGGCCGCGAACCGGACGGGATCGCCTGGGTGCGCTGAGGCTCAGCGGCGGGCCCAGCCGCGCACGGCGTCGTCGGGCAGAGCGCCCTGCCACACACGCACCTCGCGGAGGGCGGCCTCCGCAGGGAAGGGGCCGCCGTAGTCGCCGACCGGGCTGCCCGGGTCGCTGCCGATGGTGAAGCCCTCCTGCGGGTTCATGCCGATCACGCGGGCGCGTCCGCGCGCCACGGGGGCGCCGTCGACGAACAGCGTGACCGCGCCGTCCGCGGCCAGTCGCGCGGCGAGGTACTGCTCCACGCCCGCGGCCAGGGGCTCGCCGGCCGTGACGAGGTAGAGGTCGCCGGCGGTGCGCAGCGCGAGGCAGGGAACGCCGCCGTCGAGGTAGAAGCTGTAGCCGTAGCTGCCGCCGCCGTGCGACAGGAGGACCCCGCTCGCCTCCGCCGACGCGGGCGTGACGGCCACGCCGAGCGTCAGGGGGACGGCGTAGACCGAGGACATCGGCGCCGGGCCGACCGTGGGCTCCGCGGCCGCGAGGCGCTCGACGGCGGCGGCCTGGGCGGCCAGGCCCGCGGCGGAGTCGCGGTAGAAGTCCTCGCGCGGCCGCTCGGGGTCGGTCTCGCCGTAGTGCGCGGCGAGGCGGTCGAGCTCGGCGGCCAGCTCCGCGCGGACGGCGGCGTAGGCCGGGTCGTCGTGCACCGAGCGCAGCTCGAGCGGGTCCTCCGCGAGGTCGAACAGCTCCCACTCCCCGGTGGTGTAGTAGGAGATCAGCTTGTAGCGATCGGTGCGCACCCCGCGGTGGCGCGCGACGCGGTGGGCGTCGGGGTACTCGTAGTAGTGGTAGTAGAGCGAACGCCGCCAGTCCGCCGGACTCTCCCCGCGCAGGAGCGGGAGCAGGCTGACCCCGTGCATGTCGGCGGGCGGGACCACGCCGGCGGCGTCGAGCAGGGTCGGCGCGAAGTCGATGTTCTGCACCAGGTCGGCGTTCACCGCCCCCGCCGGCGTGACGCCGGGCCAGCGCACGAGCAGCGGCGTGCGGAAGCTCTCCTCGTACATCCAGCGCTTGTCGTACCAGCCGTGCTCACCGAGGTAGAAGCCCTGGTCGGAGGTGTAGACGACCACCGTGTCCTCGGCCAGTCCGGACTCCTCGAGGCCGTCGAGCAGCTGCCCCACCGAGCGGTCGACCGCCTCGATCACGCGCAGGTAGTCCTTCAGGTAGCGCTGGTACTGCCAGCGGGTGCGCGCCTCGCCCGCGGCCGGCGGGTCCGAGCGGAAGGCGGCGTTGCGCGGGCCGTAGGCGGCCTCCCAGGTGGCGCGCTGCTCGGGCGTGAGGTCGCCCGGCGCGGTCAGCTTGAGGTCGAAGTCGCTCAGGTGGTGCGCGACCGTCATCTCCTGCTCGGAGGCGGCCGAGGCGCGCCCGCTCCAGTCGTCGAACAGGGTGGGCGGCTCGGGGATCTCGACGCCCTCGAAGTAGTCGATCTCGCGCGGCCCGGGCTGCCAGTTCCGGTGCGGCGCCTTGTGCTGGACCATGAGCAGGAAGGGCCGCGTGGGGTCGCGGTCCTCGCGCAGCCAGCGCAGCGCGCGCTCGGTGATCACTTCGGTGGTGTAGCCGGTGTGGCGCACCACGCCCTCGGGCGTCTTGAACGGCGGGTTGTAGTACGGCCCCTGGCCGATCAGCACCTCCCAGTGGTCGAAGCCGGTCGGGTCGGACTTGAGGTGCCACTTGCCGACGATGGCCGTCTGGTAGCCGGCCTCGCGCAGCAGCTTGGGCATCGTGCGCTGGCCCCCGTCGAAGACCGCGCGGTTGTCGATCACGCCGTTGGCGTGGCTGTGCAGCCCGGTGAGGACGGTGGCCCGCGCCGGGGCGCAGATCGAGTTGCCGACGAAGGCGCGGTCGAAGCGCATGCCGTCCGCGGCCAGGCGGTCGAGGTTCGGCGTGCGGTTGAGGCGCCCGTCGTAGGCCGAGATGGCCTGGAAGGCGTGGTCGTCGGCGAAGACGAAGAGCAGGTTGGGCCGCGCCGGGGCCTGCTCCGGGGGTTGCGCGGGGCCGGCGTGGCAGGCGGCCAGGAGCAGCGCGGCGAGGAGCGGGCGCGGGGCGGCGGGCGTCACGGCCTCAGACCTCCAGGCCCTCCTCGTCGGCCTCCTCGACGTAGACCCGGTTGCCGTGGGCGCCGAACTCCTCGGACATGGCGTCCATGCCCTTGCGCAGCGCCTCGCCCTCGCCGTAGCCGTTCTCCTCGGCGTAGCGGCGCACGTCCTCGGTGATCTTCATCGAGCAGAATTTCGGCCCGCACATCGAGCAGAAGTGGGCCACCTTGGCGTTGTCCGAGGGCAGCGTCTCGTCGTGGAACTCGCGCGCGGTGACCGGGTCCATCGACAGGTTGAACTGGTCGTCCCAGCGGAACTCGAAGCGGGCCAGCGACAGGGCGTCGTCCCACTCGCGGGCGCGCGGCAGGCCCTTGGCCACGTCGGCGGCGTGGGCGGCGATGCGGTAGGCGATCACGCCGTCCTTGACGTCCTTGCGGTTGGGCAGGCCGAGGTGCTCCTTCGGCGTCACGTAGCACAGCATCGCGGTGCCGTGCCAGCCGATGTTCGCCGCGCCGATGGCCGAGGTGATGTGGTCGTAGCCGGGGGCCACGTCGGTGACCAGCGGCCCCAGGGTGTAGAAGGGGGCCTCGTGGCAGTCCTCCATCTCGCGCACCACGTTCTCCTCGACCTGGTGCAGCGGGACGTGGCCGGGGCCCTCGATCATCACCTGCACGTCGTGCTCCCAGGCGATGCGGGTCAGCTCGCCCAGCGTGCGCAGTTCGGCGAACTGCGCCTCGTCGTTGGCGTCGTAGAGCGAGCCGGGGCGCAGACCGTCGCCGAGGCTGAAGGTGACGTCGTAGGCCTTCATCACCTCGCAGATGCGCTCGAAGCCGGTGTAGAGGAAGTTCTCCTCGTGGTGGGCCAGGCACCAGGCGGCGAGGATCGAGCCGCCGCGCGAAACGATCCCGGTGCGCCGGCGGGCGGTCATCGGCACGTAGCGCAGCAGCACGCCGGCGTGGATCGTGAAGTAGTCCACGCCCTGCTCGGCCTGCTCGACCAGCACCGCGAGGAAGTCGTCGAGGTTCAGCTTGGTCGGGTCGCCGCCGGCGCGCTCCAGCGCCTGGTAGATCGGCACGGTGCCGATCGGGACGGGGCTGTTGCGCAGGATCCACTCGCGCGTCTCGTGGATGTTCTCGCCGGTCGACAGGTCCATCACCGTGTCGGCGCCCCAGCGGATCGACCACTGCAGCTTCTCGACCTCCTCCTCGATCGAGGAGTGCGTGGCCGAGTTGCCGATGTTGGCGTTGATCTTGGTGGCGAAGTGCCGCCCGATGATCATCGGCTCGATCTCGGGGTGCTTGCGGTTGGCCGGGATCACGGCCCGCCCGGCGGCGACCTCGGCGCGCACGAACTCGGGGTCGAAGCCCTCGCGCGCGGCCACGTAGGCCATCTCGGGGGTCACCTCGCCGCGGCGCGCGTAGTGCATCTGCGAGAAGTTGCGGTCGCCGCGGGCCTCTCGCTCGGCGATCCAGGCCGCGCGCGGCTTCGGCACCCCCTGGCGCGGGTCGCAGCCCTGCGGCCCGGTGGTGTCGTAGAGGTCGAAGTGCTCGCCGTTGGTCAGGCTGACCCGGCGGAACGGGACCTCGAGGGCGTGGCCGGCGTGTTCGACGCGGCGCACGAGCTTCTCGGAGGCGGGGAAGCACTCCTCGAAGGAGGGGATGGAGCGGAGCTCGTCGACGCCGTCCTGGCGCCGGTTGTTCGACAGTTTCATGGCACTTCCTCCGCCGGCATGATCCGGGTCAGGTGATGCGGGTCTGTTCTCAGGCTCGCGAGGAGCCACCCCAGGCCGATGGGCCGCCGCGGACGCGGCGCGCGACCAGTCTAGCGCGGCCCGGCAGCGCGGCGAAGGACGGCGCGCCAGCCGGCGCCCTCGTGGCCGCGTGCGGCGACCGGGGCCGGGCCCCGGATCCGCTCCCCCTCGAGCAGCACGGCTTCGTCGTAGAGGTTCACGGTCGGGCAGACGTGCCGCGGGACCAGCTCGAGCAGGCTCCCGGGCGGCGGCGCCTCCCCCGCCGTGACGCGCAGCGGCAGGTGCTCCTCGCTCGGGGTCAGCGCGAGCAGGCCGGGGTGTCCGAGGACCTCGGCCACCGGGTCGCCGCAGGCGGCGTCGACCGCCTTGCTGCCGGCGTCGAGGGTGAGGTGGCCGGGCGCCGGCGCGCTGACCACCGTCGCGAGGACGGTGGCCGCGGGCGTGAAGCCGCGGAGGCCGAAGGCGGCGCTCGTGGTGTCGTGGTACAGAACGGTGCCGGGCGAGACCCGCAGGCGGCGCCCGCGGAGTTCGGGTGCGGCGAGGGCGTGGTCGAAGGCGGGCGTGCCGCTGGTGACCAGCTCGAACTCCTCGGTGCGGCCGACCGAGGGGTCGAGGCGGTCGAGGAGGTCCGCGAGCGCGCGGTACCGGCGCGCGCAGCGCTCCTCCCGGGCGCCGGGATCGGCGTCGCGCACCTCACCCTCGTAGGCGTGCCAGCCGCGCAGGGCGGAACCGGCGGCGGCGGCGGTGTGACGCACCCGCTCCTCCTGCGCGAAGGGGATGCCGCTGCGCCGCCCCCCGGGGTCGAGGTCGACGAAGACGCCGAGCCCGGCGGCGGCGGCCTCGCCCGCGTGGTCCGGGTCCTCGGCGAGGACGGCGAGCCGCTGGGCAGGATGCCGCGCGGCGAGCGCGGAGAGGAGGGCCAGGTTGGCGCCGCGGTGCGGGAAGGCGACCAGGAGGTCGACGGAGCGCCCGGTCGCCCGGGCCAGCTCGAGGAGCACCTCCGCCTCCTTCACGGTGGCGCACTTGAAGGCGTCCAGGCCGCCGTGGAGCAGGAGCTGCCAGACGGCGGGGATCTTGGTCGTCTTCAGGTGCGGCCGCAGGCGCCCGGGGCCGCCGGCGCGGCGCAGGAGCTCGGCCAGGTTCGCGCGCACCCGGTCGAGCCGGACGAGCAGGGCCGGCGTCGGCAGGTCGGCGAGCGCGAGCTCCCCCACCGGAGGATCAGTCGCCGGTCGCGCGCGGGAAGAAGGTCAGCTTCAGGGTCAGGGTCTCGCCCCCGCGGATCACCACCACGTCGATGGTGTCGCCGTTGGAGAAGCTGCCGAGCGAGTCCATGAAGTCGTAGATGTCGACGATCTCGAAGTCGCCGACCTTCTTGATGATGTCCCCCTTCTGCAGGCCGGCCTTCTCGGCCGGACCGCCCGGCGAGGTGCCGGCGATCTGCATGCCGCCGTCCTCGGGGCTGGCGCTGTAGTCGGGGATCGAGCCGAACCACACCTTGGCGGCGGTGACCGTGCGCTGCTCGGCGTCGGGGTCGACCTTCGGCGCGACCCAGGCCAGCGCGCCGGGGGCGGCGTCGGCCACCGCGTCGGCGGCCACGGCGACCGAGCCGGCCAGCGCCGCCATCCGCGCGTAGTCGAGCTTCTCGGGGTCGTCGCTCGGCTTGTGGTAGTCGCTGTGCAGGCCGGAGAAGAAGAACAGCGCCGGGATCTTGACGCCGTGGAAGCTCATGTGGTCGGAGCCGCCCCCGCCGGGGGACTCGCTGCCGACGAGCTTCAGCTCGAGGTCGGCCTCGACGGCGTCGAGCGCGGCCTGGGCCGCCTCGAGGGCCGGGCCGAAGGCGGCGGCGGTGGCGTGCGAGCCGACCGTGATGCTGCCGCCGGCCAGGCGGCCGACCATGTCGAGGTTGAGGTTGGCCACCGCCGGGTAGGCCGGCAGGGTCGGCTGTCCGACCCAGTGCAGTGAGCCGTTCAGCCCGATCTCCTCGGCGCCCCAGAAGGCGAACAGGATGCCGCGCCCCGGCTTCTCGCCGCGCTGGGCGAAGTGCTCGGCCAGCTCGAGGACCACCGCGCTGCCCGAGGCGTTGTCGTCGGCGCCGTTGTGCACCTCGTGGACGCCGGGCGCCAGCGAGCCCTGCCCGCCCCAGCCCAGGTGGTCGTAGTGCGCGCCGATCACGACGAGCTCCTCGCGCTCGCCCGGGATCCAGGCCAGCACGTTGCGCGTCGTCGCGGTGCCGGTCTCGACGCGGGCCGCGACGCGGACCTCGCCGGGCGCCGTGCCGCCCTCGCCGCCGCAGGCGGCCTCCAGCTCGGCGAAGCGCTCGGGGGAAACGGTGACCACCGGGATCGGCATCGTGCCGCGCACGTCGGTGAAGTCGATCACCGCCTCGCCGCCCTTGTCGACGTCCTCGGGGTGGGTGCCGAGGACCACCGCGACCGCGCCGGCGGCGGCGGCGTTCTTGATCTTGGCGCGCAGGTTGCCGAGGGCGGCGAACTGCGGGTCGGCGTTGGGCCCGAACATCGTGTAGCGGCGCACCAGGGCCACCTTGCCGCTCACCCCGTGCGTCTCGAAGTCGTTCTGGTCGTGCGACTCGAGCACCATGCCGTAGCCGGCCGCGACCATCGGCGCGGCCGCCTCGCCGCTGGCCGAGGCCTGCACCGTGCCGACGTCGGACCAGGTGCCGCCCGACCAGCCGAGCGAGCAGTCGCCCGCGCTGGGCTCGAGCTCGACCTCGAACTCCTGGAACCAGGTGCCGTTCTCGCCGGCCGGCTGCAGGCCGGCGGCGCGCAGCTGCGCGGCGAGGTACTCGGTGGCCACCAGGTCCATGCCCGAGCCGGCGCGGCGGCCCTCCAGCTCGTCGCCGGCGAGGTACTCGACGTGGGCACGGAGCTCGGCGGCGCTGACCCCGGCGTCGGGGGCAGCGGAGCCTTGCGGCGCCTGGGCGCAGGCCAGGGTGAGCGGGAGCAGGAAGGGAGGCAGGGCGCGGAGGAGGTGCATGGTCTCGGGACGAGGTTAAGCCCGCTGGCCGGGCGCGGCCAGAGAGGGGCTCAGAAGGCGCTGCCGCCGCGGCTCTCGCCCGGGGCGGGACGCAGGTAGCTGACCAGTTCCGCCTCGGCGCAGGCGTCCCCGTCGCGGTCCACCAGGGTGACCCGGTGGGTGCGGACCGCCTTGCCGCGGGCGGCCAGCTCGGCGGCGGCCGCGTCGAGATCGGCCTCGGTGAGGACGAAGCTGCCCTCGACCGCCGTCCGCGCGGGCTTGCGGAAGCGCATCTCCATGGCCATCAGCCACGCCTCCACCTCGAGCCCGCGGCGGCCGAGGGCCTGCCAGTACTGGATCGGGTAGACCGGGTCGCAGGCGGCGCTCAGCGCCCCGCCGAAGGTGGTCCCGTTCAGGTTGCGGCTGAGCAGGGAGCGGCGCACGCGCATGCGCACCTCCAGGAAGTCGGGCGACACGTGCGCGACGCGGATGCCCTGCGCGAGGAAGGGCGGGTAGAGGTTCAGCATCCAGCGCAGCTGCCGGGGGCTCAGGCTGCGCGGGCCGCGGAACCGGGCGCGGGCCATGGCCTCAGAAGCCGTACTCGCGCCAGCGCGCGTCGACGCGGGCGTCGACCTCGGGCGCCATGAGGATCTCGTCGGGCCAGTCGCGCGAGAAGCCCTCCTCGGGCCACTTGCGCGTGGCGTCGATGCCGACCTTGCTGCCGTAGCAGGCCGCGCGGCTGGCGTGGTCGAGCACCTCGACCGGGCCCATGGTGAACTCCAGGTCGCGCTGCGGGTCGATGTGGTTGAGCACGCGCCAGGCCACGTCGGCGTCGTCGTGGATGTCGCAGTCCTCGTCCACGACCACGATCACCTTGGTGAACATGGCCTGCCCCAGTCCCCAGATCGCGTTCATGAGCTTGCGGGCGTGCCCGGGGTAGCTCTTGCGGATCTTGAGGTACATCAGGTTGTGGGCCACGCCCTCGAAGGGCATGCGGTAGTCCACCACCTCGGGGAACTGCTTCTGCAGCACCGGCAGCAGCAGCCGTTCGATGCCCTCGGTCATCCAGCAGTCCTCCTGCGGCGGGCGGCCGACCAGGGTCGTGTGGTAGACCGGGTCGCGGCGCATCGTCACGCAGCCGACGCGGAACACCGGGTAGTCGTCGGCCAGGCTGTAGAATCCGGTGTGGTCGCCGAAGGGGCCCTCGCGGCGCAGCTCGTTCGGGTCGACCCAGCCCTCGAGCACGATCTCGGCGGTGGCCGGGACCTCGAGCGGCACGGTGCGGCAGGGCACGAGCGGCACCGGCTTGCGGCGCAGGAATCCGGCGATGAGCAGCTCGTCCACGTCGGGCGGCGCCGGGACCACGCTGGCGAAGCAGGTGGCCGGGTCGGCCCCGATCACCACCGCCACCGGCACCTTCTCGCCGCGCGCGGCAGCCTTGCCGAGGTGGCGGCGGGCGTCCTTGTGCAGGTGCGTGTGGAAGCCGGTCTCGTTGCGCGAGAAGACCTGCAGGCGGTAGGTGCCGAGGTTGCGGCGGCCGGTCTCCGGGTCCTGGGTGACGCACAGCGGGAAGGTCACGAAGGGGCCGGCGTCGTCGGGCCAGGTGGTCAGCACCGGGATCTTCGACAGGTCGACCTCGTCCCCCTCCCACACCACCTCCTGGCAGGGCGAGGAGGAGACCTTCTTGGGGAACAGGCTGCCGAGCTGGGCCAGCTTGGGCAGCATGCGGATCTTGTCGAGCAGGCCCTCGGGCGGCGCCTGGTCGAGCAGCTCGCGCAGGCGCGCGGCGTGGTCCTCGACGTCCTCGACGCCGAGCGAGAGCCCCATGCGGCGGCGTGAGCCGAAGGCGTTGGCCAGCACCGGCATCGCGCTGCCCTTGACCTTCTCGAAGAGCAGCGCGCGGTTGGGCGCGCCGCGCTCCTTGGACACGCGGTCGATGATGGCCGAGATCTCGAGCACCGGGTCGACCTCGGCCCGGATGCGGACCAGCTCGCCGGCTTCTTCGAGGACGCGGATCCAGTCGCGGATGCTGTCGATCGCCATGCGCTGCGGCCGCGGGACTCCCCGCGGTCCCTCATTATGGGACCGGCCGCGGAGGCCTTCCAACCGAATGCGCGCTCAGCCGGCGCGGGCCGGGATCAAGTGAAGCAGCACGCGCGCCAGCAGGTCGAGGTCGACCGGCTTGGCCAGGTAGTCGTCCATGCCGGCGTCGAGGCAGCGCTGCCGGTCGCCCTGGAGCACGTGCGCGGTCATCGCCACGACCGGGATGCCGGCCAGGCCGTCGCCGCGCTCGCGGATCAGCCGCGTGGTCTGGTAGCCGTCGAGGTCGGGCATCTGGACGTCCATCAGGACGGCGTCGAAGCCCGGGTCGGCGGCGAGGGCGGCCAGGGCGGCCTGGCCGTCGGCGACCCCCTCGGAGGTGTAGCCGATCTGGGCCAGCTGGCCCGCGATGACCTTCAGGGCCGTCGGGTCGTCGTCGACCACCAGCAGGCGGCCGAGGCAGGAGCCGCCGCCGGCGCGGATCTCGCGGGCGAGGCGGTCGAGCGCGTTGCGCAGGACCCGCGTGCGGACCGGCTTGGTCAGCAGCTGCTCGACGCCCGCGGCGTCGCAGCGCTCCTGGGCGTCGGGGCAGGCGGCGCTGCGCAGCACCACGGCGCGCAGGTCGGCCAGCTCGGGGGCCTGGCGCAGGGCGTGCAGCAGGGCGATGCCGTCCGAGCCGTCGAGGTCCAGGTCGGTGAGCAGGACCGAGTAGGGCCTGCCGGCGCGGATCGCGACCGAGGCCAGGTCGAGCGCGGTCTCCGGGTCGGCGGCGCTGTCCACCCGCAGCCCCCAGGAGCGCAGCAGGCGGTCCTGGATCTCGCGGCAGGCCAGGTTGTGCTGGACGTGCAGCACCGGCAGCCCGCGCAGCTCCTCGAGCTCGGCGGTGTCCTCGGCCGCAGGCGGCCCGGAGGCGGGCGCGAGACGCACGTCGAAGCTGAAGGTGCTGCCCTGGCCGACCTCGGTCTCGACCGAGACCCCTCCGCCCATCCGGTCGACGAGTCCCTTGCAGATGGGCAGGCCCAGGCCGCTGCCGCCGAACTTGCGCCGTTGGACCCGCCCCGTCTCGATGACGTGGTCGAACAGGCCGGGCAGGACCGGCGCCGGGATGCCGATGCCGGTGTCGGAGACGGCGAAGCGCAGGCGGACCGCGCCGCCGGGCAGCTTCTCCGACCGGCCGCGCACCACCACTTCGCCGAAGTCGGTGAACTTCACCGCGTTGCCGATCAGGTTGTGCAGCACCTGGCGCAGGCGGGCGGGGTCGCCGCGCAGCCAGTCCGGGAAGTCCGGCGCGAGGTCGGAGACCAGCTCGAGACCCTTGCCGTGGGCGTCCTCGGCGAGCTCGTCGAGCACCGCCTCGACCACCTGGTGCGGGTCGAAGTCGACCTCCTCCAGCTCCAGGTTGCCGGCCTCGATCTTGGCGAAGTCGAGCACGTCCTCGAGCACCGAGAGGAGCATCCCGGCCGAGGTGGCGATGATGCGGGCGAACTCGCGCTGCTCGGCGTCGAGCTCGGTGCGCAGCAGCAGGTCGGTCATCCCGACCACGCCGTTCATCGGCGTGCGGATCTCGTGGCTGACCGTGGCCAGGAACTCGGCCTTCGCCCGGTTGGCGGCCTCCGCCTCCTCCTTGGCCCGCGTCAGCTCCCGGTTGCTGCGCTCGACCTCCTCCAGCGCCCGCGCGAGGCGCGAGGCGCGCTCCGCGAGGTCCGCCTCCTGGACGGGGCGCGGGACGCGGTCGGGAGAGTCGCGACGGGACATGGAAGAAGGGCTGGGAGGCGGATCAGGGGCGCAGGGCGGCCCGGCGCGGCCAGGGGCCGCGGGGGAAGCGGAGCGGCGCGGGCCCGTGGGCCGGCGGAGCGGGGTCCGGGGATGCCTGCATGCGATGAGGACGGGACGAGGCCCGTTCCTCTCCCCCATCGGCCGTTTCCGGCCCTCCCCTGAAGCCCCGCGGCCTCAGCCGACGACGAAATTGACCATCGGCCGGCGCCCGGGGACCACGATCACCTTGCGCAGGGTGGCCCCGGCCAAGTGCTCGGCGGCCGCCTCGCGGGCGGCCTCCTCCATGGCCTCGCGACTGGCCCCGGCAGGCAGCTGGAGGCGGGCGCGGATCTTGCCGTTGACCTGGACCGGCACCTCGACGGTGTCCTCGGCCAGCAGGGCCGGGTCGGCCTCGGGCCAGGGCGCCAGGGCCAGGGACTCCGCGCGCCCCAGGCCGGCGGCCAGCTCCTCGGCCAGGTGCGGCGCGAAGGGCTCGAGCAGGACGCAGAAGCGCTCGCCCTGGTCGCGGGTCAGGGCGGCCTCCTTCTTGGTCGCCAGGTTGACGAACTCCATCATCGCCGCGATGGCGGTGTTGAAGCCCAGCTGCTCGAGGTCGGCGCCGACCTTGGCGATGCAGCGGTGCAGGGCGCGCTCGACCTCGGGGTCGGCCTGCTCGGCCGCGCCGCCCTGGAACAGGCGCCAGGCCCGCTGCAGGAAGCGGTGCACCCCGGGCAGGTCGCGCGGGTTCCACGGCGCGCTGGCGGTGATCGGTCCCATGAAGGCCTCGTAGAGGCGCAGCGTGTCGGCGCCGTACTCGCGCACGACGTCGTCGGGGTTGATCACGTTGCGCAGCGACTTCGACATCTTGGCGACGAAGCGCTCGACCGGCTCGCCGCCGCCGCTGCGGCGCCAGGCGTCGCCGTCCTCCTCGACCTCCTCGATCGGGACCAGGGCGCCGCGCGCGTCGCGGAAGGCGAAGCTCTGCACCATGCCCTGGTTGACCAGCTTCCGGAAGGGCTCGTCGGTCGAGACCAGGCCGCAGTCGAACAGCACCTTGTGCCAGAAGCGGGCGTAGAGCAGGTGGAGAACCGCGTGCTCGGCGCCGCCGACGTAGAGGTCGACGGGCATCCAGTAGGCCTCGACCTGCGAGTCCCAGGCCGCGGTGTCGTTGCCCGGGTCGAGGAAGCGCAGGTAGTACCAGCAGCTGCCGGCCCACTGCGGCATCGAGTTGGTCTCGCGGCGCCACACCCGGCCCTCGGCGTCGACCACCTCGACCCAGTCCTTCGCGCGGGCCAGCGGCGGGTCGCCGCTCGGGCTCGGCGTGAAGTCGTCGAGCTCGGGCAGCGAGACCGGCAGCTCGGCCTCCGGCACCAGGCGCACCTCGCCGTCCGGGCCGTGCAGCAGCGGGAAGGGCTCGCCCCAGTAGCGCTGGCGGCTGAACAGCCAGTCCCGCAGGCGGTAGGTCACCTTGGCGCGGCCCAGGCCGCGCTCCTCCAGCCAGGCGATCATCGCCGGCTTGCTCTCCCCGACCGCCATGCCGTCGAGGAAGCCCGAGTTCACCATCCGCCCGTCGCCGGTCCAGCAGGGCGGGATCTCCTCGGCGCCGGCGGGGCGCACCACCGGGACCACCGGCAGCCCGAAGCGCTGGGCGAACTCGAAGTCCCGCTCGTCGCCGCCCGGGACGCACATGATGGCGCCGGTGCCGTAGCTCATGAGCACGTAGTCGGCGATCCACACCGGCATGCGGTGGCGCGGGTCTCCCTCCGGGTACACCGGGTTCAGCGCGTGGGCGCCGGTGAACACCCCGGTCTTCTCCTTCTGCAACTCGGCGCGCTCGAGATCGGTCTTGCGTGCGGCCTCCTCGCGGTAGGCGGCGACGGCCTCGCGCTGTTCGGGGGTGGTGACCTCGTCGACCAGCGGGTGCTCGGGGGACAACACGCAGAAGGTGGCGCCGAACAGGGTGTCCGGGCGCGTGGTGAAGGCGGTGAAGGAGCCGCCGCCCTCGATCGGGAACTCGATCTCGGCGCCCTCGGAGCGGCCGATCCACTCGCGCTGCATGGCCTTGACCGACTCGGGCCAGTCGAGGTTCTCGAGGTCGGCCAGCAGGCGCTCGGCGTAGGCGGTGATGCGCAGCATCCACTGGCGCAGCGGCCGCTTCACGCAGGGGTGGTCGCCGCGCTCGGAGCGGCCGTCGATGACCTCCTCGTTGGCCAGCACGGTGCCCAGCGCCTCGCACCACCAGACCGGGACCTCCGACTGGTAGGCCAGGCCCTGCTCGTGGAGCTTCTGGAAGATCCACTGGGTCCAGCGGTAGTAGCCCTCGTCGGTGGTGCTCAGCTCGCGGTCCCAGTCGTAGCTGAAGCCCAGGGCCTGCAGCTGCGAGCGGAACATGTCGATGTTCTTCGCCGTGGTGACCGCCGGGTGGGTGCCCGTCTGGACGGCGTACTGCTCGGCCGGCAGGCCGAAGGCGTCCCAGCCCATCGGGTGGAGCACCTGGAAGCCCCGGTGGCGCTTGTAGCGGGCCACGATGTCGGTGGCCGTGTAGCCCTTGGGGTGCCCGACGTGGAGGCCGGCGCCCGAGGGGTACGGGAACATGTCCAGGACGTAGTACTTCGGCTTGGCCGGGTCGAAGCCCTCCTGGCCCGGGTTCGGGGTGCGGAAGGTCTTCTCGGCCAGCCAGCGCTGCTGCCAGCGGGCCTCGATCGCGGTGAAGTCGTAGCGGGACATGGGGCTTTCCGGGCCGGGGAAGCCGAGGATCTTAGCCTCCCCCACGGGCCGCCGGCCCCCGCCGGGAGGCAGTTCCGGCTTGATCCTGGGCCGGGAGGCGGTAGACTTTCCGGCCCCGGCGCGGGCGGTGAGCCGCTCGACCGGGAATGCCACGAACGAGTGGGGCCATAGCTCAGCTGGGAGAGCGCAGCACTGGCAGTGCTGAGGTCAGGGGTTCGATCCCCCTTGGCTCCACCACCCCTCCTCCTCGCGACCCGCCGGCCTAAGCTATGCCCGCGGGGTCTTTTTTTGCCCCGGGACACCGCTGCCATGTCGGACGCCTTCCATCCCGATCGCCTGGAGAAGCTCGAGGAGCTGCGCGCCCTCGGCGTCGACCCCTACCCCGCCCGGGCCCCCGAGGGCCGCGAGCCGGCCGCCGCGGTGGCCGCCGCCGCCGAGGCCCGCGAGGGCGAGCGGGTCACCGTCCACGGCCGGGTGCTGGGCCGCCGCGGCTACGGCAAGCTGGCCTTCCTCGACCTCGGCGACCAGAGCGGCCGGGTGCAGGCCTGCCTGCAGAAGGACCGCCTGCCGGCCGACGACTTCGCCCTGCTCAAGGCGCTCAACCTCGGCGACATCGTCAGCGTCAGCGGCGAGCTCGGCCGCACCAAGACTGGCGAGCCGACCGTCTTCGGCGAGCGCTTCACCCTGCTGACCAAGGCGCTGGCCCAGCCGCCGGAGAAGTGGCACGGCCTGAGCGACGTCGAGCTGCGCGCGCGCCTGCGCTACGTCGACCTGTTCAGCAACGACGAGGTGCGCCAGCGCTTCCTGCGTCGTTCGCGCATCCTCGGCGCGATGCGCCAGGTCTTCCTCGGCCGCGACTACACCGAGGTCGAGACGCCGGTGCTGCACCCGGTCTACGGCGGCGCCAACGCGCGGCCCTTCGTCACGCACCACAACGCGCTCGACATGCGGCTCTACCTGCGCATCGCGCCGGAGCTGTACCTCAAGCGCCTCCTGGTCGGCAACGTCGAGCGGGTGTTCGAGTTCGCCCGCGTGTTCCGCAACGAGGGGCTGTCGCCGCGGCACAACCCCGAGTTCACCATGCTCGAGTTCTACGAGGCCTACTCGGACTACCAGGGCATGATGGCCCTGACCGAGGAGCTCGTGGTGGCCGCCGCCCGCGCCGCCGGCCTCGAGGCCGAGGACGGCTCGCTCCGCGCCGAGTTCCGCGGTGAGGGCTTCGACCTGTCGCCGCCCTTCGAGCGGCTGCGCTACGCCGAGGCCTTCGAGCGCTGGGTGGGCTGCGACCCGCTCGACCGCGAGGCGGTGCGCGCGCGCTTCCCCGAGCACGGCGTCGAGGTCCAGGGCGAGGGCGACTACGCCTGGTGGAAGGCGGTGAACGACCTGTTCGAGGAGCTGGTCGAGCCGCAGCTGCGCGGCCCGGTCTTCGTGTACGACTACCCGGCCGCGATCTGCCCGCTGACCAAGCCCTCGGCCGAGGACCCGGTTTGGGCCGAGCGCTTCGAGTTCTTCCTCGGCGGCATGGAGCTGGCCAACGCCTTCTCCGAGCTGAACGACCCGCGCCTGCAGCTGGCCAAGTTCGAGGAGCAGGTCGCCGACAAGGACCCGGAGGCCCCCAACGAGGTCGACCAGGACTACGTCCGCGCGCTGGCCTACGGCATGCCGCCGGCCGGCGGGTGCGGCATCGGCATCGACCGCCTCGTGATGGTGCTGCTGAACTGCGACACCATCCGCGAGGTGCTGCTGTTCCCCCACATGCGGCCCGAGGCGCCCGCCGCCGAGGAGGCCGCGCCCGAGGACGCCGCCCCCACCGCCTGACGCCGCCGCGTGTACCGCCTCGCCCTCGCCTACCTGCTGCGCCGCTGGACCCAGCTGCTGGCGGTGTTCGGGGTCGGCGTGGGGCTGTTCGCGCTGCTCATGCTGCTGGCGGTGATGAACGGCCTGATCGAGGCCGACCGCGAGAACGTGCGCGGGCCGCTGAGCGACCTGCTGCTCATCCCGGCGGTCGAGGAGGGGGTCCCCTCCTGGGCGCGCTACCGCGCCGCCCTCGAGGGTGCCGCCGAGGTGGAGGCCGCCGCCCCCCACCTCGTCGCCTACGCCGTGCTGGGCCGGCGCGGCGCCGAGCGCCTGCTCGGTCGCACGCTGTCCTCGGACATCAACGGGGTGCAGCTGGTGGGCATCGACCCGGAGCTCGAGCTGCGCGTGAGCGGCTTCCGCGCCTCCCTCGAGGCGGCGCAGGAGGCGCCGGTGACGGACCTGCAGCGGCCCTTCGGCGCCGCCGACCCGATGGACTTCGGCTACCGCCCGCCGCTGCTGGTCAGCGACCTGCACGCCCGGCAGCTCATGATCCTGCCCGGCGAGCGCCTGCGCCTCGGCGCGCTGCCGCCGCTCCTGCCGGCCGAGGGCGAGCCCTTCGACGCCGTGAACGGCAGCTTCGACGTGGTCGGCAGCTACGCCCCGACCGACTACAAGCTCGGCATGGACCGCCTCTACCTCCGGCGGCAGGACCTGCGCGACAACCTGCTCGGCAGCAGCAGCGCCGAGTTCAGCGAGGTGCTGATCGACCTGGCCGAGGGAGTCGCGCCCGAGGACGGCCGCGCCGCGGTGCTGGCCGCGCTGGCCGCCGCCGGGCTGCCCGCTCCCGGCGGGCCGCAGGGCGGCAGCCTGCAGACCTGGGAGGAGCGCGTGTCCGTCTACCTGGCGGCGATCGAGAACGAGCGCCGGGTCACCGGCCTGGTCATGTTCTTCGTCGTCATCGTCGCCGCCTTCGGGCTGTTCGCCACGCTGTCGGCGCTGGTTCGCGCCAAGGTGCGCGACCTCGGCATCCTGTCGGCGCTCGGCTACTCGCCGCTGCGCCGCGGCGGGCTGCTGCTGTTCACCGGGGCGGTCAGCTCGGCGGTCGGCACGGCGGCCGGATACGCCGGCGCGGCCTGGCTGGCCCAGGGCAGCCGACTGGAGGACTTCCTCGCCTCGCTCGGCATCGTGGTCTTCGAACCGGGGATCTACGTGGTCTCCGGCCTGCCGGCCGAGTGGCTGCCCGAACAGGCGCGCTTCTACGCCGTCTGCGCCTTCGCCGTCGGCCTGCTCTTCACCCTGATCCCGGCCGCCCGCGCCGCCCTGCTCTCCCCCGTCGAGGCCCTCCGCTATGAATGACGCCGCACCGACCGTCCTCGCCGCCGAGGACCTGCACAAGGGCTACCGCATGGGGGCGGCGGAGCTGCAGGTGCTGCGCGGCGCCAGCGTGGAGCTCGCGCCCGGCGAGGTGGTCGCCCTGCGCGGCGCCAGCGGCAGCGGCAAGTCCACGCTGCTCCACCTGCTCGGCCTGCTCGACCGCCCCGACCGCGGGGAGGTCCGCGTGGACGGCCGCCCGACGCGGGCCCTCGGCCCGGCCGCCCGCGCCCGCCTGCGCGCGGCGCGCGTGGGCTTCGTCTTCCAGCAGTTCCATCTGCTGCCCGAGCTGAGCGCGCTCGAGAACGTCCTGGTCCCGCGGCGGCTGGCCTGCGGCCTGTCCTGGTTCGGGCGCCGCGGCGCCGAGCGCCAGGCCGCCTCCGCCCTGCTCGATCGCGTCGGGCTGGGCGGTCGCCTCGGCCACCGGCCGCACCAGCTGTCGGGCGGCGAGCAGCAGCGCGTGGCCATCGCGCGGGCGCTGATCGGCGACCCGGCGGTGCTGCTGGCCGACGAGCCGACCGGCAACCTCGACCGCCACAGCGGCGAGGAGGTGCTGGGGCTGCTGCTCGAGCTGGCGCGCGGCCGCGGGGCGGCCGTCCTGCTGGCCACGCACGACCCCGAGGTGGCGGGGCGCTGCGACCGCCATCTGGAGCTCGTCGACGGCGAGGTGCGCCCCGGATGAGCCTGCTCCACCTGGCCTGGAGCTACTTCCGCTCGCGGATCCTGCTCAGCCTGTCGGCGGTGGCCATCGCCCTGGGCGTGGCGGTGATGTTCGCGGTGCTGGCGGTGATCAACGGCTTCCTCGGCCAGGTGGAGTCGACCCTGCGCGAGTTCACCGGCGACCTGGTGGTGACGGCGGTCCCGCCTCGTGCGGCGCCCGGAGTCGAGCTGGGCGACTACCTCGAGGCCCTCGAGGGTGTGGAGGGCGTCGTCTCGGTGGTCCCCCGCCTCAACTACTACGGCCTGGTCGGGCGCCGCGGCGCGCGCGCCATCGACGACCCGCGCACCACCGACCTGAGCGGCATGCTGTTGATCGGGGTCGACGCCCTGCCGGCCGGGACGCTGCGCGAAGCCGAGGACCCCACCGCACTCCCCGCCCCCTTCCCCGCCGACACCCTGGGCCCCGGGCGCGTCCTCGTCGGGCGCGTGCTGGCCGAGAAGGCCGGCGTGGCCGAGGGCGACCAGCTCGAGGTGATCAGCTTCCGCGGCGGTTCCAGCGGGCAGCCCGTGCCGGTGAGGTCGGCCTTCACGGTGGCCGGGATCTTCACCACCGGGCGCTACGACCTCGACATCGACCGCGCCCTGGTCGACCGCGCCGACCTCGCCCGGATGATCGGGGACCCGCTCGGCTTCGGCGAGCTCGGCCTGCGCGCCGCTCCCGGGGCGGACCTCGAGGCCCTGCGCGGCGCGGCCGAGGACGCCCTGGCCGCGGCCGGCATCCGCCGCGACGGCATGCCGCGGCTGGTCTCGACCTGGCGCACCCAGGGAGGCAACTTCCTGCGCGCGGTCGAGAACCAGAAGAGCATTCTGTCGACGGTCTTCTTCTTCATCGTCGTGGTCGCCGCCTTCCAGCTGGTCGCCACGCTGACCCTGACGGTGGCCGAGAAGCGGCGCGACATCGGCGTGCTCGGCGCCCTGGGCGCCTCGCCCGGCCGCATCGTGGGCTTCTTCCTCGGCCTGGGCCTGGTCGTCGCGGTGGTCGGCGCCGGCCTCGGCGTGCTGCTCGGCCGCTGGCTGGTCGACCACCTCGAGTGGGTCCAGGAAGCGCTCTTCGGCGAGCGCATCTTCAACGCCGAGACCTACATCTTCGACCAGGTGCCGGTGGCGGTGGACTGGGCCTCCGTCGGCCTGTTGGTCGGGGCCACGCTGGCGGCGGCGCTGCTGTTCAGCTTCCTGCCGGCCTGGCGCGCGGCGCGCCTCGACGTTGTCGACGCGCTGCGCCGCTGAGCCGCCAGGCCGCGGCGAAGCGCGCCACGATCTCGCCGGCGGGTTCGACGGCGTGCACCCCGGCCACGCTCTTGCCGGCCTGGTAGACGTCGCGGTAACCCACCCCCTTCAGCGAGGACCGCTTCAGGCTGCGGATCGAGCGCAGGGTGTAGAAGGCGCGCATCCAGTGCTTGAAGCGCGGGTGGCGCAGCAGCCAGGCGGCCAGCGGCCCGGGGTTCGGCCCCATCTGCTCGATCAGCGGGGTGCGGATCACCGAGACCGGGACCCCGCTGAGGCGCTCGGTCAGCACGATGTCGCCCTCGCCGGCGTCGACGATGGCGCGGCGGTAGTCGGCGTGGACGTGGCACTCCGGCGTGGCGATGAAGCGGGTGCCCATCTGGACCCCGGCGTAGCCGAGGCCGAGCAGGCGGACGAAGGCCGCCTCGTCGCCGCAGCCGCCGGCGGCCACCAGCGGCAGGCCGAGGCCGGCGAGGTCGTCGAACAGGGTCTGGGGGTCGAGGCGGCCGGCGTGGCCGCCCGCGCGCGAGTTGACGCAGATCAGGCCGTCCACGCCCTCGTCGCGCGCCACCTCCGCCCAACGCCGCTCGGTGACGTCGTGGTAGACCACTCCGCCGGCGGCGTGGACCTTCTCGACCACGAAGCCCGGCTTGCCCAGCGCGGTGACGAAGAAGCGCACGCCCTCCTCCAGCGCGACGTCGATCCAGGCCTTCATGCGCTCGAGGTAGCGCGCGGAGGAGCGCTCGACGATGGCGTTGAAGCCGACCGGGCGGTCGGTCAGGGCGCGGATGCGCTGCAGGCCCTCGCGCACGTCCTTGCCGTGGACGTAGGCCAGGCTGAGCGGCTGCACCACGCCGAGCCCGCCGGCGGCGCTGACCGCGGCGACCAGCTCGGGGTTGCTGCAGGGGTACATCGCCCCGCAGAGCAACGGCACCTCGACGCCGGCGTGGCGCGTGAAGGCGGTGCCGGGAGCCGCGCTCAACGGTCGCCCTCCGGCCGGGGTCCGACCTTCCAGCGCGCGGTGGCGGTGGCCACCACCTCGCCCGCCCCGTCGCGGATCGGGGCCCGGATCTCGACCTCCTGCTCGGCGGGCTCGTCCAGCACCGGGCAGCGGCACTCCGCGACCAGGGTGCCGCGGGCCTTCTTCACGTAGTCCATCTCGAGGTGGACCAGGATGGCGCGGCCGCGCGGGGAGAGGCCGGCGAGCAGGGCCAGGCCGCTGGCCACCTCGCCGAGGTTCATCAGGGCCACGGCGTGGACCGAGCGGAGGTGGTTGCGGACCGCGGGGCGGTCGCGCATCGAGACCACGGCGTGTCCGGGGCCGAGCTGCTCGACCCGCGGACGGATGCTGCCGGTGTAGCGGGCGAAGCGGCCCAGCATGCGGCTGAACAGCCAGCGCCCGACCGCCGAGCCGCCCAGGCGGCGCCAGCGGTCGAGGACGGCGTGAGGAGCGCGGGAGGGCTCGCTCACCCGGCAGGAGGCAGCAGCTCGCGCACCTTGGCGAGCATCTCCTGGGTCTTGAACGGCTTCTGGAACACGGCGTCCGCTCCCAGGGACTCGGCGACCTTCAGGTAGGTCTTGGTCTGGATGTATCCGCCCCCGGACATGGCGATGAGCCACATCCCGGGGTAGGCCTTGCGGGCCCGCATGATGTTCTCCACGCCGTCCTGGTTCGGCATGACGATGTCGGTCACCATCAGGTCGTAGGGACCGGACTCGAGCATGCGGTTGGCCGACTTCCCGTCCTCGGCGACGTCGACGGAATAACCCACCAGTTCGAAGAACTTCTTGAGGAGGTCGCGGATCTCCGGGTCGTCGTCGACGACGAGGAGCCGGTGGACGCATTGCGCGGACTGGGACATCAGAGGGGCCCTGGCTGGGAGTCTAACGGGGTGAACGAAGGGGTCGGAAGCAGTATCGTCCGTCCGGGCGGATTCCTTGACTCAAGCCCTGGCCCCTGTCCGGCCGATCCAGGATCCGGGCCCCCCTCCGAGGGGGTGTCCCGTCCCCGTGAGCCTCCGCGGCTCCCTCCCTCCAGCCCCCCGATGACCGAACGAGAGAACCAGGACCTCCCCGAGGTTCCCCCGGAAGAGTTCGAGCGCGCCTTCGTCCAGGAGACCCACGATCTCCTCGACTACCGGCTGCGCCTCGGCCTCGGCGCGGGGATGGTGCTCTACCTGGCCTTCTCGGTGCTGGACTGGTTCGTGGCCCAGGAGTCCTGGAGCGCCTTCCTCGCCATCCGCCTCGGAGTGGTCGGCGCGGTCGGGGCGCTGCTGGTCCACCAGCGCTCCTCCGCCGGGCGCCGCCACCTGATCGCGACCAGCTTCGTCCAGGTCCTGCTCGGCTCGCTGGGCATCTCGGCCATGACCTGGCTGATGGACGGCTTCGACAGCACGTACTTCTTCGGCAACATGCTGGTGATGTTCCTGCTGGGCCTGTTCATCCCCTGGTCGGTCCAGCTCACCGCGGTGATGTGCACCGCCATCCTGGCCGGCTACGTCGGGCCGAACCTGCTGCTCCACGGGGCCCAGGCCTCCGCCCTGCTCCCCGTCTTCTTCCTCAGCGGCACGCTGGTGCTGACCTGCTGGGCCACCCGCGCCAGCGAACGCACGCGGCGCAAGGACCTCCACCTGCGGCTGCGCCTGGAGCAGGTCAACGGGCAGCTCGGGGAGGCCAACGAGCGTCTGGCCGAGACGGACGAGATGAAGACCCGCTTCTTCTCGAACGTCAGCCATGAGCTGCGCACGCCGCTGATGCTGATCCTCGGCCCGCTCGACTCGCTGCTCCAGGGCAACTACAGCGGCGACCCGGGCACCCTGCTGCAGGCGATGAACACCAACGCCCACCGCCTGCTGGGCCAGGTGAACATGATCCTGAACTTCTCGCGCCTCGAACGCGGGGTGCAGAAGGTGAACTGGGCCCCGGGCAACGTCAGCACGGTGATCCGCGAGCAGGTCGAGGGCGGTCGCCCCTACGCCGCCGAGCGCGGCATGGAGCTGGTCCTCGAGGGCGTCGACGCCCTGCCTGACAGCTACTTCGACGGCGAGCAGATCGAGACCGTCTTCGTGAACCTCATGTCCAACGCCATGAAGTTCACCGACGACGGTGGTCGGGTCACCGTCCGCGCCGGCACCGAGGAGGGCTTCCTCTGGTGGACCGTCGAGGACACTGGCTGCGGCATCCCCGAGAAGGACCTCGACAAGGTCTTCGAGCGCTTCCACCAGGCCGAGGGCGGCCGCAAGGGCAAGACCCAGGGCACCGGCCTGGGCCTGTCGCTGTCGCGCGAACTGGTGCGGCTCCACGGCGGCGACATCACCGTGAGCAGCGTCCTGGGCGAGGGTACGACCTTCCGCGTCACCCTGCCGATCGCGCTGCCCGAGGGCGCCGACTGCGCCGCCGCCGAGCTGGTCGACGGCGAGGCCCCGACCCCGCAGCGCAAGGTCGACGCGGCCACCCAGTTCGCCGACCTGGCCGGCCCGGCCCTGGTCGAGGAGGCCGGCGTGGCCGGTCCGGAGGAGGCCCCGCTGGTCCTGGTCGTCGAGGACAACTCCGACATGCGGGTCTTCGTCGCCAACTCGTTGCGCCGGACCTACCGCGTGGCCACCGCGAATGACGGCGTCGAGGGCCTCGAGCAGGCCCGCCGCCTGCGCCCCGACCTGATCGTCTCCGACGTCATGATGCCGCGCCTCGACGGCTTCGGCATGGTCGAGAAGCTGCGCGAGGACCGCGAGTTCGCCAACACCCCGATCCTGCTTCTCACCGCGCGCGCGGGCTCCGAGGCTGTGGTCGAGGGCCTGGGCCGCGGCGCCAGCGACTACGTCAACAAGCCCTTCCGCATGGCCGAGCTCGAGGCCCGCGTGGACGCCCACCTGCGCGCCTCGCAGGCCGAACGGGCCTTGGACGAGCGCGACTCGCGCCTGGTGTGGGTCGGCCAGATGACCGGCACGATCGCCCACGACCTGCGCGGCCCGCTGACCAACATCCTCGGCCGCGTCGAGCTGGTCCGCATGATCGCCGAGGGCGCCGGCACCCTGGCCCCCATCGAGCAGGACCTCAGCTCGGTCGAGGCCGCCGTCCACCGGGTCAGCGACATGACCCAGGAGCTGATGGAGTTCGTCCGCGGCGGCGACGTCCAGCTCGAGCTGGCTGAGGAGGACGCCGGCGCCTTCCTCGAGCGGGTGGCCGACGAGATGCGCCCCTCCCTGGGCGACGCCGGGGTCGAGCTGGTGGTCAGCGGCACCCGGGCGGACGACCTCGCCGTGGAACTCGACGCCGCCCGCATGCAGCGGGTGGTCGAGAACCTGGTCAACAACTCCCGCGACGCGCTGAACGCGCAGGACGGCGTCGAGGACAAGCGCATCTGGCTGCGCAGCCAGCGCGAGGGCGACCGCGTCGTGCTGCGGGTCTCCGACAACGGCCCGGGCATCCCGCCCGAGCTGGCCGACCGTTTGTTCCAGCCCTTCGCCACCTCGGGCAAGGCCAACGGCACCGGCCTCGGCCTGTCGATCGTGCGCAACCTCGTGGCCGCCCACGGCGGCGAGATCGAGGTCGACCACAGCCCGCCCGAAGGAGGCGCGGCCTTCACGATCCGCCTGCCGGCCTGCGCCGGCCCCGAGGGCCACGACGCCCCCGCCCGCGAGCGCCACAAGGAGACCGAGGGCGGCGACTAGGCGCCCGCCGCGGGCCGCTCGACGTCGAGGAACAGGCAGTTCTCGGTGGCGTCGCGCGTGACCTGCGCCCGCGCCGGCGGCGGGTCGATCTCCCCCGCCAGGTCGAGCATCTCGTCCTCGGTGCGGTAGACCAGGTGCCAGGCCAGCGCGTAGTCCATGACCCACGAGCAGTCCGGCACGCGGCGCAGGTTGCCGATGAACACCCGGCCGCCAGGAGCCAGCATGCCGTAGAGGCAGGTCACGATGCGGCGCGCCAGGGGCTGCAGGATGTAGTCGTAGAGCCCCATCGAGTAGATCAGGTCGACGTCGCGCAGGACCTCGGCCACCAGCGCCGCCTCGGCCCCCTTCTTCGGCGCCACGATCTGGCGCAGGGAGAAGTGCAGGCAGTGGAGCGTGACCGGGCAGTCCTCCGGCCAGCGCGCGCGCAGCACGGCGGCGAGGGCGTCGTGGCAGTCGCGCAGGGCCTGCGCGTCCTGGTCGATCAGGATCAGCTCGACGGGTTGCGGGACGGCCGGGATCTCCTGGAACAGCCGGCGCATCTCGACGGCGGGGCCGCAGGCGAGCGACACGATCCGCACCGGCCGCGTGGCGGCCTCGATCACCTCGCGCGCGGTCTGCCGCGCGGTGATGCCGCGCGCCGTCACCGTGGCGCCGAAGCTGCACTCCTTGCCGACGTGGTGCAGGAAGCGCGCGTACAGCGAGTCGCCCTCCAGCTCGGCCATCTGCCCGAGCTCCATCAGGCGGTAGTCGCCGGCGTAACCGAGCGGCTTCTCCCAGGCGCGGCCGTGCATCGGGCACGGCAGGTAGGACGGCACCAGCTCGGTCTGCACGTAGGCCTCGGCGGCCTTGCGCAGCGGCGTGTCGAAGCCGGCGCTCATCGCGTCGAGCTCGGCGCACAGCGCGCTGTAGGGCGGGTACCAGCGGCGGAAGATCCGCTCGCAGAGCGGTCCGGCCACCCCGGCCTGCCGCCACCAGCCGGCCGGCTGGCGCGAGGCCTCGAGGGCCTCGAGCGACTCGCGCACCTGCTCGAGGTACTGCCGCACCGAGGCGACCTTGGCGCGCCACTCGTCGGGCAGCAGGCCGGCCCAGGCCTCGATCTGCTGCAGGCTCTTGGCCAGGCCCTTCTCGAGGTCCTGGTCGACGAAGCGCAGCTCTTCGACATCGAAGATGCGGCCGCGCAGGGCGGCGCCGATGCGCACCTCCTCGTCCTCGCCGGCGTGGATCACCACCGCCTCCCCGCTCCAGAGCTCGACCTCGCGGTGCTGGATGCGGCAGGTCTCGAGCCGGGTGCCCGGTTCGATCCCGCTCAGCGTCGGCAGGCTGAAGGCGAAGCCGGTGGACGAGATGTCGCGGACCTCCACCGGGCCGAACTGGGCGCCCTCCACCCAGAAGGTGCAGGTGGGCCGGATGGTGAAGCCTTCCGTCCGCAGCCGCTCGGGCCGGAAACGGAAGTGCTTGTGCGCACCCTCGAGCTGCTGGTGCTCGGTGCCGTCGTGGTTGGATTCCAGAGACATGGGGAGGAACGACCGTGCGGCCCGAGGGGAAGCCAGGGTTCCAGCCTACACCAGAACATGGAAGATCCAAGTCGCCCCGGGGGTCGCGCCGCTGATCGGATCGGCAGCAGACCCGGAGAATATGCCTCATCTCCCGTATCGAATTCAAGATCCTGTTTCCGGCCGCCGATTCGGGTCGACCGGGAGAGGAAAAGCGGGCTGTGGTCGGGGTGCCGGGCGTGTGGCATGCTGGCCCTCCGTCGATGTCCGTCGCCGCCGCCATCCTCGCCCTGCTCCCTCCGCCGGTTCCCGCCCAGGACCCCGGCGAGGTCGACTTCCGCCGCGACGTCGAGCCCGTCCTGGCCGCCGCCTGCCACGAGTGCCACGGCCCCACGCGGCACGCCGCCGGGCTCCGCCTCGACCAGCGCGCCGCCGCGCTGGCGGGGAGTTTCCTGGGCCGGCAACCGGTGATCGAGCCGGACGACCCGGAGGCCTCCGAGCTGCTCTACCGCGTCGAGACCGACGACCCCGACGAGCGGATGCCCCCGGAGGGTGCCGGGCTGAGCGAGGCCCAGCGCGCGACCCTTCGGCGCTGGATCGAGCAGGGCGCGCTCTGGCCCGAGGACGGCGAGGAGGCGCGCTGGCCGGCCAAGCACTGGTCCTTCCAGCGCCCGCGGCGTCCGGAGCCCCCCGCCGTGGGCGACGCCGCCTGGGTCCGCGAGCCGCTCGACCGCTTCGTCCTCGCCCGGCTCGAGGAGGCGGGCCTCGAGCCGGCGCCGGAAGCCGACCGCCGCACCCTCATCCGGCGCCTCAGCCTGGACCTGACCGGGCTGCCGCCGACCCCGGAGGAGATCGCCGCCTTCCTGGCCGACCCCGCCCCGGACGCCTACGAGCGCCTGGTCGACCGCCTGCTCGCCTCGCCCCACTACGGCGAACGGATGGCGCGCGGCTGGCTCGACCTGGCGCGCTACGCCGACACCGACGGCTACGAGAAGGACAACGACCGCACGGCCTGGCCCTATCGGGACTGGGTGGTCCGCGCCTTCAACGAGGACCTCCCCTTCGACCGCTTCACCCTGGAGCAACTGGCCGGCGACCTCCTGCCCGGAGCCGGGGTGGACCAGCTCGTGGCCACCGGCTTCCACCGCAACACCATGGTCAACCAGGAGGGCGGGACCGACCCGGAGGAGTTCCGCGTCGAGGCGGTCAAGGACCGGGTCGACACCACGGCCACCGTCTGGATGGGGCTGACGATGGCCTGCGCGCAGTGCCACAACCACAAGTACGACCCGGTCTCGCAACGGGAGTACTACGAGATGTTCGCGGTCTTCAACCAGACCGAGGACACCGGCAACCTGCAGACCCCGGTGGTCGAGGCGCCGCCCCCGGCGCTGCGGCCGTTGCTCGAGGAAGGCCGCGCCCGCATCGCCGCGCTGGAGCAGCGGCTGGCCACGGTCACGCCCGAGCTGGGCCGCGAGATGCGCCTCTGGGAGGACGGCCAGCGCGCCCGCCTTGCCCTCGAAGAGGCCGCCGCGCCGGTTTGGAGCCCGTGGGAGTACGCCGGGCCCTTCCCCGCCCCGGCCGGCCAGTCGGTCTACGCCGCGCCCGGCCCGCCCGAGACCGCCCCGGAGGAGGTTTCCTGGACCGCGCGCCCCGAGTGGGAGGACGGCCGGGTCCACACCTTCGCCGACCAGACGGCGCCCGCCGCGCACTACCTGCGGCGCACCGTCGAGGTCGCCGCCACCGCGAGCTGGACCTGGACCTTCGGCAGCGACGACAGCATCCGGGTCTTCCTCGACGGCGCCGAGCTCCTCGGCCGTGAGGTCGCGCGGGGCGCGGCGGTCGACCAGGACCGGGTCGAGCTCGAGCTCGCGCCCGGACGCCACGAGCTGCTGGTCAAGATCGGCAACACCGGTGGCGCCACCGGCTTCGCCTTCCGCGTCCTGCCGGCCGGGCTGACGCCGGCGCAGGCCACCCTCCTGCGCGTGCCGTGGACCGAGCGCACTCCGCTCGACCAGAAGCCGCTGGACGAGCTCTTCCTGGCCACGACGCCGAGCCTGGCGACGGTGCGCGAGGAGCTGGCCGCGGCGCGCGCCGCGCTGCCGGCGGTGCCGACCGCGATGGTCATGCGCGAGCGGGCCGAGCCGCGGCCCACGCACCTGCTCGAGAAGGGCAACTTCCTCCTGCCCGGCGAAGCGGTCGGCCCGGGCCTGCCTGCTGTCCTCGCCGCCGCCGTGCCGGCCGAGATCGAGGACCGCGCGGACCTCGCCCGCTGGCTGACCGATCCGGACCACCCGCTGACCGCGCGCGTGGCCGCCAACCGGATCTGGCAGCACCACTTCGGCCGCGGGCTCGTCGCCACGCCCGAGAACTTCGGCACGCAGGGCGACCTCCCGAGCCACCCGCGGCTGCTCGACTGGCTGGCCACCGAGTACGTCCGCCTCGGCTGGAGCACGAAGGCGATGCACCGGATGGTCGTGTGCTCGGCGACCTACCGGCAGGCCTCCTCCACCACGGCGGCCAAGACCGCCGCCGACCCGGAGAACCGCCTGCTCTCGCGCGGGCCGCGCTTCCGACTCGGCGGCGAGGAGCTGCGCGACCTGTCGCTGGCCGTGGCCGGCCTGCTCGAGCCCGCCCTCGGCGGACCGAGCGTCTTCCCGCCGCAGCCGGCGGGTTACGACAACGGCACCTACGCCGGCGACCGCTGGCGCACCTCCGAGGGGCCCGACCGCTACCGGCGCAGCCTCTACACCTTCTGGCGGCGCACCAGCCCCTACCCGGTCTACCAGCTGTTCGACGCGCCGAGCCGCGAGGTCTGCGTGACGCGGCGCGTGCGCTCGAACACGCCGCTGCAAGCGCTGTCCCAGTTCAACGAGCAGACCGCGGTGGAGGCCGCAGCGGGCTTGGCGCGCCGCATGGCCGCCGCCGGCGACGACGCGGAAGGCCTCCAGCTCGGCCACGAGCTGTGCACCGCGCGGCTTCCGCGGCCGGAGGAGGCCGAGCTGCTGCTCGGGCTCCTCGCCGAGGAGCGCGCGCGCTTCGCGGCCGAGCCCCAGCAGCTGGAGGCCCTGCGCGCCAGCGTCCACGGCCTGCTCGACGGCGCAGCGCCAGCCGAGGCCGCCTGGTTCCTGGTCGCCAACGTCCTCCTCAACCTCGACGAGACCCTGACCCTGGGATGAGCCCCTCCTCCGAGTTCTCGCGCCGCGCCTTCCTCGGCGGCCTCGGCGCCGCCGCCCTCAGCGGCGCGCTGCCCGCGGCCCTGCGCCGGGCCGGCGAGGCGCCGGTCAAGCGGGTGATCTACCTGCACATGGCCGGGTCGCCCTCCCAGCTCGAGCTGTTCCAGCCCAAGCCGGCCCTGGTCGAGCACGACGGCGAGGACATCCCCGCCGAGTTCGTCGCCAACGAGCGCTTCGCCTTCATCAAGGGGACTCCGAAGCTGCTCGGCTCGCCCTACGCCTTCTCCCAGCACGGCGAGAGCGGGCACTGGTTCTCGGAGCTCCTGCCCGAGATGGCGAAGCAGGCCGACAAGATGGCCTTCCTCCACGCCATCCGCACCGAGCAGTTCAACCACGCGCCGGCGCAGATCTTCCTGAACACCGGACACGCGCGCATCGGCCGGCCCAGCATGGGCGCCTGGCTGAGCCACGGCCTCGGCACGGAGAACCCGGACCTGCCGGCCTTCGTCGTCCTGCTGTCCGGCCAGTTCGGCCCCAGCGGCGGCGCCGCCTGCTGGAGCAGCGGCTTCCTGCCCACGGTCCACCAGGGAGTGCGGCTGCGCTCGCAGGGCGACCCGGTGCTCTACCTGTCCGAGCCCGGCGGCGTGGACCGCGCGGCGCGGCGCCGCTCGCTCGACGTCCTCAACGCGCTCAACCGAGGCCGGCACGCCGAGCACCAGGACCCGGAGACGCTCACCCGCATCGAGCAGTACGAGCTGGCCTTCCGCATGCAGCGGGTGATGCCCGAGCTCTCCGACCTGTCCACCGAGTCGGCCGAGACGCTCGCGCTCTACGGCGCGGAGCCGGGCAAGGCGAGCTACGCCAACAACTGCCTGCTGGCCCGCCGGCTGAGCGAGGCCGGGGTGCGCTTCGTCCAGCTCTACGACTGGGGCTGGGACAGCCACGGCACCAACCCGAGTGACGACATCATCACCTCGCTGCCGCGGCAGTGCCGCCGCACCGACCGGGCCACCGCGGCCCTGCTGGCCGACCTCGAGCAGCGCGGCCTGCTCGACGAGACCCTGGTCGTGTGGGGCGGCGAGTTCGGCCGCACGCCGATGAACGAAAGGCGCAACGGCTCGACCTTCCTCGGCCGCGACCACCACCCGCACGCCTTCAGCATGTGGCTGGCCGGCGGCGGCATCCGCGGCGGCGCCTCCCTCGGCGCCACCGACGAGCTGGGCTACTTCCCCACCGAGGGCGCGGTCGGCGTGCACGACCTGCACGCGACCATGCTCCACCTGATGGGCATCGACCACACCCGGCTGACCTACCCCTTCCAGGGCCGGGACTTCCGCCTGACCGACGTGGCCGGCGAGCTGATCCCCGAGATCCTCGCCTGAGCCGCGCCGCTCAGGACAGTTCGGTCGCCTCGGGGAAGCCGGCGCGGGCCATGCGGCGGCAGAAGTAGTAGACCCGCTTCAGGTTCTCCAGCGTGTCGATCTCGAGGGTGTAGGCCGGCAGGCGGTTCGGCTCCTCGGCGACCAGGCGGCGGGCCTCGTGGCGGGTCACCGAGTCGGCCAGTTCGCGCACCTCGGGCTTCATGTCGAGCACCATGCGCGCGGCGTCCGGGTTGCGCTGGGTCACGGCGAGCAGGGCCTGGTCGAGGGCCAGCGCGACCTTGCCGTGGAACTCGCGCAGGACCTCCTGCGTGGCCGGGCTGATGTGCAGGCGCTGGTGGATGCGGCTGCGCCCGAGCTGCACGAGGTTGGTCTCGACCACGTCGCCGATGTTCTCGAGGCTGTTGGCCGCCTCCATCAGCTTGAGGAACTCGGCGGTCTGCGCCTCGCTGAGGTTGGTGCGGCTGATCCGCCCGAGGTAGGTGACGATGTGGCCGTGCAGGATGTCCACCCGGTCGTCGAGCCGCTCGACCCGGCGCAGGTCCTGCTCGCTGCCGCTGGTCAGGCCGGGGAAGATCCGCTCGAGCATCTCCCGCACCGTGTCGCCCATGTGCAGGATCTCGAGCCGCGCGCGGTCGAGGGCCAGCGCAGGCGTGGAGACCAGGCCCTCGTCCAGGTACTTGGCGCGCACGCGGTCCTCCTCGCGCACCGGCCGGTCGGGCACCACGGCCTCCACCACGCGGAGGAACAGGCCCGAAAGCGGCAGGAAGACCAGGGTGTTGGCGACGTTGAAGAGGGTGTGCGCGTGGGCGATCTGGCGCGAGGGGTCGTCGGCCACGCGGCCGACCAGCTCGGCCATCTGCGGGATGAAGCGCAACCACAGCGCCACCCCGACCACCTTGAACAGCGTGTGCAGCACCGCCGCGCGCAGCGCCTCGCGCGGCCGACCGATGCTGGCGAGCAGCGCGGTGACGCAGGTGCCGATGTTGGCGCCGAAGATCAGCGCGATGCCGGCCGGCAGGCTGACGAGGCCCTGGCTGGCCAGCACGATGACCACGCCGGTGGTGGCCGAGCTCGACTGGATCACCGCGGTGAAGGCCGCCCCCGCCAGGATGCCGAGCAGCGGGTGCTCCATGCGGCTCATCCACTCGAGGAAGGGCGGGTGGTCGCGCAGGGGCACCATCGCCTCCCCCATCACGAACATGCCGAAGAAGACCAGACCCAGGCCGAGCAGGCTGCGCCCGTGCTGGCGCCAGGAGTCGCGCCGGGCGAGGAAGGAGACCGCGTAGCCCACCGCGATGAACAACAGGGCGTAGTGCGTCACCTTGAAGGCGATGACCTGCGCGGTGACCGTCGTGCCGATGCCGGCACCGAGGATCACGCCGACGGCCTGGGCCAGGCTCATCAGCCCCGCCGAGATGAAGCCGATCACCAGCACGGTGGTGACCGAGGAGCTCTGCACGATCGCGGTGACGAAGCCGCCGGTCAGCACCCCCACCAGGCGGTTGGTGGTCAGCCGGGCCAGGATGGCCTTCATGCGGTCGCCGGCGGTGGCCCTGAGCGAGTCGGCCAGCAGCTCCATGCCGAACAGGAACAGCGCCAGGCCGCCGGCCAGCCCCATGAACAGCGGGCCGGCCTCGAAGGAGGGCACGGCGAGAGCGAGGAGCGCGGGAGAGAAGGAGGCCATTCGACGGGAACCGCGCTCCCAATATAGAATCGCCGCATGCCCCTCAGCCGTCACGGAATGCCCCTCGTCCCGTGGTGCCTCGCCGGCGCCGCCCTGCTCGCCTCCGGGATCTCCACCCACTTCGAGTCCGCCGACCGCGCGCGGCAGAGGGTCGACGAGCAGGCCTACCCCCAGCTCGAGGCCCTGCTGCAGGCGAACGACCAGATCCTGCGCGTGGGTTCGCTCTACCCCGACTGGGGCTACCTGACGGCCGAGACCTCCGCCGCGGCCGAGGCCTCGCACTGGGCGCCCTTCCACACCGAGGCCCTGGAGCACCTCGACGAGAGCTACGGCGGGCTGTGGAGCGGCCACGCCCAGCGCGTCTTCGTCTTCCTCTGCGGCCTGGTGGCCCACGGCGCGATGGACGACCCCTGGCACTTCGGCCCGCAGGCCTTCCTCACCGAGGCCGAGAACCGCGACCTCGCCGGCGTGGACCCGGCGCTCGCCTCCTGGATCGTCGAGCCGGCCGTGGACCTCTTCGTCCAGGCCGACCACCGCCCCGGCGACGAGCGCCTCCGCTGGTGGGTGCCGGTCGCCGACCTGGTGGCCATCTCGGCGCGCGCCGGGCATCCCGAGGTGGACGGCCTGCGCATCGTTCTCGGCACGCAGGTGCAGCGTGTCGGCCTGTGGCTGGAGGACCGCTTCGGCCCGAGCTTCGCCGCGCTGGTGGCCTTCGGGCTGCCCTGGACCGCGGCCAACTACGAGAGCTGGCCGCACGGCGGGCTCGACGACGGCAGCGAGCTGAGCGCGCGCCGCATCGAGGCCTACTGGGACGAGTGGCAGCTGGTCCGCGCCCTGCCCGATCCGCCGGCCGGCCCGCCCGCCGCCGCGCGGCACGGCCTGCGCTGCCACGAGAGCCCCTTCCTCGAGCTGGCCGAGGAGCTGGTCCGCAGCGGCGTCGTCGAGGTGCCCCGGGCCGACGCCGGCCACGGCGCCGTGTGGCTCGAGGAGCCGCGCATCGCCCGGCCGCAGGAGTTCGGCGACCGGCTGGACCGCGCCTTCCGCTTCGGCCGCTGATCAGAAGGCCAGCGCGCAGCCGGCCATCACCGCCAGCGAGCGCAGCTGCGGGGCCGGCGCGCGCTCCGGCGTGCTCAGCCAGGAGGACTCGAGGACCAGGTCGCTGGCGTCGCCGAGGGCGAAGGCCAGCGCCGCCTCGAAGCGGGCGCCCCAGTCGTCGATGCCGCCGGGCATGCGGAAGGCCGCGGCGTCGAAGGAGAGGCGTCGCGCGCCGTCGTAGCTGCGCGTGCTGAGGTGCAGGCCGGCGCCCCAGGCCTCGAGGTTGGTGGCCGCGAAGTAGCGGTTCGAGGACAGCTGGTAGTGGCGGTGGCGGTAGAAGGCGCGCGGGGTCAGCGTCCAGCCCGGCGCCAGCGTGCCGGCCCAGTGCAGCTGCAGGCCGGACTTGCTGCGGTTGTTGCGGTCCTGGATCGTGCCGCCCTCGAGGTAGCCGGCGAAGCCCAGCGCGTCGGCCGGCGTGTAGCTGGCGTTGGCGTAGAAGGTCTCGGACTGGAGGCCGTCGAGGTCGGCCATCCGCAGGTCGAGGACGTCGTTGCGGCTGTCGAAGCCGTAGGGGTCGACCGGGTCGACGAAGTGGTCGTGCCGGTAGCCGGCGCGGAAGCGGGCGGCGTCGGTCGGCTCGTACTCGACCCCCACGCCGCCGCGCACGGGCGACCCGGCGCCCTGGTCACCGGCCTGCAGGTCGAGGTGCACGGCGACGAAGGGGTCGGGCCGCAGGGTGGCGCCGAGCAGGCCGCTGTCGCGGGTCAGCTCGCGTCCGGCGCCGTCCTCGAAGCGGGCGTTCTCGTAGGCCGCGCGCAGGCGCAGGCCGTGGCCCAGGCCGAAGTCCACCCCGGCGAGCAGCTTGCTGCGGTCGAAGTCGGCGTTGTCGCTGTAGCTCTGGCCGAGGGCGAAGAGCTTGGGCCGGGCGGCGGCCTCGGCCAGCTTGGTGTTCTCGCGCGCGGAGAAGTCGTCGGGGTCGTGGCCGAGGGCGCGGGCGTAGAGGTCGAGGGCGTACAGCGGGCGGCCCTGGCGCAGCTCGAGGTCGGCCAGCCCGCGCAGCGCGCGGGTGCTGCCCTCGTCGAGCAGCTGGCGGTAGAGCGCCTCGGCGCGGTGGCGCTCGCCGGCCCGGTTGAAGTCGTCGGCCAGGCCGAGCAGGGCCTCGCGGGCCAGCGTTTCGTCGCCGGCCTCCTGCGCCCGGCGGGCGGCCGAGCGGAAGCCCTCACGCGCCTCGGTGTGCCAGCCGAGCACCGACTGCAGCCCGGCGAGCTGGACCAGGAGCGCCAGCTCCGTGGGGTGGTCGCGCACGAGATCGGCGGCCAGCGGCAGCGCTTCCCACTCGCGGCCCGGCAGCTGCACGAGCAGCTCGACCAGCTCGCGGCGCGCAGCGTCGTCGAAGGGGTCGGCCTCGAGCCGCGCGGCGAGGGCGTCGGCAGCGCCTTCGGGATCGCCGTCCTGGCGGCGCACCGCGGCGATGCCGCTCCAGGCAGCGCTCTCGCCCAACTCCAGGGCCAGTTCGAAGCAGCTCAACGCCTGCGGCAGGTCGCCCTCGGCCAGCGCGGCGCGGCCGGCCTCGAGGGCCTCCGTCGCGCTGGGCACCTCGATCCGCTTCTCGGGCGGGTCCTGGGCCGACAGGCCGGTCGGCAGCGCGAGGACGGCGAAGAGGACCGAGCGGAGGGCAGCGCGCGGGAGCATCCCTCCAATGTAGCCGAGCCCCGGCGTATCCTGCGGAGGATGCCGCTTCTCGCCGCCCTCGCGCTCGCCCTGCACCCGGCGCAGGAGCCGGCCCCTGCCCCGCCGCAGGGCATCCTCCTCGTGCTGGTGGACGACCTCGGCTGGAGCGACCTCGGCTGCTGCGGCAGCACCTACTACGAGACGCCGAACCTCGACCGCCTGGCCGCCGAGGGCGTGCGCTTCACGCAGGCCTACGCCGACTCGGCGGTCTGCTCGCCGACCCGCGCGGCGGTCCAGACCGGGCGCAGCTCGGCGCGGCTCGGCATCACCGACTGGATCCACCATGACTCGGCCACCGCGCGGCGCGCCGCGGCCAGCGGCCGCCACGCCGAGGGGATGGAGCCGCCCCCCGCCGGACGCCGCCTGCACACGCCGGTCAACCGCCACTGGCTCGACCACGACGAGATCAGCCTGGCCGAGCTGCTGGCTCCGGTGGGCTACCGCAGCGGCTACGTCGGCAAGTGGCACCTCGGCGGGTCGGGCTGGCTGCCGACCGACCAGGGCTACGCGTTCAACGCCGGGGGCTGGGCCTTCGGCCAACCGCCGAGCTTCTTCGACCCCTACACGAACCGGCGCTTCCCCGACGGCATCCCGACCCTGCCGACGCGCGAGGAGGGCGAGTACCTGGCCGCGCGCGAGGCCGACGAAGCGCTGGCCTTCCTCGACGCCGTCGGCGACGGGCGCTTCTTCCTCTGCTACGCGCCCTACGAGGTGCACAGCCCGATCCAGGCTCCCGCGGAGACCGTCGCGCGCTTCCTCGACAAGCCGCCGACGCACCACCGCCACCCGGCCTACGCGGCGATGATCGCCGAGCTCGACGCCGCGGTCGGCCGCATCCTGGGCGCGCTCGAGGACGCGGGACGGCTCGACTCGACGCTGGTCGTCTTCACCTCCGACAACGGCGGCGCCTCGCACTTCCCCGCCACCGACAACGCGCCGCTGCGCCGCGGCAAGGGCTTCCCCTACGAGGGCGGCCTGCGCGTGCCGCTGCTCGTGCGCTGGCCCGGGGTGGCCGCCGCCGGCGCCACCTGCGCCGCGCCGGTGACCAGCGTGGACCTCTTTCCGACCTTCGCCGAGGCCGCCGGCGCGCCGCTCCCGGCCGACCGCGTCCTCGACGGCCGCAGCCTGCTGCCGCTGTTGCGCGAGCCCGCCGCCGCGGCGCCCGAGCGCGCCCTGGTGTGGCACTTCCCCCACTACTGGTGGGGCGGCCGCGTCACCCCCTACAGCGCGTTGCGCCTCGGCCGCTGGAAGCTGGTCCACCAGGCCGAGGAGGACCGCCTCGAGCTCTACGACCTGGACGCCGACCCGGGCGAGACCCGCGACCTCGCTGGCGAGCAGCCGGTGCGGGTGGCGGCGCTGCGCGAGCGCCTGCTGGCCGAGCTTCACGCCCGCGCCGCGCGCTTCCCCGCCCGCCTGCCGGCGTCCGACTGAGGCGGCGCCACGCCGTCGAGCAGGCGCAGCTCCTGCACCTCGACGGTGATCGCGCCGTGCTCGTCGCGCGGCACGCCCTCGACCAGGTACGGGCCGCGGGTCAGCGTCCACGGCGCCAGCCGGCGGTACTGCTGCGGGAACAGCACGGTCTCGTAGAGCGCGGTGGTGTCCTCGAAGGACAGGAACATCATCGGCTTGCCGTCGCGGGTGCGGATCGGCTTCTGCGTGACCTGCCAGCCGACCAGGCGGACGCGCTGGTCGACGTGCCGCGCCAGCTCGCGCGCCGGGACCGCGCCGGCGGCGCGGATGGCGTCGGCGAACAGCTGCAGCGGGTGCGCGCTGACCAGGAAGTCGAGGGTCTGCCACTCCTGCAGCAGCTGGGTGCGGCGGTCGTACTCGGGCGCCGGCGGCGGGCGGCGCACGGCGGCGGCCGGGAACAGGCCGCCCGCGCCGTGGGCCGGGTCGCGCCGCCGGCGCGCCCACAGCGCGGCGGCGCGCATCCGCTCGGGACGGGTCATGCCGTCGGGCAGGCGGTCGAGCGCCCCGGCGCGGATCAGCGCCTCGAGCTCCTTCGGCTGGAGGGTGACGCGGGCGAGCAGCTCGTCCTGGCCGGCGAAGGGGCCGCCGGCCTCGCGCGCGGCGAGCAGCCGCCGCACGGCGGCGCTGCCGAGGCCGCCGATCTGGCCGAGGCCGACGCGCACCGTGCCGTCGGCGCCGGCGAAGCTGGCCCCGGCGAGGTTCAGGTCGGGCAGCGCCACGCGCAGCCCCATGCGCCGCGCTTCGGCGACGTAGGCGAAGGTGGCGTAGAAGCCGCCGTAGTTGGCCAGCACCGCGGCCATGAACTCGGCCGGGAAGTGGGCGCGCAGGTAGGCCGAGCGGAAGCTGACCTCGGCGTAGCTGGCCGAGTGCGCCTTGCAGAAGGAGTAGCCGGAGAAGGACTCGATCTGGCGCCACAGCTCCTCGGCGGTGGCGCGCGGCGTGCCGTGGGCCACCGCGCCCTCGACGAAGCGCTCGCCGTAGCGCTCCAGCCGCTGGTGGGCGCGCTTCTTGGTCATGGCGCGGCGCATGCCGTCGGACTCGGCCGGGCCGATGCCGGCGATCGCCTCGGCCACCTTCATGACGTCCTCCTGGTAGGTCATCACGCCGAAGGTCTCGGCGAGCAGCTCGCGCATCGCCGGGTGCAGGTACCAGGAGTCGTCGTGCGCGCCGCCGTGGCGGACCGACCAGTGGTGGCGCTCGATGTAGGCGCTCATCATGCCGCTCGAGGAGATGCCCGGGCGGATGATGCTCGAGGCCGCGACCAGCGCCGGGAAGCTGCGGCAGCGCAGCTTCTGCAGCAGACCGCGCATGCCGGGCGACTCGACGTAGAAGCAGCCCATCGTGTCGCCGCGCTCGAGCAGCTCGCAGGTGCGCGAGTCGCGCTTCGGGTCGAGGCGGGCGAAGTCGAGGCGCAGGCCGGTGTTGCGCTCGACCGCCGCGCGCGCGTCGCGGATCACGGCCAGGCCGCGGTTGCCGAGCAGGTCGATCTTGACCAGGCCGGCGTCCTCGACGCCGTACATGTCCCACTGGGTGACGACCAGCGGCCCGGCCTCGGTCTCCTTCTTGGCGCGGGTCAGGGGCAGGTGGTCGGTCAGCGGCGTGGGCGTGAGCACGATGCCGCCCGCGTGCACGCCGAGGAAGCGCGGGAAGCCGTCGAGGCGGCCGGCCTCGCGCAGGATCGTGCGCCAGGGCTCGGCGTCGAGCGGCAGCCCGGCCGCCTTCGGGTGGCGTGCCAGCTCGTCCGGGTCGAGCGGGCCCTGCCGGTGCCAGGGCAGCGCGCGGGTCACCGGCCCGATCTCGGCCGGCGGCAGGCCCATCACCTTGGCCAGCTCGCGCACCGCGCCGCGCGCGGCGAAGGTGGTGTGGGTGCAGATCATGGCCACGTGGTCGCGGCCGTGGCGGGCGTAGACGTGGTCGAGCACGGCGTCGCGCTCGTCCCAGGCGAAGTCGAGGTCGACGTCGGGGAAGTCGCTGCGTCCGCGGTTCATGAAGCGCTCGAAGTAGAGCCCGTGGGCCAGCGGGTCGACGTGGGTCAGCCCGAGCAGCCAGGACACCAGGCTGTTCGCCGCCGAGCCGCGGCCGCAGTTCTGGATGCCGCGCTGGCGCGCCCAGCGGCCGATGTCGGCCACGACCAGGAAGTAGTCGGCGAAGCCGAGCTCGTCGATCAGGTTCAACTCGCGGTGGAGCTGGGCGCGGTAGCGTTCGCGCGCCGCCTCGGGCACGCGCCGCCGCCGCATGCCGCGCTCGCACAGCCGCGCCAGGTGCGCCGAGGCGCTGCGCCCGCCCGGCACCGGGAAGCGCGGCAGCCGCTTCTCGCCCAGCGGGATGCGGTAGGCGGCGCGCGCGGCCAGCTCGTCGGCGCGGCGCAGGGCGTCGGCGTCGGCGCCGGAGTCCCAGGCCCGCTCCTGCGGCCCCTTCAGCCAGGCGCCGCGCGGCGCGAGCTGCCTCGGTTCGAGCCGCGGCAGGGTGGTGTTGGCGCCGATCGCGGCGAGCAGGCGGTGGCGCTCCCAGTCACCGGCGTCGGCGAAGGCCACGCGCGGGGTGGCCAGGTGCGGCAGCCCGGTCTCGCCGGCCGCGCGCGGGTCGGTGGCGAACAGCTCGGCCGCGCCGCGCTCCCGCGCCAGCCCGCGCAGCAGCGCGGCGTCGGCCGACAGCAGGGCGAAGCCGTCGCCCTCCTCGGCCAGCCAGCGCGGCAGCTGCCAGTCGCGCTCCTCGCCGGCCAGCTGCCAGCGCGAGCTCAGCCGGCACAGCGCGGCCCAGCCCTCGGCGTCGAGCGCGACGAGGTGCGCCGGGCCCAGGCGCACTCCGAAGACCGGCTTGACCCCGGCGGCCTCGCAGGCCTTCTGGAAGGGCACCGCCCCCCACAGCCCGCCGCGGTCGGCCATGCCGAGCGCGCCGACGCCGCGTTCGGCGGCGCGGGCCGCGAGCTCCTCGACCGTCGAGGCGCCCCAGTGGAAGCACCACGGGGTGGCGACGGCGAGCTGGGCGGGGAGCATGACGGACTATGATAAAGATCAGAGTCCGCCGGAGGGAGGGTCAGCCGCCGAACCAGCCCGGCGCAGGGCCGAGGAGCAGGGCCAGGTAGCCGGCGTAGGCGGCCAGAAGGCCGAAGCCCTCGCGGCGCGAGATCCGCGCGCCGCTCAGGACGACGGGGACCAGCGCCGCGGTGGCCAGCAGCATCGCCGGGGCGTCGAGCAGCAGGGTCTGCCTCCCGACCTCCTGGGGCGCGACCAGGGCGGCGGCGCCGAGGATGCCGAGCAGGTTGAACAGGTTCGAGCCGAGCACGTTGCCCAGGGCGAGGTCGGTCTCGCCGCGGCGCGCGGCGGCCACCGAGGCGAGCAGCTCGGGCGCGGAGGTGCCCGCGGCGACCACGGTCAGGCCGACGGTGAGCTCGCTCATCCCGGCGGCGCGGGCCAGCTCGGCCGCCGCGGCGACGAAGGGACCGGAGCCGCCGACGAGGAGCAGCAGGCCGCCGAGGACGAAGGCCGCCTCCGCCGCCAGGGCGCGTGGCCCGCGCGGCAGCTCGACCGCTTCTCCGTCGGCGGCGCGGCGACCGGCGCGCAGCCCGCGGGCGAGGTGCACGGCCAGGAGGGCGAGCAGGAGCAGCCCGGCCCCCCGCCCCAGGCTCCCGCCGCCCGCCAGCGCGAGGTAGGGCGCGCAGGACGCGGCCAGGACCAGGGCGATCTCGCCGCGCAGGCTGGCGAAGCGGGCGGCGATCGGCCGTACGGCGGCCGCCGCGCCGAGCACCACGAGCAGGTTGAACAGGTTCGAGCCGACCACGTTGCCGACCGCGATGCCGGCCTGCCCGTTGGCCGCCGCGGTCAGCGAGCTGGCCAGCTCGGGCGTCGAGGTGCCGAAGCCGACGACGACCATGCCGACGAAGAGCGAGGAGAGCCCGAGCCGCCGCGCCAGGCCCGAGGCGCCGCGGACGAGCAGCTCCGCTCCGGCGACCATCGCGGCGAGCGAGGCCAGCAGGGCGAGGAGCTGCCCGCTCACGGGGACGACGCCCGCGCGTGGCGGGCGACGGCGGCCTCGAGTTCCTGCCAGGCCTCGGCGCGGCCGCACCAGCCGCGGCCCTCGACCACCGCGCGCTCGAGCTGCTTGTAGGTGGTGAAGAAGTGCTCCACCTCCTCGAGGAAGGCCTCGGCCACGTCCCCCAGCTCGTGGACCTTGCGGAACAAGGGGTCGGTGTCGGGGACCGCGAGCAGCTTGTGGTCCGGTTCGCCGCGGTCGACCAGCTGGAACAGGCCGACCACGCGGGCGCGGATGAGGCAGCCGCTGAAGGTCGGCTCGTTGACCATGACCAGGACG
Source organism: uncultured Planctomycetales bacterium (assembly GCA_964342475.1). Lineage (GTDB taxonomy): Bacteria > Planctomycetota > UBA1135 > UBA1135 > UBA1135 > J029. The sequence continues at coordinate 75,636 of CAYFGE010000013.1, forward strand.
TCGAGCGGGTCGCCGTCCTCGGCCAGGGTGCCGGGCACGAAGCCGTAGTCGCCGGGGTAGTGGGTCGAGCCGGCCAGGTAGCGGTCGAGGCGAAGCAGGCCGGTGACGGCGTCGACCTCGAACTTGCTGCGCCGGCCCTTGGGGATCTCCACCACGGCGTGGACCACGCCCTCGCGCTCGGTGAGCGGAGGGACGGCGTGGTAGGGATCCCGGTGCGGGGACGCGTTCATCGCCCGGGCATGGTCGGCGCGGGGCCCGGTCCCGTCCAGCGATGGCTGCCGGATCCGAGCCACACCGTCTCCCCGACCCGCACCGCGCTGCTGCCGTGGCGGTCGCGGATGCCGTCCAGCGCCGCCACCAGCCGCCGCTCGCGGGCGCGGCCCTCGTCGAGCAGCGAGCCCTGCCAGTAGCCGCGCGACAGGCCGCCGAGGCGGACGCCGAGCAGCCGCACCAGGGTGCGGCGGGTGGCCATGCGGTGGAGCAGATCGAGCGCCGGCGCGAGCAGCTCGCCGTCGTGGTCGGTGGCGACCGGCAGGGTGGCGTCGCGGCCCTCGGTGACGAAGTCGGCGTAGCGCAGGCGCACGGTCAGCTTGCGCGCCAGCAGGCCCTGGGCGCGCAGCCGGCGAGCGGCGCCGGTGAGCAGTTCCTGCAGCTTGGCGCGCAGGAAGCCGTGGTCCTCGACGTCGCGCGGGAAGGTCTCCTCGTGGCCGATGCTCTTGGCCTCGTGCTGCTCCCACGGCGGACGCACCGGGGTGTCGTCCTCGCCGCGCGCGCGCTGCTGCATGGCCGGACCGTAGCTGCCGAAGACCTCCTCGAGGAACCAGCGCTCGGTGGCGGCCAGGGTGCCGAGCCGCGGGATGCGGAAGTCGAGCAGGCGCTGGGTCGTCACCGGGCCGATGCCGGGGAGCGTCTTCACCGGCAGCGGGGCCAGGAAGCGCGCCTCCTGGCCCGGGCGGACCTCGAACAGTCCCTGGGGCTTGGCGAAGGCCGAGGCCACCTTGCTGACCAGGCGGTTGCGCGAGACGCCGATGGTCAGGTCGAGGCGCAGCCGCTCGCGCACCTCGCGGCGCATGCGCTCGGCTGCGTCGACCGCGCGCGGGAAGAGCAGGCCGGTGCCGCTGAGGTCGAGGTAGGCCTCGTCGACCGAGACCTTCTCGACGACCGGTGTGTAGGCGCCGAGCAGGGAGAAGACCGCGCGGGAGGCGCGGCCGTAGAGGTCGTGGCCGCCGCGCACCCGGACGAGGTCGGGGCACAGCCGCAGCGCCTGGGCCATGGGCATGGCCGAGTGGATGCCGTAGGCGCGGGCCTCGTAGCTGGCGGCGGCCACCACCCCGCGCTGCTCCGGGGAGCCGCCGACCACCACCGGCCTGCCGACCAGCGAGGGGTCGCGGACCCGCTCGACGGCGACGAAGAAGGCGTCGAGGTCGACGTGCAGCACCGAGCGGTCGCGCGCAGCCACGACGGGATCCTCGGGGGAGGTGGCTCAGCCGGCGCGCCGGTCGGACTGGCGCAGGCGGCCGACGACCACGCCGCGGACCCGGGCGCGGGCTCCGGGCGGCAGGGAGGAGGGTCGGTCCCCGTCGGGCGGCGACGGGAAGCCGGCCACCGGGTGGAGACGGAGGTCCGCGCCCAGCTCGGCCAGGGCGAGGGTGTCCGCGCTGCCCAGCCACCACACGACGAGGTCGCCGGGCTCGGCATCCTGCTGGGAGGAGACCGCCAGGAGGTCACCGTGGCGCAGGGCGTCGCCTTCGCCCGGCGCGACCCGGGGCCCCGGCGCGACCAGCGACAGGAAGAAGGTGTCGGCCAGGCCCTCCTCGTGGACGACGAACTGCGCCGCCTTGCCGGAGGGTTCGGTCTCGAGCAGACGGGGGCTCACTTCCACAGCCGCAGCACTCCTACGACGCGGCCGGCCAGCGCGAAGGGCTCGCCGCGGCGCACGACGATGTCGGACAGGGTCGGGTTGGCCGGGCGCAGCACGACGCGGCCGCGCTCCGGCAGGTAGCGCTTGACGGTGGCTTCGAGTTCGTCGCCTTCGCCGACCAGGGCGACGACGATGTCGCCCTTCTTGGCCGAGCCGGTCTGCTCGACCAGGACCAGGTCGCCGTCGAGGATGCCGGCCTCGATCATCGAGTCGCCCTCGACGCGCAGGGCGAAGTCGGCGGCCGAACCCTCGGGCAGCGGCAGCGCGCCCTCGAGGTTCTCGACCGCGGTCAGCGGCGCGCCGGCGGCGACGCGGCCGACGACCGGCACCGCCCGGGCCTCGACCCGCGCCCCGACGCCGCCGTCGGCGGCGAGCAGGGCCTCCCCCGCCGGGGTCGGCTCGACGCCGCGCGCCTGGCGCGAGATCCGGACCAGGCCCTTGCGCTCCAGGGCGCGCAGGTGGAAGTCCGCCGTCTGGGCGCTCACGCCCAGCAGCCGCCCCAGCTCAGCCCGCGTCGGCGGATAGCCGTGCCGGGCTTGGAAGGCTCTCAGGGATCGCAGCGCGGCCTCCTGACGGGAGCTGAGCTTTTCCGGGGTCGGCATGGCCCCCAGAGTATCTGATGAATATCAGAGGTCAAGCCCCGGCCGCCGGATTTCCCGTCGGGCCGGGCCGGCCGGCGGCCAGGCCGCGGGTCCTAGCCCTCCCGGGGCAGATACCCGTGGGCCTGGAGCAGGAAGCGGATCTCGTCCCGATAGGCCTGGGCGATCCGGGCCCGCTCCTCCTCGAGCTCGCGGTAGGCCGGGATGATCTGGCCGAACTCGCGGCTGCCCGGGAACTCCCGCGGCCGGTCGATCTCCGGCAGCCGGATGCAACGGGACATCGCGTTCTGGTAGATGAAGACCTGTCCCTCGAGTTCGGCCGCGGTCCGGATGGCGCGGTTGCGGCATTCGTTCAGCAGCCGATCGAGTTCGGGGTCATCCGGCAGCTCGGTCGTGCCGAGGAAGTCGAAGGTGTGCATCTCGACCGGGAACTCGAGCGGCCGCTCCGCCATGGCCCTGCGCGGCAGGGTGGCGAGGGGCTGGAGCTTGCCCTCGGCCGGCCCCCACCACTCCAGCCAGGCACTGCGCTGGAACTCCAGGCCGCGATGGGCGGCAGTGGCGAGATCGCCGACCAGGCCCTGGAAGCTCGAGGCATCGACGTCGCGATAGCGCCGTCCGTCCTCCCGCTGGAAGTGCTGGAGGGAACCGGCCAACCAGTCCGCCCGGCTCCGCGTCTTCTCCGGGTCGTTCCGCCAGATAAAGACCTCAGCGGCCGCCTCCTGCAGGACGGAATCCCATTGCTTCCGGACCCAGGCCACCCGAGCAGGATCCAGGTACCAAGGGACGGCAGGCTGACCGGCCCGGTCATCCAGAATCAGGCGCTCTTCATCCGGCACCGAAGTCGTCGGGCCGGCCCCCGGATCCGAGTTCCGGTCACCGGGGCCGGCCGGGCGGGAGGAATCCCGGCCGGTCGGACGAAGGAACGCCCAGAGCAGACCAATGGCGATCAGGACGAGGACCGGGACCACCCAAGGGGTGGCCCCGGACATCCCGGATAGCCTTACAAGGCCGCGTCGCACTGCCTGCACTCCAGATCCCAGGACATGGCGGCAATCGTAACCTGAGCGGCGTTCTTGGCCTGGAGCCAAGTCCGGACGGTGCTAGAGCATTCCACCCCGCCCTTCGACCGAGTGATCGTGGTGACTCCCCCGAAGACGGGGTCGTACTTCACCCCACGATGGAGGAAGTGATCGAATTCGCCGGCCAGGGCCTGCGGCGGGGTGGCGATGGTGAAGGTGGAGTTCCAGCGGCAATCCTCGCCGCCCGGGCAGTCGTCGAAGCCGCACTCGCCCGGGGCGGTGCTGTTGATCTTCGGCGTCACGGAGAGGACCGGCACCTGGTGGCCGGGCACGGGAATCATGTCGCGGGAGGCGAGAACCCCGCCTTCGCCGTCGTCCTCGCTCGGGTTGGGCGTGCAGGCGCAGGGATCGCTCGGGGGAGGCAGGACCGTGCCGTCGAAACCGGGCAGGAGAAGGGTGGCTCCGGCCAGGGCGCCCGGAAGGAAGATCTTCTGGATCATGGGAGGACCTCAGGATAGTTGCGGATAGATGCGGGAACCTGCGAAACGGTGTCCCTCCCTGGCAAGATACTCCTCGGGATCGGGCAGGCCAAGGTGGCCGGCACCGGGCTAGGCTGGCTCCATGCCGGCCCTCGCCCTCCTCCTGACCCTGGCCACCTCCGCCCCGTCGGCCCAGGATCCGGCCGCGCCGGCGGGCTGCCGGCGCTGCGACCAACGGGGCGTGGTCGACTGCCCGGAGCACGATGAGGACCACCTGGCCCTGGAACGCGAGGCCCTCTTCTGCTCGGTCGCCGCCCGCTGCCCGGACTGCGGCGGTGCCCTGCTCGTGCCTTGTGCGCGCTGCGACGGCGGCCCCGAGACCGGCGTCATGGAACTGCGGCGCAAACAGGTGGCCGCGTGGCTGGCGCGGGAGGACCCGCTCGAGGAGTTCCTCGGACGGCCGCTGGTGCGCATCGAGACTTCCCACTTCCTGCTCACCACGGATGCCGAGCAACTCCACCGCAGCAAGAAGGAGAAGGTCGACGGCCACCGCTTCCTGCACGAGCTGGCGCGCGACGCCGAGGACGCGGCCGCCTGGATCGACCGGCACTACGCGCCCGGTGAGAAGGACTACCGCGCGCGGATGCGGCTCTGGTTCTGGGAACGCCACGACGACCACACCAAGGTCATGCGCCACTTCCTCGGCAGCGGCTCCTCCGGTGACTTCAAGATGCTCGGCCACGAGCCACTGTTCAGCGTCCACTGCCACGACGTCTCCTTCCAGGGCGTCGAGCCGACGCTGCGCAGCCTCGGCGTCCACAACGGGGTGCACATGCTGCTCTCCAACCTCTGGGACGAGGTGTGGATCGGCGACCAGCGGGCGGGCTGGCTCGACTCCGGTTCGGCCCACTGGTACGAGGACCGCGTCTTCGGGGAGGTCGAGCACTACTGCATCGACGAGGCCGCGATCCCGCCCGAGTGGAACCGCGGGGTCTGGCGCTCGGCGATCCGCGAGGTGCTGTCACGCAAGGAGCAGCGCTCGATCCTGCCCGAGCTGCTCCAGGAGCAGACCGGCGCGATGACCCCCGAGCAGCAGGCGATGGCCTGGTCGGTCTACGACTGGATCGTGGCCACCCGTCCCGAGGCCCTGCCGGGGCTGCTGCGCGGGGCCAAGAAGCGCACCGCGGCCCGCGACCTGCTGCCCGAGCTGCTCGGCCTCGGCGTCCTCGAGGCGGAAGCGGCCTGGCGCGAGTGGGTGCTCGGGAACTACCCGAAGAAGGAGAAGAAGCCGCGGCGCTGAGCCGGGCTCAGCGGGTGCCGCGCGGCAGGCAGTAGCAGGCGCGGACGGCGTGACCGACCGGGTCGTCGGCCCACGCACCGGCGGCGAGTGCGGCGACCTGCTCGCCCTCCGAGGCGCCCTGTGCGAGGATCTCGTGCAGCGGGGCCAGGTAGGCCGCCTCCGCCGGCTCGAGCGCGACCAGGTCGAGCAGCTCGCGGGCCAGGTCCAGCATGCGCCCGCCGCCGGGGAGCGGCGCGGCGAGACCGTGGCGGTGCGCGGCCTCCCAGGCGGCGACGCGCTCGGCGTGGCTCCAGCCGGCGGTCAGCTTCCAGGCGGCGGCCAGGGCGCGCGGGTCGTAGAACAGGCCGCGCACCAGGGCGGCCAGCGCCAGCGCCATGTCGGGGCAGCCGGTGTCGGTGCTGCGGATCTCGAGCTGCGGGCGGAAGCGGACCTCGGGGAACAGCGTGCTCAGGTGGAGCTCCCACTCCTCGAGCGTGGCCTCCCCCGCCGCGAGGTGCTGGCGGAAGCTGCGGCCGCGGCCGTCGACCGCCTCGCCGCCGGCCACGCGGAACAGCATCGGGGCGTCGAGCGCCCAGGCGACGTAGTCCTCCAGCCGGGTGTCGGCGCGGACCAGGGCGGCCGGGATGCCGCAGCGCGAAGGGTCGGTCCGCGTCCACACGTGGCCGCGCCAGCTGGCGAAGCCGCTCGGCGTGCCGGCGCGCAGGGCCGAGTTGGCGAACAACGCCGACAGCACCGGAGCCAGGGCGAAGCCGGTGGCCAGCTTGCGCGCGGCGTCGTCGGCGTCGGCGTGGTCGAAGTTGATCTGCGTGCCGCAGGTCGTCTTCATCATCCACAGGCCGAGATCCCCGGCGCCGGCCAGGTAGGGCTCGAGCACGTCGTAGCGCGCCTTCGGCAGGCGCACGATGTCCTCGGGCGCGTCCGCCGGCTGCGCGCCGAGGCCGAGGAAGCGCACCCCGAAGGCGTGGCAGGCCGCCTCGTAGTGGGCGAGCATCTCCTCGAGCTCCTCGGCGATCTCGCCGACCGTCCTCCGCGGGCTGCTGTTGAACTCGATCTGCGCGCCCGGCTCGAGGGTCAGGCCGCGGCCGTCCGGCCCGGCCAGGCCGAGCAGGTGCGGGCCCTCGGTCTTGCGCGTCCAGCCGGTTCGCTCGGCCAGGAAGGCGAGGATCTCGGCCAGCCCGCCGGGCCCGAGGTAGGGCACGGCGTGGCCGTCCGCCCGCACCACGAACATCTCGTACTCGAGCCCCAGACGGAAGGCGTCGGGGTCGCGGTGACCGCGGGTCAGGGCCCCCAGCAGCTGCTGGGGCTGGAGCGCTTCGGGCATGCGGTTCAGGAGGGCGTGCCGGCCGGGTTCGGCTCGCGCAGCGCCACCGGCGGCCCGAGCACCTCCCTCAGGATAACCGCCTCGCGCCAGGAGCCGCTGCTCGGCCGCCAGGCCGCGCGGGTGGCCACGGTCTCCTCCGCACTGACCTCGAGGTGGCCGAGCTGGCGGGCGGCCAGCTCCGCTTCGAGGGTGGACAGGCGCGAGGTGTCGAAGGAGGAGTCGAGGGCGTCGGCGAAGCTGGCCTCGCCGAAGTCGTGCGCGGCCAGCGAGGACTGCAGGCCGCCCACCTCGCGTGGCGCCGGGGGCTCGGCCGGGCGCGGCAGGCGCGGCGCGGCGCGCGGAACCGGGGGCGGCGCCGCGGCGG
>CAYFGE010000014.1:0-80549 GCA_964342475.1 uncultured Planctomycetales bacterium
CTGGCGGATCCACCAGGTCGCGTAGGTCGAGAACTTGTAGCCGCGGCGGTACTCGTACTTCTCCACCGCCTTCATCAGGCCGGTGTTGCCCTCCTGGATGAGGTCGAGGAAGCTGAGGCCGCGGTTGCGGTACTTCTTGGCGATGGAGACGACCAGGCGCAGGTTGCCCGAGGACAGCTTCTTCTTGGCGTCGTCGTAGGCGTCCATCGCCTGGCGGATGCGGTGCAGGCGGGCGCAGTAGTTCTCGTAGCCCTCCAGCGCGCGCATCTCGAAGCCCAGCGCGCGGCGCTCGAGCTCGGCGAACTCCTCCTTGCCGGCCTTGGTGCGCTTGGCGCGGGCGTCGAAGGCCTCGACGGCCTCGTGGACCGGGCGCCACTCCTCGGCGCGCGCCTCGAGCAGGCTGATCATCTCCTGCACCAGGTCGACCTGGAAGTGGAGCTCCTCGGTGAGGATGGCCAGGCAGCGTTGGCGCGAGCGCAGCCCGTTGCGGAACAGGCGCCGCTCGTCCTTCTTCAGGCGCTGGTCGCGCAGCACCCCGGTGGCGACCTGCGCGGCGGAGTAGAGCTCGTTCAGCGAGCGGAAGTGGCCCTCGAGCCGCTGCTCGAGGTCCTGCTTGGTGAGCTCGTAGCCGGCGCCGCCGTCGATGTCGGAGGTGCCGGTGTCGGAGTCCTCGGCCACCGCCTGCTTCTTCATGCGGCGGTTGAAGTGGATCACGCCGAAGGAGCTGTTGGCCTGGGCCGAGGGGTTGACCTTCAGGGTGCGGTCGAAGGCCAGCTCGCTGTTGCGCACCTGCTCGAGGATCCCCAGCGCGCGCTCCAGGGCGAAGCCGGACTCGAGCACCAGGCGGCGGAAGATCTTGCGCGAGACCTCGATCTTCTTGGCCAGGGAGATCTCCTCCTGCCGCGTGAGCAGCGAGATCTCGCCCATCTGGGTCAGGTACATCCGCACCGGGTCGTCGATCTTCTCGAGGACCGGCTGGTGGGCCGAGCCCAGCCCGCGCTCGCTGGGGGCGGCCAGCGGCTTCGCGGTCACCGTCATCGGCGTGGTGACCAGGGGCAGCGTGGTCGGGTCCTCCCCCGAGTCCACCAGGCGGATGCCGGCCTGGTCGAGCTGGTCGAGCACCTGGTCGAGGAGGTCCACCTTCGCGCTCGGGAAGGCGGCGTGGACCTCGTCGTGGGGCAGGGTGCCGGTCACCGTCCCCTTCTTGATGAGGGTCTCGAGGACGGCGGCGGTCTTCTTGTCGATGGTCGTGGGCATCGTGGAGAGGGTCAGTCTTGGTCGTCGGCGGAGCGGATGGTGATCCGTCTCTGGAGGCTGGCGAGGCGCTCGTCACTGGGTCCCTCGACCTGGGCTCCGGGCTGTCGATCGGCTTCGAAGCTGCGGAGCCGTTCCCGGTTGCTCGGCAGCGAACGCAGGGCCGCGTCGATGACGCGGGCGCAGTCGGCCGGGCGGTGGAGGCGCACCTGGTCGAGCCAGCGTCGCACCTCGGGATCCGGGAAGGCGGTCAGGGCCTGCTCCAATTCGAAGGACGATCCTTCCTTTCGTCTTTCCACGCACCATTTCAAGACCTGGGCGGCGACGGCGTCGCGCAGTTCGAGTTCCTCGAGGTCTCGGCGGTGGCGCGGGAAGAGGCTGGGATCGTGGAGCAGGGCGGTCAGGACTTCGCGTTCGTTGCGCGTCAGCACCTCCAGGGCGGGGTTGCGCGGAGCGGGTTCATCTTCCACCGGCACGGGGGGCCCGGGCCGGGGAGCGAACCCGGCGGAAGGGCGCACCATGCGGTGCAGAGTCTCTTGCGTGAGGCCGAGGCGGTCCCCCGCCCGGCGTGCCCAAATCTCGCGCAGCGCAGGGTTTGGAGTGGCACCCAGCCACTCCGCGACCTCTGCCGCGGCGCGCGATTGGACCGTCGGATCGGAGAAATCCGCCTTGCGGATCCAGGCGTCGAGACGCCAATCGAGTATATCCCAGGCCTCGGCAAGGCGTTGGGCGAGTTCCTCGGTCCGCCCGGCGGCCACCATGTCGGCCGGGTCGAGGCCGTCGGGCAGCTCGACCACCTTGACCGGCACCCCCTCGGCGACGAGCAGGCGGGCGGCGCGGGCAGCGGCGCGGCGGCCGGCCTCGTCGGGGTCGAGCATGAGGGCCACGGGACGGTCGTAGCGGCGCAGGGCGCGGGCGTGGTCCTCGGTCAGGGCCGTGCCCAGGGCGGCCACGCAGCTGCGCAGGCCGGCCTGGTGCAGCATCAGCACGTCCAGGTAGCCCTCGCAGATCAGGATCGGAGCGTCCTCGGCGGACTCGCGCAGGGCGGCGGCCAGCCGGTCGATGCCGTAGAGCAGGCGCCGCTTGGGGAACAGCGGGCCGTCGGGCGAGTTGACGTACTTGCCCATCCCGCGCTCCTCGGCCCGCGAGCCGGGCAGGTAGCGGCCGCCGAAGCCGACGGTCTTGCCGGACTTGTCCATCACCGGGAAGACGACCCGGTTCCAGAAGCGGTCGCGCGGGCGGCCGCCGCCGTCCGGGGTGTAGACCAGGCCGGCGTCCTCGGCGGCCTCGGGCGGGATGCCGGCGCGGCGCAGCCGGTCGGCCAGCCAGCCGGGTTCAGCGGGCGCCCAACCGACCTGGAAGGTCTCGAGCAGCTCCTCCTGCAGCCCGCGGTCGGCCAGGTAGCGGCGGCCGCCCTCCCCCGCCGGCGCGCCGAGCTGCTCGCGGTAGAGCCGCCGGGCCAGGGTCAGGGCCTCGCGGGCGGCCTGGTTGCGGCTGCGCGCCGCGCGGTCCAGGCGCTGCTGCGGCAGGTCCACGCCGGCGTCGTCGGCCAGCATGCGCAGGGCCTCCATGAAGTCGAGGCCGTCGAGCTCCTGGACGAAGGTGAGGACGTCGCCGCCCTTGCCGCAGCCGAAGCACTTGAAGAAGCCCTTGTCCGGCGTGACGTGGAAGGAGGGCGTCTTCTCGGCGTGGAAGGGGCACAGGCCGATCAGCTGCGAGCCGCGGCGCTGCAGCTGCACCCGTCGGCCGATCACGGTCTCGATCTCGATCCGCTCCTTGACCTGCTCGATGGCTTCTCTCAGGTCGGGGGCGGCAGGCGGACTCATGCGGGATCAGGGACGGTGGGAACCCCGGATTATGGCATGCCGGGCGGCCTCCAGCCAGAGCTCCGCCGGCAGCTCCTCGGGCCGCAGGGTCGGCTCCACCCCCGCCGCCTCGAGGGCCGCAGCCGCCTCGGGGAAGGCCGCCCGCAGGCGCGGCAGAAGGCGCTTGCGGCGCTGCTCGAAGGCGTGGCGCAGGACCGCGCGGAGGCGGGCGTCGAGCTCGGCCGGGGGCGCGTCCGGGCGGGGTTCGAGGTGCAGGAAGGCCGAGTCGATGCTCGGCGGCGGCCAGAACACCGAGGGGGGAAGGCGGCGGCCGACCCGGGCGTGGAAGGCGAGTCCGAGGCGGACGCCGAGCGGCCCCCCCGCCGCCCCGGAGGCCGCCTTCTCGGCCACCTCGCGCTGCAGCAGCAGGCAGGCGCCGAGCAGGACGCGCCCCGGCAGGCGCGAGAGGAAGGGGCCGCTGATCGCGTAGGGCAGGTTGGCCACCACCCGCGGGGCCGCGCCGGCCTCCCACCAGGCCTCGGCGGCCTCGTGGAGCCGCTCCTCGCGGCCGAGGGCGTCGCCCTCGACGAGGGTCAGCCGGCCGTCCGCCAGTTCGGCGGCGAAGCGGTCCCGCAGCAGGGCGGCGAGGCCGCGGTCGAGCTCGACGGCGAGGACCTCGGCCCCCGCGGCGAGGAGCTCGGCGGTCAGCGATCCCGCCCCCGGGCCGACCTCGAGCACCCGCTCCCCCGCCGCCACGCCGGCGTCGCGCGGGATGGCGGCGAGCAGCGCCGGGTCGACCAGGAAGTTCTGCCCGCGCTTCTTGGTCGGGGCCAGGCCGCGCGCCCGCAGCAGCTCGCGGAGCTCGCCGGCTCTCACCGGGCGGTCCCCTCCAGGGCGTCGCAGAGGCCGGCGTCCACCCCGCGCTCGCGCAGGCGCGCCGCGAGTCCGACGCGCAGCTCGGGACGCCAGGTCGCGAAGGAGGCGCGTGCGGCTTCCCGCGCGGCAGGGCCCTCCCGCCAGACCGGTTGGAGCCGTTCCTCGATCCAGGGGACGGCGTCGGCGACCAGGCGGAAGCCGAGGTCGTCGGCGCGCTCCCCGGCCTCGAGCTCGCGCAGGGCGTTCGGGCCGGCGTGACCGAGGCGCCCCCAGGAGCCGAAGCCGCCGCCGCAGGCGGCCGCGCGCCCGGGCAGCCCGAGCGGCCCGGGGAGGTCGTCGTCCACCCACTCCCACAGGTTGCCGGCGAGGTCGAAGCAGCCCTCGGGCGACTTGCCGCGCTCGAACACCCCGACCGGCAGCGGGGCCTGGAAGCCGAGCTCGAGCGTGTTGGCAGTCACCGTGGGGAGGCGGGTGCCGGCCGGCGGCGAGCCGGCGAGGTGGCGCCACTCCGCGAGGGTGGGCAGGCGCGCCCCGCGCGCGGCGGCGAAGGCGCGCGCCTCCTCGCGGTCGACCCAGGAGGCCGGGAGGGCGGCGTCGGCGGGCTCGGCCTGGGGCCGCAGCTCCCCCTCGCGCACCTCCCAGCGGCCGGCGAGCAGCAGCGGACCGCCGTCCCGCGGCGGGGCCACCAGGGTGAAGGCGCGGAGCTGCTCGAGCTCCGGCGGCAGCAGGGCGTCCTCGGCGCGGCCACAAGCGAAGGCGGCGACCGCCACGAGGACGGTCGCCGCGGAGGCCCGGATCCGGGGACGGGGACGCGGGGTCACCGGCCGGTGACGACCACGAGCTCCACCCGGCGGTTGCGCGCCCGGCCCTCGGCCGTGCCGTTGTCGGCGACCGGGCGGAAGGCCCCGTAACCGGCGACGGAGACGGCGCCCTCGGGCAGGCCCTCGGCCACCAGGACGGCCGCCACCTCGATCGCGCGCGCGGCGCTGAGCTGGAGGTTGCCGTGCGGGTACTGCTTGGCCTGGACCTTCACCGGCTGGTCGTCGGTGTGGCCCTCGACGCGGAAGGCGCTGCCGTTCTCGGCGAGGCCGGCGGCCAGCTTGGCGAGGACCGCGCGGCCCTCCTTCGAGATCGTGGCCGAGCCGGAGGCGAACAGCACGTGGTCGGAGATCCGCACCACCGGACCTTCCGGGCCCTGCAGGTACTGGACGTCGCCGGAGGCGCCGCCGTAACCCTCGAGCTGCTTGCGCAGGGCCTCGAAGTCGGCGTCGAGCGCGGCGGAGGCCTCGCTGGCGCTGACCGCGCGCTGGCGGTGGAGGGCCACCTCGAGGTCGTCGACCTGGCGGCGCAGCGTGGCGTTCTCCGCCTCCAGCTCCGCCTGGTAGCGCTTGAGCGCCGTGGTCGAGGACTCCCAGGCGGCCTCCTTCTCGGCCACCTGCGACTCGCTGTACATGGTGGCGCAGGAAGGCAGGAGCGGGGCTCCGGCGAGGAGGAGGAGGAGGAGGACGGAGGAACGCATCGTGCGGTTCGGGATCAGGAGTTGGCGTCGCCGTGGACGGCTTCGACGATCGGCTTGGTCATCGCGTTCGGCTTGCCGTCGGCCATGCTGACGACGAAGGCCAGGCCCCAGATCATGAGGACGGTGGTGGCCACGGTGGCGAACACCAGGCCCTGGCTGACCGGCTCCTCCGGCTGGGCGGCGGCGCGACCGGCGCCGGCGCGCGCGCGCGGAGCGGCGGCGGCCTCCTCGGCGACCTCGACGACCTCGAGGTCGTCGTCGAGCAGGGTGTCCTCCTCGCTGAGCTGGGTGGTCACCATGCCCTCGTCGTCGGCGGACTCGGAGAACAGGACCTCCTCGACCTCGAGGACCTCGCCGGCGTCCTCCTCGGCGACCTCTCCGCCGACACCCAGGTCGTTGGCCACGCGGGCCACGTCCTCGGCACGGAGGCGCATCTTGGAGCCGTCACGGAAGGCACGGATCTCGCCGGCGGAAATCAGGCGCTTGAGGTCGTCCTCTTCCAGGTCGAGCTTCTCGATGGCCTTTTCGAACGAGTAGAAGTCGCTGTCGCTCACGGGGGGTGTTCTCTCTCCGGTCGCGCGGGGGTCGCGCGTCATGGGGTGGGTACAGGAGGCGTCAGGATACCCTATTCCTCGCCGCCCTCAACCGTCGGCTGGGGGCCCTGCAGGAGGCCCCGCTTCTCGAATTCCTCGCGCAACTGGGCGGCGCTCATCTCGGACTCGTCGTTGAAGCCCGACAGTTGGGTGTCCAGGCTGATGTCGCGCGCCCCGATGAAGACCACCTCGTGGCTGTTCGGGCTGCCGCCGCGGGCCTCGTAGACCGCCAGGTGCTGGGTCTTCTGGTCCAGGACGTAGAGGATCGAGACCCCGGTCATGTACTCGCCGGCCACGGCGACGTAGCGCTGGCCCGAGTCGGCCGACTGGGCCTGGGCCTCCTGGGGCAGGCCCCATCGGGCCAGGAGCGCGCCGAGGGCGGCCGCGAGGGCGAGTTCGAGCAGGTGGAGGCGAGGCTTCATGGGTCAGGACTTGGGGGCTTCGGTGGCCAGGAGACGCTCCAGGATAAACTCCAGGTCGCAGGTGCCGCGCCAGTCTCCGGGACGGCCGACCAGCGCCAGGGAGGTCCCGGCCTCGCGCAGGCGCTGGAGGGCCTCGGAGAGCTCGAGGCCGGGCGCGAGGCGCGGCAGCTCCTCGGCCAGCTCCTCGGGACGGCGGGAGGCGCCGGCGACGGCGAGGCGCTCCCCGCGCAGCAGCGCGAAGCCGCCCTCGGGCCGCTCGAGCAGGCCCAGCGCGTCGCGGCTGCCGGCCAGGAGGCGACGGGCCTCCTCGAGGTCGGCGTGCCCGGGGACGACCGGGAGGTCCTGCCGCAGGAAGGGCTCGAGGCCGCGGCCGCTGGCGTCGAGGACGCGGCGGGCGGCGCGGGCGCCGTGCGCGCCGCCGGGGGCACCGCGCCCCTCGAGCAGCAGGGCGGCCAGCTCGTGGCGGCCGAAGGGGCTCGAGCTCTCGAGGCGGAAGAGGCGCATGAGGAGCGCCAGCGGCAGCACCAGCGGCCACAGCACGAGGCGGCAGAGCAGGAGCACCGGCGCCAGCGCCACCCCGCGCGGCAGCGGGTGCTGCAGCATGAGCTGCTTCGGTCCGACCTCCCCCACCAGGAAGACCACCGGCGTGAGGACCGCCGTGGCGAGGAAGTGCGGGTCGGCCCCCGGGACCGCGGAGAACAGCTCGATCGCCGCGCGCACCGCCGCGTCGTTCGCCAGGTTGTTGCCGACCAGCAGGGTGCCGAGCCACATCGTCGGCGGCCGGCTGATGCGCTCGAGCCAGGCGGCGCGCGTCGAGCGGCGCGCGAGCAGCCGCAGGCGCAGCGCCGGCGTCGCGTAGTAGCCGGTCTCGGCGCCGGCGAAGACGGCCGAGAAGACCAGGCCGGCGAGCAGGAGCAGGGCGGCGCTCAGCACGGCGGCGCCTCCTCCGGCGGGCGCAGGGTCAGCTCGACCTCGGCCACGCGGGCACCGTCCCGCTCGAGCAGCTCGAGCTCCACCCGCCCGCCCTCGGCCAGCTCGAGGTCGAGGCGGTCGCCCGGCTCGGGCAGGCGGCCGAGGCGCTCGGCCAGCAGACCGGCCAAGGTGTCGAGCTTCGGGTCGACCTCGCCCGGGTCGCCGAAGCGCTCGCGGAAGACGTGCAGCGGCAGGCTGCCGTCGACCCGGTAGCGGTTGGCGGACACGGGGCGGATCGCGGAGCGGCCGGTCTCGGCCTCGGTCGGCACCCGGTCGAGCAGGGTGTCGGCCCAGCGGCCGCGCTCGAGCACGCCGGCGGCGGCGCCGTACTCGTCGACCAACAGCACCAGCGGGTGCCCCTGTTCGCGCATCAGGGTCACGCCGCGGGCCAGCGGCGCCACCTCCGGCAGCACGGGGACGGGCGCCATCGCCTCGCGCACGGTGCGGCCGCGCGGCAGGCGGGTGAGGTCGAGCAGGCCGCGCACCTCGCCGTCCTCCTCCTCGACCAGGGCCCAGGCGGCGCGCTGCTCGCGCAGCTGCTGCACGCCGGCCTCGAGCGGCAACCCGGCGGGGAGCCGCGGGGTGTCGGCCAGGGGGCGGCGCACGGCGCCGGC
This sequence comes from uncultured Planctomycetales bacterium, assembly GCA_964342475.1. Taxonomy (GTDB): domain Bacteria; phylum Planctomycetota; class UBA1135; order UBA1135; family UBA1135; genus J029. Next base: position 8,056 of record CAYFGE010000014.1, read on the forward strand.
GCGCAGGATGTCGAGTTCGAGGATCTGGCGCACGAGGCCGCGTTCGTGCTCGGGCAGGAGGCCCTCGCCCTCCTCGGCGAGGACGACGTCGAGCTCCTCGGCCTCGAGCGGGGTGGCGGGCGGCGCCTTGCGGAAGAGCAGCTTGCCGAGGCCGCGCGCCGGCGCGCCGAGCACGAGGTGGAGCAGCCACACCGGCGGCAGCAGGACCTTGGCCGCGCGGCGCGGGAAGCGGTGCGCGACGACCTTGGGCACGATCTCGCCGCACAGGACGAGCAGCATCACCGCGCCGGCGGAGATCGCGGCGGCGCGGCTGGGGCGGAGGCCCTCGCCCAGGCTGGCGGCCGTGGCGAAGTAGGCCAGGTTGACCAACAGGTTGCCGAGCAGGATCACGGTCAACGAGCCGGTCGGGTCCTGCAGCAGGGCCTGGGCCAGCAGCGGCGCGTTCTGCCGCTGGCGCCCCGACAGGGTGAACAGGGCGGCCTCGGCCCCCGAGAACACCGCGGAGACGAGCAGCAGGACCGGCGCCAGCAGGGCGGCCTCGCTCACGCGACCTCCCCGCCCGGCAGCTCGATGCGCACACGCAGCCCGCCCTCGGGCCGGTTGGCCGCCTCGACCGCGCCGCCGAGCTGGCGCACCGTGGCGTGGGCCAGGGCGAGCCCGAGGCCCGTCCCGTGGCCGACCTCCTTGGTGGTCACGAAGGGCTCGAAGAGGTGCGGCAGGAGCTCCGCGGACACGCCGGGGCCGTCGTCCTCGACCACGAGCTCGACGCGGCCCGGCGCGAGGGCGCGGGCGCGCACGACGATGCTCCCCCCGCCGCCCGGCCGCGCCTCCTCGAGGGCGTCGAGGGCGTTCTGCACCAGGTTCAGGACCACCGGGAAGAGGTCGCCCGCCGCGGCGCGCACGACCAGCGGCTCCGCCGGCAGCTCCAGGCGCAGCTCGCGCCCGGCCAGCCGCGAGGCGAGGAAGTCGGGCAGGTCGCGGACGGCGTCCTGCACCGGCGCGCTGGCCGCCTCGACCCGCGCCGGAGCCAGCCGGAGCAGGCGCTGGACCAGTCCGGCGATGCGCTCGAGCGCCTCCTGCACGAGGGCTCCGTAGCGCTCGGCGCGCTCGCCGGCAGCGTCCAGGCGGATCCGCTCCAGGCCCTGCAGGGCGCCGGCCAGGGGCGAGTTGATCTCGTGGGCCAGCCCGGCGGCGAGGGTGCCCATCGCCGCGAGCCGCTCCTGCCGGGCGGCGCGGCGCTCGGCCGAGCCGGCGCGCTCGGTGGCGGCGGCGACCTCCTGCTCGAGCTCGCGCTGGAAGCCGCGGATGCGTTCGGTCATCTCGCTGAAGCTGCGCACCAGGGCGCCGACCTCGGCGCCGCCGCCGCGGGGCAGCTGCGGGGCCTCGCCGGCGCCGAAGGCGCGCGCCGCCTCGGCCAGACGCTCGACCGGGCGCAGCACGGCGCGGCCGACGAGGAGGTAGATCATCCCCGCCCCCAGCGCGGTGGCGACGGCGGCGAACACCAGCACGCGGAGCGCCAGGGGCGTCGGCGGCGGGGAGGTGCGCGGCCTGAGGTAGACCGTGCCCCACAGCTCGCGCGCGCGGCTGGCGCTGTGCTGCGTCACCAGCGGCAGCGTGAGGCCGTCGGCGACGTACTGCGGCTCGCCGCTGGCGAGCGTGCGGTCCACCGCGGCGAGGATCGCGGCCAGCGGGAAGTCGGGCGGGCGGTGGCTGCTGCCGAGCGGGTGCAGGAAGGCGCCGACCGGGCGGCTGTCCCCCACCTCGAGCTCGACCCGCCGCTGGTCCACCACGATGGCGTCCTCGAACTCCCGCCACAGGTCGCTGCGCAGGACGCCGGCGAGGTCGTCGGCGTCGTCCATCTCGATGCCGCGCAGGCTCTCGCGCAGCGAGGTCTCGAGCAGCTTCTGCTGGCGCAGCTCGCGCAGGGCGCGGGCCTCGTCGTCCGGCGCGACCCACAGGGCCAGGCCGCCGAGGACGACGAGGTTGACCGCGACGAGGACCAGGGTGAGGCGCGCGCGCAGCGAAGCGGCGAAGCCCATCCCCGCCCTAGGCCTGCGAGCCGAACTGCTCGAGCAGCTTGAACAGCGGCAGGAACATCGCGAAGGCGATCAGGCCGACGAGCACCGCCATGACGAGCAGCATGATGGGCTCGAGCAGCTTGACCAGCACGTCGAGCGTGCGGGCGTAGGTCGCCTCGTAGTTGCCGCCGACGCGCAGGCACATGCGGTCGAGCTCACCGGTCTCCTCGCCGACCTCGACCATCGACACGACGACGTCGTCGAAGCGGCCGGAGCTCTCCATCGCGGCCGAGATCGACTCGCCCTCGCGGACCTCCTCCTGGATGTCGTCGAGGGCCTCGCGGTAGACCTCGTTGGTCATCGCCCCGCGCACGATGTCGAAGGCGCGCAGGTGCGGCACGCCGCTCGCCACCAGGGTGCCGAAGGTGGAGGCGAAGCGGCTGATCTGGCCGGTCTTCATCAGGCCGCCCAGGCCGGGCAGGCGCAGCCACCAGGAGTGGTTCCAGCGGCGGAAGCCGTGGCTGCGGAAGTAGGCCAGCTGGTACCCCAGGTAGAAGATCACCGGCACCAGCAGCAGGTACCAGTGCAGCTGCAGGAAGTCGCTGACCGCGATCAGGGCCTTGGTCGCGCCGGGCAGCTCGATGTCCATGTCCTGGAACAGCTCGGCGAACTTGGGGATCACGCCGACCAGCAGGCCGGTGATCACGCCGAGGGCGACGACCATGATCACCGCCGGGTAGACCATCGCGCTGCGCGTGCGGTCGCGCATCTCCTGGCTCGACTCCATGAAGTCGGCCAGGCGGTTGAGCACCTGGTCGAGCACACCGCCGGCCTCGCCGGCGCGCGCCATGTTGACGAACAGGTCGTCGAAGACCTCGGGGTGCTGCGCCAGCGCGTCGCTGAGGGGCTGGCCCTCCTCCACCATGTCGGCGGCGTCCTCGACGGTGTCGCGGAAACGCCCCGGCGGCCACTGGTCTGCCAGGATGTTCAGGTTGCGCAGCACCGGCAGGCCGGCCTCGGACAGCGTGGCCAGCAGGCGGGTGAAGCGCACCAGGTGCTTGAGGGGCACCTTGCGCTTGACGCGGCGGCCGGAGCCGGCCTCGCCGGAGGCCCGCGAGCCGCCGCCCGAGGAGGGCCGCGCGGCGGCGGGGACGCGGCGCTGGATGCGGGCCATCAGGCGCCCTCCCCGGTGGTCTCGCGGAGGACCTCGTCGAGGGTGGAGCGGCCGGCGGCGACCAGCTCGAGACCGCGCTCGCGCAGGGTGCGCATCTTGCGCTGCCGCGCGAGGCGGCGCAGGGCCACCGTGCTGGGGTCCTGCAGGAACTGGTCGCGGATCACGTCGTCCATGGGGAGCACTTCGTAGATGGCGGTGCGACCCTTGTAACCGGTGTAGTGGCACTGGTCGCAGCCCTTGCCCCGCACCTGCGGGCCGGGCTCGATGCCGGCCTTGGCGCACAGCTCCGGGTCGGGCTCGGCCGGCGCGCCGCAGCCGGGGCAGACGCAGCGTACCAGCCGCTGCGCCACGATTCCCTCCAGGGTCGCGGCGAGCAGGAAGGGCTCGACGCCGAGGTCGACCATCCGGGTGATCGTCGACGGCGCGTCGTTGGTGTGCAGGGTGCTCAGCACGAGGTGGCCGGTCAGCGCCGCCTCGACCGCGATCTGGGCGGTCTCGGGGTCGCGGATCTCGCCGACCAGGATCACGTCGGGGTCCTGGCGCAGCATGGTGCGCAGGACGCGGGCGTAGTTCACGCCGATGGCCTCGTTCACCGGCACCTGCACGATCCCCTCGAGGTCGTACTCGACCGGGTCCTCGACGGTGAGGATCTTGCGCTCGGGCTCGTTGATGTTGCTGAGCAGCGAGTAGAGCGTGGTGGTCTTGCCCGAGCCGGTCGGGCCGGTGACCAGCACGATGCCGTGCGGCCGGCGCACGAACTCGATCATCTGCTCGCGCTCGTCGTCCTGCAGGCCGAGCTCGGCGAGGTCGAGCTTCAGGGAGCGGCGGTCGAGCAGGCGCAGCACGACGCTCTCGCCCCCCTGGATCGGCACGGTGGACACGCGCAGGTCCACGGGCGAGCCGTCCACCACCAGCTCGATGCGGCCGTCCTGCGGCATGCGCGTCTCGCTGATGTCGAGGTTGGCCAGCACCTTGACCCGGGAGATCAGCGCCGCGGCGAGGTGCGCCGGCGGCGGGTCGATCTCGTAGAGCACGCCGTCCACCCGCATGCGGATGCGGAACTCGCCCTGGTAGGGCTCGAGGTGGACGTCGGCGGCGCGGTCGCGCACCGCGCGGGTCAGGATCGACTCGAGCAGGCGGACGATCGGCGCCGCCTCTCCGGCCTCCGAGGCGGCCTGCTTGGCGCTGGCGGCCTGCTGCCGGTACGCGCGGTCCACGGCCTGCTCGAGGGCCTCCGGGTCGGCCAGCACGGGCTCGACCTCGTGGCCGGTCATGCTGGCGAGGTCGCCGAGCAGCGGCAGGGTGTCCGGGTCGGCGATGGCCAGGCGCAGCTTGCCCCCCGCCACGGCCAGCGGCAGGGCGCCGAAGGCGCGCGCGGTGGCCGCGTCGACCAGCGAGAGCGCCTCCGCCTCGGCGCGCAGGGCGTCGGCGGCCACCCAGTCCATCCCCTTCTGCAGGGCCATGGCGCGGGCCAGGTCCTCGCTGGTGATCAGCTGCTTCTCGAGCAGGATCGCGCCGAGGCGGCCGCCGCTGCGGCGCTGCTCGGCGAGGGCGGCCTGCAGCGCGCCCTGGCGCAGCACGCCCATCTCGACCAGGATCGAGCCGATGCGTCGTTTGTCGGGGGGAGCGGGCATCCGGGGGGAGGAGGCTGCTGCGGTCAGCCGCCCAGGCGCTGGCGGAGGTCGCCCGGCATCTGGGCGTAGGTGAGGGCGTCCTCGCGCGAGATCGTGCCGGCCTGGGCCAGCTCGAGCAGGTGGTCGTCGAGCAGCTGCATGCCCATCCGCTTCTGGGTCTGCATCACCGAGGTGATCTTGAAGGTCTCGCCCTTGCGGATGTGGTTCTCGATCGCCGAGTTGCGGATCATGATCTCGAAGGCGGCGACGCGGCCCTTGCCGTCCTGGCGCGGGATGAGCACCTGCGAGACCACCGCCTGCAGCGAGAGGGCCAGCTGCGAGCGGACCTGCTCCTGCTGCTCGCGCGGGTACTGGTCGATGATGCGGTCCATCGTCCGCGCGGCGCCGGTGGTGTGCATCGTGCCCATCACCAGGTGGCCGGTCTCCGCGGCGGTGATCGCCGCGCTGGTCGTCTCGAGGTCGCGCATCTCGCCCAGCAGGATCACGTCGGGGTCCTGGCGCAGCACCCGGCGCAGGGCCTCCTCGAAGCCGGTGGTGTCCTCGCCGATCTCGCGCTGGGTCACCACCGCCTTGTGCGAGTCGTGGTAGAACTCGATCGGGTCCTCCATCGTGACGATGTGGCAGGACCGCGTGATGTTCACCTCGTGGACGAGGGCGGCGAGGGTGGTCGTCTTACCGGAGCCGGTCGGCCCGGTGACCAGGATCAGGCCGCGCGGCAGGTGGGCCAGCGCGCGCAGCACGGGCGGCGCGCCGATCTGGTCGAAGCTCAGGCGGTTCTGCGGCACGCGGCGGGCGACGATCGCGTAGGTGCCCTTCTGGCGGAACACGCTGAAGCGGTAGCGGTCGCCGTCGTGGGCCACGGCGAAGTCGGCGGTGCCGGTCTCGTCGAGCTCGCCGAGGCGGTGGTCCGGGACGATGCCGCGGCAGATGCGCTCGAGCTCGTCGTCCTCGAGGAGGACCTCCTCGATCGGCTTCAGGCCGCCCGAGACCCGCATCATCGGCGGGCGCCCGGCGCCCACGTGGAGGTCGGAGGCGTCCATGCTGGCGACGGCCTTCAACCACAGATCAAGACGGCTCCCTTGTTCGACTTGGCTCATTTGCTCCTCAGGACGCGCCTTCGGCGTCCGCGACGCTGTCCCCCTCCTCTTCGGAGGCTTCCACGCGCGTCACACGCAACATTTCCGAAACGGTGGTCCGGCCCTCCCGCACCTTGGCCGCCACGTCCGAGGTGAGCTCGGACCAGCAGCCGGAGTCCGCCGCGCGGCGGCGGAAGCGGTTCGGGTCGGTTCCCTGGAAGAGGGCCTCGCGGAGGTCCTCGTTCATCCGCATCCACTCGAAGACCCCGACCCGGCCGCGGAAGCCGGAGCGGCGGCAGTTGCGACAACCGCGCGGGTGTCGCAGGACGGCCCCTTCGGCCAGCCCGAGGAGGCGGCGTTCGATCGGCGTGGCGGGCTCTTCGACCGAGCAGTCGGGGCACAGCCGGCGAACCAGGCGCTGTGCCAGCACCCCTTGCAGCGAGGTGGCGATGAGGAAGGGCGGCACCCCCATGTCGAGCAGGCGGGTCACCGCGCTCGGCGCGTCGTTGGTGTGCACCGTGCTGAACACGAGGTGGCCGGTCAGCGAGGCCTGGATGGCGACCTCGGCGGTCTCGCGGTCGCGGATCTCGCCGACCAGGACGATGTTGGGCGCCTGGCGCAGGAAGGCGCGCAGCACGCGGGCGAAGTCGAGCCCGATCTGCGGGTGGACCTGCACCTGGTTGATGCCCTTGATGCGGTACTCGACCGGGTCCTCAACGGTGAGGATCTTGCGGTCGCTGCGGTTCAGCGTCTGCAGCGCCGCGTAGAGCGTCGTCGTCTTGCCCGAGCCGGTCGGGCCGGTGACCAGGAAGATGCCGTTGGGCCGCTCGATGGTCTCGGCGAACCACTGCAGCGCGGCGGGCGTCATGCCGAGGTCCTCGAGCGACAGCAGGTTGGCCTCGCGGTCGAGCAGGCGCATGACGCAGGACTCGCCGTGGTTGGTCGGCAGGGTCGAGGTCCGCACGTCGAGGGCGCGGCCGCCGGCGTCGTGCTCGATGCGCCCGTCCTGCGGCTTGCGCTTCTCGGCGATGTCGAGGCCGGCGCTGACCTTGAGGTGGCTGAGCAGCGGCGCGTGCAGGTCGCGCGGGTGCTCGTCGGCCACGCGCAGGTTGCCGTCCACGCGGTAGCGGATGCGCACCTTGTCGGCGAAGGGCTCGATGTGGATGTCCGAGGCGCGGTCGCCGACCGCCTCCTCGAACATGCGGTTGACCAGGCGCACCACGGGGGCCTCGTCGGCGTCGGCGCGCGGGGCCTCCTCGCGCCTCTCGCGGCGGCCGGCGCCGGAGGGGCCGTAGGCCGACTCGAGAGCCGCGCGCAGGGCGGCCGGCGCGGCCATGGCCATGGTCACCTCGCGGTCGAGCAGGAAGCGCAGGGTGTCGAGGACGACCGCCTTGGCCGGGTCCCCCACCGCCACGACCAGGGCCTCCCCCTTCTCGGCCACGGGCAGCACCTCGTGCTCCCAGGCGACGGCGGAGTCGAGCAGCTCGGCCAGGCGCGCCGGCGGCTTGCGGCCGGCCAGGTCGACGAAGGGCAGGCGCGCCTGCTTGGCCAGGGCGCGGGCCACGGTGGCCTCGTCCGTGGCCCCCTGCTCGACCAGGAGGCGGCCGAGCGGCACCGAGCGATTCTGCTGCTGCGCCAGGGCGGCGCGCAGCTGTTCTTCGGTGATGGCGCCCTGCTCGAGCAGGAGGTCGCCGAGGCGCTTTCTCAACGGGGCTGCGTGACGATGACCGAGAGGTCGAATTCCCGGTCCTCGAGGACGAGCTCGCCCTCGGGCTCGGGCCAGATCAGCTGGAGCTTGCCGTCGTGCCGGCCCTCCGGAGCGTCGGGCAGGAGACGGACGAGCAGATCATAGCGGAGGCCCGGCTTCTTCTCGTCGAGGGTGATCTCGTAGACCCCCTCGGGGCCGCTGTACTCCAGCCGCGGCGCGGGGATCGGCAGGCGGTCCTGGGTGGCCTGGATGCGCACCGCGCGGATCACGTTCTCCTGCCCCTGCTCCTGCAGGCCGAAGCGCGGGAAGCGGTCGGGGAAGAAGCGCACCGGGCCCAGCACCTCGGCGTAGACCTGCACCTGCAGGCGCTTGCCCAGCGTGGTCTCGGCCTCGGCCAGCGCGGTGTGCTGGCCCAGCGGCACGTCCGGGTCGAGCCCGACCTCGAGCGTGCGGACCTGGCCGACGCCGTCCTCGGCGACGCGCGGTTCGCCGACCTCCTTGAGGACCAGCCACTCGGGCAGGTCGACCCACTCGGTGATCTCGAAGGGCTTGGCCCCGGTCACCTCGAGGGTGCGCGTCGGGTTCTCGTTGCGGCGCAGCTCGCGGCCGAGCAGGTTGTCGAAGCGCGCCATGCGCGGCTGGACCTGGAACAGCGGCAGGATGAAGGCCTGGATGGTCAGCTGCTGCGGCAGGTTGGTGGCGTTGCCCTGCACCCGGATCGAGCTGGCCTTGTCGGCCTGGTAGCGCTTCGAGTCGAACACCGCGAGCACCTTGCCCTTCGAACCGGCCGGGATCGGCTTGCCGAACTCCCACGGCTCGCCCTCGACCTCCAGCCCCGGCTCGGTGCAGCCGCAGGAGACCTCGGGGTCGAGCAGGATGACCTCGTCCGGGCCGACCAGGGTGAAGGGGTACTCGAGGTCGCGCTTCTCCTCCTGGTACATCTGGCCCAGCTCGATGTGGACCACCTCGAAGTCGATCCGGCTGCGCGCCGCGCCCTCGACCCGGCCGATGACCGGCGGCGGCGCGCCGCGCCCGCGGCGGCCGCTCGAGGCGGCGTCCTGCGTGCCGGCCGGGTCGGCCGCGGCGGCGAGGTCCTGGTCCGCGGCGGGCGCCGTGCCGCCGTCCCCGGCGGGCTGCGGCTCCTCGCCGCCGCAGGCGCCGAGGGTCAGGAGGAGGAGGAGCGGGAGGGTCGGGCGGAGTCGGATCATGACCGGGGGCCTCAGCGGCGGTCGCGGACGATGGCGGAGACGGCCAGCTCCTGCGGGTCGAGCTGGGCCGATTCGGGGTAGGTGAAGCGCAGGCGGGCGGCGTGGGTGCCGATCCCGGCCTCGCCGCTGAGCCGGAGCTGGACCACGAAGGCCATGCCGGGCTCGGTCTCGGTGACCTCGGCGGTGAACAGCTCGCTGTCGAGCACCTCGACCTGGGGCGCGGGGATGGCCTCGCCGGTGGCGCTGCGCACCTGCACGCGGCGCCTCAGCTCCTGGCCGACGTCCACCATGCCGAAGGTCACGCGCTGGTCGGGCTGGTAGCGCACCGGGCCGAAGACGTTGGCCTGGATGACCACCTCGATGCGGCGGCCCAGGCTGGTCTCGCCGACGAAGCTGCCGTAGTGGCGCCGCGTCTCGGCCGCGGGCAGGAGCTCGACGCGGAAGCGCTGCAGCACGCGCTTGCCGTCGGGGGCGGGCTGCGCCTCGCCGACCGGCTCGATGAAGAAGCCGGACGGGCTGCTGACCCAGCGCTCGACGGTGAAGGGCTCGACCGCGCTGACCAGCACCTCGCGCTCGGCGCCGCGGCGGGCGGGCACCTCGCCGAACAGCACCTGCTTGGGCGTGAGCTCGAAGATCGGCGAGATCATCGCCTGGACGTCGAGCCGGATCGGCATGTCGAGGCCGTTGCCGCGCAGGGTGATGTCGGTCTTCTTGAGCTCCTTGAAGGTGCCGGACTCGAAGCGGCCGACCACCTGCCCGCGGGCGCCGGCGGGGATGGGCTCGCCGAGCACGTAGCCCTGGCCCTCGACCTCGATGCGGACGTTCGTGCAGCCGCAGGAGGGCGCGGCCTCGGTGATCACGAGCGGCTGCTCCCCCTCCACGCGGAAGGGGAAGACCAGCGGGTGCTCCTCGTGCTGGAGGATCTCGCCGAGGTCCACGGCGCGGGTCTCGAAGACCAGGCGGCTCTCGGAGTAGCCCACCTCGGTCGGGTCGGCCACCGGGTCGTTCACCTCGATCGGGAAGCCCGAGCCGGAGGCCGGCTCGTCGCCGCCGCAGGCGGCCAGCGGCGTGAACAGGAGGAGGAGGGCGGAGGTGCGCAGCATGGTGGAGCCGGGCGGAGCGGAAAGCAGCTTCATTCGACGACCCCGGCGAGGGTGATCCGGCGGTCGAGAATGCGGGCCTCGCCGTCGACGAGGTGGCGCAGCCGGAGCTCGAGCCGGCCGCTCAGGACGCCCCGGGAGCTTCCCGCAGGGACCTGGATCCGGACGCGGTAACTCCTGGACGGGGTCAAGTTTAGGACTTCCGCCCGGGCTCCGGCCAGCCCTTCGACCCGGCTTTCCAGGACCTCCAGCTCGCCGCGGGCTGCGCCGAGGTCCACGGTGGCCTGGACCTCGGTGCCGCGCGGGACGGTGCCGAGCCGGACCACGCGGTCGGGGCGGGTCCAGACCTCCTGCTCGACCTCGTACTGGAAGGGCACCACCGTGGAGAGCCCGTTGTCGGCCCGCAGGGTGAGGAACCAGGCGTGGGCGCCGCCGGCCTCCTCGGCGGGGAGCAGCAGCCGCACCGCGTGCTCCCTGGACGCGGCGGCGCTGGGCACCCCCTCCACCCGCACCTCCGGAGGCGGTCCGGCGGCGCCGACCAGGCGGAAGGGCTCGGGCCCCGTGACCTGCAGTTCGACCTCCCAGGGCCCGGCGCCCTCGAGCGGCGGCGGGGTCCAGCGGTCGGGTTCGACGCGGAACCAGGGTTCGAGCTCGCTGCGCACCTCGAGTTCCTGCGGCAGCCCCGGGCCGCGGCCGCGGAGGCCGAGGAGGGTGTCCTTGCGGCCCTGGAAGCCGGCGGTGCGGTACTCCACGACCACCGCGCCGCGCGTCCCCGGCGGCAGCGGGGTGCCGAGCGGCACGGCCTCCCCGCCCACCTCGAGGCGGGGTCCGAGGCAGCCGCAGCCCGGTTCGAGGGCGCTGAGGACGACCTCCTCCCCCAGGACCTCGAAGGGGAAGCGCAGGGTGGCGTCCTCGCCGCTGGTCATCCGGCCCAGGTCCTGCACCGTCTCCTCGAACCACAGCCCGGGCGGACGCGGCGGCTCCGGCGCGCAGGCGGCGACCAGGAGCAGCAGGAGGCTGGCGGTGCGGCGACGGAGTTGCCCTCGCATGGCAGGCCGACCAATATAAGCCGCGTGCCGCGGCGACCGCTCTCCACCCTGCTCCTCGCGGGCCTGCTCCTCGCCCCCGCCTGCGTCTGCCCCGCCGAGGCCGAGCTGCTCGTGGCGCGGCCCGACTTCGCCTCGCCGGAGGCCGCCGGCCGCAGCTTCCTGGCCGCGGTGGCCGAGGACGACGCCACGGCGGAGTACCGCTGCCTGTCCGAGGCCCTCAAGCGCGAGTGGGGCGCCACCCTCGACGCCTGGATGATCGGCCGCGTCGAGGCCCGCGGCGAGATCGGCGAGGGCCTGCTGCGCCACGCCATGAGCCTGGACTACCTCGGCGCCGAGTGGACCGAGGACGGCGTGCTCACCCGCTGGGGCACGGGCGAGCGTGTGCGCCTCGGCCTCGTCTTCGTCCCGCAGCACTACTTCGACCTGCTCGACGAGCGGGGACCGCGCGCGGGTGAGCTGCTCGGCGGCGCGCCGGCGGACTACCTCGAAGCGGAGGGACGCACCCTGCGGCTGGAGATTCCCGACGCGCTGCCCCGCCGCTTCGGCGGCTTCGACGGGGTCACCCGCTTCGAGCTGGGCACCGAATGGAAGCTGCGGAGGCTGGTCGCGCTCGATTCCTGAACCGACAGCCCTTTTCACCCGGATCTGAGGGGCTAAATCCGGGGAAAATGCCCAAGCGCCCCACCCCCAAGTCTTCCCGCTACGTCTCGACCTTCGGCCCCGGCATGCCGGCCGGCATCGCCGACTCCAAGGAGATCCTCGGAGGAAAGGGGGCGGGCCTCGCGCGCATGAGCGCGATCGGCCTGCCGGTCCCGCCCGGCCTGACGATCACCACCGAGGCCTGCAACGCCTACAGCCGCAGCGGCAAGTTCCCCGCCGGCCTGGTCCAGGAGATCGAGCGCGCCGTCGGCCAGCTCGGCAAGGCGATGGGCAAGACCTTCGGCGATGCGGCCAAGCCGCTGCTCGTCTCGGTCCGCTCCGGCGCCCGCGTGTCGATGCCCGGCATGATGGACACCGTCCTCAACCTGGGCCTGAACGAGGACACCGTCGCCGGCCTGGCCGCCGCCAGCGGTGACGAGCGCTTCGCCTGGGACAGCTACCGCCGCTTCGTCTTCATGTACTCCGACGTGGTGCTCGGCCTCAGCGAGGACGAGTGCCCCTTCGAGGCCATCTTCGCCGCCGCGAAGAAGCGGCTGAAGGTGAAGAACGACACCGAGGTCGGCGCCGAGGACCTGAAGAAGGTGGTGCGCGAGAGCCTCGACCTGGTGCGCAAGCGCACCGGCAAGCCCTTCCCCGCCGACCCGTGGGAGCAGCTGCACTCGGCCGTCCGCGCGGTGTTCGACTCGTGGAACAACGACCGCGCCATCGCCTACCGCCGCATGCACGGCTACCCCGACACCTGGGGCACGGCGGTCAACGTGCAGGCCATGGTCTTCGGCAACCTGGGCGAGCAGTCCGGCACCGGCGTCGCCTTCACGCGCAACCCGGCCACCGGCGAGAAGGCCTTCTACGGCGAGTACCTGATGAACGCCCAGGGCGAGGACGTGGTCGCCGGCACGCGCACTCCGCACCCGATCGAGGACCTGCGCAGCGAGTGGCCGCGGATCTACCGCGAGCTCGACCAGGTGCGCCGCACGCTCGAGGACCACTTCCACGACATGCAGGACCTCGAGTTCACCATCGAGAACGGCAAGCTCTACATCCTGCAGACCCGCAACGGCAAGCGCACCGGCCTGGCCGCCGTGCGCATCGCCACCGACCTGGTGCGCGAGAAGCGCCTCAAGAAGGAGGACGCGCTGCTCAAGATCGAGCCCGACGGCATCACCCAGCTGCTCAGCCCTGTGTTCCAGGGCAGCGAGAAGGAGAAGGCGCTGAAGGCCGGCCGCAAGCTGGCCACCGGGCTGAACGCCGGCCCCGGCGCCGCCACCGGCCGCATCGTGTTCACCGCCGAGGAGGCCGAGGCCTGGGCGGCCCGCGGCGAGCAGGTCATCCTGGCCCGCCAGGAGACCTCGCCCGACGACATCCGCGGCATGAAGGCCGCCCAGGGCATCCTCACCCAGCACGGCGGCATGACCTCGCACGCCGCCCTGGTCGCCCGCCAGATGGGCAAGGTCTGCGTCGCCGGCTGCGGCGAGCTCGAGATCCTGCCGGGCAAGAAGACCCTGCGCGCCGGCAAGAAGGTGCTGCGCGAGGGCGACTGGCTGTCGCTCGACGGCACCACCGGCGAGGTGATCGAGGGCAAGGTCGAGACCCGCGCCAGCGACCTGCTGCGCGTGATCTCGGGCAAGGCCAAGCCGAGCCGCAGCGGCGACGACGCCCGCTTCCGCCAGGTCATGAAGTGGGCCGACTCGGTCCGCCGCCTGCGCGTCCGGGCCAACGCCGACCAGCCCGACCAGGCCCGCACCGCGGTCGCCCTCGGCGCCGAGGGCATCGGCCTGTGCCGCACCGAGCACATGTTCTTCGGCGAGAAGAAGCTGCCCGCCATGCAGCGCATGATCCTGGCCGAGAACGCCGCCGACCGGCGCAAGGCGCTGCGCAAGATCCTGCCGCTGCAGCGGCGCGACTTCGAGGGCCTGTTCCGCGCCATGGGCTCGCGCCCGGTGACGATCCGCACGCTCGACCCGCCGCTCCACGAGTTCCTCCCCCACACCGAGAAGGACATCCGCGAGCTGTCGAAGACCATCGAGATGCCGGCCAAGGCGATCCGCGCGCGGGTCGAGGCCCTGCACGAGTCGAACCCCATGCTCGGCTTCCGCGGCTGCCGCCTGACCGGGCTGGTGCCCGAGATCCTCGAGGTGCAGGTCACCGCCGTGTTCGAGGCGGCCGCCAACGTGATCAAGAAGGGCGTCAAGGTGAGGCCCGAGATCATGATCCCGCTGGTCGGCCACCACGCCGAACTGCGCGGCCACGTGGACGTCGTCCACCGCATCGCCCGCGAGGTGATGGACGCCAAGAAGGTGCGCATCCCCTACCTGGTCGGGACGATGATCGAGGTGCCGCGCGCGGCGCTGACGGCGGACGAGATCGCCGAGGTCGCCGAGTTCTTCTCCTTCGGCACCAACGACCTGACGCAGACCACCCTGGCGGTGTCGCGCGACGACGCCGGCAGCTTCCTGCCGAACTACATCGACCGCGGCGTCTACGAGCGCGACCCCTTCGCCACGATCGACCGCGACGGCGTGGGCAAGCTGATGCAGACCGCGGTGGAGCGCTCGCGCAGCCGCCGCGACGACATCAAGCTCGGCATCTGCGGCGAGCACGGCGGCGACCCCTCGAGCATCGAGTTCTGCCACCAGCTCGGCCTGGCCTACGTCAGCTGCAGCCCCTACCGGCTGCCGGTGGCGCGCCTGGCGGCCGCCCAGGCCAAGCTGCGCGAGGCCTGAGCCCCGCGCCCCGCCCCTCCGCGGGCGGCTCGCTCAGGCGAGCTGCCCGCTGAGGCGGTGCAGCACCGAGGCGAGGAAGTCGCGCGGCGAGGGCGTCTCGGTGTTCGGGCACACGGCGTGCGCCCAGCGCCACTCGAGGGTCTCGCCGAGGAGGTCCTTCATGCCGCGGGCGCGCAGGGCCTCGCCCACGCGCTCGGCGAAGAAGCGGGCCCCGGCGGGGCCGGTGTGCGGCAGCAGCGCGACGAAGGTCCGCGGGTCGAACTGCGTGACGATGTCCACGTCGCGGGTGTCGAGCAGGATCAAGCCCGAGATGTCGAGCAGGGCCTCCTCGCCCACGTCGCCGTCGAAGGCGAAGCCGACCAGGCCGAGCGGGAAGCGGAAGCGCATCGAGCGCTTGAACTCCTCGTCGAGGCGGTGCTCCCAGTAGGCGCGGGTGAACAGGCCCGACTCCTGCTCGGTGATGGTCTGCACGAAGAGGTCGCGCTGGCTGGCCTCGCGCCCCTCGAGGATCGCGCCCAGGCTGTTGCCCAGCGCGCTGTCGTCGGGGGAGATCGGCTCCGGCCGGACCGAGACGGCGGCGCCGAAGGGCGACATCAGGCGCTCGGCCAGGGCGGCGGGGTCGAAGGTGCGCGCCAGGGCGCCCTGGGCGCCGACGAAGCGGGCCAGGCCGTCGGCGTCGATCTCGTCGCCGTCGCTGAGCAGCCAGACCAGGGCCTTGGCGTGGCGCAGGAAGCCCAGGGTCCACTCGTGGACGCTGTGCGGGGCCATCAGGGCCGGGTCGACCACCACCTGGCCCTCGATCCCGCCGGAGGCGGACTCGAGGCCGGCGAGGTCGCCGTGCACCGTGACCTCGGAGACGGCGTTCCCGGCGAGGCGGGCGGCCTCCTGGCAGGCGGAGACGACGGCGGGATCGGCGGAGACGATGGTCAGCGGACGGGTCGGCATCGGGTCGGGCTCAGTTGTCGAGGAAGTCGGCGTTGTGGTGCACGCTCTGGACGTCGTCGTTGTCCTCGAGGGCGTCGACGAGGTCGAGGATCTTCTGGCAGTCGTCGCCGCTCACCTCGACCTGGTTCTGGGGGATGTAGCGGATCGCGGCGTCGGCCAGCTCATAGCCGCCCTCCTCCAGCGCCCCCTTGATCTCCATGAACATGGCGGGCTCGGCGGTCACGCCGAGGATCTCCTCCTCCTCGGTGGTGACGTCCTCGGCGCCGAGCTCCAGGGCGAACAGCATGAACTCGTCTTCATCGGCCGCCGGGCCGGTCCGCTTGACCGCGAAGGCGGCCTTGCGGTCGAACTGGAACAACACCGAGCCGGTGCTTCCCAGCGAGCCGCCGCGGCGGTCGAGGATGTGGCGCAGGTCGGGCGCGGTGCGGTTCCGGTTGTCGGTCAGCGCCTCGATGATCAGGGCCACGCCGTTCGGGCCGTAGGCCTCGTAGGTGACCTCCTCGAAGGCCACGCCGTCGAGCTCGCCGGCGCCCTTCTTGACCGCCCGCTCGATCGAGTCCTTGGGCATGTTGTCGGCCCGGGCCCCGTCGATCGCGTAGCGCAGGGGCAGGTTCATGGCCGGGTCGGCGCCGCCGTTGCGGGCGGCGTTCATGATCAACTTCGCCCACTTGCTGAAGATCTTCCCGCGCTTCGCGTCCATCTTGGACTTCGTGCGCTGGATGTTCGCCCAATGGGAATGTCCTGCCATGAATCGGTCTCCGGTCGCCGGCCGCGAGGCCGGAGCAGCACTTTAGCAGCACTGCGCGCCGCTTCCGCGGCCAAAAGAGCGGCCCGCGGCCGCCCCAAAAGGAAAGGACCGCCAGCCGCAGGGCTGACGGTCCCGGTCGGGTCGTGGCGCGATCAGCGCTTGACCCACTGGAAGGAGCGGCGAGCGCCGGCGAGGCCGTACTTCTTGCGCTCGACCATCCGCGGGTCGCGGGTGAGGTGCCCGGCCTCGCGCAGGCGCTGCAGCGAGTCGGGGTAGAGCTTGAGCAGCGCGCGGCTGATGCCGAGGCGCACCGCGCCGGCCTGCCCCGTGTTCCCGCCGCCTTCGGCGTTGACGAAGATGTCGACCTTCTTGGCCACGCCGACCGAGAGCAGCGGGCCCATGGCCGCGTTCTGGTCGAGCTGGCGCGGGAAGTACTCCTTCATCGGCTTGCCGTTGACGACGAAGTCACCGCTGCCGGGGCGCAGGCGCACACGCGCGCGCGCGGCCTTCCGGCGGCCGGTGCCCCAGTGGTAAAGCTTGGGACCGAGCTCGACGATGCGGCCGGTCGGATCGACTTCCGGCTCCTCCTCGACGACGTCCTCGGTCAGGACGTCGGGATCGGCCTCGGCGATCGGGTTGCGGGTCTCTTCCATCGGGTCAGTTCAGCTTCTCGAAGGGCTGCGGCTGCTGGGCGCCGTGCGGGTGCTCGGCGCCGGCGTAGATGCGGAGGTTCTTGATCATCTTGCGGCCGAGGACGGTCTTCGGCAGCATCCGCTGGACGGCCTTGAACAGGATCCGGTCCGGGTGGCGCTCGAGCAGGTCGGCGTAGGTCTCGACCACGCGGCCGCCCGGGTAGCCGGTGACGCGCGCGTAGCTCTTGTTCTCGGCCTTCAGGCCGGTGACACGGATCTTCTCGCAGTTCACCACGACGACCTCGTCGCCGCTCAGGTAGTGCGGCGAGTAGCTCGGCTTGTGCTTGCCCATCAGCACCATGGCGATGTCGCGGGCGAGACGGCCGAGGACCTGGCCCTCGGCGTCGACGAGGTGCCACTGGGGGACGTGGGTTTGCTGGGTCCCGTGCGAAGTCTTGGGTCGCATGACGATTCTGGATCCTGTCCGAAACCGGGTCCGGTTCCGGCAAAAGGCCGAACAGTCTACGGGCCGGGGCGGCGATCCGTCAAGGTGGCGGGCGCCCCTAAAGAGGCCGACGGACGAGCCTTCCGTCCTCCCCCAGCGCCCAGCGCACCCCGGCGCCGCCCGCCTCCCCCGCCGCCCACCAGCGCAGCAGCCCCAGCCCGCCGCCGGAGGCGGCCGAGCCGCCCTCCCGCGGGGCCCGCAAGGGGTGGAGCTCGAGCCAGGCGGCCTCGGCTGCGGCGGGGCCGGTGGCGGCCGGCCGCTCGCGGGCCACGCCCCACACCCCGTCGGCGCGGACCTCGACCCGGCCGTCCTCCTGGGCCTGCAGGGTGTAGCGGCCCGCCGGAGGCCACAGGGCGCCGTCCGCAGGGTCCCACAGGCCGTACCCCTGGACCAGCGCCACCCGCCAGGAGCCTCCGGATCCGGCGTGGTCGAGCTCCATCCCCGACGGTGGCCGCGCCAGGAGGAGGGCGGCCGCCACCAGGACCAGCCCCCCGGCGCGGACGCGCAGGCCGGCCGCCGGCGAGAGCACCGCAGCCAGGGCCTGGAGCAGGAGCAGCAGCCCGACCAGGGTCAGGGCGCGTGCGCGGAGCGGGGAGTCGGCCAGCGGGGGCGGCCCCAGGGCGGACGGCGGGCGCAGCTCGAGGTCGAGGAGGCGGGCGCCCGGAGGCAGGGCGGGAGCTTCCGGGGCCGTGGCCCCGACCGGGGCCGGGGCTGCCGGCCCGAGCGCGCGCCAGGGCTCGAGGCGGCCGACCCCCGCGTCGGGGATCCGGCCGGCCAGCCCCAGGACGGCGACCAGCAGCGTGGGCCCGAGGAGGGCCACCGGCACCCAGCCCCCCCACCGACCCGGTCGGCGCCAGGCGGGGAGGGAGGCCACCGCCACGGCGAGCAGGACGAGGCCGTGGAACAGCGGCGCATCGTCGCGCAGCAGGTGGAGGACCAGCCAGGCCGGCCCGTGCGCCAGGAGGAAGCCGAGCCGCATCCGCCCCGGCGAGCCGGAGGCCTCCGGCCGCAGGCACTCGAGCATCCAGCCCAGCGCCAGGGCGCGCGCCGGGCTGAGGGCCGGGACCAGGGCCGCGCCCAGGTAGGGCGCGTGGACCAGGACGCGGAAGAGGCGGCGCCCCGGGCTCACCGCAGCGATTCGGGGAGCGGCAGCGAGCTGCCGTCCGGCGCCACGAGCTGGACCCGCGGCGCGTCGAGCACGAGGTGGGCGATCCCGGCCAGGCCGGGGTACTGCCGCTGCACCGCCTCGAGGCGGACCAGCTTCAGGTCCGCGGGCACACCGCCCGGGTCGCGCGAGGCCGCGGCGCGGCCCCAGTGGAGGCGGCAGCCGCTGCGGGTGACGAAGGCGATCGCCGGCGGGACTCCGGGAGAGTCCCTCGGATACCCGGGCTGGCGCTCGATCGCGATCAGGTCACCGCCGAGCAGCTCGCGCACGGCGGAGAACTCGACCACCGCGCGCAGGGCTTCCTGGACGAGCGGGTCGGAGGTGCGGCGGCCGACCGCGGGCAGGCTGTCGGGCCGCTCGGCCGGGACGCGGGCGAGGAAGCGCAGGTGCTCGGCCGAGAGCCCGTCCGGCAGCACCGTGCCGTCGAGGGCCACGGCGACGGCGCGCCCGCGGTCCATCACCGTCACGCCGAGCGGGCGCGGTTCGAAGCCCAGCTCGATGCCGTCGGGGAGGCGCAGGCGGGCCTGGATGCTGGCCGGGTCGATCCAGGCCAGCCGGCGCAGCTGCTGCTCGGCCACCGCCAGCGCGTCCTCGCCGAGCAGGACGACCTCCGGAGCGGCGGCGAGGGCCTCCTCGAGCTGCCGGCGCCACGCGGCGGGCAGCTCCTCCGGGAGGCTCTCGACCCGGTAGCGCGACAGCTCGCGCCGTTCGGTGGCCTCGACCGCCTCGCTGCCCATCCGGCCGGCCCACCAGACCAGCACCGCCAGCACGGTCAGCCCGATCGTCCCGAGGAGGCGCGTGTTCATGCCCCCTCGTTCTAGCTTGACCCCCTCCCCCAGGACAAGGACGATGCCCACCATGTCCGCGGCAGGCCCCGAGGAATTCAAGGGATACCAGCTCTCGCCGTTCCAGCGGCGCGCAGCGGCTGCCCTGGACACCGAGCACAACGTCCTCGTCGCCGCGCCGACCGGGGCCGGCAAGACCCTGGTGGCCGAGTACGCCATCCACCGGGCCCTGATGGCCGGGAAGCGGGCGATCTACACCGCCCCGATCAAGGCGCTGAGCAACCAGAAGTTCCGCGACTTCCGCGAGGACGAGGCGATCGGCGACGCCGGCCTGATGACCGGCGACGTGACCGTGCGGGCCGACTCGCAGGTGCTGGTGATGACCACCGAGATCCTGCGCAACACGCTCACCGAGGACCCGGAGAAGCTGCGCGAGGTCGGCGTCGTGGTCTTCGACGAGGTCCACTACATGGACGACCCGGAACGCGGCTCGGTGTGGGAGGAGACCCTGCTCTTCCTGCCGCAGGACGTGGTCATCGTCGCCCTGTCGGCCACCATCGCCAACCTCGGCCAGTTCGCCGCCTGGCTCGAGCGCGTGCGCGAGCGCCCGGTCACCGTGGTCGAGGAGACCAAGCGGCCGGTGCCGCTCAAGCACCTGCTCTACCACCCGAAGCGCGGCGTCTTCCCGCCCTCGCGCCTGAAGCAGGTCCAGGCCGACTTCCGCAAGCGGCGCAAGGACCGCAGCCTGCTGCGGCGCGACGACCGCCCGCTGCTCGACGAACTGGTCGAGAAGGGCCACCTGCCGGCGCTCTACTTCTGCTTCTCGCGCCGGCTGTGCGAGTCGAAGGCCAACAAGGCGGCGCAGTTCCGCGACCTGCTCAGCGGGGAGGAGAAGGCGCGCTCGAAGGCGGTGTGGGACGAGGCGCGCGCCGAGTTCGGCTTCGACGACGCGCGCGGCAGCCTCGGCGAGCTGAGGAAGATGACCCTGCGCGGGGTGGCCGCGCACCACGCCGGCATGCTGCCGCTGCACAAGGAGATGGTCGAGCGCCTCTTCACGCGCGGCCTGCTCAAGCTGCTGCACACCACCGAGACCTTCGCCCTCGGCATCAACGCCCCGGCGCGCGCGGTCGTGTTCGACTCGCTGACCAAATTCGACGGCGTCGACTTCGACTACATGCGAACGCGCGACTACCTGCAGATGGCGGGCCGCGCCGGCCGCCTGGGCATGGACCGCGAGGGCCTGGTCTACACCGTGCTCGAGCTCGACGACGTGCTCGACGCCCCGATCGACCGCATCCAGAGCGGCAAGGTGGAGCCCGTCCTCTCGCGCTTCGGCCTCGACTACGCCACCCTGGTCCACCTGCACGCGGCGACCGGCAAGGAGGGCGCCTTCCAGGCCTGGAACCGCAGCTTCGCCGCCTTCCAGGCGCGCGAGGGCTCGAAGCAGAAGGAGGAGAAGCTGCGCCGGCAGATGCGCACCCGCGTCAACAAGCGCTACGCCTTCCTCGAGCGGATGGGCTACATCGCCGGCGAGCGCGAGATCAAGGCGCGCGGCCGCACCTGCCTGCACCTCTACGGCTACGAGATCCAGCTCACCGAGCTGCTCTTCGAGGGGGTCTTCGAGGAGGCCGAGCCCTCCGAGCTGTGCGGCCTGGTGGCTGCGGTGATCCACGAGAGCCGCCGCCGCGAGGACTCCTGGCACAACAGCCTGCGGCCGCTGCGGCGGTTGGTGAAGCGGGCGCGGACGGTGGTCCAGACCGCGATCGACCAGGAGCTGGCCGCCGGCCTCGAGCCGACGCTGAAGCCGATCGACGAGGCGATGACGCCGGCGATCTACGAGTACGCCGAGGGCCGCGAGTTCGAGGAGATCGCGCGCTTCACCAGCGCCGGCGCCGGCGACTTCGTGCGCATCGCGCGGATGACCGTGCAGTACCTGCGGCACCTGCGCAAGGTCGCTCTGGCCGGCGCCGACGAGGAGCTCGCCGCGCGGCTCGGCAAGGCCGTGGACGCGATCTACCGCGGCCCGGTGGACGTGCGCGCCGAGCTGCGGCTGCAGGACGACGACCGGCCCGAATGAGCCCCGCGGCCATCGGCTAGGCTGGGAGTGTGCTGCTCGCCGCCCTCGCCCTCGCCCTCGCCGCCCAGGATCCGGCCCCCACCCCGCCGGCGGAGCCGGCCGCCGAGCTCGGCGCCCTCCTCGCCGCCTGCCGCGAGGCCGCCGCCATCGAGGCGACGGTGCACCTCGTCGGCGAGCAGGAGCGCGGCCCCGGCGAGGAGCCGCTGCTCGTCGCCGACGTCCGCCTCGGCCTGCGCATGGCGCGGCCCTGCTCCGGCCGCCTCGACCTGAAGGGCAAGCTGCTCGAGGGCCGGGAGGACGGCGAGCCGCGGTACCGCCAGGACGAGCGCTCGGTGATCGGCGACGGCGAGGCGCTGTGGCTGGTGGACCACGCCGCGCGCAGCGTCCGGCGCGCCGGCGCCAGCCCCGCCGAGTTGGGCGAGGACTGGCCGGCCCTGATCCCGCTGCAGGCCTGGGCCGGCATCCCCCTGCCGCCGGAGGCGGTGGTCACGCGCCTCTCGGAGCCGCCGGAGGAGGGCTGGCGCGGCTTCCGCGTCCGCCTCGGCATGGAGGGGCTCGGCTGGTCGAGCGACTGCTGGTTCGACGCCCAGGACCGCCTGCGGCGCTGCACCCTCGACCCCTCGGCCGAGCTCCAGCGCCGCCTGCGCGAGGCCGGCGGCGAAGCAATTCCCCGCTTCCGCGCGGAGGTCCGCGGCTGGCGCCTCCACGGGGAGGCCGACGCGGCGGCCTGGGCGGCGGCGCTGCCGGACGGGCTGCGTCGCGAGGACGGGTAGAATTCCGCCCTCCGGAACGGAGTCCGACCATGCGCCTCGAACCCGGATCCCTCGCGCCCGACTTCCGCGCCACGGCGATGGACGGCGGCAGCTTCGACACCGGCTCCCTGCGCGGACGCCGCTGGCTGCTCGGCTTCCACCGCTACGCGACCTGACCGGGCTGCCAGCTCACGGTGCGGCAGTTCGCCGCGCGCCACCAGGAGTTCCTCGACGCCGGCGTCGAGATCGTGCGGGTCTTCCCCTCGCCGCTCGAGGCGATGGCGCCCTACGCCGAGGGCTCGCTGCGCGCCCCCTTCCCCGTCCTCTGCGACCCGCAGCGCCGCGGCTTCCGCGCCTTCGGCGTCGAGTCCAGCTGGCGCGGGCTGCTCTCGCGCGAGGGCTGGCGGCGCAGCCTGGCCGCCTCCAAGCAGGTCGACAAGCCGAAGTGGAGCGACATGTTCCGCGACGGCATCCGCGGCCTGCCCGCCGACTTCCTGATCGGCGCCGACGGGCGCGTCGAGCGCGTCCACTACGGCGAGCACTTCGCCGACGGCCTGACGCCCGAACAGGCGATGGCCTGGGCCCGCGGCTAGCCGCGGGGGTCGATCAGCACCGCGCGCACCGGCGCGGCGTCGGCGCCCTGGAGGCGCAGCGGGAAGGCGGCGAGCAGGTACTCGCCGGGCTCGACCCCGTCGAGGCGCAGGCCCTCGAGCACCGCGAGGTCGCGGTCCGCCACCGCGTTGTGGCTCTCGAGCTGCTTGTCGTCCTGCGGGTCGACCGAGGGCGTGTCGATGCCGACCAGGCGCACGCCGCGGGCGTGCAGGTGCTCGACCAGCTCCGCCGAGAGGCCGGCGAAGTCGCCGTTCCAGGCCTCCGGGTCGGGGAAGCTGCCGGTGCGCACCAGCACGCGGGGCGCGCGGACCTCGCTGCGCAGGTCGGCCGGGCGCACGCGGCCGCCGCGCGCCACCGGAGCGTCGATCACCTGGCAGGGGCCGTAGTAGAGCTCGAGCGGGCGCTGGTCGATCGGCGCGCCGCCCAGGCGGTAGTGGCTGGGCGCGTCGGCGTGGGCGCCGAGGTGCACGGTGGTCGTGATCCGCGACAGGTCGAGCAGGTCGCCCCGCGCGATGCGCCACAGCTCCTCGCGGGCGTAGGGGGTGTCGCCGGGGAAGACGCCGATCCGCTCGCTCACCAGCGGAGAGACGTCGATCAGGCGCGGGCCGCGCTCACTCGGCATCGCCGGGCTCCGGGCCGACCGTGGCCACGACCTTGAACTCGACCGCGATCGGCGTGGGCAGGGCGCGCACCGCCACGGTGGTGCGCGCGGCCTGGACGCCGCTGAAGTGCTGCGCGTAGACCTCGTTGTAGCCGGCGAAGTCGCGGTCCATGTCGACCAGGAAGGCGGTGACGTCGATCACGCGCTCGAGCGAGGAGCCGGCGGCGGCCAGCACGGCGCGCACGTTGGCGATCACCGCCTCGGTCTGCGCGCGCACGTCGTAGTCGCGCGGCTCGCCGTCGGCGTCGCGGATCGGGCCGCCGGGGATCGCGTCGGTGCCGGCCTGGCGCGGCCCGACCCCGGACAGGAACAGGAGGTCGCCGTGGCGACGGGCGTGCGGGTAGGCGCCGACCGGCTGCGGGGCGGCGTCGCTGCGGATGATCGAGTCGCTCAAGATTCCTCCTCCCCGCCGACCAGCACGTTGCGGTCGCCGCGGTAGTGCTCGGTGTCGTCCTCGTCGTACTCGAGGTCGCCGCCGGCGCCGGCGTGCGGCTCGAGGCCGACCAGCGCGGCGCCGGTCCCCCACACCGCCTGGTAGTCGAAGACCGTGCCCCGGTAGTCGTTGTCCTGCCCGGCCAGCGCCGCCAGCCACCAGATGGCCTTCATGCGGCTGTCGCCGTGGGCCTGGGCGCTGAACTGGCGCGCGAGCTGCGAGACGTCCTCGAGCCGGCCCTCGGCCAGCAGCTCGAGCAGCTTGCGGTTCCACTCGTCGTCCTTGGCCGAGTGGATGCGGTCCTCGGCCGGGTCGATCCAGCGAGTCCACATGCGGTTCGACAGGCCGCTGACCGCCACCGCCGCCACCTTGCGCCCGTCGGCCTCGACCGCGTCGCGCGCCGCCTTCCCGAGGACCACGGTCTCGGCGCGGTCGGCGTACATGTTGCAGGACACGATGCAGGCCGGGATGCGGTTGTCCGGGTTCAGGAGCTGCAGCGCGACGATCGAGCCGGTGTCGACCGGGAAGCCGCGGTAGGCCACCGTGCGGGCGGTGAGGCCGCGCGCCTGCGCCCGCGCGCACCAGGCCGCGGCGAACTCCGGATCCATGCGCAGGGAGTAGCGCAGCGTGCCCAGCTCGTGGAAGTCGTCGTCCACCTTGGTCCACTCGGGGCGCGGGTCGGCCTGGATCTGGTGGCCGATGATGCTCGGCCACTGCGTGCTGTAGAGCACGAGCAGCTCCGCCCCGCTGGCCTCGAGGTCGGCGCGCATCCGGTCGTAGGACGCCCGCAGCGAGGCCCAGCCGGGGTTCTGCTCGGGCGCCAGCAGGATCTGCGGGCGGCCCGGCGCGAGGTAGGCGCGCACCACGCGGCCGCCGCTCACGCCGCGCCCCCCGCCGCCGCCGCGGCCTGCGGGTCCCACTCGATCACGGCGTTGCCGGTGCCGATCACGGTGCCGTAGCCGTGCACCGTGCCCGGGTAGTCGGGCACGCCGAGCGCGCCGAGCAGCCAGGTCAGGCCGCCGTCCTTGCACTCGGAGACCGACTGGTCGATGAAGTCGGGCATCTCGTCGAGCAGCTGGCGGCCGGCGCCGGCGCGCACCAGGCCGAGCACGTGCTCGTCCCACGCCGCCTGGTTGGCGTTGTAGATGTGCTCGAAACGCGGGTCCTCGGGGTCGGCCGGCTCCTCGGTGAAGTGGCGGTGGCTGAGCGAGGTGCTGGCCAGCAGCAGGGCGCGCCGGCCGCTGCGCTCCACCGCGCGCCGCGTGGCCTCGCCGAGGACGAGCATCTCGGCATCGCCCGCCTCGTTGGAGTAGTCGAAGGCGGTGCGCGCCGAGCTGACGCAGACCACCGGCTTGTCCCACTCGGGCCGCACCAGGTGGCAGGAGGTGATCGTGCCGTAGTCCACGCGGAAGTCGGGGTTGCGCATCATCGCCGTCACCAGGCCGCCGGCTGCGGCCTCGTCGCGGATCGCCTCGGCCAGCTCCACGTCCACCTCGAGCTCGTAGTCGAAGCGGAACAGGTTGGGGAAGATCGGGTCGACGGAGCGGCCGGCGAAGCGCGGCACGCCGAGGAAGTGGTGGCCCACGCGCGTCTTCCAGTGCGGCGTGTGGACGACGAGGACGTCGAAGTCGGCGCCAGCGAGCGAGGCGCGCAGGCGCTCGTAGCCCTCGTGCAGCGGACGCCAGGCGCCGGCGCCGCTCGAGCGCGGCTCGTTCTGCGGCGGGTTGGCCGCGTAGATCAGGTGCGGCGGGTGCGGCGCGACGACGCCGCGGACGATGGATCCCGTGGGCTTCATGACGGCGGTCGGATTCTAACGGGACGCGCCGGCGGCTCGGCGACGCAGCGCGCGGCGGCGGCGGCGTCGAAGGGCTCGGTGACCAGGCGGCGCAGCTCCTCCCCGGCCGCGGCGCCCGCGCGCGCGGCGAACTCGGCGACCAGGCGGTCGATTCCGGGCTGCGGCGACTCGCCGCCGGGGCCCTCGGGCGCCTTCCACTCGCGCAGGAAGGGGAGCAGGCCGCCGCGGCCGCGCAGCCGGCGGTCCATGAACTCGCCGACCAGCAGGCCGCCGGCGTAGCACAGGGTGTAGGAGGCGCCGCCGCGGAAGAAGTCGGGTCCGCCGGCCTCGGCCAGGCTGAGCCCGGCGCCGTCGGCGCCGTCGACCTGGCGCCGCGCGGTGGCGACCTCGTCGACCAGGTCGAGGCCGCCCACGGCGCGCGCGGCGCGGTGCGCGACCCAGTCGGTCACCCCCTCCTCGAACCAGCGCATCTCCGCGCGCGAGGGCACGTCCTTGCGCCCCCACAGGTGGAAGAACTCGTGCGCGCCCAGATGGGCGAGGAACTCGCGGCCGTGCGGCAGCACCTCGTCGGACAGGAAGAGGCCCATCGTGGTGCCCTTGGGCGAGCCGCCGGCGCCGCGACCGCCGACCGCCGGGAACAGGAAGCCGAAGGCCGGCGCGGGCGGCGCGCCCATCCAGTCGACCAGCTGCTGGGCGACCACGGCCAGCACGGGGGCGTGGGCGCCGAGGCGGCGCCGCTGTCCCGGTGCGTAGAGGATCCGCCCGGTGAAGCCGGTGGCGCGGAACTCCTCGACCCGCCAGTCCCCCACCGGCACCAGGTCGTTCCGCGCGGCCTGCGCGCTCGGCGCCACGCACCAGCCGTCCTCCACCGGCCAGGTGACGGGCTGCGCCCAGCCTTCGGGAAGCAACCAGCGCACGCGGCAGCGCAGGGGCTCGATCGCCGGGAGCATGAGCAGCACCGCGGTCGACAGCATGCCGTGGTCGATCGCCAGGTAGGGCTGCTCGTACTCGTCGCGCCCCGCCACCCCCGGGAGCTCCTGGTGGCGCAGCGCGACCTCGTACTCGACGCGGATCCGCTCCGGCGGCCCACCGAGCCGCCAGGTGAAGGGGTCGGCCTGCGTGAAGGGCAGCGCCCCCGCCGGGCCGCGGAAGCGCGGCGGGCCGGTGAGCAGCGGTGCTTCGGGAGCGATGAAGGCGTAGCGCGGCGGGAAGGACAGCTCGACCCCGGCCGGGGGGCCGGCGGGGAAGCGCAGCTCGAGGCTGACCGCCGCCGGGGAACCCTCGCCACGGCGCAGGTCGACGACGAAGTCGGCCTCGGCCAGCGCCGGGGGGCGGTCGACCACGCGCGGGCCGCCGGCGCAGGCGGCGAGCAGGCCCAGCGCGCAGGCGGAGGCGCGGCGGGAGCGCCTCACCCCAGCTGGACGCAGACGTTGCGCGGCTCGGTGAAGAAGTCGAGCGACCAGCGGCCGCCCTCGCGGCCGACCCCGCTGTCCTTCATGCCGCCGAAGGGAGTGCGCAGGTCGCGCTTGAGCCAGGTGTTCACCCAGACGAGGCCGCTGTCGAGCTGCGCCGCGACGCGGTGGGCGCGGGCGAGGTCGCGGGTCCACACCGAGGCGGCGAGACCGTAGCGCACGCCGTTGGCCAGCCGCAGCGCCTCCGCCTCGTCGTCGAAGGGGTGCACGGTGACCACCGGCCCGAAGATCTCCTCGCAGGCGGTGCGGCTGGTCGCCGCCAGACCGGCGATCACGGTCGGCTCGAGGAAGGCGCCGGCGTCGAAGGGGGCCGGGAGCGCCGGCCGGCCGCCGCCGCAGACGATGCGCCCGCCCTCCTCCTCGGCCAGACGCAGGTAGCCCTCGACCTTCTCGCGGTGCGCGGCCGAGACCAGCGCGCCGACCTCGGTGTCCGGCTGCGCCGGGTCGCCGATGCGTCGGCCGCGCGCGGCGGCGGCCAAACCCTCGAGGAAGGCGTCGTGCACCCCGCGCTCGACGAGCACGCGCGAGCCGCACAGGCAGATCTGCCCCTGGTTGAGGAAGGCCGCGCGTGCCGCCCCCGCCACCGCGGCGTCGAGGTCGGCGTCGGCGAAGACCAGGGTGGGGTTCTTGCCGCCGAGCTCGAGCGACAGCTTCTTGAAGCGCGGCGCGACGGTGGCGGCCACGTGCTGGCCGGTCGCGGTGCCGCCGGTGAAGCTGATGCCGGCCACGCCGGCGTGCTCGAGGAGGGCCTGCCCCGCCTCCGGGCCGAGGCCCTGGACCACCTGGTAGAGCCCGTCGGGCAGGCCGGCATCACGGCAGACCGCGCCGAGCAGGGCGGCCGTCCGCGGGGTCAGCTCGCTGGGCTTGGCCACCGCGGCGTTGCCGCAGGCCAGGGCCGGGGCCAGCTTCCAGGTCAGCAGGTAGAGCGGCAGGTTCCACGGCGTGATCAGGCCGACCACACCCAGCGGGCGTCGCAGGGTGTAGTTCAGCGCGTCGGCCATCGCGTGGCAGGGGGCCTCCTGCTGCCGCGCGGCGGCGGCGAAGAAGCGGAAGTTCTCGGCGGCGCGCGGGATGTCCAGGGCGCGCGCCAGCGCCAGCGGCTTGCCGGTGTCCTCGGACTCGGCCCGCGCCAGCGCCTCGGCCTCGGCCTCGATGCCGCGCGCGATCTCCTCCAGCACCGCGGCGCGCTCCTCGGCCGGCCGCGCCGCCCAGGCGGGCTGCGCGGCGGCGGCGCCGAGGACCGCGGCGTCGACCTCGGCCGCGCCGCCGCGCGCCACGTCGCCGATGCGCTCCCCCGTCGCCGGGGCGAGGTTGTCGAGCACGCGGCCGTCGGCCGAGGCCGCCTCGGCGCCGCCGATCCAGTGCAGCGCGTTCACGCGTGGTCCTCCCAGCCGTACTCGTAGCGGTCGCGGTCCGGGTCCCAGTCGTCCCAGGTCGGGATGGCCTCGAGCGCGGCGAGGCGGTCGGGCGGGACCACGCCGGGCACGAGGAAGGCCTTCTGCCGGTGCAGCGGGTAGGGGTTGCGCAGCTCGATGCCGAGCACGCCGAGCACCGCGCGCGCCACGTACCAGGTGGCCTGCGGGTTCCAGCCGTGGGCGATCTTCACCACCACGCCGAGGCCCTCGGGGAAGTCCGGGTGGACCACGGCGAGGCCGAGCAGGCCGTCGGCGCCCTCCTTGGCCAGGACGGCGCCGCCGCCGGCCTTGAGCACCGTCGAGTCGAGGCGGTTGAAGCCGCCGACCAGGTCGGGGTGGCGCTGCATCGCCTCCCAGATCCAGTCCTCGTCGCGCGTCCGCGCCAGCCCGGCGTAGAGGCGCGCCAGCTCGTCCACGGTGTTGGACATGGTCGGCAGGCCGCAGCCGTCGCGCGCCACGCGCAGCGGGCTCCAGTCCGCGCCGAGGAAGCGCCGCACCTGCTCGAGGTAGGCGCGGAAGAAGGGGTGGTGCGGCAGCATGTAGCCGGCCTGCGGCCAGCCCTTCTCGCGGCACCCGCGCAGCAGCGCGGCGTGCTCGCCGGAGCAGGTGTGGAACCAGCGGCGCGGCCGCCGCACCTGGCGGCCGAATTGCACCAGCGGGACGTCCAGCGGCGTCTGCATCAGGCCCCACTCCGCCTCGTCGAGGATCGATTGGGCCGCCGCCACGTGCTGCGCGTCGCCGTTGTGGCTGGCCACCGCGATCGCCTTCTGCTTCCAGTCGAGGCCGGCCAGCTCGCCGGTGAAGACCTTGAGCATCAGCGGCTTCATCATGCTGCGCCCGTAGCACAGCACGTTGCCGCCGAAGCTGTGCACGACCTCGCCGCCCGAGGCCCAGGCCACCGCTCCGTGGATGGTGGTCTCGGACACGCCGTGGCGGCGGTAGTCGACCAGCGGCTCCCACTCGACGTCGCGCCCGGTCGGGATGCCCGGCTCGGCCTCGCCCAGCGGGCTGCGGGGGTAGAGCGCGGCCCGCGGGCCGTCCACGCTGCTCGGATCGGTCACGCGCGGCAGTATAGCCGCGGGCCTCAAGCCCCCGCCGCGCCGAGACGCGGCGCGACCTCGGCGGCGAAGCGCTCCATACCGCGCACCACGCGCGCGCAGTCGTGGTCGAAGAAGTCGAACCACAGCATGAGGCGGTCGTCGGGATGGAAGCGGTCGCGCGCCTGCTCGACCACCTGGGCGGGCGTGCCCATCAGCGCGTTCTCAGTGGCCCGCGCCACCTTGGCCGGGTCGATCGTCCCCTCGAGCGCCTTCCAGTACTCGCCCAGCGCGGCCTCGGCGCGGCCGCGGGCGGCGTCCTCGTCCTCGTCGAGGAAGACCATCACGGTGCGCGGCATGTGGCCGCGCTGCCACGGCCCGCCGTCGGCGTGGTAGGCCGCGCGCATCCGGTCGTGGGTGTCCTCGATCACCTCCGGCTCGGTGATCGACAGGTTGAACACCTGCACCGGGGAGATCGCGTTCAGCTCCTCCTGGAGCACGGGGTCGTGCGAGCCGACCACCGGCACGCAGAGCTCGCGGCGCCAGTCCTTCGGCACGACCTGGATCTCCTCGAAGACGAAGCGCTTGGGGAAGGGCACCCAATCGGGCGCCGCGCCGCCGTGCGCCTCGACCCAGGCCTCCTGCACCCGCGCCCAGTCCTCGTCGCTGCGGAAGTCGGCGCGGCGCAACACCGAGTCGGGGCTGTCGTCGGAGCTGATCACGTCGCCGCGCAGCAGGCGCAGGAAGACGTGCGCCGCCTCGCGGAAGACCCGCCCCTTCAGGGCCGGCCAGGCGGCGGCCTCGACCGCGTCGCGCGCGTCGATGCCGTAGGCGCGGTTCATGAACTCGAAGCGCCCGGCCGCGAAGCCGACGTGGATGCGGCGGCGCTCCGCCGGATCGCAGCCGTGCAGCGCGCAGAAGGCCGCCACGCGCTCGGCGGCGGCCACCGGGCCGCCGTTGCACAGGATGTTCATCACCGCCGAGCCGCACTCGATCCGCTCCGTCCGGCGGAAGACCTGGTGGGCCATCTGGCAGAAGTCCACGTTCAGTCCCACCTCGCCGCAGAAGTGCGGCACCACCGGCCGGCGGTTGCGCTTCTGCACCTCGGTCGAGAGGTGCGACTCGGCGATCCAGGCCGTGCCGTAGCCGAGCTGGTCGGCCGCCTCGACCTGGCGGAAGAAGCTGCGGAACATCTCCGCCTCGCTGGGCAGCGCCCCGGCCACCGGCGTGTGGGAGATCGAGAAGAAGACGTCGAACTGCACGGCCTCAGATCGAGTTGAGGCGGCCGCCGTCGACGGCCAGGCTCTGGCCGCGCACGTAGGCGCCCTCGGGGCTGGCGAGGAAGGCGGCGGCGGCGGCGAGTTCCTCCGGGCGGCCCAGGCGCCCCTCGGGGATGCTGGCCAGCCACGCGGCCTCGACGGCGGACTCCTCCACCCCCTGCCGGGCGGCGTTGCCCTTCTTCAGGCTCGCCAGCCGCTCGGTGTCGGTGAAGCCGGGCAGCAGGTTGTTGATCGTGAGGCCGGGCGGGAGCTCCTTCGACACGGTCTTGGCCCAGCTGGCCATCGCGCCGCGGATCGTGTTGCTCACGCCGAGGTTCGGGATCGGCTCGCGCACGGAGGTCGAGATCACGTTGAGGATGCGCCCGTAGCCGGCCGCCTGCATCGCCGGCAGCAGCCGCTGCACGAGCAGGTGCGAGGCCATCACGTGGCGGCGGAAGGCGCGGCCGAACTCCTCCACCCCGGCCTGGAGGATCGGCCCGCCGGGCGGACCGCCGGTGTTGTTGACCAGGATCTGCGCCTCGGGCAGCTCCGGGATCTCGAGGGTGTCGAGGTCGCAGACCACCACCCCGTCGAGCCCCAGCCCGGCGAGGCGGTCGGCCGAGCGCGCCAGGCCCCAGACCCGGGCGCCCTCCTCGCGGAAGCGCAGGGCGATGGCGCGGCCGATGCCGGCGCTGGCCCCGCAGACCAGGGCGGTGAGCCCGTCGAGCCGTCGCGGCGTGGACATCAGTAGCCCTCCCCCGGGGCCTCGCCCCAGAAGTGGTTGCGCACCTCCCACAGCTCGGGGAAGAAGCGGTGCGGCAGGCGCGACTCGAGGAAGGCGCGGCCGGAGCTTCCGCCGGTGCCCATCTGGCCACCGATCGTGCGCGACACCATGAGCACGTGGATCGAGCGCCACTTGCTGAACAGGGTGTCGAGGTCGAGCAGGGCCTCGCACACCAGGATCCAGTGGTAGTGGTCCTCGGGCCGCAGGTAGAGCTCCTTCAGACAGGCGACCAGGCCCGGGTGCAGCTCGTGCGGCGCGGAGGTGTCGCGCTCGACCAGCTCGGCCGGGACCGGGTAGCCCGCGCGGGCCAGGGCGCGCAGGAACTCGTCGTACACCGAGGGCCCGTCGAAGGCCCGGCGCAGGCGGTCGCGGGCGAAGGGGTCGCGGTCGAAGAACTGGAAGAACCACTCGTCGCGCAGGCCGTAGGCGAACTCCATCTCGCGGAACTGCACCGACTGGAAGCCGCTGCCGGTGCCGAGGCCCTTGCGGAAGCCGGCGAACTCGACCGGGGTCAGCGTGGAGAGCAGCTGGATCTGCTGGCACAGCGTCTCGAGGATCGCGTTGATCCGCTTCGCCACCTTGAGCGCGCGGCTGACCTGGCCGGCGCGGAAGTACTCCACCATCAGGCCGGTCTCGTGCAGCATCTCCTTGAACCACAGCTCGAAGCTCTGGTGGATGATGATGAAGAACATCTCGTCGTGATGCTCCGGCTCGCTCTGGGGGCGCTGCAGTTCCAGCAGCTGCGGCACCCGCAGGTAGCTGTTGTAGTTCAGCTCCTCCAGGACCAGCTTGTCG
This sequence comes from uncultured Planctomycetales bacterium, assembly GCA_964342475.1. GTDB lineage: Bacteria > Planctomycetota > UBA1135 > UBA1135 > UBA1135 > J029. The sequence goes on from CAYFGE010000014.1 coordinate 40,278, forward strand.
TACTCGGACGAGTTCTCGCTCACGCGGGCCAGGATACAATCCCCGGATGGCCTACTGGCTCGTCAAGGAGGAACCCGAGAAGTACCCCTTCTCGCAGCTGCGCGCGGACCGCGTCACCGCCTGGACCGGGGTGCGCAACTTCCAGGCGCGGAACAACCTGCGCGCCATGGCCGAGGGCGACGAGGTCGTCTACTACCACACCGGCAAGGAGCGCGCCGCGGTCGGGCTGGCCGTGGTGGCCCGCACGGCCTACGCCGACCCGACCGCCGCCGAGGGCGACTGGAGCTGCGTCGACCTGCGCGCCAAGAAGGCCCTGGCCGCGCCCGTCGGCCTCGCCGAGGTCAAGGCCGACCCCGCTCTCGCCGGGTGCGCCCTGGTCAAGCAGGGCCGGCTGTCCGTCGTCCCGCTGAGCGCGGACGAATACGGCCGCATCGTGGAGCTCGGCTCCCGCAAGGGCTGAACGCGATGCCGCTGCCCGCCAACTGGGTGCGCCTCGCCGGACGGCCGCGCGGCCCGCGCGCCTTCCGCCGCGACGTGGCCGAGGTCTCCCCCGGCCTGGCCGCCGGCGACCTCGCCGCGCTGCTCCCGGCGGACAGCGACGAGGTCCTCGGTTGGGGCCTGTTCCACCCCGACTCCATGGTGGTTTGGCGCGAGCTGCGCCGCGGCGAGGAGGAGCCCGACGCCGACTGGATCCGCGAGCGGGCGCGCGCGGCGGCGCGGCGGCGCATCCTCTCGCCGGAGATCGACGAGCAGCTCTGCCGCGTGGTCCACGGCGAGGGCGACGACCTGCCCGCCCTGGTCGTCGACCGCTACGGCCCGCTGCTCTCGGTCGAGCTGTTCTCGGCCGCCGCCGGGCCGCTCGCCGAGCTCGTGCTGCCCGTGCTGCACGAGGAGCTCGGCACCGAGCACCACGTCCTCCAGCTCGACCACAACGCGGCGCGCGCCGAGGGCGAGCGCGCCTTCCGCGAGGCCTCGCCGGGCTGCCCCGAGGTGCTGCAGGTGACCGAGAACGGCCTGCGCTTCGAGATCGACCTGCGCGTCGGGCACAAGACCGGCTTCTTCCTCGACCAGCGCGAGAACCGCGCGCGCCTGCGCCGCCACGTCGAGGCCCTCGACCGCCCCGACGTGCTCGACGTCTGCTGCTACACCGGCGGCTTCGCCCTGTCCGCCTCCGCCGGGGGCGCCGGCTCGGTGACCGCGGTGGACCTCGACGAGCACGCCGTGGCCAGCGCGCGGCGCAACGCCAACCTGAACCAGGCCCGCGCCGTGCGCGCCACCCAGGCCGACGCCTTCAGCTACCTGCGCACGCTGGCGGCCAACGAGCGCCGCTTCGAGGTGGTCGTGCTCGACCCGCCGAAGTTCATCCCCAACCGGCGCGAGTACGACGACGGCCTGGCGAAGTACCACGACCTCAACAAGCTGGCCTTCCCGCTGGTGGCCGAGGGCGGCCTGCTGCTGACCTGCAGCTGCTCCGGCCTGCTCCCGGCGGTGGAGTTCCAGGAGCGCGTCCGCCAGGCCGCCCGGCGCGCCGGCCGCACGGTCCGCCTCGAGCGGATCACCGGGGCCGGCCCGGACCACCCGGTGCGGCTCGACTTCCCCGAGGGCGCCTACCTCAAGGCTCTCTGGCTGCGCGTCGACTGAGGCTCAGCGCGCGTCCGGGTCGTGGACGTAGCCCTCGAGGCGGCGTCGCTCGACGCCCTCCTCTGTCGGCCGCCGGCGGCGCAGGACGAGGACCTCGTCGCGGCCGTCGCCGTCGAAGTCGGCCACGGCCAGGGTCTGCGGCAGCTCCCAGCCCTCCGGCGCGGGCCGCTCGAAGGCCGGCGGCCGCGACTCGGCGAGCTGCACGAGCAGCGAGGCGCGGCCGAGCAACCAGCCGATCAGGGTGTCGACGTCGAGGTCCAGCACCTTGTCGCGCTGCAGCAGGTCGCGCAGGAAGCGGTCGCCGGCGCGCTCGAGCACGGCCGGGTCCTCGACCAGGCCGCGCCAGCCGCGCAGGCTTCCGTCCGGGCCGAGCAGGACGAGGTCGGTGGCGCGGCCGTCGCCGTCGAAGTCGGCCAGCCGGGCCACCGTGCGGCGCAGCGCGTCGGCCGCGTCGCGCCCGCGGAACAGGTCGAGCAGGCTGGGGGACTTCAGCTCGAGGGACTTGCTCTGCGGCATCGGGCGCTTGCGGAAGCGGCCGTTGCCGAGACCCTCGTAGGCCAGCAGGTCGAAGTCGACGCTGAAGCTGAACACGATCCAGGTCAGCATGCGCGCCAGCGAGACGTCCTCGACGCGGAGCAGCACGAGATCCGGATAGTCGTCGGCATCCACCTTCGCGGTGAAGGCGTAGAGCACGTTGCCGGCGGTGGGCAGCTGGTCGCGCGGCCGCCGCAGGTCGAGGCCGGCCTCGCCGCCGAGGTAGATGATCACCGTGCCGCCGGCCAGGACGACGAGGTCGTCGGCGCCGTCCTGGTCGAGGTCGGCCCAGTGCTCCCACACCCCCTGCTTGGCCAGCCCGGCGACGTTGCCGGCGTCGAAGCGCGGCGGCGGCACCTTCTCCTCGAAGCGGCCGAGGTCGACCTCCGCGCTGGGTTCGAGCGGCAACCCCTCGGGGCCCGCGATGTACTGGAAGATGCCCTTGCCGTCCTGCAGCAGGAGGTCCGGGCGGCCGTCCCCGCTGAGATCGCGCATGGTCAGCGGCGGCAGACGCAGGGTGCGCGAGACGCGGCCGAGCAGGTCGCGGCGTCCCGGGCGGCGGTCCACCGCCAGGCCGAGCGCGCTGCTCGTGCGCAGCTCGGGTCCGGCGACGAAGCCGTCGGCGGTGCCGAACCACAGCCTCACGCGGTCGGCCATCGGCACGACCAGGTCGGCGCGGCCGTCGCCGTCCACGTCGCGCATGAGCTCGCAGGGCCGGTGCCCGCGCGGCAACAGCCCGCGGGCCCCCAGCTCGGGGACCACCACCCGCCACGCGGCGACCCCGTCCTCCCCCACGGCCAGCACCTGCAGGCTGTCCCCGTCGACCAACGCGGCGAATTCGTCGCGGCCGTCGCCGTCGAGGTCGACCACCGACCACAGGCTGGAATCGCCGGGCAGCGGGGCCTCGCGCTCGACGCCGTCCGCGACGGACCAGGAGAGCAGGCCCTTGCGCACGCGCACGAGGTCCGCGCCGCCGTCCCCGTCGAGGTCGAGGATCGCGAGGTGGGTCGGCTCGGGTTCGAGGCGGACCTCGCCCGGCGCCTGGGGCAGGGCGGCGAGGGCGAGGACCGGGAGGAGGAGGGCGGCGCTCATCGCTTCCTCGCCACGTAGACCTCGACCTGGTCCTCCTTGCGGACCAGCAGGTCGACCACGCCGTCGCCGTCCAGGTCGATGGCCTCGACCCAGGCGCCGAGAGCGTCCACCTCGATCCGCCGCACCGGGTCGCGGCTGACCGACAGGCGGCCGCCGAGCGCGGTGACCGCGCGGAACTCCAGCACGCCGTCGGGGTCGGCCTCGAGCAGGTCCAGGCCGCCGTCGCCGGCCAGGTCTCCGGGTGCGGCCGGCACCGCACTGAAGGCGGTGAAGTCGTCGGCGGCGTAGTCGCGGCGGTAGCTCAGCGACGGCCGGCGCGCGATGCGGCCCTCGGCGTCGGCCGGGTAGGCGAGCACCTGGTGCTCGATCTCCACGCGGGTCCCGCCGATCACCCCGACGTCCAGCGTCCAGGTGCTCAGGATCAGGTCCGCCCGCCCGTCGACGGGCTGCAGGTCGCCCAGGCTCGGGCTGACGAAGGAGGCCTCGGTCGCGGCGAGGGCGTCGGGCCGCGCCAGGCTGCCGCCAGGGCCGAGCGCGTCGTGGAACAGCAGCACCTCCCAGTCGTCGCTCAGGCTGAAGTCCTTCTCGCGCCGGGTCACCAGGAGGTCGACCTGGGGGCCGCCGCCGGCGTCGACCAGCTCGAGGCCGATGACCTCCCAGTCGCCGTCGTTCTCGTAGGGCGTCGAGCGGTCCGGCGCCGGCGAGAAGCGCGGCGCCTCGCCGGCCGCGTGCTGGGTGTGGACCTGGATCGTGCCCTCCCACTCGTAGACCACGTCCAGCAGGCCGTCGCCGTCGGCGTCGGCCAGCCAGGGCAGCGGGAGCGACTCGGAGGCCCAGGCCACCGGCGGCGGCGCAAGGGCGGCGGGGTCGCTCGAGGGCACCACCAGCTCGTCGAGCGGCTGGGCGCTGACCGAGGCGCGACCGACCTGGAAGGCGCGCTCGAGCGCCGGCCGCCGCCCGGTGGCCGGCTTGAGCTCCAGCACCCCCCACTCGCCCTCGAGGCCCAGCACCTGGAAGCCGGTCGTGGTCGGCAGCACCACCTCGTCCCGGCCGTCGCCGTCGAGGTCCCCGACCGCGGGCCAGCGCGGCAGCAGCCGCGGCGTGGGGAGGTCGAGCAGGAAGTCGCCGCCGCCGAGCTTGCGGATGCCGCGGTAGCCCTCGGCCGTGGTGGGCAGGGCGAAGGCGCTGCTCCGGGTGGTGAGGAGCAGCTCGGTGCCGGGTTCCTCCGGCAGGAAGTCCCCCGTCCCCCAGGCGACGATGTCCCTCTTCATCTCGACCCGGTGGTCGGGAGTGGCGGGAAGCGCGCCGTCCCGGCGCAGCCGGTGCACGCGCAGCTCGCGCCGGCCGTCGTCGAAGCGCAGGGCGAGGAACAGGTCGAGCAGGCCGTCGCCGTCGGCGTCCGCGGTGTGCCAGTTCAGCAGCGTGCCGTCCATCGGCAGCACGCTGCGGACGTGGCCGACTCCCTGCGGCAGCGCGGCCAGGGCCGCGGCGGCGAGGATCACGGGCGCCCTCCGCCGTGCATGCTCGACTCGAGCAGGGCCTCGCCGGTCTTCCAGGAGAAGATCGAGAGGATCGAGTACTCGCGCTCCTGGCCGAGCGTCTCCTTGCGGAAGAGGGAGAACAGGATCAGGTCGCCGATCAGGAGCGACTCGCGCTGCGCGGCGCGGTCGCGGCTCCAGCCCCACAGCGGCCACAGCCCGCTCGACACCAGCTCGCGGCCGGGGCTCCAGGCGCGGAAGCGCAGCTCCCGCTCGGCGCCGCCGGGCGCGCGCAGGCCGATGCTGCCGCGCTGCCCGGGCTCGAGCTCGAGGCGGATGCGGCGGACGAGCTCGGCGGCGGACCCGGGATCCCGGCCGAGGAAGGAGGTGACCCGCTCGCCGACCTCGGCGCCGGCGTCCGCCAGCGGCCCCTCCGGGTCGAGGAAGCTGATCTCCGGGAAGGCACCGTCCTCGCCGGTGTCGCGGAAGGCCGCGCGCAGGAAGGCGCGGTCGATGTGGTGCACCAGGCGCGCGCCGCCGAGCCCGGAGCGCAGCTCGAGCCGCGCGGGCATCTCGAGCACCGCCGTCCCCCGCTCGACCTCGAGCAGGACCTCCCGCGCGCCGCCGGGACCGAGGAGGAGCGCCTCGAGCCGCCCGGGATCGTCGGTCGGGGTGCCGTCGAAGCGCAGCAGGACGTCCCCCACCCGCAGGCCGGCGTGCTCCGCCGGAGAGCCCGGCGCCACCGCCGCGACGCGGACGCCGGGCCGGATCTCGAGGTCCTCGAGGCTGTCGCTCTCGTTCGCCGCCACCTCGGCGCCGAGCCAGACCTGCGTGTCGGGGGTCTCCTCGACGACGCCCTCGAGCTCCATCATCCCCCTGGGGAGCGGCAGCGGTTGCGAAGTGGAGCAGGCCGCGAGCAGGACCGGGAGGAGGAGGGCGGGGCGGAGGCGGGGCATCAGAGCTTCCTACGCGGGAAGAGGAACAGGGATCCGACGAAAAACAGCGCGATCGATGCTGCGGTCGCGCGCACTCCGGCCGCGACGCGCGCGGGGTCGGGCGGCATCACGTCGGTGTAGCCGTCGGCGACGTGGCGGGCCAGCGCGAGCGCGCTGTCCGGGCCGAGGCCGGGCAGCCAGTCGGCGAAGACGCGGGCGGCGGCATCCGGCATCTCGGGCGCGAGGAAGACGCTGAACAGCACGACGAGGACCAGCGCCAGGCCGCTCGCGAGCGAGCCGGTCGGCAGCGCCAGCGAGACGAGGAAGGCGAACAGGCCGAGCGCGGCGAGCGGCAGGACGGCGTGGACCAGGCCGTCGAGGACGCCTCGCGCCACCTCCTCCTCGAGGAAGACCAGGATCGGCAGCTGGCCGTAGTAGTCGTCGGGGAAATCGAAGCCCGGCAGGCCGAGCCGCTCGCGCGCGGCGTCCTCCTCCAGGCCCTCCTCCTCCACCAGGTAGAGCCAGGCGGAGACCTCGTCGGCGCGCACGCCGGACTCCTCCTGCCAGGCGGCGAAGCCGGCCTGCAGCTCCGGGTCCTCCTCGAGCAGGAAGGGCGCGGAGACGACGTGGCCGGCGTCGTAGAGCGCGGCGGAGGCGCCCGCGGCGGCGAGCACCGCGGCGCCGCCCAGCACGAAGGGGCAGAGCAGCGCCATCAGCGCGCGCGCGGCGACGAAGGCGGTGCGGGAGATGCCGCGCACCAAGGGGTCGCGGGCGGCGCCGAGGCCGATCTCGCGCGGCAGCATCGCCCCGACGAGGATCACGGTGGCGAGCTCGGCGACCCCGAGGCCGAAGCCGGCGGCCTGGGCGAAGCGCGGCCAGAAGTTGGCCTGCGCCGCGCCGCCGCCGGCGGCCGCCGCCACGCCGACGGTCAGCGAGGTCCAGGCGGTCTGCAGCACCACGCCGAGGACCACGAGCACGAGCCCCAGGCGCAGGCTGCGCCGGTGGAGCATCGCGTAGAGCTCCCCGCGGAGCGCGCGCAGGAAGCCGAGGTTCATGCGGCTCCCTCCGGCTGCACGGCGCGGCGGAAGAGGTCGACCAGGGTGGCGCGGCGGCGGCGGAACTCGCTGACCCCGGCGCCGGCGGCGACCAGCTCGGCCAGCAGCGGCGCGAGCTCGGCGTCGACCTCGATCTCGGCGCGGACAAGCCCGTCGCCGAGGGGCTGCGCGTCGCGCACCAGCGGCGAGGCCACCAGCACGGCGAGCGCGCGCTCGACGTCGCTGCAGGTGACCTCGAGCCCCTCCCCCGCCTCGCGCAGGAGTTCCTCGGTGCCGCCCTCGAGCACGGTGCGGCCCTCCTCGATCACGCCGATCCGCGTGCACACCTCCTGCACCTCGCGCAGGTGGTGCGAGGAGAGGACGACGGTGACCCCCTCCTCGCGCGTGAGGCGGCGGAAGAGCTCGAGCATCTCCTCCACGCCCTCCGGGTCGAGGCCGGAGAGCGGCTCGTCGAGCACGAGCAGGCGCGGGTCGCCCAGCAGGGCGCGCGCCACGGCCGCCCGACGCCCCTGGCCGTGGGAGAGCCGGCCCCCGCGGTTGTGCTGCCGGTGCTCCAGGCGCACCAGCGCGAGGACCTCGTCGACCCCGCGCCCCGCGCGCAGGCCGCCGCGGATCCGCGCCAGCTCGAGGTTCTGCCGCACCGTCAGGGTGTCGTCGAGGCCGGGCGGGTCGAGCGCGACGCCCAGGGCCTCGGGGACGCTGTGGATGCGCCGCGAGGAGCGGCCGAAGACGGCGCACTCGCCGCGGTAGTCCGGCAGGAAGCCGAGCAGCGCGCGCAGCGTGGTCGTCTTGCCGGCGCCGTTGCGGCCCAGCAGGCCGTAGAGGTCGCCCTCCCGCACGTCCAGGTCGACCCCGTGGAGCACCGGCGTCCTGCCGAGCGAGAGCTCGAGCGCGCGGGCGGTGAGGACGGAGGGTCGGTTCAAACGGGCTGGGCGGGCGGCGGCTCCGGACAGGATAGAATCCGCCCCGGCCATGCTGAAATGCGCTTCCGCCCTGATCCTGGCCGCCCTCGCCGCGGCCCCGGCCCAGGCGCAGGAGGCGGCCCCCGCCCCCACCCGCCACCTGTCGCGCGCGCTGAGCGGCGACCTGGTCGGCCCGCAGTCGGTCGAAGGGGCCATGGCCCAGGGCTGGCTCCGCGTGGACACCGTCCTCGACGGGCGCTGGGTGCGCTGCCTCGGCGCCTCCCTGGCCGGCGGACGCTCGCTGCGCTCCTTCGTGCAGATGATGCGCGAGGACGCCGGCGGCGCGGTCACCGCCTGGCGCTTCGACGAGGACGGCCGGGTGAGCGTCTGGACCGGCACGGTCACCGAGCGCGGCCTCGGCCTGGAGTGGCGCGACGAGGAGGGACGCGTCCTGGCGCGGCAGGAGTGGGGCTTCGAGAACGGAGACGTCGACTACCGCCTCAGCCGGCGGGAGGACGAGGCGCAGAAGTTCCGCGCCCGCGTGTCGGGCAGCCTGCGCCGCTCGGGCCAGCGGCCGCGCTGGGAGCCCAGCGAGGCGGCCCTGGAGCGCATCGCCGCCAACCCCTACCGCACCTACCTCGGGCTGTTCCGCGGCCAGGAGAGCGGGCCGCTCGGCGCGACGACCGGCGAGGTCGGCACCGAGGCGGTGCTCGACGGGCGCTGGTTCTACTCGATCTACACCTCGCGCCAGGAGGACCGCGTGGTCTACCGGGGCCACGCCCTGATCCGCTGTGACGCGGAGGGACGCTACGAGCTGTTCGGCTTCGACAGCGGCACCGAGGTGATCCGCATCGACGGCCGCGTCGACGAGGCCGGCGCCGAGGCCTTCGTGCGCGACGCCGAGGGCGAGCCGGTCGAGCGCCACACCGACCGCTTCACCGCCACCGGCTACCGCTACACCCTGGCCCAGCGCGACGACCAGGGCGGATGGCGCGAGGTCCTCACCGCCACCTACGCGCGCGAGGTCGACCCCGCGGAGGGCCGCCCCGAGGGCGGCCGGGACGACTGATTTGGCGGTCCGCGCCGTCACCTTCGACTGCTTCGGCACGCTGATCGACTGGCGCAGCGGCCAGCGCCGGGTGCTCGAGCAGTTCCCCAGCCTGCGCGGGCAGGAGGAGCGGATCGACGAGGTCATCGCCGCGCGCGGGCCGATCGAGGTCGAGCTCGAGCGCGGCCCCTGGCGCCGCTACGAGGAGATCCTGGCCGAGTCGGTTGGCCGCGCCTGCCGCGAGGTCTGCGAGGTGGAGCTGACCGCCACCGAACGGCGCGCCTTCGCCGCCGGGCAGCTCGGCTGGCCGGCCTGGCCGGACGCCCCCGCCGCGCTGGCCGAGCTGGCCGCAGCGCTGCCGGTCGGGCTGCTCAGCAACTGCGACGACCTCACGCTGCGGCTGTGCGCGCACAAGCACCTGCGCGCGCCGGTCGCGCTGTTCGTCTCGGCCGAGCAGGTGCGCAGCTACAAGCCGGCGCCGGCCCACTGGGGCGCCGCGCTGGCCGCGCTGGGGCTGGAGGCCGACGAGGTCCTCCACGTCTCCTTCACCCCCTTCTACGACCTCGAGCCGGCCGCCGCGCTGGGCTTCCGCCTCGGCTTCCTCGACCGCGAGGGGACCGGCCCGCCCGACGGCCTGGACTTCGCCCACACGGCAGAGGACCTGCCGGAGCTGGTCCGGCAGGTCCTCGAGGGACGCGGCTGAGGCGGCCTACTCGACCAGGCCGAGGCCGACCTCGATCGCCTTGTCCAGCTGGCGGTCGATCTCGGCCGCGTAGTCGCCGGGCAGGTTCTCGACGGGGTGGTCCGGCGGGCAGCCGTTCAGCTCCATGTTGGTCATCGAGCCGTCGTTGACGTACCAGCCGCGCATCGGGAGACGGACGAAGGAGCCGTCCAGCAGGCCGGCGCCCGAGGTCGAGATCACCGCGCCGTAGGTCTCCTTGCCGACCACCGGGCCGCGGCCCAGGGTCTTGATCGACCACGAGAAGATCTCGGCGTTCGAGTAGCTGTTCTCGTTGCACAGCACGACGACCGGCTTGTTCCAGGTGGCGAAGATGCGCCGCCCCTGCGGGTAGCCCTCGCCGCCGCCGCGCGGCACGGTCACGGCGTGGTCGTTGACCATGAGCATGCTGAGCACCATGTCGGTGGTCCAGCCGCCGCCGTTCTCGCGCACGTCGATGAGCAGGACGTCCTTGCCGGCGCCGGCGTGGTACAGGTCGCGCTCGAAGTCGAGCAGGCTGGGCGTGCCCATGCCCTCGATGTGGATGTAGCCCAGCTTGCCGCCGGAGGCGTGCTCCACCTTGGCGCGGGCGCGGTCGGCGGCGCGGGTGTAGAGCTGCCCGCCGAGGGCGCGCGCGCTCTGCGGGCGGATCAGCACCTCGCGCTCGGCGCCGGCCTCGTCGCGCACCGAGAGCAGGGTCTCCTCGCCCACCGTGCCGAGCATGGCGCGCGAGAAGTTCGAGCCGATGGACAGGGTCTCGCCGTTCACCGCCAGGACCACGTCGCCGGCGTGCAGGCGGCTGGCCTCGCGGTGGGCCGGGCCGCCCTTCACCACCTCGCGCACCTTGCGGCCGGGGCCGGCGAAGGTCTCGTCCCAGATCACGCCGAGGTCGCCGGTCGAGTTGGCGTCGATCTCCTTGGCCTGGGTGCTGCCCTGGCCGTAGAAGCCCATGTGGCTGGCGTTCATCTCGCCCAGCATCCAGTTGACCATCTCGCTGAAGTCCTCCGCGGTGGAGGCGTTCATGGCGATCGGACGCCACTTGGCCAGCGAAGCGGCCCAGTCGTGGCCGTGGAAGCCGGGGTCGTAGAAGCCGCGGTCGAGCACGCGCCAGGCCTGCTCCATGACCGCGCGGCGCCAGGCGCGCTCGTCGCGGCGGAAGCTGACCGAGAAGGGGTAGGTGGTCGCCTTGCCGGTGCGGCCGACCACGTCGCCGCCGCGGGCGTAGAAGATCTCCTTGCCGTGGCGCACGAAGGAGCTGACCGAGCGCGGCTCGAGGCGCTCCTCGTCGCGCTCGTAGAGGTCGACCGAGAAGAAGCCGGTGTCCACGCCGTTGGTGCCGGAGGTCAGGCGCGTGCCGAGGCCGGCGTTGAAGTAGACCTTGGTGGAGTCGGCGTCGAAGCCCAGGGCGTCCTCGTTGCCCTCGCGGCGGGTCAGGCGCTGGATGCGGAGGTGGATGTCCTCGAAGTCGATGACCACCGGGTCGACCTCCGGCTTCTTCTTCTTCTCCTTCTCGTCCTCCTCCTTGCCCTCGTCCTGCGCGGCCGGCGCCTCGGCGGCGGCCGGCTCCTGAGCGGCGGCGGCCGGGTCGGCCGGCGGCTCTGCGGCCGGGTCGGCGGCGGGCGGATCGGCGGCCGGGGCCGGGTCGGGCTCGGGATCCGCCTTCTTGGGCTCGTCCTTCTTGGCCTTCTTCTTGGCCTCCTCGGCCTCGAGCCGCTCGCGCTCGGTCATCTCGGTGTCGCCCTTGCGCAGCCAGGCCACGTGGACGTCGGTCTCGTCCAGCATCTGGCGTCGCGAGGTGAAGACCAGCTTGCGGCCGTCCGGCGACCAGCGCGGGGAGGCGTCGTCGTCGGGGTGGCGGGTCAGGTTGAAGGGGGTGACGCCGGGAGCGTCCTCGGCCAGGCCCTCCTCCACCACCGCGCGCACCAGGTAGACCTCGGTGTTGTAGTCGTCGTCCACCTTGGAGAAGGCCACCCAGCGCGAGTCGGGCGCCCAGCTGTAGTCCGGGGTGTCGAAGCCGTCGGTCAGGACGCGGCGCACCGCGCGGTCCTCGGCGCCGGCCACGACCAGGCGGCCGGGGTACTCGACCCAGGCCAGCAGCTCGCCGTCGGGTGAGGCGCTGAGGCGGACCTCGTCGAAGGGCGTCTCGGTCAGGCGGGTCTCGACGAAGCTCCGCGAGCGGTAGAAGGGGGTGTCCTCCTCGACCGGCGCGACGCGGTAGATCTCGCTGTTGCCGTCGCGCTCGGACAGGAACAGCAGGGCCTTGCCGTCCTCGACCCAGACCGGGTTGGAGTCGGGCTCGACCGCGCTGGTCACGCGGGCGCAGCGGCGGATGTCGTCGTGCTTGCGCAGCACGAAGAGGTCGCCGTCGGCGACGAAGGCGATCGACTCGCCGTCCGGCGAGATGGCGAGCTCGGAGGCGCCGCCGTCGACCGTGACCTCGCGCTCGAAGGGCACCGAGGGGTCGAAGCTGCCGTGGACCGGGAGCGGGGTGGCCGCGCCGGTCGCGGTGTCGACCGCGACCAGGCCGGCGTCGAGCTCGGCGACCACGCGGCGGCCGTCCCGGCTGATGCCGGCCTCGCGCAGCGAGCGGCCGCCGGGGTGGAAGACCGGCTTCGGGTTGCCGCCGGAGGCCGCCACGGACCACAGGCCGAGGTCGCGGCCCGCCTCGTTGCCGCCGCAGGCCCGGTCGCTGAGGAAGTAGACCGTACGTCCGTCGCCGGACCACATCGGCTCGAGGTCGTTGCCGTCGAAGCGGGTCAGCTCGCGGTGCGCGTCGGCCTCGAAGTCGTAGACCCACAGCGCGCTCGAGGCGGCGCCGCGGTAGGCGCGGCGCCGCGGGTCGCCGTGGCCGCGCTCGTAGGCCAGGTAGCGGCCGTCGGGCGAGAGCGCCGGGCGCAGCATCGGGGCGTCCACCAGCAGGGTCGGGGTGCGGCCGTCGCGATAGGCCACCCAGGCGCCCTGGTCGCGCCGAGAGTAACGCCGCTCGCGGGTGGCGCCGATCAGCACGCGGTCCTCGTCGAGCCAGCCGTGGACGGTCTCGCTCTCCGAGTTCCAGGTCAGGCGCTGCGGCGTGCCGCCGTTGGCGGGGACCACGAAGACGTCGGCGTTGCCGTGGCGGTTGCTGACGAAGGCCAGCCACTGCCCGCTCGGCGACCACTCGGGCGAGGTGTCGACGGCGTCGTGGCCGGTGATCCGCCGGGCGTCGCCGGTGGCCACGTCGGCCACCCACAGGTCGCCCTGGTGGCTGAAGGCCACCCGGCTGCCGTCCGGGCTGAGCGCGGGACGGCGCGGCAGGAACAGCTCGGTGCCTGCCGGCGCGGTGGCGGCCGCCGGGGTCACCGCGTCCTGCGGGACGGCGGCCGCCGAGGACAGGGGAGCGCTGCCGCAGGACGCAGCCGCGGCGGCGAAGGTCAGGACCCAGGGAAGAGAGCGCATGGGGCCGCAGGATAGCGGCCCCTCCCCCGCCGGGGTCAGTCGATCGGCCGGACCCGCAGGCTGAGCTCGACGCGCCCTCCCGGGCCGAGCAGGCCGGCGGCCTCGCGCACGACGTGGACCACCCCGTCCGCATCGGGGACGAAGCGGCCGCGGATGGCCAGGCTGGCCAGTTCGGGGCGCTCGACCAGCACGCGGTCGGCGCCCAGCTCGCGGCCGACGCCCTCCACGACCCCCAGCGGGATCGCCCGGCTCAGGCCGAGGCGCAGCGGCTCCCCGGTCGTGGTGCGGCTCAGCTCGAGGTCCAGGCGCAGGGCCCCGTCCGCCTCGACGAGGACGCTGCCCTCCGCGCCTTCGAACAGGGTGCGGAAGCGCGGGTCGGCGATGCGGCTCTGCTGGGCCACCTCGACGTCCCAGTCGGTCAGGGCCAGGGTGCTCGCCCCGCGGCTGAAGCGCAGCTCCTCGCCGCCCAGCAGCTCACCGGCCAGGGCGAGCGGCGGCACCGGGGCGTCGAGGCCGCGGACCGCGAGGGCGAGTTCGAACACCCACGCGCGGCTGCCGGCCGCGACCGCCCGGCGGAGGACGGCCTGCTGGTCGGCGCGGCCGAACTCGTCGGCCAGGGCCAGCCAGCCGCTGGCGGAGAACCAGGTGTCCCCGGCGCGCTCCAGTTCGGCGACCAGGGCGGCCCAGACCGCGGCGTCCTCGGCCAGGGTCGGCGCGGCGCAGACCGCCAGCTCCGGCGGCGCGGCGAGGAGCTCGGGGGGCACCGGTCCCCGGCACTCCACCACGAGTTGCAGCTCTTCCCCGCCCGGCCCCGGCAGCCGGAACACGCTGGCGCGCCCAGGGACCAGCAGGCTGCGCCAGCCCGTCTCGGCGAGGGTCTGGTTCAGCCGATCGAAGACCGGGATCGCCTCGTAGCCCGTCTCCGCCTCCTCGAAGGCGCCGAAGGCGGTGCCGACCACGGCGAACTCGGCGCGGTAGCCGCGGCCGGGGACCGGCAGCAGCTCGACCGCGAGCGAGGAGCCGGCGAACTGCGTCCCGGCCTCGGGGTCGGCGATCGCCGCCCCCTGGGCGATCTCGACGTCGAGCTCGCGCACCACGGCGCGGCTGCGCAGGTCGCTGAGCGCCACCGCCACCCCCATCTCGACCGGCTGGGTGCCGCCGAGCAGCACCGCGCCGTCCTCGGCCCGGCTGAGGCGGTAGACCAGCTCGACGCGGGGCGGGGCCGCGGCGCGGCGCCAGGCCGCGAGCTCGGCCGGCTGCCACTGGTTGCGGCTGAGGGCGAAGGCCTCCAGCTCGGCCGCGTCGGCCGGGTCGAGCAGGCGCTGGGCCTCCACCTCGAGCCAGCGCGGGGCGATCACCCGCCAGGCGCGGGACTCCTCGGGCATCCAGTCCACCCCCTCCGCGGCCCGTTGGAGATCGTGGGTCGCCAGGATCCGGGTGGGGTGCGGGCAGTCGGCGGGCAGCTGCTGCGGAGCGGAGAGAACGGGGGCCAGGAAGAGGAACAGGGTCGGGGTGGTCATGGTGGTGTCCAGGATTCGGGCTCCTGCCGCATAGGGAATGCCCGCGAAAGAGTAACGAAGACCTTCAGGAGGAGGCCGGGGAAGGCCGAAAGGAGGTCTGGACGGATCCCCGGATCCGCTTGACCTCCCCTTCAGATCCGGAGGGGGTGTGCCCACGACTCCCCCCTTCGCCCCCTGCCGACGATGAAGATCCTGATCGCCGAAGACGATTCCGCGACCCGTCTGATGCTCAAGAAGACGCTCGAGAGCCTCGGACACGAGGTGACCGCGGTGGCGGACGGGGAACAGGCGCTCGAGGTCTACGCCCGCGGCGGCATCCACCTGGTCCTGACCGACTGGATGATGCCGGGCATGGACGGCCCCGAGCTGGTGCGGCGTATCCGCAGCACCCAGCTGTTCACCAGCATCCAGGCCTACGTCATCCTGCTCACCTCCCGCGACTCGATGGCCGACCTGGACGCCGGCTTCGAGGGCGGGGCCAACGACTTCATCGCCAAGCCGTGGAACCCGGTCGAGCTGAAGGCCCGGGTCCGGTCGGGCGTGCGCATCGTCGAGCTCCAGACCGAGCTCGAGCGGCTGGTCCACACCGACTCGCTGACCAGCCTGATCAACCGCCGCGCGCTGATGGAGTCGCTGCGGCGCGACGAGGACCGCATGCGGCGGGAGAACCGCCCGCTCGGCCTGGTCATGGTCGACGTCGACCACTTCAAGCCCTTCAACGACCGCTTCGGCCACGACACCGGCGACCAGGTCCTGCGCCTCGTCGGGCAGTGCCTCGCCGCCAGCGTCCGCGGCGGCGACTACGTCGGCCGCTGGGGCGGCGAGGAGTTCCTCCTCGTCCTGCCCGGCGCCGACATCCTGCAGTGCGCCGAGGTCGCCGAGCGCTGCCGCAAGCTGCTCGAGTCGCAGCGTCTGCGCACCCGCGACGGGCGCATCCTGCACGTCACCGCCAGCTTCGGCGCCGCGGCGACCGAGGGCGCCGGACGCGAGGACGTGATGACCCTGGTCCAGCAGGCCGACAAGGCGATGTACTGGGCCAAGGAGGGCGGCCGCAACCGGGTCAAGATCTACGTGTCGAGCGCGGACCCCGCGCACCGCCGCCGGGCCTGAGCCGCCAGGCCGCGAACAGCAGGAACAGCCCGAACAGCCGCGCCAGCCAGGCCGGCGGGAGGACCAGGTCGCGCAGGGCGACCGCGCCGACCGCGGTCAGCGCCGCGGCCGGGACGAGCCAACGCGCCACCCCGGGCTCGACCCGCCCCTGCGCGCGCGCGATCCAGGCACCGCGCAGCGCGGTCGGGATCATCGCCGCCAGGCTGGTGGCCGCCGCTGCGGGGAAGCTGAACCCGCCGACGAGGAAGACCAGGCCGGGCACGACGACCACTCCCCCGCCGACGCCGAACAGGCTGGAGCAGACGCCGGCCAGCACGCCGAGCACGAGCTGCGCGGCGGCCCGCACCACCGGCTCCTCGAAGCCGGTCCCGGCCAGGGAGCCGTCCGGGGCGCCGAGCAGGTTGCGCAGCGCGGCGGCGAGCAGGAAGGCGACGAAGACCAGCCGCAGGCCGGCGCGCGGCAGCGCCACGACCAGCCGGGCGCCGAGCGGCGCGCCGACCTGGCCGCCGAGGGCGATCATCAGCGCGGCGCCCCAGGCCAGCTGCTCGGGCGCCGTGAGCAGGCCGGTCAGGGCGGCGACCGCGGCGATCGGGGCGACCGCGACGAGGGAGGTGCCGACCGCGCGCTCGAGCGGCAGGCCGAGCAGGGCCAGCACCGGGCCGACCACCAGGCCGCCGCCGATCCCGAGGAGCCCGGAGAGCAGGCCCGCCGTCGCGCCGACGGCGGCGGCCGCGCGCGGACGGAGCGGGGTTCCCGCGTTCACCGCTGCCGGATCCGCTCGGCCAGGCCGGTGGTGCTGCGGCCGGGCAGCAGGTCGATCAGGTGGACCTCGCCGCCTCGGGCGGTGACGAACTCCGCGCCCACCACGCCCTTGTCGGCCCAGTCGGCTCCCTTCGCCAGCACGTCGGGGCAGACCCGCTCGATCAGCTGTTCGGGCGTGTCCTCGGCGAAGCCGACCACGAGGTCGACGCACTCCAACCCGGCGAGCACCTCGGCGCGGTCCTCGAGCGGGTTGAAGGGGCGCTCCTCGCCCTTAAGCCGGCGCACCGAGGCGTCGTCGTTCACCCCGACGACCAGCGCGTCGCCCAGCTCGCGCGCGGCGTGCAGGTAGCGCACGTGCCCGGCGTGGAGGATGTCGAAGCAGCCGTTGGTGAACACGATGCGGCTGGCCTCGCGGCGCAGGGTGGCGAGCGCCGCCTCGAGTCCCCCGCCGACCACGATCTTGTGCGCCGGAGAGGCCGCGGAGAGGTGGTGCAGCAGCTCCTGCCGGCCCACCGAGGCGGTGCCGACCCGCGCCACGGCGAGGCCGGCGGCGGCGTTGGCCAGGCGCACGGCGACCTCCCAGTCCTGCCCGGCGGCGAGCGCCACCGCCAGCGCGGCGATCACCGTGTCGCCGGCGCCGGTCACGTCGTAGACCTGGCGCGCGGCGGTCGGCAGGTGGAGCGGCTCCTGCCCCTCGCGCAACAGGAACATGCCCTCGGCGCTCAGCGTGACGAGCAGCACCTCGACGCCGGCGGCGGCGCGCAGGGCCTCGCCGCCGCGGGCCAGCGCGGCCAGGTCGGGCAGCGCCTCGCCGAGGGCCGCCTCGGCCTCGGCGCGGTTGGGCGTGATCGCGGTCGCCCCGCGGTAGGCCGCGAAGTCGCGGCGCTTGGGGTCGACCAGGCTGGGCACGCCGCGGCGGCGCGCCTCGGCCACCACACCCTCGACCACCGCCGGGCACAGGACGCCCTTGCCGTAGTCGCTGAGGACCACCGCGTCCCACTCCGCCGCGGCCAGCGCCGCGAGCAGGGCCTCGGCCTCGGGGGCGGCCAGCGCCGCCGGCTCCTCGCGGTCCACGCGCAGCATCTGCTGGTTGCGGGCCATGACGCGGATCTTCTGCGTCGTCGGCCGCGCGCCGCTGCGCACCACGCCGCCGGTCTCCGCGCCGCAGGCGCCGAGGTCCTCGACCAGGCGGGCGCCGGAGGCGTCCTCGCCGACCACGCCGAAGCAGCGGACGCGCGCGCCGAGGCCGGCGAGGTTGGCGGCCACGTTGCCCGCGCCGCCGAGGCGGTGCTCCTCGCGGCGCGCGTGCACCACCGGCACCGGCGCCTCGGGCGAGACGCGCTGGGTGTCGCCCCAGACGTAGTGGTCGAGCATGAAGTCCCCGACGACCGCGACGCGCGGCGCGCCGAGCTCCTGCAGGACGGCGATCAGCTCACGCTCCAGCACCGGGCTCCTCCATCTCGCGGACCTCGTGGAGCACGGCCTGGTGCAGCAGCGGCACGAGCAGCTCGTGCTGGCCGATCAGCTGCAGGCCCTCGCCGGGCGGACGCACGACCACGTTCTGCGTCGGGCGGTAGTGGCGGATCATGTCGAGCACGGCGGTCATCATCCCGCTGAGGTCGGCGCCGGCGTTGCGCGCCAGGGCCACCCCCTTGAGGAAGGCCTCGGGGAGGATCACGGCCGAGCCGAGGTTCACCCACAGGCCGTTCTCGAGCGTCGAGACGAAGCGGCAGAGCGCGTGGAAGTCGCGCAGGCTGCCCTCGCCGAGCGCGCCGCCGTCGATGTTCGGGTGGACGTGGATCGTGTCGGTGCCGACGGCGACCAGCACCGACATCGGCCGCTCGGCCTCGACCGCGCGCGCGAGCAGGGACAGCTCGCGGAAGCGGAAGTCCCCCTCCAGCACCTCGAGGCCCAGCGCCTCGCCGAGGCCGATGTTCTCGGCGCGCACGCGCGCGAGCGCGTTCTCCCAGATCTCGACGGTCTCGCCGGTCATGCCGAAGCGGCCGCCGTCGAGGGCCGCGGCCACGTCCTCGGAGGTGCGCCCGGCCAGGGCCAGCTCGATGTCGTGGATCGCGCCGGCGCCGTGGGTGGCGAGGAAGTGCAGCGCGTCGCGCTCCATCAGGTCGATCAGGTGCGCCTGCACCCCGACCTTGACCACGTGCGCGCCGAAGCCCAGGCCGACCGGGCGGCCCTCCACCGCGCACTCGGCCCAGCGGCGGGCCAGGCGGCGGAAGTCGCGCGCGCCGTAGATGTCGGGCAGCGCGTCGAGGAAGCCGCCGAAGCCGTCCAGCGGTTCGGTCGCGCGGCCGAGCGCCTCGTGGGAGACCAGGCTCGGCCGGTCGTGGAGGGAAACCGTCTTGGGAGACTCGCTCATGCTGGCTTCGGCCGCGACCGGTAGCGGTCGTGGATCCAAAGATACTGCTCCGGGTGCCGGAGCACGACCTCCTCCAGGGCGCGGTGGTACTCCGCGGTGACCCGGACCAGCTCGGCCTCGTCCGCCGCGCGGCGCGCGCCGCCCTCGGACAGCACCCGCAGGCCGAAGCGGTAACGCCCGCCGCCGGCGCGCACGCACCAGGCCTGGAGCACCGGCGCGCCGGTCCGCAGCGCCAGCGCGGCCGGAGTGCGCTCGGTGGCAGCGTCGTGACCGAACCACGGCACGAAGATCGGCTTGTGGTGGGCGTTCTGGTCGAAGGTGAGGACCACCGCGCGCCCCTCGCGCAGCAGGCCCAGCATCCGCTTCAGGGCCCCCTGCCGCGGCAGCACCTCCGCCTCGCCGCTGTTGCGCGTGGCGAGGAGGTCCTGCGCGAGGTAGTGGTTGCGCGGCAGCCGCATCGGGGTGCCGGGGCGGTGGCCGTGCGCGGCGAGCACCGTGGTGGTCATCTCGACCGAGCCGAGATGGGCCTGCACGACGACCGGGCCGCGGCCGCGGAAGCGCGCCAGCAGCTCGGCGGCGCCGGGCTCGAGGTCGACCCGCGCCACCAGCGCGTCCGGGCCGTGGGCGGGCCACAGCACCATCGCCTCGACCGCCGAGCGCCCGAGCTGGCCGCAGCTCGCGCGCAGCAGCGCCCGCCGCTCGGCCGCGCCCGCCCCGGGGAGCGCGCGCTCGAGGTGGCGGAGCCCCAGCGCACGCCGCCGGGGAGAGAGGACGGCGAGGCGCGCGACGCGGTCGGCGAAGCCGAGGACCGCGCGGTCGGGCAGGAGGCGCAGCAGGCGGAAGAGCCCGCGCTGCGGCAGGGCCAGCAGCCACGGCACCGGCCCGGGCCGGTGCTTCCAGCGCCGGCGAAGGCGCCGCCAGGCGGTCTCGCGCCGGCTCACCGCAGGCCGCCCTCCGCGGGCTCGCAGGCGGTGAAGAGGGGCTCGAAGCGGGCCGCCCGGGCGCGCAGGGCGAAGTCCTCGAGGGCGCGGCGCCAGTCCTCCTCGCCGCGCGTGAACACCCAGTCGACGCGCAGCTCCCACACCGGCTCGGGGGCGATGTCGTGCAGCTTCACGCCGTCCTTCTCGGTGACCAGGACCAGCTCGTGCTCCGCCCAGCCGCGCAGGTCCTCCTCGGTCCAGGCATGGTGGTCGGGCATCCACGCGGTCGAGGCGACCTCGACGCCGAGCGACTCGCACAGGGCGCGGAAGGACTGCGGGTTGCCGATCCCGGCGCTCAGGTGGGCGCGCCGACCGGCGAGCGTGGACGCCGCTTCGACGCGGCCGCTGCGCAGGTGGCGCAGCTCGCGCGGGCGCACGGTGCCCTCGAGGCGCGGCAGCGGCGCGCCGCCGCGGACGGCGTCCACGCGCCGCCAGACGGCCTCGCGTGCGGCCGCGTCGACGAGGTCGGCGCGGGTCAGGACGACGAGGTCGGCGCGGCGCAGGGCCCGCGCCGGCTCGCGGAACAGGCCGGCGGGCAGGCAGCGGCCGAAGGGCCGGGTGGCGTCGAGCAGGACGACGTCGAGGTCGCGCTGCAGGCGCAGGTGCTGGAAGCCGTCGTCGAGCACGAGCACCTCGGGCGGGCCGGTGGCGAGGAACTGCTGCAGCGCGCGCACGCGGTCCGGATCCTCGGCCAGCAGCGCGGAGGGGTGGCGCTCCTCCAGCATGCGCCCCTCGTCGCCGCCGTAGCCGCGCGAGAGCACGCCCGGGGTCAGCTGGTACTCCTCGAACCAGGCCAGGGCGTGGAACAGCAGCGGGGTCTTGCCGGTGCCGCCGGTGGCGAGGTTGCCGATCGACAGCGTCGGCATCGGCGGGCGGAAGCTGCGCCGCCAGCCGCGGCGGTAGGCCGACAGGCGGAGCCGGGAGGCTCCGGCGTAGAGCCAGCCGAGCGGCGCGAGCAGCAGGCCGAGCGGGCCGTCGAGCCAGCGCGCCGCGCTCAAGCGTCCTCCCACCAGGCGTGCTGCTCGACCCAGGCGCGCAGCTCCGCCAGCACCTCGGCGGCCGCCGGGTCGGACGCCCGGTCGCGGCGCTCGGCCGGGTCGGCTGCGCGGTCGAACAGCTCCCAGCTGCCGGTCTCGAGGTCGTGGACCAGCTTGTGCGGCCCGCGCACCGCCGCGCGCAGCCGGGTGCGCTTGGCGGAGTTCTCCTCCAGCGCGGGGACGAAGTCCACCTCGCTCGGCACGACCCCGGTCGGAGCAGGGCCGCCGCGCAGGACCCCGGCGAAGGACGCGCCGCGCCCCGCGGGCACCGGGAGCCCGGCGAGCTCGAGCAGCGTGGCGTAGAGCCCGGCCTGCCCCAGCCGCGCCTCGACGCGGCTGCCGCCGCGCTCGCCGCCCGGCAGGCGCACGACGAGCGGCAGGTCGACCTGCTCGAAGTGCAGGGTGCGGGTGTGGCCGATCCAGCCGCGCTCGGCCAGCTCCTCGCCGTGGTCGGAGGTGAAGACGACCACCGTGTCCTCCCAGTCGGGCCGCGCGCGCAGCGCGGCGAGCAGGCGGCCGAAGGCGTCGTCCACCGCGCGGACCTCCTCGGCGTAGAAGGCGGCGAGTTGGCGGCGGTCGGCCTCCCCCGCCTCGGCGGCGCGCTCGCGCAGGACCTTGCCGCCCAGGCCGCCGACCACCCAGCCCTCGTAGGCCGGGTCCTCGAAGGCGTACTCGGGGTGGTCCTCGTAGGCCACGTGCGGATCGAAGAACTGGAGGGCGAGGAACCAGGGCTGCTCGGGCGGGCGCCGCTCCAGCCAGGCGGCGGCCTGCTCCGCCACGGCGGCGGCGGTCGAGCCGCGGTGGGCCTCGGCGCCGATCACCGAGTCGTCCCAGTGCTCGAAGCCGCGGTCGAGGCCGGTGCCCCAGCTGCGCTGCAGCAGGAAGTTCCCCTGCACGCAGCCGGTGGCGTAGCCCGCCGCGCGGAACTCCGCCGCCAGGGTGCGCGGCTCGTCCAGACGGCGCCCCTCGGCGCTCATCCGCATCACCCCGTGCTCGGCCGGCGACAGGCCGGTGAACAGGGTCGCCATGCTCGGCAGCGTCCAGGAGGTCACCCCGGTCAGGCCGTCGACCACGACCGCCTCCTCGGCGGCGAAGGCGTCGAGGGCCGGCGAGCTCGGGTGCGTGTCGTAGCCGTAGACCCCGAGGCGGTCCTGCCGCAGCGTGTCCACCACGACGAGGAGCACGTTCGGCCGGCGCGGCTCGCCCCCGCTGCAGGAGGCGGCCAGGAGCAGGGCGAGGAGGGCGGCGGCGCGGCGGCTCAGCATTCGGCCAGCGGGTCCCAGCCGAGCGGCTCGAAGGCGCAGGTGAAGTGGCGCAGCTCGCGCGCCTCCTCGGCGATGCGGAAGCCGCCGTAGCGCTCGCGCCGCTCGAAGACGTAGGCCACCGCCTCGCACACGTAGTCCATGTGCGACTGGGTGTAGACGCGTCGCGGGATGGCGAGGCGCACCAGGTCCATCACGCCGGGCTCCTGGGTGCCGTCGGGCAGAGTGCGCCCGAACATCACGGTGCCGATCTCGACCGAGCGGATGCCGCCCTCGAGGAACAGGGCCACCGAGACCGTCTGGCCGGGCAGCTCGCCGGGCGGGACGTGCGGCAGGAAGGCGCGCGCGTCGAGGTAGACGGCGTGGCCGCCGGCCGGGCGCAGCAGCGGCACGCCGAGGGCGTCGAGGTGCTCCCACACGTAGGCCGTCGAGCGGATGCGGTACTCGAGGTAGTGCTCGTCGAGCACCTCGTGCAGGCCGACCGCCAGCGCCTCGAGGTCGCGCCCGGCCAGGCCGCCGTAGGTCGGGAAGCCCTCGGTCAGGATGAGCAGGTTGCGGCACTCGGCGGCCAGGCCGTCGTCGTTCAGGGCCAGGAAGCCGCCGATGTTGCCGAAGGCGTCCTTCTTCGAGGACATCCAGCAGCCGTCGGCCAGGCGGAACATCTCCTGCGCGATCTCGCGCGCGCTGCGCTCCTGCTGGCCCGGCTCGCGCATCTTGATGAACCAGGCGTTCTCGGCGAAGCGGGCGCAGTCGAGGAACAGCGGCACGCCGTGGCGGCGGCACACCTCGCGGGTCGCCTTGAGGTTCTCCAGGCTGACCGGCTGGCCGCCGCCGCTGTTGTTGGTCACGGTGACCACCACCAGCGGCACGCGCTCGCCGTTCGCCGCCAGGAAGGCGTCGAGGGCCGCGCAGTCCACGTCGCCCTTGAAGGGGTGCTCGACCTCGGGGTGGCGCCCCTCCTCGATCACCAGGTCGACCGCCTCGGCGCCGCTGTGCTCGACGTTGGCGCGCGTGGTGTCGAAGTGGGTGTTGGCCGGCACCGCCTTGCCCGGCCCGCCGGCCACGGTGAACAGGATCTTCTCGGCCGCGCGCCCCTGGTGCACCGGGATGATGTGGCGCATCCCGGTCAGCTCCTCGACCGCCTCGCGGAAGCGGAAGAAGCTCCGGGCGCCGGCGTAGCTCTCGTCGCCGCGCATCATGGCGGCCCACTGCTCCTGGCTCATCGCCGAGGTGCCGGAGTCGGTCATCAGGTCGATCGTGACCTCCTCGGCGGGCACCGAGAACAGGTTGTAGCGGGCGGCCTCCAGGGCCCGGGCGCGCTCCTCACGGGGCGGCTGGGGCAGGGGCTCGACGACCTTGACCCGGAAGGGTTCGATGATGGTCTTGGCTCGGAACACGGCTCCTCGGGCCGACGGCGGCGGCGGACGATGTCGGCGGGCAATATGCTAGCCTCTTGGTATGCAAGGACCTCGGAACGAGAGCGCGGACCACCTCGAGTCCGCCCTGCTGTCGCTCGGGCGCTCCTTGCCCCTGCTGGCCGCCGCGCTCGAGGCCCTGCTACCGCCCGCCCGGCTCGAGGAGCTGGTCAAGGCCGCCGGTCGGCGCAAGGCCGGCCGCGCCGAGGCCGCTCTGGTGGTGGCCGACGGGGTGGTCGGGCGTCCCCGCTTCCGGCTCCAGGTGGTCGAGGCCCTGCTCGTCGAGCTGCCGGCCCCGCGGCAGGCGCCGGAGGAGGCGGCCGAGGAGGGCTGGGCCGAACTGTGGCGCCCCGAGGCCCTGCGCGCCTTCCTCCACGCCGACCTGGTCGCCGGCGAGCCCGCCGCCTGGGAGCGCGCCGCGAGCCGGCTCGAGGCCTGGCTCCCCCACCTGGCCTGGCCCGAGGCCGCGCCCGCGCGCCCGGCTCCCGCCCCGCAGCCCGCGGCGAAGCCGGCGCCCTCGGCCGAGAAGCGGGCCAGGCTCGAGGCCGAGCGCGACACCCTCAAGGCGCAGCTGCGCGAGGCCCGCCGCGAGGTCTCCCGCCTGCAGGCCGAGCTCGGCAAGGAGCACAAGCGCCGGGAGGGCCTCGAGGCCCAGCTGGCCGACACCCGCTCCCGGGCCCAGGAGGAGTCGCAGCGGGCGACGGCGGCCAAGCGCAAGCTGCGCGGCGCCGCCACGGCCAGCGACCGCGAGGCGCAGCTCGAGCGCAAGGCCGAGAAGGCGGAGAAGGACCTCCACGTCCTGCAGCAGAAGTTCGCCATCGTCTCCGAGGAGCGCGAGGACCTCCGCCACTGCCTGGAGGACTACGACCGCTTCCTGCAGGTGCCGGAGGAGGTCGTCCCCTCCTTCCGCGAGCGGCCCCTCACCGCCGAGGAGGCCCACCTCGCCGCCCGCCTGGCCGAGCGCGCCGCCGACCGCCGCCCCGCCTTCCGCGTGCTGGTCGTCGGCGGCGGCGAGCCGCAGCACAAGCACCGCGACAAGTTCGCCGAGTACCTCGAGGTGGTCGGCTTCAACGGCAGCTGGCGGATGGCCGAGTACGTCTCCTGGCACAAGGAGATGCAGACCCTCGAGCGCGACATGCGCAGCAAGTACGACGCCCTGGTCGTGCTGCACTGGAACCGCACCACCTTCACCAAGCGGGCGCGCGACATCTGCAACAAGCAGGGGCAGAAGCCCTGCCTGACCTGCCACTACGAGGGCTTCGTCTCGCTGCGGCAGACGCTGCAGGAGTGCCTGCGGCAGCTGCTGGCGAGCGAGGAGCGGGCGGCCTGAGGGAGGCGGGCGACCCGGCTCAGGCCAGGGTCGGGCGCTCTTCCTCGTCCTCGTCCGGCACCAGGTCGATCAGGCCGCGCTCCATCTCGACCAGCGCGATCTCGATCGGGTTCTCGACCTTCTCGAGTTCGGCGTCGAACAGCGGCGCATCGCCTCGCACGAGCTGGCGGACGCGCTTCTGGAGGAGGACCGTGTTCTCGAAGCTGCCTTCGATGACACGCTGCAAACGCTGGGGCAAGGTGAGGCTCATGGGCGGTTGGCTGGCCAACTGCGGCCCCGCATTCTAGGCAGCGGGCGGGACAGGTCAAGCGGCCCCCCATGTCCTAAGCTCTCGGGCCATGTCCCGCCCCACCCCCCTCCCCGAGCAGGAATTCCAGGCCCTCCTGCCCGAGGTCCAGCTGCCCGGGCGCTACGTCGGCGGGGAGGTGAACCAGATCCGGAAGGACCCGGACTCGGTCGCCCTCCGCTGGGCCCTGGTCTACCCCGACACCTACGAGGTCGGCATGGCCCACCTGGGCCTGCGGATCCTCTACCACTGCCTGAACGAGCAGCCGGAGCTGGCCGCCGAGCGCTGCTTCGCGCCCTGGCCCGACATGGAGCAGCGCCTCCGCGAGCGCGGCTGGCCGCTGACCACCCTGGAGTCGCGCACCCCGCTGGCGCAGATGGACGTGGTCGGCTTCACCCTCCAGAGCGAGCTGACCTACGCCAACCTCCTCACCTGCCTGGACCTCGGCGGCGTGCCGCTGCGCTGCGCCGACCGCGGCCTGGAGGACCCGGTGGTCCTGGCCGGCGGCGCCGGCACCCTGAACCCCGAACCGCTGGCCGACTTCGTCGACCTCTTCCTGCTCGGGGACGGCGAGGAGGCCGTGGTCGAGTTCAGCCGCGTGCTCGCCGAGGAGAAGCCGCGCCACCGCGACCGCGCCGCCCTGCTCGCCGCGCTGGTCGAGCGCTGCCCCTGGCTCTACTGGCCGGCGCAGTGGCGGCCCGAGTACGACGGCCCCGCCCTGGCCGCGATGGTGCCGCTCGACGGAGCGCGCACGCCGCGCCGCGCCGTGGTCTACGACCTCGAGAACGCGCCCTTCCCCACCGCGCCGGTCGTCCCCTTCATCCGCACGATCCACGACCGCATCACGATCGAGATCATGCGCGGCTGCGTGCAGGGCTGCCGCTTCTGCCAGGCCGGCATGGAGAAGCGGCCGCAGCGCTTCCGCAGCGCGGCGAAGGTGCTGGAGATCGCGCAGGAGAGCTACCGCAACACCGGCCTGAACGAGCTCGGGCTGACCTCGCTGAGCTCGAGCGACCACCCCGACCTCGGCGGCATCCTCGACGCGCTGATCCCCGCGCTGCAGCCCGAACGGGTCAAGATCTCGCTGCCTTCGCTGCGTGTGGACGAGCAGGTCAAGGACCTCCCCGCGCGGCTCGCCGACGCGCGCCGCCAGGGTTTGACCCTGGCCCCCGAGGTCGCCACCGACCGCCTGCGGCGGCTGGTCAACAAGGGCATCTCCGACCGGGACCTGTTCGAGGGGGTGGCCCACGCCTGGCGCGGCGGCTTCACCGGCCTGAAGCTCTATTTTATGATCGGCATCCCCGGCGAGCTGCAGGAGGACGTGGACGGCATCGTCCACATGGCCGAGCGCTGCTCGCTGCTGCGCAAGGAGAACGGCTGCGGCGGACCCGGGCGGGTCACCGCCTCGGTGTCGACCTTCGTGCCCAAGCCGCTGACCCCCTTCCAGTGGGCGGCGCAGATCCGGCCCGAGGAGGTCCAGGCCAAGCACCGCAGCATGAAGGAGCTGGTGCGGGTCCGCGCCGTCGGCATCAAGGGCCACGACTCCGCCGGTACGCTGATCGAGGGCTTCCTCAGCCGGGCGGACCGCCGCGCCGGCGCGGTGCTCGAGTCGGCCTGGCGGCGCGGCGTGCGCTTCGACGCCTGGGACGAGCAGGACACGCTGGCGGCCTGGCAGGCGGCCTGGGAGGAGCACGGCTACGGCCCCGAGGAGACGGCCTTCCGCCAGCGCCCGCTCGACGAGGTGATGCCCTGGGACCACCTCGACCTCGGCGTCACCCGGGAGTACCTGCGCCTCGACTACGAGAAGTCGCTGCGCGACGAGTTCACCGAGCACTGCCAGACCGAGGCCTGCGGCGACTGCGGCGTCGGCGCCAAGACCTGCGTCGACATCAAGGCGCTTACCGGGATGTTCGAGCGCTACGACAAGGAGAAGCTGGTCGCGCGGGCGGAGGCCAACCCGCTGCTGCGGACCACGCCGGGGAGCGCCACGACCGAGCCGGAGCTTGCCGAGCGCGCTAGGCGTCGGCAGCCCGCAGCAGGAGGTCCAGCTCCTGCCAGTCGCTGAAGGCGGCCACCCGCCCCTCCATGCCGCGCTGCCCCTCGAGGCAGGCCTGGTAGAAGGGGAGGCCGGCGGCGTCCGCAGCGCGGAGGTCGGCCGGGTGGTCGCCGATGACCACGCCGTGGCCGTGGCGCAGGCGGAGTTCGAGGAAGGCCGGCGCCTTCTCCTCGACGCCGTGGACCTCGTCGGCCTCGAGGCCGGTGCGCGCCACGTCCGCCTCGATGGTCGCCGGGTGAGCGTGGCTGACGACGGCGACGAGGACGCCCTCGCGGCGCCAGCGGGCCAGGGTCTCCAGCGCGCCCGGGTAGGCCGGCTCGCAGAAGAAGGGCACGACGGTCCCGTTCCAGTCCACGGCGACGAAGCGGGGCATGCCCGGCATGGCTCCAGGTTAGCGTTTCCGGCCTCCGGTATCCTGCGGCGCATGCCCGCCACGCTCGCCGCCGCCGTCCTCCTGGCCCTCCCGCAGGGTCCCTCCCCCGTCGAGGTGCGCCCCGAGCGCCTGCGCGCCACCCTCGAGGAGCTGTGCGCCATCCCGCGCCTGGCCGGCAGCGAGGGCGGACGAGCGGGCGCCGACTACGCCGCCGAGGCCTTCGCCGCCGCCGGGCTGCGGGTCGAGCGGGCGCGCTACACCGTCCACGCGCCGCGCCAGACCGGACAGGGGCTGGCGCTGGTCGCCGCCGACGGCAGCAGCGAGGAGCTCCCCCTGGCCGAGCGCGGCTACGCGGAGGACCCGCAGTCGCTCGAGCACCAGGTGCCGCCGATGCACGGGCTGACGGCGGCGGGCCGGGCGCGCGGACGCGTGGTCTTCGCCGGGCGCGGACGCGAGGCGGACTTCGCCGCCCTGCGCGAGGCCGGGGTGGAGCTCGAGGGCACCATCGCCCTGGTGCGCTACGGCGGCCTCTACCGCGGGCTCAAGGTGGCCAACGCCGAGGCCGCGGGTTGCGCCGGAGCCCTCCTCTACACCGACCGCCGCGACGACGGCTCCGCCCGCGGCGAGGTCCTGCCGCGCGGCCGCTGGCGTCCCGACGACGGCATCCAGCGCGGCAGCGTGTTCAACTCCGACGGCGACCCGACCACGCCCGGCTGGGCCAGCGTCGCGGGCGCGCGCCGCGTGCCGCTCGACGAGGCGCCCGGCCTGGTCGGCATCCCCAGCCTGCCGGTCTCGCAGGCCAACGCCGACCGCATCCTCGCCGGAGCCGGGCCGCTCGACGCGCCGCAGGCCCTCGACACCGTGGTCGAGTTCTTCGTCGAACAGGACCCCGCGCCGGTCGAGATCGAGAACGTGATCGGCTGGATCGACGGCAGCGACCGCTCCGAGGAGTGGGTCATCGCAGGCGCCCACCGCGACGCCTGGGGCTACGGCGCGGTCGACAACGGCAGCGGCACCACCGTGCTGCTCGAGACCGCCCGCGTGCTCGGCGCGGCGCTCGAGCGCGGCTGGCGCCCGCGGCGCAGCATCGCGCTGGCCACCTGGGACGCCGAGGAGTGGGGACTCGTCGGCTCCACCGAGTGGGTCGAGCAGCACCGCAGCGAGCTCGCTGCCCACGGCGTCGCCTACCTCAACATGGACGTGGTGGCGAGCGGTCCGAGCTTCGGCGCGTCCTGCTCGCCGGGCATGGCGGCGCTCCTGCAGCGGTCCTGCGCCGCCGCCGGGGTCGAGCCGCCGGCCTCCCTCGGCGTGCCGGGAGGAGGATCGGACCACGTCCCCTTCCTCGAGCTGGCCGGCATGGAGGTCGCAGCCTTCGGCTTCCACGGCGGGCACGGCACCTACCACTCGCACTACGACTCGCCCTACGCGGTGGAGACCTTCCTCGACCCCGGCTTCGCCCACCACGCCTCGGCCGCCGACCTGCTCGTGCGCATGCTCGACGAGCTGGGCCGCGGCGAAGGCAGTCTCGACGGGCTGGCCGGATGG
Source organism: uncultured Planctomycetales bacterium (assembly GCA_964342475.1). Lineage (GTDB taxonomy): Bacteria > Planctomycetota > UBA1135 > UBA1135 > UBA1135 > J029. The sequence goes on from CAYFGE010000014.1 coordinate 69,166, forward strand.
GCGCGCCAGGCGCGCGGCGCCCTCGAGGGCCTGGAGCTGCCCGCCGGCCAGAAGGCGCTGCTGCTCGCCGCCGCCGACGAGCTGGTCGAGGCCGCTGCGGCCGCCGGCGAGGTCCCCCACCCCCAGCGCTTCCTGCGCTTCTTCCTGCCCCCGCAGGAAGGTGGCCGCCTGATCCTGTGGCGGACCGAGGGCTACGGCGCCGCTTGGTTCCCCGACGTCCGGCCGGACGCCGGCGAGGAGCTGCGCGACCCGGGCACCCTGGCCGCCGTCGCCGCGCTGCGCCGCGCGGCGCGCTCCCTCCAGAACGCGAGGACCCCCGCCAGTCGGTGACTGGCGGGGGTCGCTCTCGGTCCGCCTTCGATCAGAAGTTGAAGGCGACCTGGAAGAAGACCCACATCTGGTCGTCCCCGTTGGCGATCGCGTCGCCCGCGGAGAAGGAGCTCACGCCCGTCCAGACGTCGACGTTCTCGGCCAGCTGGCCCTTCAGGTAGACGTCGATCTCGGTACCGATCTCGGACTCGCCGGCCACCGAGGTGGCGCCGGCCACACCGCTGCCGCCGGCCGCACCGCTGCCGAAGGCGACGGCGTCGTTGTCCTCGGCCTTGCTCAGCAGGTGGATGTCACCGTGCAGGTTCCAGTCGTTGTTCACCGGGAACTTGCTGCGGACGACGATGTCCTGCAGGTTGCTCCAGGTGACCAGGTCCTGGTGACCGTTGTAGGCGTGGCCGAAGTGGTAGAGCGGCACGAAGGCGTCATCGTTGCCATCAGCACCGGAGGCGTACTCGTAGCCCGCGCCGATCATCATGCCGCCGCCGAGGTCGTAGTTGACCCCGATCGCCGCGGCCGAGCCGGAAGCGTTCATGGTGAAGTGATCGCCGTCCTGCATCGCGTACTCGATTTCCCAGTCGAGCTCACCGTAGTCCCCCTCGAGGAGGAAGCCGTAGGTGTTGTCGGCCCAACCCGGCACCATGCGGCGGTGGAAGCCGTAGAGGTCGAGCTGGAACTGGTCCATGTCGTACTCGAAGTAGAAGCCGTGGAAGCCCTCGTCGGTGGTGCCGAGGGGAGCGCCCTGCGTGTCGACGGCCTGCGTGGTGAAGGCATCGAAGCTGTAGTTCTGACCGGTGTGGCCGACGCGGACGCCGTCCCAGGCCCGACCGAAGTTGGACCAGTCGAGCGGCGACACCATGCGCTGGTTGCCGTACTTCATCTCGAAGCGGCCGATCTGCACGTCCATCATGTCGAACAGGTTGTTCATGCGGCCGTAGGCCTGATGGACGGTGCCCATGGTCGACATGCCTTGGCCGTCGCCCACGGAGTTGATCGACTCCTGCAGCTGCAGGTAGGCCGAGGTGTTCGCGTCGAGCTGGGCGCCGACACCGAGCCGCAGGCGAGCGAATTGGCTGCTCACGGACTCCATGTTGGCGACCGGGGTCATCGGATCGCGCTGGTCGGCGCGGAACCGCAGCTGGCCGTCGATGGTCAGGGCATCGATGCCGCTGGTGGCAGTCACCGGCACGCCCCCGTCCTGAGCGGACAGCGGGGCGAGACCGGCCAGGGCCGCCGAGGCGGCCAGGAAGGGAAGTTTGCTGGTCATCTTGTGTTCTCGGGAGGATCCGGCCGGCCCGGGAGCTCCTCGGGTGGTCCTCCCTCGGGAGGGCACGCGGGGGTTGGAGCCGGGACGCGGCCGTCGGAGCGGGGGGCACGAAGGCATCCCGCGGGCCCCATTGTGGGAACGAGGAGGCCCAGAAAGAAGCCCCAGGGGGAAGAACCCCGCCTGCAAGCCGGATGCCGGGCCGGGCCGGGGGCGCTCAGGCCGCTCCGGAGCCGCCGGCGTGGGCCTCGACCGCCCGCTGCACGTACTTGCCGAGCAGGTCGCCCTCCATCTGGACCCGATCTCCCGGCTTCTCCCCGCCCAGGGTGGTCCTCTGGAGGGTTTCCGGAATCAGGGCGACGGTGAAGACCCCGTCCGGCATCAGCTCGGCCACGGTGAGGCTGACGCCCTCGATGGTCACCGAGCCCTTCGGCACCAGGTAGGCGTGGATGGCGGCCGGCGCCCGGTAGGTGTGGACCGAGAAATCCTCCTGGTCCTCCACCGCGAGGACCTCGCCGAGGCCGTCGACGTGGCCGGAGACGAAGTGGCCCCCGAGCCGGTCCCCCACCCGGAGGCTGCGCTCGACGTTCAGCGCCTGCCCCACCTCGACATCCCCAAGTCTTGTCTTTTCAAGGGTTTCCATCGACAGATCGAAGCCGGCCCGGGTGCCTTCGCGGGTGATCACGGTCAGGCAGGCCCCGGCCACGCAGACCGAGTCGCCGTGCTGGAGCCCCTCGGAGCAGTCCCCCAGGTCGAGGGTCAGGCGGAGGCCGCCGGGGATCTCCTCGCGGGCGACGAGGGGAGCGGCGCGTTCGACGATTCCGGTGAACATCGGCGCTCGTTCTAAACCTTCGCGGCCGGAGCGTCCAGGGCTGCCTAAACCTTGTTGGAAAAGGGCGACTAGGGTATCCTGTCCGGCCATTTTCCCGGAGGTCCGGGAATGCTCGAGATCCATCTCCTGACCCTGTTCCCGGAGGCCGTCGAAGGCTACCTCCGGGCCAGCATCCTCGGTCGGGCCCAGAAGGCTGACAAGCTGCGGGTCCATCTCGTGGACTTCCGGGAATTCGCCCGGGATCGCCACCGGACCGTGGATGACCGCCCCTTCGGCGGTGGGCCGGGGATGGTGCTGAAACCCGAGCCGATCTTCGAAGCCGTCGAGTGGGTCGAACGCGAGTTCGGCTCCTGCCGCAAGGTCCTGCTGACCCCTGCCGGCGAACCCTTCGTCCAGCGCCACGCCGTCGAGCTGGCGGCCGCCGAGCGGCTGCTGCTCCTGTGCGGGCGGTACGAGGGGTTCGACGAACGGATCCGTCTCGGCCTGGACTGGACCGAGCTGTCGCTCGGCGACTTTGTTCTTTCCGGAGGAGAGATCCCCGCGCTCGCGGTGATCGACGCCGCCGCCCGCCTGATCCCGGGCGTGCTCGGTGACGATCAGTCCGCGGTCGAGGAGTCCTTCACCGATCCGCGCCTGCTCGACCACCCCCACTACACGAGACCGCTCGAGTTCCGGGGGATGGAAGTGCCGCAGGTGCTCCGCAGCGGCAACCACCAGGCCGTGGCGGAGTGGCGGCGCGAGCAGGCCTTGAGCCGCACCCGCGAACGACGGCCGGACCTGCAGGAACGGCCGTCCTGAGCCCCACAACGAGAGAGCCCGTCCCACCATGGACATCATCCGAGAAGTCGAGAAGCAGCACATGAAGGCCGAGGTCCCGGTCTTCAAGGTGGGTGACTTCGTCCGCGTCGAGTACCTGATCACCGAGGGCAAGAACCAGCGCGTCCAGCCCTTCATCGGCCAGGTCATCCGCTTCGGCGGCGACGGCGTGCGCAAGACCTTCACCGTCCGCCGCATCGTCCAGAACGAAGGCGTCGAGCGGACCTTCCCGCTGCACAGCCCCCGCGTGGTGAACGTCACCGTCCAGCGCGGCCCGAACCGCAAGCCCCGCCGGGCCCGCCTGTACTTCCTGCGCGGCCGCGCCGGCAAGTCCGCCTACCTGTAGGCCGGACCATCGCTCCACCGGGGCGCCCGCACGCCCCGGCTCCGCCTTCCCACGCAACCCGCCGCAAGGCAGCCCATGGTTCCGTACCTTTCCCGCAAGATCCTCGGCATCGTGCTCCTCACGGTGCTCTCCGTCTGGAGCCTGTTCCAGTTCTCCCTGAACCTGGGCCAGGACCTCCAGGGCGGTGCCCGCATCGTGTTCCGCCTGCCCGTGGCGGAGGACGAGCTGGCGCCGGGCGAGTCCATCTCGATGGTCGTCGCCGACACCGTCGCGGTGTTCCAGGAGCGCCTCGACGGCACCGGCCTGAAGGAGGTCCGGATCTACCCCGAGGGCGAGGACGGCATCGTCATCGAGATCCCCGGGGACAACGTGGCCGAGACCGACCGGGTCATCGACACGGTGATCAACCAGGGCCGCCTCGAGTTCCAGATCGTCGCCGAGACCACCGACGCGGAGTACAACCTCAACGCCGAGGTCGAGAAGTTCCGCACTTGGCGCGCCGCCAATCCGGACGCCGCGGTGGACTCCTTCAACGCGGTGGCCGAGGCCGACCAGGGCCCCCACCCCTACCTGCGCTGGGCGCAGCTGTCCGAGAACGCCGCCAACGCGGGCACCGGCCCGACCCCCGACCTCCTTGCCGTCCCGCTGCGCGACCAGCAGGCGATCCAGGAGGGCGGCCAGGCCGGCACCGACGACAGCTGGCACTTCACCGGTGACAAGCTCGAGTCGGCGCAGATGTACACCCACCCGCAGACCGGCAAGCTGGTGGTGCTGTTCGAGTTCCTGCAGCCGTACAAGTACCCCTTCGAGCTGTTCACCGAGACCTACGAGGACCGGCAGATGGCGATCTGCCTGAACGGCCTCGTCGACAGCGCCCCGAACATCAACTCGCCCCTGCCCGGCAGCGGCTTCATCGAGGGCGGCGGCATCACCGGCTTCTCGCGGGAGGAGGCCGAGGAGCTGACCCTGGTGCTGAAGACCGGCTCGCTGCGCGTGGCCCCCGAGCTGGAGAGCAAGCTCGAGGTCGGCGCCGACGTCGGCGAGGTGTCGATCCAGGTCGGCGAGTGGTCCGCCGTCATCGGCGGCCTGATCGTGCTGCTGTTCATGGTCGGCTACTACCGCCTGAACGGCGTGGTCGCCTCGGCCTCGCTGATCTTCAACGCCTTCATCCTGTTCGGCGCGCTGTCCTTCTTCCAGGCCACCCTGACCCTGCCCGGCCTGGCCGGCCTCGTGCTGACCATCGGCATGGCGGTGGACGCGAACATCCTGATCTTCGAGCGCGTGCGCGAGGAGCGGAAGCGCGGGCGGGAGGTGCCGCAGGCCTACAAGAACGGCTTCGAGCGCGCCTTCACCACCATCGTCGACGCCAACCTGACCACGCTGATCACCTCGCTGATCCTGCTCAAGGTCGGCACCGGCCCGGTGAAGGGCTTCGCCGCGACCCTGTCGCTCGGCGTCCTCACCTCGATGTTCTCCGCCCTGGTCTTCTCCAAGGTGATCTTCCACTTCCTGCTCTTCTCCAAGGGTGGGTCGAAGATCAAGGAGATCGGCATGACCCGCGCCCTGGCCGAGAACGCGAACTTCGCCTTCCTGGCCAAGCGCAAGATCGCGGCCGCCGGCTCGATCGTCCTGATCCTGGCCGGCATGTCCTTCGTCGCGGTCGAGGGCAAGGGGATGCTCGGCATCGACTTCCTCGGCGGCTCGGTGGTCCAGGCCAAGATGGCCGGCGTGACCCACGTCAGCGACGTGCGCGCGCAGCTGCCGGACGACTACGTGGTCACCAAGGTCGCGGTGGACGGCGAGGAGGCCGGCGACGGCGAGTCCAGCCAGTTCCTGATCAAGGTCAAGACGCAGGCGGCTGCCGAAGGCGCCAGCGACGTGGTCGGCCAGAGCTGGGTCGAGACCGACCTCGAGCAGCGGCTCGGCGGTCTGCTCGACGGCGAGGAGCCCTTCCTCGAGATCAACACGATCGGCCAGCGGGTGAGCGGCCAGATCCAGCAGTCGGCCATCCAGGCCATCCTGCTGTCGCTGATCGCGATCGTGATCTACATGAACTTCCGCTTCAAGGAGTTCCGCTACGGCATCGCGGCCGTGGTCGCGCTGTTCCACGACGTGATGTTCACGCTGGGCGCCTTCTCCGTGTGCCACTACCTGGGCCTGGTCAGCGTCGACGTGAACCTCGAGATCATCGCCGCCTTCCTGACCATCATCGGCTACTCCCTGAACGACACCATCGTGGTGTTCGACCGCATCCGCGAGAACCTGCCGCGCCGCTCGGGCAGCTTCATGGAGGTGATCGACCTGTCGATCAACCAGTCGCTGAGCCGGACGATCCTCACCTCGGTCACCACCTTCGTGGTGCTGCTGGTGATCTTCCTGGCCAACCGCCCCTACCACAACGTGCTGGAGGGCTTCAGCTTCGCCATGCTGGTCGGCGTGATCGTCGGCACCTACTCGTCGATGTTCGTGGCCAGCCCGCTGCTGGTCTACCTCGACCGCTGGGCCAAGAAGAAGCGGGTGGCAGCCGAGGCCTGAGCCCCCCCGCTGCCCGGACAGGGGGAGCCGGCGCCGGCCGGCTCCCCCTTTCTTCTTCTGGAAGGGCCGGTCTGCGGAGTATCCTGCCGCCATGCGCGCGCTGATCCTCCTCACGGCAGTCGTCGGCCTGATGGCCCTGGCTCTGGTCTGGAAGTTCCAGGGCCCCTCCCCGTCCCCCGCCCCGGCGGACGCCGCCCCCGCGATCGAGAAGAGCGGGCGCGTCCTGGTCGGCCTGGACGCCTCCGCGCCGGCTTCAGCATCGGTGACCCGCCCAGCCGCCTCCGCGGCCTCGGACCCGGCCGGGACCTCCGCCCGCCCGGCCGCCAGCGACCCGGCCCGGACCGAGCCGAGGACCGTCGGCACGCCGCGCACCGCGCCCGGCGCCTCCGACGCCGGTTCCGAGGACCACCCGATGCGGGCCAGCGCCCAGGAAGCGGCGGCGACCGGGCCCGGCCGAGCGGCCCCGGCCTCGTCCGGGACCGGCGGCGAGCGCCGCGTCCTCCCGACCAGCGATTCGCTGACCCATACCGTGGTCCGCGGCGACACCCTCTACAGCCTGCTCAAGCGCGCCTACGGGCGGGTGGGCGACGAGCTGCTCTTCGCCGTGGCGGACGCCAACGGCATGGACGACCCCGGCAGCCTCGAGGTCGGGCAGGTCCTGGTCCTGCCGGTGGTCGCGGGCTACCCGGCTCCGGAACCGCCGCGCTGACCGGCGACGGCGAAGCGGCCGCCGCTCCGCTCCAGTTCGATCCGCAGCGGGGTCCAGTTCTTCGGCAGGATCTGGACGCGGGCCAACCAGTCGGCCCCTTCGAAGCGGTCCTCCTCGATCCGGCCGTGACGGCGGATCTCGGCCATCAACCGGCCCGCCGAGGCCGGGACCACCAGGTCCAGCCGCAGCGACCAGCTGTCGAGCACCGCCCCCACCGCCGCGCGCAGCTCGTCGAGGCCGTCCCCGGTCGTGGCCGAGACGAAGACCCCGTCGGGAAAACGGCGCGACAGGAGCTCACGCTCCAGGGCCGGGAGGCGGTCGACCTTGTTGAGGACCTGCAGGCTGGGGATCTCCGCTCCGCCGAGCCCGCCGAGCACCTCCTCGACGGCGCGGAGGTGCACCTCCAGGTCCGGGTCGGTGGCGTCGCAGACATGGAGCAGGAGGTCGGCGTGCAGCGTCTCCTCGAGGGTGGCGTGGAAGGAGGCCACCAGGTGGTGCGGCAGGTCGCGCACGAAGCCGACCGTGTCGGCGAGGAGCACGTCGCGACCGCCGGGGAGGTCCCAGCGCCGGACCCGCGTGTCGAGGGTGGCGAACAGCTGGTCCGCGATGTAGACGTCCGCACCGGTCAGCGCCTGCATCAGGGAGGACTTCCCGGCATTGGTGTAGCCGACGAGGGAGACGGTGTTCGTCTCGGTGCGCGACTCGGCCTGGCGCCGGCTGCGCGCCTCGATCTCCCGCAGGCGGATCTTGAGGTCCGCGATCTTGCGGTTGACCAGCCGGCGGTCGGTTTCGAGCTGGGTCTCGCCCGGGCCGCGCGTGCCGATGGCGCCCTCGGTCCGCTCGAGGTGCGTCCACATCCGCTTCAGGCGCGGTCGCATGTACTCCGCCTGCGCCAGCTCCACCTGGAGCTTGGCCTGCCGCGTGCGCGCGCGCGAGGCGAAGATGTCCAGGATCAGCTCGGTCCGGTCCACGAGGCGGGTGTCGAGGTCCTTCTCGAGGTTGCGCACCTGCGCCGGCGAGAGGTCGAAGTCGACCACGACGAGGTCGGCCCGCGCCTCCCGGACCAGGGCGCCGATCTCCTCGACCTTGCCGCGCCCGAAGGCGGTCCGCGGGTGCGGCTTCTGCAAGCGTTGGGTCAGCCCCCCCACCACGCAGGCCCCGGCGGCTTCGACGAGGCCGGAGATCTCGGCCAGCGGGTCCTCGGCGCGGCCCGACTCGCTGTCGGGGAGGATCAGGGTGGCGACGACGGCGCGCTCCTTCGGCGCGGCTGTGTTCTCGGGGAGGTGGCTCAAGATCGCGGATCCGAAGGGGCCATCAGGCAGCGCCGACCTCGCCCTCCGGCACGGCCGGGGAGGCCACCGGAACGGTGCTCAGGCGGAGGCCGGCGGCGGCGTCCCAGCGGGCGCGGGTGTGAACCTGCCATTCCGGGGCCGCAGCGGGGTGGTCGGTGCGGAAGTGGGCGCCGCGGGACTCGGTGCGGTACGCGGCGCTCGAGGCGACCAGCTGCGCGACCTGGACCATGTTCACCACCTCGACGCCCTTGCGGGTGAAGGGGCCGAGGTTGGCGAGGTAGCCCTCCCACTTGACGAGGCGCTCGAGGGCGTCGTCGAGCCCCTTGCCGTCCCGCTCGATCCCTGCCTGCCGCCACATGAGCGACTTCAGGGAGTAGGTCATGTCGGCGAGGCTGAGCTCGGCGGCCGAGCTGCGCCCGACGGCCGGCACCCGCGGGAGCAGGAAGCGGCGGCGCGGGGAGAGGTCGGACGCGGCCGCGGTGGCCCCGACGAGGCGGCCTTGGACCACTCCCTCGAGGAGGCTGTTCGAGCCCATCCGGTTCGCGCCGTGGAAGCCGGTCGAGGCGCATTCGCCCGCCGCCCACAGACCCTCCACGCTGGTCCGCCCGTCCAGGCCGGCGGCGATGCCCCCGATGAAGTAGTGCACCGCAGGACGCACCGGGATCGGCTCGCGGGCGATGTCGATTCCGAACTCCTTGCCGATCCGGGCCAGGCTGGAGAATCGCCGCCCCGCGTCCGCGACCTGCGACAGGTCGAGGTAGACGTGGGTGTCGCCGGTCTCCACGATGCGGCGGAAGATGGCGCGGCTGACCACGTCGCGCGGTGCCAGTTCGGCCGCCGGATGCGCGGCGGCCATGAAGGCCTCCCCGTTGCGGTCGACCAGACGGCCACCGGCGCCGCGGGTCACCTCGCTGATCAGGAATCGCGCCGCGCCGGCGAGGTACAGGATGGTCGGGTGGAACTGCACGAACTCCAGGTCCTGCAGTTCAGCGCCGACGCGCAGGGCCATGGCCAGACCGTCCCCGGTGGCGAGCTCGGGGTTGGTCGTCTCGCGGAAGATCTGGCCGCCGCCCCCGGTGGCCAGGATGACCCCGGCGGCCTCGAAGAGCACGGTCTGCGCAGGATCGCGCTCGGTCCGGCTCATCAGGGTGCAAGCGCCCCCGACCCGGCCCTCGGCATCCTTCAACAGATCGACGACGGTGGTGTGCTCGAAGACGTCGATCCGCGGGTGGGACCGCGCCGCGAGGCCGAGAACCCGCTGGATCTCGAGCCCGGTCGCCGTGCCATCGCTGTGGAGGATCCGCGGGATGTTGTGCCCACCTTCCCGGGAGAGGGAGATGCTCCCGTCCTGACCGCGGTCGACGCGCATCCCGTGCCGCAGCAACCAGTCCACGGCATCCGGGCCGGCGGCGCAGATGGCCTCGACGACGTCGGTCTCGGAGAGCCCGCCCCCGACGTTGATGGTGTCCCCGGCGTGGAACTCGGCGCGGTCGCCCTGCCCGATGGCGGCAGCCATCCCCCCCTGGGCCCAACGGGTGTTCGTCTCGCTCAGCCGTCCCTTGCAGAGGACCATGACATGGGCCCCGGAATCGGCGGCGCTCAGGGCCGCCGCCAAGCCCGCGATGCCGCTCCCGACCACCAGGAGATCACAGCGGTGGACCGGGAGGCTCCGCGGGGGAACGTCCAGACGCTCCAACGGGGAAGCCGGATGGATCGGGATTTCTCGGGGGTCCGGGGTCATGGACAAGGGGCGAATTCTAGCCAGAGAAGAGGCCTGGCGGGGATGCCGCAAAAGAAAGGGAGGATTTCCGGCTTGTCGGGGTTCTGTTCGCCGATACTGTTTGGTGTCTGTTCGGGCGACAGGCCCCGAACGGCCCCCGGAGAAACCCATGAAGAACCCCGCACTCCCGACGAGAAAGGACGCCTTCGAGGCTTCCATCCTCGTCTCCAGCCTCCTGTTCGCCCTGATCCTCCTCTGAGCATGAACCGGCCCCTGACCCGACGTCAGCACCAGGTCCTCGAGGCCATCCACCAGAACCAGGTGGAATCCGGGATCTCCCCCACCCTCGAGGAACTGGGCCGAACGCTCGGAGTCAACCGCACCACGGTTTTCGGCCACGTCCAAGCCCTGATCCAGAAGGGCTTCCTCGAGAACCTGGAACCCGGCGCCTCAAGAAGCCTGGACCTGACCGAGGACGGACGAGCGGTCCTCCAACCGCGTGCCAGCGAGCCGGAACAATCCCCGGCCATCCCCTTCCCGCAACAGGGCGGCGACCGCCACTCCATCCCCCTTCTCGGGCGGATCGCCGCCGGGGCTCCGATCGAAGCCATCGAAACCCCGGAACAGAAGCCACTCCAGGAGTTGTTCCCCACGCGAGGAGATCTGTACCTCCTCGAAGTCCGCGGGGATTCCATGATCGAGGACCACATCCAGGACGGAGACTGGGTCCTGGTGCAACGGGACCGACAACCGGACCCCGGGTCCACCGTCGTCGCCATCCTCGAGAATGAGGAAGCGACCCTGAAACGTTTCTACCGCGAGAAGGACGGGCGGATCCGCCTCCAACCGGCCAACGCCCAGCTGGAACCGATCCTGGTGAACCAGGTGGAGATCCGCGGCGTGGTCGTGAGCGTCTTGCGGAACTACCGCTGACTCCCGAAGGGACGGGCCAAGAAGGAGCGGGCCCCTCCCGTCCCGTCAGGACAAAAAAAAGCGCCAGAGGCACGAAGCCTCTGGCGCAGTTGTTTGGAACCCGGCACTAACCTACTTTCGCGGACGAACCACTATCATCGGCGGTGGCTGCTTAACGGCCGTGTTCGGAATGGGAACGGGTGTGGCCAGACACCTATGGGCACCGGGAGTGTTTGGTGGCAGGTGAATCGTGGATCAAAGTTCTGCAGTCCCCTCGGACCGCCACGGAGTGGCGAGCGGAGGGGGGATCAAGCCGTTCGGGCTATTAGTACGGCTCGCCTGAACATGTTGCCATGCTTACAGCTGCCGCCTATCGACCTGGTGGTCTCCCAGGACCCTGATGGGGACGCCTTGTCTTGGAGAAGGCTTCGCGCTTAGATGCTTTCAGCGCTTATCCGTTCCGAAGTTAGCTACCCAGCTGTGCCTCTAGCGAGACAACTGGTGCACCAGAGCTTCGTCCTTCCCAATCCTCTCGTACTAGGGAAAGACCTCCTCAAGCGTCCAACAGCCACACCGGATAGGGACCGACCTGTCTCACGACGGTCTGAACCCAGCTCACGTACCGCTTTAA
>CAYFGE010000015.1:0-70299 GCA_964342475.1 uncultured Planctomycetales bacterium
TTCCAGCACCTGTTCTGGTTCTACAGCCACCCGGCGGTGTACGTGATGATCCTGCCGGCGATGGGCGTGCTGTCCGAGTGCTTCGCCACCTTCAGCCGCAAGCACATCTTCGGCTACCGCTTCATCGCCTACTCCTCGATCGCCATCGCGATCTTCAGCTTCATCGTCTGGGGCCACCACATGTTCGTCAGCGGCCAGTCGCAGCTGGCCTCGGTGATCTTCTCGGCCCTGACCTTCTCGGTGGCGATCCCGTCGGCGATCAAGGTCTTCAACTGGGTGGCGACCATGTACAAGGGCTCGGTCAACCTGGCCGCGCCGATGGTCTACTCCCTGTCGGTGATCTGGCTGTTCGGCATCGGCGGCCTGACCGGCCTGTTCCTGGCCACCCTGTCGACCGACATCCACCTCCACGACACCTACTTCGTGGTCGCCCACTTCCACTTCGTGATGGTGGGCAGCGCGCTGTTCAGCTTCCTGGCCGGCATCCACTACTGGTGGCCGAAGATGTTCGGCCGGATGTTCAACGACCGCGCCGCGGTGTGGGCGAGCCTCATCAGCTTCGTCGGCTTCAACCTGACCTTCATCCCGCAGTTCCTGGCCGGCACGCAGGGCATGCCCCGCCGCTACTGGGACTACCACCCGATGTACCACCCCTACAACCAGCTCTCGACGATCGGTGCCTTCGTGCTCGGCGTCGGCCTGGTGTGGGCGCTGGTCAACCTGCTGAGCTCGCTGAGCAAGGGCCGCAAGGCGCCGGCCAACCCGTGGGGCTCCGCGACCCTCGAGTGGATGTGCCCCTCCCCGGCCCCGCCGCACAACTTCGACTTCGCCCCGGCGGTCGGTGATCCCTACGACATGGAGATCGTCCGCTACGACGAGTCCGTCGACGGCTACGTCCCCGTCAACCCGCACCCGGACGACCCGCACATCCCGCTGGTCGACCCGAACGCCGAGGAGGCCCACTGATGAGCCACCAAGCCGACGCCCACGGCGAGCACCCGCCGCACCTCGCCCACCACTTCGAGACCGTCGAGCAGCAGTTCGACACGGCGAAGCTGGGCATGTGGACCTTCCTCCTCACCGAGGTGATGTTCTTCAGCGTGCTGTTCGTGGCCTACGCGGTCTACCGCAGCAACCACGAGGACGCCTTCCAGTACGCCTCGCAGTTCCTCGACACCAACCTCGGCGCGATCAACACGGTCGTCCTGCTGCTGTCCTCGCTGACCGCGGCGTGGGCCGTGCGCTGCGCCCAGCTGGGGAACACCAAGGGCATCATGCTCAACCTGGCCATCACGGTGCTGTGCGCCTGCGGCTTCATGGGCATCAAGTACCAGGAGTACAGCCACAAGTACCACGAGGGCCTGCTGTGGGGCGGCGCCGACCACTCGATCTTCAAGGCCGACCCGGCCGACGTGATGGAGTCGGTCAAGGTCAGCCACGTCGAGGGCCACGAGTCGACCTGGGAGCACAACCAGGTCGAGAAGCTCGACCCGGGCTTCCGCCGACAGGTCGGCATCTTCTTCGGCATCTACTTCTGCCTGACCGGCCTGCACGGCATCCACGTGCTGGTCGGCATCATCCTGATGCTGTGGCTGATGTGGCGCACCTCGCGCGGGCACTTCTCGCCGGCGAACTACACCGCCGTCGACCTCGGCGCCCTGTACTGGCACCTGGTCGACCTGATCTGGATCTTCCTGTTCCCGCTCCTCTACCTGATCAGCTGACATGGCCTCGCACGACCACGCCCACGACGACCACCAAGGTCACGTCCTGCCGGCCAAGATGCTGGTCGGCACCTTCGTCGCCCTGCTGGCGCTGACCGCGCTCACCGTGGTGACCGGCAAGATGTCGCTGTTCGGCCTCGACCTCGCCGTCGCCATGATCATCGCGACGGTCAAGGCCAGCCTGGTGGCGCTGATCTTCATGCACCTGAAGTGGGACCGGCCCTTCAACGGGCTGATCTTCCTGATCTCGGTCCTCTTCGTCGGCATGTTCCTGGCCTTCGTCATCACCGACTCGGGCGAGTACCAGACCGACATCAAGAAGTTCCAGGCGGACCAGCCGGTCGCGGCTGAGGGAGCCGCCGCGGAAGCCGCGGAGGAATGACCGCACCGTCGCCGAGCAGGGTCGAGCCCGTCGCGGGCGCCGGCGCGCTCGGCATGAAGCTGCTCGTGATCTCGCTGGCGGTGCTGTTCGCCAGCGCGATCGCCAGCTTCTGGGTGGTGCGCGGCAACGTCGGCAACTGGACCGGCGCGACCGAGGGCTTCACCGTGCCGCTCGGCGTCTGGCTGGGCACCGGGCTGCTCGCCCTGCTGAGCCTGGCGATGAGCCGGCGGATGCTCGGCGCGGGCCTGGCCCTGGCGCTGCTCTTCCTGGCCGCCCAGGCGTGGAACTGGAGCGAGCTGATCGCCGCCCACCTGCCGCCCGGCGCGGCCTCGCTCTACGCCTTCAACTTCTACCTGCTCACCGGGCTGCACGCCGCCCACGTCCTCGGCGGCCTGGTCTTCCACGTCGCGGTGCTGCGGCGGGCGCGCGCCGGCGCCCCCGAGGGCGACGGCCCGCGCAACCTCGCCACCTACTGGCACTTCCTCGGCGTGACCTGGGTGGCCCTGGTCGCCACCCTGGTGATCGGCGCCGACCCGACGCTGACCTCCGAGGGCATCGCCGGGGCCTTCGGCTGGATCGCCGGCGCGGCGGCCGCCGGGTTCGCCGTCTGCTGGCTGCGCACCGAGGCCGCGCTGCTCCGCGCCGAGGGCGCGACCGCCGCCCTGGTCGGCCTGTTCCCGCCGATCGCCTTCCTGCGCGCCTTCATGAAGGCCGACGAGCTCGGCCTGCGCGGCTGGCTGTTCTGGTGGACCGCCGCCTTCGGCGTGGCCCTCACCGCCGGCAGCATCGCCGTAGCGGTGACGATGAGCGCCGCGTCCTAGCCGTACTTCGCGTCGATCACCAGCGCGGCGATCAGCAGCGGCAGGTGGACGAGGCTCGACCACAGCAGCAGGCGCGCGCGGCGGTCGGTGCGCTGCAGGCCGAAGCGGAAGTTGAAGGCCAGGAAGCCGAGGGTCAGGCTGAGCGCCGAGTAGAAGTAGATCACGCCGGCGAAGCCGAGCAGGGTCGGCAGCAGCACGACCGGCACCATGGCGATGCCGTAGTAGGCGGCCTGGCGCGCGCTCACCCGGCCGGTCTCGTCCACCCGCGGCAGCATCTTGATGCCGGCCCCTTCGTAGTCGTCGCGGTAGAGCCAGGCGATGGCGAGGAAGTGGGGGAACTGCCACAGGTAGAGGATGGCGAACAGGATGCCGGCGAAGATGTCGAGGCCGCGCCCGGCCGCCGCCCAGCCGACGAGCAGGGGCATCGCCCCGGGCACGCCGCCGACCAGGGTGTTCAGCACGGTCACCCGCTTGAGCGGGGTGTAGACCCCGACGTAGAGCACCAGCATCACGCCGGCCAGCCAGGCGGTCAGGGCGTTGGTGAAGACGGCCAGCCAGGCCACGCCGAGCACCGCGGAGGCCAGGCCGAAGGCGCGCGCCACCCGCACGGGGATGCGCCCGGCGGGCAGCGGGCGCTGGCGCGTGCGGTCCATGCGCCCGTCGACGTCCACCTCGACGACCTGGTTCAGGGCGGCGGAGGCCGAGCTGGCCAGGGTCAGGCCGACGACCAGGTGCAGCGCGACCTCGGGCGGGAGGTGCTTGCCGCCGGCCAGCCAGGCGCAGGCCAGCGCGCCGCCGGTCGCGACGAACTGGATGCGCATCTTGGTCAGCGCGACCCAGTCCTTCAGCGCGGCAGCCATGGGTCAGGCCGCGGCGGGCGCGGCGGCGGCGCCTTCCTCGAGCACGCGGTGGCGCGCCTCGAAGTGGACCGCCGCGGTGAGCGCCATGACGCAGACGCCGACGAGGAGGTGGGCGGTGGTGAAGCCGGCCTGGGCGAGGAAGCGCGTGCGCTCGTCCTCGATCGCCTCGGCCATCGGCCCCCAGATCAGCGCCCAGGCGCCGAGGCCGAGGCCGAGCTGGACGCCGAGGAGGTTGGCCAGCCAGCGCGCCTGCTGGCGCAGCGCGGCGTGCCCGCGGAAGCTGCGCGCCACCAGCCAGACGAGCAGCAGCAGGGCGACCGAGCTGGTCAGGGCGAGCACGAAGTGGCCGCTGAAGGCGGCCTCCTTGTGCCGCAGGCTGGCCGCGGCGCCGAGGTTGAGGAACAGCACGACCATCGCCAGCGCGCTCCAGCGGCGCAGCTGGCCGGCGAGCGGGCTGCGGAAGGCCGCCGCCCCGCCCGCCCAGCCGCGCGAGCTGCGCTGCACCATCCACACGATCGCCACCACCACCAGCTGCGCGCCGACGGCGTGGACGATCGCCGTGGTCTGCGCGTTCTCGGTCACGCGGAAGGCGCCGAGCAGGCCCTGCACGACGACGAGGAGCAGGATCAGCCCGGCGTGGCGCTTCCATTCGCGCGGCACGCCGCGCCCGGCCGCCGTCGCGACGACCAGGCCGATCGCCAGCAGGCCGATCAGCGCGCCGGCCTGGCGGTGGGTGTGCTCGAGGTTGGCCCCGGCGCCGTACTTCCCGGCCAGCTCGCCGTAGAAGAAGTTGAACAGGCTGGCGCCGTTCATGTCGGGCCAGGTCGGGTAGGCCATGCCGACCTCGGTGCTGGTCACCGCGCCGCCCAGCCCGATGGTGAGCAGCACCGAGACGATCAGCGAGGCCCAGGCCAGCCGGTGGATCCACGGGTGGGCCGCGGGGGTGTCCATCAGTCCTCCTCCTGGGAGAAGCCTTGCACGTAGCGGACCAGCGCCCAGATCTCCTCCGGGTCGAGGCTGCCGGCGGAGGGCGGCATCGGGGTGCCCTTCACCCCGTGGGCGATGCGGCGGTAGAGGTCCTCCGGCGCGTCGCCGCCGAACCAGACGCCGTCGGCGAAGGCGCGCGGCCGGGCCTCGTTGCCCCAGGCGTCGCGCAGCAGCCACTGGTCGTTCGCCCAGGCCACCGGGCCCTTGCCCGAGCCGTCCTCGCCGTGGCAGGTGATGCAGGCGGCGGCGCGGTAGAGCTCCTCGGCGCGGGCGTCCTGGCGCACCGCAGGGTCGTCCGAAGGGGGCGGGACCGGCGCGGCTTCGGCCTGCTCCCAGGCGCGGGCCACGGCCTCATAGGCCGCTTCGACAACCTCGAAAACTTGTGGGGAGGCGGCGGACCCGCCCAACCCCTCGATCTGGGCCAGGGCGGCCGCTTCGGTCGCCCCGCGCAGCAGGAGGTACTGGGTGTAGCTGGCCAGTTCGCGGCGGGCCTTCTCCGGCAGGGTGGGGAAGCCGGCCATCGAAGTCGTCGGGACACCCTCGCGGATCACCCGCTCGAGGTCGGCGCGCAGCGGGGGCTGCCCGGCGGCCGTACTCGTGAACTTGATCGAGCCCGAGCGGAAGCTGCGCGGCCGCGGCTTGAGCAGGCGCGCGGTCCCGGTGTCGGCCGCCCCGGTCACGCCGTGGCACTGGGCGCACTTCACGGCGAAGGTCGAGCGGCCGGAGCGCAGCTCCTCCTCGTCCGCGACCCCCGGCATCCCGCCGGGCGGCAGGGTGGGCTGGCGGTACTGGCCGAACAGGCGCTCCATGCCGGCGGCCAGCGCCTCGGCGGTCTCGGCCTCGAGCCCGCCGTCCAGGCCGTCCGCGGCCGCCTCGGCCTGCCGGTCGGTCTCGCTGACCTTCTCGGCGCGGAAGCTCAGGCCGACCCCGGCGACTGCGCCGGCCAGGACGAGGACCAGGGCGAGGCGTTCGCGCCCGCTCATCCCTGGCCTCCGGCGGCGCCCAGGGCCTGCGCGCCGGAATCGGTGAACACGTAGAGGACGAGGTAGATCAGCACGCCGGTCACGGAGACGTAGAGCCAGATCGGGAAGGTGATCCGCGCCAGCCGTTTGTGCTGCTCGCGGCGGTCCTTCAAGGCCAGCCAGACCGTGCGCAGCGCCAGGAAGGGGACCGCCGCCGCGAGCACGGTGTGGCTGAGCAGCAGGGCGAGGTAAGGCAGCCTCCCGCCCTCCGGCCCGGCGTAGCGCACCAGGATCTCGTTGGTGAAGTGGTAGTAGAGGTAGCAGCCCAGGAACACCACCGAGCTGCCCAGCGCGGCCTTCATGCAGAAGGCGTGGGCCTGCTCGCGGCCGCGGCGGATCTGGACCCAGCCGGCGAGGAGGAACAGGGCGGCCAGGCCGTTGAGGGAGGCGTTGAGGGTCGGCAGGAAAGGCGGACTCATCGTTGCGGCGAGGCGGCCACCCGGGGCCGCGGGCCGGCCTCAGTCTAGTCCGGCGTGGCGCGGCGGGGTCACTCCGCGGGGGCTTCGTCGAGCAGCTGGCGCACCGCCCGGTCCATGCGGGGGCGCAGCGCCTCGTCGAGCCCGTCGTAGTAGCCGCGCACCCGGCCCTGGCGGTCGAGCAGCACGAAGCGCGAGGAGTGCAGGATGTGGCCCTCCTCGTCCATCTCCTCGCCGAAGGCCAGCTTGAAGGACCGCAGCGACAGCTCGGCGATGGCGGCGCGCTCGCCGGTCAGGAAGTGCCAGCCGTCGAGGGGCAGGTCCATCCGCTCGGCGTAGGCGCGCAGGACCTCCGGCGTGTCGAAGTCCGGGTCGATGGTGAAGGACAGGAGGCCGAGATCCTCCGCGCCGGCGTGGCGTTCCTTCAGCTCGCGCATGGCCTGGGTCATGTGCGGGCAGATCGAGGCGCAGCGGGTGAAGAAGAAGTCGACCACCCAGACCTTGCCGTCGAGCTCGGCGCGGCCGAAGTCGGCGCCGGACTGGTCGCGCAGGGTGAAGTCGGCCACCTCGCCGATCGGCTCGAGCGGTTCCGCCGGGGGCGGGCAGGCCGGGAGGAGGAGCAGCAGGGCCAGCAGGAGGGAGCGCCGCATCGCGGGCGGAATTGTAGAGGCGGCGGCGCCCGCCAGGGGCGCCGCCGCCGGGCGGGCGCGTCGCGCGCTCAGAAGGAGAGGTTCAGGTCGATGCGGAAGCGGTAGCGGTTGTCGTCGTTGCCGCCGAAGGCCTCGTTCGGAGCCGACACCAGCGCCCAGACGTGCAGGCCGACGTCGTCCGCCAGCTGCTGCTTCCAGCCGAGGACGTGGGCGTCCTGGTTCGAGCCGAGCAGGAAGTCGTCCTGGCAGAAGGCCGAGAAGATCGCGTCCTGTTCGATGCTCTGGTACTGGTAGTAGAACTTCGCGTCGCCGGGCGCGCTCGTGCTGCCCCAGGCGGCGCCGAGGGCCCAGCCCGTGTCCCCGACGCCGTCGGCCGCGCGGGTGTTGAGCAGGAACTCGCCCGACAGGGTCAGGGGCTGGCCGAAGTCGGTGGTGGTCCAGGCCAGGACCGGGTCGAGGATGCCGAACTCGGACAGGAAGTCGTTGCCGCCCGGGGCCAGCGCGTTGCCCTGGTTGTCGCCGAGGATGGCCGTGCTGCTGCCCGGGGTGGTGTCGCCGTAGAAGAAGTAGTTCAGGGCGAGGTCGAACCTGCTGGACTCGCCCGACTCGATGCGGCCGTGGGCGCCGGCGTTCAGCATCCAGGCGTCCTCGCCGCCGCCCTGCTCGAACAGGGCGTACTGGCCGAGGTAGGCGTCCCAGGCCATGCCGCCGGTCTCGCCGGAGTAGGTGAAGGCGTAGCCCTCGGGCTGGACGTCGTCGTCCCAGGCCAGCTCGCCGTAAACCGGGTTGCGGTAGCCGGGGCGGTGGAACTTGCCGCCGAGGAAGCCGAGGCCCGGCGCCCAGTCCGGCGTGTACTGGACGAAGGCGCGGTCGAGGTTGAACTCGAAGCTGTTGAAGACGCCGCCGCTGCCGGTGCCGCCCAGGTCCTGGTGCGGGCTGTTCGGGTCGTCCGGGTTGCCGGTGCGGGCGCGGAAGCCGAGCTTCAGGTGCTCGGTGGCCTGGTAGTTCGCCCCGAGGCGGAAGCGCAGGCGGGCTCGGTTGCGCGCGTCGGCATCGGGCAGCTTCTGGTTCGACTCGGCGCGCAGGCGGAAGTCGCCGTACCAGTCGAGGCCCTCGGGTTCCTGCGCGGCGGCGGCGCGGACGGGGAGCGTCGCCGCGGCGAGGAGGAGCAGGGGGAAGACGTAGCGTTTCATCGGGGGGGTCGGGTGGAAGGGAATCTCGAGGGGATCAGGCCTCGGGCATGACGAAGGCGTTCAGCACCGCCACGATCACGCCGAGGATCGACACGCCGGCGATCAGGCCGGCCGCGGTCGGGACGAGGTAGTCGTCCGCGCTCTTCTTCGCGCTGCGGGTCCAGAGGGCGGCGCCGATCGCGCCGAGCAGCATGGAGAAGGGGTACTGGAAGGGCAGGATCAGGCCCAGGCCGATGCCGGTGGCCGAGGGGATCCAGGTCCGCGCCCGGGACGGCAGCTTGGCCGTGAAGTGGTCGAGCAGCTGCAGCGCCACGCCCGCCCCGAGGCCGATCCAGAGCAGCTTCAGGTGGGTGGGGTGCATGTTCTCGAAGCCGTGCTGGAAGACCTTGGCCACCGCCATCCAGGCCTGGGCGGCCGGGGCGGGGTAGGGGGTGCCGTCGGCGGTCAGGGTCTCGGCGGTCGGCACCAGCAGGCGGAAGCCCAGGGTGGTGGCCAGGGTGCCGGAGAAGATGCCGAGGAACTGGGCCATGAACTGGCGCCGCGGATTGGCCCCCAACAAGTACCCAGACTTGAGATCGGTCAGGAGGTCGGCCGCCGACCCCGAGGCGCTCGAGGTGATCGAGGCCGTCATCAGGTTCGCGTTGACGTTCTGCGGCATGAGCACGCCGTAGGTCAGCTGGGTGATCTTGCCCATCGCGCCGACCGGGGTGATGTCCGACTCGCCCGTGGCCCGGCAGGCCACCAGGGAGAGGAAGAAGGTCAGGGCCACGGCGATGGCGCCGTAGAGGACCGGGATGCCGAAGGAGTAGGCCGCCAGCCAGACCACGCCGGCACCCGAGACCAGCACGCCGCCGGCGAACCAGCTGGTCGGCACCTCGGTGGCCTCGACCATGCCCTCGATGCCGCCCTCGCCCTCCTCCTTGGCGAAGAAGCGCGAGAAGGCCCGGGCGATCGTGCGCCACTGCATGCCGAAGGCCAGCAGGCCGGAGGCGACCATGACGGCCACCCCGCTCCACACGCCGCTCTCGCGCCAGGCCTTGCCCGGGGCCGAGGTGGCGGCGATGACCTCGCCGTTGGGGGCGGTCCAGACGTCGGCGAGGCCGGCCGGGCCGAGGACGAAGGCCAGGAAGAGCGAGGCCACCGTCATCCAGATGGCGATGCGCAGGCCGACCAGCGCGCCGGCGGCGATCATCACCGGGTTGTGGTCCATGACCAGGGTCCAGTCGGAGGGCTTGAAGGCCTCGCCGGTCTCGGGGTCGGCGCCGCGCCCGGGCAGCCAGTCGAACAGGTTGGAGGAGCCCGGCAGCAGCGGGGTGCGGAAGCGCTCGACCACCTCGCCGGCGGCGTCGCGGATCGTGGCCACCTTCAGCTCGAGCTCGAGCAGGATCGGGAAGGCGGCGCCGGCCAGGGCGGCGAGGAGCAGCACGCGCGCCTTGCGCAGGGCGGCGGTGCCCTCGGAGTAGAGAGACTGCAGGGTCACCGCCGCGGCCGTCCCGGTGGGGAACTTCAGCCGCTCGCGGTTGATCATGCTGCGCTTCATCGGGATCGCCATCAGCGTGCCGAGGGCGCCGAGGAACAGCGTCCACAGCAGGAGCACCCACAGCGGCAGGTGCGAGCCCTGGATCATGAGCAGCGCCGCGATCGCCGAGACCATCGTGCCGCCGGTGGCGTAGCCCGCCGAGCTCGCCGTGGACTGCATGCAGTTGGTCTCGAGGATGGTCATCGGCGAGCGCGCGATGCCGGCCTTGAGCAGCGTGTTCCAGATCGAGAAGCTGAGGATCGCGGCGGTGATCGCCACGCCGAGCGCCCAGCCCGTCTTGAGCCCGATGTAGAGATTGGTGAAGGCCAGTAAGAAACCGAGCACCGAGCCCATGAGGACCGCGCGCAAGGTCAGCTGCGGCGCGTCCTGGCCGCGGTAGACCTGCTCGTACCACTCCTCCTCGGTCAGCTCGAGCACCCGGTCGGGACCGGCCTCGAGCGGTTTCCAACGGTGCGACTCTTCGGGCGTCGGGGGGGCCTTCTGGAACAGCGGCATGGGCCAGACGATAGCGACCCCCGCGCACGACCGGATTCCTATCATGGGCCCGCCCCCACCCGGGACCATCCATGAAACGAATCCCCCTTCTGCTCGCCCTCGCGCTGGCGCCGCTCGGCTGCCAGGGCAACACGCTCGACTTCGGTGCGATGTCCGGCGCCTGGACCCCGCTGTGGAACGGCGAGGACCTCGACGGCTGGAGCATGGCCGGCCCCGGCGAGTTCGTCGTCGAGGACGGCAGCCTGAAGGCCACCGGCGGCATGGGCCTGCTGTGGTACTCGGCCGAGAGCTTCGGCGACTTCGAGCTGCGCCTCGAGTGGATGGTCGAGGAGCCGGACGACAACTCCGGCGTCTTCGTGCGCTTCCCCGACCCGGGCGACGACCCCTGGGTCGCGGTCAACCACGGCTACGAGATCCAGATCTGCGACGCCGCCGGCGACAAGCACAACACCGGCTCGGTGTACAGCTTCCAGGGCCCGAGCAGCGTGCCGACCAAGCCGGCCGGCGAGTGGAACGAGTACTCGATCCAGGTGGTCGGCCAGCGCTACACCATCCGCATCAACGGCGAGCTGGTGAACGAGTACGACGGTGAGCGCACGCTCGAGGGCTACTTCGGGCTGCAGAACCACGACGACGGCTCGCCGGTGCGCTACCGCAACATCCGCGCCAAGAGGATCGGCTCGTGAACCCGGCGGCAGCCCCCCTCACTGCCGGACTGTTCGTCCGCTTGTCGGCCATGATGTTCCTCCAGTACGCCATCTGGGGGGCCTGGCTGCCGCTCCTGTGGCCCTTCCTCAACAAGTACCGCGGGATGGACGCCGGCCAGATCGGCAACATCTTCGCGGTGGGCGCGGTCGGCGCCCTGGTCGCGCCCTTCATCGCCGGCCAGGTCGCCGACCGCTGGTTCAACACCGAGAAGTTCCTCGGCCTCAGCCACGTGCTGGGCGGCCTGCTGGTGTGGCAGCTGGCCTCGATCGAGAGCTACAGCGGCTTCCTGTGGTTCTCGCTGGTCTACTCGGTGATCTACTCGCCGACGCTGTCGCTGACCAACTCGCTGAGCTTCCACCACCTGCCCGACCGCGACCGCGACTTCGGCAAGGTGCGGGTGTGGGGGACCATCGGCTGGATCGCCGCCGGCATCGCCATCGGCCAGTGGCTGCTCTACCGCCATACCCCGGCCGGCGCCCCCGAGGCCGAGCAGCTCGCCGCGCAGTACGCCGGCATGGCCGACGCCTTCCGCCTGTCCGGCGCGCTCGGCGTGGTCATGGGCGTGTTCTGCTTCACCCTGCCCAAGACGCCGCCGTCGGCGGGCGAGAAGAAGAGCGCCACCGCCGAGGCCCTCGGCGAGGTGCGGCGCCAGCCGCTGCTGACCCTGTTCCTCATCGCGGTGCCGGTCAGCTGCATCCACCAGTTCTACATCGTGCACACCGCGGAGTTCCTCGGCCGCTTCCAGGCCGGCGCGGCGGACACGATCAACCGCATCTTCGGCGTCGGCGGCGCGGGGCTGATGACCATCGGTCAGATGTCGGAGATCGGCGTCCTCGCCCTGATGCCGGTGGTGGCCAAGAAGTTCTCGCGCAAGACCCTGCTCGGCGTCGGGCTCGTGGCCTACGGACTGCGGATGGCCCTGTTCGCCCACGGACCGTCCCTCGGCGCGGGCCTCGACCTGGCCGCGGTGATCGCCGGCGTGGCCATGCACGGCGTCTGCTTCGGCTGCTTCATCTTCGTCGCCTTCATGGTGGTCGACGAGGAGGCCTCGGCCGACGTGCGCGCCAGCGCCCAGTCGTTGTTCAACCTGGTGATCGTCGGTATCGGCATCATCGTCGGCTCGAAGATCGCCACCGGCGCCAGCGAGTGGGCCGAGGTGGGCGACGAGGTCGACTACGCCGCCCTGTTCTCCTACCCGATGTGGGCCTCGCTGGCCTGCCTCGCGCTGCTGTTCCTCTTCTACCCCTCGAAGGGCCGCCTCGCCGCGCTGCACGCGGCCCGTGAACGATGAGCCACGCCCCCCTGCGCATCGGCTTCGTCGGCGGTGGCTTCATCACCGGCTTCCACATCCAGTCCCTCGCCGAGGTGCGCGACGTCGTCGTCGCCGGCGTGACCAGCCCGAACAGCGCGCAGAGCGCGGTCGACGTGGCCGAGCGCTGCGGCGTCGGCGCGCCGGCGCGGATCTACGCCAGCGCCGAGGAGATGGCGGCCTCGCCCGACATCGACGCGGTGTGGGTGTGCGCGCGCAACGACACGCGGGTCGAGGTGATGGAGGCGCTGCGCGCCGGCAACGCGCGCCGCACCGCCCCGCTGCGCGGCGTCTGCCTCGAGAAGCCGATGGCCCGCACCCTGGGTGAGGCGCTCGAGGTGAAGGCGATCGCCGACGAGATGGGCGTGCCGACCGGCTACCTCGAGGACATGCTGTGGGCGCCGACGCTGGCCCGCGGCAAGGAGGTGCTGTGGCGCCGCGGCGCCGGCATCGCCGGCCGCCCCTACTTGGCCCGCGCGGCCGAGGAGCACGGCGGCCCGCACTCGAAGTGGTTCTGGCAGCCTGAGATCGCCGGCGGCGGCGTGCTGCTCGACATGATGTGCCACAGCATCGAGGCCGCGCGCTGGCTGCTCACCGAGCCGGGCAAGCCGCGCGCCAGCCTGACCCCCTTCAAGGTGCGCGCCACCACCGCGAACCTGAAGTGGACCCAGCCGCGCTTCGCCGCGCAGCTGAAGGAGCGCTTCGGCCCCGACTTCGACTGGGCCGCCAACCCGAGCGAGGACTTCGCCAGCGCCACCGTCCACTGGCGCACCGACGACGGCCTCGAGGTGCTCACCGAGACCACCAGCTCGTGGTGCTACGTCGGCGCCGGCCTGCGCCACACCTTCGAGCTGCTCGGCCCCGAGTACGCCCTCGACATCGACATGTCCCAGTGCGGCGTGAAGGTGTTCTTCTCGCGCGAGGTCACCGGCGAGGCCGGCGAGGACCTGGTCGAGAAGCAGAACGCCGAGCAGGGCCTCATGCCGATCAGCCCGAACGAGCCGGCCCACTACGGCTACTCGGGCGAGAACCGCCACTTCGTCCAGTGCTTCCGCGAGGGGCGGAAGCCCGAGCTGACCTTCGACGACGGCATCGAGGTCATGCGCATCCTGATGGCGGCCTACCTCTCCAGCGAGGAGGGCCGCGCGGTCGACCCGGGCGACCCCGCCCTGGAGACCTTCGTCCCCGCCGCCTGCCGCCCGCCCGCCTGACCTCCAACCCGCGAACCCATGAGCACGACTCGTCGCCATTTCCTCATCACGACCGCCGCCGGCGCCGCCGCGGCGGCCCCCGCCGTCTCGGCGCGCAGCTACCGCAACCTCCTCGGGTCCAACGACCGCATCCGCATGGCGGTGATCGGCCCGGGCGGCATGGGCCGCGGCCACATCGGCAGCTTCTGCAACCTCCGCAAGCAGGGCCAGGTGGCCTTCGACATCGTCGCCGTGTGCGACGTGTGCCAGACCCACCTCGACGCCGGCCTGGAGATGGCCCGCAACGGCCAGGACGGCGAGGTCCAGGTCGACGGCTACCGTTACTACCAGGACCTGCTGGCCCGCGAGGACATCGACGCCGTCCTCATCGCGACCACCGAGCACTCCCACGCGGCGATCGCCATCGCCGCGGTCGAGGCCGGCAAGGACGTCTACTGCGAGAAGCCGATGACCCTGCGCCTCGACCAGGCGCTCGAGGTCTACGACACGGTGATGGCCAAGGAGGACGTCGTCTTCCAGGTCGGCACGCAGAAGATGGCGCTGAACAAGTACCGCGAAGCGCGGCGCCTCATCAAGGAGGGCGCCATCGGCAAGCCGCTGTGGAGCCAGACCTCCTACTGCCGCAACACCCCGAGCGGCGAGTGGAACTACTACGGCATCGACCCCAAGGTCGTCCCCGGCGAGATGCTCGACTGGGAGGCCTGGCTGGGCCACCTGAAGACCGACCCGCAGACCGGGGAGATGCGGGAGTTCGACACCAAGGTGTTCCACCGCTGGCGTCGCTACAAGGACTTCTCGACCGGCATCATCGGCGACCTCCTGGTGCACGAGATGACGCCGCTGTTCTTCGCCCTCGACCTCGACTGGCCCTCCCGCGTCGACGCCATCGGCGGCCACTACATCGACAAGGAGATGGAGAACCACGACCAGGTCAACCTGACCGTGCAGTTCCCCGAGGAGCACACCATGATCGTCGCCGGCTCGACCTGCAACGAGCAGGGCCTGGCCACCACGATCCGCGGCCACGAGGGCACGATCTACCTCGCCGGCAACAACTGCGAGGTGCGCCCCGAGCGGCCCTACGTCGACGACCACGACCCGCAGGTCGTCGAGTGCGAGCGCATCGCCGACCAGGACTACCTGCGCCTGAACTGGCTCGAGTCCATCCGCGACCGCAAGAAGCCGTTCAGCACGGTGGACGTCGGCGCCAAGGTGATGGTCGCCGTCGACCTGGCCACCCGCTCGATGTGGGAGAACAAGGCCTTCACCTTCGACAAGGAGACCCGCGAGGTCCGCGCCCTGTAGCGCGGCCTGACCCGCCGCCCGGCCGGACGCCTCCCCGGCCGGGCGGTCCCTCGCCCGCTGCGCGCGAGGGCCCTGCGGAGGCGCACCGCCCCATCCCATGGTGGACAGCTCTCCCCGCATCGAGCGGGCCTGGAACCACGCCCGCGAGGTCTACGCCGAGCTGGGCGTCGACGCCGCGGCGGCGGTCGAGGCCCTGGCCCGCGTCCCGGTCTCGCTGAACTGCTGGCAGGGCGACGACGTCCGCGGCTTCGAGGGCGGGGGGGAGGAGCTCGGCGGCGGCCTGGCCGTCACCGGCGGCCACCCCGGCCGCGCGCGCGACGCGGCCGAGCTGCGCCAGGACGCCGAGGTGGCGCTGCGCTGCATCCCCGGCCGCCACCGCTTCAACCTGCACGCCAGCTACGCCGAGACCGGCGGCGCGCGCGTGGACCGCGACGCCCTGCTGCCCGAGCACTTCGCCGGCTGGACCGCCTGGGCGCGCGAGCGCGGGCTGGGCCTCGACTTCAACCCGACCTACTTCGCCCACCCGCTGGCGGCGTCGGGCTTCACCCTCGGCCACCCCGACCCGGCCGTGCGCGGCTTCTGGATCGAGCACGGCCGCGCCTGCCGCCGCATCGGCGCCACCTTCGGCGCCGCCCTCGGCAGCCCCTGCGTCACCAACTTCTGGGTGCCCGACGGCTACAAGGACACGCCGGCCGACCGCCTGGCGCCGCGCGCGCGGCTGGCCGAGTCGCTCGACGAGGTCTTCGACGAGCCGATCGACCCGGCGCTGCACCTCGACGCCGTCGAGCCGAAGCTGTTCGGCATCGGCTCGGAGAGCTACGTCGCCGGCAGCCATGAGTTCTACCTCGGCTACGCCGTGACCCGCGGCAAGCTGCTGTGCCTGGACATGGGCCACCAGCACCCGACGGAGGTGGTGTCGGACAAGCTCTCGGCGGTGCTCCCCTGCCTGCCCGGCGTGCTGCTCCACGTCAGCCGCGGCGTGCGCTGGGACAGCGACCACGTGGTCACGCTGAGCGACGAGCTCGAGGAGCTGGCCAAGGAGCTGGTGCGCCTCGACGCGCTCGGCCTCGACGGCGGCGCGCCGCGCGTGCACCTCGGCCTCGACTTCTTCGACGCCAGCATCAACCGCGTGGCGGCCTGGGTCATCGGCACCCGCGCGCTGCAGAAGGCGCTGCTGCTGGCCCTGCTCGAGCCGATCGCGACCTTGCGGCGGATGGAGGCGGAGGGCGACTTCACCGGGCGCCTCGCCCTGCTCGAGGAGCTCAAGACCCTGCCCTCCGGCGCGGTGTGGGACTGGTTCTGCCTGCAGCAGGACGCTCCCGCCGGCCTGGCCTGGCTCGAGCTCGTGCGCGGCCACGAACGCGATGTCCTCAGCCAGCGCTGACCCCGGCGCCGGCGCGGCGGCCGCGACCGGCGAATTCGAGCGCGAGCCGGTCCCCGAGCGCGCGCGGCTCGGCTTCCGCAGCTTCCTCGGCATGTACGCCGGGGAGCACTGCGCCGGCACCGAGCTGATGATCGGCCCGCTGTTCGTCGCCGCCGGCGTCAGCGCCTTCGACCTGGTCGTCGGCCTGCTCCTCGGCAACGCGCTGGCCGTGCTCAGCTGGGTGCTGGTCACCGCCCCGGTCGCCACGCGGGTCCGCCTGACCCTCTACCGCCAGCTCGAGCGCATCGCCGGCCGCCGCCTGGTCACGCTCTACAACCTGGCCAACGGGGTGATGTTCTGCTTCCTGGCCGGCTCCATGATCACCGTCTCGGCGACCGCGGTCGGCGTGCTGTTCGGCTTCGACATGCCGGCGCTCGGCGACACCTGGCCGACCGGGCTCGGGTGGGTGCTGGCGGTGCTCGCCGTCGGCGGCCTGATCACCGTGGTCGCCGCCCTCGGCTACCGCAGCGTGGCGCGCTTCGCCAACCTCGCCGCGCCGTGGATGATCCTGGTCTTCGCCGCCTTCGGCGTCATCGGCCTGGCCGAGTTCCTGCGCGACACCGGCGCCGCGGTCGGCTCGGCCGGCGAGCTGTGGGCGCTGGCCGAGACCGCGATCTGGAAGGGCGGCGAGCCGCTGCCGGGCCAGGTGAAGTTCGGCTTCTGGCACGTCGTCTTCTTCGCCTGGTTCTGCAACGGCGCGATGCACCTCGGCATGTCCGACCTGTCGGTGCTGCGCTTCGCGCGCCGCACCTGGCACGGCGTGGCCAGCGGCGCCGGGATGTACGTCGGCCACTTCCTGGCCTGGCTGTCCGCCTCGGTGCTCTACGCGCTGCAGCTGCACCGCGACCCGGCGAACACCGACGTGCTCCCGGGGCCGATGGCCTGGCAGGCCTGCGGCGTGGCCGGTCTGCTGTGCGTGGTCGTCGCCGGCTGGACCACCGCCAACCCGACGATCTACCGCGCCGGCCTGGCCTTCCAGGCCGTGCTGCCGCGCTCGCGCCGCTTCACGGTCACCCTGGTGACCGGCGCGGTCGCCACGCTGGCCGGCCTGTTCCCGGCCATCGCCATGCGCCTGCTCGGCTTCGTCGCCCTCTACGGCCTGGTGCTCGTGCCGATGGGGGCGGTGGTCTTCGCCGACTTCTGGCTGCTGCCGCGACTGGGCCTGCGCTCGTGGTGGGCGGAGGCGCGCGGCCTGCGGGTGAACGCCGCCGCCGCCGTGGCCTGGCTCGGCAGCCTCGCCGCCGCGCTGCTCGCCGTGCGCAGCGGCGGCATCGAGATCTACTTCGCCAGCCTGCCGGCCTGGTTCCTCGCGATCCTGGTCTACGTCCTGGCCAGCGCCGTCGTGCAGCGGCGCGGCGGCGGGGAGGCCGCGCGGTGAGGAGGCTCCTCCGCGCCCTGTCCTGGACCGCCCTGCTCGGCACCCTCCTGCCGTCCGTCCTCTTCCTGTCCGGCTCGCTGGAGAAGGAAGGGGTCGCCACGGTGATGCTGCTCGCCACCCTGCTCTGGTTCGCCACCGTGCCCTTCTGGATGGAGCGCCCGCGATGACCCCGACCCCGATCCGGCGGCTGGCCCGCCTCCTTGCCGTCCTCCTCCCGCTGTCCGCCTGCGCCGTGGCGCCCGACCCGGACGCCGGCGCGCTCGAGGCCCACGACCTCCGCTGCATGGCGCTCTCCGAGCCGCTGGGCGTGGACGTCGCGCAGCCGCTGCTGTCGTGGAAGCTGCGCTCGGAGGAGCGCGCGCAGCGCCAGACCGCCTGGCAACTGGTCGTGGCCTCGACCCCCGAGGACGCCGCGCGCGGCGTCGGCGACCTGTGGGACAGCGGCCGCGTCGAGGGCGCGGACAGCCTGGGCATCGCCTACGCCGGCCGCCCGCTGCGCTCGCACGAGCGCTGCTCGTGGTCGGTCCGCGTGTGGGACGCGCAGGGCCGCGCCTCGGCGTGGAGCGAGCCCGCCTCGTGGACCACCGGCCCGCTCGACGGCGCCTTCTGGGAGAACTCGCAGTGGATCGGCTGGGACGCCCTGCGCGACGACCGCCCCGACGAAGTGGTGCTGCGCGCGGCGCGCTGGATCGGGCACGCCGGCGACGGCCACGAGGGCGCGCCCCTCGACGCGCCGCAGGGCGAGCGCCTGTTCGCCGGCAGCTTCGAGCTGCCCGCCGGCGCCGCGGTCGCCGCCGCGACGCTGACCGTGCTGGCCGACAACTCGGCCAGCTGCGCGCTGAACGGCGAGCTGCTGTTCCGCGACCAGCCGGGCTGGCAGGAGCCGCGCCCGCGCGACGTCGCCGCGCTGCTGCGCCCCGGGGTCAACGAGCTGCGCGTCCAGGTGCGCAACGACGACCCCGGCCCCTCCGGCCTGATCGCGCAGCTGGAGGTCGAGCTCGCCGACGGCCAGCGCTCGGTCTTCGGCAGCAGCGAGGCCTGGCGCGGCGGCACCGCGCGGGCCGGCTGGGAGGCCGGCGAGCTGCCGACCGACGCCCTGGTCCCGGTGCGCGTGCTCGGCGAGCACGGCATGGGGCCGTGGGGGGTCGCCCGCCGCGCCGGCCTGCGGCTGCCGCCGGTGCCGCACCTGCGCCGCGCCTTCGAGGTCGGCGCCCCGGTGCGCCGCGCCCTGCTCTACGGCAGCGCGCTCGGCCTGGCCGACTTCCACCTCAACGGCGCGCGCGTCTCCGAGGAGCGCTTCACCTCCGGGTGGACCGACTACCACCAGCGCGTGCCCTACCGCTGCTGGGACGTCACCGGGATGGTCCGCCCCGGCGCCAACGTGCTCGGCGCGCAGCTCGCCGACGGCTGGTACTCCGGCTACGTCGGCTGGGGCCGCAAGCGCGACCACTACGGCAGGCAGCCGCGCCTGCGTTGCGTGCTGCGCCTCGAGCACACCGACGGCTCGGTCACCGAGGTGGCCAGCGGCGCGGGCTGGACGGCGCGCGACGGCGCCCTGCGCGAGGCCGACTTCCTCATGGGCGAGCGCTACGACGCGCGCGCCGCGCTGGACGGCTGGTGCGCCCCCGGCGGGGACGCGGGCGAGGGCTGGCAGCCGGTGGTGACCGGCGCCGAGATGGACCCCGCGCTGGTCTGGCACCAGGGCCCGCCGGTGGTCGTGGTCGGCGAGTTCACTCCGGTCGGGCGCAGCGAACCCGACCCGGGCGTCCACGTCTTCGACCTCGGGCGCAACTTCGCCGGCGCGGTGCGCCTGCGCGTGCAGGCTCCGCGGGGCACCGAGCTGAAGCTGCGCTTCGCCGAGCGGCTCGACGAGGACGGCCGCCTCTACGTGACCAACCTGCGCGGCGCGCGCGCGGAGGACACCTACGTCTGCTCGGGCGAGGGCGTCGAGGTGTGGGAGCCGCGCTTCACCTTCCACGGCTTCCAGTACGTCGAGCTGAGCGGCCTGCCCGAAGCGCCCGCCGACGAGGCGGTCACCGGCATCGCCTTCAGCAGCGACACCCCGCTGGTCGGCGCCTTCGCCTCGTCGAGCCCGATGCTCGATCAGCTGGCCTCGAACGTGCTGTGGACGCAGCGCGCCAACTTCATCGAGGTGCCGACCGACTGCCCGCAGCGCGACGAGCGCCTGGGCTGGACCGGCGACGCGCAGGCCTACGTGGCCACGGCGACGCTGTGGACCGACACCCAAGCCTTCTTCCGCAAGTGGCTGCAGGACCTGTCCGACGCCCAGCGCGCCGACGGCCAGCTGCCGACGGTGGCGCCGCAGATCGTGTCCGGCGACGACGGCGGGCCGGGCTGGGCCGACGCCGGCACGATCGTGCCGTGGGAGGTCTACCAGCGCTACGGCGACCGCGCGCTGCTGCGCCGCCAGTACCCGTCGATGCTGCGCTTCGTCGAGTTCTGCCGCGCGCGCAGCGTGGACGAGGTGATGCCCCCGGACCGGTTCCACTGCTTCGGCGACTGGGTGGCGATCGACGCGCCCACCCCGCACGAGGTGATCTACGTGGCCTACTACGCGCGCTCGGTCGAGCTGACCGCGCGCGCCGCCGAGGTGCTCGGCGAGGCGGCGGACGCCGCGCGGCTGTGGGAGCTGCACGGCCGCCTTCGCCGCGCCTTCCAGGACGCCTTCGTCGACGCCGAGGGCCGCGTGCGCGGCGACACGCAGTGCGCCTACGTGTTGCCGCTGGCCTACGACCTGCTCGACGGCGAGCAGGTGGCGCAGGCCGCCGCCCACCTCGTGCGGCGCATCGAGGACCGCGGCTGGCACCTCTCGACCGGCTTCCTCGGCACCAAGGAGCTCATGCTCGTGCTGTCGAAGATCGGCCGCGAGGACGTCGCCTGGAGCCTGATGATGAACGACACCTTCCCGTCGTGGGGCTTCTCGATCCGCCACGGCGCGACCAGCATCTGGGAGCGCTGGGACGGCTGGACGCCGGAGAAGGGCTTCCAGGACCCGGGCATGAACTCCTTCGCCCACTACAGCTTCGGCGCGGTCTACCAGTGGATGGTCGAGAACATCGGCGGCATCCGCCCGCTCGCGCCCGGCTACGCGCGGATCGGCATCGCGCCGCGGCCCGGCGGCGGCCTCGAGCACGCCGCGGTCGGCTACGACTCGGTGCGCGGGCGCATCGCCACCGCCTGGCGCATCGCCGACGGCGTCTTCCACCTCGAGGTGGAGATCCCCGCCAACACCACCGCCGAGGTGCTGGTGCCGACGGCGGACCCGGCCAGCCTGCGCGAGTCCGGCCGCAGCCCCGAGCAGGCCGGCCTGCGCGTCCTCGAGCGCGGCGAGCGCGGCGTGCGCCTCGCCGTCCCCTCCGGCAGCTGGAGCTTCACCGCCGCGGCCCGCGGCTGAGCCCCGAGAGACCATGGTCCAGACCTTCGCCCCCGACGAGCTCCGCCACGTCGACCACCTGTGGGACGACGCGGCCGCGGCCGGCCTCGACGAGGTCGGGCTGCTCGTGCTGCGCAGCAACCTGCTCGGCGCCGACCGGCGCATCACGAACACCGGCGGCGGCAACACCTCGGCGAAGGTGACCGCGACCGACCCGCTGACCGGCGCGCCGACCGAGGTGCTGTGGGTGAAGGGCAGCGGCGGCGACCTGCGCACCTCGACGCGGGCCAACTTCGCCTCGCTCCACCAGCCGAAGCTGCTCGAGCTGCGCGGCCTCTACGAGGGGATGCCCGGCCGCGGCCCGAAGACGCCGGCCGAGGACCGCATGGTCGAGCTGTACCCGCACTGCACCTTCGACTGCAACCCGCGCGCGCCCTCGATCGACACCCCGCTGCACGCCTTCGTGCCGCTGGCCCACGTCGACCACGTGCACCCCGACGCGGTGATCGCGCTGGCCGCGTCCGCCGACGGCGAGCAGCTGACGCGCGAGGTCTACGGCGAGGAGGTGGCCTGGCTGCCGTGGCAGCGCCCGGGCTTCGAGCTCGCCCTGCGCCTGCAGGAGCTGTGGCGCGAGCGCCCCGGCCTGCGCGGCGTGGTGCTCGGCGGCCACGGCCTGATCTGCGGCGCCGACGACGCCAAGGAGTGCTACGAGCTCACGCTGTGCCTGATCGAGCGCGCGGCGCGCTTCCTGGCCGCGCGCTCCGCCGGACGCGAGGACTTCGGCGGAGTGGCCGTGCCCGCGCTCCCCCCCGAGCAGCGCCGCGCGCTGTGGGGCGAGCTGCTGCCGTGGCTGCGCGGCCGCGTCTCGGCCGGCGGCCAGCGCCAGATCGGCACCGTGCACGACGACGAGGCCCTGCTCGGCTTCGTCGGCTCGCGCGACGCGGCCCGCCTCAGCCGGCTCGGCACCTCCTGCCCGGACCACTTCCTGCGCACCAAGATCCAGCCGCTGTTCGTCGACTGGGAGCCGGCGGAGGGGCTCGAGCAGCTGAAGGAGCGGCTCGACGCGGGCATCGCGCGCTACGCCGAGGAGTACCGCGAGTACTACGAGGCCTGCCGCCGCGA
This sequence comes from uncultured Planctomycetales bacterium, assembly GCA_964342475.1. Lineage (GTDB taxonomy): Bacteria > Planctomycetota > UBA1135 > UBA1135 > UBA1135 > J029. Next base: position 21,941 of record CAYFGE010000015.1, read on the forward strand.
GGACTCGCCGCCGATTCGCACCGTGTCGCCCTCGGTGGTGCTCGTGCCCGGCCTCGGCATGGTGGCCTGGGGCAAGAACAAGAGCGAGTCGCGCGTGACCGCCGAGTTCTTCGCCTGCGCCGTCGAGGTGATGCGCGGCGCCGAGGCGGTCTCGACCTACTGCGCGCTGCCGCGGCAGGAGGCCTTCGACATCGAGTACTGGCAGCTCGAGGAGGCCAAGCTGCGCCGGCAGCCGGCCGAGCGCGAGCTGGCCCGCCGCGTCGTGGTGGTGGTGGGGGCGGGGAACGGCATCGGCCGCGCCGCCGCGGCCCGGCTGGCGCGCGACGGCGCCGCGGTGGTCTGCGCTGACCTCGAGCTCGAGGCCGCGGAGCGCACGGTGGCGGAGCTGGTCGCCGAACACGGCGTCGGCGTCGGCGTGGCCGGGACCGGCGTGTCCTCCTGCGGGCCGGCCATCGCCGCCGCGGTGGACGTGCGCGACCGCGCCAGCGTCGAGGCGCTGGTCGCCCGCACCGTGGAGGCCTACGGCGGGCTCGACCACGTGGTGGTCACCGCCGGCGTCTACCCCGCGCCCGACCTCGACGGCCGCAACAGCCTCGAGCAGTGGCGCCTGGCCTTCGACGTGAACGTGACCGGCGCGTGGCTGGTGGCCGACGCTGCGGCGCGCGTGTGGCGCGCGCAGGACCTGAGCGGCAGCCTGGTGCTGACCACCAGCGTCAACGCCGCGGTGGCCAAGCGCGGCAGCCTGGCCTACGACAGCTCGAAGGCGGCCGCCAACCACCTCGCGCGCGAGCTGGCGGTCGAGCTCGCCCCGCGCGTGCGCGTGAACGCGGTGGCGCCCGCCACCGTGGTCGCCGGATCGACCATGTTCGGCCGCGAGCGCGTGATCGCCTCGCTGGCCAAGTACGGTCTCCCCTTCGCCGAGGGCGACTCCGACGAGGCGCTGCGCGACCGGCTCGCCGAGTTCTACGCCCGGCGTACGCTGACCCGCGCGCCGGTGCGGCCGGAGGATCAGGCCGAGGCCATCGCCTTTCTCGTCTCCGACCGCAGCTCGCGCACGACCGGGCAGGTGCTGAGCGTCGACGGCGGCCTCGCCGAGGCCTTCCTGCGGTGAGCCGCGACGCCGTCCTGGCCCTCGACCTCGGCGCCGAGTCGGGGCGGGCGGTGCTGGTCGGCTTCGACGGCGCGGCGGACCCGCCGCTCGAGGCCCGCGAGGTGCACCGCTTCGCCAACGCCCCGCGCGCCACCGCGGCGGGACTGCGCTGGGACCTCGACGCGCTGTTCGACGAGGTGCTCGACGGCATCCGCCGGGGCGTGGCGGAAGCCGCCGCCGCCGGCTGGACCCTGCGCTCGGTCGGCGTCGACACCTGGGGCGTCGACTTCGGCCTCGTCGACGCGGCGGACCGCCTGCTCGCGCCGCCGCTCTGCTACCGCGACCCGCTGGCCCAGGAGGCCTTCGACGAGGTCGTGGCCGCGGTCGGCCGCGAGGCGCTCTACCGCCGCACCGGCACGCAGTTCCTCCCGTTCAACACGCTCTACCAGCTCGCCGGGATGCAGCGCCGCGAGCCCGGCCTGCTGCGCGCGGCGGACCGCCTGCTCTTCCTGCCCGACCTGCTGCACCTGCGGCTGACCGGGCGGCGCAGCACCGAGGCGACGATCGCCTCGACCGCGCAGCTCGCCGACCCGGCCACCGGCGGCTGGGCGCGCGGGCTGATCGGCGAGCTCGGCCTGCCCGCGCGCCTCTTCGGCCCGGTGTCGTCGCCCGGCACGTCGCTCGGCGAGCTGTTGCCCGCGGTGCGCGAGGCCACCGGCGCCGCGCCGGAGGTGCGCGTCGTGCTGCCGCCCGCGCACGACACGGCGAGCGCGGTGCTGGCGGTCCCTGCGGCGGGCGACCGCCCCTGGGCCTACCTGTCGAGCGGCACCTGGTCGCTGCTCGGCGTCGAGCGCAGCTCCCCGGTGCTGAGCGAGGCGGCCTGCGCCGCCTCCTTCACCAACGAGTGGGGGATGGCGGGCAGCTTCCGCTTCCTCAAGAACATCACCGGCCTGTGGCTGGTGCAGGAGTGCCGGCGTTCGCTGGCGGCCGCGGGGGACGAGCTCGACTACGCCGCGCTGATGCGCCTCGCGGCGGAAGCCGGACCGAGCCCGACGCGGCTCGACCTCGTCGCCGACCCGATGCTCGAGGCGGGCGACATGCCCGGGAAGATCCGCGCGCGCGCCCGCGCCAGCGGCCAGCCCGAACCGCGCACGCCGGGCGAGCTCGTGCGCTGCTGCCTCGACGGCCTCGCCGCCGCCTACGCCGCCACCCTCGACCGGCTCGAGGAGCTGACCGGCGCGCGCTGCGAGCGCGTCCACCTGGTCGGCGGCGGCGCGCGCAACCGCCTGCTCGACCAACTCACCGCCGACGCGGTGGGGCGGCCCGTGCTGGCCGGCCCGGCCGAGGCCACCGCGCTCGGCAACGCGCTGGCGCAGCTGCTCGGCCTCGGCCGCCTCGGCTCGGTGGAGGAGGCCCGCGCGGCGGTGCGCGCCTCGGTCGAGGTGGAGGAATACACCCCGGTGGAGGAGGCATGAGGTCGCGGCGCGCGGCGTCCTCCCGCGCCCCCCGGAGCGGCGGGCGCGCGCCTAGAATCGCCCGCCGCGCCGGCGTCCCCGGCGCGCCCTCGAACAGCACCATGGAGGAGCACCGCTTGGCCTTCCCCGCGATGCGGACGGACTTCGGCTTCGTCCTGCGCGGGCCGGACCCCGGCCGCCTCGAGGCCGCGGCCGAGGAGGCGCGTGCCGAGGTGCTCGCCACCGAGCGCGAGCTGTCGGCCTTCTCGCTCGGCAGCCTGCTGAACAAGCTGAACCGCGAGGCGGGAGCCGGGCCGGTGCGGCTGCCCGCGCGGCTGCTCGAGCTGCTCGCCCTGTGCCAGCGCGTCCACCGCGAGAGCGGCGGAGCCTTCGACCCGAGCGTGGCGCCTTGGATGGAGGCCTGGGGCTTCCGCGGCGGCGCGGACGCCGCGGACGGGGCCGAGGCCCGCGCCGCCGCCGCGCGCGCTGCGGTCGGCCTGGACGGCCTGCGCCTCGACGCGGCGGCCGGCACGGCGCGCTTCCTGCGCCCGGGCATGCAGCTCGACCTGGGCGGCGTGGCCAAGGGCGTCGCGCTCGACCGCGCCGCGGAGGTCCTGGCCGACGCCGGCACGGAGCACTACCTGCTCCACGGCGGTGGCAGCACCTTCCTCGCCTCCGGCGCGCCGTCCGGCCAGTCCGGCTGGCGCGTCGGCGTGCGCGATCCGCGCGACCCGGACCGGCTGCTCGCCGGGGTCGAGCTGCGCGACCGCGCCCTCTCCGTCTCCGGCCAGCACGGCCGCACCGTCCAGGCCGACGGCGCGCGCCGCGGCCACGTCCTCGACCCCGCCCGCGGCGCCCCCGCCACGGGGGAACTCGCGGTGGCGACCGCCCCGTCGGCCGCCGCCGCCGACGCCTGGTCCACCGCGCTGCTCGCCGGCGCGGCGGGCGCCGTCAGCTGGAGGGCCTGCGCCTGACGCGGGCCGCAAGAACATGAACGACCTCGACCGCAGGGACTTCCTCCGCGGCGCCGCCGGCGGCCTCGCCGGCATCGCGCTGGTTCCGGAACTCGACCGCCTCTTCCCCAAGCTGCCGCCGGGGGCCGAGCTGCGCCTCGGCGTCGTCGGCACCGGGGTGCGGGGCAAGGAGATCCTCGACGAGCTGGCCAAGATCGACGGCGTCATCGTCCAGGCGATCTGCGACCGCGACTCGGGCAAGCTGCGCAGCGGCGGCCGCCGCGCCAAGGAGGCGGCCAAGTACGACTACGTCGAGGAGATGCTGGCCGGCGAGGCCGAGCTGCAGGCCGTGCTCGTCGCCACTTCGACGGACCAGCACCGCGCCGTGGCCGAGGCCGCCCTGGCCGCCGGCAAGCACGTCTGGTGCGAGGCGCCGCTGGCCCACACCGTCGAGGACGCGCGCGCGCTGGCCGCGGCCGGCACCGCCGCCGGCACCGTCTTCGCCGTCGGCTCCGAGGCGCGCTCGAACCCGACCTACCAGCGGGCCCGCGCCATCTTCAAGGCGGGCGGCATCCGCGACCTCGTCGCGGTCAACGGCGGCTGGCACCAGAAGGCGACCTGGCGCGCGGTGGCCCCGACCCCCGAGCGCGAGGCCCTGCTCAACTGGCGCCTCGATCCCGCGCGCTGCGCCGGGCTGGCCGGCGAGACCGCCACCCACGCCTTCGACGCGCTGCTGTGGTTCGGCGGCGGCGCGCCTTCCGCCCTGCGCGGCAGCGGCGCGCAGCTGCTGCACCGCGACGGCCGCCCCGGCCACGACACGGTCGCGGTCGACGCCGTCCTGCCGGGCGGCCAGCCCCTCCGCTTCGACGCCTCGCTGGCCAACTCCTTCGAGGGCGAGCAGCTCGTCCTGCGCGGCACGCACGGCTCGGTGCGCCTGGCCTCGACCCACGCCTGGCTGTTCAAGGAGGCCGACGCCGTCACGCAGGGCTGGGAGGTCTACGCCCACCGCCAGCAGTTCCACAAGGACGAGGGCATCACCCTGGTGGCCAACGCCACGCAGCTCGCCGACCAGGGCAAGCTCGAGGCCGGCATGGGCCTGCCGAACCCGCCCGTCCACTACACCCTGGTCGACTTCGTCAGCGCCGTCCTCGAGGGCGGCGAGCCGGCCTGCAGCGGCGCCGAGGCCCTGGCGCCGACCGTGCTCGGTATCCTCGCCGGCCGCGCCACCCGCGCGGACGGCCCGGTCGAAGTCGACCCCGCCCTGCTCACCCTCGACAGCTGATGTTGCCCATGCGCCCGCTCGCCCTGCTCGGTCTGCTCCTCCTCCCGGCCTGCGCCGCCGAGATCGAACCCGGACCCGCCGCCGAGGAGGCCGCCGCTCCCGCGCGGCTCTTCGTCCACGTGGTCTCGGCCGGCTTCGAGCACGGCGTGGCCAAGCTCGGCGAGGACGGCGCGCCCTCGCTGGTCGAGGCGCAGTGGGCGGCGTGGGACGCCGCCGACGAGCGCTTCGAGGTGGTCGTCAGCCGCGAGGCCCCCGACTCGCTGGCCGGCTTCGACGGCGTCTTCTTCTACACCACCGGCGAGCTGCCGTGGAGCCCGGAGCAGCGCGCCATGCTGCTCGAATTCGTCCGCGGCGGCGGCGCCCTGGTCGGTTCGCACTGCGCCACCGACACCTGGTACGAGTGGCCCGAGTACGGCGCCATGATCGGCGGCTACTTCGCTGGCCACCCGTGGAACGAGGACGTCGGCGTGGTGGTCGAGGTCACCGACCACCCGGCCACCGCGCACCTCGGCGAGCGCTTCCGCATCGCCGACGAGATCTACCAGCACAAGGAGCCCTGGGACCGCGCCCGCATGACCGTGCTCATGAGCCTCGACACCGAGGCCACCGACATGGACAAGCAGGGCATCCTGCGCGAGGACCGCGACATCGCGATGTCGTGGACCCGCCAGGAGGGCGAGGGCCGCGTCTTCTACACCGGCCTCGGCCACCGGCCGGAGGTGTGGAAGGACGAGCGCTTCCGCCGCCACCTGGTCGAGGGCGCGCTGTGGGCGATGGGCCGCTGAGCGGCCCCCGCCTCACCAGCGCACCAGCGCCGCGCCCCAGGTGAGGCCGGCGCCGAAGGCCGTCAGCAGCACGTAGTCGCCCGGCTCCACGCGGCCCTCCTCGACGCACTCGGCGAGGGCCAGCGGGATCGACGCCGAGGCCGTGTTGCCGACGCGCGTGATGTTGACGTGGATGCGGTCCGCCACGCCGAGGTGGCGGCCGACCGCGTCGAGGATGCGCGTGTTCGCCTGGTGGGGGATGATGCGGGCGACGTCCTCGGGCCGCAGCCCGACCCGGTCGAGCAGCGCCTCGCACTCGGCGATCATCTCGCTGACCGCCAGCTTGAAGACCTCGCGGCCCTTCATGTGGATGAAGTGGTCGTGGTGGTCGACGGTCTCGTGGCTGGCCGGGTGCACCGCGCCGCCGGCGGGGATCTCGATCAGGCGGCCGCGCGCGCCGTCGGCGCCGAGGGTGCAGCCGAGCAGGCCGGTGTCAGGAGTCGACCGGCCGAGGACCACCGCCGCCGCGCCGTCGCCGAAGATCGCGCAGGTCTGCGGGTCCTCCGGGTCGACCACCGTCGACATGATCTCGGTGGTGACGAGCAGGACCGGCCCCATGGTGGCGTCCGCCCGCATCAGGCTGTCGGCCACCTTCCAGCCGTAGAGGAAGCCGCTGCAGGCGGCGTTGAGCTCGAGCGCCGGGACGCGCGCGGCTCCGAGCTCGGCCTGCAGCAGGCAGGCGGTGGACGGCATCGGGCTGTCCGGGGTGACCGTCGCGCACAGGATGAAGCCGAGCTCCTCGGGGGCGACCCCGGCCTCCGCCATCGCGCGCCGGGCCGCCTCGGCGCCGAGGGCGCTCGGGCTGGTGCCGGGCGCGGCGCGGCGGCGTTCGCGCACCCCGGTGCGCTGAACGATCCACTCCTCGGTGAGGCCGGCGGGCGCGGCGACCTCCAGGTTGCCGACCACGGTCGGCGGCAGGGCGCGGGCGATCGCCAGCACCCGGGTGCCCGCGCGGCGGTCGCGCGAGGTGCCGGGAAGGGGATGAGGCAGGGGGGAGCCGTGGGCGTCCCTCAGCCGGGTTTCGGTGAGGGGGCCCAGGACCGTCGGAGCCTCGACCGGGGATCGAGTCCTGAGGTCCGACATGGCCGGACCCTCATCTAAACCACGAGAGCCTACGGGTTTCCTTTCTCTGCCCGATTCAGCGAACGGGTCGGCACCTGGACGGAACCGGGCGGCCGGCTCACCAGCGGACGACGGCGGCGCCCCAGGTCAGGCCGGCGCCGAAGGCGGTCAGCAGCACCAGGTCGCCCGGCTTCAGGCTGCCGTCGTTCACGCACTCCTCGAGGGCGAGGGGGATCGAGGCGGAGACCGTGTTGCCGACCTCCGAGATGTTCATGTGGATGCGGTCCTCGACCCCGAGGTGCCGCGCCACCGCGTCGAGGATGCGCGCGTTGGCCTGGTGGGGGACGACCAGCGCGATGTCCTCCGGCGCGACCCCGAGCTCCTGGAGCAGGGCCTCGCACTCGGCGCTCATCTCGTTGACCGCCAGCTTGAACACCTCGCGCCCCTGCATCTGGACGTAGTGCAGGCCGGCGTCGACGGTGTCGTGGGTGGCGGGCAGGTGGCCGCCGCCGGCGGGCACCTGGATCAGGCCGGCGCCCGCGCCGTCCGCGCCGAGCGTGCAGCCGAGCAGGCCGGCACCGTTCTCGGCGCGGCCGAAGACCACGGCGGCGGCGCCGTCGCCGAAGATGGCGCAGGTGTGCGGGTCGACCGGGTCGATGATGCGCGACATCTGCTCGACCGCCACCAGCAGCACCGGGCCCATGGTCGGGTCGGTCCGCATCAGCGAGTCGGCGATCTTCCAGGCGTAGAGGAAGCCGCTGCAGGCGGCGTTCAGGTCGACGGCGGGCACGCGCGGCGCGCCGATCTCGGCCTGGATCCAGCAGGCGGTGGCCGGCACCGGGGTGTCCGGCGTGATCGTCGTGCACAGCACGAAGCCGAGGTCCTCGGGCTTCACGCCGGCCTGGTCGAGCGCCTTCTTGGCCGCCTCGGCGCCCAGCAGGCTGGGGCGCATGCCGTCGGTGGCGCGGCGCCGCTCGCGGATGCCGGTGCGCTGCACGATCCAGTCCTCGGTGAGCCCGGTGCGGGCGGCCACCTCGGCGTTGGTCACCACGTGGTCGGGCAGGGCCCGGGCGATGCCGAGCACCTTGGTGCCGGTTCGGCGGTCGCGGGCCTGGGCGGTGCTGCTGGAGGGCAGCGGCTGGCCCCCCGCGTCCCGCAGGCGGGTCGCGGTGTGGACGCCGGGGTTGCGGCCCTCGGACGGGGATTCGGGGGTGTGATCCGGCATGGCGGAAACCACACTCTATCGGACGATCGGTCGGCCGGGCAGAGCCAATCCGGCCGGCCCGCCCCGCGGACTAGAGCGCGAAGTTGTTCACCGCGGCGACGATCACGCCCATGATCGACTCCCCGGCGATGATGCCGGAGGCGATCGGGACGGTGAACTCGTCGGCCTTCTCCTTCGAGGAGCGCTGCCAGGCCCAGGCGCCGAGGGCGCCGAGGAACATCGACAGCGGGTAGTTGAAGGGCAGGATGAAGCCCAGGCCGATGCCGGTGGCCGAGGGCAGCCACTTCTTGTGCTGCGGCAGGAGTTTTTCGGCCACCACCATCGCCGCGCCGGCGATCAGGCCCCACAGGATGCCCGCCCGCGCCATCGGGTGCAGGCTGTCCACCCCGTCGCGGAAGACCTCGGCCACCTTGAGCCAAGCCTGGGCCGCCGGGGCGGGGAAGGCCGCGTCGCCGCTCTCGCCGCCGGTCAGGGCGGTGGCGTCGGGCACCAGCAGGTAGAAGCCGATCACCGTGGCCACCGTGCCGGTGAAGATGCCGGCGAACTGGGCCAGGAACTGGCGGCGCGGGTTGGCGCCGAGCAGGTAGCCCGACTTCAGGTCGTTGAGCAGGTCGGCGCTGGCCGAGGCGGCGCCGGCGGTGATGCCGGCGGTCATCAGGTTGGCGGTCGCGTTCTGCGGGATCGCCACCCCGTAGGTCAGCTGCATGATCTTGCCCATCGCGCCGGTCGGGGTGATGTCCGACTCTCCGGTCGCGCGGCAGGCGACCAGCGCCAGCACGAAGGTCAGCAGCACGGCCACCGCTCCCCAGTGCGGCGGCACCTCGAAGAACCTCCAGGCGACGTAGACCACCGCCGCGCCGGCGGCTGCGGTGCCGAGGAAGAACCACGAGCTCGGCACCTCGACCGCGGCGGTGCGGTCGTCGCCGCCGCCCCCGCCGCCGAAGCCGGTGAAGGCCCGCGCGATCGTGCGCCACTGGAACAGGAAGCCGAGGATGCCGCTCGACACCATGATCGGCGCGCCGATCCACACCCCGATCTCCTTCCAGGCGCGCGCGCCGGAGGTGGCGGCGCCGGCGTCGAGGGCCTCCGGGGTCACCCAGTAGGCCAGCAGCAGGCCGGCGATCACCATCGACACCGCCACGCGCAGGCCGACCAGCGCGCCGGCGGCGACCATGACCAGCGAGTGGTCCATCTTGATGGTCAGGTCGGAGGGCTTGAGGTGGGTGCTGACGCCGTCGACCTTCGCGGTCACGCCGGGAAGGAAGTCGAACAGCTTCGACTTGTCGGGCAGCAGGGCGCTGGCCTTGCCGGCGGCGTCCTGGAAGGCCTCGAGGGCGATGAGCAGCGGGGTGACCAGGCCGATCACCATCGAACCGAACAGCGCCTTGGCCTTGCGCATCGCGGCGCCGCCGTGGCTGTAGAGGCCCTGCAGCGTCACCGCGGCCGCCGTCCCCGAGGGGAACTTCAGCTTCTCCTGGTTGATCATGTTGCGCTTCATCGGGATGGCCAGCACCACCCCGAGCATCGCCAGGAAGAAGGTCCACACCGCGAGCACCGGCCAGCTCAGGTGGGTGCCGCCCGGGTTGTTCGCCGTCACCGTGAGCATGAGCAGCGCCGGGATGGCCGAGACCATCGTGCCGCCGGTCGAGTAGCCCGCGGCCGAGGCGGTCGACTGCATGCAGTTGTTCTCGAGGATCGACATCGGCGTGCGCGCGATGCCGACCTTGAGGAAGCCGTTCCACACCGAGTAGCTCAGGATGCAGGCGGTGATCGCCACCCCGAGGTGCCAGCCGGTCTTCAGCCCGATGTAGAGGTTGGTGAAGGCCAGGAAGAAGCCCAGCACCGAGCCCATGAGCAGGGCGCGCCAGGTGAGCTGGGGGACGTCGTCGCCGCGGTACGCCTTCTCGTACCACTCCTCCTCGCTCATCTCGGCGACGGTCTCCGGGGAGATGTCGAGGGGGCGGCCGTGCTCGACCTCCTCGGGCGTCCGGGCAGCGCGTTGGATCAGGGCCATGCCCCGAAGATAGCGCAGCCCCCGCGCCGGATCAGCGGGGGAGCAGCGGGACCAGCCGGCGCGGGACGGTGCTCGTGCCCGGCTCGAAGCCGGCCTCCGTCCAGCAGATCGACCAGCGGCTCTGGCGGGCGCGGTGGTCCTGGCGGTGGAGGACCAGGCGCCAGCCGCGCTCCCAGTCGCCGCTCCTCAGCGCGTCGGCGCGGAAGGCGGGCGGCACCTCCGCGGCCAGGCCGAGGGCGTCGAGGCTGGAGGCGTAGCGCCCGTGCTCGGCGTGGTGCTGGGACTGCGCGTCCTGCAGCTCGGCGCAGAAGGCGAAGGCGTCACGGTTGAGGCTCCGCTCGAAGGCCTGCTGGAGGCCCGGCACCGCCGCGAGCACGACGCTGAGGATCAGGGCGGCCAGGATGGCGACGCTGACCACCGGGTGGTCGAGGTGTCGGGAGGGATTCTTCATCGGGAGTATCTCCGTCCCTCCATCGGCCGCTCCCCCGGGAAGGCTTGAGGCCGCCCCTCCCGGCGGGGGAGGGGCGGCCTCGTGTGGTCCGCGGGCGCAGCTCAGCCGCCGAGCACGAAGACCTCGACGATCTGCATCGAGATCGCGGTCAGCGCGCCGCCGGCGATGACCCCGGCGCAGATGGCCTCCTGGTTCTTCACCGTGGTGCCGTCGGACGGGTTGGCCCAGCCCTTCCGGGCCTTGGCGACCAGGGCGAAGATGAAGGCGCCGAGCGCCATGGTCAGGCAGGTGTTGAAGGAGATCACGAAGGCCAGGCCCATGCCGACCGCCGAGATCGGGAAGCGGCCCCGGGTGGTCAGCTTGAAGACCTCCATCACGATGCCCGCGATGGCGCCGTAGAGGGCCGCCCAGCGCGCCGACTCCGGCAGGTGGGACAGGCCGCCGGTCAGCGCCTCGGCCACGGCCTTCCAGATCGCGGCAGCCGGCATCGGGTAGTCCGCGCCGGGCGAGATGTTGGCCAGGTCGCCGCGCATGAACACGAAGTAGAACACCGGCACCGAGGCCAGCGCGCCGGCGCAGATGCCGAGCACGTGGCCGATGGCCTGCACCCGCGGCTTGGCGCCGAGCATGTAGCCCGGCTTGATGTCCATCAGCAGGTTGGAGGCGTGGCCGGCCACCTCGCCGGTGATGCCCGCGGTCATCAGGTTGGTCTTGATGTTGCCCGGCGCCAGCACGCTGTAGGTCAGCTGGGTGAGCTTGCCGAGCGCGCCGGTCGGCGTGATCGCGGTCAGGCCGGTCGAGTTGACCCCGATCAGGGTGAACACGAAGACCAGCGGGATGGCGATGATGCCGAGCCAGTAGCTGACGTCGAAGTAGGCGTGCGCCATGAGCACGACCACCAGGCCGACCAGCGGGATGCCGGTGACGAACACGCGCATCGGCAGCTCGATGTGGGCGACGCAGTCGGCCTCGGCGCTCTCGGCCTTCTTGCCGAACATGCCCGAGAAGCTCTTGAGCAGCATCTTCGGCTTGCTGAAGAAGCTGAACAGCGAGGCGGTGGTCATCATCGCCACGCCGCACCACAGCGCCCACTGGGTGATCTGCGCGAAGCCGAAGACCGGCTCGCCCCAGGTGTTGAGCGCCACGACGCCGTCCGTCATGCGCGGCTGGATGTCGCCGGCGCCGATCATCCACGGCGCGAGCCAGAAGTAGTTGATCACCGCGCCGAGCAGCAGCGAGAAGGCGGTGCGCACCCCCATCAGGCCGCCGGCGGCCATCAGCGGGAACTCGGTGTCGACGCGGATCGACAGCTCCTGCAGGGTGACGCCGTTCAGCTTCGGCCCGCTCACCCCGCCGCCCTCGGCGGCGCGGTAGAGCCAGGTGTCGAGGTAGTGGGGGAAGTGCCACGCCGAGCCCAGCGCCTTCATCACGGCGCTGTTCTTCATCACCTCGATCAGCGCGGCGCCGACGCCGAACACGGCGAGCAGCTTGGCCTGGAACATGCCCTCCTTGCCCTCGCCGTGGTGCAGCGTGTCGAGCACCACGCCCGCGGCGCGGCCCTCGGGGAAGGGCATCTGCTCGACGTTGATGAAGCGGCGCTTGAGCGGGAAGGCGAACAGCACGCCGAGCACCGCCAGGCCCATCATCCAGGTCATCGCCTGCCACCACGGCACCACCGTCCCGGTGACCAGCATGTAGGCGGTCAGGCTCGAGATCAGCGGCGCGGTCATGTAGCCGGCCGCGGTGGCGATCGACTGCGAGCAGTTGTTCTCGAGGATCGACAGCTCGCGGCCGGCGCCGACCGCGCGCAGCACGCGGAACACGGCGAAGGCCAGGATCACCGAGGTGATGCCGACGCCGAGCGTCCAGCCGGTCTGGGCGCCGATGTAGAGGTTGGTCAGCGACAGGACGCCGCCGAGGAGGAAGCCGGTCAGGCCGGAGCGGAGGGTCAGCTGCGGCAGGTCGCCGCGGTAGACGTTCTCCAGCCACCACCGGTCCTTCTGTTCGGGGGTCCAGTCGCGGACCTCCTCCGGGGAGAGCTGTCGGATCGCCATGGGAACTCCTGCGGCGCGCGCCGCAACGGGGGGAAGGGGGTCAGGAGCGGGTCAGCGGGCGTGGCTTCCGTCGCAGAACGCGCCGGCGGCGGACTTGCCGCAGGCGCACCAGGCGACGCGCTTCATCTCGTCAAGGTCGACGATCACCGGGCGGACGTCGGAGCCGCGGTGGCTGCCGTCGCAGTGGACGCCCTTGCCGCTCTTGCCGCAGGCGCACCAGGCGTAGCGGCCGGCTTCGCACTCCTCGATGACGGGTCCGTCGGGGCGGGGTCGTTGGGAATCGCTCATCGCGGGCCAGTCTAGCGGCGGTCGGGGTAGAATCACCGGATGCGCAAGTGCACGACGAGCCTCGTCCTGGGCCTCCTGGCGGCCGCCTGCAGCTCCGACGAAGGCGGCCCGGGGGCCTCCGGCGCCGCCGCGCGGGCCGAGGGCCCGGTCCCGGTGATCCTGGTCAGCCTCGACACCTGCCGCAGCGACCGCCTGACCCCCTACGGCGGCCCGCAGCGCAACTCGCCGGCCCTCGACGCCCTGGCCCGCGAGTCGATGGTGTTCACCGACTGCCTGGCGCAGAGCAGCAACACCGGGCCCTCGCACCGCAGCCTGTTCACCGGCCAGTTCGTCCACCGGCACCACCACATGCCGGGCACCTACATGCGCTCGCCCTACAGCTGGGCCGGCGAGATGGCGGCGGCCGGCTACGAGACGGCGGCCTTCACCGGCGGCGGCTTCCTCGGCGAGGGCCTGGGCTTCGAGGACGGCTTCCAGACCTACGTCAGCAAGGACGAGAACCGCACCAAGGCCTACCGCCGCGGCTTCAAGACGATCCTGCCGCAGGCCGAGGCCTGGTACGACGGCCGCGCGGGGAGCGAGCAGCCCTTCTTCCTGTTCCTCCACACCTACGACATCCACTGCCCGTTCACGCCGGACGAGCCCTACGCCAGCGGCTTCCGCGGCGACTTCGACGACTCGGCCTTCGACCTGCGCGCGCTGTGCGGGCGCGCCGAGTACGACGAGTACATGGCCCGCGTCCGTGCGGGCGAGGTCGACTCCGACACGCACGTCGCCAACATGGACCACCTGCGGAACATGTACGACGGCGACATCCGCATGACCGACGACGAGTTCGGCCGCTTCCTCGAGAAGCTGCGCGCCGACGGCACGCTCGACCGCAGCCTGCTCATCGTCACCAGCGACCACGGCGAGAGCCTCGGCCGCCTGCGGCCCTACCTGGGGCACAACCACCTGTGGGAGGAGCAGCTGCAGGTGCCGCTGATCATCCGCTTCCCCGGCGGCGCGCACGGCGGCACGGTGAGCCGTGAGCCGGTGATGCTGGTCGACCTGCTGCCGACGGTGCTCGACTACCTCGGCCTCGACATCCCCGACGGCGTGCAGGGCGAGAGCCTGCTGCCGCTGGTCGAGGAGGGCGCCAGCTACGGCGGCGAGCGCCTGCGCATCGCGCAGTTCAACGACCGGCTCAGCTTCCGCTTCGACCAGCGCTGGAAGGTCCACGTCCGCGAGACCGAGAACAACACCGGCCAGATCAAGCTGTTCGACCTGCAGAACGACCCGGGCGAGCAGCGCAGCCTGTTCGAGTCGCAGGATCCGCAGGAGTTGCAACTGGCCCAGCAGATGGGGCAGGACCTGTCCCGCCGCTTCCAGGAGTGGCTGCGGCTCCACCGGGCGGACGACGCCCGCTTCGTCGGCCAGATCATCAAGGGCGAGCTGTCCGAGGACGTCCAGGCCGACCTCAGCGAGCTCGGCTACGTCGAGGACGACGAGTAGCGGCGTTTCCAGGTCGGTTTACCGACACGGAAACGGGTCGATCTGCCTTTTCCCCGGCTTGTCCACAGCTGGGGTGGGCCGAACCGCTGCTCCAAGTCCTTGCTGAGGTGCGGGTTGTGGAATTGCCAGAGCGAATCCTCCGGTCTTCTCCACACGGGAGCAACAAGGCCCGAATCGTTGAGACGGGGTCGCCGGGAAAGAATGCGGCCGGCTGCGCTCCCCCCAAAAAAGTCGCACAGCCGTCCTACCGATGAGCAAGGAGGTCAGCGCCCCTCCCCGGGACGCTTCCCCGCATCCATCCCCTCGGTGAGGGACGGACGCTGCATGGGTTGTCCCGCTTCCATACGCGTCGAGCCTCCGCGGGTTTCCTGATTCCGACCGGATTCCCGGGGCCTCCGGAACTTTCGAGATTTTTCGTCCTCCCCGGGCCGGGCCGCCGGACCAGTCCCGCCCCCGCTCTTTCCCCCGCACCGGGCCCCCTCCGTTCCCCTGCCCGTCCGGCCGCCTGATCCGCCCCCCTCATGGATCGAAGCCACCACATCCGTATCGCCCCTCCGGACACCCCCTCCTTGGTCCGCGAGTGGCTCCTCACCCGCCGCGCCTTCGAGGCCTTCCACCACCTGCCGCCCGCGCAGCGGCACGGCCACCTCGGCCGCATGTTCGAGCGCCTGGCGCCGTGGATCCAGCGCGGCGTCCGCGTCGTGGCGATGCGCCACTTCCTCGTCCTGCCCGAGGAGCTCCTGCTCGCCCGCGTCTTCGCGCGCGCGATGCGCCGCGACCGCCTGCACGACACCCACCCTTCCTTCGCCCTGTGGATCGAGGCCAGCGTGCTGCGCGACCTGGCCGATCCCGACGACCAGCTCGGGGTGGTCCACGGCGCCTCCGGCGAGCCGAGCCCGCTGCTGCAGCGACGCTTCAACGGGCTGGCCTCCGCGGACCGCGCCCTGCTGTTCCTCTACCTGGTCGAGGGCCGCGACCGCGCCCAGGTCGCGCGCGCCACCGGAATCCCGGCGGACGACATCACCCTCTCGCTGTCGCGCGCCTGGAGCGCGCTGACCGACGGCGTCGCCCGCCTCGACCTGCCGCGCGCCTGGCGTCGGCCGGACTTCCTCGACGCCGGCGCCTCGGTGGTGCGCGAGCGCGAGCGCGAGCGTGAGCGGGAAGGAGAGGCGTGAGACGCGACCGGCTGCTCCGCGCCGCGGGCGCCTACGCCGAGGAGATCGCCCGCCACCTCGGCGGCCTCACCCTGCAGGCGGCGGTGCTGGCCGGCCTGCGCCTGCGCGACGGCAACAAGTACGCCCCCGACCCGCTGCTGGTCCCGGCGCGGCCCGACCGCCTGTTCGCCGAGCTGCGCCGCCTGTGGCTCGAGTACGAGCAGCTCGGCCGCAGCCTCGCCGGCCACGTCGAGGAGCGCGACCGGATCGAGCTGCGCCTGCGCCGGATGGCCGAGACCGCCTCCTGGCACGACGACCTGGCGCTGGCCGCCCTGGCCGCCGAGCTGTGCCCCGCCGACCCGCTCGCCCGCATCACGCTGGCGGCGAGCGCCCTGCGCGCCGGCCGCCTCGAGCTCGCCGACCGCGCCATCGCCGGGCTCGGACGCGGGCTGCCGCCACGCACCCTGGCGCGCCTGTACCGCAACCGGGCCGGCCTCGAGGAGAAGCGCGGGGACGACCGCCTCGCGCTGCGCTTCGCGCGCCACGCCGTGCAGGTCGACCCGGCCTGCCCCCTCTCGCGCAGCGACCTGCTCGCCTACGGGGCGAAGCTGCTCGCCGCGCCTTCCCTCACCTGAACCCGAGGAACCAGATCATGCGAATCTCCCTCCGTCTGCTCCGCCCGGCGCTGCTCGGGCTCGTCCTGCTGCTCGTGCTCGGCTCCGTTGCCACCGCCGCTCCGGCGGGCGGCTCCGGCCGCGGCGGCGAGGACCCGATCACCGGCCACATCGGCGCCTTCCAGGACCACGAGCACCGCCTGCCGGGGCGGCGTTGATGCGTCCCCGCGTCCTGCTGCCGCTCCTGGTCCTGGCGGCGGCCGTCGGCACCGCCCTCCTCCTCCCGCATGAGGAGGGGGGCGGCCCGGCGGCGGCTGCCGGCCCGCCGGCGCCGGCCGGCGTCGAGGCGCGCGGTTCCGACGACGGGGCACCGGGTCCCGGCGGGAGTCCCGCGCGAGCGTCCGGCGTCGAGGCGGTTCCGCCTCCTCCCTCGGCGGGCGCGCCGGCCGAGGCCGCCGGCGCCGGTCCGCTGCGCCGGGAGCGCGACGCGCGGGGTTGGCGGCTGGACTTCCCCGGGGCCGGCGGGGGCGAGGGCACCCTCCACCTCGTCGCCGTCGACGAGGGCCTGCAGCAGGCCGTGATGGAGCTCGGCTTCAACGGCGACGACCTGCTCGCGCATCCCGCCCACCGCGCGCTGCCGCTGCGCGACGGCGCCGCCGACTGCACCGCGCTCGAGGCCGGCGCCGAGTACCTCGCCTGGACCGAGCTGCCCGGTCGGCGCAGCGAAGCGCGCTACCTGCGCTTCCCGCTCGACGACTCCGAGTGGCCCCTGAGCCCGGCCGAGGGTCTGCGCGTCCGCGTTCAGCGCCGCGACGGCCAGCCGCTCGCCGGGGTCGAGGTCCACGTCTTCGCCGCCACCTCCGACACCGGTTACCTGTCGCTCGGCTGGCGCGAACGCCTGCTGCGCAAGTTCTTCCGCTGGGAAGGGCGCACCGACGACGAGGGGCGCGTCGCGCTCGACCACCCGACCGCTGCGCCGATGTCGGTCAGTTGCGGCGAGGTGCCCGGGCTCAGCATCGAGGTCGCCTACGAGGTCTCCGATGGCGAGGAGCTCGTGCTGACCGGCGCTCCCGCCTTCGCCGCCCACGGCCGCGTGCTCGACGAGGACGGCCAGCCGGTCGGCTCGGGCTTCGTCGGCTTCCTCCACCTGGCCGAGGGCCGGACGCAGGAGGCGGGCAGCGCGCGCCTCGACGCGGAGGGCCGCTACGTCTGCAACGACGTCTCCGCCGAGCCGAGCGCGCTGCTGGCCGTCGCCTACTGCGACGGCTACGTGATGGCGACGCAGCCGGTCCTGCGCCCGGTGGCCGGCGACGAGCTGCGCCTCGACTTCCGGCTGCGGCGGGCGGTCCCGGTGACGCTGCGCCTGCGCCTGCCGGACGGCAGCCCGGCCGCCGGCGTCCGCGGCATGGCGACGCGCGACGGTTACGACTGGGTGCCGGGCAGCGCCGTCTCCGACGAGGCGGGCGTGATGGCGCTGGCGGCCGGCTTCGCCCCGGGGGAGGCCTGCCTGCTGCGCTGGTGGGCCGACAGCTGGAAGGGGGAGCCGCTGCCTTTCGAGGTCCCGCCCGACCCGGCCGAGGTCGTCGAGCTCGAGCTGCCGCCGATGGGCTGGTTCTCGTCCACCGCGGCGCGCGGCCTGCCCGCCGGACTCGCCGATGGCGCCCTCTTCGAGTACCGCGGCGAGCGCCACGGCGCCGAGCGCGGCCAGGTCTGGACGCCCGGCGAAGCCAGCCCCTGGCTGCCGGCCGGTCCCGGCGTGGTGCAGCTGGTCGCCGCCGACGGCAGCCGCGTCGAGCGCCGCGTCAGCCTGCGTCCGGGGGACAACGGCGCCCTCGAGATGGAGTGGGGCACCGCGCCGCTGCGCTTCACCCTGCCGCCCCGCACGGACGGCGCGGACTGGGAGCTTTGGACCGTGGACCGCTTCGGTAGCCGCAGCGACGCCTGGTCGCTCGCCGCAGGGCCGCAGGAGCTCGAGCTCCCGCTCGGCCGGCACGTCCTCGGGGTGGCCACCGGCACGCCGCGCGGCACCGCGGTCGGCCCCTTCCAACTCGGCCCCGCCGGCCTCGACCTCGGCACGCTGCGCCTCGGCGGCGGCAGCCTCGCCGGGCGGGTGTCGACCGAGGACGGCGAACCCTGGACCGGCCTCGAGGTCTCGCTCGAGCGCGATGACGGCTGGTACGGCGGAACGGTCGCGGTCGGTCCCGACGGCGGCTGGGCCTTCACCGGCCTGGCTGCGGGACGCTACCGCCTGGGGCTGCGCCCGAGCGGCGCCCAGCTGCTGTTCCGCGCCGACCAGGAGCGCCAGGTCGAACTCGGCGCGGGCGAGCAGCGCGCCGGCCTCGACTTCGTGGTCCCGGTGGACGGGACGGTCGAGGTGCAGCTCCCGCCGGACGCGCCCCGGCCCCTGCGCGGCTTCCGCGCCTCCTCCGGCGGGCTGGAACTCGCGCCGGTGGGAGGTGGGGGCGGCTTCCGCGTGTCCGCTCCCGCCGCCGGCGACTGGCTGGGCGGCTTCCGCCTCGGCCTCGGCGCGCTGAGGATCGACGCGGTGGCCGTCGCCGTGCCGAGCGACACGCGCTTCGAGGTGGGGCCCGCGGCGGACGAGCGCGCGCCGCGCCTGGTCGGGCCTGCCGGGCAGCCGCTCGCCGCGGCCCTGGTCCGCGCGCGCCTCGCCGGCGCCGAGCTCCCCGGCGCGGCGTCGACCGACGCCGAGGGCGTCCTGGCTGTGACCACGCCGCCGGGCCTGCCGCTCGAGCTGCTCGTCGCCCTGCCCGGCGGCGGTTGGGAACGCCTCGAGGCCGGAGCCCTGCCGGCGGGCGGGGAGCTGGTCGTCGGCGCGGCGGTCACCTCCTGCGCGGTGCGGTGCACCGACCTGGCGGGCGCGCCGCTGGCCGGGGTCACGGTGTGGAACCCGGCGACCGGCGCGCGGCGTCCGACCGACGCCGCCGGCAACGCCCGCGTCGCGGCGGCAGCCGGCGCCGAGCGGCTGCGCGTCGAGCTGCCCGGTCACTGGCCGCTGCGCGTCACCGCCCAGCCCTCGCTCGAGCTCGTCCTTCGCCGCCGCGTCCCGGTCCTGCTGCTGCGCGCGCCGGCCGGCTCGGCGGCGGCGCGGCTCGTGGTGGCGCCGGACTTCGAGCTGGGCGAGCCCTTCGAGCCCGTGCTCGTCGAGACCGGCGAGGGCTGGGAGCTGCGCGGCTTCCCCGAGGGCGACTACCGCTGGTGGCTGTCCGACGCCGCCGGCGCGCCGCTCGCCGCGGGCGCCGCGCGCTGGACCGCCGACGGCCCGGCGGAGGTCGAGCTGCGCTGAGCCGGGGTGGCCCGCGCCGCGGTTAGACTCCCCTCATGCGCGGCGCGGGCCTCCTCCTCGTCCCGGTCCTCCTCCTCGCCGGTTGCGGCCACGGCCGCCCCGAGCGCACCGAGGTGGCGCCGATCCCGCAGCCCCGCGCCGAGGGCGAGTGGGCGGTGATGCTCGAGGTGACCGACGAGGCCAGCGGCGCGCCGGTGGACGGCGCCGTGGTCCAGGCCCTGCTGCAGTCCTCGCTCGGCGGCGAGGTCGAGCCGGTGCCGGTCGCCGAGGGGATGACCGACGCCAGCGGCCGCGCGACCCTCGACCGCCTGCCGCCCGAGGGCGTGCTGCTGCGCGCGCTGCGCCCCGGCTACCGCGTGAACGCCGTGGTCAGCCAGCCGCCGGCCCCGCCGGAGGACGGCGGCCCGCCCTTCGCGCGGGTGCCGCTGCGGCTGACGCGCGAGGGCTAGACTCGGCGCTCCGTGCGCCGCCTCCTCGCTCCGCTCCTCCTCCTCCCGCTCGCCGCCTGCGCCCAGGCGCCGGCCGGTTCCGCGTCGGACCCCGTCGCCCCCGCCGCCGCGCCCGCCGCCGCCTCCGCCGCTGCGCCCGCTCCCGCCGCCGACCTGGGTCTCCCCAGCGTCGCGGAAGCCGCCGCCCGCGTGGACGCCCTGCTCGACGAGGGCCTGCGCGACCACCGCGCCTTCGCCCTGCTCCGCGACCTGTGCGAGCGCGCGCCGCACCGCTTGGCCGGCTCGGCGGGCTACGCCGAGGCCGCCGCCTGGGCCGAGGAGTCGCTGCGCGCCGCCGGCCTGCAGAACGTCCGCCGCCAGGCCCTGCTCGCCGAGCACTGGGTGCGCGGCTCGGTCGAGCGCGTCACCCTGAACACCGGCCTGCTCGGCGCGCAGGAGCTGGCGGCCTGCTCGCTCGGCCGCTCGGTCGGCACTCCCCCCGGCGGCATCACCGCGCCGGTGGTCGAGGTGGCCGGGGTGGACGACCTCCTCGCCCGCGCCGAGTCCGGTGAGTCCTTCTCCGGCAAGGTGGTCTTCTTCAACGGCCCGATGGAGCCGACCGTGCGCGCCACCTTCCAGGCCTACGGAAGCGCGGTGGGCCAGCGCTCGCGCGGCGCGGCCGAGGCGGCGCGTGTCGGTGGGGTGGCGGCCCTGGTGCGCTCGATGAGCACCGCGCTCGACGACGCCCCGCACACCGGCGCGCTGCGCTACGACGACGACGTCCCGCCGGTGCCGGCCATGGCCCTCGGCGTGCTGAGCGCCGAGACGCTGAGCGCGGCGCTGCGCGCGGGTTCCGTCGAGTCGGTGACGCTCGAGTCGGACTGCCGCATGCTGCCGCCGGCGCGCACCTGGAACGTGATGGGGGAGATCCCCGGCACGACCCGGCCCGAGGAGGTCCTCGTGGTCGGCGGCCACCTCGACGGCTGGGACAAGGGGCAGGGCGCCCACGACGACGGCGGCGGCTGCGCGGCTTCGATCGAGGCGGCCCGCCTGCTGCTCGCCACCGGCTTCCGTCCCGAGCGCACGATCCGCGTGGTGCTGTTCGCCAACGAGGAGAACGGCCTCGCCGGCGGCCGCGCCTACGCCGCGGAGCACGGCCCCGAGGAGCGCCACCTGCTGGCCCTGGAGAGCGACAGCGGCAGCTTCGCCCCGCGCGGCATCGCCCTGAGCCTGCCGGACGGGGTGCTGGAGCGGCTGCGCCCGCTGGGCGCCCCGCTGGCCGCGGTGGGCGCCGAGCGCGTCCTGCCGGGCGGGGGCGGGGCCGACATCGGCCCCCTGCGCGAGCACGGCTGCCGCCTGGGCTCGCTGCGGGTGGAGGACTCGCGCTACTTCGACCTCCACCACAGCGACAACGACACCCTCGACCAGGTCAACCCGCGCGAGCTCGAACTCGGCGCGGTGGTCCTGGCCCACTGGCTCGCCGTCCTGTCCGGGGCGGACGAGGCGGTGTTCGGTTGACCCCGCGCGGAAAGCGGGGGAAACTACAAGGTCGGCCGAGGCCGGCCGCCACCCCGGAGACGGGGTCCAGCCGCCCGCGGCCGCGCGTCCGGGAGGCCCAGCCACCACCACCATGCCCATCGACTTCAAGGAGCAGTTCGGCGTCAACGCCGGCTACGTCGAATCCCTCTTCGACCAGTGGCGCAGCGACGCCGCCGCCGTCGACCCCGAGTGGGCGCGGTGGTTCGAGCGCACCGCGCCGGCCGTCGAGCCCGCCGCGCCCAAGGGGCCGGTCGAGACCGACGAGGAGGTCGCCGAGCCGCTGCGCGGGGTGGCCGCGCGCATCGCGGCCAACATGGAGGACAGCCTGGAGGTGCCGACCGCGACCACGGTCCGCACCCTGCCGGTCAAGGTCCTCGACGAGAACCGCCGCGTGCTCAACGCGCACATGAAGGTGCGCGCGCTGGGCAAGGCCAGCTACACCCACCTGGTCGCCTACGCGCTGGTCCGCGCCATCGCCGAGATGCCGAACGTCCAGTCGCGCTCGGAGGAGCGCGACGGCAAGCCGTACAAGGTCACGCCGAAGCACGTCAACCTGGGCATCGCGATCGACGTGCCGGGCGCCGGCGGCAAGCGCAGCCTGGTGGTGCCCTCGCTGAAGGCCTGCGAGGAGATGGACTTCAAGCAGTTCTACGACGCCTACCAGGACGCCGTGGAGCGCGGCCGCAACGGCAAGCTCACCGCCGCCGACTTCGCCGGCACGACCGTCTCGCTGACCAACCCGGGCGGCTTCGGCACCCATCTGTCGGTGCCGCGCCTGATGAAGGGGCAGGGCCTGATCGTCGCCACCGGCGGCATCGGCGTGCCGACCGAGGTGCGCTACGTGTCGCCCTCGCACCAGGCCGAGATGGCCATCTCGCCGGTGATGACGGTGACCAGCACCTACGACCACCGCACCGTACAGGGCGCCGAGAGCGGCCTGCTGCTGCGCCGGCTCGAGGAGCTGCTCGAGGGCGCCGACGGCTTCTGGGACGACATCTTCGGCTGCATGCGCGTGCCGTGGACGCCGTTCAAGGCCGGCACCGACGCCGACGACAAGGGCGCCGGCCTGACCCCGGCCGAGAAGCAGGGCAAGGTCTGGCTGCTGATCAACGCCTACCGCGTGCGCGGCTGCCGCCTGGCCGACCTCGACCCGCTCGAGTACCGCCCCGACCCGCTGCCCTCGCTCGACCCGAGCTGGTACGGCTTCACCATCTGGGACCTCGACCGCGAGTTCCTCACCGACGGCATGTGCGGCAAGCCGGTGATGACCCTGCGCGAGATCCTCGAGGTGCTGCGCGAGACCTACTGCCGGCGCTGGGGCATCGAGTACATGCACGTGGTCAACCGCGAGCGGAAGCACTGGATCCGCGAGCGCGTCGAGCCGCGGCGCAACGAGGAGGTCTTCGACCAGCGCGCGCGCCGCCGCCTGCTGCGCCGCTTGATCAAGGCCGAGAACTTCGAGCGCTTCCTGCAGACCCGCTACCCGGGCAACAAGCGCTTCTCGCTCGAGGGCGCCGACACGCTGGTGCCGATGATGGGCGAGATCCTCGACCGCCTGGCCGAGGACGGCGTCGAGCGCGTGGTGATCGGCATGGCCCACCGCGGCCGCCTCAACGTGCTCGCCAACCTGATGAACAAGAGCTACGAGCGCATCTTCGGCGAGTTCGAGGCGGTCAAGCTGCCCAGCCTCTCCGAGGGATCGGGCGACGTGAAGTACCACCAGGGCCAGCGCGGGGTCTACGAGACGCCGAGCGGCAAGCAGGTCGAGGTGCTGCTGTCGGCCAACCCCAGCCACCTCGAGGCGGTCGACCCGGTGGTCTGCGGCATGGTGCGCGGCCACCAGGACCGCGACGGCGACACCGCCCGGCGCAAGACGGTCGGCATCCTGGTCCACGGCGACGCCGCCTTCACCGGCCAGGGCGTGGTGGCCGAGACCCTGCAGATGAGCGCGCTGCGCGCCTACGGCACGGGCGGCACGATCCACATCGTGGTCAACAACCAGATCGGCTTCACCGCCAGCCCGCAGGACCTGCACTCGACCTACTCCTGCACCGACATCGCCAAGATGATCCAGGCGCCGGTGCTGCACGCCAACGGTGACTACCCCGAGTCGGTGCTGAAGGCCGCCCACGTGGCGGTGGACTACCACGCCGAGTTCAACGCCGACGTCGTGGTCGACATGGTCTGCTACCGCCGCCGCGGCCACAACGAGGGCGACGAGCCGGCCTACACCCAGCCGCTGCTCTACCAGAAGATCGCCCAGCACCCGACCGTGCGCGAGACCTACATCGAGCTGCTGGTGCGCCGCGGGTCGATGACGCGCGAGGAGTGCGAGGCGCTGAGCGAGCAGTACGACGAGGAGCTGCGCGCCGCGCTGGAGAAGTCGCGCGAGGCCGACGCGCAGGAGGAGGGCCCGGCCGAGCCCTTCGTGCTGCCGACGACCCACCCCGGCGACTGGTGCGACGCCGAGTCGCCGGTCACCGCGGTGGCCGCGGCCAAGCTGGTCGACCTGGTCGACCGCAGCAACGCGATGCCCGAGGGGCACGTCGTCCACCCCAACCTGCTGCGCCAGCTGCACCGCCGCGAGGACATGGTGCGCGGCAAGCGCGACCTCGACTGGGGTTGCGCCGA
The DNA here is from genome assembly GCA_964342475.1 of uncultured Planctomycetales bacterium. Taxonomy (GTDB): domain Bacteria; phylum Planctomycetota; class UBA1135; order UBA1135; family UBA1135; genus J029. Next base: position 45,802 of record CAYFGE010000015.1, read on the forward strand.
GGCCGTCGCCTTCGGCTCCCTGCTCGAGGACGGCGTGTCGATCCGCCTGTCCGGCCAGGACAGCGGCCGCGGCACCTTCAGCCACCGCCACGCGGTGATCCGCGACCAGGTGACGGCGGCCGACCACGTGCCGCTGGCGCACATCTCCGAGCGCGCCAGCTTCGAGGCCTGGGACTCGCTGCTCAGCGAGGAGGCCGTGCTCGGCTTCGAGTACGGCTACGCCGCCAGCCGCCCCGAGGCGATGGTGCTGTGGGAGGCGCAGTTCGGCGACTTCGTCAACGGCGCGCAGATCCCGATCGACCAGTTCCTGGTCGCCGGCGAGTCGAAGTGGGCGCAGCGCGTCGGCCTGACCCTGCTGCTGCCGCACGGCTACGACGGCCAGGGCCCGGAGCACTCGAGCGCCCGCCCCGAGCGCTTCCTGCAGCTGTGCGCCGAGGGCAACCTCACCGTCGCCAACTGCTCGACCGCCGCGCAGTACTTCCACCTGCTGCGCCGCCAGGGCCTCGACGCGGCGCGCCGCCCGCTGGTGGTGCTGACGCCGAAGAGCCTGCTGCGCGACCCGCGCGCGGCGAGCCCGGTCGGCGAGCTGGCCGAGGGCCGCTTCCGCGAGGTGATCGGCGAGACCGTCGAGGACCCCTCGCGCATCCGCCGCGTGGTGCTGTGCAGCGGCAAGGTCTTCCACGACCTGGCCGACGCGCGGCGCGACACCGGCGCCGACGACGTGGCCGTCGTCCGCGTCGAGCAGCTCTATCCCTTCCCGCGCAAGGCCCTGCGCGAGGCGCTCGCCCCGTTCGACGGCGCCGAGCTGATCTGGGTGCAGGAGGAGCCGCGCAACATGGGCGGCTGGATCCACGTCCAGTCGCGCATGCTCGACCTCGGGCTGCCCGTGTGCTACGTCGGCCGCCCGGCGGCCTCCAGCCCGGCCACCGGCAGCTACCGCCGGCACCAGGCCGAGCAGACGGCGCTGCTGCTCGACGGCCTCGGCCGTTGAGCAGCGCGCCGCGCCGCGCCCGCCGGGTCAGGGCTTCAGCGTGCCGAGGAAGGTCACGATGGCGTCGACCTTCTCGTCGCTGAGCGGGATGCCGGTCTGGTGGGCGGCCATGAGCCGCACCATCTCGCCGAGGTCGGCGACCGAGCCGTCGTGCAGGTAGGGGCCGGTCTCGGTGATCAGCCGCAGGCTGGGCACCTTGAAGAAGTACTTGTCCGTCTCCTTGCCGGTGGCCTCGAAGCGGCCCTCGTCCTTCAGCTCGGGCCAGGGCTTCACCAGGCCCAGCTTCTGGTACATGCCGCCGCCGAAGTAGGGGCCGCTGTGGCAGGCCACGCAGCCGCTGGCCAGGAAGGTCTCGAGGCCCTCGATCTCCGCCGCGGTCAGCGCCGCGTCGTCGCCGGCGAGGAAGGCGTCGAAGCGGCCCGGCATGACCAGCCCGCGCTCGAAGGCGCCGATGGCGCGACCGAGGTTGTCGTAGGTCAGCGGGTCGTCCTCGCCCGGGAAGGCGCCGGCGAAGGCCTCGACGTACTCGGGGATGCCCTTCAGCTTGGCGACCACCGCGTCGCCGTCCGGCATGCCCATCTCGACCGGGTTGAGGATCGGGCCCTTGGCCTGCTCCTCGACGTCCGCGGCGCGGCCGTCCCAGAACTGGGCCAGGTGGCCGGCGGCGTGGAACACGGTCGGCGCGTTGCGGCCGCCGAGCTGGCCGTCGACGCCCTCGCTGAACTGCTTGTTGTCGACGCCGAAGCCGTCGACGTCGTGGCAGGTGTTGCAGGAGACCGTGTCGTCCACCCAGAGCCGGACGTCGCGGTAGAGCTTCTCCCCGAGGGCGACGAGCTCCGCGCTGGGCGGGCCGGTCTCGGCGTGGGTCATGTGGGTGGGCAGCACGCCGAAGGCGGCGAGGCGCGCGCGGTCGAAGCTGGTGGCTTCGCCGCCGCAGGCTGCGACCAGGGTGAGCGCCGAGGCGGCGCCGGTCAGGAGGATCTTGTTCATGCTGAGAGGGGGGTGGGGATCCTGGTGACTAGTTCAGGAGGGGGCGGAGCCCAAGGAGGGACGGATCAGCGCAGGGCTTCCAGCCAGTTCACGATCTTCGCGACTTGCTCGTCGTCGAGCTCGCCGCCGAGCTGGTACTCCGCCATCATGCGGACCATCTCGCCGAGGTCGTCCACGCTGCCGGCGTGGCCGTAGGGGCCGGTGTCGGGCAGGCCGCGCAGCGGCGCCGTGCGGAACATGCCGGCGTCGGAGTCGTCGCCGGTGACGGCCGCGCGCCCCGGGTCCTCGAGGCCGGGCCAGTCGTCGGCCATGCCGAGCATCTGCAGGTCGTCGCCGCCGAAATTGGTGCCGGTGTGGCACATCGCGCAGCCGCTCTCGAGGAAGGCGAGGAAGCCCTCGCGCTCGGGGTCGGTCAGCGCGGCCTCCTCGCCGCCGAGGAAGCGGTCCCAGCGCGCGGGGCGGACCAGGCTGCGCTGGTAGGCGCTCAGCGCCCCGACGATCTCCTCGAAGCCGAGCTCGCCGCCAGCCGCGGCGACGACCGCCTCCTCGTCGGCCAGGCCGGTGGCCCAGGTGTCGAGCAGGTGGGCGGCGGTGAAGGCCTCGAGGGAGTCGGCGCGGGCGTCCCAGCCGAAGCTGGCGTAGGAGCCCACGTTCCACAAGGTCGGAGCGTTGCGCGGCGCCTCGGCGCCGTTCGCGCCGCGGCTGCGCGCCAGGCCGTCGTCCCCGCCGTCGTCGAGGACGTGGCAGCTGGCGCAGCTGGTCTGCCGGTCGGCCGACAGCTCGGTGGAGCGGAACAGGGCCTCTCCGCGGGCCACGGTGGCCTCGTCGGCGGGGGAGGCTGCGGCGAGCGGCGGGAAGGCCTCGAGCAGGTCGGGGTCGATCACGACCGTCGGCGGCGGGACCTGGGTGGCGACCTCGCCCGGAGCGTCCTCGGGCTCGTGGCCGGCGTCGGAGCCACAGGCGGTCAGGGAGGCGGCGCCGGCCAGGAGGGCCAGACGCAGCAGGGTCAGGAACGGGGTGGTGGGCGTCATCGATCCAGGGAAGGGCCGGGAGGGGGTCCTCCGGGTGGGGGCGGACAGGCCGCCGGCGAGCATCTTCCCAAGGCGGGAGGGCATCGCGTCGTCATCCTGTCGAACTCCCCGTAGGGTAGGACCGTTGGCCTTCCGACCGGGCCACCGTCCTGGAGATCCTCATGCGCTCCCAGCCGCTCTTCGCCACGCTCGCTCTCCTCCTCCCGCTCCTCGCCCCGCCGCTCGCCGCCGCCCCCGCCCAGGAGCCTTCCGGAGAGACCCAAGTCGCTTCCTTGGAAGGACTTCCGGTGATTCCGGAGGTCCTCCGCCAGGCGCTGCTCCACGGCCGCCACGACGAGGCCGAGCGCCTGTTGGACGGCTTCCTCCGCGAGGAGCCCGAGCTGGCCGGCCTGTGGACCTACCTCGGGGGCCTGAACCAGGAGCGCGCCGGGGACTGGCAGGAGGCGCTCGTGCGCTTCCGCCGCGTCGAGACCGAGCACGCCGACGGCCTGTGGGCCGCCAAGGCCCGCTTCCACCGCGCCGAGGCGCACCGGCGCCTGGGCCAGTGGGCGGAGGCCGAGCGCATCTGGGAGGAGGCCGCCTCCGCTCTGCGCGCGCCGGAGCGCCAGAGCGAACTGGCGGCGGTCTACCTGCGCATCGCCGACTCGCTCTCGGTCGAGCCCGAGGGCGCGCAGCCCGACGCCGGACTCGACCCCGCCCGCGCGGCGAACCTGTACGCACAGGTCCTCGAGCTCGAGGCGCCGGCCGCCGACCGCGAGAAGGCGCGCTTCCGCTTCGCGCAGTGCATGGAGCAGCTGGGCAATTGGGTCGCCGCCGTGCAGGGCTGGGAGCGCTACCTCGGCGAGTTCGGCGAGGACGGCGCGCGCGCCCACGAGGCGCGCTACCGCCTCGGCAACGCGCTGCTGCTGAGCGACCGCGCGGCCGACGCGCGGCGGGTCTTCGAGGACCTCGTCGACGCGCTGGCTGCCGCCGCCGACGCCGTCCGCGCGGCGCACCCCGACCTGGCCGGCGACGCCGCCTTCGCCGTGGCGCAGACCTACGGCCCCGGCGAGGCGCGCGCGGCGATCGACGCGCTCGGCCGCTTCCTCTCCGCCCACCCGGCGCACCGCCACGCCCCCGCCGCCGCCTTCGAGACCGGCCAGCGCGCCTTCGCGAGCGGCTGGGACGAGGAGGCCATCGCCGCCTTCGACGCCTTCCTCGCCCGCGCGCCGCGCGTGACCGAGGTGGAGGAGGAGCGCGAGAAGGAGGCCGCCCTGCGCCAGACCGCGCTGTTCCGCAAGGGCGAGGCGCTGTGGCGGCAGGACCGCCTCGAGGCGGCCGTCGCCACCTTCACCGACTACACCCGCCGCCACCCGAACGGACCGGACTGGGGCGCCGCGCAGCAGGGCATCGTCGACGCCAGCTACCAGATCGGCGTCGTGCAGCGGCGCGCCGAGGAGTACGACGCGGCGCGCGCGACCTGGGAGGCCTTCCTCGTCGCCTACCCGCTCGACCCGCGCGCGCGGCAGATCCTGCTCGACCTCGGGGAGCTCCACGTCGAGGAGGTGATGGACCTGCCGGAGGACGACCCGCGCCGCCCGGCCGGCTTCCGCGCCGCCATCGAGCAGTGGCGCCGCCTGAGCGAGAAGTACCCCGGCAGCGACGAGGCCTCCACCGCCCTGTTCCGCGTCGGGGAGGTGCTCGAGAAGGAGCTCCTCGACCTGGAGGCCGCCATCCAGGCCTACCGCGCCTGCGACTTCGGCTGGTGGGCCGGCACCGCGCGCGAGCGCCTGGTCGTGATGACCCGGCCGCACCTGTCGATCGAGACGACGCGCACCTGGCGCAGCGACGAGCCGGCCACCCTGCGCGCCGACCTGCGCAACATCGACTCGCTGCTCGTGCAGGTCTACCCGCTCGACCTCGAGGCCTACTTCCGCAAGCACCTCACCCACCGGCGGGTCGAGGACCTCGACCTCGACCTGATCGCTCCCGAGCACGAGTTCGAGTACCTGGTCGAGGACGCGCGGGACTACCTGCCCCTCGAGCGCACCATCGACCTGGGCGTCGAGGGCCCGGGCGTGTGGGCCGTGGCGGTCTCCGCCGGGAACCTGCGCGCGACCACCCTGGTCGTCCGCAGCGACGTCGACGTGGTGCTGAAGAGCTCGCGCCGCGAGGTCTTCGTCTACGCGCAGGACATGCGCCTCGACGAGCCGGCCGCTGGCGTGGACGTGCTGCTCGCGCTTCCCGGCGCGGACGGCGGTCCGCCCGAGTTCCACGAGCTCGAGACCGGCGCCGACGGCGTCGCGCGCCTCGCGCTCGACCGCCTGCGCGAGGTGGACTGGCTGCGCCTGTTCGCCGTGCGCGACGGCCACTGCGCCGCCGAGGGGCTGGGGCTGAACGGGCTCGGGCTGGCCCAGGGCCTGAGCGCCCGCGGCGTGGCCTACACCGACCGCCCGGCCTACCGCCCCGGCGACGAGGTCAGCTGGCGCGCCGTGCTGCGCCACGTCGAGGCCGGCAGCTACGCCGTGAAGGAGGGCAGCCGGGTCGAGTGGAGCGTGCTGGACGCCCGCGGCCGCACGATCCGCCGCGGCGAGGCGCCGCTGAGCGCCTTCGGCACCGTGGCGGGCGGCTTCCGCCTCCCCGAGCGCGCGCCCGTCGGCGACTACCAGCTGGTCCTGCGCGCCGCCGAGGAGCTCGCCGTGGCCGGCCGCTTCACCGTGGCCGAGTACCAGCTGCCGCGCGTGCGGCTCAGCCTCGAGGCCGAGCGCGACGTGGTGTTCCGCGGCGAGGAGGTCGTGCTGTCCGTGCGCGCGGCCTGGGCCTACGGCGAGCCCGTCGCCGGCGCGCGGCTGCAGCTCGCCCTGCCCGACGGCCGCCGCGAGCAGCTCGTCACCGACGCCGAGGGCGCGGCCGAGTTCCGCTTCCCCACGCGCGAGCTGGCGCAGGAGACCTCCCTGTTCTTCCACGCCGCTCTGCCCGAGGAGGGCGCCGAGGCGCGCACCGCGGTGTGGCTGGCGACGCGCGGCTTCAGCGCCCTCGTGCAGGTGCGCCGTGACGTGGTCCTGGCCGGCGAGAGCTTCCCGGTCTCGGTCACGACCACCTCGCCCGCCGGCGAGCCCGTGGCGCGAAAGATGAGCCTCGAGGTGGTGCGCCGCACCGCCGAGCGCGGCCGCGTGGTGGAGACCCGCGTCTCGCGCCAGGACTTCGACACCTCCGTCGAGCTCGGCCGCGCCGAGCTCGCGGTCTCGGTGGCGGACGGCGGCGACTACCTGCTGCGCGCCTTCGGCACCGACCGCTTCGGCAACACCGTCTTCGCCGAGCGCACGCTGTTCGTCTCGGGCGCCGAGGACGAGGTGCGGCTGCGGCTGCTGGTCGACGACGCCGAGCTCGAGGTGGGGGAGACGCTGCGCGCCAACCTGCACAACCGCGCCGGCGCCGGCCTCGCCCTGCTCACCTTCGAGGGCGAGGAGATCCTCGGCTACCGCATCGTCCGCCTCGGCGGCGGCGAGAACGCGCTGGCCCTCGAGGTCGGCCACGAGCACTTCCCGAACTTCACCGTCTCCGCGGCGATGATGCGCGGCAACGAGTTCTTCACCGCGCGCGCCGACTTCGAGGTGCGCCGCGAGCTGCGCGTGCGCGTCGAGCCGGAGAAGCAGGTCTACGCCCCCGGCGAGCAGGCCTGGGCCGACGTGGTGGTCACCGACCAGCTCGGCCGCCCGGTCGAGGCCGAGGTCTCGGTCGGCGTGGTCGACGCCACGCTCTACGACCTCTACCGCGACCGCACGCCGGCGCTGCGGGGCTGGTTCGAGACCGGCACGCACCGCGACGCCGCGCTGCGCACCTCGACCACCTGCACCTTCCGCTACGACGGCGTGACGCGCGAGATCTCGCAGGCCGTGCTCGACGAGGCCGAGCGCCTGGCCGAGCTGGTCGAGTCCGAGACCCTCCTGCGCGACGCGCTCGAGGAGCTCGACAAGTCCGCCAGCCGCGAGCTGGCCTTCCGCGGCCCCGGCGACACCGTGCCGCCCGGCGCGCGCCTCGCGCCGGCCGCGCCGGGGACGGCAGCGCCGAACGCGCCCGCCGAGACGCGCGGCCGCCTGCGTCAGCTCGGCTACGTCGCCGACGAGGGGTTGGAGAGCGGCGCCTGGAACGACTCCGTCGGCATCGGCGGCGGTGCCGGCGGCCTGCGCGGCGGCCGCGGCGGCCGCGCAGGCAAGGCCGGGCCGCCCGAGGGCACCCCGGCGGTGACCGCCTTCTGGTCGGCCGCGGTGCAGACCGGCGCCGACGGGCGCGCGCGGATCTCCTTCGCCGTTCCCGAGGTGAGCACGAAGTGGCGCATCACCGCGCGCGGCGTCGGCCACGGCACCCTGCTCGGCGAGCAGCGCGAGGTCTTCACCTCGCGGACCGAGTTCTTCGTCGAGCTGCGCGCCCCGCGCGCGCTGGTCGAGGGCGACCGCCCGCGCCTCGTGGCGCGCCTGCACAACCTGTCCGGTCTCGCCGGTCAGGCCTCTGTCCTGCTGCGCGCCTACGAGGGTGAGGACGCCACCACCATGGCCCTCGAGAGCATCGAGATCGGCGCCGGCGGCGTGGCCGAACTGACCCTGCCGGCGCTCGAGCCGGTCCAGGCCGGCGCTCCGCTCGTGCTGATCCTCGAGGCCGAGGCGGACTACGGCGACAGCCGCCTGCGCGACGCCGTCACGCTCCGCCTGCCCGTGCGCCCGTGGGGGGTGGAGGTGGCCGACGCCGCCTCCGGTCTGCTCACCGACCGCACCACGCTCGAGCTCGAGCTGCCCCAGGGAGCCGGGCGCCACCCGAGCCTGGAGCTCTTCGTCGGCCACGGCATCGACCGCCTGCTGCTCACCGAGGCGCTGGGGCAGTCCTTCCCGTACCGCAGGATCGGTTGGGGCGGGCCCGCCACGCTGGCCGACCTGAGCAGCGAGCTGTTCGGCGTCGCCACGCTGCTGCAGCAGCTCGAGGCCGCCGGCGGCCGGGACCTGGCCGAGGCGCGCGAACTGCGCGCGCGCGGGGAGTCGCTCGCCGCCGCGGTGATCGCCGCCCAGCGGCCCGACGGCGCCTGGGCGTGGGCCTCGCTCGACGCCGAGCCCTCCGCCGAGTCGACCGCCGCGGCGATGCTCGCCCTGGCGCGGGCGAAGCGCGCGGGCCTCTCGGTTCCGCCGCCGACGGTGGACGCCGGCCTCGCCCGCCTCGACGCCGACTTCCGCGCGGCGCGCGAGCAGGCCCTCGAGCTGAAGGCCATGCTGGTCCACGCGCAGGCCGCCCACGGCCGCGACGACTTCGCCGCCGCCAACCGCCTGCACCGATCGCGCGCTTCCTTGTCGCCGGCCGGCCTGGCTCACACCGCGCTGGCCCTGGTCGAGATGGAGCGGCGGCCGATGGCGGCCGAGCTGGCCGCGCCGCTGGCCGCGCTGCTCGAAGCCGGGCGCGGTGGCTGCCCGGTCGAGGACAACCTGGCCTGGAACCGCTCGCCGCTCGAGATGACCGCGCTGGCCCTGCTGGCCCTGCAGGCCTCCACGCCCGAGCACCCGGCCGCTGCCGCCGCCGCCGAGCACCTGCTCGCGCGCCGGCCGTGGTTCCCGCCGCGGGCGCGCGGCTGGGCGGTCGCCGCCCTGGCCGAGCACCAGGGCGAGGTCGTCCCGGCCACCGGCCGCCTCGAGGTGGCGGTGCGCGTCGGCGGCGGCGCGGAGCAGGTCCTGGCCCTCGGGCCCGAAGCCCCCGAGCTGTCCCTCGAGGAGCTGCTCCCCGAGGGCAGCCGCAGCGTCCGCGTCGAGCTCGCCGTGCGCGGCCGCGGCGCGGCCCACTTCGCGGCCGTGCTGCGTGGGTTCACCGACCGCGTCGAGGAGCGCAAGGAGAACGACTTCGTCATCACGCGCGCGGACTTCCTCGCCGCCGCTCCGCGCCACGCCGGCCGCGCCGTGCCGACCGGATTCGGCGTGCTGAACGACGGGCGCCAGCGCTGGAGCAACACGCTCAGCGCGCTGCCGCAGGGCGCCACCGGCCGCATGGAGGTGCAGTACTACCGCGGGGTGCGGCGCGACGATCCGCCCGAGGAGCGGGACTACCTCCTGCTCGAGGTGCCGCTGCCCGCGGGGACGCGGGTGCTGCGCGAGACGGTCACCGGGCGCTTCCAGTCCTGGGAGGAGCGCGACGGCGTGCTCCAGTTCCAGGTGGGCCAGCACGCCGGCACCGGCTGGGTGCAGTTCGAGCTGGTCGGTGCGGTGCCGGGCGACTACCGCGTGCTGCCGGTGGCGCTGCGCAGCGCCTACCGTCCGGACCTCCTGGCGCTGTCGGCCCCGCGTGACTTCGCCGTGCTCGATCGCGGCGCGGCCCCGCCCGACGAGTACCGTCCGACGCCGGACGAGCTGTTCCACCTCGGCCAGGCGCGCTTCCAGGACGGCGACGCCGAAGGGGCGTGGAGCGCCCTGCGCGCGCTGGCCGACGAGTGGAGCGCCGAGCTGCGCAGCGACCGGCTGCGCGAGGCGGCCACCAGCCTGCTCTACCTGGCGGTGGACCGCGACGACCCCGCCGCCATCGTGCGCTTCTTCGAGGTCCTCAAGGAGAAGGATCCCGAGCTGACGGTGAGCTTCGAGCGCGTGCTGGCCATCGGCCGCGCCTATCGGCGCCTCGAGGAGCTCGAGCGCGCGCTGCTCATCTTCCGCGCCGTGGTCGAGGAGACCTTCGGCAAGGACCTCAAGGTGGCCGGCGCGCTGGCCGGCAACCGGGAGACGGCGGAGTCCTTCGCCGTGCTCCACCGCCTGTGGAGCGAGTACCCCGACCTGCCGGTGGTGGTCGAGGCCGAGCTCGCGCTGAGCGACCAGCTGCTGGTCGCGGCGCGCACCGCGCGGCAGGACCCGAGCCTGAAGCGCGCCGGCCTGGGGCGCACCCAGCTCAGCATGCGCGGCATCGGCGTGCTGCGCACCTTCCTCGCCCTCTACGGGGACGACCCGCTGGCGGCCGATGCCGGCCTCAACCTGGTCAGCGCCTTCCTCGAGCTGGAGGACTACGAGACCACCTCGGCGCTGGCCGGCGAGCTGGCCGGGCGCTTCACCCGGCCCGAGTTCACCGACGCCTTCCTCTACACGCGGGCGGTGGCCGAGTGGTCGCTGGGCCGCGAGGACGAGGCCGTGCGCCTGCTCGAGGGCATCGCCGCGGCCGAGTACCCCGACGAGCGCGGCGTGGCGCGGCCGTCGCCGAACCGTGACCTGGCGCTCTACATCCTCGGGCAGGTCTTCCACGCGCGCCGCGACGTGGCGCGCGCCGCGGAGTACTACGCCCGCGTGGAGCAGCAGTTCCGCGACGCCCGCGAGACCCTGCTCGACCTGCGCGAGAAGCGCATCGGGCTGCCCGAGGTGACCACCGCCCGCCCCGGCGAGCCGGTGCGCCTCGAGCTGGAGTTCCGCAACGTGGCGAAGGCCGACGTCCTGGTCTACGCCGTGGACCTGATGACCCTCTACCTGCGCGAGAAGGACCTGTCCCGCGTGACCGAGGTCAACCTGGCCGGCATCGCGCCGAAGCTGCGGCGCACCGTCGAGCTGGGCGGCGGCGGCGACCTGCTGCCGCGCACCCACGCCCTCGACCTCGCGCTGGAGGACCCGGGCGCCTACCTGGTCATCTGCCGCGGCGACGAGCTGCACGCCTCGGGCCTGGTCCTGGTCAGCGAGCTCGACCTGCGCGTGAAGGAGGACCCGCAGGCCGGTTCCCTCCGGGTGCAGGCTCTGGCCCGTTCGGACCAGCGCTTCCTGCGCGACGTGGACGTGCGCGTGGTCGGCTCGGCCAGCGGCGAGTTCCGCATCGGGCAGACCGATCCGCGCGGCGTCTTCGTGGCCGACGGCGTCAGCGGCGCGGCGACCGTGATCGCCAAGATGGAAGGCGGCCACTACGCCTTCTTCCGCGGCGAGACCCTGCTGGCGATGGCCCAGGGCCAGCGGCTGGAGAGCAAGGACATGCCGCAGCAGTCGCTCGAGCCGGGCGGCGGCGGCGGGGACGGCTACCTGAGCAACGTCTTCCTGCTCAACGACAACAACCAGGCCGAGCGCCAGCAGCGCTACAAGCAGGCGGTCGAGGCCGACCGCAAGGGGGTGCAGGTCAAGGCCGTGAAGTGAGCGGCCGGCTCACCAGTCGAGGTGCAGCCGGAACTGGAAGGTGTCGAGGGTTCCGTCGGGGCCCTCGGCGCCGGACCAGCCCCACTGCAGCTTGAGGTTCTCGGCCCAGTACCAGTTCAGCGCCAGCGAGAGCACCTCGAGGCTGCCGGCGGGGCCGAGGTCGAGGCGGGAGACGCGCGCGGCGAGCTCCCAGGCGCCGCCACCCTCGCCGAGCGGGGCGGCGGGCTCGACGCGGCCGAAGACGCCGCCGCCGCGCTCGTAGCCGCGCACCTCGCCGCTCAGCGTGTGGGCCAGCTGGACGTAGGCGCCGTCCAGCTCCGGCCCGCCGCCGCCGGGCGCGGAGACCCAGGCGCGTTGCCACTCGGCCTGCACGGAGGTGGCGCCGAGGACGGCCGCCGCTTCCAGGCCGAGCTGTTCGACCCGGTCGGCGGCGAAGGCGGCCGAGATCATCTTCGGGGCGAGGTGCGCCTCGGGGCGTTCGTCCACCGCGAAGCCGCCGGGGTCGGGGTCGAGGTGACGGAAGGAGCCGCCGAAGTGCACGAGGCGGGCGCCGTCCTCCTCGTCGAGCGGCAGCCAGGTGACCCGGCCGCTGAGCGAGCGGTCGGCGGCGTCGCCCGAGTCCACCCCGAAGGCGTCGGAGTGGGTCTCGCGGAAGGCGCCGACGGCCCAGGTGCCGTCCGACCAGCGGTCGTGGAGCATCAGGCCGGCGTCGCGGGCCGGGCTGAGCGCGTTGGCCACCGAGCGCTCGAAGAAGGTGAAGCCGCTCGAGCTGCCGCGGTTCTCCAGACCGTAGGGCTGGCGGAAGTGGCCGAGGCGCAGCTCTCCCAGCGGACCCGTCTCCACCTCGAGGTAGAGGTCGCGCAGCTCGGCGCCGCTGTCCTGGCGGAAGTCGGCGCTGGCCCGCCAGTCGAGCAGTCCGGCGGCGCGGCCGCGCAGGTCGAGGCGGGAGCGCCGGACCTCGCCCGTGCCGCGTGCCCGGTCGAACTGCAGCTTGCCTCCCAGCCGCAGGCTCCATCCGCCGTCGGCGCTCCGCACCTCGAGCCCGCTCCCCGGCGCAGGCGCGGGCGCGGGTTCCTGCGGGGCGGGAGCCAGGGCGAGGAAGAGGGCGAACACGGCGCGGCATCCTATCCTGGTGCCGATGCCGCGTTTCCGGCCAGCCCTCGCTCTCCTCCTCGTCCTCCTGTCCGCCGGCTGCATGGACCACGACCGCCCGTACGAGCTCATCGCCCACCGCGGCGCCTCGGCCGACGCCCCGGAGAACACGCTCGCCGCCTTCCGCCTCGCCTGGCAGCAGGGCGCCGACGCCATCGAGGGCGACTTCCGCCTCACCGCCGACGGCGAGCTGGTCTGCCTGCACGACCGCACGACGAAGCGCACCGCCGGCGCCGACCGCGCCGCCGCCGAGAGCACGCTCGAGCAGCTGCGCGAGCTGGAGTACGGCGCCTGGAAGGGTCCGGGCTGGCGCGGTGAGCCGCTGCCCACCCTGCTCGAGGTCATGCGCACCGTGCCGCGCCACGGGCGGATCTACGTCGAGCTGAAGGGCGGACCCGAGACGGTTCCAGCCGTGCGCGCCGCCCTCGGGCGCAGCGGACTGCGGGTGGACCAGGTCGTGGTGATCGCCTTCGACGCGCGCACGGTCGAGGAGTCGAAGCGCACCATGCCGCCGGTGAAGGCCTACTGGCTGACGGACTTCGAGCGCGAGGGCGAGGGCTGGAAGCCCGGCGCGGCGGAGGTCCTCGCCACGCTCGAGCGCTGCCTGGCCGACGGCCTCGACGCCGAGGGGCGGCCCGAGGCCCTCACCGAGGAGCTGCGCGCCGGCCTGCGCGAGCGCGGGCTGGACCTCGCAGCCTGGACCGTCGACGACGCCGCGCGCGCGCGCGAACTGATCGCCCTCGGCGTGACCGGGATCACCACCAACCGCCCCCAGGACCTGCGCGCCGCGCTCGAGGACTGAACCCGCCATGGCCGACCGCTTCCTCGAGATCGTCGTCCCCGCCGACGGGAGGGCCGAGGCCGAGGAGCTGGTCGCCGCCGGCGCCACCTGGTCGTGGAGCCACCTCGAGGAGGACCGCGCGGTGCTGCGCTGCCTGGTCCCGGCCGAGAAGGTCGAGGCGGTGCTCGACCCGCTGCAGACCCGCTACGCCGGCGCCGCGGCCTTCCGCGCCGTGGTCTTCGCGGTCGAGGCCGCCCTGCCGCGGCCGCCCGCGCCCGAGCCCGCACCGGCCGAGGAGAAGCCGGCGCGCAGCCCGGCGCGGGTGGCCCGCGAGGAGCTCTACGCGGACCTCAGCGACCAGGTGAAGCCGACCGGGGTCTTCGTCGCCACCGTGGTGCTCTCGACCCTGGTCGCCGTGATCGGCCTCGGCCGCGACAACGTCGCCGTGGTGATCGGCGCGATGGTCATCGCGCCGCTGCTCGGCCCGAACATGGCCCTCGCGCTGGCCACCACCCTGGGCGACGCCGACCTGCTCAAACGCGCGCTGCGCACCAACCTCGGCGGCCTCGCGCTGGCCTTCGTGGTCGCCGCAGCGGCCGCCTTCCTGCCCTTCATCGACACCGAGGCGGCCGAGGTGGCCGCGCGCACCCGGCCCGAGGTCAGCGACGTGTTGCTCGCCCTCGCCGCCGGCGCCGCCGGCGCCCTGGCCTTCACCTCCGGCGTCTCCGCCGTCCTGGTCGGGGTCATGGTGGCGGTGGCGCTGCTGCCGCCGCTGGTCACCCACGCCATGCTGCTGGTCCACGGCAAGCCGGGCGCCCTCGGCGCCCTGCTGCTGCTCGCGGTGAACGTGATCTGCGTGAACCTGGCCGGCGTGGCGGTCTTCCTGGCGCAGGGCATCCAGCCGCGGACCTGGTGGGAGGCCTCGCGCTCGCGCCGGAACGCGCGCCGCGCGCTGGTGATGTGGGTCGTCCTGCTCGCCGCCGCCGCCGGCCTGGTGGGGTGGTCCAGCCGGCTGGCCGGCTGAGCGCCCGGTCACTCCGAGGCGCTGCGGTCGCCGGGGAACCAGCCGAGCTGGCGCCGGATCTGGTCCTCGCCCCGCAGCGGGTCCGGTTCGCCGATGCGGGTCAGCCAGATCTCGTGCCGCACGGCCATCGCCAAGTCGTCGAGGTCGCCGGCCTGGATCTCCACCAGGTCGTCCAGCGACACCAGCCCGCGCAGCTCGCCGTCCTCCACCACCGGCAGCTGGCGCACCTGGGCCGCCGCCATGCGCTCGACCACCTCGGCGAAGGACTGGTCCGGGCTGGCGCTGACCGGCGGGCAGCTCATCACCTCGGCCACGCGGGTCCGCTCGGGGCTGCGCTCCTCGGCGATCACGCGCATGGTGAGGTCGCCGTCGGTGAGCAGGCCGACGGCCCGCGGCCCCCGCGTGACCACGAGGCAGGAGTAGTTGCCGCGGGCCATGACGCGGGCGGCCTCGGCGGCCGAGGCCTCGGCCTCGACCGTGCCGAAGTGGGGGAGCGACCTAGCGGGCATCGCCGAGCTCCCTCTCTCCGTCCGCCGCGGCCTCCCTGCGGTCGGGCGGCTTCGGCCGGCGGGAGCGCACCCGGCCGACCAGCCGGTCGAGGCGGCCCACCTCCGCCGCGAGCCGGCGGAAGAGGGTCTCGACGTCGAGCAGGCCGGCGAGGCGGCCGTCGGGGTCGACCACCACCAGCCAGCGGGTGCCGTGCTCGCGCATGCGCCGCGCACAGGCGGCGGCGGGGTGGCCGAGCGGGACGGTGACGATCGGGTCCTGGCACAGCTCCTCGAGCAGCACCTCGCGGGGGTCCCAGCCGCGGGCCAGCACGCGCGCGACCAGCGTGCGCTGCGTCACCAGGCCGACCGGCCGCTCGTCCTCGACCACGGCCACGGCCCGCTTCCCGTGGATCCGCATCCAGCGCGCCGCGTCCAGCGCCGTGGAGCGGAGGGTGAGCGCCGACGGCGAGGGGAAGGGCGAGGAAACGAGGGACATGGGGCAGACCCGCTCTGACTAGCTCATCTCCCCGGCCGACCAAGACGGCAAGGCGCGCGGCTTCGGGCGGGGAATCCCGGCCGTTTCCCGTCGACAACCGACAGCACATTCCTAAGTTCCCGATACAGGCAATCGACTTGCGGGAATCAGCCAAAGCGCACTGCTTTATTCCGTCATAGGAAAGTCATGGATAGGGGGGGAGGGAATGGACTTAGCGGCCGATAGGATCAGCGCCGAGGACGGACTCCCGCGAGGAGTGCGTCCTCGGAACCGCCGCCACGTTGAAAACGACCCCCGAGGCCTTTCAGCCATGGCGAACTCACCGCGACGATCCATCCGCCGGTTGCTCACGCTCCTTCCGGCCACCTTCCTGCTCTTTTCCCTGCCCTCCTGCGAAGGCGACAACGGCCTCCCCGGCAACGACGGAGCCCAGGGCCCTCCCGGAGAGAGCACCGACACCCAGCTCGGCCGGCGTGACCTGCTGCCCGGCCTGAACATCTCGGTGGTCAGCCTGTCCGGCGGTTCCTTCGTCGGCGACCCCGGCCACTTCAAGGTCGGCGACAAGATCAAGGTCACCTTCACGGTCAAGAAGGACGACGGCACGGACATCCCGATCGAGAACCTCGACGCGCTGCGCGCGATCGTGTCCGGTCCGACGAGCAACTACAACGCGCTGATCGAGCGGCAGAACGACGTCGCCTCGGCCGCAGTGGACAACGGGGACGGCACCTACACCTACACCTTCCCGGTCAAGATCCCGGCCACCTATCCCGCCCCGCTCAACGACACGACCTCCTTCGGCGTGCTCGACGACGAGTTGCAGGGTCTCCCGCTGCAGGCGGGCACCTACACGGTCGGCCTCGAGGCCTACCGCTACTACTACATCGAGGACGTCCGCTACCGCGACGCCGGCAACCTCACCTTCGACTTCCTGATCGGCAACGCCTCGACGCTGGTCTCGCGTGAGGTCACGACGAACGAGAACTGCTTCCAGTGCCACACCGAGTTCCGCGCCCACGGCGGCTCGCGGCGCGACCTGACCTACTGCCTGCTGTGCCACACCTCGGGCGCAGAGGACCGCAACTCGCCCGGCGCGGCCGGCGGCACCCCCGGGGTCTCGATCGACTTCTCGGTCATGATCCACAAGATCCACAACGGGGAGCACCTGCCTTCCGTGAACGGCGTGGCGACCAACGCCAACGGCAGCCGCAACTACGACGCGACGCCGCAGCCCTACCAGGTGGTCGGCCACCGCGACTCGATCCACGACTACTCGCACATCGCCTTCCCGGCCTGGCCGAGCCTGTCCTACCCGACCGCCCGCGACTTCGGCTACAGCTCGCTGACCAGCGACCAGAAGTCCCAGGAGGACACGATCCGCACCGGCGTGATCAGCTGCGACATGTGCCACGGCGACCCCGACGGCGACGGACCGCTGGCCGCGCCGGCCCAGGGCGACCTGGCCTACACCAACCCGCAGATGCACACCTGCGGCTCCTGCCACGACGACGTCGACTGGGACCTGCCCTACACCTCGAACGGCGTGACCATGCCGGCGCAGTCGAGCAACGACTTCTGCGCGGCCTGCCACCCCGAGACGGGCGCCTGGTCGGTGCGCGACAGCCACACCCACCCGCTTTCGACCCCACGGTCAACCCCGGCCTGAACTTCGCCGTGACCTCGGTGGACGAGGCCGGCACGAACGACGGCGACGGCACCTTCGACCCGGGCGAGAAGGTCCAGGTCACCTTCACCATCGAGGACGACGCGGGCAACCCGGTCGCCGCCACCGACCTGAACTCCTTCAGCGTCGTGGTCGCCGGCCCGGTCGAGAACCGCAACATCGTCCTGAGCGGTTCCGTGCCGCGGGACGGCGTCGGCGCCGGCCCGACCTACGTCAGCAACATCCCGATCTCGGTGGACCTCGAGCAGGTCGGCCAGTCGTCGAACGACACGCTGGTCGAGGCCTTCGCGGTCGCCTACCCGTCGATCTGGGACACCGCCCAGGCCGGCACCACGGTCTGGCTGCTGACCGGCACTTCGGTCGGCAGCACGCTCGCCGCTGCGGGCGAGGCGGGCCGCAACTACGTGGACGTGGTCGCCGGCGGCGTGTTCACGCGAGACGACGTCGTCGTCCTCGACCCGGGCGGCGCCGACGAGGAGTTCCACGAGGTGGCCCACGTCGACGGCAACCGCGTCTTCTTCCAGGACACGATCGACTACAACCAGCTGGCGGGCGCCTCGCTCGACTTCGCCACGCTGACCGAGCAGACCCTGGGCGTGGACTACACCCTCGACGCGCCGAACGGCGTGGTCACCGAGTTCGCCGCCGCGAGCTTCCCGGCCGGCAGCTCGGTGGTGGTGAGCTACACCGGTGACTGGGTGGTGCCGG
This sequence comes from uncultured Planctomycetales bacterium, assembly GCA_964342475.1. Taxonomy (GTDB): domain Bacteria; phylum Planctomycetota; class UBA1135; order UBA1135; family UBA1135; genus J029. Next base: position 63,246 of record CAYFGE010000015.1, read on the forward strand.
ACGACTTCCCGGCCGCGCTCAACGACTCGCCCGACCTCGACGCGACCTGGGGCGAGTGGAGCGGCCTGCCGATGGCCGACGGCACCTACACCGTCGCGCTGTGGGGCTACCAGACCGTGACCCACGTGCTCAGCGGCGAGACCAACACCTACCGCTGGGCCGCCGAGGCCGCCTCGCAGGACGTCCTGTTCGGCGACGCCGCCACGCTCGACGAGTACACCCTGATCGACTCCGACGCCTCCTGCCTCGGCTGCCACCAGCAGCTGATGTTCCACGGCGCCGGCCGTCGCGGCTACCTCGCCTGCGTGCTGTGCCACGGCACCGCAGGCAGCGAGGACCGGCCGCAGTACGTGGCGGGCAACGCCCCGGCCACGGAGGGGACGCCGATCGAGTTCCGCCACATGCTGCACAAGATCCACATGGGCGGCGACCTGTCCGCGCCGGAGGACTTCCTGGTCATCGGCTACGGCCCGGGCGGCTACCCGGACAACTGGCGTCCGCACACCTACGAGCACGTCGTCTTCCCGACCTTCGTCGGCGGCGTCAAGGAGTGCAACGTCTGCCACGGCGACTCGAACACCGCGTGGATCGAGCCGGCCGACCGCAGCCACCCGACCTCCGGTGCCCCGGCCCGCAGCTGGCGCAACGCCTGCACCTCGTGCCACGACGCGGCCTACGTCGAGGCCCACGCCGACGTGAACACCAGCATGTCGGGCGTCGAGTCCTGCGCCGTGTGCCACGACGCCACGGGCGACTACGACGTCGAGCTGATGCACCGCAGCTACTGATCCGTCCTCCCGACGGACCATCCCCGGGGCGGGGCGCGCGAGCGCCCCGCCCCGCACCTCGTTCAGGCGGCGTTGCCGTCGGCGCGGTTCAACGGCAGCGTGACGCGGAAGGTCGTGCCCTGGCCGGGGGCGCTGCGCACGGTCACGTGCCCGCCGAGGTCGTTCACCCGGTCGCGCACGATGCTCAACCCGATGCCGGTCCCCTCGGCCATGGCGATGGCCGCGTCGTGGCGCACGTGCGGCTCGAAGATCGAGCTCAGCTCGTCCTGGCTCATCCCGATGCCGTGGTCCCTGACCTCGAGCGCCACCTGGCCGCTGCCGAGCAGCGTGAGCTCGAGGCGGATCGGGGTCTCCACCCTCGAGTACTTCGCGGCGTTGGTGAGCAGGTTGACCACGATCTGCGCGACCCACTCCGGGTCCGATTCCACGATCACCCGCTGCTCCGGCAGGTCGAGCACGAGGTCGAACTCCCGTCCGTAGGGCCGCAGGCAGTCGGCGGCCACCCGCTGGATCTGCTCGTTGAGGCAGAAGCTCTCGACCTCGGCCTGGTCCAGCGCGCCGCTGTCCTGCCGCTGCAGGGCGAGCATCGAGTTGAACAGGCGCTCCAGCCGCCCGAGCGGGGAGCTGAGGTCGGCGAGGAGCTCGCTGACCTCCGCAGCTTCCATGCGCTCGCCGTGCCGGCGGATGAGTTCCAGGGTCGACGAGATCTGCGCCAGCGGGGTGCGGAACTCGTGCGAGGAGGCCTGGAAGGCCAGGTTGCGGTGCTTCAGGCGCTGGTTCTCGCGCAGGATCACCTCCTCGGCCCGGCGGCGCCGGATCTCCGCCGCGATCATCGGCGCGGCGATCGCAGCGAACTCCTCGAGCGCGGCGCGGTCGGCGCCGGAGTAGCGGCCGGTCTCCTTCGACTCGGAGTCGAAGACCCCCAGCAGCTGGCCGTCCAGCACCACCGGCACGCACAGCTCCGAGCGGCCGCCGAAGGAGTCGCCGACGTAGCCGGGGAACTCGGTGATGTCGTCCAGGAGGATCGTGCGCCGCTCGAGCCCCGCGGTGCCGACCACCCCCTTGCCGAGCGGCAGGGTCAGCGGCTGGGCGAGGATCTGGAGGGCGGGGGAGTCCGTCCCCGCCACCGCGACCTGCGTCAGGAGCTGGTTCTGGTGGCGGTAGATGACGATGTCCTCGAGGTCGAGCAGGTCGGCGATCCCCTCCGCGATGCGCAGGAAGAGCGCCTCGAGCGAGGGCGGCGAGTGGAGCATCCGCGCGAAGCGGCTGGCCCGCGTCTCCACCTCGAGGTCCTCGTGCCGCCGCTCGAGCTCCTCGTAGAGGACCTCCTGGCGCCGCAGGGCGAGCAGCAGGTCGGCCTGCGCGTCGTGCGGTGCGAAGTCGGCCAGGGTCACCCCGAGCCCCAGCAGGCGCTTGAGCTCCGTGGCCGAGGGGCGGCCGAGGAAGACCGCCTCCTCGGGCCGCTCCTCGTCCGGGCCGCAGAAGACGAACTGGCCGCGGAACTCGAGGTCCGGCCGGTGACGCGAGGCCAGACTGACGGTGGACTGCCGGAAGTCGAACAGCCCGTCGAAGGTCGGGGCGCTGAAGTGGGGGCGTTGGAGGATCCAGTCCTCCACCAGGCTGCGGCCGACCTCGATCTCCGTGATCAGCTTGCGCATCCGCGGAGAGATCTCGACCACGTGCAACTCCCGGTCCAGCCGGAAGTGGAAGGGGAAGGCCGCTTCCAGCGCGGGGGCCGAGAGGCCGCGCCCCATCTCAGGGGGCCACCGGTTTGCGCAGGGTGAAGACCTCCTCGCCGGAGGGGGAGGTGCCGGTGTGCGCGACGACGTGGTCGGAGTCGAAACGGAGGACGACTCCCAGGAGCAGGCCGACGACGAAGGGGGCGAGGCCTTCGCGGTGGGAGGAGTAGTAGACGGTGAAGTCGTCGTCCGCCAAGCTGCCCTCGGTGCGGAAGCTCGGCGGGCGGTAGCCGGGGAAGATGCCGTGGGCCCGGTCGTGCAGGCTGTTCAGGCTGCCGAGGAAGGACTCGATGTCGCCGCCGGCGAGCTCGAGCAGCTCGGCGTAGTGGCAGGAAGCGGTCTCGCTCAGCCAGAAGATGCCGAACCTCCGCAGGAAATCAGCGAGGTCGCACTGGGTCCGCGTCACGATGTGCCCGACGAGACCGAGCGTCACCTCGTCGTCGTAGGCCTGGAAGGGGTCGAAGCCCTCTGCCGGGATGAGGCCGGCTTCTTCCATCTCGCCGTGGAGGTCGATACCGGGGTGGGCGGAGCGGGAGAAGTCGAGGAGGGACTGGTTGACGAGGCCGTACATGGTCCTTTCGCGGCGCGGGGCGGAAAGCTGCGGGGAAGCCTACCCCAGGATGCGGAGAGGGTGCCGGAGGGGGAGGCGTGGGTTCCGGAAAGCCGAGGTGGTGTGTCCGGCAATGAGACAGTTCGAGCGTGGAGGCCGCCGTCAGGCCCGGTCATTCTTGGACAAAGTCCCGCATTCCGGCTGCGGGAGGCGAATTGGTGGTTTACGATCCTCCGACTCCAGTCCGCAGGATCAGGGATCCTCCTCCCCACTCTCCCCGGGTTCCTCCTGCGTCTCCCCATGCCCGATCCCCGCTCCCTCTCGGAAGACCCTCCTCCCTGTCCGGCGGAACTCCTCGTCGTCGAGGACGACGACCGCCTGCGCTCGAACCTTGCGCGCTTCCTCGAGCTGGAGGGTTACTCGGTCGATGCGGCTGAGGACGGGGTCGCCGCGATCAGCCTCCTCGCGGCCAAGGAGTACGACCTCGTCCTGACGGACCTGAACATGCCGAACCTCGGGGGCTTCCCCCTGATCGAGGCGATCCGGTCTTCCGGGCGGACCCGGAGCACCCCCATCCTCATCCTCAGCGCCTACGAGCAGAAGGAGAACCTCCTGCGCGCGATGCGCCGCGGGGTGCAGGACTTCCTGGGCAAGCCCTGGAGCCCGGACCAGTTGCTCCAGGCCGTGCAGCGGCTGCTCGCGGAGGTGGAGCACGCGGCCGAGATCGAGGCGGACGGTCCGCAGGATCCGGGCGGCTTCTGCAGCCACGCCCGCTACCTGCGCCTGGCCGAGACCGCCCACAGGCAGGTGTACGTCGCCTTCCCGCAGTGCACGCGGACCCTGGCCCTGCTCCCCTGGAAGCTACGGGACCAGGCCATGGCCGCCATGGCGCGCCGCTTCCGCGAGGCCTTCCCCGGCGCCAGCAGCGTGGGGGAGCTGGGCAACTGCTTCTTCGGCATCTGCTTCGGCGAACGCGCCGCGGCCGAGCTCGAGGCCGACCTGCGCGCCAACCTCGAGCGCGCGCAGGCGATCCTCGAGGCCCCGATGGAGACGCCTCAGGGCGTCCACCTGCCGAACGCCTCGATCTTCTACGCCTCCGGTGCGGTGATCCGCAGCCTGGCGGGGAGCAGCCGCGGCGCGCAGCTCTCCCTCGAGGCCATGGCGCAGTACCGCCTGTGGGCGGAGCCGCACTCGATCCTGATCGGGTCGGTGGAGGAGGATGCCAGCGCCGGCAACCGCATCGACCTGCCGGCCGTGCTGCGGCGCGCCCTCGACCACGCCCCCGAGGAGTTCGGGGTCCAGTGGCAGCCCAAGGTCTCCTTGACCGACGGCTCCTTGGTCGGCTCGGAGGTGCTGGCCCGCTGGCACTCCTTCGAACTCGGCGCCGTCAGCCCGGTCCACTTCATCGGCGCGGCCGAGGACTGGGGCATGGCCCTGGACCTGGGCGTCCGGCTGCGCCGCGCGGCCCTCGCCGAGCTGGGCCTGGCCTACGCCGCCGCCGAACCCGCGCTCCCGTTGAGCCTGAACGTCAGCGGCCACGAACTGAGCAGCGCGCAGTTCCTGCCCGGCCTGCTCCGCATGCTGGACGACGCCGGGGTCTGCCCGAGCCGCGTGATCCTCGAGGTCACGGAGAGCGCGCCCGTGCTCCAGGGCACCGAGTCGCTGCAGGTCCTCAAGGATCTCCGCGCCGCCGGCTTCGGCATCTCGGTGGACGACTTCGGCACCGGCTTCTCGACCTTCTCCTCGGTGCGGCACCTGCCGGTCACCGAGCTGAAGATCGACCGCAGCTTCGTCTCGGACATCACGAGCTCCGACCGCAGCCGCAAGCTGGCGCAGACGGTGATCGAGCTCGCTCGCGCGCTCGAGCTGCCGGTGGTGGCCGAGGGCGTCGAGACCCAGGACCAGGCCGACTGCCTGCGCTACCTCGGCTGCACGATCGGCCAGGGCTACCTGTGGTCGCGGCCCCTCCCGGCGGAAGATTTCGCGGCTTGGCACGGCGAGTTCCGGTCGGCCCGCCCCGCCTGATTTCGCCCCTCGCCACGAGCTCCCCGGGATAGCTTGGATCCGTCGGCCGCCGTCACGGCCGGCGCTTCCTCTTCCCCCTTTCCGGAGCCGCCCATGCGAGCCATCTCCATCGTCTTCTGCGCCGCCCTCTCCGCGGCGCCCCTCTTCGCCCAGGACGTCGTCACCCACCAGCTGCTGCCGAAGGACCAGGTCGCCGCGCAGCCGCTCCACACCGGCCGCGCCGTCGGCACCCTCGACCAGGTCAGCCCGTTCGCGAGCAACACGCCGCCCGGCATGGGCGGCGCCAGCTTCAACGGCGACGCCAACTTCCTCGTCTGGCAGACCGACGTGCGCTGCGGCATCGCCGGTCAGCTCGAGGGCTTCGAGATCGAGTGCGCCGGCCCGGTCGGCGCCACCATCGACCTGCGCATCCGCATGGGCGGTGGCTGGAGCACCAACCCCGTGGTGTGGTCCGGCAGCTACACGAACAGCACCGGCTCGACCGAGATCGGCTGGCTCGACACCTCGTCGGCCAACATCCAGCTCAACGCCGGCGACCTGTTCCTGATCGAATGGCAGGGCACCGGCACCGGCCTGTGGATGACCGGCACCTACGCCGCGCCGCCGGCGACGCCCGCCTACCCCGAGCTGATCTACCTGAACGCGCCGGGCTGCTACGCCGACTGCGGCTGGCGCATCGGCTTCAACACCTACATGACGCCGGGCGGCGGCGGTCCGCAGCTCAGCACCTCGCCGATCGTCGGCGGCCAGCAGGCCACGCTGAGCGTCACCGGCGCGACGCCGGCCAACGCCGTCGGCTTCGCGGCTTCGGTGGTGGGCCCCGGCCCGAGCACCGTGCCCGCCGGTCCCTGCGGCAGCGTGACCCTGGACCTCAGCCAGCCGATCGTCCGCCTGGCGATCCTTCCGGCCGACGCGCTGGGTAACGCCAGCTTCACCGGCAACGTGCCGGCTTCGCTGAGTGGTCGGACGATCTGGCTGCAGGCCTTCGACGTCGGCAGCTGCACGGCGACCAACATGGTGTCGGCCGTCGTCGGCTGATCCGCCTCACTCGGAGATCGTCGACTCGCCCGGAGTCGCCGGCGTGTACGTCGCCGGGAACAAGGGCGGGTCGGCGGTCAACGCCGCCGGCGTCGCGACCAGTCCATGAGGGACGGAAGCGACGCCGGCGGTGCCGTTCTGTTGCGCCAGCTCCCACAGGTCGTCGCCGCCGAGGCTGCGGTCGGTGCGGCCGCCGCCCTGCGCCGAGGCGTGGACGAGCAGCAGCTGCGTGCCCCCACCGACGGCGGGCCAGGACTGGGTCGCGCCGGCGAGCAGCGCGCCGCCGGAAGCGGTCGGGGTCGCGGCGGTCAGCCAGTCCTCCTCGGGGCCGCGGAAGGCGCGGAACCACAGCAGGGCTCCGCTGGTGTCGAGCCCGCCGAGGCGCAGCGCCCAGGCGTCCGCGTCAGCGCCCAGGCTGGTGTCGCCCAGGAGCAGGAAGCCGTCGGCCCCTGCGTCGCCGCCGGCGACGCTGCCGCCGAGCGCGACGGCGCCGCGCAGGCCGTCCCAGGGCGTGTCGCCGCCGATGCGGTCGAAGGCGCCGCCGCGCTCCTCGCCGGCGAGCACGCGCGACCAGAGCAGGTTGCCGCTGCCGTCGAGGCGCGCCGCCCAGGCGGCGTTCTCCTCGCCGTCGACGCTGCCGACGAGCAGCAGGCCGTCGCCGGCGGGGCAGGCGCTCTCGACCACGTCCACGCCGGTCGTGCCGAGCGCGCGCGACCACAGCACCGCGCCGTTGGCGTCGAGGCGCAGGGCCACGCCGTTGGCATTGGCCACCTGGCCGAGCGAGTCGCTCCACTTGCCCGATCCGGCGAGGAGGAGGTCGCCGTTCGGCATCTCCCAGACGCGACGCAGGCCCTCGTTGTAGGAGACGCCGTAGGTATTGGCCCACAGCAGCGTGCCGGAGGCGTCGAGCCGCA
>CAYFGE010000015.1:70399-79532 GCA_964342475.1 uncultured Planctomycetales bacterium
CGAGCCGCAGGCCACCGCGCCGCCGTCGGCGGTCGCCGCCACGTCGATCATCTCGACGCCGGCCAGGCCGTTCAGCACGCGCTCCCAGACCTCCGCGCCCTGGTCGTCGAGGCGCATTACCCGGCCGCCGCCGGTGGTCGAGCCGTTCGCGGCGAGGAAAAAGTCCCCGCCCGGTGAGACGTCGACCGCGTCGAACATCCGGTCGACCTCGAAGGCCCAGCTCGTCGTGCCGCGCTCGTCGAGCTGCAGCAGGAAGCCGTCGGCCAGGCCGAGCGCGCCGACCACGAGCAGGTCGCCGCTGCCGTCGGCGGACGGCCCGAGGTCCTGCACCGAGGCGTTGGCCGACCACGAGTAGGTCTTCGCCCAGCGCGAGGCCGCGCCGGTCCCGCTGCCCGTGTTGGCGCCGCCTGCGGAGGCCAGCGTCACCGTGGACGGGCCGAACAGGGTGCCGGAGACGGTCGGGCCGGTGACCAGGTCGTAGCGGCCGTAGATCGCCGAGAAACCGGCGGTGAGCTCCCACCACGGGGAAGCCAGCGGGCGCACGTCGAGGCCGAGCGAGACGCTGCCGGCGACCAGCGGACCGACCGTGGGGACTCCTGAGATCCAGGGCACGAAGGCCATGCCGGCGTGCGCGGCGACCTCGGCGCCGACCGCCAGGTTGCCCGAGACCTCGGGGGTCGAGGGCTGGCCGGCGAGGTCCGCCGGCGTGGCGTAGGTGCTGACCGAGCCGCGGTCGTACTGCACGCCCATGCGCCACGAGGCCTCGCGCAGGTAGCCGGCGCGGAAGCCCGCCTCGACCTGCCCCGACACGGTGACGAAGAGGAGCAGCACGGGCTCGACGTCCACCGTGTTGGCCACGATCGGGATGAGCGGCAGCGGCACCGAGGCCAGCGGGACCGTCTCGGAGAAGCCGGCGGCGTAGCGGCCGGTCACCTCGAGCGCGACGCGCGTGGTCATCGTGTTCGACAGGTCCACCTGCGGCGTGCCGCCGAGCCGGAGGTCGATCTCGAAGGGATCGAGGAAGACGTTGCCGTTGAGCAGGACGGCGTCGTCCAGCGTCGAGGGGTTCCCGTCGTGGTCGTAGAGCGCGTAGTCCTGGAAGGCGAAGCTCCAGCCGCCGTCGCTGCTCGCGGCGACGGACACCCCGGCCGGGGGCTGGAAGGCGCTGGGCGGGACGACGCCGGCGTCGACGGGGAAGGACTGGAGGGCCGGCGCCTGGAGGGAGAGCGCCAGGAGGAGGCTGAGGGAGGCCATGGCTGGGGGCGGGCTGAAGGGGGGAGGGAAGGCCTCTCCAACATAAAGGGTGGGAGGAGGGCCGCGCCGGCCGGGCCGTGCCGTCCCTGGGACGGGGCTCCTAAGGCCAGCAAGAACAAGGGCTTGGGATGGTGCGCCCAAAGGGATTCGAACCCCTGGCCTGTTGCTCCGGAGGCAACCGCTCTATCCAGCTGAGCTATGGGCGCACGCGATCGGCGGGCAGGATACCCGTTCCGCGCGGAGGCGGGAAGGCGCGGTCCGCCGGAAAACCCGTTACTCCGCTGCTCGCCGGGTCTTAGGAGGGGATGGAGGCGCCCGCTCGCCCGCAGTTCCGCAGTCGTGCTAAGGTGGCTCCACGGGAGTCGTCCCTCCCTCCCCGAACCCCATGCGCCTCGGACCCATCCCCCGGACCGGCCTCGGCTGCGCGGCGATCGCCGCGGGCCTCGCGCTGGTTCCGTCCACCGCCGAGCTCGCCGCCAACGCCTCCAACCACGTCGCCCTCGCCGACACCGACGGCGACCTGCTGGACGACATCCTCGAGCTGCGCCTCGGCACCGACCCGAACGCCGCCGATCCGGACCAGGACGGCCGCAACGACCTCGAGGAGTTCCTCCTCGGCTCCGACCCGAACGTGTTCGAGTCGGCCCAGAGTCTTCCCGCGCCGGCCAGTTCCTTCGCCTTCGAGGTCTACCAGGCCGGACCGGACTTCGTCTTCGAGTTCTTCGCGCTGACCTCCGACCGCGTCCACGCCCTCGAGCTGCACAAGGCGCTCGAGTTCTCCGACCGCGTCTACGGCTTCAGCGAGCTGCTTCCCTACTTGGTCGACAACCTCCGCGAGCCGACCGGCATGAGCGGTTTCGACGCTCAGCGCCTGCGCCTTCGCATCCCGAGCAGCTGGTTCGACCAGCACGCCTCGATCGCCTTCGGCGCGGTCGCGGTGGTCGACCAGTCGCAGTTCGGCGCCTCGGTGCAGCTGACCCACACCGGCGGCTACCTCGCGGAGATCGAGTTCGCCGAGACCGCGCAGGCCATGGGATCCCTTCCCTCCGGTGGCCACACCCACGCCGGCTTCCAGGACCTGGGTGCGGGCAACGTGAACGGCGGCAGCGGCACCGGCCAGAAGAGCGGCGGCCTGGTCCCGGTCGAGCCGGGTGACCCCGGCGCGAACAGCGGGACGGCCGACGAGATCTGCGTCCAGACCCTGGTGCCCATCGCCAACCTCGGCGGGGGCCGCGTGAAGTACGTGGTGGCCGACGCCAGCTGCGACCCCGAGCCCGGCGCGATCTGCATGCCCGGTTGCTCCTTCACCAAGGACGACACGATCATCGGCATCGACGTCGTCGGCCTGCTCGGCGGCTGATCGCCGCAAGCCCTTGTCTGGCAAGGGCTTCCCCGGAACCGCCGGTCTCCTCGGAGACCGGCGGTCCTCATTTCCGGCATCCTTGGTCGGGCTCCGGCGGATTTGCTCCAAGCCCTTGCCCCGGCTAGGCTTGGGCCGGTCACCAGATTCCTGGAACTCCCTCCACCTCGGCCCCGTCCAAACTCCGCACACCCTTGACTGATTCTGACCGAGAGCTGGTCGAGCGGTGCCAGCGAGCCAAGGGGGCGGCCTTCGAGGCGGCCTACCGCGAGCTCTACGATCTTTACAGCAGTCGGATCTACACGGTCTGTTTGCGGGTCACCGGCAACGAAGAGGACGCCCTGGACGCGGCCCAGGAAACCCTGATCACCCTGGCGCGGCGCATCCGGGACTTCGCCTTCCGCAGCCGGTTCTCGTCCTGGGTCTACCGGATCGCGGTCAATGCGGCCATCGACGTGCGTCGGCGGCGCCTCACCGGGCAACGCGGCTCGGTGACCACGGTCCTGGCCTCCGGCGAGGCCGACCCGCTGGCCTCGGCCCCCGCCGAGGTCGAGCGCACCGACCCCGTCGCGCACCTCGCCGAGCGGGAATCGGTCGCCGCGGTGCAGCAGGCCCTGGCCAGCATCAACCCCCGCTTCTCCTCCCTGCTCGTCCTCCGCTACATGGAGGGGCTCAGCTACGAGGAGATCGCCGAGGCGCTCGAGTGCAGCCTCGGCACCGTGAAGTCCCGACTCAACCGCGCCCACGCCGCCTTGCGCGACTTCCTCTCCCGCCAGGGGGAGGATCCCGCCGCCGAGGCCTGACCCCACCCCCACATGGAATCCCACCCCGAACCCGTCGACCTGCCCGAGCACCTGGAGGCCTCCCTCCGGGAATTGGGCGGGGTGCGCGCGCCGGACGAGCTCTGGCAGCGCGTGGCGATGGGGCTGGAGGAGCGGGTCGAGGCGCCCGCCGAGTTGTGGGACCGGGTCGCGCCCGCGGTGCGCGCCGAGGCCGCGCCGCGCCCGCTGCTGCACTTCCGCCGCCTGGCGGCCGCCGCCGCGGTCCTGGTGGCCTTCGGTCTCGGTTTCCTGTTCCTCGGCGGCGAGCGTCCGCTCGAGGCCGAGCCGGCCTTCGCCTACTACGAGCGCGCCGCGCTGCGCGACTCCTTCCGCGCCGGCACCGTCCCGGTCCGCGTGGGCGCCGCCCAGCTCGACCCGGCCGCGCGGTCCCTCGCCGCCTCGCTCGGCGCTTCGCTGGAGGGCCGGTCGTGAGCCTCCGCCTCGCCGCGCTGCTCCTCGCCGGCCTGCTCGGCTCCTGCCTGGGCGAGGCCGACCCGGCCGCCTCCACCGAGGCCGGCGCGCGCCTGGACCTCGCCGCCGGCGGCAGCCGGCAGGGCGTCGGCGCTCCCTCGCGCGCCGAGCTGCCCATCGTCCTCCCGCCGGAGGACTTCCTCCTGACCCAGCAGCGCCTGTTCCGCGTCCGCGACGCCGAGGGCCGCTACGAGGTCTTCGAGGAGGCCCTGCACGCCGACGGCGCAGGCGGCTTCCAGCTCGAGGTCCTCGGCCACCAGGCTCCCGGCTCGCAGGGGATGAACCAGCCGAGCGTGGAGTGGCAGGCCGCCTACGAGTTCCGCCAGCGCTACCTCGTCCACTACCGCGACCTCCACCGCGGCGACGAGAGCCGGGTGCGGCGCAACTTCGTCTGGGAGGTGCTGCCCGGCTCCGAGCAGGTGGCCGGCCGCGCCGCCACCCGCCACCGCGCGACCAGCCGCTACGGCTACGGTTCGGTCGAACTGGTGATCGACGACGAGCTCGGCCTGCTGCTCGGCTGGACCGTCTTCGACGAGACCGGCGTCGTGCTGCGCTCGCTCGAGACCACCGCCCTCGACCTCGACCCCGACCACGGCGGGGTGGGCTGGTCGGGCCCGGCCGCGCCGGAGCAGCCCTACCGCGGCGCCATCGACGTCCCGACCCTCGGCTTCGTCCCGCTCTCCGTGCGCTACGCGCCGGCCGGCTACTTCCCGGTCGAGGAGAAGATGGTGCTGACCGAGCAGGTCTTCGGCACCCAGGTCCCCAACCTGCACGTCGAGGTGCTGAGCGACGGCCTCCACCTGCTGCTCGTCGCGCAGCAGGGCGACACCGGCTCGGTCGGCGGCACCCAGATGCACCGCAGCCTGCTGCAGGTCATCGACCTCGGCGGCGTGCGCGTGGTTCAGGGCGCGGTGGGGAGCCACCAGGTCTACGCCGTCGGCACGGCCCCGCTCATCGAGCTCGAGGGCACCTGGGCCTCGGCCGGGCGCTAGGCCCGCGCGCGGGGAGGGAAGGGCTTCAGGCAGGCCGCCGGGACGGCCGATGGAGGACTCCGGACTGCGGACGAGTTCCGTCCGCGCCGGCGCATGCCATGGCTCTGATCCTGCTCCCCCTCCTCCTCGCCGCTCCGCTCCCCCAGGAGACCCCGCTGGTCCAGGGCGCCTACCGAGGCCCCGCCGACGAGGTGCTCACCGAAGAAGCCCGCGCCCGTGAGGGCGTGCTGTTCGACGGATGGGAGCGCTGGGAGTTCTGGTTCGAGCACGAGCAGGGCGCGCTGTGGCGCGGCGGGGCCTCCGCCGACGAGCGCCTCCTGCGCGACGACGAGCGCTACGGCGCGCGTCCCGGCGCGCTGACCCGCGCCACGGTCACCGGGGACGCCGTCCCGCTGCTGCTCCGCGCGCTGCGCTCGCCGCTGCCCGAGCTGCGCGAGTCCGCCGCGCTGGCCCTGGGCCGCTGCGGCGTCGAGTCCACCGCCTCCGCGCTGGCCGGCGCGGCCGACGATCCCATCGCGCAAGTGCGCCAGGCCGCCCTGCTCGGCCTCGGACTGCTCGGCAACGACGCCGCCTTGGTCGCCCTCGGCGAGCGCGCCTCCGATCCGGGGCGCAGCACCGGGGACCGCAGCTTCGCGATCCTCGGCCTCGGCCTGAGCCGCCGCCCCGAGGCGCGCATCCTCCTCGCCCAGGTGCTCGAGCGCGACTTCCGCGCCGACCGCCTGCTCGGCGAGGCCGAGCAGCTGCTCCAGGCCGCGGTGTGGGCCGCCGGCCTGCACGGCAGCCGCGACTTCGTCCCGCTGCTCCTCGCCCGCACCGAGGAGCTCGAGCGCACCGCCGCGACCTCCTCGCGCCGCGTGCGCTGCCTGGCGCTGTGGGCGCTCGGCGCGATCGGTGACCCCTCGGCCACCGGCTTCCTGGTCAAGCGCCTCGGCCACGGCGACGTGGCGGTGCAGCGCGCCGCCGCCCAGGCCCTCGGCCGCCTCGGCGACCCGGGCGCCCTCGGCGGCATCGCCCAGCGCCTCGCCGCCGGCGGGGACCTGCAGACCCGCGTCTACTGCCTGCTCGCCGCCGGCCGCATCGGCGGCGCGGGCGCGGCCAAGCTGCTCGAGGCGCAGCGCGAGTCGGTGCGACACCATCGCCAGCTGCACGCCGCCTGGGGCTTCGCCGCCGGACTCTCCGGCGCGGCCGGCCTGATGGACGGCATCTATGCCGAGCTGATCTCCGGCGCGGACCAGGATCCCTGGCAGCAGCAGGGCCTCGGCAGCCTGGAGAACCCGCGCCGCGACGAGGAGCGCCTGCGCGGCGCCCTGGCGCTCGGCTTCGCCTTCTACGGCGACGGCGCCGTGGTCTCCGACTTCGGCACGCTGCTCGGCCGCAAGGGCGTCGGCGCCGACTTCGCCGGCTACCTGTGTGCTGCGGCCGGCTACCTCGGCGGCTCCAAGGCCGAGGACGTCCTCGACCGCGTCGCCGCCTCCGCGCTGCGCGAGGCCGACACCCGCCGCGGCCTGGCCACCGGCTACGCGCTGATCGGTGACGCCGAGGCCACCGGCCACGCCGTGGACCTCCTGCTCGATCCCGACGAGGCGCCGAGCGTGCGCTGGGCCGCCGCCCGCGCCCTGGGCCTCGCCCGCGAGGAGGCCGCCCTGCGCCGCATCCTCGACACCCTCGAGGAGGACCTCGACGCGCCCGCCCTGGCCGCGCGCAACGCGCACGCCCTGATGGCCGTCGGCCACCTCGGCGACCCGTGGACGGCCGATCGCCTCGGCGCCGCCCTGGAGGGCTGGGACCACCGGCAGGAATTCCGCCTGCAGCGCTGCCTGGCGGCCTACTGAGGCCGCCGAGGGGGCCCGAAAACCCGGTGGGGGGCAGCCCCATGGGGTAGTCTTCGGACGGACCATCCCCGATGTCCGTCCTGGAGATGCACGAACCCCTTCCCCCGAACCCCGCCGGCATGTTCGACGACGCGGCCTACCGCAAGCAGCTGCTCGCGCGGGTCGAATCGCTGCTGTCGGTCCTCGAGATCGCCGAGCGGCGGCTGCGCGCCCACGAGGGCGCCCCGGGCAGCGACCCGGAGCGCCAGGAGCGCACGATCCGCAGCCTGAGCGGCACGATCCGCATCTGCCGCCGGGCGCGCCGCGCGCTGATGCGCGAGGACGACTGGGAGGAGGGCGAGGCCCCGCGCGCCGCGCTCGGCCCCGAGGCCAAGGCCGCGAGCAGCTTCGCCGAGTACCTGCGCTTCCGCCAGCTCGGCCCGATCACGCAGGAGGAGCTCGCCGCCGCCGACCTCGAGGCGATCTGCCGCCGCCTGCTCGAGGACTGATCAGACGCCCCAGTCGCGGGCGTAGCGGTAGTCGAGGTTGACCGTGCGGTGCGCCAGCTTGGCGATCACCGGCGGCCGCCGCTTGTACTGGTTGGCGCGCACGCGGCGCGCGACCTGGTCGACGAAGTCGGCGGGGAAGCCGGCCTCGAGCAGCGCGGCGCGCGGCAGGCGGCGGTCCACCGAGAGGTGGAGCAGCGCGTCCACCGCGTCGTAGGTGAAGCCCAGCTCCTGCTCGTCGGTCTGGCCCTCCCAGAGGTCGGCGCTCGGCGGCCGCTCGACGATGCGCGGCGGCACGCCGAGGTGGCGCGACAGCGCGACGACCTGGCTCTTGTAGAGGTCGCCGACCGGGTTGAGGGCCGAGGCCATGTCGCCGTGGATCGTGCCGTAGCCGAGCAGCAGCTCGGTCTTGTTGCTGGTGCCGAGCACCAGGCCGCCGTCGCGTGCCGAGCGGTCGTAGAGCACGATCATGCGGCTGCGCGCCATGAGGTTGCCCTTGCGCAGGCGGCCGGCGGGGGAGTCGTCGGCGTCCAGGCCGGGCGCGGCGGCGATGAAGGCGTCGGCCATCGCGGTGATGTCCACCACCTCGAGCGGCGTGCCGGCGTGGGCCGCCGACTCGCGCGCCAGCTCGAGGCTGAGCGGGCTGCTCGTGCGGTAGGGCATGGCCACCGCGAGCACGTTGGCCGGGCCGAGCGCGCGGGCCGCGAGCTCGAGCACCAGGGCCGAGTCGATGCCGCCGCTCAGGCCGATGACCGCGCGCTCGATGCCGAACTTGCCGGTCTCCTCGCGCAGGAAGGCGGTCAGCACCCGCTCGGCGAGGGCGACGTTGCAGCCCGGCGGGGGCGGCAGCGCGCTCATCCCTCTTCCCCGGCCGCGGGCGCGCGCAGGGCGTCCGGGTCCTCGAGCAGGCGCGCGAGGTGGCGGCGCACGAGGTCGGGCTTGGCGTCGCGGCGCAGCGGGGCGAAGACGCGGGCGCGGCGCACCGGGTCGCTGCCCAGGCGCTGCAGCAGGAGGTCCTCGACCTCGCCGGCGGCGCGCGCGCTGCGGTGGCCGAAGGGGTCGACCACCGAGGAGCCGCCCCAGTACATCGCGCCGTCCTCGAAGCCGACCCGGTTGCAGTGCAGCACCCAGCACTGGAAGAACAGGGCCAGCGCCGAGGTCAGGGTCTTCCAGGCGTGCTCCGAGCCGAGCTCCTCGCCCTCGGTGTCGACGCCGCGCGCCGGCGAGGCGCAGGGCACGAGCAGGGCGTCGGCGCCGCCGAGGAAGTGCAGCCAGCCCGAGGACAGGTGCCAGGCGTCCTCGCAGACCAGCAGGCCGAAGCGGCCGAGGCGGCTCCTCACCGGCTCGAAGCGCTCGCCGGCGGCGAAGTAGCGGCCCTCCTCGAAGATGCCGTAGTCGGGCAGGTGGACCTTGCGGTGCACGTGCAGGATCTCGCCGCCCTCGGCGAACACCGCGCTGTTGTAGGTGCGGTGGTCGTCGCCCTCCTCGACCAGGCCGAAGACCAGGCTGCGGTCCTTCGAGCGCGCGACCAGCGTGCGGACGCGCGGGTCGTCGAGGCGCAGCGCGACGTCGGCGGTGAGGTCGCGCAGGAAGTAACCGGTCAGGGACAGCTCGGGGAACTGCACCAGGTCGGCGCCGGCCTCGGCGGCGCGCTCGATCCACTCGAGGTGGGCGTCGAGGTTGCGGTCGAGGTCGCCCAGGGCGGGGCGCGTCTGGCACAGCGCGGCGAGGCAGTCCATCGGAGGGCTCAGCGGACGGGGTGGTGCTCGAGGACCGCGGCCACGACCTCGGCGGGGCGCACGCCGGCGGCGGCCGCCTCGTAGCGCAGCAGCACGCGGTGGCGCAGGGCCGGGGCGAGGGCGTCGGCCAGGTCGGCCGGGGCGACGTGGGCGCGGCCGCGCAGCAGGGCCAGGGCGCG
>CAYFGE010000016.1:0-78043 GCA_964342475.1 uncultured Planctomycetales bacterium
GCGCCGGCCCCGACGGCGAGCGCCGCGCCGGTCGGCGCGGTCACCCTGGTCGCGCGCGCCGAGCTCGACGCCGCGCCGGAGGAGGCCCGCGTCTGGATCGCCGCCGACAACGCCGCCGAGGTGCGCGTCAACGGCGCGCTCGTCGGCCGCTCGGACGACTGGGCCAGCCCGGTGGCGCTGCCCGTCTCGGCCGCCCTGCGCGCCGGCGCGAACACCATCGAGCTGCGCGCCACGAACGGCGTCGGCACCGGGGACCAGAACCCCGCCGGCGTGCTCGTCGCACTCGAACTGGGCGAGGCCGGCGCCGCGCCGCTCTCCTGGAGCAGCCCGGACGGCGCGGTGGTCGAGCTGGGCCCGGCCTCGATGGCCCCGTGGGGCTTCCGCGCCCCCGACGGCCCCTGCCCCCTGTTCCGCCGCGAGTTCACCGTCGAGCCCGGCCTGCGCGCCGCGCGGCTGGCGGTGACCGGCCTGGGCCACTACCGGCTGCGCCTCGACGGCGCGCCGCTCGGCGAGGAGGCGATCGGTCAGGCCTGGTCGCAGTACGACGAGCGCATCTACACCAAGGTCTACGCGCTCGACGACCTCGCCCCCGGCCGCCACGCCCTCGGCGTGATGCTCGGCAACGGCTTCTGGCGCGTGGGCGCGCCGCCGGCCGGCCGCTGGTCGAAGGGCGACGCGATGCCCGACCTGTCCGCGGGGCAGACCTTCCTGCTGCGCGCCGCGCTGCAGCTCGACTACGCCGACGGGCGTCGGGTCGTGGTCGGCAGCGGCCCCGACTGGCGCACGGCGCCCGGTCCGGTCACCGTGTCGCACATCTTCGCCGGCGAGGACTACGACGCCCGCCGCTGGCCCGCGGGCTGGGACGAGCCGGGCTTCGACGACGGCGCCTGGGCCGCCGCCACCCCCGCCCGCGCGCCGGCGGGGAGCCTCGCGCTCGAGGACTTCCCCGCCCTGGCTCCGCACGAGGTCTTCACCCCCGTGGCGCTGCGCCGCGTCGCCGCCGACCGCTGGTCCTACCTCTTCGAGCAGAACTGCTCGGCGCTGGTGCGCTTCCGCGTGCGCGGCGCGGCCGGCGACACGGTGCAGTTCAAGCTGTCCGAGGTGATCACCGAGGCGGGCGTGGTCGAGCAGCTCAACCTCCACGGCACCGAGGCGGTGTTCCGCTACACGCTGCGCGGCGGCGAACCGGAGGAGCACCAGGCGCTGTTCCACTACCACGGCGGGCAGTACCTCGAGCTGCTCGGCGGCGTGCCGGCCGGGCAGCCGAACCCGGACGGCCTCCCCGTCGTCGAGTCCGTCGAGCTGGTCCACGTGCGCGCGGCCAACGCCGAGACCGGGGCCTTCGCCGCCTCCGACCCGCTCTACGGCCAGATCCACGACCTCGTCGACTGGGCGATGCGCTCGAACATGAGCTGGGTGCTGACCGACTGCCCCCACCGCGAGAAGCTCGGCTGGCTCGAGTGCGCCCACCTGCTGGCGCGCGGCTTCCTCTACCGCTACGACTGCGCCGACTGGTACGCCAAGATCGCCCGCGACCTGGAGGACGCGCAGCTCGAGGACGGCCGCATCCTGACCGTCGCGCCGCGCTTCCTGCAGCGCGGGCGCGAGGACGCCTACGCCTGGACGGTTGAGTGGGGCGCGGCCGGCGTGCTCGTGCCCTGGGAGCTCTACCTGTGGGACGGCGACCTCGACGGCCTGCGCGAGCGCTACCCGGTGATGGAGCGCTTCGTCGACCACCTCGCCGCGATCGCGCCCACCGGCATCGCGCCCGGCTCGCTCGGCGACTGGTACGACTACGGCCACGGCGAGCCGCCCGGGCCGAGCCGCTTCACGCCGACCGACCTGAGCGCCACGGCCTGCTGGGCGATGTGCCTGCAGGCGGTCGAGCGCAGCGCGCGGCTGCTCGGCGACGAGGCCGCCGCCGCGCGCCACCGCGCGCAGTACGAGGCGGTACGCGCTGCCTTCCTCGACCGCTTCTACGACCCGGCGGCCAAGGAGTTCCAGAACGGCGGCAGCCCGCAGACCGCGCACGCCATGGCGTTGTGCGCCGGGCTCGTCCCCGAGGCGGACGGCGGCGCCGTCCTCGAGGCGCTGGTCGCCGATCTGGAGGCGCGCGGGTGGCAGCAGACGCCGGGCGACGTCGGACACCTCTTCTTCCTGCGCGCGCTGGCCGGGGCCGGCCGCAGCGACCTGCTCCACCGCGTCTACGCCCGCAGCGGGATCGGCAGCTACGCCGGCATCCTGGCCAAGGGGCTGACCGCGATGCCCGAGACCTGGGACGCGATCACCGTCGGCAGCAACTCGCTCAACCACTGCATGCTCGGCCACGTCGTCGAGTGGTACTACGGCTGGGTGCTGGGCATGCGGCAGGCCGAGGGTTCGGCCGGCTGGCGCGAGGCGCTGCTGGCGCCCGAACCCGGCGGGCTGGAGTGGGCCCGCGGCGCCACCCGCACGCCGCTCGGCGAGCTGCGCGTCGCCTGGCGCGTCGAGGCGGACGGTGCCTTCTCGCTCGAGGCCACCGTGCCGGAAGGGATGCAGGCCACCGCGGTGGTCCCGCCGGGCTTCGACGGGCCGCTGAGCGTGGACGGCCGCGCCGCGGACGCTGCCGCCGGACCCTTCGGCCGCCGGGCGGTCCTCCTCCCGGCCGGCACCAGCAGGGTCCGCGCCGGCCGCTGAGCCGGATCAGCCGTCGACGGCCAGCTCCTCGCGCAGCCCGTTCCAGGCGGCGAGGAGCGCGGCCAGGGCGTCGAGCCGGTCCAGCTCCAGGCGGGCGAGCTGCTCCTCCGCGTGGAGGCGGGCTCCGAGCGGCAGGTCGCCCGCGTCCACCCGGGCTGCGAGAACGGAGAACTCGGTCCTGGCCGCCGGCACGAGGACCTCGTCCTGGAGCCGGAGCCAGGCGGAGGCCGCGCGGCAGGCCGCCAAGGCGGCATGCAGACCGGCGGCGCGGTCGCGTCCGGCCTGCTCGGCCTCGAGCCGGGCGGCCCGCGCCTCCGCCCGGGCCGCGCGGGCCTCGGCGCCGCGCCGGCCCTGGATCGGCAGGCCGATCCCGAACTGGGCGTCGACCGCGTCGCGCCCGTCCCCGGTGCGCCGGTAGCCCAGCCCCAGCTCGACCGCGGGCACGCGCGCGGCCTGGGCCAGACGGGCGCGCCACTCGGCGACCTCGGCGGCGGCGCGAGCCGCGGCCAACGCGGGCGCCGCGTCGTCGGCCAGGATCTCCTCCACCGCGACCAGGTCGAGGACGGCGACCAAGTCGCCCTGCACGGCACCGAGCTCCTGCGCAGCGGAACCCAGCCGCGCCGCCAGCACCGCGCGAGCGCCGGCCTCGGACGCCCGCGCAGCCGCGAGGCTCTCCTCGGCAGCGGCCCGGACCGCACGAGCAGCGGCGGCTTCGGCGGGAAGGGCGTCCCCCCGCTGCACCCGCGCCTCCGCCAGGTCGGCCAGGCGGCGGGTCGCCGCCCCTCGCGCGGCGTGCAGCGCCACCGCCTCCTGGGCGGCGAGGGCCCGCGCGAAGTCCCCGCGGACGAGCACCTCGAGTTCGAGGCGGGCGGCCTCCAGTCTCCGCAGGGCCAGCTGGTGCTCGGCCTCGGCCAGACCGCGGGCCGCGGCACCCTCCCCGCCGAGCGGGATCTCCTGGAACAGCCCGATCCACCACTCTTCCCCCTCGCGGGGGGAGCGCAGCGGCCAGGCCTCCACACCGCCGGCCAGGGACGGCTCGGGCAGGCGGCCCGCCGCGTCGGCGCGGAAGCGCGCGGCGGCGGCGCGGGCGGCGGCGGCCTCGGGACCGGTGGAGCGTACGAAGGCCAGGGCCAGGGCCTCCTCCAGGACGAGAGGGCGCGCCGGATCGGGCGCGACCTGGGGAACCGCCTGCGGAACCGCCGGCGGAGCGGGTTGCGACGCGCCCGCCGGCCCGGCGGGTCCGAGCGCCGGCTCGGCCCCCGGCCCGGCGGTATCCCCGGCCTCCACCGGCGGCGCCTGGCAGGCGGTCAGGAGGAAGAGGAGGAGGAGGAAGGACGGGCGAGCGATCATGCCTGGGCCTCCGCGGGGCGCCCGAAGCGGCGGTAGAGCGCCGGGACGACGATCATGTTGAGGAAGGTCGAGGTGGCCAGGCCGCCGAGGATCACCCGCGCCATCGGCGTCTGGATCGCGCTGCCGGGCTCACCGCCGGACATCGCCAACGGCACGAGCGCCAGCGCGGAGGCCAGCGCGGTCATCAGGATCGGGATCAGGCGCTCCTCCGCGCCCCGGCGGACGGCTTCGCCGAGCTCGGTCACGCCCTCCTCGAGCTGCAGGTGCCGCACGTGCGAGATCAGCATGATGCCGTTGCGCGTGGCGATGCCGAAGACGGTGATGAAGCCGATCAGCGAGCCGACCGAGAGGACGCCGCCGTCGAGCACCGCGCCGACCACGCCGCCGATCAGGGCGAGCGGCAGGTTGACCATGACGAACCAGGCGTCGCGGGCGTTGCCGAAGGCGAGGCGCAGGAGGACGGCGATGCCGAGGACGACCGCCGCGCCGAGGAGCAGCAGGCGCTGCCGCGCCTGGATGGCGGTCTCGAACTGTCCGCCGTACTCCACGCGGAAGCCGGGGCGGGCTCGGACCAGCGGGTCGATGCGCCGGCGCAGCTCGGTCACCACGCTGCCGAGGTCGGAGTCGGCGATGTTGCAGGACACGACGAGCTTGCGCTCGCCGTTCTCCCGCACGACGCGGTTGGGAGTGGCGTCGCGCGCCACCTCGGCGACGGCGGCGAGGGGCTGGAGCGCGCCGTCGACGAGGACCGGGACGCGCAGCAGGTCCTCGCGCGAGGCGACCTCGCGGTCGAGGCGGAGCACCACGTCGTAGCCGTTCGTCCCCTGCAGGATCTCGGTGGCTCTGTGGCCCTGGAAGGCGGCCTCGAGGGTGGCGGCGGCCTCCTCCACCGTGAGCCCGCGCCGGCCCAGCTTCGTCCGGTCGAGCCGAACCTGCAGCTCGGGCACGGCGACCTGCTGCTCGACCGCGAGGTCGACCACCCCGGGCACGCCCTCGGCCGCTGCCCGAACGTCCTCCGCCAGACTGCGCAACTCGCCGAGCTGCGCGCCGAACAGCTTGACCGCCACCGCGGCGCGCGTGCCGGAGAGCATGTGGTCGATGCGGTGCGAGATCGGCTGCCCGATCGTGAACAGGCAGCCGGGGACCAGGGCGAGGTCCTGGCGGACTCGGGCGAGGAAGGCCTCGCGGTCGACTCCCTCCAAGGACAGGCGCACCTCGTACTCGGAGGTCTCCAGCCCCTGGCCGTGCTCGTCGAACTCGCCGCGGCCGATGCGCCTGGCCACCGAGACCACCTCGGGGTGGCGCAGGAGGACCTCCTCGGTCATCCGGCCCAGGCGGTCGCTCTGCTCCAGCGAGACGCCGGGCAGGGTGACGGAGGTCACGGTCAGCGCGCCCTCCTGGAACTCGGGCAGGAAGGCCGTCCCCAGCCCGGGGACCAGGGCGAGCGCCCCGGCGAGCAGAACCAGCGAGGGCGCCCAGGCCATCCAGGGGCGGCGCAGGAAGGGGCGCAGGACGGCGCCGTAGGCGCGCTTGAAGGCGCTGGCGGCGGCCGGCTCGCTGCCCTGGCCCTTCTCGACCGCCCGCGGCAGCAGGAAGGAGGCCAGGACCGGCGTGATGGTCAGGGCGACGAGGAGCGAGGCGCTCAGCGAGGCCACGTAGGCCAGGCCGAGCGGGAAGAGGAGCCGGCCTTCGATGCCGCCGAGGAAGAACAGCGGCAGGAAGACGAGGAGGATGATCAGCGTGGCGAAGACGATCGAGGAGCGGATCTCGACGCTCGCCCGGTAGACCACCTCGAGGACCGGGCGGCGCTCCGCCGCGGGCAGGGCGGCGTTCCCGCGCAGGCGGCGGAACACGTTCTCGACGTCGATCACGGCGTCGTCCACCAGGGCGCCGATGGCGATGGCGAGGCCGCCGAGGGTCATCGCGTTCACCGTGTTGCCCGTGGCGGCGAGGACCGCTCCCGCGGCGACCAGCGACAGCGGGATGGCCGTCAGCGTGATCAGCGTGGCACGGAAGTTGGCGAGGAACAGGCCCAGGACCAGCACGACGAGCAGCGCGCCGTCGCGCAGCGCCGTGGTCACGTGCTGCACCGAGGACTCGATGAAGTCGGACTGGCGCAGCAGGTCGCGCCGCAGACCCATCCCCGCGGGCAGCTGGGCTTCCAGCTCGTCGAGGACCCCGTCCAGCCGCCGGGTCAGGTCGAGCGTGTTGACGTCGGGCTGCTTCATGATGCCGACGACCACCGCCGGGTCGCCGTCCACCGAGCCGGTGCCCCGCGCCCGCTTCGCCCCGACGCGCACCCGGCCGAGGTCGCGGACCTGGATCGGTGTGCCCTCGCGCGACTCCACGGTCACCTGGGCGAGGTCCGCCTCGTCACGGAGGCGGCCGAGCCCGGCGATGAGGTACTCGCTCCCCTGCGTGCCCAGGAAGCCGGCGGCCACGTTGCGGTTCGCCGCGCGCAGGGCCTCGGCGACCCGGGGGACGGGGATGCCGAAGGCCTCCAGCTTGGCCGGGTCGAGCAGGACCTGGAACTCCTTCGCCTCGCCGCCGGTGGTCAGGACCTGGGCCACGCCGGCTACTGACAGCAGGCGGCGGCGGAGGACGGTGTCGGCGTGGGTGCGCAGGTCGATCGCCGAGGCGCCCTCCGACACCAGGCCGACGAAGAGGATCTCCCCCATGATCGAGGAGACCGGCCCGAGCGCGGGCCGCGACGCAGCGGCCGGCAGGTCGTCCGCGACCTGGTCGATCTTCTCAGCGACCACCTGGCGGGCACGGTAGATGTCCGTCCCCCAGTCGAAGTCGACCTGGACGATGGAGAAGCCCGTGAGGCTGGTGGAGCGGAGGCGGCGCACGTCCTGCGCGCCGTTCAAGGAGGACTCGACCGGGAAGGTGACGAGCTGCTCCACCTCCACCGGGGTGAGGCCGGGCGCCTCGGTCATCACGGCGACCGAGGGCGCGGTCAGGTCGGGGAAGACCTCGACCGGGAGGCGGCGGCCGCTGAACACGCCGAGCGCGACCAGGATCACCGACAGCACCAGCACCGCCGCGCGGTTGCGCAGGGACCAGAGGATGAGGCCGTTCATGATCAGTGGCTGTGCTCGGGGATGGCTCCGGAGAGCGAAGCGAGGCGGACCACGAAGGCCCCCACGTGGACCACGCGGTCTCCCGGACGGAGACCCTCGAGGACCTCGACCATGCCGCCGTCGCGCATGCCGGTGCGCACCACCCGGCGCTCGAAGAGCTCGCCGGAGGGCTGGACGAAGACCACGTCCAGGCCGTCCTCGTCCACCAGCGCGGTGGCCGGCACCGCCAGCCGCTCCACCGCAGGTCCGTCGGCCAGCCAGCCCTGGCGGATCGCCCCCGGCGACAGCCCGGCCGTGTTCGGTCCCTCGTAGACGATCTCGCCCGTGCGTGTGCGCGGGTCGATCAGCGGCCGGGCCAGGCGCAGCTCCCCCGCCTCTCCCGGCAGTTCGAAGGACCGGCTCTCCCCCGCCTCGACCAGCGTGCGCGGGTCGTCGAGGCCGGCGAGCTCCTGCTCCGGGACCCGCACCAGGTAGTGGAGGACGCGGGTGTCGAGGATCTCGAACACCAGCGCGGAGGCGTCGACCCATCCGCCGGGGCCGGTCGGCGCGGCCACCAGCCTGCCCGCGATCGGCGCGCGCACCTCCAGGTCGAGGAAGGCCTCCTCGGGATGGCGGGCGGCGACGGTGCCGGTCAGGCGGGCGAGCGCATCGGTCCAGCTGCGGTGGACCGCCTCCGCCGCGGCCGCCGCGGCCTCGGCCGCGGCGCGGTCGGCCTCCGCCTCCTCCCACTCCCGGCGGGACTTGGCGTCGACGGCCACCAGGCCGCTGACCCGCTCGAACTGCTGCACCGCCCGGACCCGCTCGGCTTCGGCGCGGTCACGCTCGGCGGCGGCCTCCGCCAGGCCGCGCTCGATGTCGGCCTCGTAGGCCGCGCGCTGGAGCTCCGCGCTCTCCACCGCAGCCAGGTCGGCGGCCACCAACGGCACGCGCAGGCGCGCCAGCACCGCGCCGGCCTCGACGTCCTGGCCCAGCTCGGGCCAGTCGGTGACGACCGCCCCTGCCGGGATCAGCTGCCCCGTCAGGGGCGCCAGCACCCGCGCCGCGTGTCCCGGGCAGGGGGCGGCCGTGACCGTCACCGGGATGCGCGGCTGCAGAGCTCGCGGCGCGGCCACCGTGGTGAGCATCCGCAGCGGCCACTGCTGCTCCTTCAGCAGGACCACCCCGTCCCCGTCCTCGGGCAGCTCCTCCGCTTCGGCGGCCAACGCGCCGGTGTCGGCGTGGGCCCGCACGGCGGGGAGCTGCGGGAGGTCGCCGTCCACCTCCAACGTCCAGGTCCATTCGCCTTCGCGCGGCAGGGTGAAGTCGTGGAGGTAGATGCCGGGGCGCTCCGGGGCGGCGAGGACCGCCTCGACCGTCTCGTCCCCTTGGCGCAGGACCAGGCGCAACGGCCCCTCCACGCGCGGCGCGCCGTCCTCGAGGCGGGTGACGTGGACGGCCAGCCCAGCCGCTCGGCCGACCAGGACGAGGTCGTGCTCGATGAAGTACTCGAAGCGGTCCGTCCAGATCGTCAGCGCGCGCGCCGGCCACTCGGGCTCGGCAGCGGGAGCGGCGTCGTGGGGGTGGCCGTGGGCGTGGCCCGGGTCGGCCGCCGTGCCGCATGAAGCGGCGAGGAGGACGGGGAGGAGAGCGAAGCGGAGCGGAGTACGGAGCATTCCTGGGTCTCGACGGACGGAACGGGCGGAGCCGCGCCAGGGCGCGGTTGGACGGAACGGGAGCCACGACCGCTCGACGCGGTCAGGCGGCTGCCGGAGGTGCCCGGGGAATGCTCGTCCCGCGCGGACCGGCGCGCGCCGCAGGGGGCGGCGCGTGCTCCGGCAGCTCTCCGCTCCACGCCGCGGCGGCGGCACGGGGGCCGGCCTCGGGCAGGACGGCCGCGGCCACCGGGCCCGGATCCTTCTTGCCCGTCGGGCCGAGGAGGTCGATCCGGTGTCCCGTCGCGGGATGGTGGTGGTGGGGATCGCCGTCCGCGAAGTCGCCGGGAGCGGCGTCGTGGAGCAGGACCGCGTGCGCGAGGTCTTCCCCGTCGTCCTCGTGGTGATGCCCTGCGCGGTGGTGCGGCAGGAGCACGCCGAAGGCCACCAGCAACCACGCCGCGAGGAGCAGCGGAAGGAGGCGGGGCCGACGGGCCACGGCGGGCGGACGGGAGGCGGGGGCCACCTGCTCCGGAGTCTAGGCCGCGGGCCCGCGGAAGGCCAGGGCGCGCCAGGCGCGCGCCGCCCCGTAGCCGACGAGCAGCAGCGCGGTGGCCAGCGTCGTGCCCACCTGCGCGCCGACCACCAGATAAGCGGTCAGCGAGCCGTTCTTCTGCCACGCCTGTTCGAGGTCGGGGAAGGCCGAAAGGGACATCTCGACGACGGCGGCGGCCAGCAACACGGCCAGGATCCACCACACCCGCGGCGCCACGCGCAGGTGGTCGAGGCCCCAGCCCGCCAGCGCCGTGGTGCCGATGCCGCCGGCCAGCAGCAGGGGGACCGCCGAGGCCGGCGAGGAGATCTCGAACAGCAACAGCGGCCACACCCCCGCGATCGAGCCGGCGAACCACAGGCCGTACTCGTCGCCCGGATGCGCGTAGCCGAGCAGGCACAGCGGCGCCCACAGGCAGGGCAGCAGCACGGTGAAGCGTCTCATCCGCCCAACCGGATGCTCGAGCCGAGCAGGACGAAGGAGGCAGCGAGCAGCGCCTGCGCCACGGCGTGGGCCCGCAGCGCGCGCATCCCCCACCTCCCCTCGAGCAGCCGCGGGACGAGCACCAGGCGCGAGGAGGCCAGCACGAGCACCAGAGCGCCGAGGCTGACCAGCTTGGCGAAGACGTGCGCGCCGAGGGCGCCCTGCGTCGGCAGCCACTGCGCGGGATCGGGCAGCCAGACCGCGGCGAGCATCGGCCCGGTGGCCGCCTGCACGAGCACGGCCGGCGCGGCCCACAGGAAGAAGCGGCGCGCGAAGGGCAGGGCAGCCCGCGCATCGCCGGCCCGCGCGGCCAGCGGCACGACCACCAGCGCCTGGTAGAGGCTGCCGCCGGCCAGGAGGCATCCGGCCAGCACGTGGAGGTGGAGGACGAGGTGGTTCACGGGGACACGGCGGCGCCGCGCCCTCCTAGGATGCCGGCGCGGCCGCCCCGCCGCCCCGCCGCCCTCCGCGATCATGAGAATCCTCTCCGCCTGCCTCCTCCTGGGCGCCCTGGCCGCCGCCTGCTCCGCTCCCCCGCAGCCCGTCGCCCTGTTCGACGGCGAGAGCCTCGCCGGCTGGCACAGCGACGTCCCCGCCGCCGACGGCGGCGCCGAGGTCGCCCCCTCCTTCGAGGTGCGCGACGGCCTGCTGGTCAGCAACGGCAACCCGCCCGGCCACCTGATCACCGACGCCGAGTACGCCGACTACCGCCTGGTCGTCGAGTACCGCTGGCCGGGCGAACCCGGCAACTGCGGCATCCTGGTCCACGCCTCGACGCCGCGCCGCCTCTACGGCATGTTCCCGCAGTCGATCGAGTGCCAGATGCACGTCGGCAACGCCGGCGACTTCTGGTGCATCGGCGAGGACATCGCGGTCGAGAACATGGAGGCCCGCCGCGGGCCGCCCGAGAAGTGGGGCGGCGACGAGGGTGACGCGCGCCGCATCCTCAACCTGACCGACGACTCGGAGAGCCCGCTCGGCGAGTGGAACCAGATGGTGATCGAGTGCCGCGGGCGCTCGATCGCGGTGTGGGTCAACGGCGAGCTGGTCAACCACGGCGACGCGTGCACCGCGGACCGCGGACGCATCGCGGTGCAGGCCGAGGGCGCCGTCTGCGAGTTCCGCCGCATCGAGCTGACGCCGCTCCCGCCGCTCGGCTGAGCCTCAGGCCGGGACCACGAACTCGCGCAGGTCGCTGGCCTGCAGGCGGTCCACCGCGGCGTGCTCGCCGGCGGCGGTCTCGACGACCAGGAAGCCGAACAGCGGCGCCGCGCGGTGGTCGGTGCGCTCGGCCGCCAGCACGCAGGGCAGCGCGCGGCGGACGGCGTCGAAGTCGAGGCCGGCGACCTCGGCCGGCGGCAGACCGGTGGTGTCGTCGAGCACCACGAGGTGGAAGGCGCGCCCGGCGCGCGACGGCAGGATCCGCGCCCAGTCGGGCGCCTCGCCGCGCAGGTGGGCGGCGTAGGGGTCGAAGCCCCAGGCGCGCGCGCTCAGCTCGGCGGTGGTGCAGAAGCCGCCGAAGCGCAGCGGGTTGAGCTCGATCGGGAGGACCGCGCCGTCCGGCCGCACGCGCAGCTCCGCGTGCAGCGAGAAGTCGCGCAGGCCGAGCGCCGCGGCCAGCCCCTCCAGCGCGGCGGCGAAGGGCGCGCGCCAGGCCTCGACCAGCTCGGCCGAGCAGCGGTAGACCCGGTCGCTGACGTCGTCCGGCCCCTGGAAGACGTGCTCGAGCAGGCCGAGCACCGCGACGCGGCCCGCGCCGTCGATGCTGACGTCCACCGCGAACTCGCGGCCGGGGATCTCCTCCTCGACGATCAGCCCGCCGCGGTCGAGCACCGAGTCGGGGAACAGCCCGGCGAAGCGCTCGAGCTCGGCGCCGAGCCGCGCGCGCACCGCCGGCCAGTCGGCGGCGCGGGCCACGCGGTGCACGCCGAGGCTGAAGAAGCCCGCGGCAGGCTTGACGAAGCAGGGGAAGCGCCAGCCGGCGACGTCGACCGAGGTGAGCTCGTCCGCGCGCAGGCGGCGGAACCACAGCTCGGGGTGCAGCGCGCGCGTCGCCTCGCGGAAGCGCGGCTTGTCCTTGCAGGCGCGCGCCCCCCGCGCGGCGGCCGAAGCGGGCGCGCGCGCGGCCAGCCAGTCGAGCGCGCTCTCCGAGTTGGTGTGCACGCGCAACGCGGGCTCGGCGGCGAGGCGCGCGGCGGCCTCGTCCTCGTCGATCCAGGCCAGCGCGCGTCCGCCGGCCAGCGCGCGCGCCGCCCCGGTCGCCACCACGGGGAAGCGGTGCCGCTCGAGGCTGTCGAGCAGCCCAGGCGTGACGTGCGGGAGGTCGAGGAGGAACACGGCGCGGTCCGGCGGCGGCCGGGCGGCAGGGTACCCTGGCGTGGTCCATGCGGATCCTCGCTCCCCTGCTCCTCCTCCTGCCCGCCTGCGCCTTGGCCCCCGCCTCCGACCCGCCCGCTCCCCTCCCCCCGGCCGGCCCGGAGATGACCGGCGAGCAGGTCGCCGCCTTCGCCCGCCTGGCCCTCGACGGCATCGTCCGCGAGTACCCGAACAAGCCGTCGAACGTCATGGCCGGCGCCGAGGACGTGCGCTCGCCGCGCGCCATGCACCCGGCCTTCTACGGCAGCTTCGACTGGCACAGTTCGGTGCACGGCCACTGGATGCTCGTGCGGCTGCTCAAGCTCCACCCCGGCAGCCCGGTCGAGGAGGAGGCGCGCGCCAAGCTGGCCGCCCACCTCACGCCCGAGATCCTGGCCGCCGAGACGGCCTACTTCGAGCCGAAGCACAACCAGAGCTTCGAGCGGACCTACGGCTGGGCCTGGCTGCTGCGCCTGGCGATGGAGCTGCGCGACTGGGACGACGCACAGGGGCGCGAGTGGGCCGCCGCGCTGGCCCCGCTCGAGGCGCGCATCGTCGAGCTGACCAAGGCCTACCTGCCCAAGCTGAGCTGGCCGATCCGCGTCGGCGAGCACCCGAACACCGCGTGGGCGCTGGGCGAGTTCCTCGACTACGCGCGCGCCGTCGGCGACGCCGAGCTCGAGGCCCTCGCCGCCGCGCGCGCGCGCGACTACTACCTCGGCGACACCGACTACCCGGTGATGTACGAGCCGAGCGGCCACGACTTCTTCAGCCCCGGCCTGCTCGAGGCCGACCTGATGCGCCGCGTGCTGCCGCCCGACGAGTTCCGCCGCTGGCTCGACGCCTTCCTGCCCGGCCTGCGCCGCGGGGAGCTCGGCAACCTCGGCACCCCGGTCGAGGTCAGCGACCCGACCGACGGCAAGCTGGTCCACCTCGCCGGGCTGAACCTGGTGCGCGGCTGGACCCTGCGCGGCGTGGCCTCGGCGCTGCCCGAGGGTGACCGCCGCCGCGCCACGCTGCTCGCCGCCGCGGAGGCCCATGCCCGCGCCGGGCTGGAATACGTCTTCTCCGGGTACTACGAGGGGGAGCACTGGCTGGCGTCCTTCGCCGTCTACCTCCTCACCGACGCCGGCCTCCCCGAATGACCATGTTGCTGCTCCCCTCCCTCCTCCTCGCCGCCCTCCCCCAGGCCGCCGCCCCCGAGGACCCCGGCCCCCACGCGGTCGGCTGGCGCGACGTCGTCGCCCAGGACACGATCTTCAGCCAGGGCAACGTCCGCGCGCGCTTCTACTACCCCGCCGTCAGCGCCGGCCAGGACGCCGCCGCCGACCCCTCGGCCGGGCCCTACGTCCTCACCGGCTTCCAGCACGGCTGGCTCGGCAGCCCGTCCGACTACGACGAGCTGTGCAGCCACCTGGCCAGCTGGGGCTTCGTCGTCGCCTCGACCGGCACCGAGACCGGGCTGTTCCCCGACAAGCCGAAGTACGCGCGCGACACCCGTTCGCTGCTGCACTGGGCCGAGCAGCAGTCCGGCGTGGCCGGAAGCTGGCTCGAGGGCATGGTCGCGCCGGGGACCGACTGGGCGGTGACCGGGCACTCGATGGGCGGCGCGACGCTGTCGCTGCTCGTCGGCATCGAGCCGCGGGTGCGGACGGTCATCGGCCTGCAGGCGGCCTCGATGAACGCCACCGGCAACGCCAACCTGCGCGCCTTCACCGGCCGCGCCTACTGGGTGGCCGGCTCGGTCGACTGGATCGTGCCGAGCGGCACGGTGCGCGCCTGGTACGACCGCGGCGACTCGGCCGCGCGCAACGTGTTCTGGGAGGTCCAGGGCATGGGGCACGTCGGCTGCACGGACCTGCCCGCCGTCGGCGAGCCGCTGTCGGGCGCCGAGCAGCTGCGCCTGCACAAGCGCCTGGTGGGCGGCCTGCTGCGCGCCGAGGCCCGCGGCGAGGAGGACCTCTTCGTGTGGACGCTGGGCCAGGGCTTCGCCGGCGAGCCGAGCCTGCAGCAGAGCCGCTGCGTCGACCCGCCGCTGTGGGCGCGCCTCGACGCCGCGGGGACCACGGTCGAGACCGGCCTCGCCGGCCACCACGGCCGCGGCGGCGTGCTGGCCTGGTCGCTCGTGCCCGGCAGCAGCATGACGGCCTACGGCGAGCTCGGCCTCTCGCGCAGCGACCTGGTGATCGCCGCGCAGGGCCGCCTCGACGCCACCGGCGTCCTGCGCCTCGACCTGCCGGTGCAGCCGGGATGGAGCGGGCGCACGCTCCACCTCCAGGCCCTGGCCCTGCGCCCGAGCGGCGGCACGCTCAGCCGCACCGCCGCGCTCGCCGTCCCCTGACCTGGCTCAGCGGCCCTCCCAGGCCACGCGCACCGCTTCCGCGCCGGCCGGGTCGAACTCGAGCAGCTCGGCGCGGACGAAGGGGTAGAAGTCGTTGACGCCGAACCAGGCCTCGCTGAGCTCGGCGAAGTACTCGCGCTCGTTGCTCATCGCGTAGTGGCGGGCGCGCCTGCCGTCCCACACCAGGACCTCCTCGTAGCGGCCGGAGTCCCGCGCCTGCTCGAAGGCGGCGCGCACCGCAGCCGCCGCCTCGGGGCGCTCGCGGTCGAGGACGCGGAAGTGGTAGGCGTGCGCCAGTTCGTGGAGCACCATCCACTGCTGGTGCCCGACCCAGGCCAGGAAGTTCTCGGGCGTGGTCAGCTCGACGGCGCCGGCCTTGTCGGGGTTGAAGCCGTTCTGCCGCAGCCAGGCCTCGCTCGGGTGGAAGCACATGCCGGCGCGGCGGGCGCCGTCCTCGACCCAGACCTCCACCTCGCGGAGCGCGGGCAGCGCCGCCGAGGGGACCGCCCGCTCGACCAGGTGGAGCTGGTGCTCGAGCTCGTCGAGGGTGCGCGCGGCCAGGTCGGCCTCGGCGAGCAGGCCGCGGCTCACGCGCACCGGCCAGCCGCGCAGGCGGCGCAGCTCGTAGGCCGAGGTCGGCGGGTGCTCCGGGTCCTCCGCCGGGGTCAGCGCGGGGAGCAGCGCGCGGGCGAGCTCGTGCGTCAACAGGCGCAGGTCGCCGACCCGGCGCACGTCGTCGGTGTCGACCTGCAGGGCGAGCGTCAGCCCGAGCTCCGGGAAGTGGCTGAGCTGCGACAGGTAGCCGGGGAACCAGCCGCCGTGGCCCTCGCCCGGGCCGAGCTCCTCTCCGGCGTCCCACTGCTGCAGCGCCAGGCCGTAGCGGTCGCCGGGGTTCAGGTTCGCCGGCACGCCGCGGCGCATCTCGACGCCCATCGCCTCGCCGAGCACCTCGCCCGCGTAGAGCGCGTGGCCCCAGCGCGCGAGGTCCTGCGCGGTCGAGCAGAAGCCGCCGCCGGCCCACTCGAGGAAGGGGTCGCACCAGAAGCGGCCGTCCGCGTCCAGCGTGCGCTCGGGCGCGCCGATCACCTCCCGCATGAGCCAGGGATGGCCGGTCACCACGCCGGGCAGATCGCGGCGGTCGCTCGGCAGGGTGTCGGCCAGGCCGAGCGGCCCGAGCAGCTCGGCGCGGATCGCGGCGTAGGCGTCCTCACCCGAAGCCGCTTCGACCACGCGCGCGGCGATCAGGTAGTTCGTGTCCGAGTAGCGGAAGTCGCTGCCGGCCTCGAACAGCCGCTCGCGGTCGAGGATCCCGGCGAAGCGCGGGGCGGCGCTCCAGTCCTGGTCGCCGGCGGCGAAGGCGCGGCGCAGGAAGGCGGCGTCCTCGAGGTGGTCGGGGATGCCGCTCTGGTGCCGCATGAGGTGGCGCAGGGTCAGCTGCTCGGCGTTCGGCAGGCGCGAATACCAGTCGGTCTCCCCCACCCAGCGCGCGATCGGCGCGTCGAGCTCCACCGTGCCGCGCTCGACGTGACGCAGGATCCAGGCCGCGAAGTAGGTCTTGCCGATGCTGCCCGACAGCATGCGCGAGGCGGCCGTCATCGGCGTGTCGTCGAGCGGATCCGCGACGCCGGCGGCGAGCCCGAAGGAGCGCCCGTCCGGAAGAACGACCCCGAGGGTGAGGCCCGGCACCTCGGTGCGCGCGTGGATCGCCGCGAGGGCTTCGGCGGCGGCGACCTCGGGACCGGCGCCGACGGAACCGGACGCGCTCTGGAGAAGACCGGCCAGCAGGAGGAGCGACTTCACGCATTCCATGCTAGCCGCCAGGAGGACCTGCCTAGAATCCGCGCATGGAGCGTTCCATGATTCCGGGGAGCCGAGGAGCGACCGAGCTGCGGCACCGCATCCCCGCTCCGGGTGACGGGCGCCTCGTGCTCGAGGTCCCCGCACTGGCCGGGCACGGCCACGTCTCCCTCGACGGCGCACCCCTCGCCCTGCTCGAGCCCGCCTGGACCACGCAGCGCGTCCCGCTCGACGACGCGCACGAAGGGAGCGAGCTCCACCTCCGGGTGGACGCGGCGCCCGGGCACCGCTTCCGCGGCTTCCTCCCCGACGTCGACGCCGCGCCGCGCGGTCTGTGGCAGGGCGCCTTCCTGCGCCGCACCGGCCCGGCCTGCTTCCTCGGCCGGCCCCGGCTCGAGTGGCCGGACGACGAGCCGCGGCTCGAGACGGAGTGGGACGGCCCGGACGAGGCGACGGTCGAGGTGGACTGCGACGAGCTCCAGCTGTGGTCCCCCGCCCAGCCGCGCGTCGGCCGCATGCGCGTGCGCCTCATGGTCGGCGGCGCGCTGTCCGACGAGGAGGTGCTGCCGGTGGGCGCGCGCCGCCTCGAGGCCGAGGGCGAGCGGATGCTGCTGAACGGCGAGCCCTTCCGCGTGCGCGGCCTGCTGCACTGGGGGCTCTACGCCGGCCTCCCCGGCCCGGATCCCGAACCGGAGGCGCTGCGCCGCGAGCTGCGCGAGACGCGCGCGCGCGGCTTCAACCTGCTCAAGTGCTGCCTGTGGATCCCGCCCACGCGCTTCCTCGACGTGTGCGACGAGGAGGGCATGCCGGTGTGGCTGGAGTACCCGCTGTGGAACGAGCCGCTCACGCCGGACGCCGTCGAGGCCTACCGCGCCTTCCTCGCCCACGACGCGGCGCACCCGTGCGTCGTGATGCGCACCTTCACCTGCGAGAACGACCGCCGCGACGCGGACGCCAGCCGCGCGGTGGCCGGACTGGTGCGGCGGCACGACCCGAACGCGCTGCTGGCCGACAACAGCGCCTGGCTGGGCCACACGCACGTGGCCGACTTCCACGACGAGCACCCCTACCTGCACGACGCGCAGTGGCCGTCCTACCTGGTGCGGCTCCGCGCGGCGCTGGACGAGCAGCCGGCCCGGCCGCTGCTGCTCGGCGAGACGATGGTGGCCGACGCGCTGGCCGGCGACGCGCCCGAGGCGGTCGAGTCCCGGCGGATGGCGCTGGCGGTGCGCCGCTTCCAGGCCGAGAGCTTCGTCCGCGCCTTCCCCGATGCCGGCTACGTGATCTGCGGCGCCAGCGACGCGCCCAAGGCTCCGCTCGGCCTGCGCGACGCCGCCGGCGTCTGGAAGGACCCGCCCGAGGCCTGGGCCTGGCAGCGGGCGCTGGCCGGCGGCGGCCCGGCGCTGCCGGGGCGGGCGGCCGCTGCCGCGGTCTGGCCGACGGGACCGGCCGGAGCGCCGCTGAGCCTGCCCGACGGCGTCGAGGTGGTCGAACGCCTCGGCCCGGGGCAGCTCGCGGCGCTGCGCGAAGGCGCCCGCCTGCTGCACCTTGCCGGACCGCGCTCCGGCTCGTGGCGGACCCCCGAGGCCCTGTTCTGGAGCTGGCTGCCGGTCTTCTCCGGCCCGGCGGCGACGGGCCGGCTGCGCGAGCTGCTGGTCGACCAGCTCCCATTCGACCTGCTGTCCGGGCGCCGGCTGGCACGCCATCCTGGGGCGGCCGTGGTCGTCGGCTTGGCCGACCTGCACGACGCGCCGGCCGAGGCCCCGCGGCCGCCGACACCCCTGGTCCTGGCCGCCCGGGTCGGCCGCGGCCGGCTGCTGGTCAGCTCGCTTCGCGCCGACACCGGCGCCGGCCGGGAGGTCCACGCCCGCCTGGCGGCGGCCCTGCTCGGGCCGGACGGTGACCGCGGCGCCGCCGGAGGCGGCGAGGGCGGCCTGGAGCTGCCGACGATCGAGCTGGCCGCGCCGCCTCCGAGCCACTTCCTGGACGGCCCGTGGGAGCTGGACGGTCGCCGCTTCGCCACCGGCACCCTGCTGGCCAACTGCGGCGCCAACTCCGCCTGGGGCGCCCGCAGCGTGCACGGCCGGCTGGGACCGACAGGCCTGCCGCCGGGCCCGGCCACCCTGCACGCCGCGGCGGTGGCGGACGGCTGGGAGCTGCTCGCCGACGGCCGGCTGCTCCACCGCCACGGCAACCCGGGCCGCACCTGGGACGCCGGCCGCGACCGGCCGGCCGCGGTGCTGCTGCCGCCCGAGCTCCTGGGGCGGGCCGAGCGCGGCGGGGTGGCCCTGGAGTGGCGGCTGCACGACCACCGGGGCGCCGGGCTGCTGGTCGGGCCGGTCTGGCTGGCGGCCGGCCCGCCGGGCCCCCTCGGGCCGCTGGCCTGAGGGCTTGCCGGTCCCGGCGGTGCAGTCTATCATCCGCGACTTCTTTCGGTCGCTGGCGTCGGCTCGTCCGTATTGGCCAGATCGACCTCCTCGTGAACGAGTGGAGGAACCAGGAATGGATCCCTACATCGAAGCGCACGGCCTCCGAAAGGAATTCGGCAGCATCGTCGCCGTCGACGGCGTGGACCTCACGGTCCGGCCCGGCGAGGTACTCGGCTTCCTGGGGCCCAACGGCGCCGGCAAGTCGACCACCATGAAGATGGTCACCGGCTTCCTCGAGCCCACTGCGGGCTCCATCCGAGTCTGCGGCGTGGACATGCTCGCCCGCCCGCGCGAGGCCAAGCGCAGCATCGGCTACCTCCCGGAGGGCGCGCCGGCCTACCCGGACATGACGGTGGCCGAATTCCTGCGCTTCATCGCCGGGATCCGCGGTTTCGACCGCGCCGGCGCCGAGCGGCGGACCGAGCAGCTGGTCGACCAGGTCCACCTCGGCGGCGTCTACCACCAGACCATCGAGACGCTGTCGAAAGGCTTCAAGCGCCGCGTCGGCCTGGCCCAGGCGATCTTCCACGACCCGCCGGTGCTGGTCCTGGACGAGCCGACCGACGGCCTCGACCCGAACCAGAAGCACGAGGTCCGCGACCTGATCCGGGAGATGGGCAAGGCCAAGACCATCCTGCTGTCGACCCACCTCCTCGAGGAGGTCGAGGCGGTCTGCACGCGCGCGGTGATCATCAACCGCGGTCGCTGCGTGTTCGACGGCAGCCCGGCCGAGCTCGACGCCCAGGCGCCGGCGGAGGTGACCGCCAACCGGCTGGACTGGGTCTTCCGCCACCTCACCACCAGCGACACCGCCGTCGCGGGAGGAGCCGCGTGAACGCCACCCGCACCATCTTCAAGCGCGAGTTCGCCGGCTACTTCGCCACCCCGCTCGCCGCCGTCTACCTGGTGATCTTCCAGGCGCTGACCGGAATCTTCACTTTCAACCTGGGCGGCCTCTACGAGAGCGGCCAGGCCAGCCTGCGGCCCTTCTTCGGCTTCCTGCCGCAGCTCTTCCTGTTCCTGGTGCCGGCGATCGCCATGCGCATCTGGGCCGAGGAGCGGCGGCTCGGCACGGTCGAGCTGCTGATGACCCTGCCGGTGTCGATCGGCGAACTGGTCGCCGGAAAGTTCCTGGCTGCCTGGGCCTTCGCCGGCGTCGCGCTGGGGCTGACGGTGCCGCTGTGGCTGACCGTCAGCTACCTCGGCGACCCCGACCATGGCGTCATCCTGACCAGCTACTTCGGCGGCGCGCTGATGGCCGGCGCCTTCCTGGCGGTTGGCTCCTGCCTTTCGGCGCTGACCAAGAACCAGGTCATCGCCTTCGTGCTGTGCCTGCTCGCCTTCTTCGCCCTGCTGCTCAGCGGCTACCCCGGCTTCGCCGAGCTGGTGCCGGGCTGGATGCCGGAGGTCCTCGTCGACGCGCTCGCCTACCTCAGCTTCCTCAGCCACTACGAGGCGCTCCAGAAGGGCGTGATCGACCTGCGCGACGTGCTGTTCTTCCTCACGGTGATCGGCGCCTCGCTGTTCGTCAACGCGCTCGTCCTGGACTGGAAGAAGGCGGACTAGGAGGGGAGTCATGAAGAAGAAGAGAACCGCACTGGCCGGCGTCCTCGCCGTCGGCGTGATCTTCCTGGCGGTCAACCTGATCGCCGGGCTCGGGCTGCGGCACGCCCGCATCGACATGACCGCCGAGGGCCTCTACAGCCTGTCGGACGGCGCCAAGGAGATCCTCCGCGGCATCGACGAGCCCATCCGGCTCGACCTCTACGAGTACCTGGACGAGATCAAGGAGGACCGCCCCGACCTCGTCAACCACGCCCAGCGCATCCACGAGTTCCTCGAGGAGATGGTGCTGGCGGCCGACGGCCGCCTGGAGCTGCGCGTTCGCAAGCCGGAGCCCTACTCCGAGGCCGAGGACGACGCCCGCGCCGCCGGCGTCGCCGCGGTGCCGACAGACCGCGCCGGGGACCGCATCCTTTATCTGGGCCTGGTGGCCACCAACTCGGTCGACGAGCAGGAGGTCGTTCCGTTCTTCCAGCCCGGACCGGACCGCGAGGCCTTCCTCGAGTACGACCTGGCCAAGATGGTCCACTCCCTGGCCCAGGCCACCAAGCCGAAGGTCGGCGTGCTCAGCTCGCTGCAGGTGGACGCCCGCATGGACCCCACCAACCCGCGCGGCGGCATGACGCCGGCGTGGCAGATCCTGACCCAGCTCCGCGACCTCTACGAGGTGGAGATGATCCAGCCCGATGCCGCCGCGCTGCCGGCGGATCTGGGCGTGCTCCTGGTGGTCCACCCCAAGGGCCTGGGCGAGGAGCTGCTCGACGCCATCGACCAGTTCGCGCTCCACGGCGGCCGCATCCTGGTCTTCCTCGACCCCTACTGCCAGGAGGAGCGCGCGCAGCAGCCGGCCAACCCCTACGGCCAGCCGCCGCCGCCGCCGGCACCGTCAGACCTGGGGCCGCTGCTGGCCTCCTGGGGCGTCGACTGGGACCCGGCGAAGGTCGTGGCCGACCGCGAGCTGGCCTTGCAGGTGCCGATGCAGGGCCAGCGCGGCTACGAGTACGTCGACCACGTCGCGGTGCTCGGGCTGGGCGCCGCGCAGATGGCCGAGGGCGACCCGGTCGTCGGCGGCCTGAAGACGGTCCGCATGGCGATGGCCGGCGAGCTGAAGGGCATCGAGGGCGCCGCCACCACCTTCGAGCCGCTGATCTCCACCACCGCCGACTCGATGCTGCTGAACGGCGCGCGCTTCGCCTACCTCTACGACCACGGCGAGCTGCTGACCGGCTTCGTGGCGGACGAGGGCGGCCACGTGCTGGCGGCGCGGGTCAGCGGCCCGCTGGTCACCGCCTACCCCGAGCGGGAGGGCGAGGGCCGGCTGACGGAATCGAGCGCCGACGCCCAGATCCTCCTGGTCGCCGACGTCGACTTGCTGGCGGACTACCTGTGGGTGCAGGAGGAACGGCTGGGCCCGATCTCCCTCGGCCTGCGGGTGACCGCCGACAACGGCAACCTGGCCCTGAACGCCGTCGAGCTGCTCGGCGGCAGCCCGGCGCTGGCCTCGATCCGCGGCAACCGCAGCTACCAGCGGCCCTTCGACGTCGTCGAGGAGCTCGAGCGGGAGGCGGACGCGAAGTACAGGACGCGCGAGAGCGACCTGGAGCAGGAGATCCGCGACGCCGAGATGCGGATCAACGAGATGCAGCGCGGCAAGAGCGCCGAGGAGGCGATGATCCTGTCGCCGGAGCAGGTCGAGGAGATCGACAAGCTCGAGAAGCAGATGCTGGCAGCGCGCAAGGAGCTGCGGCAGGTGCGCCACGAGCTGAACAAGGACATCGAGGCGCTGGGCACGCGCCTGATGCTGGCCAACACGGTCGTCGCGCCGCTGCTCGTGGCGGCGCTGGCCTTCCTGTGGCACCTGCGGCGCGCCAAGCGGAAGCGCGCCGCCTGAGCGCGAACCGACGGAGGAGAGAGGATGAACGCCAAGACTCTGGGAACCCTGGGCGTGGCCGCAGTGGCCCTGGCGGCCGTGGCGGTGCTGGTGCACCGCTCCGGCCAGCCGGGCGGTGCGGAGGCCGACCTCGGCCCGCTGAGCCCGGGCCTGACCGAGGGCATCAACCAGGCCCGCGCCCTGGTCGTCGAGCAGGGCGGCGAGCGGATGGAGTTCCGCCGCGGCGAGGACGGCGGCTGGAGCTCGCCGGCGCCCGACGGCTTCCCGGTGATGGCCGACCGCGTCCGCGAGGTCCTGATCCAGCTCGCCCGGCTGGAGAAGAAGGACGCCCTGACCAGCAAACCGGAGCGCTGGGCGGCGCTGCAGCTCGACCCGCCCGGGCCGGACTCCGAGGCCCGCGCGGTCCGGCTGCTCGGCGAGGGCGACGCGACCCTGCTCGACCTGGTGGTCGGCAAGGACAAGTGGGGTGCCAACCCGGGCGTCTACGTGCGCCTGGCCGACGAGGAGCAGACCTGGCTGTGCGACGGCCGCCTGAGCCTGCCGCGCGCCACCAGCGACTGGATGGAGAGGCGGGTCGCCCAGCTGGCGATGGCCGACGTCGCGACGGTCGTGCTCGAACGCGGCGGGGAGACCCTGTCGGTGAGCCGGCCGGAGGAGGAGGAGGAGGAGGCCGACGGCGGCTTCGGCGCGGTGGATTGGCAGCTCGCCGAGCTGCCGGAGGGCCGGGAGCTGACGACGCCCAACCCGCTCGGGCGGATCGCCGGCGCCCTCGGCTGGCTCAGCTTCGAGGACGTCCGCGCCGCCGCGTCGGTGCCGACCGACGGCGAGCCGAGCTTCGTGGCCCGCTACACCACGACCCAGGAGCAGCAGGTCGTGATCCGCGGTTGGGAGCACGACGGCGAGCTCTGGTGCCGGCTGGAGGCCAGCTTCGTCGGCGAGGAGCCGGCGGAAGAAGCCGCCGCGGCGGAGGAGGACCCGCGCGACCAGGTCGAGGAGTGGAACGCTCAGTGGCAGGGCTGGCTCTACTCCTTCCCGGCGACGAGCGCGGACCTGTGGAAGTCCGAACTCGAGAGCCTGCTCGAGCCCCTGCCGGAGCCGGCGGAGGACGAGGCGACGGAGACCGAAGGCTACACCGAGCCCCCGACCGACGGCGACGGCCAGGGCTGAGCGCCACCCTCCCCCTCCCCCCCCCGCGAGCCCGGCCCTTGCCGGGCCCGCGCCGTTCTGGGACAACCTCCCCATGGCCACCCTCGAACTCCGTGACCTGGGCAAGTCCTTCGGGGGCAACCCGGTGGTGCGCGGCGTCTCGCTGCGCGCCGAGGACGGCGAGTTCCTCGTCCTGGTCGGCCCCTCCGGCTGCGGCAAGTCGACCCTGCTGCGCCTGATCGCGGGGCTCGAGACGCCCGACGCCGGCGAGGTGCGCATCGACGGCCGCGTGGTGGACGAGCTCGAGCCGGGCGAGCGCGACGTGGCGATGGTGTTCCAGAACTACGCCCTCTACCCGCACATGACGGTCGAGGCGAACGTCGCCTTCCCGCTGAAGATGGCGCGGGTGCCGCGCGCCGAGCGCAGCGCGCGGGCCGCCGAGGCCCTCGGCCTGCTCGGCATCGGCGAGCTGGCGCGGCGCAAGCCGTCGCAGCTCTCGGGCGGGCAGCAGCAGCGCGTGGCGCTGGCGCGCGCGCTGGTGCGGCGGCCGAAGCTGTTCCTCTTCGACGAGCCGCTGTCGAACGTCGACGCCAAGCTGCGCGCCGAGATGCGCGCCGAGCTCGCGCGCCTGCACCGCGAGCTCGGCGCGACCATGGTCTACGTCACGCACGACCAGGTCGAGGCGATGACCCTCGGCACGCGCATCGCGGTGCTCGAGGGCGGCGCGCTGCAGCAGCTCGGGCAACCGCTCGAGGTCTACCGCCGGCC
Source organism: uncultured Planctomycetales bacterium (assembly GCA_964342475.1). Lineage (GTDB taxonomy): Bacteria > Planctomycetota > UBA1135 > UBA1135 > UBA1135 > J029. The sequence goes on from CAYFGE010000016.1 coordinate 24,067, forward strand.
CGCCAACCGCTTCGTCGCCGGCTTCCTCGGCGCGCCGCCGATGAACCTGCTCGAGGGCGCGGACGCCGCGGCGCTCGGCGCGGACGGCGCGGTGGTCGGCTTCCGCCCGCAGGAGGCCGCGCTCGGCGGTCCGCTGCGCGCGCGCGTCGGCCTGCTCGAGGAGCTCGGCAGCGAGACCCTGGTCCACGCCACGACCGTGGCCGGCGGCGCGCCGCTGGTCCTCTGCCTGCCGCCGGGCGAGGCGCCCGCCGCCGGGACCGAGGTCGGCGTCGGCCCCGCCCCGGGCGGCCTGCACCGCTTCGACGCGGCGACCGGAGCGCGGCTGGCTTGATCGCCGCCCTCCTCCTCCTGGCCGCCCAGCAGCCCGCGCCGGCCGCCGCGCCCGAGCCGGTCGAGTTGCAGGTCCTGGTCCACGAGCGCTGGTTCGCCGGCTGGGAGCACCTGCAGGCCACCGCCCGCGAGTTCGAGGCCGCGCACCCGGGCGTGACCGTCAAGGTCCTGTCGAGCGCCGGCGCCACCGGCGGTGCCGAGAAGGTCAAGCTGGTGCTGGCCGGCGGCCTGCCGCTCGACGTCACCTGGATCGACGTCACCGAGTTCGCCGCCTACCTGCAGGAGGACGTGCTGCTCGACCTGCAGCCGCTGTTCGACGCCGACCCGGGCTGGAACCGCGCGGACTACTTCGAGCCGATCCTCGCCGGCATGACCGGGCCGGACGGCCACCTCTACGGGCTGCCGAGCACCTTCAACCCCTACGTCATCTACGTCAACCAGTCGCTGCTGCGGCGCGAGGGCGTGTCGCCGCCGAGCGCGGGCTGGGACTGGCAGGAGCTCCTCGAGAAGTGCCGCGCCACCACCCGCGACACGGACGGCGACGGCGAGACCGACCAGTTCGGCATCTCGTTGACGCAGTGGATGCAGGCGCTGGCGCCCTGGATCTGGCAGAACGGCGGCCGCTTCCTCGACGAGGAGGGGCGCTGCGCGCTCGACGAGCCGGCGGCGGTCGAGGCGGTCGAGTTCCTCGTGCGGCTGCTCCACGAGGAGAAGGTCGCCAGCGACGACGCCACCTTCCAGAACCAGTTCTCGGTCGGGCTGTTCCAGGCCGGGAAGACCGCCTTCTACGGGCCGGTCGGCTACTGGGAGACCTACCGCTTCCAGGACATCCCGACCGAGGCGGAGGGCGGCTTCGACTGGGACGTGGTGCCGCTGCCGGTCGGCCGCGAGGCCGCCACCTCGGTGGCGCTGCGCTTCTACGTGGTGCCGAAGGCCTCGCGGCACCCGCAGCTGGCCTACGAGTTCGTGCGCGCGCTGGCCGGCGACACGATGCAGCACGGGCTGGCGGCGATCGGCAACGGCGTGCCGGGGCTGAAGCGGGCGGCCCACTCCCCCTCCTTCCTCGACCCGGAGCGCCTGCCCGAGAGCGAGCAGGTCTTCCTCGACGTGCTCGAGGACGCGCGCTTCCTGCCGGTCGAGGTCAACTGGTCGGAGATCGAGAAGCAGACCAAGGCGGCGCTCGAGGAGGCGATCCTGCTCGGCCGCGTCCCGGCGCGCGAGGCCTGCGAGCGCGCCGCGGCGATCGCCGACCAGACCCTGGCGCGCGAGCGCGACCTGATGCAGCGCCCCTTCGTCGGCGCGGCCTGGTTCGGCGCCGCGCAGCTCTCGGGCGGGCTGCTGGTCCTGGCCTTCCTCGCGACGATGCTGGCGCGGCGCCGCCCCCGGCTCGAGCGGCGCGAGGAGCGCGCCGCCTGGCTCTTCCTCACGCCGTGGGCCATCGGCCTGGCCGCCTTCCTGCTCGGCCCGGCGCTGGTCTCGGCGCTGCTCAGCCTGGCCGAGTGGTCGCCGATCCAGGAACTCGGCCGCGCCCGCTGGATGGGCCTCGACCAGTACGCGCGCCTGGCCGCCGACGAGACCTTCCGCGACAGCGTGCGGGCGACCCTGCTCTACGCCGCGGCGGCGGTGCCGCTGCAGCTCGCCACGGCCCTCGGCCTGGCTCTGCTGGCCGACGGCGGCTTCCGCGGCGCCGGCCTCGCGCGCACGGTCTTCTACCTGCCGACGATCATCAGCCCGGTGATCCTCGGCTCGCTGTGGCGCCTGCTGCTCGAGCCGTGGCTGAAGGAGCCGGCGACGGTGATCCCCGCCTTCGTGCTGATGAGCCTGTGGACGGTCGGCGCGCAGATGCTGGTCTTCCTCGCCGGCCTGCAGGCGGTCGACCCGCGCCTGCACGAGGCCGCCCGCGTCGACGGCGCCCGGCCGCTGCGGCGGCTGTGGCACGTCACGCTGCCGGCCCTCGGGCCGATCCTGCTGTTCAACCTGATCGTCGGGCTGATCAACGCCTTCCAGGTCTTCGCGCAGCCCTTCGTGATGACCCAGGGCGGGCCGGGCAACGCCTCGCGCTTCCTGGCCCTCTACCTCTACGAGCAGGGCTTCCGCTTCATGCGGATGGGCTACGCCAGCACCCTGGCCTGGGTGCTGTTCGCCGGCGTGTTCGCGCTGACGCTCCTGGTCCTGCGCGGCTCGCGCCGCTGGGTGCACTACGCGGGGGCGGGCCGATGAACCGCTGGCTGCACCGCCTCCTCCTGCTCGCCCTCGTCGCCGCCTTCCTCTGGCCGCTGGCCTGGATGCTCAGCGCCAGCCTCCAGCCGCAAGGGCGCGCGCTCGGCCACACGCCCTTCGACTTCTCGGCGGGAGCGCACACCGAGAACTACCCCGAGGCCACCGCCGTGATGGGCGACCTCGGCCGGCTGGTCTGGAACACCGGCCTGCTCACCGTCGCCTGCATCCTCGGCCAGCTCTTCTGCTGCAGCCTGGCCGGCTACGCCTTCGCCCGCCTGCGCTTCCGCGGCCGCGACGGCCTGTTCCTCCTGGTGCTGGCGACGATGATGCTGCCGCCGCAGGTGCTGGCGATCCCGCAGTTCCTGCTGTTCCGCCAGCTCGGGCTCGTGGACACCTTCTGGCCGCTGATCCTGCCGACCGTGCTCGGCGGCGCCCCCTTCTTCATCTTTCTCTTCCGCCAGTTCTTCCTCTCGGTCCCCCACGAGCTGGTCGAGGCGGCGCGGGTGGACGGATGCCGCTTCTGGGGCGTCTACTGGCGGGTCATGCTGCCGCTGGCGCGCCCGGTGGTGGGCACCGTCGCGATCTTCACCTTCCTGGCGACCTGGAACGACTTCTGGGCGCCGCTGATCTACCTGAATTCCGAGGAGAACCAGACCCTGACCCTGGCGCTCGCCGCCTTCAACCAGAGCTACCGGGTGGCCGTGGAGTGGCTGATGGCCGGCACCTCGATGGTGCTGGCGCCCTGCGTGCTGGTCTACTTCGTGTTCCAGAAGGTCTTCGTCCGCGGCGTGCGGCTGTCGGGCGCGAAGGGGTGATTTTGATCCGCAAACCAGGCCAGGGAAGGCGACCGAGAGCAGGGTGACCTGAGGAGTGGGCTGGCGGGGAATCCCGCGAAGGAGGACTTGCGCATTCCCCGCTCCCTCTCCATAATCCCACGATGAAAACTATTATCAGATTCGTAACAGGACTGTCTTTGTCCGGACTTCTCTCTCCGGGGTTCGCTCTTGCACCCTTGTCGAATGCGCAAGGAGGACCGCCGTTCTCCTGCCTCTACTCCCTCGAGTGCTGCCCTCTTTCGCAGTTCTCTCTCACGATCAGTCATGGCGGAGCGGTCACCTCCCTGACGGCCCGCTTCGTGGGCTGTACGAACCCATTGTCCTAATCCGTCCCGAACAGTTCCTCCGCACCGATCTCGGCCTGCTTCGACTGCTGTGATGGCGAGGTCTTCTCCTGGAAGAAGGTGATGGGCACTCCCGCGGTCGACTGGGGGAGCGCCAACGCCTGCGGTGACGTGACATTGACCTGCACCAACTGCTAGATCCGGGACTCCACCAACAACTACATCATGAAGAACAACACCCATTTCATCCTCCCGCTCCTCGTCGTCCTTGCGGCCCTGGCGGGTTTCTCCGTGGCCCGGGCCGGCTTCGCCCCGGGTGAGCCGCAGCAGGGAGTCGGTGGGGTCGGGATCGTCCTCGGCGGCTCCATCCCCATCGATGAGGGGACGGGGCTGCTCTCGGCCAGCGTCATCCGGCAGAGCGATGGGGGTCTCCTCCTCGTCACCACGCTGGCGGAGGTCAACGAGTTCGGTCTCCTCGACACCTCCACTGCGGTGAGAGGTCTTGCACAGGACAGCGACGCCGAGATCGAGGTCGCGTTCTCGCCCGAGCGTGGATTCGTCATCGCCGCCACCCCCGGGACGTGGCGGGACGCCGTGACGCATCACGGGACCCTGACCATCTCCCGTTCCTAGCCCTCCGCAGGGTCTCCCCGGCCCGGTATCCCGCCGGGCCGGGCCTCCCTCCATTTGCATGGAGGACGCCACCATGAGAGAACCTCTCCGTGGTGGCTCCTGAACTTCCGCGATCGGTCCGCCCCTCGTCTCCCGACCCTGCCGAGGGGGCCGACTCCCTCCCCCTCGCCGGCCTGCGCGTGCTCGACCTGACGCGCATCCTCGCCGGGCCGACCTGCACCATGATCCTGGGCGACCAGGGCGCGGAGGTGATCAAGGTCGAGCGACCGGGCGGAGGCGACGACACGCGCAGCTGGGGGCCGCCATTCACCGGCGGCGAGAGCGCCTACTTCCTCTGCTGCAACCGCAACAAGCGCTCGCTGGCGGTCGACCTGGCCGACCCGGACGGCGCCGCGCTCGTGCGCGAGCTCGCCGACCGCGCCGACGTCCTGGTCGAGAACTTCCGCCCCGGTCTGACCGCGCGCTTCGGCCTCGACCACGCCAGCCTGCGCCAGCGGAACCCCGGCCTGGTCCACGCCTCGATCACCGCCTACGGCCAGGACGGGCCCTACCGCGACCGGCCGGGCTACGACATGGTGCTGTCGGCCGTCGGCGGGCTGATGCACGTCACCGGCGAGCGCGACGGGCCGCCGTGCAAGGTCGGCGTCGCCATCACCGACGTGCTGACCGGGGTGCACGCCGCCCAGGCGATCACCGCGGCGCTGCTGGCCCGCCACCGCACCGGCCGCGGCCGCCACCTCGACCTCTCACTGCTCGACGTGCAGGCGTCCGGGCTCGCCAACCTCGCCAGCAACTGGCTGGTCGCCGGTCAGGAGGCGACCCGCTGGGGCACCGCGCACGAGTCGATCGTGCCCTACCAGGTCTTCGACACCGACGACCGCCCGATCGCGCTGGCGGTGACCAACGCCAAGCAGTGGGACGCCTTCTGCCGCGCCGTCGGGCAGACGGACTGGCTCGACGACCCGCGCTTCGCCGACAACGCCGCCCGCGTGGCGAACCGCGCCGAGCTCGTGCCGCGCATCCAGGAGCGGTTCGCCGCCCGCGGCTGTGACGCGTGGGTCGAGCGGCTGGTCGCCGTCGGAGTTCCCTGCGGGCCGGTCAACGACCTCCAGGCCCTCTTCAGCGACCCGCAGCTGCTCCACCGCGGCATGGTGATGGAGACCCCGCACCCGACCATCGGCACGCTGCGGATGACCGGCTTCCCGGTCCAGGCCGACGCCCCGCAGCAGGCCCTGCGCCGGCCGCCGCCGCGGCTCGGCGAACACACCGCCGAGATCCTGCGCGAGGAGCTCGGCCGCAGCGCTGACGAGATCGCCGCGCTGGAAGCCCGCGGCGTGGTGGCGGGGCTGGGCTCCTGAGATGCGTCCGCCCCTCCCCCTGTTGCTCGCCTGGATCGCCGGCGCCCCGGCCGCCGTCGCCCAGGAGGCCGCGCCCGCCCCCACCCCTCCCCCCGTCCGCGTCGCCTGCGTCGGCGACTCGATCACCTACGGCTCGGGGCTCCCGGACCGCGAGCGCACGACCTATCCGCTGCTGCTCGGCCACCTGCTCGGCGAGGGCTACGAGGTGCGCAACTTCGGCGTCAGCGGCGCGACGATGCTCCGAGCGGGCGACCGCTCCTGGTCCGCGACCGATGCAGCGCGACGAGCGCTGGACTGGCGACCGGAGGTGGTCGTCATCCAGCTGGGCACGAACGACTCGAAGGCCGTCCACTGGGACCACCACGGCGCGGCGTTCGAGGCGGACGCCCAGGCCTTGATCAGCGACTTCCGCGCCGCCGCACCGGCGGCACGGATCCTGTTGTGCCTGCCGGTTCCGGCCTGGACCGAGGGCGAGGGCATCGACGGCGGCCGCGTGGCCGAGGGCGTGGTGCCGGCGCTGCGTCGCGCAGCGGAGGCCGAAGCGGTCGAGCTGCTCGACCTGCACACGGCGCTGCGCGACCGCGAGGCTTGGTTCCCCGACGGGGTGCACCCCGACCCTCACGGCGCCGAGGCCATCGCCCGACGGGTGGCCGCGGCGCTCCTGCGCGAGCCGAGCGACGACGAAGCCCCCCGCTTCAACCCCTGCGTGGTGCCGCAGCCCAGCGTCGAGTGGCGCGGCGCGGCGGCCGGCTGGGGCGGCGGCACCTGGTGGCAGCAGCACGAGGCCATCCTCCGGCTGGGCGCCGAGCACCCCGACCTGGAGCTGGTCTTCCTCGGCGACTCGATCAGCCAGGGTCTGACCGGCGCCGGCGACCGGCTGACGCACCCCGGCGGCGAGCGGGCGGTGGACCGCGCCCTCGGCGCGCGCCGCGCGGCCAGCTTCGGCCTCTCGGGCGACCGCACCGAGCACCTCCTGTGGCGGATCGAGCACGGCGCCTTCGACGCCGTCGACCCACGCCTCGTCGTGCTGATGATCGGCGTGAACAACATCAACACCGGCGGCGACCGCGGCGAGGACGTCGCCGCAGGCATCGCGGCGGTGGTGCACCTCCTGCGCGCGCGCGAGCCCCAGGCCGAGATCCTCCTGCTCGGATGCTTCCCGACGAAGGAGGCCGGTTCCTGGGCGCGGCGGCAGACCGAGCTCGTCCACGAGCGCATCGCGCCGCTGGGCGGACTCGGCGGCGTGCGCTACCTCGACCTGCGCCCGCTCTTCCTGCGCGCCGACGGCCGCCTCGACCCGCGCACGATGCGCGCCGACGGCGTCCACATCACCGCCGCCGGCCAGGAGGCCTGGCTCGCGGCGATCGCCCCGGTGGTCGCGGAGGTGCTCGACGGCGGGGCCGCGACCGGCGGCGCTACTGCACCGTCACGGTCCGGACGTCGCTGACCGCGCCGAAGCGCCGCGCCGGCGGCGCCACGGCCACGGCGGCGAAGTGCAGCCGCGTGCCGGGCGGAACGCTCGGCGGGAAGACCGTCGGCGGCGTCGAGCCCGAGCCGTCCCCCGCGAGGACGCCGCGCAGCGCCGGGTGTCCGGCGGTGGAGAGCAGCAGCGTGTCGGCGGCGAGACCGAGCGCGCGGCCGTCGCCCCAGGGCAGCCGCGCCGCGCCCGGGCCGAGGGCCAGGGCGACCTGGAAGGACCAGCCCGCCTCGTCGTGCGGGAAGCCCGCCGCGCGGAAGGAGGCCGTGCCCCCCGCGGCGAAGACCCCCTGCGGGACGACGTTGGCGGCGCGGAAGCCGGCGGCCCAGACCTGGTCGCGGTTCCCGACCGGGTCGCGCTCGAGCCAGACCGCGAGCTGGTCGTCGTAGCGCGCGTCGCGCAGCAGCCGCGCGGCCGCCAGGCCGCTGCCGGTGTCCACCGTGAAGGCCGGGCCGGGGTCCGGGACGGGCGCGCGCGACACCGCGGCGTAGAGCTGGGCCGAGCCGTTCCACAGCACGGCGAAGCCGCCGCGCGCGGAGTCGCCGACCAGCTGCGGCTCGTGGCCCGGCGTAGCGAACAGCGCCCGCTCGGTCCAGCTGGCGCCGCCGTCGGCGGTCCAGGCGATCCACGGCGTGCGCAGGCCCGGCGTCAGGCGGTCGTCGGCCCAGGCCACGACGAGGTGGCCGGGGACGAACAGCAGGCGCGGGTTCTGCGCCACGCTGGCCGGCGAGAGCGAGCCCGCCACGCGGGTGTGGCCGGGTGTCCAGCTGACCCCGCCGTCCGCGGACTGGAAGACCCCGACCGCGCACAGCGCGCTGACCTCCTGGAAACCGACCGCCACGCGGCCGCCGTCCGCCGCCACGGTGAGGTCGGAGGGGTCGGTGACCAAGCCGCTCGAGAGCTCGACCCGCGGCTGCCAGCTGGCGCCGAGGTCGGTGCTGCGTCGGTAGCGCAGGTCGCGGAAGAAGGCGCCGGCCGAGTCGTCCTGCCACGCTGCGTGCAGCGCGGCGCCGTCGCGCACCAGGGCGATGCGCCCGACCGCCGCGCCGGAGGCGAGCAGGACGCTCGCGCCCCAGGTGGCGCCGCCGTCGGTCGAGCGCACGAAGCGCAGCTCGTCGCCGGACGGGCCGGCCACCAAGAACAGCGCACCGACGATGCCGGTGGCCGGGTCGGCGGCCACGCGCAGCTCGCGCACCGCGGCCGCGCCCGGGGCGTGGCCGTCGTCGAGGCGCAGCTCGATCCCCCACCCGGTCGGCGCCCAGCGGCGCGCGCGCAGGTCGTCCGCCCCGGCGCGCGCGTCGCGCCACAGCACGACGAGGCCGTCGCCGAGCCAGTGGACAGCGTCCTCGCCGAGCCGCTTGGTCGCGCCGGCAGGATCGAGGTCGACGGGTTCGCGCGGGCCGAAGGCCGCGCCGCCGTCCGCGGAGCGGGCCAGCCAGACGTGGTCGCCGCCGAGCGCGGCGTCGACCCAGGCCACGGCGGCGCGGCGCTCGTCGAAGGCGGCCGCCGGGTGCGCGGCGGACACGGGGTTGCCGGCGTCGACCCGGACCGGCGGACGGACGTGCTGGTCCTGGGGAGCGGCGAGACTGAGAACGGCGAGGAGCGGCAGGAACATCGGTTTCCTCCCGCTCCGATCCTACCCCGGATCCGGAGACCCGGGGGTGGAAGCGCCGCTCGATCAGAAGAGCACGAACTCGGCGGCCGGGGTGGCCGCGACGCCGCCGGGGGCGCCCGGGTCGCGTACGAACCACTGCGCGAAGCGGGTCACGCCGACGAAGGCCGGGTTGGCCGGGACCTGGAACACGCGGGAGGTGGTGCCGTCGCCGGGGCCGCTGCCGTCGAGCTGCGCGAAGAAGCGCTCGGCGCCGGGGCTCAGGGCCAGGTAGACGGTCGCGCCCTGGAACAGCTGGCCCGCCGGGACCGAGTTGGCGTCGATGACCAGCGCCGCCATCGCGCCGCCCAGACCGCGGTCGAGGCCGAGGGTCAGCGAGTCGTTGCCCAGCACCGGCGGCTCGAGGGCCACCATCACCGGAGCGGCGCCGCCGCTGCCCGGGGTGGGCTGGCCGAAGACGCGCGGCTGCTTGCCGGAGGCGGCGAAGAGCACCGGGCGGTCGAAGGGCGCCTGGCCGTTGCGCACGCGCGGGTCGGTCAGGGGGCGGCCGAGGAAGGCCAGGAGGTCGGCGCGCTCGCCCGGGGTCAGGTTGAGCGGGCGGATCGAGGGCGCCTTGTTGGGTCCGTTGAAGTCGCCGCCGCGGTTGTAGAAGTCCACCACCGCGCCGAGGCTCGCCGCGGTGCCGCCGTGGAAGTAGGGCGCGCGCAGCTCGACGTTGAGCAGCGACGGCGTCTTCATCTGCCCGTTCTGGCGCACGTCGCCGGTGACGCCGCCGAGCCCGAGGTCCTCGTTCTGCGGCCGCACGCCGGTGTAGTGGAAGCCGTCGAGGCTGAAGCGCGGGCCGCCGTGGCAGGTGTTGCAGGCCAGGCGCGGCGAGTTGAACAGCATGAAGCCGCGGTGCTCCTGCATGGTCAGCGCCTGCATGTTGCCGGCCAGGAAGTCGAAGATCGGTGCCTGGTCGGTGTACAGGGTGCGCTCGTAGGTCGCGATGGCCATCGCGATGCGGGCGGGCGTGACGTCGGCCGTGCCGAAGGCCTCCTGGAACAGGTCGGGGTAGCCGCGCCCGTTCAGCCAGGCCGCCAGGTCGGGCGTGACCCCGCCCGACAGCGCCAGCGGCTCGGCGGTGGCGATCTGCGCAGCGACCTGCGCCCAGTCGCGGCCCTCGTGGGCCATCTCGACCTCGCTGACCGGCGGGCCGAGCACCTGGCTCTCGAGCGCGGCGAAGCGGTTCAGCACCACCTGGTTGCTGATCGGGTCGACGAAGACCTCCTCGGCGCGACCGTCCCAGAACATGCGCGGGCCGTAGCCGCCGTTCAGGGACGGCATCGAGCGCCGGCCGGTCACCTGCGGGGCCAGCGAGAAGACCGGGTCGGCCACGTAGCTGCCGTCGGCCGCGCTGCGCACCACGCCGGGAGAGCCGGCGACGTCGTCGGGCGTGCCGAGGACGCCGTCGGGGCCGGGGTGCGTGCTGCGCGGGTCGCCGAGGACGGAGCGCGGGTCGGAGCCGCCGAACTCGGGAAGGTGGCAGCTGCCGCAGGACATCGTCCGGGTCGAGCTGAGCTGCTCGTCCCAGAACAGGGTCTTGCCGAGCAGGGTCTTCGACGGGGTGACCGGGTTGCCGGGGGGGGCCGGCGGGGGCAGCAACGGGCCGCCGCCCTGGGCCAGGGCCGGCGACACCAGCGCGGCCAGCGCGAGGCCGGCCAGGGGGACGCGGAGGGAGAGGGTCATGACCGGGAGGAACCCGGCCGTTCAGCATCGGTTCCGTGCGGAATCCGACCGGTGATTCAGTCTACCCGGCTCTCGAGCTCGGGGACGACGAGCTCGTAGGTCACGCGCAGGACGCGGACGCCGGCCGGCGCCATCGGCGGCCCCCCGACCGCCTGGGTGGCGCGCTGCACCTTCTGGGCCGTCACGAGCAGCGGCTCGAGCGACTCGATGCCGCCCTCGAGCAGGTCCACCATCGTCGCGCGGTCGAGCACGAAGAAGGAGTCCGCCGGCAGGGCCTCGGCGGTCTGCGCCTGCTCGGCCAGCCCGGCCAGGTGCTGCTCGACGGCGGTCGGGACGTCGGCGGACGGCCCGAGGCCCGGCAGCTGCGGCAGCAGCAGGGCGGTGAAGACGGTGGAGACGATCCAGCGGATCAGGTTCATCGGTTTCCCCCTCGGCGCGGGAGGCGTCCGGCCGTCCCGAGCACCCGTCCAGGGTACCGGTTTCCTCCGTCGGGGGGCCGGATTCAGTTCTTCCCGCCGGGGAAGGGGAAGCTCTCGATCCCCTCGCCGGCATTGTTGGGATTCCGCGGCGCGCCCTTCCACGCGGCGAAGGCCTTTTCCGAGATCTTCTTCTTCGAGCCGACCAGCCCGCGGTAGCCCTCGAGGCGGTCGCCCTTGGCGTCCGGCACCCCGTCGAGGTCGACCCCGAACTGCTGGGTCATGAGCATGCAGACCCACTCCCCCGCCGCGTCGAAGACCGGCAGGAAGAGGTCGCGCGAGGCAGCCCAGTAGAGGTCCTCGCTGTTCGACATCGTGTCGGTGACGAGGTTGCCGTCGTCGTCGACGTGGATCCAGACGTGGAGGTCGCAGTCGTAGGTCGAGTACGGGAAGTCGATGTCCCAGGTGTAGAAGACCCGGTAGTAGGCGAAGGGGCGGCCCTGCGGGTCCTTCCCGCGGACCAGCGTGCCGGGCACCACGTGGATGTCCTCGTACTCGTTGTTGGCGTGGGTCTTGTACGACTCGAGGTCGCAGTCGGTCTCGGCGATGGCGATCGCGTCGGCGAAGTAGAGGGTGGTCAGCTGGTAGACGTAGCCGTTGCCGCCGCGCTCGCGCCAGAAGCGGTGCCGGCCGGGGGTCTCGTTGCGCAGCTCCCACTCGGGGGCCAGCAGCAGGCCGTCGTCCGGCTCGTCGTCGTCCGGGTCCCAGTCCTCGTCCCACAGCATCTCGTCGCAGAGCAGCTGCGACAGCCACTCGGCGTCGCGTTCGCCGAAGCCGGGGAGCTGGGCTTGCAACCCCTCGAGGCGACGCGCGAGCGCCTTGCGGTCGCGGCCGAGCGGGCGCAGCTCGCGCACGAGGTCGCCGAGCAGGCGCGGCCGGTGGCCCTCCCCCGCCTCCGCGCCCTCGGCCAGGGCGAAGTCCTTCTTCACCCAGGCCCGCATCAGGGTCGGCATGTGGAGCACGGTGTCCCCGTCGACCTCGAGTTCGGCGGCGACCGGCTCGGGCAGGCGGAGCGAGGGGTCGAAGACCTCGCGGACGAAGTCCTCCCAGGCCATCGGGTCCTGGAGGGAGGCGGCGAGCACCAGCGCGGCGAACGGCATGGCGCCATTCTGCCGCGGGGAGCGGGCGGTTGCTACGACCCGGTGTTGAAGGAGGCCATCGGCAGGCCGGCGCCGTTCACCACGTTGGGCTGGTCGGCCGCGCCGCCGCCGTAGCGGACGAACTGCGGGGCCGGGACGGCCTCGCTCGAGACGAGGACCTGCTGGCCCACGATCTCGGCCGTGGCCGGGTGGAAGACCCGGTCGGGGCCCGCCACGGTGAAGCAGCTCGGCGCCCGGCCGTCGGAGGTGGCCAGGCCCTCGGCGTGGTCGAAGAACAGCCGCACCCGGCCGTCCTCGACGCGCATGCCGTAGTAGAGCGGGCCGCTGAAGACCAGGTCGTGGCGGCCGTAGTCCTTGGCCAGCGCCCACAGCGCGAGGCGGTGGCCGACGTCGACCTTGTTGCGCGGGTGGATGTCGGCCGGGTTGCCGATGTCCATGGTCACGGCCATGCCCGAGTTCGGCACCATGCCGAGGGCGCGGCGCTGGGCGTCGCGCAGGTCGCCGGCCTGGCCGGTGTCGCCGCCGTAGGCGAAGGGCGCGAGCTGGACGAAGTAGAAGGGGAAGTCGCCGCGCTCGAAGCGGTCGCGCCAGTCGGCGATCATGTCGGGGAACAGCGTGCGGTACTGCATCGCGCGCATGCGGTTCGACTCGCCCTGGTACCAGATCGCGCCGCGGATGCCGTAGGGCGTGATCGGCGCCAGCATGCCGTTGTAGAGCGCGGTCGGGCTGTTCGGGTGGAACTCGTCCACGTTGGGCTTGCCCGGCAGCTCGCCGTGCGGCGAACCCTTCTGCCACTTCCACGGGCCGGCCAGCATCAGCGCCGGTCCCTGGCCGCCGCCCGCCGGAGCGATCGACAGCTGCTCCGGCTCGCCGTTCAGGCCGCCGGTGCCGGCCGTGTCGTAGGCGCGGACGGCGATCAGGTTGCTGCCGCCCTTCACCAGCGCGCCGGGCACGGTGTAGCGCCGCGGCGTGGCCCACTGGCCGGAGTCCATGTGCTCGCCGACCAGGTCGCCGTTGAACCAGGTCGAGTCCATGTCGTCGATCGGACCGAGCTCGAGCACGAGGTCGCGACCGGCCCAGGCCTCGGGGAGCTCGACGGTGCGGCGGAACCAGACGATGCCGTCGAAGCCGCCGAGGCTGCCGGACCAGGAGGCGGGCAGCTCCATCTCGGGCCAGCCGGCGTCGTCGTGGCCGGGGTCCATCCAGCCGGCGCGGCTGCCGATCTCGGCGGCGGTGAAGGCGGCGCGCCACTCGTCGAGGCGCTGCTCGCGCTTCCAGCGCGCCCGCTCGGGGTGTTGCGTCAGCTCCTCGACCAGGGCAAGGCCGTCGCCGAAGTCGCCGCGCTCGGCGAGCTTCTCCTTGCTGGTCCAGGCCTCGCACAGCGTGCCGCCCCAGTTGCAGGAGATCAGGCCGACGGGCACGCCGGTCTCGGCGTGGATCTCGCGGCCGAAGTGGTAGCCGACCGCGCTGAAGCTGCGCACCGCCTCGGGGGTGCAGGCCATCCAGCTGCCGGTGACGTCCTCCTGCTCGGTCCAGGAGTGCTGGTGGGCGACGTCGAACAGGCGCAGCTGCGGGTGGTCGGCCGCGGCCACGACGGCGTCGTAGGCCTCGCGCGAGGGGAAGCCGTCGGCGGTGGCGTCCATGCTCCACTCCATGTTCGACTGTCCGCCGCACACCCACACCTCGCCGAGCAGGACGTCGGTGTACTCCAGCTTGCGGCCGCCGGCGCTGACGATCACGGTGTGCGGGCCGCCGGCCGCGCCGGTCGGCAGGTCGACGCGCCAGTCGCCGCCCGGGGCCACCGTGCCGCGGGCGACCTCGCCGCCCCAGCTGCCGCTGACCTCGACGATCGTGCCGGCCGGGCCGCGGCCCCAGAAGGCGACCGAGGTCTCGCGCTGCAGGACCATGTGGTCGCCGAAGACGGCGGGGAGGCTCAGGTCCTGGGCGAGGGCCGAGGGGGCCAGGACGAGGAGCGCGGCGGAGAGGGTGCGGAGAGCGTTCATGCCGCCGACCAAGGTAGAGCCGACGGCGCGCCACGACTATCCTTCTCGCATGCACATCATCGCCGCCGAGGTCGTGGCCGCCGCGGGCAAGCGGGAGGACCTGCTCCAGCTGTGCCGCTCCATGCTGGCCCCCAGCCGCGCCGAGGCCGGCTGCATCAGCTACCGCTTCTTCGAGGCCCCGGACACCCCCGGCCACGTCCTGTTCTTCGAGGAGTGGCGGGACATGGCGGCGATCGACTTCCACTTCGCCACCCCCCACTTCACCGACTTCGCGGCGAAGATTCCCGGGCTGATCGACGGCGAGCCGAAGGTGGCGATCTACGAGGCCGCGCCGGTCCCGGCCTAGTCGGCCTTCAGCTCGAGGACGCCGGCGGACCAGCCCGCCTGCAGCTGGATGCGCGCGCGCAGCGCCGTGGTCTCGACCGGCGCGAAGGCCACGCGGTTGAAGCGGTCGCGCTCGACGCCGTGGACGCTGCCGGTCGGCACCGGCCGCCAGCTCCCGCCGTCGAGGTACTCGAGGCGCCAGGATGCCGGCACGCGGCAGCCGCCGCCGCGCGTGCGGTCGTCGAACCAGTAGACCTCGACCGCGCCGAGGGTGACCGGGCCGGGGAAGTCGAGGCGCAGCCACTCCTCGGTGCCGCGGTGGTCCCAGAAGGTCATCCGCGGCAGCTCGTGGTCGTCCGAGGAGGCGGGCTCGCGACCGTCGTTGACCGCCGCGGGGCTGTCGCTGCTCCAGCAGTGCGAAGCGCTGACCGTCGCGTCGCGGGCCACCGTCGGCGCCGCCGGCATCTCGGCCAGCTCCGCCTCGCGCGGCAGCCAGACCTGCATCGAGCCCGGCCCGCGGTGGGACCACACCGCGTAGGGGATCAGCTGCAGCGGGACGGCTTCGCTGCGGACGCTCCCGTCCTCGGCCCGGCCGGCGCGGCGCGCCTCCCCGCGCAGCACGGTGACCCCGCCGAGCAGGCCCGGCTCGTGCACTGAGCGCAGCGCGCCGGGGGCGGTCCCCTCCTGCGGCAGGAAGAGGTCGAGCACTTCGCCGTCGTGGTCCACCGCCTCGGCGCAGTAGACCACGGGGCCGCGCTCGACGGCGACGCGGCCGAGGTCCGCCTCGACGCGCGGGTCTGCGGCGACGAGCCGCACCGGCATGGCCAGGTCGAGGACCAGCTTCTCGCCGCCGCGCCACTCGCGCTCCACGACGGCGAAGCCGTCGACCAGCTCGGGCTGCAGCGGTTCGCCGTCGAGGCTCAGGCTCCACCCGCCGTGCGGGCCGTCCTCGTAGCGGTAGAGCCCGCCGGGGAGCGCCTCGCCGCGGGCCCAGCCGGGCACGCGCAGGTGCAGGGCGAAACGGGCCGGCTGCTCGAGGCCGACCTCGAGCTCGACCCTCCCCTCCCAGGGATAGGCGGTGCGCTGCACGAGGCGGAGCGGGGCGCCGTCGAGGTCGATCTCGGCCTCACCGCCGACATAGAGGTTGGTGTAGACCGAGCGGCCGCGCACCGCGTGCACGAAGCCGGCGATCGAGGGCAGGAAGCGCACCACGTTCACCGGGCAGCAGGAACAATTGAACCACGGCGAGCGCTCGCCGCCCGAGCCGCGGCGCGCCAGCGGGTTCGGGTAGAAGAAGCGGTCGCCCGACAGCGCCACGCCGGACAGGAAGCCGTTGTAGAGCGTGCGCTCGAGCACGTCGAGGTAGCGGCCGTCGCCGTGCAGCAGGAACATCCGGTGGTTCCACATCGCGAAGGCGATCGCGGCGCAGGTCTCGTTGTAGGCCGCGGCGTTCGGCAGCTCGTAGGCGTCGCCGAAGGCTTCACCCTGGTGGCGCGCGCCGATCCCGCCGGTGAGGTAGGTCTTGCGGTGGACGACGTCGGCCCAGAGGGTGTCGATGGCGTCGACGTAGCTGCGGTCGCCGGTCAGTGCCGCGACGTCGGCCATCGCGCTGTACATGTAGGCCGCGCGCACCGCGTGGCCGACCGCCTCGGTCTGCTCGACGACGGGCAGGTGGTCCTGCTGGTAGGCCGGCAGGTGCTCGGGGTTCGGCCGCCCCTCGCCGCGCCCGCGCTGGTCGAGGAAGTACTTCGCCAGGTCGAGGTAACGCTCCTCCCCGGTGGCGCGGTAGAGGCGCGCGAGGCCGATCTCGATCTCCTGGTGGCCGGGCACGTCGCGCCGCGCGTCCCAGCCGAAGGTGCGGTCGACGAGGTCGGCGCTGCGGATCGCCACGTCGAGCAGCTCGCGCTTGCCGGTGGCCTCGAAGTAGGCCACGGCGGCTTCGTACATGTGGCCGATGTTGTAGAGCTCGTGACTGCCGCGGTGCACCCACGCCCAGCGCTCCGGACCGGCGCCCGGAGCCGGGTTCTCCGGGTCGATGTTGCGCCCGGTGTAGAGGTAGCCGTCCTCGGTCTGTGCGCCGGCGATGTCGGCGATCAGCGCGTCGAGGAAGGCCTCGAGCTCGGGATCGGGGTGGGTCGCCAGGGTGGCGGCGGCGCCCTCGATCACCTTGAAGACGTCCGAGTCGTTGTAGATGATCCCCTCGAAGTCGCCCTCGATCCGGCCGGCGGCCTTGGCGAAGTTCGCCAGGCGGCCGGTCTCCTCGCACTTGGCGAAGTCGTAGCGCACGGTCACCTCGCGGTTCGTGTCGAGGCGGGGCTTCCAGAAGGGCCCGTCGATGCGGACCTGCCGGAAGGGCACGGGGCGGACGGGGTAGTCCTGGGGCATGGCCGGAGCGGCCGCGAGGCACAGGGGGAGCAGGCCGAGCAGCATGATCGGCGGCCATTCTTGCCCCCATCGGGCTCCCGGCAAGCAAAATCCCAGGCCTGGAGGATTCGCGCAAGTCCTTGTAAGAATGTGACTTGGACGTCTTCCAACCAGACCGGGGAGGATTCCCGGGCCGAATTCGACCTTGGCAATCCGGTATACCGCATTACAGTATAGCTCGATGACCGATACCCACGAACCCGCCGAACAGCGTTGGCTGACCCAGCTCCGCAAGGGGCTGCTCGAGATCTGCACGCTGGCCGTCCTCCGCCAGGAGGACGGCTACGGCTACCAGATCGTCCAGCGCCTCAAGCAGGTGGACGGCCTGACCATGAACGAGGGCACCGTCTACCCGATCCTCGCCCGCCTCCACCGCGAGGGCTGCCTCGAGACCTACCGCCAGCCCTCCGACAGCGGGCCGCCGCGCAAATGGTTCCGCCTCACGCCCGCCGGGGCCGAGCGCCTGCGCTCGATGAGCCTCGAATGGGAACGCCTCCACGACGGCTTCCGCCGACTCCTCGCCGACACCCCGCCGACCGACTGAACGCCATGACCGAAGACCACACTCTCCGCCGCCGCACCGCTGCCTACGTCCAGGCCGTGAGCGACGCCCTGACCCACCACGAGGCCGAGGAACGCGAGCAGATCCTGCAGGACCTCGAGGCCCACATCGAGGACGCCCTCCGCGCGCGCGGGACCGCGCCGACGATGGCCGACCTCGAGGCCGTGCTCGCCGACCTCGGCGCGCCCGCCGACTGGGCCGCCGAGCAGCCGGCCGGCCCCGCCCCCGCCGGGCCGCCGCGCACTTCCCGCAAGGCGCTCCTCTCCCTCGTCTGGTCCGCCGCCTTCCTCGGCATCGCGCTGCCCATGATGTTCATCGTGCGCGTCGAGGAGTCCGGCGCCGAAGCCGGGCCCGGCTTGGGCGACCTGCTGCTGCGCGCCGTCGGCTGGGTCGCCCTCGCCGGCGCCCTCGGCGGCCCGGTGCTCGGCTCGATGGCCCTGACCGCCATCCGCCACTCGCGCGGCGCGCTGAGCGGAGTCGCCATGGCGGTGATCGGGACGGCCATCCCGCCGCTCGTCGTCCTCGACCTCCTCCTCCTCGGCATCGCCTCCTTCCTCTTCGAGCCCGGCCTGATGGAGGCCCTGTCCCTGCTCGGGATCCTGGTCCTCGACGTGGTGATCGTGGTCCTGGCCGTCCAGCGGGTGAAGCGGTCGATCCCTGCCGCCGGCCTCAGGCCGGCGGCCGCCTGAGGCGCGCGTCGACCTCCGCCCGGCGCGGCAGGGCGGGCTGTGCGCCGGCCCCGGCGCAGGCGAGGGCGCCGGCGGCGCAGGCGAAGCGCAGGGCCTCGCCGGCGGAGGCTCCCTCGGCCAGACGGGTGGCGAGGGCGCCGCAGAAGGCATCGCCGGCGCCGGTCGTGTCGACCACCTCGACGGGCTCGACGCGCTGGACGAGGAGGCCGTCCGCGTCCCGCCACATCGCCCCGTCGGCGCCGAGGGTCAGCACCACCGCGCGCACCCCGCGCGCGAGCAGGCGCTCCGCCAGCGCCGCGGGCTCGGCGTCCCCTCCGGCGAGCTGGGCGGCCTCGACCCGGTTGACCACCAGGACGTCGAGCCCGGCGAGCAGCTCGCCCGGCAGGTCGCGCGCCGGGGCGGCGTTCAGGACGGTGCGCACGCCGGCCTCGCGTGCCGCGCGCGCGGCGGCGATCACGGCGGTCAGCGGCACCTCGAGCTGCAGCAGCAGGGCGTCGGCGCCGGGCAGGCGCGCCGCCACGGCGGCCGCGTCCAGCGCGGCGTTCGCCCCGGGGGCGACCACGATCTGGTTCTCGCCGTCGCGCCGGACCGTGATCACCGCCACGCCGCTCGGCAGCGCGGCGTCCACCGCCAGGCCGTCGAGCTCGAGTCCCTCCCGGGCCAGCCCGGCGCGCAGCTCGGCGCCGAAGGGGTCGTCGCCGACCGCCCCGACGAAGGCCACGCGCGCGCCGAGCCGGGCCGCTGCCACGGCCTGGTTGGCGCCCTTGCCACCGCCGTAGGTGGCGAAGCCGGCGCCGGTCAGGGTCTCGCCGGGCGCGGGGAAGCGCGCGGTGCGCACGACCAGGTCGAGGTTGACCGAGCCGGCGACGACGAGGCGCGGCGCGCTCACGAGCCGGCCTCCCCCGCCCCCTCGCGGCGGTGCACGGTGGCCCAGACCTCGCGCTTGGCGTCGAGGTCGCGCAGCTGCTTGCGGCCGAGCTCGAGGTCGACGGCCAGCGTGACCACCTCGTGCGCGCGGAAGCCGACGCGCAGCTCGCTCCAAGCCGGGGCGAGCCCGTCGCCTTCCGGGGGCGGCGCGACCCCGCGAGCCTCGAGCGCCTCGGCGCGCTCCCCGAGCAGGTCGGTGCGCGCGGCGGAGAGCACCCGCCCCGGCAGCAGCACGCGCGCCTCGGCCGGTCGGCCGTCGGTCTCGACCAGACGAAGGACGAACGGAGGACCGGCATCCGGCGCACATCCCGCCAGCGCCACCGCGGGATCGCGGTACAGCGCGCTCGGCACGACGCCCGGCGCATCGAGGACCACCGGGCCGGGCAGGACGGCGGGCAGCTCCGCCGGCGGCGGCGGACCGTCCGTCATGTGGCCGCGCGCCACCCGGTCGCCGTCCTCCGCCGGCTCGGCCAGTTCGCGGGCCAGGCGGTACAGGGCGGCCGGCGCGAGCGGTCCGTGCCGAAGCAGCCAGACCGAGGCCTCGAGCTCCATCCGCGCCTCGCTCTGGTCCCACGGGTCGCGCGTGAGGAGCTGCAGCTCGACGCCGCGCGCGGTGCGGAAGAACTGCTGGCTGCCGTCGTGCGCGACGAGCAGGCCGCCCGAGCCGTCGGCGGCGCGCAGCTCGGCGAAGTGGAGGCCGGTGAAGGGCGCCTCGACCTCTTCGAACCACTGCGGCGAGGTCATCCAGTCGCCGCTCGGGTACTTGCGCGGCCAGCGCCCGCCGGGCTCCCGCCGCTCGACGGCGAAGGGCGAGTCGCTCCACACCTCGCCGAGCTCGAAGGCGGGCTCGACGACGAGGCGGAGGCCGCCGTTCAGCCCGGGGCGGAGCTCGACGCCGGCGCTCGGATCGAAGCGCGGGCGCAGGCGGACCGCGTCGTGCAGCGGCGCCGGCTCGGCCTCGAGCCAGGCGGCGCGGCGTCCCGCCGGCAGCTGCTCCAGCGGGCCTTCGGCCGTGTCGGCGCGCAGGCGCGGGCCGTCCGCTCCGCAGGCGTCGGTGACCAGCGCGCCGAGGTCGGCCGGGGTGGGCAGCGGCTGCAATCCGTCCTCCGGGTCGAGGATGCGCATCCCGAAGCCGGGGACGGCGGGCACCACCCAGCGGCGGCCGGCGCGCTCGACCACCACGTCGCGTTCCCAGCCGAGCCGGTTCGCGACGACCATCCGGCCGGCGGCGCGCCAGCCGAGGTGGCGCAGCGTGCGCTCGCGGACGCCGTCCGCCAGCGCGCGGGCGCGGCGGAACTGCTCGTGGCCGACGGAACCGCACAGCCCCTCGCACTCGTGGTTGTCGTGGTGCTGCGCCGCGAGCAGCTCGCGCCAGCCCTCCTCGAGCTCCCAGGCCGGGTAGACGTCCCAGTTCGGGTAGGGACGACCGAGCAGGCCGGCCCAGGCCGCGACGGCCTCAGCGCCCAGCAGGGCCTCCTCGGCGGTGCGGCCCGCGCGCGGCACGGCGTCGCCGTTCTTGCCCAGGCTCATGCCGTGCCAGGTCGCGTCGAGCGGATAGCGCCGCAGCGGCGGCGCGGCGCCGGCCGCGGCGTGGGCCTCGCGCAGCTCGGCGACGAGCGGCCCGAGGGTGCGCGGTCGCAGCTCGAAGCGGGGATCCTCGCGCAGTCGTTGCAGCTCGGGCAGCAGCACCTCGCTGCGGCACATCCAGTCCGGCGAGGGCATGAGCTCGAGCCACTGCACCAGGGCGGGCGCGACCGCCTCGGTCGCAGCGGCTTCCTCCAGCACCTGCGCGAAGTCCTCCGGCCACTGGTGCAGGCACAGGCCGTTGCGCGGCAGGGCGGGCAGCCTGGAGCCGTCGACCCCCTCCCACTCGACCAGCGAGACCTGCTCGCGCGGTAGCTCGGGCGTGTGCCAGGTCCACTGGAAGAACAGGCAGGCCGCCTCGTAGCCGCAGCCGCGCAGGAGCTGCGGCAGCTGCGGGAAGAAGTCGAACTCCTCCTCCCAGAAGGAGCGCGGCCGCACCCCGAGCAGGCGCTCCGCCACCCGCACGCCGAGGACGCGCTGCCGGACGTTCGACTCACCGCCCTGGAACAGGCCGTAGGGCTGGCCGTAGCTGCCGCCGACGACCTCGACCGTGCCGGCGGCGACCGCCTCGCGCAGCGCTTCCAGCGCGGCGGGGTGCTGCGCGGCCATGCGCTCGTAGCCGACGCCGTCGAAGTTGACGTTGCCGACCACCTCCGCCTCGCGGCACAGGCGCAGCATGTCGGCCACCGAGCCGGGCAGCACGCCGCCCCCCCACAGCCACTCCATGTCCACCCAGTGCATGTGGTTGCCGAAGGTGTAGGACAGGGGCTTGCGCGGGCCGGCCATGGGCGGTGGAAGGTTAGCTCCCCGCACGGGGCGCGCCAGGGCGCGGCTACGCTTTCCGCATGGCCCTGGAAGAGCTGTCCCGTCTGCGCAACGCCCGCCGCCGCCGCGAGTCCTCCTACGACCGCTCCGGCGGCAACTTCGACTTCGTCGTCGTCCCGCCCGGCGAGCGCCACGTGCTCGGCGAGCTCGAGGGTCCCGGCACGATCCGCCACCTCTGGATCACGGCGCTGTCCGACGACCCCGACCTGCTGCGCACGGCCAGCCTGCGCATCTTCTGGGACGGCTGCGAGGAGCCCAGCGTGGACGCCCCGCTCGGCGACTTCTTCGGCGTCGGCTGCGGCGAGACGGTCAACTTCGCCTCGCTGCCGCTGTCGATGATGCCGCAGGACGGCAAGGGCATGAACTGCTTCTTCCCCATGCCCTTCCGCCGCAGCGCGCGCGTCGAGGTTTGGAACGAGGGCGCGCACGAGCTGAAGCACCTCTTCTACTACGTCGACTGGGAGCAAGGCCCGGTCGAGCCCGACCGCGGCTACTTCCACGCCTGCTTCCAGCGGGAGAACCCCTGCGAGGGCATCTCCGACGCGGGCATGAGCAACTGGGACTTCCAGATGGAGGGCAAGAACCCCGACGGCGCGGAGAACTACACCGTGCTCGACTTCGAGGGACGCGGCCACTACGTCGGCTGCGTGCTCAGCCTGCACAACCTGCGCGTGACCGACCAGAACAACTGGTACGGCGAGGGCGACGACATGATCTTCCTCGACGGCGACACGACGCCGACCCTGCACGGCACGGGCACCGAGGACTACTTCAACACGGCCTGGGGGCCGCGGCAGTCCTTCAGCGGGCCCTACGCCGGCATGACGCTGCCCGGCGGCGAGAACTACTGCGGACGGATCTCGATGTACCGCTTCCACATCGAGGACCCGGTCATGTTCGAGCGCTCGATCCGGGTCACGATCGAGCACGGCCACGCCAACCGGCGCAGCGACGACTGGTCCACGGTGGCCTACTGGTACGCCGAGGAGCCGGGCAGCCCGCGGCTGCCGCGGGTCGCGGTGGCCGACCGCCTCCCCCACCCGGCCGACCACCTACCCGGCCTGCCCTGCGTCGAGTAGGCGTGACCGCGCCGCGCTGCGCCGAGCTGGCCGAGCTGCTGCCGCTGCGCGCGGGCGGCCGGCGCACCGGCCTGTTCTCGGACCACGGCTCGTGGCTGGCGGTCTGCTGGGGCAGCGACTCCCTGTTCGAGCTGCACGACACGCTGCGAGACCGGGTCCACGTGCTCGACCTCGGCGCTCCGGCCGGCTGGCGCGAGGCCTTCCCCGACCGGCTCGAGGCCGCGCTCGAGGACGGCGCGCGGGTCCGCCTGGCCTTCGCCTCGGCCGAGCGCCTGGTCGTCGAGCACCGCCACGACCGGCCGCCGGCGGTCGGCTGCGACCTGCGCTGGGAGCTGGCCCGCGTCGAGGACGGGGTGTGGTGGATCCTGCTCGGGGACGACCCCGCCGAGCCGCCGGCCGACCTGTTCGAGCGCAACCGCGCGCGCTGGGACGCCTGGTTCACGGCCGCCGCCGCGCAGCTCGTCGCCCCCTCGCCGCGCGACCTGCGGCTCGCCGCGCGGGCCGTCACGACCCTGGAGTGGAACCGCCGCGCGCCGGTGCGCGCGCTGCCCGCCGCCGGGGTCGTGCCCTCCCCCTTCGCCTACCGCGGCTACTGGGGCTGGGACTCGTGGAAGCACGCCCGCGCGCTGGCCCGCTTCGATCCCGAGCTGGGCCTCGACCAGCTCGAGGCGCAGTTCTCCGCCGCCGGCCCCGACGGCATGGTGGCCGACACGGCGATGCCCGACGCCGCGCGCAACAACCTCGCCAACACGAAGCCGCCGATGGCGGCCTGGGCGCTGGTGGCCCTGCAACGCGCCGGCGCCGACCCGGCGCGCGTCGCCGGCCTGCGCAAACGTTGCGTCGAGCAGCTGCGCTGGTGGAGCCGCCACCGCCGCGCGCGCGGCGAGCTCGCCTTCCGCCACGGCGGCCGCGACCACGAGACCGCCACCTGGGACACCGGCTGGGACCTCTCCGTCCGCTTCGAGGCCACCCACCTCGAGCCCCACGGCGACTGGCTGCTGTTCGACCTCTGGCAGCCCGACCTGCACAGCTACCTGCTCGTCGAGTTCCGCGCGTTGGCCGAGCTGACCGCTGCCGAGGGGGGCGACCCCGCTCCCTGGCGCGAGCGTGCCGAGCAGTTGGAGCGTTGGATCCGCGACACCCTGTGGGACGCCGAGCGCGGCTTCTTCTGCGACCGCTCCGTCGGCGGGGCGAGCACCGGGGTGCGCTCGGCGGCCGGCTGGCTGCCGCTGTGGGCCGGCGCGGCCAGCCCCGAGCAGGCGGCGGCGGCGCGCGCAGTGATGCTCGACCCCGCGCACTTCGCCAGCCCGGTCCCCTTCCCCGCCCTGGCCTGCTCCGAGCCGGGCTTCGACCCCGACGCCTACTGGAACGGCGGGGTGTGGATCGACCACGCCGTGCTCGGCGCGGCGGCGGCGGGCGAGGAGGGCGCCCCGCTGCGCGAGCGCCTGCTGGACGCGGTCGACGCGCTGCCGGCTTTCTACGAGTGCCTGTCACCCCGGAGCGGCGAACCCTGCCACGGCGCGCGCCCGGCGGTGCCGCAGTTCTCCTGGAGCGCCGCGGCGGTCCTGGAGTTGCTGGCCGGCGGCCCGGCCGCGCCCTGATCCTTTCACCCGCTGCCCGATCCGCTCCGGCTAGGATGCGGGCATGGGTCACCGGACGCACGCGCCTCTCCTCCCGCTCGCTGTCCTCCTTCCCCTGGCGCTGGCCGGCTGCGCCCAGCCCGCCCACCGGGCCGCGCCCGCGCCCCCGGGCGGCCTCCAGCTCCCGGTCCAGCCGGTCCACACCTACTCGATCGTCGCGCGCGACCCCGAGACCGGGCAGATCGGCGTGGCCACCCAGTCGCACTGGTTCTCGGTCGGCAGCACGGTGGCCTGGGCCGAGGCCGGCGTCGGCGCGGTGGTGACGCAGTCCTTCTCGCGCACCGCCTACGGACCCGAGCTGCTGGCCGACATGAAGGCGGGCAGGACCCCCGCAGCGGCGCTGCGCGCGCGCATCGAGCGCGACCTCGGCGGCGACGTGCGCCAGGTCGCGGCGATCGACGCCAACGGCCGCACCGGGGCGCACACCGGCGAGCGCTGCATCGCCAGCGCCGAGCACATCGTCGGCGAGGACTTCGTCGTGGCCGGCAACATCATGGCCCACGACCAGGTGGCCGACGCGATGGCCGACGCCTTCACCCGCGCGGACGGCACGCTGGCCGAGCGCCTGCTCGCCGCCCTCGAGGCGGCGGAGTCGGCCGGCGGCGACCTGCGCGGCATGCAGTCGGCGGCGATCAAGGTCGTCTCGGGCGAGCGCCTCGACCAGCCCTGGGAGGGCGTGGTCGTCGACCTGCGCGTCGAGGACCACCACCGGCCGCTGGCCGAGCTGGAGCGCCTGCTGCGCATCCACCGCGCCTACGAGCTGGCCAATCTCGGCGACGAGGCCGTGGCGCAGCGCGAGATCGAGCGCGCGCGCGAGTACTACCGCCAGGCCGAGGAGCTCTACCCCGAGCAGGTCGAGCTGAGCTACTGGCGCGGCTACGCCCTGCTGCAGGCCGGCTACACCGAGGACGCCCTGCGCCTGTTCCAGCACGTCTTCGCCGAGGAGCCGGCCTGGGTCGAGATGACGCCGCGGCTGGTCGAGGCGGACCACCTGCCGGCCGACGAGGCCCTGCTCGCCCGCATCGCCGCGCTGGCCCCGAAGCCCGGCGTCCCCGAGATCCCCCACCCCGACGTGGCGCGGATCGAGCGCGACATCCGCCGATTGGCCGCCTTCGGCACGCGCCACACGCTGAGCGAGACCGAGAGCGACACGCGCGGCATCGGCGCCGCGCGCCGCTGGCTGCGCGACGAGTTCCTGCGCATCTCCGACGAGTACCACGACGGGCGCCTGCAGGTCGAGCTGCAGCACTACTCGCTGCCGCCCGGCCGTCGGACGCCCGACGGCGTCGAGCTGGCCAACGTCGTCGCCACCCTCCCCGGACGCGACCCCGACCGCCTCGTCGTGGTGTCCGGCCACTACGACTCGCGCGCCAGCAACCCGATGGACGCCGAGGCCGACGCGCCGGGGGCCAACGACGACGCCAGCGGCGTGGCCGCGGTCCTCGAGGCGGCGCGCGTGCTGCGCGGCGCGACGCCGACCGCCACGGTGGTCTTCCTCGCCGTCGCCGGCGAGGAGCAGGGCCTGCTCGGCGCGCGCGCGCAGGCCGAGCGCTGGGAGGCCGAGGGCAAGCAGGTCGAGGCGATGATCACCCTCGACATCGTCGGCGGCGCCAAGGGCTCGAGCGGCAAGCACGAGCCGTGGCGCCTGCGCGTGTTCAGCGAGGGCGTGCCCAGCGCCGGCGGCCGCATCGTCGGCAGCGACAACGACGCCCCCTCGCGCCAGCTCGCGCGCTACTTCGAGCGCGCCGGCGAGGGCCACCTGCCCGGCTTCGACGTCACCCTGGTGCTGCGCCAGGACCGCTACCTGCGCGGCGGCGACCACCGCGCCTTCAACGACCTCGGCTGGCCGGCCATCCGCCTGACCGAGCCGCACGAGAACTACTCGCAGCAGCACCAGGACGTGCGCACCGAGGAGGGCCTGCTCTACGGCGACCTGCCCGACTTCGTCGACTTCGCCTACGTCGGCCGGGTCAGCGCGGTGCTGTCGGCCGCGCTGCACGAGCTGGCCCTGGCCCCGGCGGCGCCGCGCGCGGTGCTCATGGACACCACCGGGTTGACGCCGAGCACCACGCTGAGCTGGGAGCCCGTCGCCGGCGCCGCCGGCTACGCCGTCCTCTACCGCCGCACGGATTCGCCGGAGTGGACCTACCGGCGCGTCGTGGGCGACGAGACCTCGGTCGTGCTCGAGGGCCGCAGCAAGGACGACTGGCTGTTCGCCGTCGAGTCCTTCGGACCCGACGGCCACCGCAGCCTGCCGGTCTACCCGGCCCCGCGCTTCTAGGGGCGCACCGCCGCCTCGGGCACGCCCTCGGTGGCGGTCTCGTAGTAGGTCGCCGGGTCGTAGCTGTCGACCTGGATCGCGTCGTCGCGCGCGGCCTCGGCCTGGCGCACGAGGTCGAGGTCCTCGCGGCCGATGATGCCGGCCTCGACGGCCTGCTCGAGCAGCGCAAACGGCTTGCCCTTCGGCAGCTTCTTCTCGCGCGAGGCCTTGCGCACCTTGGCCAGCACCGCGTCGGCCATCGTGCTCAGCTCGAAGGCGTGCTCGAGGCGGCCCAGCGCCTCGTTGCGGTCCTGCGGCACGTAGAGGCCGCCGCACAGCCGCTCGCGCGCCTCGCCGGGGCGCTGCAGCGCCTGCGCCACCTTCAGCGCCAGCGGGTCGTTCGGGCCGCGGCTGATCGGGTTGGCGTAGGCCCACCACTGCACCGGGCCGCGGAACAGCCAGCCGACCTTCGGCGCGTCGAAGTTGGCCAGCAGGCCGCAGAAGGCCTCCTGGATCTGCAGCAGGCAGTGCTCCATCGCCCAGCGGAAGACGGGCAGGTCCTCCTCGCGGCGGCCCTCCGCCTCGAAGCGGCGGATCGTCGCCGCGCCGAGGTACATCCAGCTGAGGGCGTCGGAGAAGCGGCCGGTCAGCGCCTCGCGGCGCTTGAGCTGGCCGCCGTACATCGCCATCGCGGTCTCGGACAGGAAGGCGAAGCAGGCCGAGGCCCAGCTGATCTTCTGCGCGTAGCGGTGCGCCGGGCCGCGCAAGCCGGTGCCGGCGAGGTAGCCGCGGGTCATCGACAGGCCGAGGGCGCGGCACTTGCTGCGCACGATGTAGCCGATGTGGCCCCAGAAGGCGCGGTCGAAGCCGGCCACGTCGCCCTCGCCCAGCGTCTTGATCTCGGAGTAGGCCCAGGGGTGGCAGCGGATCGCTCCCTGGCCGTAGATCATCAGCGTGCGGGTGAGGATGTTGGCGCCCTCGACGGTGATCGAGATCGGCGCGCCCCAGTAGGCGTGGGCCAGCAGGTTGCGCGGTCCGCGCGAGATGCCGGCGCCGCCGACCACGTCCATCGCGTCGTTGACCGCCTTGCGGAAGAGCTCGGTCGAGTTGTACTTCGCGATGGCGGAGACGACCGCCGGCTTGGCGCCGCCGTCCAGGCCGCCGCAGGTGTAGTTGCGCGCCGCCTCGAGCAGGTAGGCCCAGCCGCCGATGCGGGCCAGCGGCTCCTGCACCCCCTCGAACTTGCCGACGGACATGCCGAACTGCTTGCGCACCATCGAGTAGGCGCCGGCGACGCGCGCCGCGGCCTTGGTGCCCGCGGCCGCCTGGGCGGGCAGCATGATGCCGCGACCCGCGGCCAGGGTCTCCATCAGCATGCGCCAGCCGCGGCCGGCGCCCTCCGGGCCGCCGATGATGTTGTCCACCGGGACGACCACGTCCTTCCCCTGGAAGGGGCAGTTGAGGAAGGGCACGCCGAGCGGGTCGTGCAGCTCGCCGCGGGTGACGCCCTCGCGGTGCGCCTCGCACAGCACGCAGGTGATGCCGGGCTTCTCGCCCTTGCCGAGCAGGTTCTCCGGGTCGCTGAGCTTGACCGCGAGCCCGAACACCGAGGCGCGCGCCGCCAGCGTGATGTAGCGCTTGTTCCAGTTCAGGCGCAGCATCGGCTGGCCGCCCTCGCCGCGGAAGACCTCGGCGGTGGACTGGATCGCGCCGGCGTCGGAGCCGGCCTTCGGCTCGGTGAGGGCGAAGCAGGGCACCTCCTCGCCGCTGGCCAGGCGCGGCAGCCAGTAGTCCTGCTGCTGCGGCGTGCCGTAGTGCATGATCAGCTCGGCCGGGCCGAGCGAGTTGGGCAGCATCGCGGTGATGCCCAGCGGCATCGAGCGCGAGCTCAGCTTGGCGATGATCGCCGAGACGCCGGCGGCCGAGAACTCGAGGCCGCCCCACTTCTTCTGGATGATCATGCCGAAGACGCCCTTGTCCTTCAGCGCCTGCCACACCTCGGGCGGCAGGTCGCGGCGGCGGTAGACGTCCCAGTCGTCGGTCATCGCGCACAGCTCCTCGACCGGCCCGTCGAGGAAGGCGCGCTCCTCGGCGCTGAGCTCGGGGTAGGCCTCGCGCATCAGGCGGCCCCAGTCCGGGTCGCCGGAGAACAGCTCGCCCTCGGCCCACACCGTGCCGGCCTCGAGGGCCTCGCGCTCGGTGGCCGAGATCTCCGGGATGATGCCGAGCTTCTTGAGCAGGGCCATCAGCGGGCGGGTGACCAGCGGGCGGCGCAGCGGCTTCAGGTTGAAGACCACGGCGACGACCAGCAGGGGAGCCCACAGCCAGGTCGGGGCGGCCAGACCCCACAGCAGCACGGCGGCGGCGGCAGTCCACGCCCACAGGGGGGCGCCGACGAAGCCGAGGCCGAGCGCGGCGGCGAGGACCAGGACGAGGGTCAGGCCCCAGGGCAGGGCGGACAGGAATCCTTCGGCGGTCTCAGGAGTTTGCAACATCGCGGATCGGTGGCAGGGATGCCGTTCCAGGTGAGGGGAGCAGGGTGCGGAGGACCTGCTGGACGGCGCTCTGGCACAGCGCCTCACGGTCGATGCTCACATCGACGCGGCGGGCGATGAGGAGCGAGACCGTCCCGTGCAGGGAGGTCCAGATCAGGGTCGACTCCGTCTTGGTGTCGCGACCGGCCGCGCCCGGGGGGCCGAGGGCGGCGACCAGCTCGTGGTGGAACATCTCCAGGTTGCTCCGCGCGCGGCGGTAGCGGTCCGCGGGGTACCGCTCCATCCGCTCGGGGTGCAGCATGAACATGATCTCGTAGTACTCGGGGTTCTCGAGGCCGAAGGCCAGGTAGGCCCGGGCGAGGCCCTCCAGGCGCTCACGCGGCCCCTCGACCCCCTCCACCGCCCCGCTCAACGCCTCCTGGAGCATCTCCATGCCCTCGTCGATCAGGGCGTGGATGAGCGCGTCCTTGTTGTGGAAGTAGAGGTAGATGCTGGTGGCGGTGCAGCCGACCGCCTTGGCGATCGGGCGGAGCGAGAGCCCGTTGAAGCCGCCCTCGACCAGCGCCCGGCGCGCCTGGTCCAGGATCGCGCGGCGGAGTTCGGTGCTGGGGCGGGGCATGGTCGGGGCCTCGGGTGGGCAGCGGGCGTCGCCCGCTCCTTTTTCGGTTGACGGCGTTAACTTTACACCGTTAATCTTAGGAGCACAAGCACCATGGTTCAACAATCCCTCCACCAGGACGGCCCCCCCATCGTGCTGGCCGCCGGCCTGCGCAGCCCCTGGGCGCGCGCGGGCGTGGCCTTCGCGAAGGAGGACGCCGGCCACCTCGGCGCCCACGTGGCGCGCGAGCTGATCGCGCGCACCGGCATCGACCCCGCGGGACTCGACGAGGTCGTCGCCGGCTGCGTCGGGCAGCCCTTCGACCAGGCCAACCTCGGCCGCGTGATCGCCCTGCGCGCCGGCGTGCCGCAGGGCGTCCCCGCCCGCACCGTGGCGCGCAACTGCGCCAGCGGCATCGAGGCCGTGACCTGTTCGATCGCCAACATCCGCGCCGGCATCGGCGACACCTACCTCGCGCTCGGCGCCGAGGTGATGAGCAGCTACCCGCTGGTCTTCGGCCCGAAGATGACCGACTTCTTCGCGTCGATGATGAAGGCGCGGACGCTCGGCCAGCGCCTGGGCCTGCTGACGCGCTTCCGCCCCGGCTGGCTCAAGCCGCGCATCGCGCTGATGGAGGGCCTGACCGACCCGATCAGCGGTCTGATCATGGGCAGCACGGCCGAGAACCTGGCGCGTGACTTCGGGATCAGCCGCGAGGAGGCCGACGCCTTCGCCCTTCGCAGCCACCAGCGCGCCGCCGCCGCGCGCGCGCGCCTCGCCGAGGAGATCGTCCCCCACCTCGGGCTCGGCGCGAAGAAGGGCGCGGCCGCCCTCGACCACGACGACGCTGTGCGCGAGGACCAGTCGCTCGAGTCGCTGGCCAAGCTGAAGCCCTACTTCGAGAAGCCGGACGGGGTGGTCACCGTGGGCAACGCCTGCGGCATCACCGACGGCGCCGCCGCGCTGCTCGTCACCACCGAGGCGCGCGCCGCCGAGCTCGGCCTCGCGCCGCTCGCCCGCGTGCGCAGCTGGGCCTGGAGCGGCTGCGACCCCACGCGCATGGGCATCGGCCCGGTCTCCGCGAGCGCCAAGGCCCTCGACGCAGCCGGCTGCACGCTGGCCGACATGGGCGTCGTCGAGCTGAACGAGGCCTTCGCCGTCCAGGTGATGGCCTGCCAGCGCGCCTTCGCCAGCGCGGCCTGGGCGCGCGAGCACCTCGGCCGCGACGCCGCCCTCGGCGAGCTGCCCGACGAGAAGCTGAACGTGAACGGCGGCGCCATCGCCCTCGGCCACCCGGTCGGCGCCACCGGCGCCCGCCTGCTCCTGACCGCCGCGCACGAGCTGCGCCACGGCGACCACGAGCTGGCCCTCGCGACCCTGTGCATCGGCGGCGGCCAGGGCGGCGCCGTGGTGCTGGAGAGGATGAGCTGATGATCGATCTCACCGGACTGCCCCTGCCCGCCGACTGCCCCGAGCCCGGCGCCTGCGTGCGCCTCGAGCGCCCGGAGGAGGGCCTGGCCGTGGTCGTGCTCGACCCGCCGCACCGCAGCCTGGCGGTGCTCGACGCCCCGCTCCTGCGCGACCTCGACGCGGTGATCGGCCAGCTCGAGGCCGACGCCGGGCTGAAGGGCGTGGTCATCTCCGGGCGCGAGCCGCTCCAGTTCGCCGCCGGCGCCGACGTCGACGCCATCGGCCAGGTGACCGACCCCGCCGCCCTCGAGCGCGTGGTCCTCGCCGTCCACGAGCTGTTCCGCCGCATCGACCGCCTGCCCGTGCGCACCGTCGCCGCGGTCGGCGGCCCGGTCCCCGGCGGCGCCTTCGAGCTCTCGATGAGCTGCGACCTGATCGTCGCCGCCGACCACCCGAAGACCCGCATCGGGCTGCCCGAGACCATGCTCGGCATCATCCCGGGGTGGGGCGGCTGCCACCGCCTGCCGCGCCGCGTCGGCGTCCCGGCGGCGATGCAGGCCATCCTCGGCGGCAAGCTGATGCCGGCCAAGCCGGCTTGGAAGAAGGGCTTCGTCGACCGCATCACCAAGCCCGAGTACCTGCTCCGCGTGGCCAGTGACCTGGCCATGGGCCGCGAGAAGGCCCGCCTCCGCCCGCGCGGCTGGAAGGGCTGGGCGGTCGACCGCAACCCGCTGGCCACCGCCTTCGTCGCCTCGCAGGCCCGCAAGATGGTGATGAAGCGCACGCGCGGCGAGTACCCCGCCGTGCTGCGCGCGATCGACCTGGTCGCCGGCGGCGCGCGCGCCTCCCTGACGCAGGGCGCGAAACGCGAGGCCGCAGCCATCGCCGAGTTGGCCACCGGCGAGGTGTGCAAGAGCCTGGTGTCGATCTTCCAGGGCAGCGAGGCGGCCAAGAAGCTCGGCCGCGGCCGCGAGGGCTGGAAGCCGCGCCGCTTCGAGCGCGGCGCGGTGATCGGCGCCGGCGTGATGGGCGGCGCCATCGCCAGCTCGCTGGCGGAGAAGGGCGTGCAGACCCGCCTCGGCGACCTGGCCGCGCCGGCCCTCGACACCGCCCTGGTGCAGCACCGCGAGGACGTGGGCAAGAAGGCGAAGCGCCGCCGCCTCTCGCGCAGCGACGCGATGGCTGCGGTCGACCGGCTCGACACCACCACCGATCTGGCACGCGGCTTCGGCGGCGCGCAGATCGTCATCGAGGCGGTGGCCGAGCGGCTCGACATCAAGCAGAAGGTGCTCGGCGGGCTGGCGGCCCAGGTCGCGGACGACTGCCTGCTGGCGACCAACACCAGCTCGCTCTCGGTGACGCGTATCGCCGAGGGCCTGCCCCACCCCGAGCGGGTGGTCGGCATGCACTTCTTCAATCCGGTGAAGAAGATGCCGCTGGTCGAGGTGATCCGCGGCGAGCAGACCAGCGACGAGGCCGTGACCGAGGTGGCCGCCCTCGCGCTGCGCCTGGGCAAGACCCCGGTGGTGGTCGCCGACGTGGCCGGCTTCCTGGTCAACCGCCTGCTCGGCCCCTACCTCGACGAGGCCATCCGCCTGTTCGAGGACGGCGCCGACCCGGAACGCGTGGACCGCGTGATGCTCGACTTCGGCATGCCGATGGGCCCCTTCACCCTGCTCGACGAGGTGGGGCTCGACATCGCCCACCACGCCGCGCAGTCGCTGCACGAGGCCTACGGCGAGCGGATGGTCCCCGCCAGCGGCGTGCAGGGCCTGATGAGCCCCGAGCGCCTCGGCAAGAAGACCGGCTTCGGCTTCTACCGCCACCCGGCGGACCGCAAGGCCAAGCCGGTGATCGCCGAGGACCTGAAGCAGCACCAGCGGGCCGGCGCCGCGGCGCGGATGAGCGACGAGCAGATCGTCGACCGCCTCGTCCTGTCGATGGTCAACGAGGCCGCACGCTGCCTCGAGGAAGGGGTCGTCGCCGACGCCCAGATGCTCGACCTGGCCACGGTCTTCGGCACCGGCTTCGCGCCCTTCCGCGGCGGCCTGCTGCGCTACGCCGACGGCCTCGGGCTCGCCGAGGTGCGCGAGCGCCTGCAGCGGATCGCCGACGAACTGGCCGACCGCCCCGGCGGCCGGGCCAAGTTCACGCCGGCGGCGCGGATCGAGGAGCTGGCCGCTTCGGGGGGACGGTTCCGCTGATCCACCCGCCATCTCCAGCCGCTATCCTGGCCGGCGATGCGACCGAACTGGTTCCTCGCCCTGCGCATCCCGGCCGACGGCTGGTACGAGGAGCGGGTCGGCGCGCCCCCGGAGGGCTTCCGCCGCTTCCTGGGCGCCGACCTCCACCTGACCCTGGCCTTTCTCGGCGGATGCAGCGAGGCGCAGGCCCGTCAGGCCTGGAAGCAGAACGGCTGCTGGGAGGAGGGTCCGGTCCACGCCACCTTCGGCGAGGTGGTCCCGATGGGGAACCCGCGCCGGTACTCCGCACTCTCCGCGCTGCTGCTGCGCGGCCGCGAGGAGGTGGAACGCGCCATGGGGCGCTGCCGCGACCGCTGGCTGGAGGCGGCGGAGGCCCGCCCCGACCGGCGCCCGCCCAAGGCGCACGTCACCTTCGCCCGGCCGCAGCGCGCCGCCGGGCGGGAGGAGCGGGCGCGCGGCCTCGACTGGGCCGCCGCCCTCGACCTCGGCGGGATCGAGCTGGTGCTCGACCGCCTCGTCCTCTACACCTGGGCGCACGACCGACGGGACCGCCTGTTCCGCGAGGTCGCCGCCCGTGAACTCGGAGCCTGACATGAAGCTCGACATCCGCGCCGCCGCCCTCGCCGGCGCCGTCCTCTGGTCCTTCGTCCTCGGCGGCGTGGCGCTGATCCACACCGCCGTCCCCGACTACGGCGCCGGCTTCCTCGCCGCCGCCTGCAGCCTCTACCCCGGTTTCGAGGGCGACGGCACGCTCCTCGACGCGGTCCTCGGCATCGGCTGGGGCCTGTTCGACGGCGCCGTCTGCGGCGCCCTCGGCGCCTGGGTCTACAACCGGGTGGCGCGCCCGCATTGAGCCTCGGCCCCGCCGTCGACGTCGCCGTGGTCGGCGGCGGCATCGTCGGGCTGGCGACGGCCCGGCAGCTGCAGCAGGCCGCGCCGGGCCGGACCGTGGCGGTCCTCGAGAAGGAGGACGCCGTCGCGCGCCACCAGAGCGGGCGCAACTCGAACGTGCTGCACTCGGGCGTCTACTACGCGCCCGGCAGCCGCAAGGCGCGCGACTGCCGCGCGGGCAAGGCCGAGATGGAGGCCTTCCTCGCTGCCGAGGGCCTGCCGCACCTGCGCTGCGGCAAGCTGATCGTCGCCACGAGCGAGGAGGAGCTGCCGCGGCTGGCCGAGCTCGAGCGGCGCGCGCGGGCCAACGGCGCGACGGTCGAGCCGGTCGGCGCCGAGGAGCTCCGCGAGCGCGAGCCGGGCGTGGCCGGCCTGGCCGCGCTGTCCGTGCCCGAGTCCGGCGTGACCGACTTCGGCGCAGTCTGCCGCCGCCTCGCCGAGCGGATCACCGAGGCCGGGGGCCGCGTCCACCTCGGCGCGGCCCTGCGCGGGGTGCGCGAGGACGCCGCCGGCATCACGCTGCGCACCACCGCCGGCGAGCTGCGCTGCCGCGTCGCGGTGAACTGCGCCGGGCTCCACTCCGACCGCGTCGCCGCGCTGGCCGGCGAGGCCCCGGCCGCGCGCATCGTGCCCTTCCGCGGCGAGTACTTCGAGCTGCGGCCGGAGGCGCGCGACCGCGTCCGCGGCCTGGTGTACCCGGTGCCGGACCCGGCCTTCCCCTTCCTCGGCGTGCACCTCACGCCGACGGTCGGAGGCGGCGTGCACTGCGGTCCGAACGCCGTGCCGGCCTTCGCCCGCGAGGGCTACCGCTGGACCACGGTTCGCCCCGCCGACCTGCTCGGCAGCCTGACCTGGCCCGGCAGCTGGCGCCTCGCCGCGCGCTACGGCCGCACGGCGCTGGCCGAGCTCCGCCGCTCCCTGTCGCGCCGCGCCTTCGCCCGCGCGCTGGCGCGGCTGGCGCCGGGTCTCGAGGCCGCGGACCTCGTCCCCGCTCCGGCCGGAGTGCGCGCGCAGGCCGTCCTCCGCGACGGCCGCCTGGTGGACGACTTCCTGGTCCAGGGCGCGGGCCGCTTCGTCCACGTGCTGAACGCGCCCTCCCCCGCCGCGACCGCCGCGCTGGCCATCGGCCGCGCGGTCGCCGCCGCGGCGGAAAAGAGAATGGGCTGACCTCCTCACGGAGGCCAGCCCGAGTTCCGAGAGGCCGTCGGCCTACAGGAACAGGTGGGTGATCACGTTGCTGATCTGGCAGCCGGTGGTGTCGGCGGCCTGCACGTTGAAGGTCTTGCCCGAGGCGTTGGCCGGCACGAACTTGGTGAAGGTCGCGTTGCCGCTGGCGTCGGCCGAGACCGAGCCGCCGTTGCGCGGGTTGGCCAGGCCGAGGAACAGGCCGCTGCAGCCCGGGACCGAGCTGCTGCCGGCGTTGCGGCTGAAGTAGATCGTCACCGAGCCGTTGGCCGTCGCACCGGAGATGTCGATGCGGTTGGTCTGGCCGGCGCTGCCGGGGATCGGGCCGGCGATCGTCAGCGAGCCGCCGCCGCCGCCACAGCCGTTGGTCAGGCAGTTCCGGCTGTTCTTGTAGCTGGTGATGGCGTTGATGCTGGCGTTGCCGAAGCTGCTGACGTTGCCGGAGCAGCCGCCGTTGCAGGGGCACATGATGCGGCAGGTCGAGCAGCCCGAGCAGCTCGAGCAGCAGTGACCGGCGTTCCAGTTGTGGCCCAGCTCGTGGGCGGTCAGGGAGACGCGGCGCGACCAGTTGGTGGTGTAGCGCGACTCGACGACCGAGTAGCCGTAGCTGTTGCAGATGCCGCCCAGCCAGGCGATGCCGATGGTGCCGCCGTTGATGCTGCGGCCGGTGAACAGCTCGGCCACGTCACGCTGGATGCTGCCCTGGTTCGACAGCCACTCGCTGCGGAACTGGTTGAGCAGGGTGCCGGCGTCGTTGCTGGTGTAGGGGTTCGACGCGCTGCTGGTGCGGATGACGACGGTGGTCAGGTCGTAGCAGATGCCGACGTCCTGCTGGTAGATGGCCTCGGTGTCGTTGAGGACCGCCTCGATGTCGTTGACCGTGTTGGTCGAGTTGCTGCCGTTCTTCTGGTAGAACTGGAAGTCGGCGTCCGCAGCGATCTCGCAGGTCTCGTCGGCGCGCGCGCCGCGGCCGCCGCCGAGGGCGCCCGGGTCGCTGTGGTCGTGGCCCTGGTGGCTGCCGCTGTTGCTGCTGCCCTGGCTGGGCGGCGCGACCGCGACCGGCGGGAGGAGGGGTTCGGCCAGGCGGTAGCCGCTGTCCGGCACGACGTCCGCGGCGTCGTAGACCACGTGCAGGTCCTTCGCGGCGGTGGTGTCGAAGTCGGTCAGGGGCTCGATCATGCGGACCGAGCTGCCGTCGTGGAGCTGGATGCGGGCGCGGAGCTGGCCGTCGATGATCGAGGCGGAGACCACGCTGCCGGGGATGCCGGCCACGAAGCCGCGGTAGGTCACCGGGGTGCCGACCTCGACCTCGCGCATCTGGCCGTCGGCGCCCTGCTCGAGGACGCGGAAGCCGGCCGCGCGGACGGAGTACGGGTCGAGCACCAGCTCGGCGTCGAACCAGTCGTCCAGGACCACGCGGGTCTGGAAGGACTGGCCGGCCGCGGCGGGCACTTCGAGGGATTGGACGGACCAGGCGTAGAACTCCTTCTCGAGGTTGTTCGCGCCGGGTTCACCGCCAGCCGGGACGAGCGCGGCGGACAGCAGCAGGGTCGGGAGGGTCAGGAGCATGAGGAGGTTTCCGGGATGGGGGATTCGCGCGCGGCCGGAAGGGCGGGGAGCCGGGGAGCCGACGGCGGGTTCCTGGCAACACGTCCGCCAGGGCGGCGGACGGAGCCGGAAATTGGGACGGGAGCCCGGGGACTCCGGTTCCTCCATTTGAGGACCGGATCCGGGCTTTCCAAGCCTACCCGAAAAGGAAGGCCCCGTTCCGGAGATTCCGGAGCGGGGCCTGTTCGGATTCTGGACAGTTCAGGGCAGAATCGTCAGCGGGCGCGGCACGGACACGAGGCGGGCGCCGTTCGTGTCGTAGCTCACCACGCAGCCGCGGAAGGTCTCGCCGACGCGCGGGGTCAGCCACAGGGCGTCGCCGATGTAGATCGTCGAGCCGGCGCCGTTGGCGTCGAGCACGCCGTGCGGGGCGGTGAAGATGCGCGGCCAGTCGGCGTTCACCGTGCGGTCGAACATCGGGTCCTGCGTCAGCGGGATGTCGATGCCCGAGTAGTTGGTCGGGCCGATGCCGCTGTAGCTGAGCAGGATGGCGTAGTTCATGCCCGCCTCGGTGTCCGGGAAGTCGAACTGGCAGTCGACCTGGCCACCCGCGGCCGCACCCATCTCGATCACGTCGGTGAAGAAGATCGGGTCGAAGGTGTACAGGTAGGCGCTGCCCGCGCCGGCCTTGCCGCCGGCGCTGTCGGCCTTGTGCGCGCCGATGACGAACTCGGCGCAGCCGTCGCCGTCGAGGTCGCCGAGACCGGAGCCCGAGCGACCGAAGGCGTCGCCGGCCACGCCGGTGGCGAACTCGCGCACCAGCGCACCGGTGCTCGAGTTGTACAGGCGGGCGAAGCCGGTGTCGGCCGAGGTGGCGCCGGGAGCGCCGACCAACAGCTCGTCCACACCGTCGCCGTCCACGTCGCCGGCGTTGGCCAGGCCGAAGCCCATCGTCGTGCCGGCGGCGCCGTCGAACTGGTGCAGCAGCGCGCCGCTGAAGACGGAGAACACGTAGGCCGCGCCGACGCCGTTGGCGTTCGGGGCGCCGACGAGCAGGTCGGCGAAGCCGTCGCCGTCCACGTCGCCGATGCCGGCCACGTCACCGCCCAGCTGCTCGGCGCCGTTGCCGACGACCTGCAGGAGCTGCGCGCCCGTGGCGCCGCTGTAGACGCTGGCGAAGCCCGCGCCGCCGTTGGCCTCGGCCGAACCGACGAGGATGTCGGGGTAGCCGTCGCCGTCGACGTCGCCGGCGAAGTCGACCGCCGCGCCGAAGTACTCGTAGGAGCCGGCGCCGTCGATGCGCAGCAGCTCGGCGCCGGTGGCGCCCGAGTAGCAGAACACCGAACCGACCGCGACGCCGTTCACCACGGCGTTGCGCGCGCCGACCAGGTAGTCGTTCACGCCGTCGAGGTCGACGTCCATGCCGCCGGCCACGTCACCGCCGAAGCGCTCGGCCGAGACCGTGCCGAAGTGGAGGCGCAGCGGAGCGCCGGCCGCGGAGGACCACACGTAGGCGCGGCCGGCCAGCGTGACGCCGGTGTTCTTGTTGCTGCCGAGCCAGCCGCCCGCGACGAAGTCGTCCTTGCCGTCGCCGTCGACGTCGCCGATCCAGTCGGCGGAGATGCCGAGGCGGTCCCAGCGCGAGCCGTAGGCGGAGGCGAGCACGGAGCCGTCGGCGCCGGAGAGGACGTCGATGCGGCCGTTCTGTTCGGAGCCGGGGAGGACGGCCTTGTGGCTACCGACGAGCCAGTCGCCGATGCCGTCGCCGTCGTAGTCGCCGCCGCCGGCGACCGAGAAGCCGAAGTGCTGATCGGCGGCCGAACCTTCGAAGAGGCCGGCATCCCCCCACACCCCGCCCACGAGCTGGGCGGAGGCCGGGGTGGCGAGCGCCGCGGCGCTCACGAGGAGGAGGGAGAGGCGGAACATGTTCGGGAAACGGAGTGACGTGTCCGGACCGAAGGGGGCCGGAACTCCAGGGGTTGCCGTATTCTACCCGAGGTGCGGAAATCCCCGGTCGGGGAAATCCGAAATCCTCGGCGAGATCTGGCTCGTTTTTTGACGCATCCAGGTCTTCGCAAGTTCCTGAAACTCCCGATCGTGCGCGGCTGGCTCGTCCTCCCCCTCGCCCTGGTCCACGCCTTCGGCTACGCCGGCGCGGCCCTGCTCTGGGCGACCCTCCTCCCCGGCTCCTTCCGGCGGCGGGCGGACCGGATCATCCGCGGCTGGGGCCGCTCGATGGGCTGGATCCTGGGGGTCCGGGTCGTCCAGGAGGGCCGCGAGCACCTCCCCGCCGGGGGCGGCCGGATCCTCATGTTCAACCACGTGAGCGTCCTCGACCTGGTCGTCTACTCCTCGATCTGGCCCGACGGCGGGACGGTGGTCTACAAGCAGGAGTTCCACCGGATCCCCATTCTGGGAAAGGTGATGCGCGCGGCGGGCTTCATCCCGATCGACCGCTCCGACCGCGAGGCCGGGCGGGCCAGCCTGGAGGAGGCGGGGCGCCGGATCCGCGAGGAGGGCGCGATCGTGGTCATCGCCCCCGAAGGCACCCGCTCGCGCCACGGACGGCTGCTGCCCTTCAAGAAGGGCCCCTTCCACCTGGCGCTGGACACGCGCGCCCCGGTGGTCGCCGCCGTGATGACCGGGTCCACCGACCGCCTGCGGCCGGGGTCCTGGGTGGTGCGGCCCGGGGAGGTCCGCGTCCGCTACCACGCCCCCCTCCCCACCCTCGGGTGGGAGGCGGAGACCCTCGAGCAGCACCTCGCCGAGGTCCGCGCCCTTTTCCTCGAGGACCTCGAGGACGCCGGCGGGGCCTGAGCGCTATCCTGCCGCCCCATGCCCCGCCCCGAGCACATCGTCTTCGTCTGCCAGAACCAGCGCCCGCCGGAGGCCAAGCCCTCCTGCGCCAACGCCGGCTCCGGCGAGGTGCTGGCGGCCCTCCGCGCGGCGCTCCAGGAGCGCCCGGAAATGCTGGGCCGGGTGCGGGTGGCCGCCAGCAGCTGCCTCGGCCCCTGCTTCGAGGGCCCGCACGTCGTCGCCTACCCCGAGGACCGCTGGTGGTCGCAGGTGCGCCCCGACCAGGCCGGGGAGATCCTCGACGCGATCGAGGTCTAGCGGCCGATCCGGCCGGCGCGGTCCTGCCACACCGCGCCCGCGGCCTTCGGGCCGTGGATGTAGAGCGGCTCGCCGCCCGGGACGACCGAGTAGCCGGACAGGTCGCGGACCCCGGCCGCCTCGAGCGCCTCCTCGTCGAGCCAGGCGTGCCCGGTGACGTCGGCCCACGGGCGGGCGAGCAGGGCGAGAAGGGCGTCGGACAGGACCTCGGCCTTGCGCCACTGCTCCGGGCGGCCGAGCTGGTGGTTGATCGAGGCCTGCGACTCGACCACCGTCGCCGGCCACAGCGCGAAGGAGGCGACGTCCTGGGCGCGCTCCTCCTCGGCGAGGCCGAGGGCCAGCAGGGTCATCCCCAGCTTGCTGATGCCGTAGCCGGTCTTGCCCGGCAGGAGGGACAGGTCGAGCGGCGGCGAGAGGTTCACGATCCAGCCCCCGCCGGCCGCGCGCAGGTGCGGCAGCGCGTGGTGCGCCGCCAGGTGACAGGCGCGGACGTTGACCTCCATGACCAGGTCGAAACGCTTGGCCG
This sequence comes from uncultured Planctomycetales bacterium, assembly GCA_964342475.1. GTDB lineage: Bacteria > Planctomycetota > UBA1135 > UBA1135 > UBA1135 > J029. Next base: position 64,409 of record CAYFGE010000016.1, read on the forward strand.
GGGTCTCGGCCACCGGGCGCCACCACAACGCCCCAGCGTTGTTGACGAGCAGATCCAGCCGCCCGAACTCCTCGACCGTCCGCGCGACCATGGCCTCGACCTCCTCCTCCTTGCGCAGATTCGTGCGCACGGCGAGGGCGCGGCCGCCGGCGGCCTCGATCTCGGCCACGGTGTCGTGGATCGAACCGGGCAGGTTCTCGCGGGCGCGCTCGCTCTTGGCGGCCACCGCCACCGCCGCGCCGCAGGCGGCCAGCTCGCGGGCGATCACCCGGCCGATGCCCCGGCTGGCCCCCGTGACGATCGCCACGCGGCCGGCGAGGTCCGGGCGGGGCGGGGCGCTCACTCGGCCGCCTTCTTCTTGGCCAGCTCCTCGTCGCGCAGCACCCGGCGCAGCAGCTTCATCATCGAGCTCTTCGGCAGCTCGTCGCGGAACTCCCAGAGCTTCGGCACCTTGTAACGCGCGAGGTTCTCGCGGCAGAAGCCGGTCAGCTCCTCGGCGGTCACCGAGCTGCCCGGCTTGAGCTGGACGAAGGACTTCACGGTCTCGCCGCGCTTCTCGTCCGGCACGCCGATGGTGCAGGCCTCGACCACGTCGGGGTGGCTCATGAGCACGCGGTCGATCTCGTCGGGGAAGATGTTGTAGCCGCCGGCCAGGATCATGTCCTTCTTGCGGCCGACGATGCGCAGGTAGCCCTCCTCGTCCATCACCGCCAGGTCGCCGGTGTAGAGCCAGCCGTTGCGGATCATGTGCGCGGTCTCGTCGTCCATGCCCCAGTAGCCCTTCATGATCTGCGGGCCCTTGACGATCAGCTCGCCCTCCTGGCCGCGCGGCATCTCGGTCAGGCCGCCGTCGGGGTCGACCACCTTGGCGTCGGTGTTCGACACCGCGATGCCGATGTGGCCGATCTTGCGCTTGCCGTTGAGCGGGTTGACAGTGACCACCGGCGAGGTCTCGGTGAGCCCGAAGCCCTCGACGATCTTGGCGCCGGTCAGGGCCTCGAAGCGGGTCTGCACGTCCTCGGGCAGCGGCGCCGAGCCCGAGAAGCAGTACTTCACCGAGCTGACGTCCAGCTTGTCGATGCCCGGGAACTGGTTGAAGGCGTTGAACAGCGCCGGGACCGAGGGCATCAGCGTGACGCGGTGCTTGGTGATGTTCTTGACCATCTGCGGCACGTCGCGCGGGTTCGGCATCAGCACCATCGCCGCGCCGACCGAGATCGGCCAGTTCGTGCAGACGGTGAGGCCGAAGATGTGGAAGGCCGGCAGCGAGGCCAGCAGCACCTCGCGACCCTTCTCCAGGCCGGTGAACCAGGCGCTGATCTGCTGCACGTTGTAGCTGATGTTGCGCTGGGTCAGCATCGCGCCCTTGCTCACGCCGGTGGTGCCGCCGGTGTACTGCAGCATGGCGACGTCGTCCATCGAGATGTCCACCTTCGGCACGGCGGGCGCGGTGCCCTCGACCCACTTGCGGAAGAAGTGCAGGCCCGGCTCGGGCGCCACCTTGGCCCAGGTCGGCGGGTCCATCTTCTTCAGCTTGAGCGGGGCGAGCTGGCGCAGCGGGAAGCGCAGGTACTCCGGGATCGAGGCGATCACGTAGTGCTTCACCGGCAGCTTGTGGCGCATCTTCTTGAGCAGCCGCTCCCACAGGAAGTCCATCGTGATGGCGACCTCGCAGCCGGCGTCGTTCCACTGGTGCTCGATCTCGCGCTCGACGTAGAGCGGGTTGGTCATCACCGCGTGCGCGCCGAGCATCTGGATGGCGAAGAAGGCGATGATCGTCTGCGGCACGTTCGGCGCGTGCACCGCCACCCGGCTGCCCTTGCCCACGCCGAGCGCGGCCAGCGCGGTGGCGCAGCGGTCGACCTGGTCCTTCAGCTGCGCGTAGCTGAGCCGACAGTTCAGGAAGATCAGCGCCGGGCGCTCGGAGTACCGCCGCGCGGAGTTCTCGAGGAAGTCGCGGATGCTGAGATCCTCGAAGTCGAGCGCGGCAGGGACGCCCTCGTCGTAGAACTGGTGCCAGACCCTGGATTCCATGTCCGGCAGGATAGCGGATCAGGCGCGCGCCCGGCATCATGCGCCGCCATGGGAGACGCCGCGCCCGTCCACCCGGCCCGCCTGCCGGAGGAGGAGCTGAGGAAGGCCCTGCGCACCGAGCGCACGCGCGGCTCCGGCCCGGGCGGCCAGCACCGCAACCGCGTCGAGACCGAGGTGCGGCTGACCCACGTCCCCACCGGGATCCGCGCCTTCGCCGGCGAGCGGCGCAGCCAGCACCAGAACCACAAGGTGGCGATGTTCCGCCTCCGGCTGAACCTGGCGCTGCAGCACCGCAGCCCGCTGCGCGACGAGGACCACGTCCCGCCCGGCGCCTTCCGCACCAGCGCGCTGTGGGACGCGCGGCTGCGCAAGGGCAAGCTCGCGGTCAACGCCGAGCACGACGACTTCCCCGCCGTGCTGGCCGAGGCGCTCGACGCGCTGAACCTCTACGGCGACGACCTCGCCGCCACCGCCGAGGCGCTGCGCCTGACGCGTTCGCAGCTGGTCAAGCTGCTGGCCAAGGCGCCGGCTGCGCTGAACGCGCTGAACGAGCGGCGGCGCGAGCGCGGCGAGCGGCCGCTGCGCGCCTGAGCGGGGCGCGGCTCAGCCGGCGAAGAGGCGGCCGCCCAGCGCGGCCCCGGCGAAGACCGCCAGCACACCTGTCCCGTTCTGCAACGCCAGGTTGAGCGCGGCCAGCCCCAGCTTGCCCTGCTCGAGGAACTGCGCCGTCTCGAAGCCGAAGGTCGAGAAGGTCGTGAAGGCGCCGAGGAAGCCGACCGTCACCACGAGGCGCAGCTCGGAGCCGATGCCCACGCGCTGCTCCGCCGCCGCCCACAGCAGGCCGAACAGCAGGCAGCCCGCGACGTTCACCAGCAGCGTCCCGGTGGGGAAGCCGCCGACCTGCCAGCGCATGCCGAGCCCGCTCAAGCCGTAGCGCGCGAGGGTGCCGAGCGCGCCGGCGAGCGCGATCCACAACAGACGGTGAGCCATCCTCCGCAGCCTAGCGGCGCGGGGGCTCAGGCCTGCTGCTGCAGCTCCACCCCGGCGGGGTAGAACCAGACGTCGTAGACCTTGCCGTGCCGGGTGGTGAGGCTCTGGAAGCCGCGTCCACCGAGCACCGTGTAGAGGGGCAGCGGGTCGAAGCTGACGGCGAGGTGGAGCACCTCGTCGCGGTCGAGGGAATCCGCCGCGGCCATGATCAGGGTGAAGGGGTCCTCGCCCCGGGCCACGATCGGGCGCACGTCCAGCGCACGCTGGCGGCTGAAGCCGGCGGCCTGGAGCTCGGCGGGAATGGGAGTGGGAGCCACGGAAGGACTGCGGGGACGACCCCCGCCTGCCTGTCCCTAAACCCCTCCCCGGCAGGCGACAAGGGCCACCTGTCGCCCGCGGAGCGGGAAATCGCGGAGATTCCCGGGCGCTACTGGATGACCGTCGCGATCACCTGGCTGGCGCGCGAGTCGGCGCCGCCGGCGCCGCGCTGGATCACCGCCTGCGACCAGATCGGGTTGGCCGGGGCGTTGTTCGGCACCAGCGAGGTGCGGCTGGCCACACCGTCCGGGCCGGCGGTGGTCGTCCCGCCGACGTGGTAGGGCGGCAGGATGCCGAGGCGCAGGCCGCCGAGCGGGTTGAGCGGAGGCCCGACGCCCGGGCCCATGAAGCTGAACAGGAAGCCGACGAAGTCGCCCGGCTCACAGCCGCGCAGCGTCAGGCTCATCGGCTGGCCGCGCACGACCGGGCCGAGCTCGTAGGGCTCCTGCGCGGCGACGACCAGGCGCTGGTTGACCGGCACGTTGGTCAGCGTGGTGACGAAGCCGTCAGCCCACTCGACGCGCAGCTCGTCCACCTGCGTGGCGGCGCCGAGGCCGAACTGGAGCACCATCTCGTTCTGCCCCAGGTAGCTCTGGTTGCTGTCGAGGTGGCGCATCATGGTGCGGCCGCCGACGGTGGCCTTCACCGTGGTGCCGAAGCCGTCCGGGGCCAGGCCCGGGTGCGCGCTGGTGTCGAAGGCGACCTGCAGCCAGGAGTAGCCGTTGACGAGGTCGTTGCGGTAGTACTGCAGGTCCTCGCTGGAGGTGAGGACGACCAGGTCCTGATCGCCGTCGAGGTCGCCGTCGAGCTGCATCAGGCCGCGGCCCTGGCCGAGGAAGTTGATGCCGCAGACGCCGGCGACGTCGGTGAAGGTGCTGTTCTGGTTGTTGTAGAACAGGCGCGTCGGGTAGTTGGACCACGAGCCGGCCCAGCCGTTGGTCGTCGCCAGGTCGATCCAGCCGTTGTTGTCGATGTCGGTGGCGGCGACGCCCCAGCCCCAGCCGTTCAGGTGGGCGCCCGCGGCCGAGCCGCCCTCGGTGAACACGTGGTTGCCCTGGTTCCAGTACATCCGGTTGCCGCCGAGCCCGCTCAGCGACCAGTAGATGTCGCTGATGTAGAAGTCGAGGTCGCCGTCCTCGTCGAAGTCACCGGTGCCGATGCCCATGCCGTTGGGCTTGTCGAGGTCCTCCACCGTGCTGGTCGAGTCGGTGAAGGTGCCGTTGCCGTTGTTGATGAAGTAGCGGCTGGTGCCGGTGTCGCCGACGAGCACGAGCTCGGGGTAGCGGTCGCCGTCGAAGTCGGCGAACTGGCAGGCCAGGCCGTGCGCCATGTTCGCGGTCACCCCGGCGGCCTGGGTCACGTCGGTGAAGGTGCCGTTGCCGTCGTTGCGGTAGAGGCGGTTCGGGAAGGAGGTCGGGCCGTAGGCCGACACGTAGAGGTCGAGGTCGCCGTCGAGGTCGTAGTCGCCCCAGCAGGCGCCGAAGCTGTCGGCCGCGTCGCTGCCGCGGTCCACGCCGGCGGCGGCGGCCACGTCGGTGAAGCTGCCGTTGCCGTTGTTGCGGTAGAGCCGGTTGGCGCCGACGCGGATGCCGCCGGCCGGGTCGCCCCAGCAGGTGACGTAGAGGTCCTGCCAGCCGTCCCCGTCGTAGTCCCCCACCGCCGCGCCGATGCCGTAGATCGAGTCGGTCAGGCCCCAGGCCGCCGCCTCGTCGGACCAGGTGCCGTTGCCCTGGTTGATGAACAGGTGGTCCGGGCCGGTGCCGCCGCTGAAGGCGAAGATGTCCGGCAGGCCGTCGTTGTTGAAGTCGCCGACCGTGCCGCCGCCGATCATCCCCGTGGAGGGGTGCCCGGGCGCGGGCGTGTGGGTCATGGCGAGGCCGTTCGAGGCCGACTCCTCGACGTAGGTGGTCTGGGCGGGGAGGACGCCGGCGAACAGCCCGAGGATGGGGAGAAGGATCAGGTGCCGCATGGTGACGGAGGCTGAGGGTGGACGGCGGACCGGGACGTCTCCCGGGGGGATGGTGCCGTATCGTCAGACTACCACGGGTCCGGCCGGCGTGCAGGGGCAAGCCGAAGAGCCCTTGAAACCGCCCCTTTCCCGCCTGATCATGCCCGGATGACCGTCCTCCTCGTGGAGAACGCCACCCGCAGCTTCGGCGAGGTCCGGGCCCTGGCCGGGGCTGGGCTGGAGATCGCCGCCGGCGAGGTGGTCGGCCTGCTGGGCCCCAACGGGGCTGGCAAGAGCACCCTGATCCGCTGCCTGGTGACCCTGGAGCGCCTCGACGGTGGCCGGATCATGGTCGGCGGGGCCGACCCCGCCGAGGACCCGGCCGGGGTGCGCGCCCGCATCGGCTACGCCGGGCAGGACGCGGCGGTGGACAAGCTGCTCACCGGCCGCGAGTTCCTGCGCTTCCAGGCCGGGCTGGCCCACCTGCCGCGGGGCGAGGCGGACGCCCGCATCGAGGAGCTGCTCGGCCGCTTCCGGCTGCTCGAGGCCGCCGGCCGCCCGACCGAGGGCTACTCCGGCGGCATGCGGCGGCGCCTGGACCTGGCCGCCAGCCTGCTGCACCGGCCGCAGCTGCTCGTCCTCGACGAGCCGAGCGCCGGCCTCGACTACGACGCGCGCCGCGACCTGTGGGACCTGCTCGGTGGCCTGCGCCGCGACGACACCGCCGTGCTGCTCGCCACCCACGACTTCGAGGAGGCCGACGCGCTGTGCGACCGCGTGGTGCTCCTCGCCGCCGGCGCGGTGGCCGCCGCCGGCACGCCGGACGAGCTGCGCGCGGGCCTCGGCGCCTGGGTGCTCGAAGCCTCGCTGCACGAGCACCCGCAGGACGGCGACGCCGACCGCCTCGCCGGGCTCGCCGCCCGGCTGCCCGGCCGGCTGCTGCCCACCGACGGCCGCCGCGCCGACTTCCGCTTCGCGCTCGCCGAGGACGGCGAGGGCCAGCGCTGGGTCGAGGCGCTCGCCGGCGCCGCGCGCGCCGCCGGCACCGAGCTGTTCTCCGTCGCGGTCCGCCGCCCCACCCTGCAGGACGTCTACCTCGACGCCACCGCCGCCCGATGAGCCGCTCCTTCCTCTTCGACCCCCTGTTCTGGCAGGAGACCCGCGTCCAGGCCTGGCGCTGGTTCCTGCACACCAAGCGCCGGCCCGTGGTGGTGATCAGCGGCCTGTTCCAGCCGATCATCTGGATGACCCTGTTCGTGCTCGTCTTCCAGGACAGCATGAAGGGCGTGATGGGCGAGGGCATCGGCTACCTCGAGTTCGTCACCCCGGGCGCGCTCCTGTTCACCGCCTTCAACGCCTCGCTCAACGCCGGGGTGCCGGTGCTGTTCGACCGCGAGATCGGCTTCCTCGACCGGCTGCGCGCCGCGCCGCTGCGCGACCGCTTCTCGATCGTCCTGTCCTCGGCGATCCACATCGCGGTGATCACGCTGGCGCAGTGCCTGGTGATCGTCGCCGGCGCCTTCGTGCTCGGCGCCCACTTCCGAGGAGGCGCCGCCGGCGCGCTGGTCGGGCTGGCCGCGCTGCTGCTCGTGATCATCGGCTTCACCAGCATCAGCCTGGCGCTGGCCTTCCAGTTCCGCCGCCACTTCGAGATGCTGGCGGTGATCATGATCGTGACGCTGCCGCTCATCTTCCTGTCGAGCGCCTTCGCCCCGATCGAGCGGCTGCCCGCCGTGCTGCGCAACCTGGTCGTGCTCAACCCGGTCACCATGGCCATCGAGCCGCTGCGCATGGTGTTCTCGACGCCGGACTGGTCGCTGACGCGGCCGCTGGTCGAGACCGCCGCCGGCTGGCTCCACGCCGGCCACTTCTTCGGCGGCCTGCTGCTCTTCGTCCTCGGCTCCGGCTGGTGGAGCCGCCGCGTCCTCAGCCGCAAGCTGGTCTGAGGCGCCCCGCGCCCGCCGCGCCTCCCGCAGCGGGCCGGAACGGGATAAGCTGTGCCGCTTCCATGGCCGCCCTCGCCACCGAAACCGAGACCCTCCTGCTGCGCGCGGCCCGCTTCGCGGCCGAGTACCTGGAGAGCAGCCTCGACCGCGACCAGCCCATCGTCGCGTGGCGCGACCCGGCCGCTCTCGAGGCTCTGCTCCAGCTGTCGCTGCCGCGCGAGGGCCGCCCGCTCGAGGAGGTCGTGGCCGAGGCCGAGACCGCGCTGCGCCACGGCGTGCGCACCGGCCACCCGCGCTTCTTCAACCAGCTGTTCAACCACCTCGACCCGGCCGGCGTGCTCGGCGAGTGGATGGCGGCGGTGGCCAACTCCTCGATGTACACCTTCGAGGCCGCGCCGGTCTTCACCCTCATGGAGGAGAAGCTGGCCGAGCGCCTGGGCGAGCTGGCCGGCTTCCCGCACGGCGAGGCGCTGTTCAACCCCGGCGGCAGCATCAGCAACCTGATGGCGCTGCTCGCCGCGCGCCAGCGACGCTTCCCCCACACCCGCGTGCACGGCTTCGCGCCCGAGGACCGCCCGGTCGCCTTCGCCAGCGCCGAGGCGCACTACTCGATCCCGCGCGCGGCCAGCATCGCCGGCTTCGGGCTCGACGGCGTGGTCGCGGTGGCCTGCGACGACGCCGGCCGCATGCGGCCCGACGCGCTCGAGGAGGCGGTCGCCGCCGCCCTCGCCGACGGCCGCACGCCCTTCTTCGTGTGCGCCACCGCCGGCACCACGATGGCCGCCGCCTACGACCCGGTGGACGCCATCGCCGGGGTGTGCGAGCGCCACGGCCTGTGGCTGCACGTCGACGCGGCCTACGGCGGCAACGTGCTGTTCTCGCCCGAGCACCGCGGCCTGCTGGCCGGGCTCGAGCGGGCCGACTCGATGGCCTGGAACCCGCACAAGACGATGGCGGTGCCGCTGCACTGCTCGGCCCTGCTGATGCGCGAGCGCGGCCACCTGCACACCGCCTTCGCCACCCAGGCCGACTACCTCTTCCACGACACGGAGGAGGCCGGGCGGGACCGCGGCGACATGACCATCCAGTGCGGCCGCCGGGTCGACGCCCTCAAGCTGTGGCTGGCCTGGCAGGCCCAGGGCGACGCCGGCTACCGCGCCCGCGTCGAGCAGGCCTTCCGCAACGTCGCCGCCGCCCGCCGCATGGTCGAGGAGCGCCCGGCGCTCGAGCTGGTGCGCGAGCCGCACGGCTGCAACCTGCTGTTCCGCTGGCTGCCGGCCGGGGAGCCCTCCGCGGAAGAGGTCGACCGCCGCAACGTCGCGCTCCGCGAGGGCCTCAAGCGCGGCGGCCGGGTGATGCTGAACTACAGCCGCCTCGACGGCCGCGTGGCCCTGCGCCTCGTCCTCACCCACCCCGAGCTGACCGAGGACGACCTGCGGGTGGTCTTCGACGCGGTGGAGCAGGCCGGCGCCGCCACCGCCTGAGCCCGGCGCCGAAGGCTCTCAAGGAGCGGCCCCGGACGGCCGTTGTAGCGGGGAAGCTTCCCCTTCGTCCCCGCCCTGCGTGCGGCGAAGGCGACCCCAGCCGAGCAGAAAACAATGTCTAGGACTAGTCAAGGCAGCGTCGCGACCGCTCTCCTCCTCCTGTGCGCCGCGGGCGCACTGGTCGCCGGCATCCACGCCGGTCCGCCCCAGGAGCCCCGCTCCTCCGTCCAGCCCGTCAACCCGGCCCAGCAGCGCCTCGACATGATCAAGGTGCTCAAGTCGATCGACGGCCGGCTGGAGAAGGACGCCGAGCTCCCCGCCGCCCAGGGCCGCGAGATGATCTCGCTGCTGCGCCAGATCCACGGCGAACTGTCGACCATGGACGAGCGCCTGAAGCAGATCGAGATCGAGCTGTCGCGCGCCAACGAAGGCGGCTAGGTCCGCCGCGCCGCGCCCGCGCTCCAGAAGGAGGCGTCGCCGTAGCTGTAGAAGCGGTAGCCCCGCTCGACGGCCGCGGCGTAGACGCGCTTGACCAGGTCCAGGCCGTCGGCGGCGCCGGCGTGCTCGGCGAAGGCCGCCACCAGCGCCAGCAGCGTGCTGCGCGGCGTGTGGAAGTTGGTCAGCAGGGCGTCCACGGCGTGGAAGGGCACGCCCGGGCGCAGGAAGAGCTCGGTGCTGCCGGCGGCGCGCCCCTCGCGGGCGTGCGTCTCCAAGGCGCGGCAGACCGTGGTCCCGGCCGCGACCACGCGGCCGCCCCGCGCGCGCGCCGCCTCGAGGGCGGCTGCGGTGGCGGGCGGCACCTCGAAGCGTTCGGCGTGCATCGGGTGCTCCTCGACGCGCTCCGCCGTCACCGGCATGAAGGTGCCCTCGCCCACGTGGAGGGTCACGGTGGCGGTCTCGACCCCGCGGGCTCGCAGGGCGCCGAGCAGGGCCTCGTCGAAGTGCAGGCTGGCGGTCGGCGCGGCGACCGCGCCGTCGGCCGCGGCGAAGACGGTCTGGTAGCGGGCGCGGTCCTCGGCGCCGTCCTCGGCCTCGCCGGCCGCGGCGCGGCGACTGCGGATGTAGGGCGGCAGCGGCGTGGCGCCGGCGGCGGCGAGGAGGCGTAACCAGCCGAGACCGGAGCCGTCTTCCAGGAGCCAGCGGCCGGGCGCGAGCTTCTCGGCCAGGCGCAGCCGGAACTCCCCGTCGGCCAGGAGGAGTTCGACGCCCGGCCGCAGGCGACTCCCCGACAGCAGGAACAGGGCGCGGCCGTCCGGCCGCTCCTCCAGCCACAGACCCTCGACCCGCCCGCCGCTCGGCTTGCGCGCGGCGATGCGCGCGGGGACCACACGGGTGTCGTTCAGCACCAGCAGATCGCCGGGCGCCAGCAGCCCGGGCCAGTCGGCGAAGCCCAGGTGCTGCCACTCCCCCGCCGCGCAGTCCACCGCGAGCAGGCGCGAAGCCGTGCGCTCCGCGGGCGGATGGAGGGCGATCAGCTCCTCCGGCAAGGGGAAGTCGAGGTCCTCGAGGCGCAGCGGACGGTCCACGCCCGCTCAGCGCTCGCCGTCGAGCAGCCAGCCGCGCAGGATCTCCATCTGGCGGTGGAAGTCGTGCTCGTCCAGGCCGAGGGGCGCCTTGAAGAAGGGCGCCGCCGGCAGCAGCGGGCCGCCCTCGCCGCGGTCCTGCGCCAGCAGGGCGAGCCGCGCGAGGTCGATCACCAGCGGCGCCGCCAGGGCGCTGTCGCTGCCCTGCCAGGTGAACTGCAGGCTCATCCGGGCGCCGAGGAAGCCCTCGAAGTGGATGAAGTCCCAGGCCGTCTTCCAGTCGTGCAGGCTGGGCACGAAGTCGATGCTCACGCCCGAGTGCAGCGTCGGCTGCTTCAGGATGCCCTGCAGCACGGCGTCCTTGTTGACCAGCTTGCCGGCCTTGCGGTCCGGGTCGCTCAGCGCCGCGCCGTCGCGGTTGCCGAGCATGTTGTAGCCCTCCCAGGACATCACGTTCAGCGCGCGGTCGCGGAACATCGGCGCCAGCACGGTCTTGAGCAGGGTCTCGCCGGTCTTGCCGTCGTTGCCGAGCACCGGCACGCCCTCGCGCCGCGCCCAGCCGGCCAGGGCCGGGCAGGCGCCGCCCACCGCCGGCGTGAAGTTGACGAAGGGCAGGCCCTCGGCGACCGCCGCGACGCCGTAGAGCAGCGAGCGCGACAGGTCGGCGGGCGCGCCGGCGAGCAACGCCATCGGGTCGGCTTCCGGGTCCTCCCACTCGGCGGGCAGGCGCGAGCTGCGCTCGGCGGTGGCGAGGTAGACGACCACCGCGCGGTGCAGGCGCTCGTTCTCGATCCAGCCGCGCATGTCCGCGCGCAGGGCCTCGACGGCCTCCGGGAGCGGCAGGTCGAGCCGCTCGCGCGAGCCGGCGTCGGCGAGGTCGGCGTCGCGGGGATCGGCCACGCCGGGGGCGATGCGGTACTCGTAGCGGTCGCGCATCTCGCCGCAGAGGTCGACCAGGTCGTGCGGCAGCACGCCGATGCGCACCAGCTCGTCGGCGGCGCGGTGGCAGTCGCCGGCGATGTCCCAGCCGCAGGCCCGCATCGCGCCGACCGGCTCGAAGGGGACCTCACGGAACTCCGGGCGCTCGGTCAGCAGGCCCACCGGCGCCATGCCGGAGCGCAGGCCCTCGAGCCCGTGCAGGACGGTGGTGGCGATCGCGCCGCGCGCGCCCACCAGGAACAAACCGGTCTTGCGGATGTCGGAGCTCACGATCCTTCCTCGTTGCGCAGGCGCAGGTAGCGGTCGACCGCCCCGCGCGGGTCGCCGGCCGCGCGGCCGGCCGTGGTGCGCGTCCCCGCAGGGGCGGGAGGCGCCGGCGCAGCCCACCATTGTGCCGCTGCGCCCTCGCCGGGCCCGGCCTCCGCCGGGCTTTCCTCCGCGGCGCGGTCCGCGGGCACGGTGGCGTCCGGCGTCGCCGCCGCGCCGGGAGCCGTGCCCGCGGGCGTGTCCTCCGGAGCGCCGGCCACGCCGGGGACGAAGGCCGGCTCGGCGCCGCGCCAGACGGCCAGCAACGCGCAGGCGGCCAGGCCGAGCGCCAGCGGGCGCAGGTCCTCGAGCGGACGGAAGCGCAGGCGTCGACCTGCGGCGGCGGACTCCAGCCGCGAGGCGAAGGGATGGCCGGGCGCGACGGCCAGCGCGGCGCGGAGCACGCCGTCGGGGTCGGACTCGACGGCCACCTCCGCGGCCGGGTCCGCGTTCCAGGGCCGCAGGAGCAGCGCCCAGGCGCCGGCGAGCCCGCCGCCGAGCAGCGCAGGTGCCAGCGGCTCGATCCCCTCGGCCACCGCGAGCAGGGCCAGGCTCCCGGCGCCCAGCGCCGCGCACGCCGCCGCGCCGCCCGCCCGCTGGACGAGCAGGCGGCGCCGGGCGCGCGCGCGCAGGCCGCTCATCCGCGCGACGGCGCGACCACGCGCGGGGCCGGCCGCTCGAGGGGCTCGCGGCTGAACAGCAGGCGCACCGGGTGCCCGAGCGGCGGCAGCAGGTAGGTGTTCGGGTACCAGACGTACTGGTCGTGCGCCTCGGAGTCCTTCCCGGTCATGAGGTGGTTCTCGTAGGGGAAGTAGATCAGGCTGATCAGGTTGCCCTCCGCGTCGGCGGCGAACATCTCCTCGGCGTCCTTGTGCGGCCTGATGAAGCGCGAGCCGAGGTAGACGAAGCGCCCGCGCTCGTAGGTGCGCTCGTCGCGCACGTTCAGCACCAGGTCCTCGGCGCGGTGGAAGTGCTGGTCGACCACGCCGTCGGCGCGCTCCCGCTCCCAGCCGACGTAGAGGTAGAAGCCGTCGCCGCTGGCCGGCTCGACCTCGTAGTCGGGCACCCCGGCCTCGTACTCCTCGCGCGTCGGCGGCGGATCCTTGGGCACGAAGCGGCCGTTCTTCCCCTTCTCGACCCCGAGCATCAGCATCGCCGCGTTGAGGGCGGCGGCGTCGACGTCGCGGACCAGGAAAAGCGACTCGTGGTCCTTGCCGCGCGGCTGGATCACGAGCAGGTACTCGAGCGGCTCGTAGATCTGGCACACCTCGGCGTCGAGCTCGAGCAGGCCGCGGCCGAGGTCGAGGCGGATGCCCTGCCCGGCGAACTGCTCGAGGACGGCGGCGACCGGGTCGTCCTGCGCGGCCGGGTCCTGGGCCGGGGACGGATCCTGCGCGCCGGCGAGAGGCAGGAGGAGGGTCAGGGTGAGCAGGGAGCGCATCGGGAGGGCAAACGGCGGAGCGGGTTCCGGGTTCAGTCGGGAATGGTAGTCGGCGGCGGCCTCAGCGGCCGGCGGCGGCCTCGGCCGCGGCGAGGAGCTCGCGCGGCCGCGGGTCGAGCGGGGCCCAGTCCTGGGCCCGCAGGGCGAAGTCGCGCGCGGCGGCGGGATCGGTGTCGAGCAGGGTCCAGCCGGCGTCGGTCAGGTTGCTCGGCGAGGCGTAGCCCTCGAGCAGCGGGCGGAGAAGGCCGGTGCGCGCGGCGGCCGGCGCGGCGGCGGCGCGGGCGAGGAGCAGCTCCTCGACCAGGCGGTCGAGCGGCAGCAGCCAGCTGCGCGCGCTCTCCGCGCCGAGGCCGAAGGCCAGGTCCCAGGGATAGGCGCGCAGCGCGGCGGGGTGGGCGACCAGGCGCTCGAGGGCCGGGATGGCGGCGTCGGCGCCCATCCGCAGCCCGGCCTGCGCGACCAGCGCGGTGGCGCGGAGACGCAGGCTCGGGTCGAGTTCGGGGTCCTCGGCCAGGGTGCGGCAGGCGGTCCGCACCTCGGCCGGAGCCGCCCGCACCAGGACCGAGGCCGCGTGCAGCAGCGGCGGGGCGGGCTGGCCGTCGGTGGCCAGCGGCGCGGGCTCCCCCCCGGCGCCGAGGCCCTGGCCCCATGGATCCAACCCGACCAAGAGACGCTCTTCGCTTTTCTTCCCGAAGACTGCCTGGTG
>CAYFGE010000017.1:0-74447 GCA_964342475.1 uncultured Planctomycetales bacterium
GATCCGGGGCTGGCCGCCCGCGCCGCCGCGCTGCACGCCGAGCGCCTCGGCGCGCGTTACGGCGGCCCGCCGGTGGCCGACGAGGCCGCGCGCCTCGCCGCCGTCGTCGAGGCCCTGCGCGGCGCCTGAGCCTCAGTCCTGCGGCCCGCCCTCGCGCCCGTAGACGTAGCGGTGGAACAGCTGGCGCACCGCCTTCGGCTTGCGGCTGCCCTCGGCGAGGTGCGCCTCGAGCTCGGCAGTGGTCACCGGCCGGTGCACGTGCTCGCGGTAGAAGTCGGCCATCAGCTTCACCAGGCGCTTCTCGCCGATCTCGCCGGCCAGGCGGGCGAAGAAGGCCGAGCCGGCGCCGTAGCTGGCGCGCGCGGTGATCCGGTTCCACGGGTCGGCGGAGCACAGCTCGACCGGCGGGCCCTCCTTCACGCGGCCGGGCGAGGGGCCCTCGCGGTCGGCGAAGTAGACGTTCCAGGCCTCGTCGAACCAGCCGTCGTTCTGCGTCGCCGGCTTCACGCCGCGGCCCCACCAGCTGTGGAACAGCTCGTGGCGCAACGCGCCGATCGAGGAGGTCGTCGCGCCGTCGTACTCCATCGAGCGTCCGCCGCGCCAGATCAGGACGCTGACGCGGTCGCTGTGCGCCCACGGCCCGGTGTTGCGGATGAACTCCTCGAGGTCGTCGGCCACCTGCTCGTGGATGCGGTCGAGGTCTCCGGGCGCGTCGAGGCGGCGGCAGACGTCGATGGTGAAGCGGCGGCCGGCGATGCGCTTCGTGGTCTGCGAGCGCTCGACCCGGTCGCCGGGCAGCAGCACGACCATCGGCGAGAAGGCGGTGCTGTTGGCCGGGAAGCGCAGCAGCCAGTGGTGCTCGCCCTTCTCCTCGATGCCGGCATTGGTGACCAGCTCGTGCGGCTGCGGCAGCCCGACGGCGCGCAGCTCGAGCTCGACCGCGTGGCGGTCGTAGAGCAGGTTGGCCGGCAGCCACATCTCGAGGTAGCGCCCGGGGGTCAGGTCCGAGAACCAGGTGTCCCAGCTCAGGCCGTCCTCGCTCCAGCCGATGTCCTGGGCCTGCGGCGAGCTCGGCCTGGCGAGCGGGTACTCGAGCACCAGCTCGTGGGTCTCGCCGCCGGCGAGCTCCCGCTCGAGGATGCGCATCGTGCCGGCCTGCGGGCCGATCTCGTGCGCGGCCAGCGCGGCGGGGTCGAGCTCCTCACCGTCGAGCCAGGCGCGCTCGACCTCCTGGCGCAGGTCGAACAGCGGCATGCCGCCCGCGCCGATCACCTCGAAGCGCATCACGGCGCGCGCACGCGCACTGCGGGCGCCGTGGTCGAAGAGGAAGGAGGCGCTCACCGACTCGATGTCGATCGGGTGGCCGACGAGGCCGTCGACCTCGAGCGGGGGCGGCGCGTGCGCGGCGTCGTCGCCGGGGCCGCCGCCCCAGGCGGCGAGCGTGGCGAGGAGGAGGGGCGTGGCGGCGGAGGACATGCCCGCATCCTAGACGGGCGGCCGCGGACGCTCAGATGCCGGCCAGCGGCCCGCGCCCGTCGCCGAAGGGCGCGGCGTCGACGCCGGCGCGCTGCAGCAGGGCGAGGTGCAGGTCGTTGACCGGCGTGCCGTCGGGGAAGCGTGTGTAGACGCCCGGGTCGAGTGCGCCGCCGCCGCGGCCGGCCAGCAGCACGGGCAGGTGCTCGTGGTTGTGGCGGTCGCCGTCGCCGATGCCGCTGCCGTAGACGATCATGCTGGTGTCGAGCAGGCTGCCGCCCTCGGCGGGCGTCGCCGCGAGCCGCTCGAGGAAGGCGGTGAAGCGCTCGAGCTGGAAGCGGTCGATGCGCTGGATCTGCTCCTGCTTGGCCGCGTCGCGCCCGTGGTGCGACAGCTGGTGGTGGCCCTCGCGCACGCCGGCCTCGCGGTAGGCGCGGTTGCTGCCCTCGTTGGCGACCAGGAAGGTGGCCACCCGGGTGACGTCGGTCTCGAAGGCCAGGGCGAGGATCTCGTACTGCAGCGCGACGTGCTCGGCGAAGTCGGCCGGCCGCTGGCCCGGGCGCGCGGCGTCGGGCACCGCCTCCACCCGCGCCGACTCGAAGGCCTCGATACGGCGCTCCACCTCGCGCAGGCCGTCGAAGTACTCGCCCAGCTTGGCGCGGTCGGCGGCGCCGAGGCGGCTGCGCAGCCTCTGCGCGTCGGCTGCGACGAAGTCGAGCAGGCTGCGGCGGCGCCGCTCGCGCTCGGCGAGGCGCGCGGCGGTCGGGCCGTCGAGGCCGCCGCGGAACAGCCGGTCGAAGGCGCGTCGGGGGCTGGTCTCCTTGCCGGTCCACTGCGTGGCCGAACGCCACGACAGGTTGCTCGAATAGGCGCAGGAGTAGCCCGAGTCACACTGCCCCGAGGTCCCGCCGCGCTCGCAGCCGAGTTCCAGCGAGCGGAAGCGGGTCTGCCCGCCGACGGCGTCGGCCGCGATCTGGTCGGCGGAGATGCCGAGACCGACCTGGCCGTCCGTCTTCAACGGCTGCACCCCGGTCAGGAAGGCGGCACAGGCGCGGGCGTGGTCGCCGGGGCCGTCGCCGTTGGCGCGCGCCTTGTCGGCGGTGAGGCCACCGAGTACCGAGAACTCGCGGCGCAGGCCGGCGAGGGGGGCGAGGGTGGCCGGCAGCTCCTGCGGCAGGCGTCCCTCCTCGGCGGGGAACCAGCTCGGCAGGTGGACGCCGTTCGGGACGTAGACCCAGGCCAGGCGGCGCACCGGCGCCGGACCGGCGCCGAGGGCGACGCGGGCGGGCAGCATCGCGTCGAGCAGCGGCAGGGCGAGAGCCGAGCCGAGGCCGCGCAGGACGGTGCGTCGCGAGAGGGGCTGCATGGTGGGGCGGTCAGCGGCCGCTGCGCCGCTGGAGGAAGGCGGGGGACTCCACGATAGCGAGGATCAGCTGCCGCAGGGTCGGGCGCTCGGGGTCGAGCCGGGCGCGGACCGCCTCGAGCACCGCGCGGTCGCTGCGCTCGAGCCCGCGGCCGAGGGCGTAGACGTAGAGCTTCTCGCTCAGCGCGCGCAGGAAGGCGGGGTCGCGCCGCAGGATGCCGGCCAGCTCCTGAGGTCCGGAGAAGGCCGCGCCGCCGGGCAGCTCGCCGCTGGCGTCCACCGGGAAGCCGTGCTCGTCCACCTCGCGCCAGGCGCCGGTGGCGTCGAAGTTCTCCAGGCCGAAGCCGAGCGGGTCGAGGGCGTCGTGGCACACCGCGCAGGCCGGGTCGCGGCGGTGCTGCTCGAAGCGCTCGCGCAGCGTGGCGGCGGCCGCGGCCTCCTCGCTCTCGTCGAGCGGCGCGGTGCCCGGCGGCGGCGCGGCGGGCGGCGCGCCGAGCAGCACCTCGGTGATCCACTTGCCGCGCTTCACCGGCGAGGTGCGCGTGGGGTTCGAGGTGCTGGTCAGGAAGCCGGCCTGGCCGAGCAGGCCGCGCCGCGGCGTGGCGGCGAGCGAGACCAGGCGCATCTTGGGCCCCTCGACCCCCGGCACGCCGTAGTGCTCGGCGAGACGCTGGTTGAGGAAGCCCTCCTCGGCGTCGAGCAGGGTGCCGAGCGGCAGGTCCTCGCGCAGCACGCGGTCGAACAGCAGCAGGACCTCCTCCCGCATCGCGCGGCGCAGCTCCTCGTCGAAGGCGGGGAAGGCCTCCGGGTCGACGGGGTGCTCGTCGAGGCGCCGCAGCTGCAGCCACTGCGCGGCGAAGCCCTCGGCCAGCGCGCGGGCGCGCGGGTGGACGAGCATCCGCTCGACCTGGCGGCGGTAGAGCGCGGGATCGCGCAGCACGCCCTGCTCGGCCAGGAACAGCAGCGAGTCGGGCGGCGTCGTGCTCCACAGGAAGAAGGACAGCCGCGTGGCCAGCTCCCAGTCGTCGAGCGGGCGCACCTCGCCCGCGGAGCGCGGCTCGTCGAACTCGAAGCGGAACAGGAAGTGGGGCGAGGCCAGCATGGCCTCGGTCGCGGCGGCCAGGCGGGCGGGGAGGGGGGCGTCCGCCGGCGCGAGGGCGGCGAGGCGGCGCAGCTCGCTGGGCTGCGCCGGCCGGCGCCACACGCGGCGCGCGAGGTGAGCGAGGATCTCGCGCTCGCGGCGCGCGCCGAGCTCCGGGCCGAAGCGTTCGAGCAGCTCGGCCTGGAAGCGCGGCACCGGCGCCGGGTCGAGCGGGCCGCTGACCTCGATCCAGTCCACCGCCAGGTTGCGGTCGCGCTGCGCGGGGTCGGGCGCGTCGGGCTGGTAGTAGTCGTTGAGGAAGCGCGCTGCGACCCGCTGGATGCCGCCCTCGGCCTCGAACTCGTGCTCGAGCACCTGCGGCGCGCCCTGCACGGCGGGGACCTCGAAGCGGGCCAGCTCGCGCTCGCCGAGGCGCAGGGCGAGGCGGCAGGGATCCGGGCCGGCCTGCCGCCCCCAGGCCTGCACGCGCAGGCGGTAGCGGCCGCGGCGGGGGAAGTCGTGCGCGGTGGCGGCGTCGCCGGAGGCGTAGAGGTAGGCCGCGCCGGCCTGGAAGCTCATCGCCTCCAGCTCGCCCTCGCCGTAGCTGCGCGTCGGCAGGACCGAGGGGTCCTCGGTGACGAAGGCGGCCGCGGCGATGGTCTCCGCCGCCAGCAGGTACTTCTCGAGCAGGTGGCCGGGCAGGCTCAACGCCTCGCCCTGGTTGTCGAAGCCGTGGCCGAGGGCCTCGGCGGGGAAGTGCTCCTCGGCGGGGAAGTCGACCCCGAACAGGTCGCGCACCGCGTTGCGGTACTCGGTGTGGTTGAGGCGCCGCAGCACCGGCCGGCCGGGATCGAGCGGGGCCTCGTCGACAGCGGCCGTCGCGGCCGCGCCCCAGGCCAGGAAGCGCTCCCGCTCGTCCGCCCCCGGCCGCGCCCGCGAGCGCGGCGGCATCTCGTCCTCGGCGACCAGCTCGCGCACCAGCGCCCAGGTCTCGGGCACCGCGGCGACCGCGGCCTCGTCGCGCAGCTCGCTCAGCAGGAGGTCGCCCTTGCGTTTCTCCGGGCCGTGGCAGTCGAAGCAGTGGCGCTCGAGGAAGGGCAGGACGTCCGCGGCGAAGCCGCCGGCGGCGTCCTGGCGCGCGCCGGCGGCCAGGGTCAGCGCCAGGGCGGCGCACACCACCCCCGCGGCGGCGGCGGGCGGGCGCGGAGGCAGCGCCTTCGGGACCATGCCCCAGCCTAGCAGGGGCGCGGTCGGCCTCAGTCCTCGAGCAGCTCGTAGAAGCCGTCGCCGTCGTGGCGCAGGCGGCGCTGCTCGTGCAGCTCCTGCCACACCTCGGCCGGGTACTGCTCGGGCGGGCGGATGGCGAGGATGCGGGAGCGCCGCCCGGCGCTGAAGGGGCCGCCGCCGAGGCTCGACTCCTCGTCGAGCTGTTGCAGCTTGATCCGCTTGCGGAAGGCCTTCAGCGCGCGCTTGAGCACCGCGCGGTCGGGCGCCGGGAAGGGCTGCTTGCCGGCGTCCCACTCGGCCAGGCGCCGCGCGACCTCGCCGGCGTCGCGCTCGAGCAGCGCCAGCTCGAGCGCCTCGTCCTCCCAGGCGTGCTCGTGGTAGAGCTCCTCGGCGGCGCGCCACTGCTCCTCGCTGACGGCGCCGCCGGCGGCGCCCGCGGCGATGGGGCGGAGGCGTTGGACGATCAGGCGGTTGTCGATCTCGGTCATCGGTCGAGCGCCGGCGCGGCGCCGGACGGCGCGCGGAGGATAGCACCCGGGCGGTGGCTCAGCCCTGGATCTCGTGCGCCGGCCCGGAACCCCGCGGCACGCGGATGTCCTCGACCAGCTGCTGGATGGCCCGCGAGGGCGGCGCGGTCAGCCGCGACAGGACCAGGGCGACGAGGAAGTTCAGCGCCATGCCGAGTGCGCCGATGCCCTCCGGCGAGATGCCGAACCACCAGTGCTCCGGGTCCGACTGCTCGGGGTGGAGGAACTTGAACCACAGGATGTAGCCGGCGGTCAGGCCGATGCCGCTGAGCATGCCGCCGATGGCGCCGGCGCGGTTCATGCGCTTGGTGAAGATGCCGAGCAGGAGCACCGGGAAGAAGCTCGAGGCGGCCAGGCCGAAGGCGAAGGCCACCACCTCGGCGACGAAGCCCGGCGGGTGCACGCCGAGCCAGCCGGCGCAGCAGACCGCCACCCCGGCGGCGACGCGCGCCACGACCAGCTCGCCGCGCTCGCTGATCGTCGGCCGCAGGGCTCGCTTGAGCAGGTCGTGGCTGATCGCGGTCGACACCACGAGCAGCAGCCCGGCGGCGGTGCTGAGCGCCGCCGCCAGCGCGCCGGCGGCGACCAGGCCGATCACCCAGTCGGGCAGCTGCGCGATCTCCGGGTTGGCCAGCACCATGATGTCGGGCTTGACGCTGAGCTCGTTGGCCACCGCGCTGGCCGGGCCGGTGTACTGGACCAGGCCGTCGCCGTTGAGGTCCTGCCACTGCAGCAGGCCGGTGGCCTCCCACTTGTGGAACCACTCGGGCATCGCGTCGTAGGGCTGGTCGCGCACCGTCTCGAGCAGGTTGGTGCGCGCGAAGACCGCCACCGCGGGGGCGGTGGTGTAGAGCAGGGCGATGAAGACCAGCGCCCAGCCGACGCTGCTGCGCGCGTCGCGCACGCGCGGCACGGTGTAGAAGCGCACGATCACGTGCGGCAGGCCGGCGGTGCCGACCATCAGCGCGGCGGTGATGAAGAACACGTCGATCCTGCCGCGCGAGCCGTCGAGGTAGCTGGCGAAGCCGAGCTCGCGGTGCAGGCCCTCGAGGCGGTCGAGCAGGGCGGTGCCGTCGGCGGCGTGCGCGCCCAGGCCGATCTGCGGCACCGGGTTGTCGGCCATCAGGATCGACAGGAAGATCGCCGGCACCATGTAGGCGAAGATCAGGACGCAGTACTGCGCGACCTGGGTGTAGGTGATGCCCTTCATGCCGCCGAGCACGGCGTAGAAGAAGACCACGCCCATGCCGATCAAGACGCCGGTGGTGGCGTCCACCTCGAGGAAGCGCGACAGCACGATGCCCACGCCCTGCATCTGGCCGGCCACGTAGGTGAAGCTGACGAAGATCGCGCACAGCACCGCCACCACGCGCGCCGCCTGCGATTCGTAGCGGTCGCCGACGAAGTCGGGGATGGTGAACTTGCCGAACTTGCGCAGGTAGGGCGCCAGCAGCAGGGCGAGCAGCACGTAGCCGCCGGTCCAGCCCATCAGGTAGACCGAGCCGTCGTAGCCGAGGAAGGAGATCGCCCCGGCCATCGAGATGAAGCTCGCCGCGCTCATCCAGTCGGCGGCGGTGGCCATCCCGTTGACCACGGGCGGCACGCCGCCGCCGGCGACGTAGAAGTCCTGCGTGCTGCCGGCGCGGCTGCGGATGGCCACGCCCAGGTAGAGCGCGAAGGACAGCCCGACGAGGAGGAAGGTCCAGCCCTGGACGTCCACGCCTCAGTCCTCGTCGACCCCGAACTCGCGGTCGAGCCGGTTCATGCGCCGGGCGTACAGGAAGACGATGCCGACGAAGACCAGGATCGAGCCCTGCTGCGCGAACCAGAAGCCGATGGGGAAGCCGCTGCCGGCCAGCTTCCACTGGTCGAGCCAGGGCTTGAGCAGGATGCCGCAGCCGAAGCTGGCGGCGAACCAGACGAGGAGGAGGGCCGTCAGGAGGCGCACGTTGCGCGCCCAGTAGGCGGCCTGGCGCTCGGGCGTCAGGCCGCCGGCCGGCGGCCGGTCGAGGGAGTGGCGGGGGGACTCGGGCATCGTGGCGGCGGGAGCCGCACCGATGGTAACCCGAGCGCCGTCCGGGTCAGCCCTCGAGCAGGGCGACCATCTTCGCGCGCGCCGCCGCGTCGGGCAGCGGGCCGACCCCGCCGCGCATGTTGTCGACGAGGTGGTGCGGCTTCGAGGTGGCCGGGATCGGGCAGGTCACGGCCGGGTGGCCGAGCAGGAACTTGAGGAACAGCTGCGCCCACGAGGTGATGCCCAGCTCGCCGGCCCAATCGGGCAGCTCCTCGCCCTTCATGGCCTGGAACAGGCGCCCGGCCTCGAAGGGCCGCATGACCAGCACCGCGACGCCGTGGTCGAGCGCGGCGGGCAGCACGCGCTCCTCGACGCGGCGGTCGCCGAGCGAGTAGGGGATCTGGATGAAGTCGACCTCCCCGCCGCGGATGAGCTCCTCGACCTTGGCGAAGTCGCGCATCTCCGTGATGCCGAGGTAGCGGATGCGGCCCGCGGCCTTCCAGTCGCGCAGGGTGGCCATCTGCACCTCGAGGCCGACCAGGTTGTGGACCTGCATCAGGTCGAAGTGGTCCGTGCCCATGAGCCGCTCGGAGGCCTCCATCTGGCCGATGCCGGCCTCGCGCCCCTTGTCGGTCCACACCTTGGTCGCGTAGAAGGCGTCGCGGCGTCCGACGCGGCGCAGCAGCTCGCCGACCACCGCCTCGGCCTTGCCGTACATCGGCGAGCTGTCGATCAGCGAGCCGCCGCGGGCCAGGAAGCCGGCCATGACCTCGACCAGCGCGGGCATCTCGCCCGCCGGGTCGACGTCGAAGGTGCGCGAGGTGCCGAGCCCGATGGCGGGCAGCAGCTCCCCGGTGCGCGGGATGCGCTTGCGCTGCACCGCCTCGAGCGGCGCCGGGTCCTGCGCGGCGCGCGCGGTGAGCGGCGCGAGGGACAGGGAGAAGGCGCCGGCTGCGGCGCCACCGAGGAAGGAACGGCGGCTCGGGCTCATGGCCGGATCCTATCCGCGGGGCGCCGGCGCGGGGGCGGGATCCGGCCTCAGCCGGCGGTCGCCTCGAGCGGGGACTCGGGCAGCTCGGGGACCCGGCGGAAGGGCTGGCGGCGCCCGTAGCTCAACGAGCGCCACAGCCACTCCGCCGGACCGAAGCGGAACACCGCGAGCCACAGCGGGCTGAGGAGGAGCTGGACCGCCAGGATCAGCGCCACGAGCTGGAGCTGCTCGTGGTACCGCCACTGGTTCCAGCGCCCGCCCGCCCAGCCCTCGAAGACCAGCACGCAGATCACGGTGTGGCTGAGGTAATGGGTCAGGGCCATGCGGCCCACGGCCCGGAAGGGGGCGAGGACTCGGCGGAAGAGCCCGGCCGCGTGCAGCCCGACGAGCAGGCCGGCCCAGCCCAGCGCCGCCAGGAAGACGCCCAGGCTGCGCGCGAGGTAGGCCAGGCCGAGCCAGCGGCCGACCGCCTCGGAGGGCGGTTCGCCGGGCGTCCACATGGCCTCCATGCGCCCGAGCGGGGCGAGCGCGCGCGGCCACAGGCCCGCGGCACTGAGCAACAGGCCGAGGAGCAGCGCGGCCAGGCCGAGGGCGAGGGTCGGGCCGGCGCGCATCCGCCCGGCGAGGAAGCCGGTGCCCATCAGGCCCATGCCGAGCACCATGAGCCCGCCGTTCCACAGCAGGCCGCTGAGGAGGAAGCCGGCGCCCTGCCACCAGGGCGCGAGGCGCGCCCGCCACACGACCTGCTGGGCCCAGCCGTCCTCGTGCATGGCGCGCTCGGCCTCGGGGGCGAAGGCGGCGCGGAAGGCCTCGCCCTGGCCGTGCTGGAGGCGCTCGCGCCAGCCGGGCGCGGCTCCTGCGGCGGTTTCGACCGCCGCGGTCTCCGGCGCGTCGGCGTCGTCCTCGGCCGGGGCTTCCACGGCGGCCTCCAACGGCGCGGCCTCGGCGAGCATCCCGAGCACCGGCCGCTCGGCGACGGCGAAGGTCGCCGAGGCCAGGCCGAGGACGATCAGGAGCGGCGGCGGCCAGCGCCGCACGAGGACGACCACCAGTCCGCAGAGCGCGTAAAGGGTCAGGATGTCGCCGAACCAGAGCAGCACGGCGTGCGCCACCCCGATGGCCAGGAGCACGCCCATGCGCCGCAGGTGGAGCAGCAGGCCTCGGTCCTGCATGAGCCAGATCCCGGCGCCGAACAGGATCGAGAACAGCGCCATCATCTTGTCCTCGAACAGGACGCTGGTCGTGAGCCAGCTCCAGAAGTCGGCTGCGGCGAAGGTGCCGTCGGGCTGGTTCGGGTCCTGCAGGGCGCGGCCGGCCATCGGCAGCGCGAAGTAGCGCATGTTGATGACCAGGATGCCGCACAGGGCGAAGCCGCGCAGGAGGTCGAGGCTGCCGAAGCGCTCACGCGGCGCGGTGGGGGACAGCGGGGTTCGGGGGTCGGGCACGGGCGGCTCCTCCTGGCCCTACGGTGGCGTCCGCCGGACGTCAGGGCAAGGCGGGCGGAACTCGGGCCGCCCGGACGGGTTCCGTCGGGATCCGGCCCGGGCGCCGGATCCCCCCTTCCGCTCCGGCAGGGCCGGACGCAGAATCGACCTGCCGATCCCGGCAGTCCGCCGCCCCGCGGCACCGAGGAGAACCCCATGATCACCACCATCGCCGTCCTCGCCCTCGGACTGAACCTCCAGGGCGATCCCCAGAAGGACCTCGCCGACCTGGTCGCCCGGGCGCAGAAGGTCCAGAGCTACACCTTCGAGCTGACCACGACCAACGAAGGCGGTTTCCAGCGCGCCGGCGGCGCCCCCGCCGCGCCGGTGAAAGGCGCCTTCCAGAACGGCAAGCCTGTGCGCCTCGAAGCGGGCGGCACGGTCGCCTTCCGCGAGGGCCGCGCCGCGGTCCACCAGGACGCCGAGGGCAACTGGGTGCCGCTCGACGCGCGCGCCATGATGCGCGGCGGTCGCGGCGGCTTCGGCGGTCAGCGCGGCGGCGGCCCTCCCGGCGGCGAGGCCGGCGAGCGGCCGGAGCGCAGCGAGCGTCCCGAGCGCGGGGAAGGCCCGCCGCCCGGGGAGCGCCCCGACCGTGCCGAGGGCGGCGCCCGCCCCGAGGGCGGCCCGCCTGAGCCGGATCCCGAGCGCGCCGCGATGTTCGCGCGCTTGGCCGCCCTGCGCGCCCAGCTGCCGCACCAACTGCTCTCCGACTTCGCCGGCGGCGCGGTCGAGGTCGTGTGCGAGGAGGCCGAGGGTGTGCGCACCTTCCGGGGCGAGCTCGACGCCGACACCGCGGCGCGGATGTCCGGCGGGGGCTTCGGCGGTCGCGGCGGCCGCGGCTTCCCCGGGGGCGGCGGCGGCTCCGAGCTCGAGCACTCGGGCAGCTTCGTCCTCGTCGCCGACGCGAAGGGCGTGATCACGCGCTTCGAGGTCGAGACCCGTTCGAGCGGCGTGATCCGCGACCGCGAGATCAACATGGCGCGCAAGTCGGCCGTGGTGCTCGGCGGGGTCAACGCCACCGAGGTCGAGGTCCCCGAGGCGGCGGCCGCCGCCCTGAAGGAGGCCGCGCGTCCGGCGCCCGAGGAGGACGAGATCTTCTGATCCCCGCGCTGGCAGGATGGAGGGGCGGGAGCGCAGGCTTCCGCCCCTCTTCTCGTGTCCGCCCGCCTCCTCGACCCGGCCGCACTCGACCCGCGCCGGACGATCGCCTCGGTCTTCCTGCTGCCCGACTGCGACATGGGCTGCCGCTTCTGCGCCAGTGAGACGGGCTTCGAGGCGATGCCGCCGGACACCGCCGGCGCGCTGGTCGAGGAGCTGGCCGCGGCCGGCTTCCGCAGCGTGGTGCTCGGCGGCGGCGAGCCCTTCCTGTGGCCGCACGACCTCGCCGCGCTGGGCCGCCGCGCGCGGCGCGCCGGGCTCCTCGTGCAGGTCGGCAGCAACGTGCTCGCGCCGCCGCCCGGCTTCGCCGCTTTCGACTGGGTGGACCGCTACCTCGTCCCCTGGGAGTCGGCCGATCCCGGGCTCCACGACGAACTGCGGGCGGCGCGCGGAGGGCACGCCGCCGCACTCGGACGCGCCCTGGACGCGCTGGCCGAGAGCGGCAAGCCGGTCACCGTCGGCACGGTGGTCACCGCGCGCAACCTCGGCGGCCTCGGGGAGCTGCGCGCCGCCCTCCTCGCCCGCGCCGCCCGCGGCCTGCGCGTCCACGCCTGGCACCTCTACCGCTTCCTCCCGGTCGGCCGCGGCGGCGCCGGGGCCACCGGCCTCGACGTCGGCCGCGACGAGTACCGCGCAGCGGTGGACGGCCTCCGCGCCGCGCCGCTCGGCTTCCCGGTCTACCGCCGCGACGACATGCTGCGCTCGACCACGGTCGAGTTCTTCTGGCAGGCCGGCGGCCGGATCAGGACGGGCTCGGAGGCCGGCGCGGACGCCGCAGGATGAGCACCGCGTGGCCGACGCGGCTCCGCGGCCGCGCGGCGAGCTCCGCCGCGGCGGCCGGGCCGAGGAGGAAGCCCAGCGTGTCTGCCGCCCGGGCCTCGTCGGGGAAGCGCAGCTCGGTCTCCACGCGTTCGACGGCGGCGAAACCGGCGGCCGCCGCCCAGGCGCAGTCGCGCCCGCCCTCGAGGCGGTCGAACTCCGCGTCGCCGGCGTTCTCGGCCGACCACACCGCGCCGTCCGGGCGCAGGACGCGGTCACACTCGGCGAGCACGCGGCGGCGGGCCTCTGCGGAGAGGTCGCCGAGCAGCCAGGTGGCGACCACCGCGTCGAAGGAACCGGCGGGGAAGGGGAGCGCCTCGGCCCGCGCGCGCAAGAGCCGGACCCCCGCCGCGGCGGCGCGCGGCCGCGCCAGGCGCAGCATGGCCGGGGCGCGGTCGAGGGCGGTCCACCCCGCGGCATCAACGGCCAGCTCCGGCGAGAAGCGGCCGGTGCCGCAGCCGAGCTCGAGCACCTCGCGGCCGGCCCAGCGGCCGTGGCGGCGCAGCGCGCCGACGATCCTGCCGTCGGGGTCCTCGGCCCGCGCCAGCCGGTCGAAGCGCTCCGGCTCCTCGCGGTAGGCGCGCAGCCAGCCGTTCACTCGCGCCCGTCCGGGTGGCAGGACAGGCAGGCGTTCGAGTTCCACACGTAGCCGTTCACGTCGTCGTGCTCGTCGGCCATCTTCGACTGCCGGTGCTCGTGGCAGTGGATGCAGCTGAACGCGGTGTAATTGCCGGTCGTCGTGTGGCAGTCGTTGCAGCTGAAGTTCTTGTGCGCCCCCGAGTTGATCGGGAAGTCGTGCGAGAAGCCCGCGCCGCGCCAGCGGTTCGTGTTGTGGCAGGCCTGGCAGGAGGTCGGGATGCCGGCGGCCTGGTGGTTCGGGTTGCTGGTCGCCAGGTAGTCGTCCAGGTGGCAGTCCACGCAGTTGCCGCTCACGCCGCTGTGGTTCATGTCGGCCGGGCGCCAGCCGCGCGTCGAGTGGCACTGCGCGCAGGCCGTCGGCAGGCCGAGGGCGACGTGGTCCGGGTCGCTCGCGGCGGCGAACTCGGGGCCGTGGCAGGAGAAGCAGTCGGTCGGCGTGCCGGCGTAGACACCGCCGGCGTGGCACTCCTGGCAGCCGGCCTCGGCGTGCTCGCCGGTCAGCGGCCAGCGGTGGTTGAAGGCGGCGCCCTTCCACCCGGTCGGGATGTGGCACTCGTCGCAGCGTCCGGTCCAGCCCTGGGCGAGGTGGTCGGGGCTGGTGGCGCGCGCCAGGTCGGCGGCGTGGCAGCTCAGGCACTCGGTGTCGGTCGGGACGAAGACGCCGATCTCGGCGCCCTGGTGGCAGGCGCGGCAGGTCGTCGAGGCGTGCGCGCCGACCAGCGGGAAGCGGGTCTGCTGGTGCGCCGCGATCTGGCCCTGCGGACGCCAGCTCGGCAGCTCGTGGCAGTCCTCGCAGCTCGGGCCGAGCTGGCCGCGGTGCACGTCCTCGTGGCAGCCGCCGCAACCCTGCGCAGCGAAGTCGGCCGCCGGCCCGCGGTCGTTGTGGCAGCGCAGGCACTGCGCGCGGGCGTGCGGTCCGACCAGCGCGTAGCCGGTCTCGGCCTCGTGGTCGAACTCGAAGTCCTCGCGCACCTCCTGCCAGCCCTGCCCGGTGTGGCACAGGCCGCAGTCGGCGGGGAAGCGGTCGTGCGGGATGACCGGGCCGAAGCCCTCCCACCACCCGTTCGGCGCGACGTCCTCGCGCTGCAGGGCGCAGGCCAGCGTCGTGGCCAGCGCGAGTCCGAGCGCCAGGCCCAGGCGGAGGGCGGAGGCGGGGGAGCGGGCGAGGTCGCGCGGGGCCATGTCAGAAGCGGTTCTGCAGGAAGAAGCCGAGGGTGGTGGAGCCGAGCTCGTCGCCGAAGCGCAGCTCGAGGTAGCTGGACAACGACCAGTCGGAAGTGCCGGCGAGGTCCCAGGAGAGCTCGGCGGCGTGCTGCAGGAGCTCCTCCTGGCCGCCGACGAAGCCGACCTGGGTGAGCAGGGCCGTCTCCCAGGAGACCCGCCACCAGCCCAGCGCGGTGGCCCAGTCGGCGTCGAGGCGCAGGCCGCTGACGTCGCTGAACTGCCCCTGGTTGAAGAACAGCGTCGCGCCGAGGTCGCCGCCGGCGAGGAGCTCACGCCAGTCGGCGCGCAGGCGCCCGCCGCCGCCGCTGTCGTCCTCGTCCGACCAGGAGTCGAGGCTGGCGGTCAGGCGCAGGCCGTCGCTGACCCGCTTCCACCCGGAGACGTCGATGCGGTCGGTCTGGTTGTCGGCCAGCTCGCCCAGGGTCAGCTCGTTGAGCTGCAGGCGAAGGGTCTGCGGGAAGCGCAGCCGGGAGAAGCCGACGCGGAAGCCGTCGCCGTTCTCGGCGCGCCATCCCGCGCTGGTGAGGAGCTGGGTCAGCTCGGCGCCGGAGGACTTCGCCGTGTCCTTGCTGCCGTAGAGGTCGAGCCAGGCGGTGGAGTACAGCTGGAATCCGGAGCGCGGGGTGAGCGACAGCTTGGCGAGCAGCAGGTCGCGGTCGGCCTCGCCCTCGTGCCAGCTCTTCTGGAAGCCGGCGCCGGCGCGGAAGCGGCGGTCCTCGCCCGAGGCGTGCGACCAGTAGAGGGTGGTGGCGAGGTCCTCACCGGTGCGGAAGTCGCCGCTCAGCTCGGGCAGGTAGCCGAGGCTGGCGCCGAGTCGGTCGGAGCCCGAGACGGCGAGGCTGCCGTCGACGCCGTCCATCACGCCGAACTCGGGGAAGGCGTCGTGCAGGAAGCGGCCGGCCTCCCAGCGCGTCGGGGTGTGGCGGTCGCCGCCGACCGCCCACGACAGGCGGTCGAGGCGCACCCGGCTGGCGGTCTCGTCGGGGCCGCCGGGCTGCGCGTCGACGCGGTGCAGGAACTCGACGTCGAGGTGGAAGCGCCCGCCGCGACCGAAGGGGTTGTCGGCGCGCAGGTCGGTGCCGGCGCGGCCGTAGAGCGAGCTGCGGTCGCGCTCCCCGTCGCTGACCCGGTCGACCGACGTGAAGAAGCGGCCGTGGATCTCGGTCGGACGCGCGGCGGGCTCGCGTCCCTTCGACCTGGCGAGCAGCGGCATGCCCTGCTCCCACTCGTCGGGCTGACGGGACCACGGCGGGTGGGCGGGCGCGTCGCCGCCCGGGCCTACCTCCTGCTCGGCGAAGCGGTCGCCCGGCACGAGCACCTCGGCGCGCGAGCCGATGTCCACGCGCGCCTGCGCGTCGTCGAGTTGCACGGTCGCCGTGCGGTCGGAGACCGACTGGACGCGGCCCTCGAGGGTGGGGCTGCCGAGCGGGAACAGCCGCACGCGGTCGCCCGGCTCGAGGCCGGCGCCGCTACCGCGGTCGAGCCCGACCAGGCCGGGGGAGCTCGAGGTGACCCGCGCGGAGACCCGCACGGCGCCGGACTCCTGGGCCGCGGCCTCGGCGGGCAGGAGCCCCACGAGCAGCAGCAGGCCGAGCAGGGAGAGGAGGGATCTCATCGGGGGGCTCCCTCTCCGCCGAAGCCGTGGCAGTCCTGGCAGCGCGTCCCGAGGGGCTTGTAGCGTACTGCCTCGCCGCCGCCCTGGAGGGGCCAGGCCTGGTGGCAGGCCGCGCAGTCGAGCCCGCGGTGGTTCTGGTCCAGCGGGAAGCGCGACTGCGTCTGGTGGTCGAAGCGCGCCGGCTGGAAGCCCGTCAGGTCGTGGCAGCGGGCGCAGTCGGTGGCGGCTCCCTCGCGGAACTGGCCGACGTGCGGGTCGGCGTGGCAGTCGGCGCAGGCGGTGCCGCGGGCGAAGGCGTGTTCGCGGCCGTCGGGGCCCGGATGCCGCAGCGGCGGGTGGCAGGCGTCGCAGGACAGCGGGACGTGGCGGCCCTCGAGCGGGTAGCCGGTCCAGGCGCCGTGGTCGAAGGGGTCGAGGACCAGAGCGCGGAAGCTGACCGGCTGGTGGCAGCGGGCGCAGCCCTCGCGGTCCTCGAGGCGCGCCGGATCCTCCGGGCCGTCGAAGGCGCCGCGGTGCGGGTCGGCGTGGCAACGCTCGCAGGCGACCCCGAGGCCGGGGAAGCGCGCCGCCGCCAAGCCCAGGCTGCGTTCGCCGGCGGCTGCGGCTCCCTCGCGGCCGTGGCAGGCGGCGCAGTCGCTCTGCGCGTGCGCGCCGTCGAGCGGCATCGCGGTCCAGAAGCCGTGGTCGAAGGCGCCCGGCCGCAGCTGGCGGAACTCCTCGCTGTCGTGGCAGCGGTCGCAGCTGCGGCGGCCGTCGATCACCGCCGGGCGGCCGGCGCCGTCGAAGGCGCCGGCGTGGACGTCCTCGTGGCAGCTGGCGCAGTCGTCCGGCGCCGCGAGCCGGTCGGCGAGGAAGCCGAGGCGCCGCGCCGGGACCGCCGGCGGGGGCGGGGGCGGCGGCGGCGTGTGGCAGGCCAGGCACTCGGCGCGCAGGTGGGCGCCGTCGAGTTCGAAGCCGGTCCAGCGGCCGTGGACGAAGGCGTCCGGCCGCAGCTCCCGGAAGGAGGCGGTGTCGTGGCAGACCGCGCAGCTGCCGCGCGGGTCCGGCGCCGTCGCGGCCAGCTCGGCGTCGAAGCTGCCGCGGTGGACGTCCTCGTGGCAGGCCTCGCAGCGCTGGGCGGTGCCGCGGAAGGCGCGCGGCTGCTCCGCCGGGGGGTCGGTGTGGCAGGCGCGGCAGTCGGCGGCGAGGTGGGAGCCGGTCAGGGCGAAGGCGGTGAGGGCGTGCTCCTCGGCGCCGAAGCGGGGCGGGGTCCAGCGCGTCGACTCGTGGCAGTCGGTGCAGGCCGCGCCGAAGGCCCCGCCGGCGAACTGGCCGCCGTGCGGGTCTTCGTGGCAGGCGGCGCAGTCGGACGCCGCCCGCCCGGGGAAGCGCGCCGACCAGGTGGGCTCGGCGGCGGCGGTGGCCGGCGGATGGCAGGACGCGCAGCTCGCCTTCTCGTGCGGGACGTCGAGCGGGAAGCCGGTCAGGGCGTGCTGAGCGCGGTCGAGCTCGGCCTCGGCGAAGGCCGGACCCTCGACCGGGTGGCAGTCTTGGCAGGCGGCCTCGGCGCTTCCTGCCGCGGCGGCCGCGGCGGAGAGGAAGGGGGCCGCGTGGGGCGCTTCGTGGCAGTCGAGGCAGCCGCGGTCGGGCAGCCGCGGTCCGCCGTCGGCGGCCTCGATCGAGCGTTCGCTGCCGGCGGGGTGGCAGCTCGCGCAAGCCTGCCCGGCGTGCTGGCCGACCAGCGCGAAGCGCTCGGTGTGGACGAAGGACGCGACCTGTTCGAAGGGCTGGCTCTGCCCGTGGCAGCTCGCGCAGTCGCGGCTCATGCGGCCGCGGTGGACGTCCTCGTGGCAGGCGGCGCAGTCCTGCGTGGCGCCGAGGAAGCGCTTCGTGCCCTCGGGAAGCGAGGGGAGGCGCGCGGCTTCGTGGCAGCGCTCGCAGGCCAGCGCGTCGTGCGCCCCCTCGAGGCGGAAGTCGGCCATGCCGTGGTCGAAATCGGCGAGCGGGAAGCCGGCGGCCTCGAAGGCCGCGTCGGGGACGAGCGGGAGCTCACTGCCGTGGTGTTCGACGTGGCAGGCGCCGCAGCGCGCGAGGGCCTCGGGCTCGAGGCTGCCGTGCAGGCCGCGCCCGCTGCGCTCCTGCTCGGCGATCTCGTCGTGGCAGTCGTTGCAGGCCGCGGCGAGCGGGGTGGCGTCGTCGCCGTGACAGTCCTCGCAGCCGCGCCAGCTGCTGC
Organism: uncultured Planctomycetales bacterium; assembly: GCA_964342475.1. Classification (GTDB taxonomy): domain Bacteria; phylum Planctomycetota; class UBA1135; order UBA1135; family UBA1135; genus J029. The sequence goes on from CAYFGE010000017.1 coordinate 17,828, forward strand.
GCAGGCTGCGCACCTGCGCGTGGCTCGGGTGGACCGGGCCGGGCGAGGTGCCGCGGCGCAGGTCGATCCACACCACGACGGCCACCGCCGCCAGGCTGAGCAGGCTGAGCCAGAGGCGCGGGTCGCGCAGCCTCACCGGCCGAGCCCCCCTGGAAGCGAGGCGTAGCGCAGGGCGGTGACCACGTGGGCGGCGAGGAGGAGGACCATGAGCAGGGCGATCCAGCGGTGGAGGTAGCGCCAGGAGGCGAGCAGCCCGCGCAGGTCCTCGAAGTGGGCGGCCATGGTGCTGGCGCGGTGGGCGCGGCGGGCGAGGATCGTGAGGTGGCGGATCTGGCTCGGCGGGATTCCGAGCTCCTTCCCCTCCGAGCGCAGCCGGCGCAGCGACCGCCTCAGGCTGCGCTGGCCGGAGAGCAGGGCGAGGATGCGGCCGAGCAGGCCGCGCTGCCAGCGCTGCTGGCGGACGACCTCCTCGATCTCGCAGCGCACCCGCTCACCGAAGCCGCGGTGGGTCTGGTCCCAGGCGGCGGAGAGGCCGGCGAGCTGCGCCTCGACCTCCTCGAGGGCCAGCTCGCGGCCGTTGGCCGCCCGCGGCACGAAGGAGTAGAGGTAGCGGCCGATCGCCCCGGTCCCGACCAGCACCGCGAGGCAGGCGAGCGCGTGGCCACCGACCGTCTGCTTGGCGTCGAGCGCGCCGTGGAGCAGGGCCAGCAGGAAGGCCAGGATGCCGGTGGCGACGTGGCTGGTCAGCCAGGCCTGCAGCGCGCCGAAGCGCAGCGGCAGCCAGGGCTGCCGGCGCAGCAGGTAGCTCAGGTTGAGCAGGATCAGGCCGGCCGCGCCGATGCCGAAGGCCAGGCCGACCCCGCGGGAGGCGCGCAGCCGCCCGTGGAGCTCGTGCACCGCCCGCTCGGCCGGCTCGAGCCCGTAGTAGTCCCCGTGCCAAGCGATCCAGAACAGCGCACCGAAGGCCAGGGTCAGGCCGGTGACGAGGGCGAGGAAGAGGCCGGGGCCCTGGTCCACGACCTGCGACTGCGGATCGCGTGCGGCGGGGTCGAAGCTGACGCCGCAACGCTCGAGCAGGGGGAAGGGGGGCAGGCCGCCGGCGAGCACGAAGACCTCGTCGTTGGCGAGGCGGAGCTCCTCGCCGCGCTGTTCGAGGACCACGGCGCCCGCCTCGATGCGGCGGACCTCCGACTCGAAGCGGACCGTGAGCTTCCCCTCGGCGACCGCCTGCTCGATGCGCGCCTCGTTGCGCGCCTTGAGCCGGAAGAAGGCGTGCTTGCGGTAGCTCAGGTCCACGATGCTGCCGGGTTGCTCGGCGAGGCCGAGGGCCGCCTCGACCGCGCTGTCGCCGCCGCCGACGACCAGGATGCGCCGCCCGCGGTGCGATCCGGCGTCCTGCAGGCCGTAGGCCACCTGCGGCAGCTCCTCGCCGGGCACGCCGAGCTTGCGCGGTGTCCCGCGGCGCCCGAGCGCCAGGCAGACGAAGCGCGCCTCGTGCACGCCGCCGCTGGTGTGGACGCGGAAGCCGCCGGCGGCGGGCACGACGTCCTCGAGCAGCTCCCCGCAGCGCATCTCCAGCTGCTGCTCGGCGGCGATCCGCCGCCACAGCTCGACCAGCTCCTCCTTGAGGTAGCTCGTGCGCTCGAGCCGGCCGTGCAGCGGCAGGTCGACCGGCTGGGTCATGACCAGCTTGTTGCGCGGGTACTTGGCCACCGTGCCGCCGATCTCCTGCTCCTGCTCGACGAGCAGGGCGCGCAGGCCGAGGCGCCGGGCCTCCAGCGCGCAGGCCAGGCCGGCCGGCCCGGCGCCGACGATCACCAGGTCGAGCGGCACCGGGGCGGCCGACGGCTCGGACGCGACGCGGCGGTGCACCTCGCCCGCCACGGCCGTGCCGTGGCCGATGGCGGTGCGCACGAGCGAGTAGCCGGTCACCTCGCCGGCGAGGAACAGGCCCGGCCGCGTCTTCGACTCCAGCCTGGCGTCGAGCGCCGGCAGGTCGCGGCGCTCCTCGATGTCCTCGAGGGTCAGGGCGATGGCGCCGACCGGGCACTCGGCGGCGCAGCGGCCGTGGCCGACGCAGCGCGCGCCGTGCACGACCAGGGCCTGGCCGTGGATCACCTCGAGCACGCCCTCCTCCGGGCAGGCCTTCACGCAGGTCCCGCAGCCGATGCAGCGGCTGAGGTCGACGTGGGGGAACTGGAGGCGCGCGCGGTGGCTGCCGCGGCTCCTGGCCTCGCGCCGCTCCTCGAGGCCGCGGCGCAGGCGCGCCAGCTCCATGCGCCGGGCGCCGGTCGCGGCGACGGCGAAGGCCAGACCGAGGGCCAGCGCGATCAGAGGGAGCAGGTTCATCGAGGGGGCCGCGCGCGGCGGGCCCAGTCTAGCGGGAGGCGGGTCCCGCCGACGGGGGCCGGCGGCCTAGGATGGGGCGGTGGGACACGCCTCCGCTCTCGGTCGCCGGATCCGGAACCTGATCCCCTTGGCGGCCGTGTTCGCCGCCCTCTTCAGCCCTCTCCCGGCGCAGGAGGAGGCGGGCGGGGACGGGCCGCTGCGGGTGCTGTTCCTCGGCAACAGCTACACCCAGCAGAACAAGCTGCCGGCGGCGGTGCAGGCCATGGCGGCCTCGGCGCGCATTCCGGTCGAGCTCGAGGTCGAGAGCCGCACCCCCGGCGGCTGCACCTTCGAGCGCCACTGGATCGAGGGGCGCTCGGTCGAGCTCATCCGCGAGGGCAGCTGGGACGTGGTGGTGCTGCAGGAGCAGAGCCAGCGCCCGGTCGAGGACCCGCTGCTCATGCTGCGCTACGGCAAGGAGCTGATCCGCGAGGTGCAGAAGAGCGGCGCCCGGCCGCTGCTCTTCCTGACCTGGGCCCCGGAGGAGCAGCCCGAGCGCATCGCGGGCCTCGAGAAGGCCTACCGCGGCCTGGCCGAGCAGACCGGCGCGGAGCTGGCGCCCGTCGGGCTGGCCTGGCGCGACGCGCTCGAGGAGCGCCCCGACTTCAGCCTGCACCAGGCCGACGGCTCGCACCCGAACGCGCGCGGCAGCTACCTCGCCGCCTGCGTGCTGCTCGGATGGATCGCCGACCTGGACCCGCGCTCGCTCGGTGACGTCGGCCGTCGCGCGCTGATCCAGCCCGAGATGGACTTCCTCCACGCCGTCGCGGCGCGCCACGTGCCGCCCTCCGCGCTGCTGCCGATGGCCTCCGGGCTGCGCGCGGCCCGCGTCGGGGACGACCGCGTCGGCCTGGCCTGGGACAAGCCGGAGCGCCGCCCGGCCGCTTGGCGCGTCGAGCGTCGGCTCGCCGAGGAGGAGGACGCGCCCTTCGCCCCGGTCGCGGAACTCAAGGGCAGCGCCACCTCGTGGACCGACCGCGACTGCGCGCCGGCGACGGCCTACGCCTACCGGGTGTGGCCGGTGCTCGGCGAGGACCGGCAGAAGCTCGGCGGCGCCGGCGTGGCCCGCGCGCTCGAGCTCGAGGAGGTGGCCGGCGGCCGTCCTGCGGTCCGCGCCGAGGACGGCCCCGTCCGCCTGCGCTGGGCGGGCGGGGAAGCCGAACTCGCGGCGGGGGAGGAGCGCGCGCTCGAACTCCCGGTCGTCGACGGCGGGTTCCGCCTCGAGGCCGAAGCCGTCTCCGGTCGCGCCACCGCCCGCCTGTTCCTCCTCCCGGCGGCCGAGGCCCTGGCCGCCCTTCCCCCTCTGGTGGTGACCACCGAGGAATCCTGATGCTCTTCGCTCCGCTGCTGTTCCTGTCCATTCCCGTCCTCGCGCCGCAGGAGCCCTCCGATGCGGCGCCGGCGCCGGGGTGGGTCGCCATCGCGCCGCGCGACTGGCTGGCCGAGCTCGAGCCGCTGCGCGCCCTGCGCGCGGGCGAGATGCGCGCCGAGACGGTCGCCCTCGAGCAGGTCCTCGCCGAGTCCGCCGGCGCCGACGCCCCCGAGCGCATCAAGCGCTGGCTCCACGCGCGCTGGCGCGACGACGGCCTGCGCTACGCGCTGCTCGTCGGCGACGCCGACACCTTCCCGGTCCGCTTCATGGTCCTCGACCGCGTCACCGAGGCGGCCTTCGACACCGCCTTCTACGCGAGCGACCACTACTACGCCGACGTGGCCGACGATGACGGCGGCTTCGACGACTGGAACGCGAGCACCGAGGGCTTCCACGCCGCCTACTTCGGCGAGGTCGACGGCGAGAAGAACAAGCAGCCGCCGATGAACCGCGACGGCGTGAGTTACGCGCCGGAGCTGGCGGTCGGCCGCTGGCCGGTCAGCGCGCGCGCGGAGCTGGCGCCGCTGGTGGCCAAGACCGTCGCCTGGCAGCCGCGCCCGGCGGCGGAGGCCCGCGCGCTGCTCGTCCACGCCCCCGAGTGGATCGACGCCCGCGCCCGCTTCGGCGGGCTCGGCGACGCGCTGGAAGGAGCCGGCTGGAGCACCGACCGGCGCTTCTACGGCGGCGAGGCGGAGCTCAGCCCGACCTCTATCGGCGCCGCCCTGGCCGCCGGCGTCGAACTGGCGCTCCACGTCGGCCACGGCTCGAACGACACCTGGCACCTCTGCCTGGGCGAGGCCGAGCGCCGCGCGCTGGCGGGAACCCCGCCGGCGGTCTACCTCTCGGTGGGCTGCAGCACGGCGCACCTCTGCACCGAGCCGCCCTACCAGGCCTACCTCGACGTCGACGGCATCGCCCACGCCGGCACCGGCGGGGGCGAGGTCTTCACCGCGCCGCCGCCGCCGCCCGCGCCGCTGCAGCCGGGCCGCTTCGACCACGACGGGCTCGGCGAGCGGCTGCTGCGGATGGCCGACGGCGGCGCGGTGGCCTACATCGGCTGCGGCACGGGCGCGCAGCCGGCCGCAATGACCCTGCTCGACGGCTTCGTCCTGGCCGCGGCGGAGGGCGGGGCCGCCCGCCTGGGCGACGCCTGGGCGGCGGCGCTGGCGCGCTACCGCGAGGTCGAGCGGCTCGACACCCTGCAGCCGACCGAGTCCTGGTACCCGGCCAGCATCTTCTTCCAGGGGATGAAGTTCCTGGTCTTCGGCGACCCGGCGCTGCCGCTCCCGGCGCGGCCCTAGTCCAGGCGCTTCAGGAAGACCTCGCGGAAGCGCACCGGGTCGTTGTGCCCGGCGAAGCCGAAGTGGCCGCGGGTGCGCGTGCGGCCGGGGTGCTCGTGACCGCTCATCGGCTGCTCGATGGTGGAGAGGTCCGCTTCGAGGATGAAGCTGCCGTTCAGTTCCACCGTGATCGTCGAGCCGCGCACGACGACCTCCTGGAAGTTCCACTCGCCGACCGGTCGCTGGTAGCCGCGCGCGGCGGGCACCATGCCGTAGACCGAGCCGTGGTACTGGTAAGGCTTCAGTCCGGCGTACTTCCCGGCGCTGTTGTCGAGCACCTGCAGCTCGCACATGCCGACGTAAGCCGTGTCCCCCTGGCCGGGGTAGCGGATCGCGAGGCCGTTGTTGCCGCCAGGAGGCAGCTGGAACTGGAGACGGGCTGCGAAGTCGCCGAACTCCTCGACGGTGTGGAGCGTGCCGCCGCGGCCCGGGCGGCACATCAGCGCGCCGCCGACCACCATGTAGTCGCCGGTGGGCCCGGCCCAGCCGTCGAAGTCGCGGCCGTTGAAGGCGCGGCGGAAGCCCGCGTCGCCGTGGGCGGCGAGCACCAGGTTGGCCTCCTCCGCGCTCAGCTCGCGCAGGAACAGGTTGCGGAAGCGGATCTCGCCGCCGTGGGTCTGCAGCTGCACCGGGCCGCGCGCGGGCAGCGGCTTGCTGCGGTCGAAGTAGTTCTCGAGCGGCGTGTGGTCGACCGTCTTCTTCCCGTTCAACCACACGGAGACCCGCGCGCCGACCATCAGGATGCGCACCGTGTTCCACTCGCCGAAGGGTCGGTCGGCGTGGACCAGCGGGTGCCGCTCGAAGCGCTGGTTGTTCCACAGACCGCCGGAGCCGCGGTCGGCGCCGATCTCCCACTTGCCGCCGGCCTCGGTGGTGTCCCAGATCTGCACCTGCGGATTGGCCTTGAGGTAGATGCCGCTGTCGGCGCCGGCCACGGTGCGGTACTCGAGCAGCAGCTCGAAGTCGCCGTAGTCGGCCGCGGTGGTCAGGAAGACCCCCTGGCCGTCGTTGACGATCTCGCCGTCCTCGACCCGCCAGTGGGCGTCGCGGTCGGCGTCCCAGTCCGCTTGGGCCTCGGCGCGCTCGGCGGCGCTCATCGCCGCCTCGGCGGCCGGATCGAGGTGGGGGCGACCGCGCCAGCCGCTGAGGCTGCTGCCGTCGAACAGGGGCTGGAAGCCCGGCGGCGGCTCCTGCGGCGCGGCGGGAGCGGGGAGGACGAGCAGGGAGAGGGCGAGGATCATGGCTCCGGGATCGGGCGGCTCAGCGTAGCGCGGCACGCGGCATCGCCGCACCGGTCCGCGCGCGCCAGGCCAGCAGGGCGGCGTGGAGCTGCGCGGCGCGCGCCGGCTGTTCCGCGGCGAGGTCGTGGGCCTCGCCGGGGTCGGCCTCGAGGTCGTAGAGCTCCAACGCGCCGGTCTCGAAGCGCTCGATCAGCTTCCAGCGCCCGCGGCGCAGCGCGGCGGAGGGCGTGCAGCGCCAGGTGCCGCGCGCGGCGGAGGCCTCGAGGTAGATCGGCAGGTGCCAGACCAGGTTGCGCGCGGGCAGGGCGTCCACCTCGCCGCGCCACAGCGGGCCGAGGTCGGTGCCGTCGTGCGGCGGCGCGGCCGCGCCGGCCAGGCCGATCAGGGTGGGGAAGAGGTCGAGGGTGTGGACGGGGGAGGCGACCACGCGCCCGGCAGGCACCACGCCGGGCCAGCGCACGATCCACGGCACGCGGATGCCGCCTTCCTCGATCATCCCCTTGCCGCCGCGCAGCGGGGCGTTGTGGGTGATCTCGGCGCCGCCGTCCACGCCGGCGTCGCGGTAGCCGCCGAGCCCGCCGTTGTCCGAGGTGAAGACCACGACGGTGTCCTCGGCGTGGCCCAGCTCCTCGAGCGCGGCCAGCAGCCGCCCGACGGAGGCGTCGAGGTGTTCGACCATCGCCCCGTAGGTGGCGTGGTGGTGTCCGCCGGCTGCCGGCACCCCCTCCCAACGCGCCACGACCTCCGGCGGCGACTGGATCGGTGTGTGGACCGCGTAGTGGCTGAGGTAGAGGAAGAAGGGCGCGTCGCCCTGCTGGCGGATCCAGGCGATCGCCTCGTCGGTCAGCCGGTCGGTCAGCGACTCGCCCTCGGGCGCGCCCTCCAGCCCGGGCGGCGCGGTGCCCTTGCGGCCGGTGTAGGGGCCGAGGTGGCTGGCCGGGTGGCCGCGGTGGTCGCCGGCCAGGTGGAAGTCGAAGCCCTGCGCCCCCGGTCCGGTCTCCTCGCCGCGGCCGAGGTGCCACTTGCCGATCATCGCGGTGCGGTAGCCGGCGCCGCGCAGTACCTCCGCCAGGGTGGTGAAGCCGCCGTCGAGCTCGGTTCGGTTGCGCGGCACCTCGAGGCGGCGGTGCTCGGCGCGCCCGCGCGCCGCGCTGCCCACGGTGAGGACCCCGGTGCGCGGGGCGGCCAGGCCAGAGAGCAGCGCGGCGCGGGTCGGCGCGCAGTTCGGCGCCGCGGCGTAACCGGAGGTGAAGCGCGTGCCGGCGGCGGCGAGCGCGTCGAGGTGGGGGGTGCGGTAGTAGCCGCTGCCCTGGCAGCCGAGGTCGGTCCAGCCGAGGTCGTCGGCCAGGACCAGGACGAGGTTCGGCCGGGCGGGCGCCTCCTGCGGCGCGGCGAGGGCGAGGGCGAGGGCGGCGAGCAGCACGCGCCCAGGCTAGCGAAAGGGCGAAGCCCCTTTCCCGCCCGCGCCGGGCTCCCGTAGGCTGTCCACCATGGGCTCCCGCAGCCGCAGCTTCACCGTCCTCCTGGCGATCGTGGCGACGATCCTGCTGGGCTGGGTGCTGCACGTCGGGGCGGGCATCCTGCAGCCGCTGGTCATCGCGCTGCTCCTGACCAACATCCTCCAACCGGTGGTGCGGCGGCTGGCCCGCTGGCACATCCCGCCGCCGGTGACGGTGATGCTGCTCACCGTGCTGGTCTTCCTCGGCCTCGCCCAGGCCGGGATGCTGCTCCAGACCAACCTCGAGAGCATCCTGACCAGCAACTCGACCGGCCCGACCGACCCGATCCTGCCGCACCTGCTCGACGACCAGCCCGAGCTGGACGAGGACGGCCAGCCGATCGTGTCCGAGGGGGGCGAGGGCGCGGCCGCCGGCTCCGAGGCCGAGGCCCCGGGCTGGCCCGGCGTGGTGCAGAACATCACCAAGATGCTCGAGGACCCGGAGACCAAGATGCCGCGCACCGTGTCGCGGATGGTGGTCAACGGGCTCGAGCAGATCGACCCGCAGGAGCTCGCCGCCACCCTGATCGGCAGCGGCCTCGGCTTCACCCGCGGCCTGGTCCTGGTGATGGTCTACATGATCTTCATCTTCGCCGAGCAGGCGGTGTTCAAGAGCAAGATCCTGGCCATCGCGGGGCGGCGGCGCGAGGACGCCGCCGAGGTGCTCGACACGATCGCCATCGGCATCCAGCGCTACCTCAGCGTGAAGACCCTGGTCTCGCTGCTGACCGGCGCCATCGCCTACCTGGTGCTCGTCCTGCTCGGGGTGCAGTACGCCCTGCTGTTCGGCCTGCTCACCTTCCTGCTGAACTACATCCCGACCTTCGGCAGCATCCTGGCCGGCATCCTGCCCGCGATCTACGCCCTGGCCACCCAGGACTGGGGCACGGTGGCGGTCATCGTGATCACCTACCTGGCGATCAACTTCGCCCTGGGCAACTTCCTCGAGCCCAAGGTGCTGGGCCGTGAGCTGAACCTCTCGCCGCTGGTCATCGTGATCTCGGTGGTGTTCTGGGGCAGCCTGTGGGGAGTGGTGGGGGCCTTCCTGGCCGTGCCGCTGACCGCCTCGGCCCAGATCGTCCTGGCCAGCCAGGAGCGCACGCGGAGCATCGCCGTGATGCTGGCCAGCCGCCCGCCGCCCGAGGCGCGGGCGGGGCAATAAGCTTCCCCGCTCGCGCGCGCCGCGGGCACTCGTCGGCCGCCTTTCGGCGCGCAGGACCGCCTCAGGGCCACCTCTCCCTGGCAGGCCCTCGGCGGGTGGTTTATCCAGCCGCGTGACTGGCAACCCGATTCTCCAACGCGGCCCCGTCCGTCAGGTGCTGCTCGGCGACGAAGCCGCGGCCCTGGGGGCGGTCCACGCCGGCGTCACGGCGGCCTACGCCTACCCCGGCACCCCCTCGACCGAGGTCATGGAGTACCTCATCCGGCTCTCCGAGCAGGCCGGCAAGCCCGTGGCCTCCTGGTGCGCCAACGAGAAGACCGCCTTCGAGGAGGCCCTCGGCGTCTCGATGGTCGGGCGACGTTCGCTCGTGGTCATGAAGCACGTCGGCCTCAACGTGGCGGCGGATCCCTTCATGAACGGCGCCATCGTGCAGATCCACGGCGGCCTCGTCGTCCTGGTGGCGGACGACCCCGGCATGCACAGCTCGCAGAACGAGCAGGACTCGCGCTACTTCGCCGACTTCGCCCGCGTGCCCTGCCTCGAGCCGGCGAACCAGCAGGAGGCCTACGAGATGGTGCGCGAGGCCTTCGAGCTGTCCGAGCAGTTCCACGTGCCCGTGATGGTGCGCCTGGTCACGCGGCTGGCCCACAGCCGCGCCGCGGTGCGCCCGCAGCCGCCGCTGCCCGAGCGCGCGCTGCGCAAGCCGCGCGACACCCGCGGCTGGACCCTGCTGCCCGCCTACGCACGGATGCAGTGGCGCGACCTGCTCGACCGCCAGCCCGACATGCTGGCCTACAGCGAGGCGACGCCGAACAACCAGCTGTTCCTCAACCCCGAGCGGCACGAGCTCGGCGTCATCACCACCGGTCTGGCGCGCAACTACTACCTCGAGAACCTGGGCGAGCTGCGCCACCGGCCCTCGCACCTGCACATCGGGGCCTACCCGCTCCCGGTCGACCGCATCCGCGAGCTGGCCGCGCACGTGGACAAGCTGCTGGTCCTGGAGGAGGGCAACCCGTACCTCGAGCGCTACCTGCGCGGCATCCTGCCGCAGGCCATCCGCATCGAGGGGAAGCTGTCCGGGCACATCCCGCAGGACGGCGAGCTGAACCCCGACTTCGTGCGCAAGGCGCTCGACCTGCCCGGCCGGCCCGGCGTCTCGGGCATCGACCTGCCGGTGCGCAACCGGCCGCCGCAGCTGTGCCAGGGCTGCCCGCACGCGGACAGTTACGCGGCGATCTGCCAGGCCCTCGAGGGGCACGAGGAGTCCCTGGTGGCGGCCGACATCGGCTGCTACACGCTCGGCGCGCTGCCGCCCTACTCGGCCATCGAGTCCTGCGTCTGCATGGGCGCCTCGATCGGCATGGCCAAGGGGGCGGCCGAGGCCGGCATCCACCCGGCCTTCGCCGTGATCGGCGACAGCACCTTCCTCCACAGCGGCGTCACGCCGCTGATCGACGCCGTCGCCGCCGACGCGGACATCGTGGTGGTGATCCTCGACAACGGCACGGTCGGCATGACCGGCGGCCAGCCGACCATGCTGCCCTCGTCCCGCATCGAGCCGCTGGTGAGGGGCCTCGGCGTCGACCCGGAGCACCTGCACGTCCTGCACGCCCACCCCAAGCGGGTGGAGGAGATGGCGGAGGTCTTCCGCCGCGAGATCGCCCACCGCGGGCTGTCGGTGGTCATCGCCGCCCGCGAGTGCATCGAGACCGCCAAGCGCCGCCGCCGTGAGGAGAAGAAGGGAGAGGAAGCATGAAGTACGACATCCTGCTGGCCGGAGTCGGCGGCCAGGGCCTGCTGTCCATGGCCGTGATCATCGCCTCGACCGCGATGGAGGCCGGCTACGAGGTGAAGCAGTCCGAGGTCCACGGCATGTCCCAGCGCGGCGGCGCCGTGCTGGCCAACCTGCGCCTCGCCGACCGCACGATCCACAGCGACATCATCGCGCGCGGCGACGCCGACATGATCCTCAGCCTCGAGGTCATGGAGGGGCTGCGCTACCTCGAGTACCTGTCCGCCGAGGGCACGATGCTGGCCAACGCCGGCCGGGTCGAGAACATCCCGGACTACCCGCGCCAGGAGGACCTGGTCGCGCGCATCACGCAGCTGCCGAACAGCTGCCTGGTCCCGGCCGACGAACTGGCCAAGGAGGCCGGCGCGCTGCAGGCCAGCAACATGGTGATGGTCGGCGCCGCGTCCAACTTCCTGCCGCTCGAGGCCACCGCGCTCGAGGCCCAGATCGCGCGGCTGTTCCGCGCCAAGGGCGAGAAGGTGGTCGAGACGAACCTGCGCGCCTTCCGCGCGGGGCGCGCCGCTCTGGCATGTCCCGCCTCCTGACCGAGCCCGAGGGCTACGCGCTCCTGGCCGGGGCCGGGCTGCGCGTGCCGCGCCACTTCCTCGTCCCGGAGGGGGAGGCCCTCGACCCGGCCGCGCTGGCCGCGCTGCCCGGCGAGCGGGTGGTGGTGAAGGTGGTCTCGCCGGAGATCGGCCACAAGAGCGAACTCGGCGGGGTGCGGATCGCCCCGCGCGAGGAGGGCGCCGTGGCGGCCGTGATCAGCGAGATGGAGGCCCGGCTCGCAGGCCGCGAGGTGCACGGCTGGCTGGTCGCCGAGTTCGTCGAGCACGGCTCTGGCCCGGCGGACCAGCTGCTGCTCGGCGCGCGCTGGACCGAGGACTTCGGCCCGGTGGTCACCCTCGGCCCCGGCGGCGTGGAGGCCGAGTTCTGGGCCGCCCAGCTGCCCGCGGGGCGGGACCTGGTCCTGCTCTCCGCCGAGCAGGAGGCCGACGATGTCGTCGACGCCGCACTCCGGGCCGCGGCCGCCACCCGGCTGGCCACCTCGCCCTGGCGCGGCCGCCCTCCGCGCTTCGACCCGGTCGCCCTGCGCCGCACGGTCCAGGCCTTCCAGGCCCTGGTGCGCGAGGCCGCCGCGCGCGGCATCACCGAACTCGAGGTCAACCCGCTCGTCCCGGCTGCGGACGGTCCGGTGGCCCTTGACGTCTACGCGCGGCTCGGGGAGCCGCCGCAGGCTCCCGCGCCCGGTCGGCCACGGGCAGGGATCCGCCGCCTCCTCGAGCCGCGCAGCATCGCGGTGGTGGGCGTCAGCGAGCGGCCCAATCCGGGCCACATCATCGTGCGCAACACGCTGGCGGCCGGCTTCGACCCGCGGCGGCTGTGGATCGTGAAGCCGGGTTGTGGGCAACTGCTCGGCTGCACCTGCGTGCCGGACCTGGCCTCGCTGCCCGAGCCGGTCGACCTGCTCGTCCTGGCCGTGGCCGCTCCGCAGGTGCCGGAGCTGGTCGAGGAGGTGGTCGCGCAGCGGCGCGCCGAGAGCCTGGTGGTGATCCCCGGGGGCCTCGGCGAGCACAGCGAGAGCGGCCCCCTGGCCGACCGCGTGCGTCGCGCGCTGGCCGCATCACGCGGGACCGGGTGGGGCGGCCCCGTGCTCAACGGCGCCAACTGTCTGGGCATCCGCTCGCGCCCCGGGCATTACGACACCCTGTTCATCCCCCGGCACAAGCTGCCCGCGCCGGCCGGCCCGGAGTCGCCGCTCGCGGTCCTCAGCCAGAGCGGCGCCTTCGCCGTGGCCCGGGCGAGCAAGCTGGCGCGGCTCAACCCGCGCTACCTCGTGACCGCCGGCAACCAGCTGGACCTGACCCTGGCGGACTACCTCGAGGAGATGGCCGAGGACGACGGTGTCCGCGTCTTCGCCTGCTACGTGGAGGGCTTCCAGCCCGGGGACGGCGCGCGCTTCCTGGCCGCCGCGCGCCGCATCGTGGCGAGCGGCCGCACGGTGGTGCTCTACCGCGCCGGCCGCACCCCAGCCGGGGCCAGCGCCTCCGCCTCGCACACCGCCTCGGTCGCCGGCGACTACGCGGTGACCCGCGAGCTGTGCCGGCGCGAGGGCGTCGTGGTGGCCGAGAGCCTCGACGACTTCGACGACCTGGTCCAACTGCTGGTGGCCTTCGCCGACCGCCCGTTGCGCGGCCGGCGGCTCGGCGCGCTGTCGAACGCCGGCTTCGAGTGCGTCGCGATGGCCGACAACCTCCACGGCTTCGCCCTGGCCGACCTCGCCGACGACACCCGCGCCGGCCTCGACGAACTGCTGGCTGCCAGCCGCCTCGAGGGCATCGTCGAGGTGCGTCAGCCGCTCGACGTGACCCCGATGATGGGGGACGAGCCCTTCGTCCACGCCGCGGCCCGGCTGCTGGCCGCGCCCGAGGTCGACCTGGCCCTGGTCGGCTGCGTGCCGCTGACCGCGGCGATGAACACGCTGGCGGCGGGGGACCACCCCGAGGACCTCACCCGCTCCGGCTCGGTGGCCCGCGAGCTGGCCGCGCTCTGGCGCGGCTCGACCAAGCCGTGGTGCGTGGTGGTGGACTCGGGCGAGGCCTTCGACCCTCTCGCCGGCTTCCTCCTCGACGCCGGGGTGCCGACCTTCCGCTCGGCCGACCGGGCGCTGCGCGCGCTCGACGCCGCAGCCCCGGCCCTGGTGCGCGCCGGAGCCCGCATCAGCCGCGCAGCGTCAGCCCCAGCGCGAGGCTGACGAAGGCCCAGAAGAACAGGCACAGCGGCAGGCCGAGGCGCAGGAAGTCGGCGTAGCGGTAGCCGCCCGGCCCGAGCACCATCAGGTTGACCTGGTGGCCCATCGGCGTGGCGAAGGCGTTCGAGCCGGCGAAGGCGATCGCCAGGAGGAGGGGCCGGGCATCGTCCAGGCCCAGCGACTGGGCCGTGGCCAACGCGATCGGCGTGAGGAGCACGGTGACGGCGTAGGGCGAGGTCAGCTGGTTGAGCAGGGTGCCGATCAGCAGCAGCCCGCTCGCCACCCAGGCCGGTCCCAGCCCGCTCATCGCGCCGACCACCCCGGAGGCCAACGACTCCGCCAGGCGCGAGCTCTCCATCGCCTCGCCGAGCGCCAGCGCGCCGACCACGAAGACCAGGATCGGCCAGTCGATCGCGCGGTAGGCGCGCCGGGTGGTCAGGCATCCGGCCACGACCATCGCCACCGCACCGGCGAGGGCGACGAGGGGAATGGGGAGGTAACGCTCGAAGCCGAATCCGCCGAGCGAGAAGAGCAGCACCACCCCGCCGAGGATGGCGAGGGCGCGGCGGCCGTGGCCCGGCAGCAGCGGCTTCTCGCCCAGCCGCTGGAGCAGGTAGAAGTCCATCGACTGGCGCAGGCGCAGCTGCGCCTCCTCGGGGCCGCTCACCAGGAGCACGTCGCCGGGCTCGAGGGCCATCTGCGAGGCACGCTCGCGGTAGTGGTGGCCGCCGCGGAGCACCGCCACCACGATCACGCCGAAGTCGCGCCACAGGTGGAGGTCGCCGACCCGGCGCCCGACCAGGGTGGAGCGGGGGGCCACCGCCAGCTCGAAGAGCACCATCGTGTGCGGGTCGAAGCGGGTGTCGCCGAGGCCCTGCAGCTGCAGCCGCTCGCCGAGGTCGAGCAGCCGGTCCACCTCACCGCGCAGCATGAGCACGTCGTCCGGCTGGACGGTCTCGTCCTCGAAGGGCGGCCAGACCATGCGCTCCTCGCGCACCAGGAAGAGGGGGGCGACCTTCTCCTCGCCGAGGGCCTGCTGGACCGGTCTGCCGACCAGCGGGCTGGCGGGGCCGACGCGCAGCTCGGTGACGAACTCGCGGCTCGGCGTGGCGGCGAGGGCGGCGCTGAGGGAGCTGCGGTCGGGCAGCAGGCGGCGCGCCAGGAGGACGGTAAGCGGCACGCCGACGAGGCACAGCGGGACGGCGATCGGCGTCATCTCGAACATGCCCAGGGCGGGAGCGCCGAGGGACTGTGCCGCGCCGCTGGTCAGGAGGTTGATCGAGCTGCCGATCAGGGTCAGCGTGCCGCCGAAGATCGAGGCGAAGGCCATCGGCATGAGAAGCCGCGAGACCGGGACTCCGAGGTCCCGCGCCAGGCCGATGGCGAGCGGCAGGAAGACCAGGATGACCGCCGTGTTGCTGGCCACCGCCGAGAAGGCTGCGGTGGTGAAGCACAGCACGAGGAGCAGCCGCGTCGGGCTGCCGCCGCTCAACCGCAGCACGAGGCGGGCCAGGAAGCTCATCGCCCCGGTACGCGTCAGCCCCTCGCCGATCACGTAGAGGCCGCCGAGGGTGACCACGGTGGCGTTGCCGAAGCCCTCCAGGGCCCGGCCCAGCGGCACCTGCTGCGCCGCGACGAGCAGGAGGATCAGCCCGATGCCGATCGCGTCCAGGCTGACGCGTCCGCTGACCAGCAGGACCAGGGAGAGGACCGCGACCGCTGCGACGAGGACGGCTTCGCCACCCATGCCGCCAATATAGGAGCGCGCCAGGCCCCGGAGGACCTGGCGCGGAAGCCGGGTGGGAGGAGGATCAGAAGGCCGAGTCGGCGGCGGTGGCGCTCTCGAACTCCTCGATCCAGGAGCTGTCGAAGGCGGCTTGGCCGGGTTGGACGCTCATGTCGATCTCGAAGCGGGCGCGGTCCTCGTAGTCGGTGGTCGCGTCGGCGGTGGCGAGGATCTCGAGCTGGGCTTCCTGGCGCGAGCGGATCTCGGCGAGGCGGCCCTGCAGGTGGTCCAGGCTGCCGGCTTCGTAGCGGCTGAGCTGCTCGATGGTCTTCTGGCGCTTCTCCATCAGGGAGATCAGGCGCTCGTTGCGGGCGACGGCGTCGACCTGGCGGTCCAGCTGGAGGAGCTGGGCGCGGAACTGGGCGTGCTCGCCCTCGACCTGCGCCAGCAGCGACTCGAGGCGGGCCTCCTGCTGGGCCAGGTAGCCGAGGTCGCGCTCGGCGTCCTGGGCGCGGCTGGAGTAGGCCAGGATCGTGTGCTGGGTCTGCTCCACGCGGGCGCGTAGGCGCTGGGCCTGGGCGGCCGGGATGGCCTGGCTGCGGTAGGACACCGGCCGGGCCAGCTCGTCGGTCACGCGGCGCTCGGCCACGGCCAGCTCGCCCTCGAGCTCGGAGCGGTCCTTCTCGGCCAGCTGGACCACGCGGGAGGAGATGGCCTGCTCCCGCTGGAGCTGGCGCTTCTGCTCCTGCAGCTCGGCGAGGTCGCCGCGGATGGCGGCGATGCGGCTGGGGTACTCCTTCTCCAGCTTGTGCAGCTGCTGGCGGAGGGCGACCGGGTCGGAGATGTTCTCGTCGATGACCTGGTTGATCGAGGCGTGGGCCTGGTGGACCACCGCGCCGACGCGGTCGGGGCCGGCGATCAGGGCCACGGCGCCGCCGAGGAGGACGGTCGCGACGAGCAGCTTGAAGAGGGTCTTCATGGGGTTGCCTATCTGGTCTTGCGGGTTCGTGGGTGAGCCGGTTCCTCCCGGCCTCGCTCCCTTGTTCGGAAGGGGGGGGCGCGGATTTCGGCCGTTTCGGCGAATCCGCCGCCTGGGGCGCCGTAATCCCCGCCATGACCTCCCCGCCTAGAATCGGGCCATGCTGAGCAACCTGACCACCCGCTTCGTCGGCCGGCTCCAGGCCCAGGACCCGGAGGCCTGGTTCGAGCTGTGGGACACCTTCGGGCCCGTCCTGCGCGCCCAGATCGGCCGCTGGGGCTACGGCTGGGTCGGGCCGGAGACGGTCCAGGACCTCTCCCAGGAGACCCTGGCCGCCCTGTCGAACAGCATCCACCGCCACGACCCTTCCAAGGGCGCCCGCTTCTCGACCTGGGTCCTGGCCATCGCCAAGCACGTCCTGGGCGACGAACTGGACCGCCGGATGGCCAAGAAGCGGGGCGGGGGCAAGCGGCCGACCAGCCTGGACGAGTCCTGGAGCGGATCCTCCAAGGGCCCGGCCCCGGACGCCGACTACGAGGCCGCGATGTTCCGCGCCAAGGTGGACGCCGCGGTCCGCAAGGTCGAGCGCAACAGCGACTTCCTCGACTTCTCCATCTACCGGATGCGGGTGCTCGACGGCCGCTCCGGCAAGGAGGTGGCCGAGTCCATCGGCCTCAGCGAGCCCACCGTGAGCCGCCGCCTGAAGAAGGTGCGGGACGCCCTCCGGGAGCAGGTCCAGGAGGTCCTCCTCACCTTCAGCTTCACCGAGGACGAGGTGGGGGAGGCGGTCCGAAATGGGCTCGACCTGAATCCGACTAAGGCGGACGACTCGAGCTTCGACGAGGCCCTGGCCGACATCCTCCACCGCCAGGAGGAGTTCCGGCGCCGGGCGATGGACGGAGCCTCGGGCAGAGAAAGCAGATGAACATCGCCTTCAGCTCGGTCTTCGGTTTCCTCGCGATCCTCGGCGTGGTCGTCCTGACCGTGCTCCTCGGGGTCAACATCGTGAAACTGGTGTCCTGGCTGGTGGGCCGCGTCTTCCGCTTCGTCGGCGCCGTGATCAAGGACGCGGTCCACCTGGTGGGCCACGCCTTCTCCGCGCTGATCCTGCTGCCCCTGGTGGCGCTGAACTTCCTCTCCGGCAACATGAGCCGGGTGCGTCACTACGGCCGCGCCATCTTCCAGGAGCTGCGCGACGGCCTGCTCTGCTTCTACCGCATCGCGATCCGGCACCCGCTGGCCCTGATCGGGCTGGCCCACGTCGTCGACGGGGTCGAGCGCCGCGTCCCGGAGGTCGTGCGTCAGGCCCCGGGGACCGACCTCAAGGGCACCGACCGCGGCCTCTTCGAGGGCTACCGGGTGGTCGGTTCCCTGCCGGGCGGCGGCTCCGGCGCCAAGCTCTACATCGCCGTCCCGGGCCCGGACAAGGCCCGGGTCCTGGCCGGGCAGGGCTTCCCCGCGGTCGGCAAGGTGGTGATCAAGAGCTTCGCGTTGCAGAACGGGCCCTCGCTGCCGCAGATCGTGCGCGAGAGCCGCGCCCTGGAATCGGCCAAGCGCCTCGGGCTGGTCCTCGAGCACGGCATCGGCGAGCAGTACTTCTTCTACGTCATGCCCTACGTGCCGGGCGACAACCTCAGCCTGGTGGTGGAGCGCATGCACGCCGCCTCGGGCGGTGAGGGACTGCCCACGCCCCAGCTGCGCCGCGGGGTCTCCTTCGTCTCCGACCTGCTGCTGACCCTCGAGCGCTACCACCAGGGCGGGCTTTGGCACAAGGACGTCAAGCCCGACAACCTCGTGGTCTGCGGCGAGCGGGCCTACCTGGTGGACCTCGGCCTGGTCACTCCGCTGGCCTCGGCGATGACCCTGACCACGCACGGCACCGAATACTTCCGCGATCCGGAGCTGGTGCGGCTGGCCATGAAGGGCGCCAAGGTCAACGAGGTGGACGGCGTGCGCTTCGACCTCTACGGTGCCGGCGCGGTCCTGTTCAGCGTGATCGAGGGCAGCTTCCCGGCCCACGGCGGATTGTCGCGGATCTCCAAGCGCTGCCCCGAGGCCCTGCACTGGATCGTGCGCCGCTCGATGGCCGAGTTGAACGGCCGCTACTCGACCGCGCGCGAGATGCTGCTCGACCTGCACACCGTGCTGGCCGCGGCCGACCCCTTCGCCCTCAAGCCGGCTGACCTGCCCTCGCTGGGCGGGGCCAAGCCGGCCCACCTGCCGGCGGAGCCGCCGCCGCTGCAGGAGTTCCGCCCCGACCCCGCCGCCGCCGCCGCGTGGGCCGCGCACGCCGCGCGGGAGGCCTCCGCGCCGCCGCCGCCGGTCCCGCAGGCCGCCGCGCCCCTCCACAACGAGCCTCCCAGCCGCACCGGCCGCCGGGTGATGTTCGGCCTCGCCGCCGCGGCGCTCCTCTTCCTCGCCGTCGGCTCCCTCGGCGCGTTGTGGGTGAAGCGGGCGCGGGTCGAGAACCGGGCCCGCTCTGCGCAGGCCTACGACCGCGCCATGGCGACCGCCGAGCAGATCCTCGCCGACGGGTCCACCGTGGTCGAGCTCCACTCCGCGGCCCTCGCCGACCAGCACCCGGCGCCGCTGCGCTGGCGCTCGACGAGCAGCCTGAGCCTCTCGCTCGGCCTGCCGCAGGACGCCGCGCCGCGCCTCCTCGTCCTCGACGACTACTCCAGCCTCGCCCGCGCCGGCTCGGCCGACGCGGTGAGCCACCTGCTCGACGACCTCGCCCGCGCGGGCTTCCGCGTCTGGGGCGACGACGCCGCCGAGCTCGACGAGAGCGGGCTGGAACTCCTCGCCGGGGCGCGCAACACGATGGGTCTGCTCGCTCCGGACCAGGCGATGGAGGCCCTCGGCCGCTTCCTGGAGAAGAACGGTGGGTTCGCCGGCGCGGTCTGGCTGCGCCCCGCGGCCTCCGCCGACGGCGCGGACGGCGCGATCGTCAACCTGGGCGACGCCGAGGAGGGGCGGCGCATCGCGCGCGCCCTGCACATGACCCGCTGAGCGCACGGGGAGCGGGGCTGCGCGCTTAGGATGCGCGCATGCAGCCCCGGTTCCTCCCCGGTCCGATCCTCTTCGCCTCCGCCCTGCTGACGGCCTGTTCCGCGCCGGACGCCGAGCCGCCGCTGAAGCAGGTGGTGGTCGAGCAGGACGACTTCATCGTCACCGAGTCCTGCGAGATCGTCATCCCGCCCGGCCTGGTGATCGACGACAAGGGCGCCCCGGGGGTGATCCAGATCCGCACGCCGGGGGTGCGCGTCCGCTTCGCCGAGGGGACCGAGCTGCGCGGCGCGATGCCCGACCAGCCGTGGAACCTCCTGACCGGCTGCGGCATCCGCGTGGAGGACGCCGACGACGTCGTCCTCGAGAACCTGCGCGTCCACGGCTTCCGCGCGGGGGTCTGGGCCAGCGGCTGCGACGGCCTCACCGTGCAGGACGCCGACCTGTCGGACAACTTCCGCCAGCGCCTCGGCTCGACGCCGCTGGCCGAGGACGGCGCCGACTGGCTCTGGCCGCACCAGAACGACGCCAACCAGTGGCTCGAGAACTACGGCGCCGCGGTCTACCTCGAGGACGGCGCGGGCGCCACGGTGCGGCGAGTCCGGGTCCGCCGCGGGCAGAACGGCATCATCCTCGACGACATGCAGGGTTGCTCCGTCTACGACAACGACTGCAGCTTCCTGTCCGGCTGGGGCCTGGCGATGTGGCGCTCGAGCGGCAACACGATCAGCCGCAACGCCTTCGACTTCTGCGTGCGGGGCTACAGCCACGGGGTTTACAACCGCGGGCAGGACTCGGCCGGCATCCTGATGTTCGAGCAGTGCAACGACAACCTGATCGCCGAGAACAGCGTCACCCACGGCGGGGACGGCTTCTTCGGCTTCGCCGGCCGCGAGGCGCTCGGCGAGGAGGGGGAGCACGACGATGCCTGGTACCGGCGTCGCGGCAACAACCGGAACGTCCTGGTCGGCAACGACTTCAGCTACGCCCCGGCCCACGGCATCGAGATGACCTTCTCCTTCGACAACGTCTACGCCGCCAACCGCATCGTCGGCAACGCGATCTGCGGCATCTGGGGCGGCTACTCGCAGGACAGCCTGATCCAGGGCAACGAGTTCGCCGACAACGGCGGCGCCGGGTACGGCCTCGAGCGGGGGGCGATCAACATCGACCGCAGCCGCGGCAACCGGGTCCTGGACAACGACTTCCGCGGCAACCGCGCGGGCGTGCACATCTGGAGCCTGCCGACCGCCTTCTCCGAGCGGGCCTGGGGGCAGGCGAACGACCTGACCTCCACCGGAACCCTGGTGGCCGGCAACCGCTTCGAGGGCGACGAGCTGGTGCTCCACGGCCGGGGCGACTGCGAGTTCCTCTGGGGTGAGAACCAGGTCGAGGGCGTGGACGAGGAGCGCCGACTCGAGGACGGCGCCCGGGTGGTCCCCGCCGGATCCGTCGTGCTGCCGCCGCTGCCGGACCTCAGCGCTCTCCCCGGCGAGACCCGCCCGGTCGGCGCGCGCCCGGAGCTGCGCGGCCGCGAGAACATCATCGTCGGCCCCTGGGGCCCCTGGGACCACGAGGAGAAGCTGCTCCTCGTGCACACGGCGGCGCCCGACCTGCGCGAGTACCAGGCCATGCCGCCGAACTGGAAGCCGGAGGTGGTCCTCGCCGACGAGCACGAGGCCAGCGTGATGGCCGAGGTCGCCGAGACCGAGCAGGGCGGCTGGGTCGTCCGCTTCCGCAACACCGCCTCCGGCCTGCACCGCTTCTCGGGCGAGATCCGCGCCGGGGAGCTGAGCTGGCCGGTCGGCGGCTGGCTCCTCACCGCCGAGTGGCGGGCGCGCTTCTTCCCCTGGACCGTGGACCCGCGCGAGGACCTCGCCGGCTGGCGCGCCGAGGCCGCCGGCGGGGTGGACGCGGTGCTGGGCGGCCTCGAGCTCCACTACGACCACGGCGGCCCGGTGCAGCAGGTCGCAGCGCTGGCCGAGGCCGGCGTCGAACTGGGCGCCGACCACTTCGGCACGATCGCCTCGACCCGCGTCCCGCTGCCGGCCGGCCGCTACCGCCTGCGCACCCTCAGCGACGACGGCATCCGCGTCGTGGTCGACGGGGAGACGGTCATCGAGGACTGGAGCTGGCACGCGCCGAAGGAGATCATCGCCGGCTTCGAGGTCGAGGCCGACCGCGAGGTGCGGATCGAGGTCGAGCACTTCGAGATCGACGGCTTCGCCAAGCTGGTCGTCGGCCTCGAGCGCGTCGGCTGAGGCCGGATCAACGCGCCGCGAGCCAGTCGAACACCCCGGCCAGCACGTCGGGGTGCGCGCGCTCGTTCATCGTCTCGTGGCGCAGGCCGTCCCAGACGCGCCGCTCCACCGGTCCACCCCAGCGCTCGGCGAAGTCCAGCGCGGCCGGGTTGCTGACGATCTGCTCCTCGCCGGCGAGGTTCAGGTAGAGGGGCAGGCGGTAGTCCGCCGCGGCGGCGTGCACCCGCGCCAGGGCGGCCTCCATCTCGACGTACCAGCGCGGCGTGATCGTGGCGAAGACCAGCGGGTCCTCCTCGTAGCGGCGGACGACCTCGGGGTCGCCGCAGACCTGCCGCGCGTCGAACTCGTTCGACAAGGGGACGCGGGGCGCGACGCGGGCCAGGACGCGACCGAGCGCCACCTTCCAGCGCGGCGCCTCCACCGCCACGCCGAGCAGCGGGCTGGAGAGGACCACCCTCCGCACCCGGGCCTGGCGCTCCTGCAGCCAGTCGAGAGCCACCAGGCCGCCCATCGAGTGCCCCAGCAGGTCGAAGGGTTCACGCAGACCCTCGGCCGCGGCGTCGAGGTCGGCGTGGAAGTCGCTCCACGCCTCGACGTGCCCGCGGCGTCCGCCCGAGCGCCCGTGGCCGCGCAGATCGACGCCCTGGACGTTCCAGCCCCGCGCACCGGCCTCCGCGGCCACGTGTTCGAAGCGCCCGAGGTGGTCGCCGAGGCCGTGCACGAGGAGCAGGTCGCGCTCGGCCCCGCCGGTCTCCCAGCGGCGCAGGAGCAGCTCGGCCCCGTCGGCCGCGCGGACGCTCCGCTCGGCGGCCGTCACCGCGGTTCGCCGCCGAGGGCGAAGGGGCGCACGCGCGTGGAGAGCGCCGCGTGCAGGCAGCAGGCCAGGAGCAGGCCGTTCTCGAGCAGCTTGGTGCAGATGAAGACCTCGCCGGTCCCGCAGCCGCAGTCGAAGGCGACGTCGCAGAAGGAGCCGCCGGCCTCGAGGTGGATGCCGCGCGCACGCCAGGCCACCAACGCCGTGAAGGCGACCAGCATCGCGCTGAGGACGGCTGCGACCGGGCGGCGCGCCAGACCGGCCACCAGCGCCAGCCCGCCGAGCACCTCCAGCGCGGGGATCCAGACGGCGAGGAAGTTCAGCGCCCCCGGCCAGCCGGCCGGGACGATGCCGTACTCGTGGATCGCCTTGAGGAAGGCCACCGGGTCGCCCAGCTTCTGCAGACCGAACCAGACCATGGCGGCGCCGCCGGCGGCGCTCGTGAGCAGGAGCAGCGGACTGCGCTGCGGAACGGAGGGGGAATCGGTCATCGCGAGGAGGGCAGGCCGGCCTCGGTCCACTCCTTCCAGCCGCCCTCGAAGACGAAGAGCAGCTCCTCGGGGACCTGGTGCTGGAACTTGAGCTGGAAGGCGACGGAGAGGCTGTCCTCGCAGGTGCCGCCGTTGCAGTAGACGACCACGGCGAAGGCCTCGTCGCGCAGGCGCGCGGCGAGGGCCTCGGGGATCGTCTCCTCGGCGTAGGGGTCGGCGAGGAAGGCGCCCGGCAGGTGGCCGGCCTCGAAGCTCGCGGGCCGCCGCGCGTCGAGGAAGAAGATGCCGTTGGCTTCGTCGCGAGCCGCGGCTTCTGCGTCCCAGCTCAGCTCCCAATAGGTGCGGGCCTGCTCGAGGTCGAGCATCTGGAAGTCGTGGCGCGGATCGGGTGCCTCCGCGCCGTCCTCCGCCGGCGCGGCGGAATCCAGCGGGAAGTAGTCGCGGCCGAGGTCGATGCCTTCGGCGCGGACCGCGTTCCAGCCGAGGCCGGCGGCAGCGGAGACGAGGAGCAGGGCGAGGGCGCGGATGAGGAAGGAGGCCATGGTTCAGCGGCGCACGAGGCGCAGGGCGTCGGCCACCACCACCGAGCCCGCGGGGCCGGCGTTGGACAGGCCGATCGGGGTGGACGATCCGGCGGGCAGCCACACGGTGCCGAGCACGTTCCAGCGGCCGCCTGCGACCCGCTGGTCGACCGTCCCGGTGAGCCACTGTCCGTTGGCGCGCAGGCCGACCTGCGTGGAGGCGCTGCGGTTGGATCCCGCGGGCCACCAGAGGGCGATCTCGTAGCGCCCGGCCTGGGGCAGGGCGGGCGTCCACCAGGCCTGGGCCGGAGCGGTCCCGGTGCTGGCCCAGCGGTAGTCGGCGCCGTACTTGTCGCCCGAGCTGTTCCCCGTGCTCCAGCTCCCGGTGTAGTGGGCGGCCGGGTTGTCGAGCACGAGGGACCAACTGCCGCCGCTCAGGCGCGCGGCCACGCTCTGGCGCAGGGCGGGCAGCTCGGCGTACAGGCGGTCGCCCGGGCAGGCCGTGGTGCCGACGTCGCGGTGGCCGTACAGGTTCGCCATGACGCCGCCCAGGCCGGCGTACCAGGAGCTGCCCAGCGGATCGATCCCGCGCTGGGAGGCCTTCCAGGCGAACAGCTCGGCGGCGGCGTCGAGCATGGCCGGCAGCGGCTGCTGGTCGTAAGGCGGATGGAAGTAGCCCAGGAAGCAGAGCGCCATGGAGCCGCAGTTGCGCGCGTCGTGGGCGCCGACCACGTCGTCCCCGGGGCGGCCTTCCCACAGGCGTCCGTGCACGCAGACCAGGTACTGGTAGCCGATGTCGCACCAGCCCCGGGTGTAGAGGTGGTAGCTCTGGATCGCCTTCACGTTGGCGGCGCACTGCGCATAGCCCGGGCTGAGGTACTCGTTGGCCCCGGCCGAGTGGTGCACGGCGAGGTGGGTCACGGTGCAGGAGCTGAAGCCGCAGGCGGGCGGGTCGGCGCCCCAGGCCGAGCGCGGCTCGACCGGCGGCTTCGGGTAGCTCCGGCCGGACCCGGGAGGAGGCGGCGGCGCGGCCGGCGCGGGAGCCGTGGCGGAAGCGGCGATGCCGACCAGCCGGAGGCCGGCGATCTCGGCCGGGCCGGAGCACTCGAGCACGAGGCGCCCGCGCTCGCCGGCGTAGGAGTGGAAGAGGCCGCTGACCCAATCGTCTCCGGCCGCTCCTTGCCCGCCGGCGGCGGGGGCGGCGAGGTCATGGGCCTCGCCGAGCGGGAAGGACGGGCCGCCCTCCGCCCAGGCGATGCGGAAGGCGGCGGCGCTGCCGTCGAGGAGGAGGCCGACCGAGCGCGCCGGCCGACCGAGCGGGAGCTCAGCGCGCAGGCGGGCGCCCGCGTCCAGGCGCAGGACGCCTTCCCGCAGCGTGGCAGGCGCCCCGTCGAGCGACTCCGCCAACCCGTGCAGCTCCGTCCCCGACCAGGCGGTCTCGTGGACCCCGGGCAGCTGGAGCGGCGCGGTCAGGAGGGCGAGGAGGCTGGCGGCGAGCATCAGTCGTCGGCCGGCCGCCGGAGGGCGGCGACGCGGCGCAAGGCCTCCTGGTGCGGGCCCGGGTGCCCGAGGAGGAGGTCGGAGGAAGCGGGATCCCGCTCTCCCAGGAGCCATGCTGCCTGCTGGAGCAGGGCGGGATCAAGTTCCTGGAGGGCGGCGAGCCGTCCTTCCGCCCCTGCGGGTGCCCCTTCGAGCCAGTCGGCGGCCGTGGCCGGGAGATCCTTCCAGACCCCGTCGCCGTCCTCCAGGCGGACGGGATTCGTGAAGGCCGCCGTGTAGTGCATCGGCGAGTTCCAGAAGTCCTCCTCGACCCGGGGGCCGCGGACCACGGCCACCAGCCAGGAGTCGTGGCGCAGGGGCGGGAGCTCGAAGTCCAGGAGGGTGTCGGTCGGGCGGTCCGGAACGGCGCCCACGCGGCACTCCTCGACGAGCATCCCGTCGAGGTAGATCGAGGCGGTCTCCGGGTGGGCCCAGTGCGGCGCAGCGACCCGCAGTTGGAAGCGGAAGGGTGTCTTGCCGACGGGGATCGTGCGGCCCATCACCGGGGCACCGTCCAGGCGCAGTTCGGTGTAGAGGCCGAGGCTGGCGCTGGCGGCTCCGGCGAGCAGGGCTCCACAGGCCGCCTCGACGTCCACCGGGCCCTCCTCGGCACCCGGCACCTGGAGGTAGGTGCGCCCGGCGCCGACCGGGTCGGCCACGGTGTGCGAGTCGGAGGAGCCGACGCCGACCAGGCGGTGGCCGGCGTTCAACAGCCCGAACCAGTCGGCGAGGAGGTCGTCCGGGTGGTTCTCCGGGGTGGTGCTGTTGAACAGTTCGAGCGCATCCATGACCAGGGGAATCGGCTCCGGCGCGTGGCCGGCCGACGCGTCGAGGCCGGCGCGGTCGAAGGGGCTGGTGCCGACGGGCCAGCGCGGGTGGTTGAGGATGACCACCTGCGCCCCCTTGGCCCGCATGTCGGCGATCTGGGCCTTCCAGTCGGTCCCGCTGGGATCCGGCTCGGGGCCGCCCGGGGGCAGCGGGAAGGCGTTGAAGTGGCCGTTCTCGGTCGTGACCTCGTTGCCGGTCACCGCGGTGAACCAGCGGCCGAGGCCCAGCTCCGCCTGCCGCGTCGCGTAGTCGGTCTGGTGGTTGTGGTCGGTCGCGATGGCCAGCCGGACCCCCTCGCCCGCCAGGGTGTGGAGCCGCTCGTCGAGGCTGGCGTCTCCGTGCCCGCTGAAGGTGAGGGTGTGCAGGTGGGTGTCCGCGCTGACGAAGCCGGTCGGCTCGAACTGGCGCACCAGGCGGACGGCGAGTTCCTGCGCCCCCTCCGCGACCACGGAGAGGGGAAGCTTCTCGCGGCTCCACTCGACTCCGCGCGACACGCTCAGGCGGTAGTCCCCGACCGGAACCCACAGCTCGGCCCGGTCTCCGGTGGTGTAGGCCACGCCCGGGCGGACCGGGCCGTCCCAGCCCGGCGCCGCGCGCAGCACCGGGTGCTCGCCGTGCGGTCCCACCAGGGTGATCCGCGCCGCGAGGGGGCCGCCGGTCTCGTCGGTCACGCGCAGGCTCAGGCGGCCGAGGCCGAGGTGGCGGGCCAACGGCCTGGGGTGCAGCAGGACCTCGCCGAAGGTGAGGTCGTCGGCGGCGTTCGAACCGCTCAGGCGGAGACGGTTGCCCTCCCGTCGCAGCAGGCCGGCGGGGACCTCGAGGAAATGGGTCACCCGGTCCGCCCCGCGCGGGAGCTGGCCCAGGACCTGGCCGTTCAGCTCGAGGGTCCAGCTGTTGTCGACGTGGCGCTGGGTCCACTCGAGGGTCCACGGGCCGGGCGTCGGGGGAGCGTCGAAGGTCCACGCCAAGGGCGCGCGGGACGGCTCCTCAGGCGCTTCCGGCCACTCCGGGGTCCGGTCGTCGCCGAGGTGGACCGAACCTTCGAGGACGCGGACCGCGTCGTCCTGCCGGGCGCCGAGGAGACCCAGGCCGGAGCCGAGGGCGAGGAGCAGGAGGAGCGAGGGCAGGCGACGCACCTGGGCATCCTAGGCCTCGCCGGGGAGGGGGAAAAAGGAGCACCCCGTCGCCGGAGCGACGGGGTGCCTTGCGAAGGATGATCCTGGAGGATCAGCCGATGCAGTAGAGACCGTTCGACAGGGCGACCAGAGCGCTGGCCGAAGCCGGACCGGTGGTCTCCGCAGCCTGGACGTAGGCGACGGCGACCGGGGCCGGGACGGAAGCGGTCAGGCTACCGGTGGCGGCGTTCATGGCGAACGGGACACCCGGGTAGAAGCTGAGGCTGATGACCAGCTCGCCAGCGGGCAGGGTGAGGCTGCCGGAAGCCGGAGCGGCCAGCAGGTAGAGGGCGTTGGCAGCGCTGTGACCGGAAGCGGTGAAGGTCACGTTGCTACCGCTGGCGAAGTCGGTGCTCGACAGGGCCAGGCTGTTGTTGGCGTGGCCGTAGGCGAACGAGTTGGTGGCACCACCGACCATCTTCATGCTGAAGCTGGCCCACGGCACACCACCGAACCAGTAGCAACCGCTCCAGACGGCCGCCGGGTCTTCCCAGTAGAAGAAGTTCTCGTTGCCGGTACCGCAACCAGCACCTTGCACCGGAGCGGCGCAGGGCAGGTCGAGGATCGGACCGGTGTTGTTCATGGCGACCATGCCCGGGTTGGCACCGAAGGCCCAGCCGAAGTAGCGATCGGCGACACCGGCCTCGGTGGTGCGGAACATGGCAGCGAGGTCGGTCGAGCACTCGAAGCCGCCTTCGAGGTCGATGCCGACACCCCAGCACTGGGTGTTACCGGTGCTCGAGAGGGGCAGACCGGTGATGACGTAGTCGCAGGTCGCGGCCGGGGGAGCGGTGCAGGGGACGTAGTCGTCGTAGAAGACGATACGGATGGCACTGCTGTTGCCGGTCGGGTCCAGATCGTAGGAGCAGTAGGCGAAGTCGAAGCCGTTGACCTGGTCAATGGCGTTCGCGTTGCTGTCAGCGATCTTGCCTTCGTCGATCCACAGGTGGTCGGCGTTCGTGGCGGAGCCGTTGCCGACGGTGCTGTAGTAGTTGCCCGGGGTGGTGCAGTTGTACAGCGTACGGGCACCGGCGCGAGCGGAGCCGCTCCACGCGCTGTCCTTGAAGCTGTAGGTGCCGAGGTACTGGACGTTCACGCCAGCCTTGGACTCGACCTTGTGGGTTTGCTGAGCAGACACGCCCGCGCAGATGGCGACCGCGGCGACTCCAGTGAGAATGTTACGCCACATGAGCTTTCCGTTACTCCTGTTGCCTTTGGTAGGGATGAGGATGGGGGAGAAGGAGTCGTTTCGGGCCCTGAGGGGGCGGCGAGCCAGTCGGGATGACTGGGACTCCGTTGATTGACTTGTATCCCATAATCGGGCGAAGTGCCACCGACGGCGGGGAAAAATTTGGCCAACTTCGCCGAAGTTCTGGGACTTCCTAGAAAGGTGGAATTTCCAGGAACTTCCCGGTGCGGAGGCCCGTCTGAGGCCGCCGATCAGGTCGTAAGTCATTTTTTGGAAAAGACTTGCGGCCAGTCTCGGACTCGACGTGGGCATTCCTGCCCCTCGGAGACCTCATCGGCCTCCGGAGGGCCCCCCTTGAGCCTCTCCCGAGAAAAAGGCCTCTGCAGCCGCGATCGAATCGGGAGTCCCGGCGTCGATCCACCACCCGGGGAGCTCCCGGCCGTCGAGGCGGCCCCCCTGGAGGTAGTGCTCCAGGACGGAGACGATCTCGACCTCGCCGCGCGGCGAGGGCGCGCAGCGGCGGGAGACCTCGGCGGCTTCCGCCGGGAGGAGGTAGATCCCGGTGACGGCCAGGCTCCCGCAGGGGCTGGCGGGTTTCTCCACGATCCGTAGGATCCGACCCGCCTCGTCGAGGACGGCCACCCCGTAGCGCTCGGGGTCGGGGACGCTCTGCCAGTGGATCCGGGCCGCGGGCCCGTGGGCGGCCCAGTCGTCGACCAGCGGTCCGAGGGGGGCCGAGAAGAGGTTGTCGGCCAGGAGGACGGCCAGGCGTTCGGCCGGATCCTCCAGGTGGGGGGCACAGAGCCCCAGCGCCTGGCCGATCCCTCCGGGGTGGTCCTGGGGCACCAGGCGCCAGGGCAGCTTGCCGGACCAGTCGGCCAGGGCGGCTCCGAGGGCCCCCGCGTGGTCGGCGCCGGTCACCACCAGGATCTCGTCCACCCCGGCGGCGAGGAGCTTGTCCATCCCGCGGTCCAGCATCGAGCGCCCCGCCACCTCGAGGAGATGCTTGTTCGCCCCTCCCGTCCGCGACCCCAGCCGGGTCCCGGCGCCTCCGGCGAGGAGGATCCCCCTCATCCCCGGCGCCCCGGCCTGCGGCCCAGACCGAGCCGCTCGCCGCGGTAGCCGGAGCGCTCCCGCGCCTCCGCCACCCACTCGGGGTGGTCGCGGTACCAGCGGACCGTGGCGGCCAGGCCCTCCGCCAGGCCCGTGCGGGCCGTCCAGCCGGTCTCCTCGCGCAGCCGCGCCGGGTCGAGGGCGTACCGGCGGTCGTGGCCCGGGCGGTCGGCCACGAACTCGACCGAGCCGGCCTCGCCGCCTTCGCAGACCCCGCGGAGCAGCTCGACCAGCTCCCGGTTGGAGCGCACCTCGCCGGCGCTGACGCAGTAGGCCCGCCCGGGAGCGCCGCGCAGGCCGGCCGCGAGGAGGGCGCGGCAGTGGTCCTCGACGTGGATCCAGTCCCGCTCGTGCTCCCCGTCGCCGTAGAGGGGCACGGGTTCGCCGGCGAGCAGGCGGCCGAGGGCGAGCGGGACCAGCTTCTCCGGGAACTGCCGGGGCCCGTAGTTGTTGCCGGAGTGGGTCAGGATCCAGGGCAGGCCGTAGGTCCGGCCGTAGGCGCGCACCAGGTGGTCGGCGGCCGCCTTGGTGGCCGAGTAGGGCGAGCTGGGGGAGTAGGCGCGCTGCTCGTCGGCGTGGTCGCCCCCCTCGAGCTCCCCGAAGACCTCGTCGGTGGAGGAGTGGAGGAAGCGGAAGCCCGCGCGGTCCGCCGCGGGGCGCTCGTCGAGGTGCTCGAGGCAGGCGTCGAGGAGCACTCCGGTCCCGAGGACGTTGGTGCGCAGGAAGGGGGCGGGGTCCTCGATCGACCGGTCGACGTGCGACTCCGCCGCCAGGTGGACCACCCAGTCGGGCCGAGCGGCCGCCAGCGCCGCGCGGCAGTCCGCCGCGTCGGCCACGTCCCCGACCACGAGCTCGAAGCGCGGGTCCTGCGCCGGGCGCGCCAGGTTGGCCGGGTGCGCGGCATAGGTCAGCTTGTCGAGCACCACGAGCCGCTCGACGCCGGCGGCGAGCGCAGCGCGCACGAAGGCGCTGCCGATGAAGCCCGCCCCGCCGGTGACGAGGAGCCGCTTGCCGCTGAGGTCGTGTTCCAAGGCCCGATCCCTGCGGGGATTGTATCCCGCGGGTCCGGCCCGCCGCGGGCTCAGTAGCCGGGCATGGAGGGGTCGACGGTGCGCCGCCAGGCCTCGATGCCGCCGCGCAGGTTGACCAGGCGGCGTCGCCCCATGCTCAGGAGGTAGCCGCAGACCCGCAGGCTGCGTACGCCGTGGTGGCAGTAGACGACCACCTCGCGCTCCTCGTCCTCGAGCTCGTCCTGCCAGGAGAGGATCTCCGACATCGGCTTCAGCTCCGCTCCGGGGAGCCGGCAGATCTCCCACTCGGGGAGCTCGCGCACGTCGACGAGGCGCAGGGATTCGCCCCGGTCGAGGCGTTCGCGGAGTTCAGCGGGGTCGATGCTGGGGATCGTCACGAGCGGGCGGGGCGGCGGCGGAGGCGCGCGACCAGGCGGTGGAAGTCCTCGGCCACGAGGGTCAGTGTGGGGATCAGGACCAGAGTGATGAAGGTCGCGAAGACCACTCCGAAGCCGAGCGAGATGGCCATCGGGATGAGGAAGCGGGCCTGGATGCTCTTCTCGAGCAGCAGCGGGGTCAAGCCGAGGAAGGTGGTCAGCGTGGTCAGCAGGATGGCGCGGAAGCGGCGCCGCCCGCTCTCGCGCATGGCTTCCTCCGCGCCCATGCCGCCCTGCCGCAGGCGGTTGGCGAAGTCGAGGAAGACCAGCGAGTCGTTGACCACCACGCCCGCGAGCGCGGTCAGCCCGATGACCGAGAAGATGGCCAGGTCCATGCCCATGATCAGGTGGCCCCAGACCGCGCCGACGAAGCCGAAGGGGATCGCGGCCATGATGATCAGCGGCTGGCTGTAGGAGCGCAACGGGATGGCCAGCAGCGCGTAGATCGCGAACATCGCGAATCCGAACAGTCGGACGAGGGTGCCCATGAATTCGCTCTGCTCGCGCTGCTGCCCCTGGAAGCTCCAGGACACCTGCGGGTGCTCGCGCAGCAGCTCCGGCAGGAGCTCGCCCTCGAGCCGGGCGACCATCTGGTCGGGGGTCAACGCGGCGGTGTCGAGGTCGAACATCACGTTCACCGCGCGGCGCCGGTCGCGGCGCTGGATGGCGGAGTAGCCGCGGCCGTCCTCGACCTGCGCCACGCGGGCGAGCGGCAGCTCCGCGCCGCCGGGGGTCCGCACCCGCATGGCCTGGAGCGCGGCCAGCGAGCGGCGCTCCTCAAGCGGGTAGCGCACCATCACGTCGACCTCGTCGCGGCCGCGCTGGACCGACTGCGCCTCCTCGCCGTAGAAGCCCTGGCGCAGCTGGCGGGACAGGTCGGCCTGGGTGAGGCCGAGCGCCCGCCCCTCCGCCGTGAGGCGGAACTCGAGCTCGCGCTTGCCCTCGCGGAAGTCGTCGCGCGCGTCGCTCACCCCGGCCCAGGCCTCGGCGCGCAGGGCGACGCGGTCCGCCAGGGCCACCAGGACGTCGAGGTCGGGACCGGACAGCTCGAGCTGGACGTCGCCGTCGCTGGAGACGAGGTCCGCGGCGAAGCTCAGCTCCTCCGCTCCCGGCACCGGCCCCGTCCGCTCCTGCCAGAGCCGGGCGATCTCGGTGCTGCTGTGCTCGCGGAACTCCGCGGACAGCAGCTCCAGGTTGACCTCGGCCAGGTGCGCGCCCGAATAGGCCTTGCCCTCGGTGGCGCCCATCCGCGACTGCTTCTCGCGGTAGGGCTGGCCGCCGATGCTGGTGGTGATGTTGCGGATCTCCTGGCGGCCGTCCGCCGTGCGCAGCTCGTCCTGCAGCTCGCGGGCCGCGTCCTCGAAGCGCGCGATCGCCGCCTCGGTGTTGGGCAGCGGTGTGCCGAGCGGCATGGTCAGCTCCACCGCCACGTTGTCCGCCTCGATCATCGGGAAGAAGATGAAGCGGACGCGCCCGCTCTGCACCAGCCCGAAGGAGATCAGCAGCGTGACGACCGCCACCGCCAGGGTGAGGTACCGCCAACGCAGCCCGAAGGCCAGCGAGGGCAGGTAGACGCGCTCGCGCACGAACTCCAGGCCGCCGTTGATGTGGTCCTGCACCCGCCCCCACAGGCCGCGCCGGACCTCGGCGCCCTCGGCGGGGAGGTGGCGCAGGTGCGTGGGGAGGACGAGCAGCGCTTCGACCAGCGAGAAGGTCAGGACCGCGATCACGATCAGCGGGATGTTCCGCGAGTACTGCCCCATGCTCCCCGGCATGAGCAGCAGCGGGGAGAAGCTGGCGATGGTGGTCAGCACGGCGAAGACCACCGGGAGCGCGACCTCCTGCGTCCCCTTCACCGCCGCGTCGAGGGCTCCGGCGCCGCGCAGGCGGTGGTCGTGGACGTTCTCGGCCACGACGATCGCGTCGTCCACCACGATGCCCAGCACGATGATGAAGGCGAACAGGGAGATCAGGTTGACCGAGACGTCGAAGACCGGCATCAGGGCGATCGCTCCGAGGAAGCAGATCGGGATGCCGACGGTCACCCACAACGCCAGGCGCAGGCGCAGGAACAGGGCCAGCGAGATCAGGACCAGCACCAGGCCGGCGCGGCCGTTGCGCAGCATGAGGTCGAGGCGGTCGCGCAGGATCAGCGTGTCGTCGCTCGTGACGTCCAGCCGGATCTGGGCCGGGAGCTGCTCGGCCCGGGCCTCGAGGTGCTCGCGCGTGGCGCGGGCGATGGTGAGGGCGTCCTGGCTGCCGACGCGGAACACGTCGAGCAGCACCGCGGGGTGGCCGTTGAAGCGCGTGCTCTGGTCGGTGTCGGCGAAGCCGTCGCGCACCGAGGCGACGTCCCCGATCCGGACCAGCGCGCCGTCCGCCCCGCTGATCAGCGGGAGCTCGGCGAACTCGCGGCCGCGGTAGACCTGACCCTTGCCGCGCAACAGGACCTCGCCGCCGCGGGTCTTCACCGAGCCGCCGGGCAGGTCCAGGGAGGCCGCGCGCACCGCGCCCACCACCTGGTCGAAGCTCAGGCCGTGGCGCTGCAGGGCTTCCTCGCTGACCTCGACCGCGATCTCGTAGGGCTCGGCGTTGGCGAAGCGGACCAGCGAGACCTCGGACAGCGCGCTGAGCTCCTCGCGCACCTCCTCGGCCACGCGGCGGAGGGTGAGGCCGTCGGCCTCGCCCCACACGGCGATGCTGAGGACCTTGAGGTTGACCTCGACCAGCGAGACCACGGGCTCCTCGGCGTCCACCGGGAAGCTGTCGATGCGGTCCACCTCCGCCTTGATGTCGTCGAGCATCTTGGCGCGGTCCTGGCCCTCGAGGAAGTCCACGATCACGCTGCCCACGCCCTCGTCGGCCGTGGAGCGCACCTCGTCCACCCCGGACAGACCGGACACCGCCTCCTCGATCCGCATGCAGATCGACTCCTCGACCTCGGCGGGGGAGGCGCCGGGGTAGGGCACCGTGACCGTCGCGCTCTCGACCACCAGGGTGGGCACGACCTCCTGGCGGAGGCCGCCGACGGTGAGCAGGCCGGCGACCACGACGGTCGCCATGAGCAGGTTGGCGGCGACCGGGTTGCGCGCGAACCAGGCGACGAGGCCCTTCATCGCCCGGCCTCGCGCACCTCGAGCTGCATCCCGGCGGCGGCCACCGGCAGCGCGGTCAGCACCAGGCGCTCGCCGGCGGCGAGCCCTGCCTCGACCAGCGCGGCGTCGGCGGTCCACTGCAGCACGCGGACGGGGCGGAGGACGAGGCGGTCCTCGTCGTCGGCGAGGTGGACCACGTCGCCCTCGCGCATGGCCGGCCGGGGGACGCGGAACAGCCCGTCCACGCTGCGGCCGGTGAGGACGGCCCGGGCGAAGACCCCGGGCGGCAGGGCGGGCAGGCCGTCGGTGCCGAAGGGCTGCTCGATGCGCACCAGGCCGTGGAGCATGCGGCTGGCGGGGTCGAGGTCGGGGCGGAGGCGCTCCAGGCGTCCCTCCCGGCGCACCGTCCCGCCGCCGATCTCGGCCTGGACCTCCACCGGCGCCGCGAGCCCGCTGGCGCCGGGCTGGATGCCGAGGTGGCCGAGCTCGTGCAGCGGGAGCGGCAGGCGGAGCCAGGCCGTGTCGGCGGGGAGGAGCCGGGCCACCGGGACGCCCGGCGCGAGGATCTGGCCCAGCGCGAGATCGACGGTCTGCACGCGCGCGTCGAAGGGGGCGCGCACCTCGCATCGGGCCAGGTCGCGGGCAGCGCGGTCCCGCGCGGCCTCCCGCGCGGCGAGCTCCGCGCGAGCCGCGGCCAGCTGCGGCTCGCGGCGCACCAGCGCGCCCGGCTCGCCCTCGCCGAGCTCGTTCCAGTCGGCGACCGAGGCGGCGGCGGCGGCCTCCTCGAGCTCGAGGGCCGCGCGCGCGCCCTGGAGCGCCGCCTCGGCGGCGGCCAGCGCGGTGCCGGCGTCGGCGGGGTCGATGCGGAAGAGGACGGCGCCGGCATCGACCCGGCCGCCCTCGACGAGTTCCTCGGCGATCCCGACCACCCGGCCGCCGACCTCCGGGGCCAGCGGGAGGGGATCCTCGGCCTCGACCACGCCGTTGGCCTCGACCTGCAGGCGCACGGTCTCCGGGGCGAGCGGGAGCACCTCGACCAGCGGCACGTAGGTCCGCGGCTCCTGGTCGGCCAGGACGGGCCGGCTGAGGATCTGCCACTTCAGGACGGCGACACCGGCGGCGAGCACGGCGATCGGGAGCAGGATGCGGAGGAGGGTCTTCATCGCGGTTCGGTGGCGAAGCCGCCACCCAGGGCGAGGTGGAGGTCCACCCGGTTGAGGAGCAGGAGGAGGCGCAGCTCGAGCACCGCCGCGCGCTGGGCGCGGGCGGCCTCGCGGGCGTCGATCAGCGCGCCGGCCTCGAGCAGGCCGGAGGCGAAGCGCCGCTCGGCGGAGGCGGCGGCGGCGTCCGCCGAGGCCGAAGCCGCCGCGGCGAGCTCGAGGCGCGAGCGCAGGCGCTGCTCGGCCTCGAGCGCGCCCTCGACCTCCGCGTAGGCGCCGAGGGCTCGCTGGAGGAAGCGGGCGGAGGCCTCTTCGGCGCGCGCTTCGGCGCTGTCGAGTTGCGCGCGCAGGCGGCCGCCCTGGAACAGCGGCGCGGCGATGCCGGCGCCCAGGCTCCAGACGCGGAAGTCGCCGTTCAGGAGCTCTCCCAGGTCGGCGGTGGAGGTCCCGACCGAAGTGGTCAGGCTCAGCCGGGGGTAGAGGGTCGCCTCGGCCTGGTCGGCGCGGGCGAGCGCGGCGCGGAGCCGCGCCTCGGTGGCGCGCAGGTCCGGGCGCCTGGCGATCAGTTCGGCGGGGAGGCCCGCCGGCACGGCGGCAGGGAGGGGCGGGAGGGCCCCGGCGCGGCTCCGCCCGGCCGGATAGCGGCCGAGCAGCTGCTCCAGCGCGCGCGCTGCGGCGCCGAGGCCGTCGGCCGCCGCCTGCTCGGCCTCCGCGCTCCGGGCCACGCGGGACTCGGCGGCGTGGAACTCGGCGGCCACGGCCCGGCCGCGGTCGAAGCGCCGGCGGATCGCGTCGCGGTCCTCCTCGGCCCAGCGCCGGGCCTCGCTCGCCAACTCGAGGCGCTGCTGGGCGGCGGCCAGCGAGAACCAGGCCTTGCCGACCTGGCCGGTGACGAGCAGGGCGGTGGCGCGGGCGTCCGCCTCGACCGCCCCGGCCTCGGCGAGCGCCGCGCGTTCACCGG
This sequence comes from uncultured Planctomycetales bacterium, assembly GCA_964342475.1. GTDB lineage: Bacteria > Planctomycetota > UBA1135 > UBA1135 > UBA1135 > J029. The sequence goes on from CAYFGE010000017.1 coordinate 53,678, forward strand.
CCTCGAGCCGGCCCCAGAGGTCGGCCTCCCAGGACAGGTCGAGGCTCAGGGCGTGGCTCTCGCTCTCGACGGCCAGCACGCCGCCGCTGGCGCCGGGGATCGGCAGCCCGATGAAGTTGCGCCGGCTCTTCGACAGGTTCAGGCCAGCGCCGACGGTCGGGAGCTCCAGGCCGCTGGCGGCCTCCGCCTCGGCCATCGCCGCGGCGAGGCGCGCGGCCACCGCGGCCAGCTCGTGGTTGGCTGCGAGGGCTTCGTCCACGGCGGCGTCGAGCCCGGCGTCCTGGAAGCCGCGCCACCAGGGATCGGTCGGGACGGGCTCACCGGGAACCTCGTCGGTTCCCCACGCCTCGGGCAGCGGGAGCTGTTCGAGCGGGTCCGGCGCCTCGCGCGGCTGGACGCAGGCCGCCGCCGCGAGCAGGAGGAGGGGGAGGGCGGGCTTAGGCATGGGCCAGGCCGGCGCTGCTGTAGCGCACGAGTTCATCGAGGAGGAGATCGGCGTCCTCGTAGGCGGCGTCCTCCACCCCGAAGGCCTCGCGCTGGAGCCGGCCGTTGCAGAGCAGGTGGATCATCGAGCCGAGCATGAAGGAGGCGCGGAGGAAGAGCCGGTGCCGCGGCACCCCGGGCAGGCAGCGCTGCAGCGCGTCGAGGTAGCGCTCGACCGTCGGCTCGAGGAGCTCGCGCATCCAGCGGAAGAGGTCGGGGTGCGGGTCGAGGTGGAGCCGCCCGATCAGGCGGGGGAAGGGGCTGGCGGCGTCGGCGAAGCGGCGCAGGACCGGGGCGAGGAACAACCGGACGACCTCCTCGAGCGGGACCGGGCCGGGGGCGTGAGCGGCCTCCGCCTGGTCGAGGCTGACGAGGCGCTCGCGGCAGATCGGTGCGAAGCGCGAGCGCACCAGCTCGTGGAGGAGGCCGTCCTTGGATCCGAAGTGGTAGTGGACCGAGGCCAGGTTGACCTCGGAGGCCTGGGTGATCCCACGCAGGCTGGCGGCGGAGAAGCCCTTGGAAGCGAACTGCTCCTCGGCGGCGTCGAGGATGCGCGAGCGGGTGTCGGCTTCCGTCATGGTCAGGCGTTTTAAACGAACGTTCGAATCATGGCAAGGCCAGAGCCTCGCAAGAGGGGATGGGCATGGGGTCAGCGTTGGCATCGGGGGCAGTGGAAGGTCGAGCGCTGGGCCTGGACGCGCCGCCGGACCGGCCCGCCGCAGCGTCGGCAGGGCTCTCCCTCTCGTCCGTAGACCTTCAGCTGTTGGGCGAAGTAGCCCGGCTCGCCCCCCGTGCCGAGGAAGTCGCGCAGGGTCGTGCCGCCGACCTCCACGGCGTGGGCCAGGACGGCGCGGATCTCCTCGGCCAGGCGCTCACAGCGCGGCCGGCTCAGCCGCCCGGCGGGGGTGGTCGGGCGGATCCCGGCGCTGAACAAGGCCTCGCAGGCGTAGATGTTGCCGACCCCGACCACGATGCGGGAGTCGAGCAGCAGCGGCTTGACCGCCGCGCGCCGTCCCGCGAAGGCCGCGTGGAGGTGGCCGCCGTGGAAGTCCGCGCCGAGCGGCTCGGGGCCGAGGCCGCGCAGCAGCCGGTGCTCCTCCGGTCGCGGGCCGCCGGCCACCAGGAGCCCGAAGCGTCGCGGGTCGCGGTAGCGCAGGCGCCGGCGCGCGGGGAGCAGCAGGTCGAGGTGGTCGTGCTTCCCGGGCTCCTCGCCCTCGCGGACGACCCGCCAGCTGCCCGACATCCCCAGGTGGCTGATCAGCGAGCCGTCGTCCCAACGCAGCACGAGGTACTTCGCGCGGCGCTCGACCGCCGTGATCCGCACGCCGGCGAGGGTGGCGTCGAGCGCGCGCGGCACCGGCAGGCGCAGCTTCGCCCGGCGCACCTCCGCGCCGCGCAGCCGCTTCCCCAGCAGGTGGGGCTCGATCCCGCGTCGGGTGGTCTCGACCTCGGGGAGTTCGGGCACGCGCTCAGGCGGTGGCCGCGGCGGCCCCGTGCCGTCGGTCGAGGAAGTAGATCATCACGTACTCCTCGGCGGTCTTCTTCGGCCCCGGCAGGTCCTTGATGCGCCGCGCGACGGCGGCGGTGTGCCGCGCGCGGAAGAACTCGTAGAAGCGCACGCACTCGTGGATCTCGCCGCCCTCGCGGAACAGGCGCCGCCGCACCTCGGCGTCCTCGGCGCTCACGCTGGTGCGACCGCTGGTCTCCATGAACTGGGCCAGCGAGTGGATGTCCTCGACCGAGGCTCCGATCAGGAACTCCTGGAAGGCCTGCTCCTCGTCCTGGCTGATGCGCGAACGGGAGAAGTAGGTGACGAACTCCGGGTCGCCGCCCGCCTGGAGCAGGCGGAAGATCTCGGACACGCCGAGCAGGGTTCCGACGCTCACGCGGATGCGGCGGCGCGCGGCCCAGGTGGCGGCGAGCAGCGGGAAGAAGTGGCGCGCGCCGAGGGTGTGGCGACTCTCCCACATCTCGCACAGCGCGTCCACGGCGTGGCCGCGGATGGCCTCCGCCATGTTCTCGTCCACCGCGATCGAGCGCAGGATGTCCTCCGCCAGCAGCGAGTAGACGCAGCCGTGCAGCCAGTGGTCGATCTCGTCGCGCAGGCCGCCCTCGCCGCCGAGCACCTCGTCGTGGAGGTAGCTGGCGAGGCGCCAGACGTTCATCTCGGCGATCACCAGCGCGCGGCCGACGACCGCGCGCGTCGGCACGTAGAGCTCGATGCTGGCGTCCTCGGCGCCGCGGAGGAGGTCCACGAGGGTCTGGCGGCCGCGCTGCCGTCCGCCGAGCGTGCGCTCGCCGAAGACCGGCGGGTAGGCGTGCAGCGCGGCGCCGAGCTGCCCGACGCGGGCGATGTTCTCGACCAGCGAGACGGTCAGCGGCGCGGCCAGCGGATGGTCCTGCTCGGCCAGCGTCCGGTGGAGCTGGTGGAGCGTCTCGCGCTCGGCCTCGTCGAAACTCGAGCCCGAGCCGAAATCCAGAGGGGGGATCTCCATCCTCGCCGCGGAGTCTAGCACCGGAGGGGCGCCGCCCGGACCCCTCCTCAGGCCGGCTCGGGGGCCAGCGTGCCGAACTGCCGGTCGCCGGCGTCACCGAGGCCCGGCAGGATGTAGCCGCGCTCGTCCAGCCGCTCGTCGAGGGCGCCGAGGTGGATGCGGACGCCCGGATCCGCGGCGTGGAGCGCCTCCACCCCCTCGGGCGCGCCGAGGATGCCGAGGAAGCGGATCTCCTCGACGCCCCAGCGGCGCAGCACGGCGATGGCGGCCGCGGCCGAGCCGCCGGTGGCGAGCATCGGGTCGAGCACCAGCGCGCGGCGAACCGGACGCGCCGGGTCGAGCTTGTTGTAGTACTCGACCGGCTGCAGCGACTCCTCGTCGCGGTAGAGCCCGAGGTGCCAGACCTCGGCGTCGGGCAGCAGGTCGAGGAGGCCGTCGACCATGCCGAGGCCGGCGCGCAGGATCGGCACCAGGCCGATCCGGGTCTGCACCCGCGCGGCGGCGCAGCGGGTCAGCGGGGTCTCGACCTCGACGGCGTCGAGCGGGAGGTCGGCGGTCGCCTCGACGCCGAGCAGGGTCGCGAGGCGGCGAACCAGGTCGCGGAAGTCGGCGGGGCGCGTGCCGCGGTCGCGCAGCCGCGCGAGCAGGTCGGCCACCAGGGGATGTCGGGAGACCACGAGTTCCCTCATGGCGCCAGCCTAGTCCGGCGCGGGGAGGGGCTAAAGTGCCGGCGTGAGCGACGCACCCGACTGGACGGCGGTCTACCGCGCCTCCCTCTACGTCTTCCCCGACGCGGGGGAGCAGCGGCGCTGGTCGTTGGACGGCGCGCTCACACCGCCGGCGCGGGATCGCAGCCTCACCCTGATCACCGCCTGGAACCCGGACTCCGCGGAGCGCCCCTGGGCCGAGAACGAGGCGGCCAACGCCCGCCTCCTCCGCGACCTGGTGGCCACCGGGGCGGAGTGGAGCCCGGCCCACGGCGCGAGCCTGCCCGGAGTGGAGCCGTCCTGGCGCGAGGAGGGCTTCGCCGTCCGCGGCTGGAGCCGGTCGGAGGCCTGCCGCTGGGGCAGGGAATGGGGCCAACGCGCGGTCGTCTGGTGCGGAGACCAGGTCGTCGAGTTGCTGTTCTGCGCCGAGGAGCGGGCCGTGTCCTGTCTCATCCGGGAGCACCCTCCGGCCGATAGGGTGTTACCGGGTTCTCCCGGGGCTTAAGCTGCTGCGGCCAACGGCCGAAACCCTGCGCATGCAGGTCCCGCACCTCACCACCGTCGCCCTCGCCGCCACCCTTCTCCTGGGTGGAGCGTCCCTCAAGGGGCAGACCAGTGTCCAGGAGGCCTCCCTGGACGCTCAGCAGGCGCGTCTGCACGTCCGGCTCGCTCCGGGCAAGATCTGGCGGCAGGGCGTCCGCTTCGAATCCGAGGTGACGCCCGCCGAGGACGCCAGCAGCCTGTGGACCTTCCGCTACGAGCTGCGCCTGCGCTGCGTCGAGAGCACCCCCGAGGGTTTCGCCGTCGCCGGCCAGTTCGTCGACTGGCACCTCCGCCTGCAGAAGGGGGAGTGCCGGTACGACTGGGCCGACGGCCGCTACGTCTACGAAGGAGACCTGCAGGTGCCGAGCGACGACGCGCAGTCCTCCTGCCGCGAACTCCTCGCCGCCTGGTCGGCCGGCCTGCGCGACGCCGAGATCCGCTTCCTCCTGCGCGAGGACGGCGAGGTCACGGAGCTGCGCGGCCTCGAAGGCCTGCACGAGAAGGTCGCGGCCAGCCTCGCGGCGGCGGGGGAGCTGCCGCCCGAGATGGAGCTCTACTTCGGCGAGGAAGGCCTGAAGCGCGCCGACGGCGCCCTGGCCCTCGCCCTGTCCGTCCCCCGGCCCCTGCGCGCCCTCCGCGCGGGCGACAGCTGGGAGCACCAGAGCGCGGTCGCCGGCCTGGCCCTCGAGGAGACCAGCGTCCGCCGGACGCTGCGCCTGCACGGTTTCGGCCGCGAGCGGCGCTTCCGCTACGCCGAGATCGGCATCGACCCGGCCTGCCAGGTCCTCGACGAGGCCGGTCGCTGGCATCCGATGGAGAGCGGCGCCCGCGACGGGCAGGAGGCCGACACGGTCCGCATCCTTACCGACAGCGGCCTGGTCTACTCGATGCGCGCCGGACTGTGCTTCGCGCTGCCGGGCGACCGCCTGGCGAGCTTCCGCCTGCTGTCGCAGCTGGTGGACTGAGCGCTCGGGCGCGGGCGCGGCCGGCCGTAAGATGGCGGCCATGCGGATCCGACCCGTCGATCGCGTCGCGGCCGATGCCCGCGCCGCCCAGTTCACGCGGCGCTCCCTCAAGAAGGAGACCAAGACCCAGGGCCTGCGGCTCGCCCTGGCGATGACCGACCTCACCACGCTGGAGGGGAAGGACTCGCCGGAGAAGATCCGCGCGCTCTGCCGCAAGGCGGTGCAGCCCGTCGAGGGCGACCCCTCCGTCCCGAGCGTGGCGGCGGTCTGTGTCTACCCGCGCTTCGTCGCCCAGGCCCGCGAGGAGCTCGACGGGACGGGGGTGAAGGTCGCGAGCGTGGCCACCGCCTTCCCGAGCGGGCAGCTGGCCCTGCCCCTGCGGGTCGCCGAGGTGCGCAGCGCGGTCGAGGACGGCGCCGACGAGATCGACATGGTGATCAGCCGCGGCGCCTTCCTGGCCGGCGGCGAGAACCAGGTCTTCCAGGAGATCGGCGCGGTCAAGGAGGCCTGCGGCCCGGCCCACCTCAAGGTGATCCTCGAGACCGGCGAGCTCGAGACCTACGACCTCGTGCGCCACGCCAGCGACCTGGCCATCGAGGCCGGCGCCGACTTCGTCAAGACCTCGACCGGCAAGGTGCAGCCGGCCGCGACGATGGGGGTGACCCTGGTCCTCATGGAGTCCGTGCGCGACCACTTCCGCCGCACCGGCCGGCGCATCGGCGTGAAGCCGGCCGGCGGCATCCGCACCGCGAAGCAGGCGCTGCACTACCTGGTCATGCTGAAGGAGACCCTCGGCCCGGACTGGCTGACCCCGGACCTGTTCCGCTTCGGCGCCTCCTCGCTGGCCAACGACGTGGTGCGCCAGATCCTCAAGCAGCGCGACGGCGTCTACGTCGCCGACCACGACCTCACGGAGTCCTGAGATGAGTTCCCCCGAGACCCTCCCCGAGTCCGCCGGCCTGGACTGGGACTACGCGCCCGCCCCCGAGACCACGCCGGTCGAGATCGCGGCGCGCCACGGCCACTTCATCGGCGGGGAGTTCGTCGCCCCGGCGCGCGGCAAGCACTTCGCGACCACCAACCCGGCCACCGAGGAGGAGCTCTCGGAGGTCGCCGCCGGCTGCGCCGAGGACGTCGACCGCGCCGTCGAGGCGGCGCGCAAGGCGCAGGCGGGGTGGGCGCGGCTGCCCGGCCGCGAGCGCGCCAAGTACCTGTTCCGCATCGCCCGGCGCATCCAGGAGCGCGCGCGCGAGCTGGCCATCCTCGAGACCCTGGACGGCGGCAAGCCCATCCAGGAGTCGCGCGACGTCGACGTCCCCGAGGCGGCCAAGCACTTCTTCTACCACGCGGGGTGGGCGGACAAGCTCGACTACGCCTTCCCCGGGCGCGAGGCGCGGCCGGTCGGGGTCTGCGGGCAGATCATCCCCTGGAACTTCCCGCTGCTCATGGCGGCGTGGAAGCTGGCCCCGGCCCTCGCCTGCGGCAACACCGTGGTCCTCAAGCCGGCCGAGACCACCCCGCTCACCGCGCTGCGCCTGGCCGAGATCCTGCAGGAGTGCGAGCTGCCGCCCGGCGTGGTCAACGTGGTCACCGGCGCCGGGGAGACCGGCGCCGCGCTGGCCGCGCACGCCAAGGTGCGCAAGCTGGCCTTCACCGGCAGCACCGAGGTCGGCAAGAAGCTCGCCGCGGCGGCCGCCGGGACGGGCAAGCGGCTCACCCTCGAGCTCGGCGGCAAGTCGGCCAACATCGTCTTCGACGACGCCAGCCTCGACCAGGCCGTGGAGGGGGTGGTGGATGCCATCTACTTCAACCAGGGCCAGGTCTGCTGCGCCGGCTCGCGCCTGTTCGTGCAGGAGGGGGTGCTCGACGAGGTGCTCGAGAAGCTCGACTGGCGCCTGCGCAGCCTGCGCGTCGGCGACCCGCTCGACAAGAACACCGACGTCGGGGCGATCAATTCCGCTGCGCAGCTCGAGCGCATCCGCCACTACTTGCGGGTCGGCCTCGAGGAGGGGGGAGCGCTGCACGAGTGCCACGACGACCCGCTGCCCGAGAAGGGCTACTGGTGCCGGCCGAGCTACTTCACCGGCGTGCAGCCGGCCGACACCCTGGCCCGCGAGGAGGTCTTCGGCCCGGTGCTCGCGGTGATGAGCTTCCGCACCCCGGAGGAGGCCCTGACCCGGGCCAACAACACTCCCTACGGCCTGGCCGCGGGTGTGTGGACCGACAAGGGCTCGAAGATCTTCGAGATGGCTGCGCGCCTGCAGGCTGGCGTGGTCTGGTGCAACACCTACAACCGCTTCGACGCCGCCTCGCCCTTTGGCGGCTTCAAGGAATCGGGCTTCGGCCGCGAGGGCGGCCGGCAGGGCCTGCGTCCCTACCTGGAGCTGCGCTGATGGCCTCTCCCTCACGACTGACCGTGACCAAGACCTACAAGCTCTTCGTCGGCGGCGGCTTCCCGCGCAGCGAATCCGGCCGCAGCCTGCCGGTGACCGATGCGCGCGGCAAGGTGCTCGCCCACCTGTGCCGGGCCTCGCGCAAGGACCTGCGCGAGGCGGTCGAGGCGGCGCGCAAGGCCCTGCCGGGCTGGAAGCGGCGCGACGCCTACAACCGCGGGCAGATCCTCTACCGCATGGCCGAGATGCTCGAGGGCAAGGCCGAGGAGATGGCCGCGGCGCTGGCCGCGACCGTCCCGGGCGGCCTGCGGCGCGCGCGGCGCGAGGTGGCGGCCGCGGTCGACCGCCTCGTCGCCTTCGCCGGGTGGGCGGACAAGTTCCCGCAGGTGCTGGGCAACTCCAACCCGGTCGCCGGCCCGTACTACAACTTCACCGTCCCGGAGCCCTGCGGGGTGATCGGGGTGGTGGCGCCGGACGAGGAGCCGTTGCTCGGCCTGGTCTCGCTGATCGCGCCGCCGCTCTGCGCCGGGAACACCGTCGTCGCGGTCGGCTCCGAGGCCCACCCGCTGGCCACCGCCCTGTTCGGCGAGGTCTGCGCCACTTCGGACGTCCCGGGAGGTGTGGTCAACCTGCTCACCGCGGTGCACGAGGAGCTGCTCGAGGTCCTGGCCGGCCACCGCGAGGTGATCGGCCTCCACGCTGCGGGCTGCGGCGCGGCTGCGCGGCGCACCCTCGAGGCCGGCGCGGCGGAGAACATCAAGCGCGTCACGGTGCGCGGCGTCGACGGGGACGACTGGTACGACGAGCGCGAGTGCCACTCGCCGTACTGGATCGAACCCTTCGTCGAGATGAAGACGATCTGGCACCCGTCGGCGAGCTGAGCTCAGGCGCTGTGCAGCGCGGCGAGGACGGCCTCGCCCCAGCGCTCGAGCTTGGCCGGCCCGACGCCCTTGACCTGCGCAAGCTCGTCGACGTCGTGCGGCTCGCTCGCGGCGATGGCGCGCAGGGTGGCGTCGCTGAACACGGTGAAGGCCGGCTTGCCGAGCTCCTGCGCCACGCCGTAGCGCCAGCTGCGCAGCCGCTCGAAGCCGGCCGCAGTAGCCGGGTCGGCCGCGAACTCGTCCGGCGCGGTCACGGCCTGCCGGCGCGGCTTGCGCGCCTGGGGGCGGGGGACGGGGGCCTGCGGCCACGGCACCGCCACGCGCCGCTCGTCCTTCATCACCTCGACCCCGGCCGCGGTCATCGCCAGCAGGGGGTAGTCCCCGGTGGTGGTGCGGGCCAGCCCGGCGGCCTCGAGGGCGTCGAGCAGGTCGAGGACGAAGGTCTTCGGGTGGTCGGCGAGCAGGCCGAAGGTGCTCAGCTCGTCCAGCCCGGACTGCGTCACGGCCTTGCTGCGGCTGCCGACGAGGACGTCGGCGATGCGCTGGCGCCCGAAGCGCCCGTCCACGCGCGCGATGCCGGACAGCGCCTTGCGCACGACCAGGTGCTGCTCGTCGCTCAGCTCGGGCGGCGGCCCGGCGTCGCAGCGGTCGCAGGAGGCGCAGCCGGCGCGGAAGTCCTCCGCCGCCGGGTCGCCGAAGTACTCGAGCACGGTCAGCCGGCGGCAGGCGGCGCCGGTGGCGAAGCGCGTCATGCGCTGCAGGCGCCGCTGCGCGCCCTCCCGGTGGTGCTGCCGGGCGAGCTCCTCCTCGGGGGAGAAGGCCTCCTGCTCGGCGTCTTCGCGCTGGATGAGGAACTCGCGCGTGCGCACGTCCTGCAGGGTGAAGAGCAGCACCGCGCGCGCCGGTTCGCCGTCGCGGCCGGCGCGGCCCACCTCCTGGTAGTAGGCCTCGAGCGAGGCCGGCAGCGCGAGGTGGACCACCAGCCGGATGTCCGGCTTGTCGATGCCCATGCCGAAGGCGTTGGTCGCCACCATGGCGTCGCACTCGCCGGCGAGGAAGAGCTCCTGCAGGCGGTGGCGCTCCTCGCCCTCGAGCCCGGCGTGGTAGTGGTGGGCGCGGAAGCCGGCGGCCCGCATCGCCTCGGCGCCCTCCTCGGCCTGCTTGCGGGTGGCGGTGTAGACCAGGGCCGGCCCCTCGCCGCGGTGCTCGCGCAGCAGGGCGGCGAGGCGCTGGCGGCGCTCCGCTTCGCCGCGGGCCCGCTCGACCGCGAGGTGCAGGTTGGCGCGGTTGAACCCGCGCACGAAGAGCGCCGGCTCGCCCATGCCGAGCGCTTCACCCAGCTCCTGCCGCACCTCGGGCGTGGCGGTGGCGGTGAAGGCGGCGTAGCGCGCCGGCTCGAGGCGCTCGACCAGCGGCCGGATCCCACGGTAGTCGGGGCGGAAGTCGTGGCCCCACTCGCTGACGCAGTGGGCCTCGTCCACCGCCACGAGCGACAGCCGCGCGCGCACCAGCGCGTCGAGGAAGCGGCCGCTGCGCAGCCGTTCGGGCGCGGCGTAGACGAGGTCCAGTTCGCCGGCGGCCAGGCGGCGGAGGGCGGCCTCCTGCTCCTCGGGCGGGTCCGCGCTGGTGATGCGCGCCGCGGGGACGCCGATGGCCGTGAGCGCGTCCACCTGGTCCTTCATCAGCGCGATGAGCGGGCTGAGCACGAGGGCCGTGCCCTCGCAGAGCACCGCGGGCAGCTGGTAGCACAGCGACTTTCCGCCGCCGGTCGGGAGCACCGCGATCGTCGGCCGGCCGTCCAGCACCGACTCGACGATCTCGCGCTGGCCCGGACGGAAGTCGTCGTGGCCGAAGACGCGGCGGAGGGTGTCGGGAAGGGGAGCGGGCACGGACGGCGCACGATACGGCCCGGGCGGGCCCGGCTTCCAGCCCCGCGCCCCTACAATCCGCGGCCATGTTCCAGCCGCTGAGCCGCGAGTTCCTCGACCAGCCCGACGCCTTCGAGCGCCGGATGCTGGACGACTGGGAGCGCCAGGACCTGCTGCACCGCACGCTGCAGGCCCGCGAAGGGGCCGCGCCCTTCGTGTTCTACGAGGGCCCGCCGACCGCCAACGGCAAGCCGGGCATCCACCACCTGCTCGCGCGCACCCTGAAGGACGCCGTCTGCCGCTTCCACACGATGCGCGGCGAGCGCGTGCTGCGGAAGGCCGGCTGGGACACGCACGGCCTTCCCGTCGAGCTGCAGGTCGAGAAGGAGCTGGGCATCAGCGGCAAGCCCGAGATCGAGGAGCTCGGCATCGGCCGCTTCAACCAGGCCTGCCGCGACTCGGTGTTCACCTACAAGGAGGAGTGGGAGCGGCTCTCGGCCCGCACCGGCTACCTGCTCGACTACGACGACCCCTACGTCACCTTCCACGCCGGCTACGTCGAGTCGGTCTGGTTCCTGCTGTCGCGCTTCGCCAAGAACGGGCTGCTCTACCGCGGCCACAAGGTGCTGCCGTGGTGCGGTCGCTGCGGCACCGGCCTGAGCAGCCACGAGGTCGGCCAGGGCTACCGCGACCTCGACGACCCCTCCGTGTGGGTCAGCTTCCCCCTCAAGGGCGTGACGGACGACACCGACCCCGCGCGCGCCGCGCTGCTCGAGGGCGCCGCGCTGGTCGCCTGGACGACCACGCCGTGGACGCTGCCCTCCAACATGGGGGCCTGCGTCAATCCCGGCTTCGAGTACGCCGTGATCGCCAACGAGCGGGGCCGCTGGGTGCTGCTCGCGGAGAAGGTGGCCGAGGTCTTCGGTGAGGACGCCCACGAGGTCCTCGGCACGGTCCGCGGCGCCGACCTCGTGGGCCTCGCCTACGAGCCCTTGTTCCACTTCGAGGGCGGCCGCGTGGTGCACGAGGGCAGCCGCGTCCACGTCGTCCTGGCGGACGACTACGTCAGCGCCGAGGAGGGGACCGGCGTGGTCCACCTCGCGCCCTACGGGGCGGACGACTACCGCCTGGCGGTCAGCGAGGGGATCCAGGCCACCCTGGCGGTGGGGGAGGAGGCCCGCTTCCTGTGCGAGGTCGCCGGCGTCGCCGCCGGCACCTTCTTCCGCGACGCGAACAAGGCGCTGGGCGACGACCTGCGCGACCGCGGGCGGCTGGTCAAGCGCACGCAGTACCGCCACAGCTACCCGCACTGTTGGCGCTGCGAGACGCCGCTGATCTACTTCCCCGCTCCGGCCTGGTTCCTGCGCACGACCGAGTACAAGGACCGCATGGTGGCGGAGAACCGCCGCATCCGCTGGGCGCCCACCGAGATCGGAGAGGGCCGCTTCGGCGAGTGGCTCGAGAACAACATCGACTGGGCGCTGTCGCGCGACCGCTACTGGGGCACCCCGCTGCCGGTGTGGATGTGCGACCGCGAAGAGGGACACTGGCATTGCGTCGAGAGCTTCGCCGAGCTCGGCGAGCGCGCCGGCGGCCTGCCGGAGGGCTTCGATCCGCACCGCCCGGTGGTCGACGCGATCGACTTCCCCTGCGGCCACCAGGGCTGCGGCGGCACCATGCGCCGCGTGCCGCAGGTGATCGACTGCTGGTTCGACAGCGGGTCGATGCCGCTCGCGCAGTACCACTGGCCCTTCGAGAACCGCGAACTCGTCGCCGAGCAGTTCCCGGCCGGCTTCATCGCCGAGGGCCTCGACCAGACGCGCGGCTGGTTCTACACGCTGCACGCGATCGCGGTCTTCCTGACCACGGTGGACGAGGAGCTGTGGGCCTCCGGCGAGCTGTGGGGCGAGCCGCTGCCTCGCCTCGAACCGGGCAGCTCCTACCGCTCCTGCCTGGTCAACGGCCTGCTGCTCGACCGCAACGGCCAGAAGATGTCGAAGCGGCTCGGCAACACGGTGGACCCGTGGGAGGCGGTGGCGGCCCACGGCGTCGACTCGATCCGCTGGAGCCTGCTCGGCGGCGGCGCCGCCCACCTCTCGCGGCGCTACGACGACCAGGGGATCGCCGAGGTGCGCCGCCGCGTGCTCGGCACGCTCACCTCGAGCTACGACTTCTTCGCCCTCTACGCGCGCACCGAGTCGTGGGACGCCGCCGCCCCGCGCCCCGCGCGGTCGGGCCGTCCGGCCATCGACCGCTGGATCCTGTCCCGCGCCGCGGCCGCCGCCGCTGGATGCATCGAGGCCTGGGACCGCCTCGTCCCGGCCGACGCGCTGCGCCGGCTCGAGCGCTTCCTCGTCGACGAGCTGTCGAACTGGTACATCCGCCGCAATCGGCGCCGTTTCTGGGGCGCCGAGGGTGACGAGAGCCAGGCCGCGGCTTTCGCCACGCTCCACGAGGTGTTGCACGCTCTGGTGCGCATGACCGCGCCCGTGGTGCCCTTCCTGAGCGACGCGATCTGGCGCGAGCTCACCGGGAGCGAGCAGAGCGTCCACCTCGAGCTCTTCCCCGATCCTGCCGCGGGCGAGGACTTCGCCGCCGAGGACCACGACCCCGCCCTCGAGGCCGCCATGGACCCGGTCCTGCGCGCGGCGACGCTCGGTCGCAGCCTGCGCGAGCGGGTGCAGATCCGCGTGCGCCAACCCCTGTCGCGGCTGATCGTCCACGTGGCGCAGGAGGACCGCCTGCCGGCCAGCCCGCGCGACTACGAAGCCGCCCTGCGCGAGGAGTTGAACGTCCGGGAGGTCGAGTGGGTGGACGGCACCCCGGACTTCCTCCAGGTGAAGGCCAAGCCGAACTTCCCGCGCCTGGGCAAGCGGGCGGGCAAGGACATGAAGGCGCTCGCCGCGCAGATCGCCGGGCTCGACCGCGAGACCCTCTTCTCGCTGCAGGGCGGCGCGAAGGCCACGGTCCGAGTCGAGGACCGCGCCTACGAGCTCGACGGCGAGGACGTGGTGCTCGAGACGCTGAGCGTCGAAGGCCTCGAGGCCGCTTCCGACGGCGTCGTGACGATCGGCCTGGTCACCGAGATCACGCCCGAGCTGGCCCGCGAGGGACTCGCGCGCGAGCTCCTCAACCGCATCCAGAACCAGCGCCGCGACAGCGGGCTCGAGGTCAGCGACCGCGTGCGCGTCCGGGTCACCGGCGACGCCGAGCTGCGGGCGGTGGTCGAGGAGCACGGCGCGTGGATCGCCGAGGAAGTGCTCGCGCCGGACGGCATCGAGTGGAGCGCGGAAGCGGGCGCGGAAGCGCGCGAGTGGGAGCTGCGCGAGGGCCTCGTCGCCCGCGTCGGACTCCACCGGATCGACGCCTGATCCACACGCGAAAATCTCGTTGCGCCGGCAGCCCCGGGTGTTACATTCAGAGTGTGTTTCGCGGCGAAAGCCAGGGGACACAGGCCGGGAGTCCGACAGCTCTCTGAAGGGATCCTGACTCTGGACCGGGTGAACCGGGCCAGGCGGAGCCCACCTCGCTACGAGGGACTTACCGTCCTCTCCCCCCTTGCCGCCGTCGCTGAAGCGGAGCCCCGCCGGGCTGGTCCCGGCGGGGTTGCTTCTTGTCCGGGTCGCCCGCCGCTCCCCGCACCGCCGATCGGTCAAAGCCGAGTCCTCTTCCTTGTCTCGGCCATCCGTGATCGGCAGAATGCCGGAGTGAAGAAGCTCCTGCCGTTGTTCCTGGTGCTCTTCGTGGCCGCCCTCGCCTGGAGGTTCTGGCCCGAGGAGGCTCCGGTCGAAGCCGCCGGCCCGGAGGAGGGGACCCCGGTCTTCGTCCCGCTCGATGCTCCGCCCGTCGAGCCGCAACCGGAGGCGCAGACCGCTCCTCCGCCCGTTGCTGCTCCCCCGGCCAACGCCGCCGCCGGCCTCCGGGCCCTCAACGACTGGCACCGCAGCAGCAACCGCAGCTGGGCCCCCGCGGCCGGCCAGGAGGCCTTCGCCGCCCCCTTGGCCGCCTTCGCGCGCATCTGGGAAGGCTCGGCCGGGAGCTACGCGGCCGAGCTGCGCATCGAGGCCCCGGCCGAGCTCGGGCCGGGCTTCCAGGCCTTCGCCGCGGCCTTCGCCGAGGGCGGTCTGGCCGCCCTGGCCGACGGCCTCGCGCGGGACGCCGCCCGCGGCCCGGCCTGGAACGCCTGGAGCGAGGCCCTCGTCGCCGAGGCGCTGCGGACCCAGCAGGACGCCCTCGCCGGCCCGGCCCTCGGCCGGCTCCTCGAGCAGATGGTGGCCGACGACTACGACCGCGAGCGGATCCTCGAGCTCGGCGAGTACGCCTCCACCCTGCGCTCCCGGGCGCAGAGCTGGGCCCGCAAGGAGGTCTACCGGGTGGTCTCCGGCGACAGCCTGGACTCGATCGGGCGCAAGTACCGCGCACAGGGCAGCCCGCTCCGCTTCGGCTGGATGATGGAGTTCAACCGCAAGCGCAGCGACACGATCCGGCTGGACGAGACCCTGCAGATCCCGCTCGACCCGCTCCACCTGCTCGGGCTGCGTTCGAAGTGCATCCTGGCGCTCTACTGCGGTGACACGCCGATCCACCTCTACGAGGTCAGCTACGGCAAGCCGGGCCACGAGACGCCGGTCGGCACCTTCACGCTCACCGACTTCCTCGTCGAGCCGATCGACTACGGCCTCGACCCGCCGGTGCCCTACGGGCACCCGGACCACCGGCTGGGGACGCGCTGGATGGGCTTCGCCGAGGCCAAGGAGTACGGCATCCACGGCAACAACGTGGACGACCGGGTCGGCGCCCACGAGTCGGCCGGCTGCGTGCGGATGATCAACGGCGAGGTGGAGCAGCTCTTCGAGCTGGTCCCGCGCAACGGAAAGGTCGAGATCCGGCCCTGACCGGGATCAGGCCGGGGAACGCTGCGCGTCGCGCCAGGCGCGGGCGTAGGCCGCGCTGACCCCGATCCCGGCGACGAGCACCTCGCCGCAGTGGAGCGGCCCCTGCGCGCGCAGGAAACCTTCCTTCGCCGCGACGAAGCTCAGCGTCCAGCGCGCGCGGACCGCGACGCCGAGCACTTCGCCGGAGTCGCCGTCGAGGCCGCTCGGGGCGTCCACGGCGAGGACCGGAGCGCCGCTGGCGTTGACCCACTCGACGGCCGCCCGGGCGGCTCCCTCCAGCGGACGGGAGAGCCCGGTCCCGAACAGGGCGTCGACCAGGAGGGGGGTCCCGGACGAGGGAGGGGGAGGGAGCGCGTCCTCTCGCAGGGGAACGCCGATGGCCATCGCGGCGGCCCGGGCGCCGTTCCCGGCGTCCCGTCGCGGGAGCCCCAGCGGGGCCCAGACGGCCACGGGGAGCTCACCGTGGAGCTGACGGGCGGCCACCAAGCCGTCTCCGCCGTTGTTCCCCGGACCGCAGACGAAGAGTAGGCGGTCGGCCCCGGAAGCGGCCGCCAGGCGGCGGGCGGCGGCGGCCAGGGCGGCTCCGGCGTTCTCCATCAGGAGCGGGGCGGGGAGGGCACGCTCCTCCTGCAGGTGCCGGTCCAGGCCGGCGCATTCCGAGCAGCTCCAAGTGTCCATGGCGACGAGGTTTGGAAGTTTCCGGGGAAAGGGTTGACTTGCCTTCGGGCCCCTCTACGATATTCCGCCCTGCAACGGCAGCCCAGCCCGTTCGGGGACGGCGGAAGCCCACCGAAGTTCCTTCGAAATCTCCGAAAGTTCCTCCCTGAGGGCTTGACGAGTGGCCGACAAGCCGTAACATGTTGGGCCCGATCGCAACGCGCGACCGGCCGAAAGATCAACGAGACGTCCACGACGCGGCGTCTCCGTTCCTTGAAAACAAGGATGACCTTGTCCGCTTGAGGTGATTGAGCCACCCAAGACAAACCCAGATGGGCGGGCCTCCGGGCTCGCGCAGAACAACAAAGTGAAGGGTTTGATCCTGGCTCAGAGTGAACGCTAGCGGCGTGGATTAGGCATGCAAGTCGAGCGCGAAAGCTTGAGTCTCAATTCCTTCGGGATGCGAAACTCTGCGAGTAGAGCGGCAAAAGGGTGAGTAATACATGGGTGATGTACCCTTGACTCCGGCATAGCATCGGGAAACTGATGGTAATTCCGGATGGTCTCACTGGATCACATGGTCCGGTGAGTAAAGGTTGGGATCCTTCGGGACCTACAGGTCAGGGAGCGGCTCATGCGCTATCAGCTTGTTGGTGAGGTAACGGCTCACCAAGGCTACGACGGCTAGGCGGTCTGAGAGGATGGCCGCCCACATCGGGACTGAGACACTGCCCGGACTCCTACGGGAGGCTGCAGTCGAGAATCATCCGCAATGGGCGAAAGCCTGACGGTGCGACGCCGCGTGAGGGACGAAGGCTCTAGGGTTGTAAACCTCTTTCGCCTGTTAAGAATGTGCTGGTGTTAATAGCATCAGTGCTGACAAAGGCAGGTAAAGAAGCACCGGCTAACTCCGTGCCAGCAGCCGCGGTAAGACGGAGGGTGCAAGCGTTACTCGGAATTACTGGGCGTAAAGGGTCCGTAGGCGGCCTGGAAAGTTGGATGTGAAATCCCACAGCTTAACTGTGGAACTGCGTCCAAAACTATCAGGCTAGAGGATGGTAGGGGACAGTGGAACTCCAGGTGGAGCGGTGAAATGCGTAGAGATCTGGAGGAACGCCGGTGGCGAAAGCGACTGTCTGGGCCATTCCTGACGCTGAGGGACGAAAGCCAGGGGAGCGAACGGGATTAGATACCCCGGTAGTCCTGGCTGTAAACGATGACCACTAGGTTGAGGGTCCTTCGGGAGTCTCTTCCGTAGCTAACGCGTTAAGTGGTCCGCCTGGGGAGTATGCGCGCAAGCGTAAAACTCAAAGGAATTGACGGGGGCTCACACAAGCGGTGGAGCATGTGGTTTAATTCGAAGCAACGCGCAGAACCTTACCAAGACTTGACATCTATGGATTAGGGCCAGGAAACTGGTCTGACACCCTTCGGGGCGGAACATAGACAGGTGTTGCATGGCTGTCGTCAGCTCGTGTCGTGAGATGTCGCGTTAAGTCGTTGAACGAGCGAAACCCCTGTCGTTAGTTGCCATCAGGTAAAGCTGGGGACTCTAACGAGACCGCCGTGGTTAACACGGAGGAAGGTGGGGACGACGTCAAGTCATCATGGCCCTTATGTCTTGGGCTACACACGTGCTACAATGGGCAGTACAGAGGGTTGCTACACGGTAACGTGATGCTAATCCCTAAAGCTGTCCCCAGTTCGGATTGTAGGCTGCAACTCGCCTACATGAAGCCGGAATCGCTAGTAATCGCAGGTCAGCTACACTGCGGTGAATATGTTCCTGAGCCTTGTACACACCGCCCGTCAAGCCACGAAAGCTGGGAGCGCCCGAAGTCGTCTGTCTAACATTGAGGGCAGGCGCCCACGGCGAGCTCGGTGATCGGGACTAAGTCGTAACAAGGTAGCCGTAGGGGAACCTGCGGCTGGATCACCTCCTTTCCAGAGGATCATCTGGACCGGCTCCTCGAGAGTCGGAACATCCGCCGGACCAGCTTCGGCTGGGAAAGGCGGCAAAATCGGTTCAACACTTCTGCGGACAAGGACATCCTTACCCTTCGCCCTCGCGATGCGAGGACTAGGGCCAGTAGCTCAGTTGGTTAGAGCGTCCGCCTGATAAGCGGGAGGTCAGAGGTTCAAATCCTCTTTGGCCCACCAACTGATCCTCTCCCTGGATGGCCAGGCAGGGGACCCCGAATGGGGGCGTAGCTCAGCTGGAAGAGCACTGCGTTTGCAACGCAAAGGTCACGGGTTCGAGCCCCGTCGCCTCCACCACTCCTTGACCGGAGGGGGAGGGACGAGACCTTGCGCTGGCAGGGCTCGCTCATTGAAAATCAGGCAGGAATCGTGGATCGAGCGTTCGAGCGCAGAAACGTTCAAGCAACGAAGCGTGCAAGGTGGATGCTTAGGCGTCTAGAGCCGATGAAAGACGTGGCATAGCTGCGATAAGCCCCGGTGAGCCGTTAAGCAGGCTTTGACCCGGGGATCTCTTAGATGCGGTAACGCGCTCGGGGTAATACCCGAGCAGCTCCAGGTGAATCCATAGTCTGGAGCGGGGAACGAGGGGAAATGAAACATCTTAGTACCCTCGGGAAAGGAAAGAAAAATCGACTCCCTCAGTAGCGGCGAGCGAAAGGGGATGAGCCCAAACCATCGACGTGCCAAGGTTGTGGCCGTTGCGTCGGTGGGGTCGTGGGACCTTCTGGTCGGGCCACAGATCGACCAGGGAGTTACAAATCCGTTGTCTAGCTGAAGGCTTTGGAAAGAGCCGCCGTAGAGAGTGACAGCCTCGTAGGCGAAAGGCAGCGGACTCCCGAAGGGATCCCAAGTAGCACTGGACACGTGAAACCCGGTGTGAATTCGCGGGGACCACCCCGCAAGGCTAAGTACTCCTAGACGACCGATAGTGGTGAGTAGCGTGAGCGAAAAGTGAAAAGTTCCCCTGTTAGGGGAGTGAAAAGTACCTGAAACCATGCACGTACAAGCGGTCGGAGGACTATGCCCCTCGTGGGAATGTCTGACGGCGTGCCTTTTGCATAATGACCCGACGACTTACCGTACCAGGCGAGGTTAAGGACTTCCGGTCCGAAGCCGAAGCGAAAGCGAGTGCGAATAGCGCGTCAAGTCGGGTGCGGTAGACCCGAAAGCAGGTGATCTAACCATGGGCAGGGTGAAGCGGATGTAACAGTCCGTGGAGGCCCGAACCGGTGTTGGTTGAAAACAACTCGGATGATCTGTGGTTAGGAGTAAAAAGCTAATCGAACCTGCAGATAGCTGGTTCTCCCCGAAATAGCTTTAGGGCTAGCGTCGGGTAACATAGCGCATGGGGGTAGAGATACTGATTGCGACTGGGGGGCCACCAGCCTACCCACCGCTACCAAACTCCGAATACCATGCGTGGTACCCCGGCAGTCAGACAGTGGGCGATAAGGTTCATTGTCGAAAGGGAAACAGCCCAGACCGCCAGCTAAGGTCCCCAAGTGTGACTAAGTGTTGAAAAGGAGCTGGGATTGCTAAGACAGTCAGGATGTTGGCTTAGAAGCAGCCATCATTTAAAGAGTGCGTAATAGCTCACTGATCGAGCAATCTTGGGCCGATAATGAACGGGACTCAAGTCATACACCGAAGCTGCGGATCTATGAATCACGGGATTCATGGGTGGTAGGGGAGCGTTGAATTTGCGTTGAAGCCATACGGTAACGAGTGGTGGAGCGGATTCAAGTGCTTATGCCGGAATGAGTAACGATAAACAGGGTGAGAATCCCTGTCGCCGAAAACCTAAGGTTTCCTGGGGAAGGTAAATCCGCCCAGGGTTAGTCGGGTCCTAAGGCAAGGCCGAAAGGCGTAGTCGATGGATAACGGGTCAACATTCCCGTACTACCGGAGATCATTTGACCGATGGTGTGACGGATTCACAAGGGTCGTCGGGGCGATAGTCGTCCCCGTGCAAGCCTGAGGGACGTTGTAGGTAAATCCGCAACTTCAGTTCCCAGGGGTGATGCCGAGGCTTTAAGCCGAAGCGATTGGAGTGGGTTCCTGGAAAAGCATCTAGGGAGATCAAAGGTACCCGTACCAAAACTGACACAGGTTGGTGGGAAGAGAATTCTAAGGCGCTCGAGATAACCTCAGTTAAGGAACTCGACAGATTGGCCCCGTAAGTTCGCGAGAAGGGGCGCCTTTAAGGGTGTAGGAGCTTGCCTCCGAAGCCTTTGAGGGTCACAGAAAATCGGGAGTGGCGACTGTTTACCTCAAACACAGGACTCTGCAAAGTCTTAAAGACGAAGTATAGGGTCTGACGCCTGCCCAATGCCGGAAGGTTAAGAGGAGTTGTTAGCTTCGGCGAAGCAGCGAATTGAAGCCCCGGTGAATGGCGGCCGTAACTATGACGGTCCTAAGGTAGCGAAGTTCCTTGTCGGGTAAGTTCCGACGCGCACGAATAGCGTAACGACTGCTCCATTGTCTCAACAGAGGGCTCGGCGAAATTGTAGTCGAGGTGAAGATGCCTCGTAGCCGCACCAGGACGGAAAGACCCCGTGAACCTTTACTGCAGCCTGGTATTGGGCTCTGGTGCACCATGTGTAGGATAGGTGGGAGGCTTTGAAGCGGGCACGCCAGTGTTCGTGGAGCCATTGGTGAAATACCACCCTTGGTGTACTAGTGTTCTAACTCGGTGCCTTGAATCAGGGCCGAGGAC
The DNA here is from genome assembly GCA_964342475.1 of uncultured Planctomycetales bacterium. Lineage (GTDB taxonomy): Bacteria > Planctomycetota > UBA1135 > UBA1135 > UBA1135 > J029. Next base: position 74,261 of record CAYFGE010000017.1, read on the forward strand.
AGTTCCAGGTGGGCAGTTTGGCTGGGGCGGTCTCCTCCCAAAAGGTAACGGAGGAGCCCCATGGCACCCTCAGAACGGTTGGCAATCGTTCGTAGAGCGTAAGGGTATAAGGGTGCTTAACTGTGAGACTCATCGGTCGAGCAGGTGTGAAAGCAGGGCCTAGTGATCCGGCGAATTCCGAGTGGAA
>CAYFGE010000018.1:0-19578 GCA_964342475.1 uncultured Planctomycetales bacterium
CCGGCGCGGCGCTCGCCGTCGGGGCCGGCGCGCCGGGCGCCGCGACCCAGCGCCAGCTCGCGCCGCTCAGCGGGTGGCCGGAGGCCGGCGCGGTGACCCACGCGGCGCCTCCCAGCGCCGCCTCGGCGTCGGCGGGTTCTTCGACGGGGGGGAGCTGGCAGGCAGCGAGGAGGAGGAGGAAGAGCCCGGGGTGCTTCATGGGTCAGGTCTCGACGCGGCCGTCGTCGTGTTCGTCGGCGCGGCGCTCGCGCAGCAGGCGGAACATCTCGCGCAGGTCGCGGAAGCCGCCGATGCCGAACCAGACCATGATGGCGCTGCCGGTCAGCAGCACGAACCAGGTCCAGCCGTGCCAGAAGGAGAGCCAGCTCTCGGCCGGCACCTCGGTGGTCAGGTTGTAGGCCGTGACGACGAGGAAGATCAGGGTCCAGACCAGCGGCCAGGAGATCGTGATCCAGGTCACCCACTGGTCGCGACCGCTGAACTCCCGCGTGAAGCCGAGCTTCTCCAGCCACGAGGAGCGGACGTGCTCGTCGACCTGGTCCTCGGCGACCGCGTACGCCCCGCGGTGGAGCAGCCGGTCGAGGTCGAAGGGCTCGCGGCAGGTGAGCAGCGAGACCGCGACGTAGGTGGTGGCCGCCGCGGCGATGGCGACGAAGGTCAGCACCTGCCCGGTCAGCGCCTCGCTGTGGTGCAGCGCGTGCAGCAGGCGGCCGAGCGCGCCCAGCGTGCCCTCCGCCGCGGCGGGGTCGAGGGCGGCGCCGACGAAGCTCTGCTTGGCCACGATGCCGACGCCGGACAGGCTCATGCCGACGACCATCGCCGACCAGGCCCCGGCGGCGGTGCCGCGGCTCCAGTAGAGGCCGCCGATGATCGCCGAGCCCGCGCCGCCGACGAAGACCGCGCCGGTCAGGGCGAGGAACATCGCGATGTACTGGTTCGGCTCGTAGTACAGCGAGAACAGCAGGGCGTACACCGCCACGCCGAAGATCGAGGCCTTGAGCAGGCGCAGGTGGGCGCGCTGCGACAGCGGTCGCTTGCGGAAGGGCAGCACGACGTCCTGCACGAAGATCGCGGCCCACGAGTGCAGGTAGGTGTCGTTGGTGCTGAGGAAGGCCCCGAGCATCGCCGCGCCCATCAGGCCGAGCAGGCCGGCGGGCAGGAGCGCCATCGTGCCGAGCGGGATGCGCACCTCGGCCTGCAGCGCCTCGGTCGGCTGGCCCGCGACTCCGGCCTCGACCGCCTCGGCCAGTCCGGCGTAGGCCGGGTGGTGCAGCAGCACGCGGATCGCCACCGGCAGCACCACGGTGATCACCATGAGCACGCGGAAGCGCCAGCCGTTGAGGATGTTGGCCATGCGCGCCTCGTGCGGGTTCTTGGCCGCCGCGTTGTAGCCCTGGTCGCCCTGCCAGGCGCGCATGCCGTAGAACAGGACGACCACGCTGATCACCCAGTACCACACGTTGAACTGCGTCTCGCCGCCGAGGTCGAAGGGGTGGACCAGCGACTGGCCCTGCGGCGGCGCGACCCCCGACTCGGCGACCCACCGGCCCTGCCACACCTCGCCGAGCAGCACGTCCTCGAAGTGGCTCCACGGGATGGTCAGCAGCAGGAAGAAGCAGACCGCCAGGAAGACGACGTTCGAGAACACGCCCTGCAGGAAGTCGGTGACCATCACCGCGATCTGTCCGCCGAGGAAGACGAACAGCAGGGCGACGGCCATCAGCGCGACCATCACCGCGGCGAAGCTCGGCACCACGGCGAAGCCGAGGTCGAGCTGCTCCGGCAGCCCGCACAGCGCGATGAAGTAGCGCGCCGCCACGCCGGGGAAGATGCCGTAGTTGATGATCCCCGAGAGGAAGGCGACCAGGCCGGAGAAGACGCGGAAGCGCTTCGAGTAGCGCTGCTCGAAGAACTGGGCCAGGGTCAGCGCGCGCGTGCGGCGGAAGCGGTAGATCACCCAGCCGCTCAGCGCGATGAGGATCATGGCCGGGCCCTCCATGAGGGTCCACCACATCGAGGTCCAGCCGACGTCGTAGTTCTGCTGGAAGTACCACACCAGCGTGATCACGCCGAGCTGGGCCATGTTGAAGGCCACCGAGATCAGGTAGCGCCCGGCGCAGCGGTTGGCGACCAGGAAGCCCGAGACGGTGCCGGCGTAGCGGCGGGTGCGGACGGCGGCGACGGTCAGCACCGCCAGCACGCCGGCCAGGATGAGCCAGTCGACGAGGGCGAAGCTCATCCGCGGCGGTCGACGGCGAGGGTCAGGATCTCGAAGGGGCGCATGAGGGCGGTCGTGACTCCGGTGGCGGGGTCGTGGCCGAGGGGGCGGCCGTCCACCGCCTCGCGGGCGGCGGGGCGCTCGAGCAGGTCGACCACCTCGACGGCGGCGGGCGGCTCGGTCCACCTCAGCTCGAGCGGCGTGAGGCCGCCGCGGCGCTCGACCAGGCGCAGGATCCAGCGCGCTCCGTCCTCGGAGGGCTTGAAGGCCGCGACGGACACGCCCGGCGACAGGCGGAAGGGGCACAGCAGGCGCGCGGCGGGGCCGAGGGCGGGGGCCTCGGCGGCCTCGGCCGCGGGCCCGGCGAGGGGGCGCAGCGCGGTGCGGAAGCGGTGGCGGCCGCGGTCGGCGGTCGGGTCGGGGAAGTTCGGCGCGCGCAGCAGCGACAGGCCGAGGACGCCGCCCTCGACCGAGCGGCCGAACTTCGAGCCGTCGTCCTCGACGCGCAGGCCGAGACCGGGCTGGCTGAGCTCCACCCAGCGCTGGCCCGGCAGCTCGTGGGCGGCCTGCTCGCGCGAGGTGTTGCGGTGGGTCGGGCGGTCGAGGTGGCCGAAGGGGATGCCGAAGCGGGCGCTGCGCGCGCGCACCGCGGTGGGGTGGAGGGCGCGCAGCAGGGTGCGCTCCTCGCGCCAGTCGATCTCGTGGTCGATGGTGACGCGGTCGGCGCCGGCCTCGAGCGAGTACCGCAGCACGATCTCGCTCGCGCGCCAGCGCCGCCGCACCTCGAGGGTGGAGCGGACCGGGTCGTCCTCGACCAGCTCGATCGAGTCGGCGGGTCCGTCGAGGAGCTCGGTGTGGTCGCCCAGGTCGAAGTCCAGGTCCCAGGCCTCCCAACGGCGCGGGCGGTCCTCGTGGGCGACGAGCTGGTTCAGCGGCAGCAGCGCGCCGTCGGCGCCGCGCGCGTTGACCGGGACGGCCGCGTCCCGGTGCGCGAGCCGCGCCACGCGCCCGGCCTCGTCGAGCTCGACGACGAGGTGGTCGTTCTCGAGGCGCCGGGCCGTGGCCCGCACCGGGGCCGGCACCGGGCCGGGCTCGGCGAGGTCGAACAGGGCGGCGCTCATCGGCGGCAGCGGCCGCGTCCAGCGCAGGCCGGCGGACCCCTCGAGCACCCGCCCGGCCGGCTCGTCACCGTCGTGGAAGACGAGCACCGGCTCGGCCATGCCGGAGGCGTCGAGGCGCGCGAGCAGCGCCGCCTCGGCGCGCGCCTCGAGCGCGTCGAGCTCGCCGGCGAGGCGTTCGTGGGCGGCGTGGGCCTCGTCGTGCACCGCGGTGATCGAGGTGCCGGGGAGGACGTCGTGGAACTGGTGCAGCAGCACCGTCTTCCACGCCGCGTCGCGTTCCGCTGCGGTGGCCGCCGCCAGCCCGGCGTCGCCCAGCGTCGCCAGCATGCCCTCGATGCGGCGCAGGCGGGCCTCGGCGCGCGCGTTGGCCGCCTTCAGCCGGGCCTGGCTGGTCAGCGTGCCGGTGTGGAACTCGAGGTAGAGCTCGCCGTCCCAGGCCGGCAGGTCCTCCTCGCCGCGGGCCAGGCGGCCGGCGCGGTCGGCGTGCAGCGCGGCGGCGAACTCGGCCGCCCCGGTCTGCACGACGGGGGGCAGGCCCTGCACCGCCGCGGCCAGCTCGGCGCGGCGCGCCATCTCCTCGGTGGGACCGCCGCCGCCGTCGCCCCAGCCGTAGGGCTGCAGCCAGCGCGGCGGCTCGCCCCCGCGCGGGGCGCGGAAGGCGCCGTGGTCGGTGGCGCGCAGCTTGTCGTCGCCGTGGAGCAGGTCCTTCGGTTCGAGCGGCGCGTTGTAGTCGTCGCCCGGCGTGAAGTGGGACAGCAGCTCGGTGCCGTCGATGCCGCGCCAGCGGAAGCTGGTGAACGGGAAGGGGTTGCGGTGGCACCAGGACAGCTTGTTGGTGACGAAGGTGTCCAGGCCGGCGCCGCGCGCGATCTGCGGCAGCGAGGCGGGGAAGCCGAAGGTGTCCGGCAGGTACACCAGGCGCTGCGGGGCGTCGTCGCCGAAGCGGTCGGCGAACCAGCGCTGTCCGTGCAGCAGCTGGCGCACCATCGACTCGCCGGAGACCGCGTGGGCGTCGTGCTCGACCCACGATCCGCCGACCACCTCCCAGCGCCCTTCCGCCACGCGCTGGCGGACGCGGGCGAACAGCTCGGGGGCGTCCTCCTCGACCCAGGCGTAGTGCTGCGCCGAGCTGGCCAGGAAGCGGAAGCGCGGGAAGCGGTCCATCAGGGCGAGCGCGGTGGCCCAGGTGCGCAGCAGCTTGCGCCGCGTCTCGCGCATCGGCCACAGCCAGGCGGTGTCGACGTGCGCGTGGCCGACCGCGTGGCAGACCGAGCGCGGCGCCTCGGGCGCGCCGCGCAGCAGGGCGTCGAGGCCGGGCAGGAATGCGAGGAGGCGCCGCGGCTCGTGCGCCGGCACCTCGGCCAGCAGGCGGCGCAGGCCGTGCAGCAGCTCCATCCCGCGCGGGTCCTCCGGCGGCAGCGCGCGCAGGGTGCGGAGCGCGAGGTCGAGGCGCGCGTGGGCGGCCTCCATCGCCGGGTCGAGGGCGAGCAGCTCGGCCGCTTCCACGCGGCCCGGGCGCTCCTCCTGCCAGCGCCGCACGGTCTCGGGCTGGTCCCACCAGAAGGTGCTCACGCCGAGCGGCAGGTTGCAGGCCGCCTCGACCAGCAGCTCGAGGTCCTCGCCGCCGACCGCGCGCGGCAGCAGCAGGGCGCGGTCGTGGTGCTCGTCGAGGCCGTGGAAGGGCGCGCCGTCGAGCCACAGCAGGGCCTCGGTGCCGGTGCCGAAGCGCAGCGCGACCGGGTGGCCGGCCATCGCGGCGGGGACGGCGCCGCGCAGGCGGAACCAGGCCGTGCTCCAGGCCGGCCCCCAGCGGAAGCCGGGAGCGCAGGGGGCGAAGTCCGCCGCGGCGGCCGCGGCGTGCGGCACGGCCTCCGGCGACTGCCACACCTCGATGCCGAGCGGTGCGCGCGCGAGGACCGCGGCGGGGGCCACCACCTCGTCGAGGAAGGCCTCGAAGCGGAGCGCCACGTAGTCCCGGTCAGCGATGCCGATCATGCGGTCGCAATGTAGCAGGGAGGGGGCAGCGTCTCCCGCTACCCTGGCCGCGTGGCTCCCCTGCGCCGTCACCCCTCACCCGTCCTCACGCGCGCCGACCTGCCGGACGTGCCGCCGCGCCTCGTCGACGCCAGCTCGGTGTTCAACCCCGGCGCCGCGCGCTTCCTCGGCCGCGACCGCCTGCTGCTGCGCGTGCAGGCCCGCTCGCGCGAGACCTTCCTCATGCCCGCCTCCAGCGAGGACGGCGTCCGCTTCGAGGTCGCGCCGCAGCTGGTGCGCATCGAGGGGCTGGCCGAGGTCGGCGTGCGTATCCACCACGTCTACGACCCGCGGCTGACGGTGGTCGGCGACACCTGCTACGTGGTCTTCGCCGCCGACACGGACGACGCCTGCCGCCTCGGCATCGCCGCCACGCGCGACTTCGAGCGCTTCGTCCTGGTCTCCTTCGATCCCGCCGGCGACTCGCGCAACGGCGTGCTGTTCCCCGAGAAGGTCGGCGGCCGCTGGCTGCGGCTGGAGCGACCGAACGGCATGGCGCTGGACGGCGGCCCGACCTCCGGCGACGCCGTCGTGCTGGCGGCTTCCGACGACCTGGTGCGCTGGGAGGTCGTCGCGCCCGTGATGCAGGGGCGCTGGCGCTACTGGGACGAGCGCATCGGATCGGGGCCGCCGCCGGTCAGGACGCGGGCCGGCTGGCTGCACCTCTACCACGGGGTGGCGACGCACTTCCAGAGCGTCAACCTCTACCAGGCGGGCGTGGTGCTCCTCGACCTGGAGGACCCGTCGAAGGTGCTGGCGCGGAGCTGGAACAACGTCCTCGAGCCGCGCGAGCCGTGGGAGACGGTCGGCCAGGTGCCGAACGTGGTCTTCCCCAGCGGCATGATCGTCGACCGCTGGGACGCCGAGGGCTTCGCCGAGCCCGACGCCGAGGTGCGCGTCTACTACGGCGCCGCCGACACCGTGGTCGGGCTGGCCACGGCGACGGTGGCCGAGCTGATCGAGGCCTGCCACGACGGCGGGCCCGCCGCGCCGTGATCGCCGCCCTGCTCCTCGCCCTGGCCGCGCCCGCGACGCAGCAGCCGGCCGCCGCCGCGCGGCCGAACCTGCTGTGGATCACCAGCGAGGACCACGGCCCGCACCTCGGCTGCTACGGCGACGCGGACGCGGTCACGCCGCGGCTCGACGCGCTGGCCGCCGAGGGCGTGCGCTTCGAGCGCGTGTGGTCGAACGCGCCGGTGTGCGCGCCGGCCCGCACCGCGCTGATCACCGGGGTCTGGCCGCCCTCCCTCGGCGCGCAGGACATGCGCACCCTGGTCGAGCCGCCCGCCTGGCTGCGCTTCCTGCCCGAGCTGCTGCGCGAGGCCGGCTACGCCTGCACGAACAACCGCAAGGAGGACTACAACCTGGCCCAGCCGCGACCGGTGTGGGACGAGTCGGGCGCCCGCGCCCACTGGCGCCAGCGCGCGCCCGGCCAGCCCTTCTTCGCGGTGTTCAACTTCGGCATCACGCACGAGAGCCAGATCCGCAAGCGGCCGCACGACTTCGTCCACGACCCTGCCGAGGTGCGCGTGCCGGCCTTCCACCCCGACCTCCCCGAGGTGCGCGAGGACTGGGCCGAGTACCACGACCGCATCAGCCAGCTCGACGCGCGGGTGGGGGAGCTGCTCGACCAGCTCGAGGCCGACGGCCTGGCCGAGGACACCATCGTCTTCTTCTTCAGCGACCACGGCCCCGGCCTGAGCCGCTGCAAGCGCTGGCCCTACGACTCCGGGTTGCGCGTGCCGCTGATCGTGCGCGTCCCCGAGAAGTGGCGCGGCCTCGCCCCGCGCAGCTGGACGCCCGGCGGTGTCGGCCGCCAGCTGGTCGACTTCCTCGACCTCGCGCCGACCGCACTGAGCCTCGCCGGTGTGGCGCCGCCGGAGTGGATGCACGGCACGCCCTTCCTCGGCCCGCACGTCTTCGAGGCCGCGCAGCTCGCGCGGCCGTCGGCCGCCTTCCGCGACCACCTGTTCGGCTTCCGCGGCCGCATGGACGAGCGCCTCGATCTCGTGCGCTCGGTCACCGACGGCCGCTTCGTCTACGTCCGCAACTTCCTTCCGCACCTTCCGCAGGGGCAGTTCCTCGAGTACGAGAACGAGACCCCGACCACGCGGGCCTGGCGGGCGGCATTCGAGGCCGGCGGGCTGCCGCCGCACCTGCAGCGCTACTGGCTGCCCAAGCCGGACGAGGAGCTCTACGACCTGGCGCGCGATCCCGACGAGGTGCAGGACCTGGCGGGCGATCCGGCCCACGCCGCCGACCTGGCGCGGCTGCGCGCGCGGCTCGCGGAGTGGATGCTCCACACCGGCGACCTCGGCCTGATGCCCGAGGCCCAGATGCACGCCGCCGCCGCGGCGCGCGGGGTCCCGCCGGCCGTCCTCGCCGGCGACGCCGAGCTCTACCCGCTCGAGCGGCTCCTGCGTCAGACCGCCGCGCCGCCGGACGACGCCGCGCCCGCGGCCGGCCCGCCGGCCGTGCTGTGGTGGTCCTGGCTGCTCCGCATCCAGCGCGGCCGGCCCGCGCTGGCCGAGCTGCGCGCCGCCGCCGGCCACCCCGACCCCAGCGTGCGGCTGCTCGTCCTCGAGGAGCTCGCCCGGCGCGGGGACGCCGCCGACCGCGCCCGCGCCGTCCCGGCGCTGATCGCGGCCTGCGACCCGGCCCGCTCCGGGCCCTGGCTGGCGCTGGCGGCGTGGAACGCGGTCGACCGCCTGGACGCCCTGGTCGAGCCGTGGCGCGCCGAACTCGAAGCGATCCCGACGACCGGCCTCGAGGTGCCGCCGCGGGTGGCGCCGAACTTCGCCAAGCTGCGCGCCCGCACGCTGGCCGAGCTGGACGCGCTCGCGCCCCGCTGACCCCGCGCGGCCGGCCTCAGCGGGCGCCGCCGCCGGCGCGGGCGACCTCCTCGACCTCCGCCAGGGTGAGCAGGGCGAAGGCGGTGCCGTAGGGCTTGTGGTAGCTGTAGAGCGGGTAGTCCCAGTACGAGCCGTCGGGCTGGCGGCAGACGTTGACCGCCTTCTCGAGGTAGGGGGCGTAGTGCGCCCGCTCGGCCTCGCTCAGGCGGTGCATCATCTCGGCGGCGTAGTAGTAGCCGTAGAGGTAGAAGTAGCCCGAGATCGCGTAGTGCGACTCGTGGGGGATCGGCCGCCGCAGCGAGGCGATCTGGAAGTCGGCGTGGTCGACCAGCAGCCGGTCCATGGCCCGCACCAGGTCGCCGTGGCGGCGGGGGCGGTCGAACAGCAGCAGCGACTCGAGGCAGACCGGGCCGCGGCAGGCGGCGCCCTTGGCGTGGTTGACGCTGGGGGCGTTCGGCTTGCCCATGCGCCACAGCTCGCCGTAGGTGAAGGACTTCATCGCCGTCTCGCAGCGGTCGACCGAGTCCACCGCCTTGCGCACCATCCCGGCGGGCAGCTCGAAGCCGGCCTCGCGCGCCCGGGCCAGCCCGATCAGGCAGGTCGCGGTGGTGAAGCTCATCGAGGTGAAGGACGGCTTGTAGGTCTTGAACTCCTGCAGGCTGAGGTAGCCCCAGCCCCCGTCGAGGCACTGGTAGAGCTCGAGCTTCTCGATCATCCGCCGGCACACGCGGCGCATCTCCTCGGCGCGCGGCTCGTCGGGCTCGGCCAGCAGGCGCTCGCTCAGGCACTGCAACGTGTAGCCCAGCGCCCACACCGTGTAGTGCTCGAGCATGTCCGCACGCTTGACCTCGTGCTCGCGCAGGATGGCGTCGATGCCGCGGTCGGCGGCGGCGCGGCTGGCGGCCGTGCGGTAGGGGCTGCGGTCGAGCGCCAGGACGCACAGCGCCGTGGTCGAGACGCGGAAGACCTGGTGGCCGCCGGGGACCGAGCACATCACCTCGATCGGCCGCGGCGAGTGGTGGCTGCCCCAGGCGCCGTCCGGCCGCTGGTTCCCGACCAGCCACTCGACCGCCTCGCGGATCGCCACCTCGCGCGGGGGCGCGAGGTGGTCGGCCTGCTGCGGCAGCGCGGCGGCCGCCAGCAAGAGGGCGGAGATCATCGCTCGAGCACCACCTTGGCGCGCATGCCCGGCGCCCAGCCGGTCATCCGCTGGTCGACGTGGACCACGCCGGCGTACTGGTTGGTGGCCGCGCGGGCGCTCTCCGGAAGCGGGAAGAGCTCGAACTCGAGCCGGCCGCGGATCTGCGGGTCGCCGCCGACGCCGCCGTCGGTCATGATCGTCGGCACGACGGCCACCTCGGCCGTGGTCGGCAGGCCGCTCAGGTCGGTCTCGTCGATGCGCACGGCGACGTGGAAGCCCTCGGGGCGCGCGACGGTGAACAGCGGGGCGCGCAGCGTGCCGCGGCCGCCGCGGGCGTGGCGCGGGGCGGCGGCGCCGGGGTGGTAGTCCTCGACGCGGCCGTGCATCAGCATGCCGGCGCGCGGGGCGCGCACGACGAAGGCCTCGCGGTCCTGGCGCAGGCGGGCGAGGCGCTCCTCCTTGCGGCCCAGCTCGCGCTCGGCGCGGGCGAGGCGGTCGCGGCGGGCCCGCTGGTCCAGCTCGGCCTCGGCCCTCTGCTTCTCGACGGCGGAGGTCTTCGAGCGCAGCTCCTCCTCGCGGCGCTGCGTCTCGTGGCGCCAGTCGAACTCGCGCTGGTGCTTGCGCTCCGCGGCGGCGAGCCGCGCCCCGGCCACCGAGCGCTCGAGCTGCCGCTCCGAGCGCTTGAGCACGATGTCCTCGGTGGCGTCGGTGATCTCGTCGTCCTCGTACATCGCGCGCAGCTGGTCGAGCTCGTCCTTCTGGTCCTGCAGGCCGTCGCGCGTGCGCAGCTCGGTCTGCTCCATCTGGCGCTCGCGCATCGGCATCTCGAACTCGTGGAAGGCGGCGAGCGCCTGGCGCGCGCGCTCGAGGTCGGCTTCGGCGAGTCCGAGGCGCTCGCGGGTGGCGCGGGCCTCCAGCTCGGCGCGGCGGCGGTCGAGCTCCAGCGCGAGGCGGGCGCCGTCCAGGTCCTCCTCGGCGGCGCGGAGCTGCTCGTCGATGCCGCGCGTGTCGAAGCGCGCGATCACCTGACCGGCCTCGACGCGGCTGCCGTGCTCGCGCACCTCGAGGAAGAGCAGCTCGCCGGACCAGGCCTCGGGCCAGAACTCGACGGCCTCCCACTCGGCGGGGACCAGGGTGCCGGCCAGCTCGAGGGCGGGTCGGGCGGGCGTGGGCTCCTGCGGCGCGGCGGGGCCGGCGGCGGTGAGCGCGGCGGGCGCGGCGGCGAGGAGCGGGAGGAGGACGAGCGGAGCGAGAGAGAGCGGGCGCATGTCGGGTGCAGGGGTCGGGGGAGCGGGGCGCGCGGCCCCGCTCCAGCCTAGCCCGCCGTCCCGATGCGCAGCTCCACGCTGGCCGCCAGGTGCGGGTCGCCGCGCTCGAGAATCGTGCGGCACAGCACCGCCGGGTCGGGCGCCAGCTCGACCTCGCGCTCGGCGCCGCCCGCCGAGATCTTCAGCGGCCGCCCGAAATCCACCAGCCGGTGGTCGAGGCGCACGCGGACCTCGTCGACGCCCTCCGCGGCGAGGCGCAGGTGGTTGTCCTCGACCTCGGCGGTCACCTCGTTCCCGGCGGCGGGAGCGTCGACCGAGAGCCAGAAGTGGTGCCGCACCACGCCGTCGGTCATCAGCCAGTCGAGCGCGGCGGGCGCGGCGTCGCGCACGTTCGGGTACATCGACGGGATCTTGTCGCGGTCGGGCAGCCCGCCGTGGCCGTAGCCCGGCTGCCACTCGAAGGTCACCGGGTAGGCGCCGGGGTGGGCCTCCTGCAGCGCGGCCACCTCGGCGGCGAACTCCTGGCAGCGCTCGGCGCGGCCGTAGGCGGTGTCCTTCTCGCCGACCATGAAGGTGAACACCGTGTTGCGCAGGGTGCGGGCCGTGGTCTGCCCCGGGGTGGGGGCCGCGGCCGAGGCGTGCACCGCTGCGAACAGGTCGGGCATCTTCGGTCCGATGGCGAAGGCGCCGTAGCCGCCGTGGCTGTAGCCCATCAGGAACACCTTGCCGGGGTCGACCTCGCCGCAGGCGAGCAGAGTGCGCACGAGGCGCTCGACCAACGGGTACATGTAGTCGGTGTAGAAGCCGTTCCACTCGTCGGTCGGCGCGCGCAAGGCGAGGTAGAGGTAGCCGCCGGCCTCCGGGTGGTCCTTGTAGTAGATCTGCATGTGCTCCCACTGGGAGTCGTTGAACTCCTTGGGGACGCCGCCGCCGCCGTGCATGGCGATGAACAGGGGCCAGCCGCCGGCGGGCTTCTCGCCGACCTGCTTCAGGGTGTAGGGGCTCTCGTAGCCGCCCGCGGCGACCCGCCGCGCCTCGAGCTCGGCGCGCTCCTCGGCGTGCAGCGGCGCCTCGAGGTAGGCCTGCCAGACGAGGGCCCGCGCCTTCTCCGCCGCCGCTTCGTCGCGCGCCATCCAGGCGGCGATCTCCGGGGAGAACCCGACCGCGTCGCGCTCCGCGGCCGGCGCGGCGAACCAGGCCGCGGCGGCCTCGGCCAGCGCGGCGGCCGGGCCCGCCGCGTCCTCCGCGATGGGGAGGGAGATCGTGACCAGCTCCTCCGGCGCGTCCTTCCCCGGGTGGACCAGCTCGAGCTCGTGGCCCGACCAACGCGCGGTGATCCGCCAGCTGCGGCCGCGCGGCACCTCGAAGCTGAGGTGGTCGTTGGTGTCGGCCCCCTCGTCCTTGGTCGTGCCCTCGAAGCGGATCTCGCGGTCGGCCTCGTCGGCCACGATCAGCTCGGCGGCGACGCGCTCGCCGCTGCGCTCGTCGCGCACGTCGATCATCAGGCGGCTGCGGTCGGCCGGCAGCCCGCCGCCCTCGCGCGGCGCATAGCGGTCGGTGACGTTGACCGCCTGCACCTGCCAGTCGGCCTCGCTCCACACCATCGGCAGCTCGAGGCCGGTGCGCGCGTAGCTCACCGCGTAGATCGAGCTCATGCGCGAGTCGCGCAGCGCCTGGCGTGCGTCGCCCTCGAACCAGGCGTGGTCCAGGCCGCGCGCGTCGGGTTCGGCGGCGCCCGTGAAGTGCCAGCCGCCGTCCCACACCTCGACCCAGGTGTGGTTGCCGGGCTTGTTGGCCCAGCGCGGGATGCCGGCGAGGCGCGCCGGCACGCCGACCGCGCGGCAGGCGTCGGCCAGCAGGATGGACAGGCCGGTGCAGGAGGCCAGCCCCTGCTCGATCGACTCGGACGGGCTCTGGTCGGCGCGGCGCCGCTTGGTCGAGTACTTCACGCCGAGCTCGCCGAAGATCGTCTCGTTGAGGCGCTGCGCGGCGGCGGCGGCCGAGTCGCAGTCGGCGACCAGCGGCGCGAAGCGGGCGTGGAAGTCGGCCCGCCAGGTCTCGCGGCGCTCGCTGACGTGGGCGTAGGGCAGCACCTCGTTGAGGAAGACCTCCTCGGGCAGCGTTGCGCACCAGGGCATCTCGGCGCGCACGCGGTAGCCGTACTCCAGGCTCTCGCGCACGACTGCCGGGTCGAGGCCGGCGAGGTCGAGCGCGGGCATGTGCTCGACCAGGAAGGCGGCGCCGCGGCGCTGCTCGGCGGGGGTGGCGAGCAGCAGCTCGCTCCACACCGCGCGGCGCTCGGGCGTGCAGCGGTCGAGGGCGGCGGCCACGCCGGCCGGCCACCAGGGCTCCGGGTCCTGGCCGTCGAGCGACCAGATGCGGCGGTCCTGGCGGATCCACACCCCGTCGAGGCGCGCGTTCCAGCCGTCCGGCTGCGGGGTCAGCGCGGCGGGGGAGGCCAGACCCAGCTCGTCGAGCGAGCGCGCCCAGCGGCCCTGCGCCTCGTGGAAGGCGTGCTGCGCCTCGTACACCCGGATCAGCTCGCGCCGCGCCGGCAGCTCGGGGTCGGGGCGGAAGGCGGCCGCACCCGGCGCGGCGGTCGAGAACTGCAGGTAGCCCCACTGCTCGGGCAGGTGCATGTTGATGCGCCCCTGCGGCGACCACACCCAGTTGTCCTCGGGCGTGTCGGGCACCTTGCGGTAGGCCCCGTCGACCACCTCGTGCTGCCACTCGACGCGCGAGAAGTTGATGCGCCACTGGTCGCCGTCCTGCGGCGGGGCGGGCCGGTTGGCGAACTCGGCCAGCACGCGCCACGGCAGGGCGATCTCCACCGACCAGCCGTGGTCGGTGTCGGCGGGGTCGTTCAGCGTGCCGTCGATCCACACCGCCGTGCGCAGGCCGGGGATCTCCCACTCGTCCAGCGCCGGCCCGCCGTCGAGGTAGGGCTTGACCAGGCGCAGGTCCCAGCCGGTGTTCAGCGCGTTGATCTCGAACTCGTAGTACTGGTGGGTGTCGCCGTCCGGGTCGAGGAAGACCTCGAAGTCGTTGTCGTGGAAGATCACCGAGTCGTGCTCGGTGAGCGTGCCCCAGACGTGCGGCTCGTCCATCCAGGCGCCGACGTAGAGGTACTCGTCGTCCCACAGCATGCGCGCGCGGGTGGCGAAGCGCGGCGCCGGCATCGCGCCGCCCTGGATGTCGACGAACTCCGCGGTCCAGGGCGCGGCGGCCCACTCGGCCTCGTCGAGGCGGCCGTCGATCTGCGGCGTGCCGCGGTGGCAGACGTATCCGCGCGGGATCCCGGCGTCGCCGGCCAGGTGGCCGGGGGCGCCGCAGGAGGCGGCGGCCAGCGCGGCGCCGCAAAGCAGGGGCAATCCTCTCATCGCGGCGTCATCCTAGCGGGCCGTGCGCGAGCTCGCCCTGCTCGGTCCCCTGTTCCGGCGCTACCGATGGCGGTACGCCGGCGGGGCGCTGTGCATCGTCGGGGCGGTGCTGCTGCGCCTGCTCGTCCCGCGCTACCTCGGCGACTCGATCGACCTGATCCGCGAGGCCGGCACCGCCGAGGCCGCCCGCGCCGAGGAACTGCGCGGCCTGCTGCTGCGCGGCGCGGTGAGCATCGTGGCCCTGGCGCTGGGCGGCGCGGCGGTGCGCACCACGAGCCGCCTGCTCGTGCTGGGCACCAGCCGGCGCGGCATCCACGACCTGCGCGAGCGGGTCTTCGGCCACCTCCTGCGCCTGTCGCCGAGCTTCTACGCCGAGCGGCAGACCGGCGACGTGATGTCGCGCTGCGTCAACGACGTGCAGTTCGTGCAGAGCCTGCTCGGCCCGGTCTTCCTCTACCTGGCCGAGACCGCCGCGCTCTACGTGGTCTGCCTCAGCTTCATGTTCGCCATCGACCCGGCCCTGACGCTGGTCGGCCTGGCCCCCTTCCCGCTGGCGCTGTGGCGCGCGCGGCGCATCGCCGCCGACGTGCAGCAGCTGTCGCGCGCCTCGCAGGAGGGCCTGGCCGAGATCAGCGCGCGGGTCGACGAGAGCCTCTCCGGCCACATGGTGGTCAAGGGCCTGGTCCTGGAGGACTTCGACCGCGAGCGCTTCGAGCGCCGCTGCCGAGAGTACCGCGACCTCAACCTCGGGCTCACCCGCGCGCGCGCGCGGATGATGGCGCTGATGGTCGGCCTCGGCGCGCTCGGGCCGCTGGTCGTCCTGCTCGTCGGCGGTCCGCAGGTGGTCGGGGGCGCGGTCAGCCTCGGCGGCTTCGTCGCCATGATGATCTACCTGCAGGCGCTGACCGGCCCGACCGCGGTGCTCGGCTTCGTCCTCAGCTCGCTGCAGCGGGGCCGCGCCGCCCTCGGCCGCATCGGCGAGCTGCTCGGCACCGAGCCCGGCCTGGCCGACCCGCCCGACGCGCTCCCGCTGCCCGCCGGCGGCGGCCGCCTCGAGGTGCGCGAGCTGAGCGTGGTGCTGGCCAACGAGCACGGCGAGCCGCGCACCGTGCTCGACCGCGTCGGCTTCGAGCTGCCGGCCGGCGGCAGCCTCGGCGTGGTCGGGGCCACCGGCTCGGGCAAGAGCGTGCTGCTGCGCGCGCTGGCCCGCCAGCTCGAGATCGAACCGGGCCGGGTGCTGCTCGACGGCGCCGACCTGACCGCGCTGCGCCTGGCCGAGGTGCGCGGCGTGACGGGCTACGTGCCGCAGGAGGCCTTCCTGTTCAGCGCGAGCCTGGCCGAGAACATCGCGCTCGGCCGCCCCGACGCCGCGGCGGGGGAGGTCACCGCTGCCCTGGAGGCCGCGCAGCTGGCCAAGGACCTGCCGCAGTTCCCGGACGGCCTCGAGACCCTGGTCGGCGAGCGCGGGCTGAACGTCAGCGGCGGCCAGCGGCAGCGCACCGCCCTGGCGCGTGTCATGCTGCTGCGCCCGCGCCTGCTGCTGCTCGACGACCCCTTCTCGGCGGTGGACGCCGAGACCACCGAGGACATCCTCGCCGGCCTGCGCCCCCTCATGCAGGGCCGCACGACGGTGCTCGTCGCCCACCGCGTGGCCACCGTGCAGCGCTGCGACCAGATCCTGGTGCTCGACGGCGGGCGTGTGGTCGAGCGCGGCAGCCACGAGGAACTGCTGAGCGCGGGCGGCGCCTACGCCCGCCTGTTCGAGCAGCAACGCACGCGCGCGGCGCTGGCCGCCGACCTCGGGGTGGACCCGGAGGAGGGGGAGCGGTGAGGGACGGCCGCGGCGTGGACCTCGGGCTGCTGCGGCGGCTTTGGCCCTTCGTGCGCCCGCACCGGCGCTTCCTCGCCCTCGGCTTCGGCCTGCTGCTGGTCGCTTCGGGCTGCCGCCTGGTGCTGCCCTGGCTGGTGAAGCGCGGCATCGACGACCACCTCACGCCGGGCGACCTCGACGGCGTCGGCTGGCTGGTCGCGGCCTTCGTCGTCGTCGGCCTGGTCGAGATGGCCGCCCGCCGCGCGCAGATGTACAGCGTCGACCGCGCCGGCCAGAACGCGCTGCTCGACCTGCGCGCGCGGCTGTTCGGCCACCTGCAGCGGCTGCCAGCGTCCTACTACGACCGCACCCCGACCGGCAAGGTGCTGGGGCGCGTGACCACCGACGTCGAGGCCCTCAACGAGCTGTTCAGCTCGGGCGTGGTCACCATCCTGGGCGACTTCGTCTTCCTCGGCGCGACCCTGGGCATCCTGTTCGCGCTCGACTGGCGCCTCACCCTGGCCACCCTGCTGGTGGTTCCGCCGCTCGGCGCGGTCACCCTCTTCGTCCGCGCCCGCGTGCGCCGCGCCTACCAGGAGATGCGCAGCCAGCTGTCGGCGATGAACGCCTTCCTCCACGAGCAGGTCGGGGGCATGGCGGTGAACCAGATGTTCGCGCGCGAGGCGCGGGTGGCGGCGCAGTTCGAGGAGACCAACGCCGGCGTGCGCCAGGCCCAGCTGCGCACGGTGTGGTGGGAGTCGGTCCTGTCGGCCGCGGTCGAGATGCTCGGCAGCTTCACGGTGGCGCTGATCCTGTGGTTCGGCGGGCGGCAGGCCCTCGAGGCCCTCGGCGCGCCGGCCGGCGCCGCGGCCGACCCGCTCACCCTCGGCACCTTGTTCGCCTTCATCGAGTACATGCAGCGCTTCTTCGCGCCGCTCAACGACCTGAGCATGAAGTACACGGTGCTGCAGAACGCCACCACCGCGAGCCGGCGCATCTTCGACCTGCTCGAGGTGGACGAGGCGCTGCCCGAGCCGGCCGCCCCGGCTGCGCTGCCGCCGGCGGCGGGCGAGATCGTCTTCGAGGGCGTCGGCTTCGGCTACGGCAGCGAGCGCGTGCTCGAGGACCTCAGCTTCCGCATCGCCCCGGGCGAGCGCGTCGCGCTGGTCGGCGCCACCGGCGCGGGCAAGACGACGGTGCTCAAGCTGCTGACCCGCCTCTACGACCCGGACCAGGGCCGCATCCTGCTCGACGGGGTGGACCTGCGCGACCACCGGCTGTCGCAGCTGCGCTCGCGCGTGGCGCTGGTGCCGCAGGACGTCTTCCTGTTCGAGGGGACGATCCTCGAGAACATCCGCCTGGGCAAGCCCGAGGTCGGGGCCGCGCAGGCGCGCGCCGCGGCGGACCGCCTGCACCTCGACGAGTTCGTCGCCCGCTTCCCGCGCGGCTACGAGGAGCCGGTGCGCGAGCGCGGCAAGAACCTCAGCGCCGGCGAGAAGCAGCTGCTCAGCTTCGCCCGCGTGCTGGCCGCCTCGCCGCCGGTGCTGGCGCTCGACGAGGCGACCAGCAACGTCGACAGCCACACCGAGCAGCGCCTGCAGGAGGCGGTCCACGAGTTGATGGAGGGGCGCACCAGCCTGGCCGTCGCCCACCGCCTGAGCACGGTGCGCGACGTCGACCGCATCCTCGTCTTCCACCGCGGCCGGCTGGCCGAGCAGGGCCGCCACGAGGAGCTTCTCGCGCTGCGCGGCATCTACTGGCGCCTGGTCGAGCTGCAGAGCCTGCACGGCTGACCGGCGCGCGCGGCTGCCGCGGCTAGGATGCCGCCGTGCTGCGCTCCCTGCGTCCTCCGCTGTTCCTCTCCGCCCTGCTGCTCGCCGCCTGCCAGGGCAGCGCACCGGAGCCGGAGGCCCCGCCCGCCGCCGTCGCGTCCGGCCCGCTGCGCATGATGAGCTTCAACCTGCGCTACGGCACCGCCGCCGACGGCGAGGACCGCTGGGAGCTGCGCCGCGGCTTCGCGCTCGACGTGGTCGCCGGCTTCGGCCCCGAGGTGCTCGCCGCGCAGGAGGTGCTCGACTTCCAGATGGACGAGCTGACCGCGCGCTTCCCGCAGCTGCGCCCGCTCGGGCAGCACCGCGAGGGCGGCCGCCGCGGCGAGTTCAGCGGGCTGCTGGTGGACGAGCGCCGCCTCGAGGTGCGCGACTGGGGCGAGCTGTGGCTGTCGCCCACGCCCGAGCGCGTCGGCTCGCGCGGCTGGGATGCGGCGCTGCCGCGGATGGCGGTGTGGGCGCTGCTCGCCGACCGCGCCGCGCCCGGCGCCGGCCCCTTCCTGGTCTGCGGCACGCACTTCGACCACCGCGGCGCCGAGGCCCGCCTGCGCAGCGCCGAGCTGATCGGAGCGCGGATGGCCGCCCTGTCCGCCGAACACGGCGCGCCGGTGGTCGTGATGGGGGACCTCAACGCCGGCGAGGACAGCCCGCCGCTGGCCGCGCTGCGCGCCGCCGGCCTGCGCGACAGCTTCCGCGACGCCCACCCCGGCGCGACGGAGACCGGCACCTTCAGCGCCTTCCGCGGCGCCACCGACGGGCCCAAGATCGACCACCTGATGGTCGGCGCCGGCTGGCGCGTGCTGGCGGCGGACATCCTGCGCCCGCGCCGCGACGGCCGCTGCCCCTCCGACCACGAGCCGGTGGTCGCCGTCCTCGCCCGCGAGGGCTGAGCTCAGCCGCCGGCGCGCAGGATGGCGCGGCGGTAGTAGCGCAGCTCCTCGATCGACTCGAGGATGTCGGCCAGCGCGCGGTGGCCGCCGACCTTGGCGGGCGCGGCGGCGAACTCGGCCGGGTACCAGCGCCGCGCCAGCTCCTTGATCGTGCTCACGTCGAGGATGCGGTAGTGCAGGAAGGCGTCGATCCGCGGCATCTGCGCGACCAGGAAGCGCTTGTCCTGGTGGACCGTGTTGCCGCACAGCGGGCTGGCGCCCTCGGCGACGTGCTCGCGCAGGAAGGCCAGCGTGAGCTCCTCGGCCTCCGCCTCGCTGACCGTCGAGGCGCGCGAGGCGGCGGTCAGGCCGCTGGCGCCGTGGTGCTCGGTGTTCCACGCGTCCATGCCGTCGAGCAGCTCGTCGGGCTGGTGCACGATCAGCTCGGGCCCCGCGGCGACCACCTCGAGCTCGTCGTCGGTGACCAGGGTGGCGATCTCGAGGATGCGGTCGCGGCGCGGGTCGAGCCCGGTCATCTCGAGGTCCATCCAGACCAGGCGTCCGGCGGGCGGGGGAGTCGGCACCATCGCGGCGATCTTAGGCGCGCAGGCGGCGGCCGAGCGAGCGCGCCAGCACCACGCCGGCGGCGGCGAAGGGGGCGGCGATCAGGGCCAGCGGGCCGAGGCCGAGGCCGAGCGAGGCCAGCCCCTGGTAGATCCAGCTCGTGGCCACGTCGCCGCCGCGGTAGACGAAGGTGTCGAGGAAGGCCTTCGACTTGTACTTCTGCTCGCGGTCGACCACGGTGAACAGGGTCTCGCGCGCGGGCCGCGACAGGGCGAAGTTGCCGGTGCGGCGCAGCACCGTGAACACGACGAAGACGCCCAGCGTCGGCGCCGCGGCCAGGCCGAGGAAGCCCACCAGGGTCAGCAGCGGCACCAGGGTCAGCGTCCAGCCGACGCCGATGCGGCTCATCAGCCGGCGGGTGACGAAGAGCTGCAGCAGCAGGGTCGCCGAGTTGACCACCAGGTCGACGTCGGCGAAGAAGGCGCGGCGCGC
>CAYFGE010000018.1:19678-73148 GCA_964342475.1 uncultured Planctomycetales bacterium
GCGCGGCGCGCTCGGTGGCGCGCTGGCACCACACCGCGCCCTCGAGCAGGGCGACGGCGACCAGCAGGAGCTGCGCCGCGCCGAGCGGCTCGACCAGCAGCTTGACCATCAGCGGTCCGGCCACGCCGCCGAGCGACCCGCCGAGGGCGAGCAGGCCGAACATCCGGCGGCTCTGCTCGGGGCGGAACAGGTCGGCCATGAAGCCCCAGAACACCGTCGCGGCGAACATCACGAAGACGCTCACCCAGGTGTAGAAGCCCATCTCGATCCACAGGCTGCCGCCCTCCGGGAGGTTGCGCAGGGCCAGCCAGAAGAGCAGCACCACGGCGGCGAAGGCGCGGTAGACCCGCGGCAGGAAGGTGCCGCGCGGCCAGCGCGAGGCGGCCCAGGAGTAGAGCGGCACGAGGCCGAGGCAGACCACCGCGACCAGGGTCCAGGAGGTGGCCACGGCGTCGCGGTACTGCGAGCCGATCTCGTCGCGCAGCGGCCGCAGGATGTAGTAGGCCGCGAAGAGCGCGAAGTGGAAGGCGGCGGCCCACAACGCCGGGCGCAGCTCCTCGCGCCGGACCGACAGGAGGCGGCCGAGCAGGCTGGAGGAGGCGGCGGGGTCGGGCACGGAAAGGGGCGCGCGGCGGTGAGGAAAGACCTACGCTGACGCCCGGGCATCGTAGGGCATTCCTCCTTCCCTGCCGCCCCGGAACACCCATGACCGAGACCCGCCGAGAATTCCTCTCCCGCACCGCCGCAGCCGCTGCCGCCGCCGGCTTCCTGCCGGCCGCCGCCGGCGCCGCCGCCGCGCGCCGGCCCGCCCGCGAGAAGCTGAAGGTGCTCTTCATGGGAGGCACCGGCTTCCTCGGCCCGCACACCGTGCGCGCGCTGCTCGAGCGCGGCCACGAGGTCACCCTGTTCAACCGCGGCCGCACGAACACGCACCTGTTCCCCGAGCTCGAGAAGCTCCAGGGCGACCGCTCGAAGGACCTGTCCGCCCTCGAGGGCGACCGCACCTGGGACTTCGTCGTCGACACCTCCGGCTACTACCCGCGCGTGGTCGACATGCTCGCGGAGGTCGTCAAGGACCGCGTCGGCGCCTACGTCTTCATCTCGACCATGTCGGTCTACCCCGACTGGATGGGCGCCAACACCGAGGAGTCGCCGCTCGCCGTGCTCGACGACCCGACCACCGAGGAGGTCACCGGCGAGACCTACGGCGGCCTCAAGGCGCTGTGCGAGGCGGCGGCCGAGCGGCACTGGCCGGGCCGCGCGCTGAACATCCGGCCGGGCCTGATCGTCGGCCCCGGCGACCCGACCGACCGCCTGACCTGGTGGCCGGTGCGGATCCACCGCGGCGGAGAGGTGCTGGCCCCGGGTCACCGCGACATGCCGGTGCGCTTCATCGACGCGCGCGACCTGGCGGCGTGGACGGTCCACTGCATGGAGCAGCAGACCTTCGGCCCCTTCAACGCCATCGGCCCGGCCGGCGGCCTGACCATGGCCGAGCTGCTGTACGGCGCCAAGGTGGTGCTCGGCGCCGACTGCAGCTTCACCTGGGTGGACAACGAGTTCCTCACCGAGCAGAAGGTCGCGGCCTGGATGGGGCAGGACAGCCTGCCGATCTGGGTGCCGATGGAGCCGCCCTTCGAGTCTTCGAGCTGGGAGAAGGCGCGCGCCGCCGGCCTGGTGCACCGGCCGACCGGCGACACGCTGCGGGACACCCTGGCCTGGGCGCTCGAGGAGCGGGGCGAGGACCGCCCGTGGCGCACCGGCATCACCGCGGAGCGCGAGGCGCAGCTCCTGCGTGACTGGGCCGCGCGTGGCGCCGGGGCGAGCGACGCCGGCGGCGAGGACTAGGCCGGCGCGGCGAGCGCGCGGCGCGCCGGGTCCTGGTCGGCCTCCAGCCGGGCCAGGGTCCGCGCCGTCGCCCCGCGCGAGAAGAAGGCCGGCAGCGCGCGGCCGATCAGGCGCAGGCCGCCGACCGGGGCGCGCCAGGGTTCCAGCCCGATGCGGCCGGCGCAGCCGCTGTAGAAGCGGTCGGTGAACAGCTGCATGAGCACCGCCGAACTGCGCGCAAAGCTCCAGCGCGGGAAGGGCAGGCCGGCGACCAGCCGCCGGTAGGCGGGGGCCAGCTCGAGGGCGCGGGCGAGCAGCGCGCGCCGCGCGGCGTGGACGCGGGCCGCGGTCGCGGGGGCGGTCGGGTCGCTGCCCAGGTCCGGGGCGAGCTCGGGGCGGTAGGCCACGCCGCGGGCGAGGTCCTTCTCGACGTCGCGCACGATGTTCGCCAGCTGGACGTACTCGCCGATCTCGCGCGCGCCGGCCTCCTCGGCGGGGCTCAGGTCGCGGCCCAGGCCGAGGCGCAGGGCGAAGCGCACGGGCTGCCCCATCACGCCGTCG
The DNA here is from genome assembly GCA_964342475.1 of uncultured Planctomycetales bacterium. Taxonomy (GTDB): domain Bacteria; phylum Planctomycetota; class UBA1135; order UBA1135; family UBA1135; genus J029. The sequence continues at coordinate 22,067 of CAYFGE010000018.1, forward strand.
CAGTAGCGCGTGAGCTGCGCCGCGTCGCGCAGCACCCCGCCCTGCTCGGCGAAGGCGCGGGAGGACCAGCGCATGGACTCGGCCATCGCCGCGACCACCTGGCGCACGCGCCCGCGGTGCTCCGCCGTCAGCCGCGCGTGGACGGCGTCGACCGCCGCGCAGCGCTCGAGCAGCAGGAGGTGGGCGGTGTCACGCACGTCCTGCACGACGGGGTCACGCAGCGCCGGCGGCGGCGGCGGCTCCGCCGCGTCGAAGCGCGCGGCGAAGGCGGCCAGCGCGGCGTCGCGCGCGGCGGGGTCGGGCTCGAGGTCCTCGTAGGTGTCGAGCATCCGGCAGTAGAGGTAGCCGACTGCGGCGGCCGGCGCGAGCCGGCCCGGCAGCATCGCGATGCAGGCCGAGAAGCTGCGCGCGGCGTGCGGCAGCACGGCCCAGACGAAGCGCTCGGGGTCGGTGATGGCGCGCAGCTTCGCCAGGTCGGGCCGGTGGCGGTCGACCACCAGGTCCCGCGCCAGCAGCGCGGGACGGCGCAGGGCGAAGGGGAGCGCGCTCATCCGAGGGGGTGAGGGTAGCGATCCCTCGGTCCAGGTTCGGCCTTGACCTCGCTCGGGGACGGCTTACAGTTCCTCACCGTGAAGCCCTGCTGCGCCCTGTCCCATCATCATCACGCGACCCCTCGGGTCGGGTGATGGTGGCGCGCGCGTAGCCCATGAACCATCGACGCCGGCCCCGAGGGCCGGCGTCGGTGCGTTTCCACGCGATCCGCCGTCGCCTGCCCCCGACCGGGAGGAACCATGAACGACGACGGAATGACCGACCCTCTGCGTCTCGCGCTGCCCAAGGGCCGCATGCAGGAAGGGGTCCTTCGCCTGCTCGGTGAGGCGGGCATCGAGGTGCGCACCGGCGCGCGCCAGTACCGGCCCCGGATCAGTCTGCCGGGCATCGAAGCCAAGTTCCTGAAGCCGCAGAACATCATCGAGATGCTCCAGTTCGGCTCGCGCGACCTCGGCTTCGCCGGGGCGGACTGGGTTGCCGAATTGGACGGCGGGCTGGTCGAACTGCTCGACACCGGACTGGATCCGGTGAGGGTGGTGGCTGCGGCACCGGCGGACCTGGCACGCGACGGTGCTCTGCCGGATCGCCGCCTCACGGTCGCCTCGGAGTACAGGCGCCTCGCCCTGGACTGGATCACGCGGCGCGGAGTCGCTGCCGACTTCGTCCTCAGTCGCGGAGCCACTGAGGTCTTCCCGCCGGAGGACGCGGACTGCATCGTCGACAACACGGCGACAGGGGCCACCCTCGCAGCGAACGGTCTGGTCGTGGTGGACGAACTGATGTGCTCCTCGACCCGCCTCTACGCCCACCCCGCCGCGCTGGAGGACCCACGGAAGCGGGAAAGGGCCGAAGAGATCGTGCTCCTCCTGCGCGCCGTCCTGGAGGCCCGCAAGCGGGTGATGGTCGAACTGAACGTCTCCGCCGACCGCCTGGCCGCCGTCCTCGAGGCCCTGCCCTGCATGCGCCAGCCGACGGTCTCCGCTCTGGCGGCGGAGGCCGGCTTCGCCGTCAAGGCGGCGGTCCCGCGCAGCCAGCTCTCGGCGGTCGTCCCGGAACTGAAACGCCGCGGCGGCAGTGACCTGGTCGTCACCGGCCTCAGCCAGATCGTCCCCTGAGCCATGGAACCCGCCGCCCCTGCGCTCCGCCCCGCCCCGGTCGCCGCCGTCCGGCAGGTCCGTCCCTACCGCGTGCCGGCCTTCCCCGGCCCGATCGACCTCCGCCTCGACGGGAACGAGGGAGCGCCGCCCTGTGCTGCGGCAGTGGAGGCCCTGGTCCTCCCTGGCGAGGTCCTGCGGCGTTATCCCCGCGCACAGGAACTCGAGGCGGACATCGCCACCCGGGCGGGCCGCGATCCCGACGGCGTGTTCCTGGCCGCGGGTGCGGACGAGGTCCTCGACCGCTGCTGCCGCGCCTTCCTCGGCCCAGGCCGGGTCTTCGTCCAGGCCGAACCCGGCTTCGAGATGCTGCCGAGGTATGCGGCCCTGGCATCTGCCGAGATCCGGTCGGTGCGCTGGGAGGACGGGCCCTACCCCGTGGAGGAGGTCCTGCGCGCGGTCGCCGGGCGCCGCGGGCTGGTCGCGGTCGTGAGTCCCAACAATCCCACCGGCCTCACCGTGGCCGCAGCGGACCTCGTGCGCCTGGCCCAAGCACTGCCCCAGTGTCTCGTCGTCCTCGACCAGGCCTACGCCGATTTCCACGAAGGAGAGGAGTCGAGCGCAGCCGCGCGCGGGTTGCCCAACGTGGTCGTCGTGCGCAGCCTCTCGAAGTCCGCAGGTCTGGCGGGGATCCGGGTGGGTTACGCCCTCGGCGACCCGGAGTGGATCCTGGCCCTGCGCAGGGCAGGCAGCCCGTACCCCGTCTCCGCACCTTCCCTCGCCGCGGCCGGGGCCTGGCTGCAACGGTCCGACGTGGAGCTCCCGCAGCGCGTCGCTGCAGCCCGGCAGGAGCGCGAGGAGCTCCGCCGTTGCCTCGAGGACCTCGGGGCCGCTCCTCTCGACGGATGCGGCAACTTCGTGTTCGCCCGCTTCCTGGACGCCGCCTGGGTCCGAGACGGCCTGGGCGGTCTCGGCATCGCCGTGCGAGCCTTCCCGGGGCGGCCGGGTCTCGAGGACGCACTCCGCATCGGCCTGCCCGGCGCTCCCCGCGCTCTGGAGCGGCTCCTCGCCGGCCTGCGCGCCGTTCTGCGACCGCAAGCCCTGCTCCTCGACCTCGACGGGGTCCTGGCCGACGTGAGCGGGTCCTATCGGGCCGCGATCCTCGCCACCGCCGCGGACTACGGGGTCGCCCTCGACCCCGGGGAGGTCGCCCGGGCCAAGGCGGCGGGCCGGGCCAATGACGACTGGGCGCTGACGCGCAGGTTGCTCTCCGCTCACGGCGTGGACCGCCCCCTCGCGGAGGTGACGGCCCGCTTCGAGGAGCACTACCGGGGATCGGAGGCGAGGTCCGGCCTGCGGGAGCGCGAGCGATTGCTCCTGACGGTGGAGGAGGTGCGCCGCCTCGCCGGCCGCCTCCCGCTCGCCGTCGTCACGGGACGTCCGCGTGGCGACGCCGAGGACTTCCTCGGGCGTTTCGGCCTGCGCCGCTTCTTCGCCGCGGTCGTCTGCCGGGAGGACGCCCCGTTGAAGCCCGACCCCGCGCCGGTCGTCCGGGCCCTCGAGGTCCTCGGCGTGGAAGCCGCCTGGATGGTCGGGGACACCCCCGACGACGTGTCGGCAGCCCGCGCCGCCGGGGTCGTCCCGGTCGGCGTCGTCCCTCCCGGAGAGGGGCCTGAGGTCACGCGTGCCGCGCTGGGGGCCGCCGGCCCGGCGCGCGTTCTCGATCGGACGGCGGCCATCGGAGACCTGCTTCCATGAACCGTTCTGCTCGAGTCCTGCGGGAGACTGCCGAGACCCGTGTCGAGGCCGTGCTGTGCCTCGACGGCACCGGGGAGTCGCGCATCTCCACCGGTCTTCCCTTCCTGGACCACATGCTCGCGAACCTGGCGCGGCACTCCGGCATGGACCTCGTCCTGAGCTGCCGAGGAGACCTGGAGGTGGACGACCACCACACCGTGGAGGACTGCGGCCTGGTGGTCGGCGAGGCCCTCGACCGCGCCCTCGGCGAGCGCCGCGGGCTGCGCCGCTTCGGCTCGGCCTGGGCGCCGCTCGACGAGTCGCTGGCCCGGGCGGTGGTGGACCTTTCGGGGCGTTCCTGGGCCGAGGTCGACCTCGGGCTGCGTCGAGAACGCCTCGGCGATCTGTCGACCGAGAACCTTCCCCACTTCCTCCGCAGCTTCGCCGGTGCCGCGAGGCTGACCCTGCACCTCGACCTCCTGCGCGGGGAGAACGACCACCACCGGGCCGAGGCCGCCTTCAAGGCGCTGGGGCTCGCCCTGCGCCAAGCGGTGGCGGTGGACGGGAGCGACCGTGTCCCGAGCACGAAGGGAGTCCTCGGATGAGGCCCGTCGTCACGGTGGTGCAGACGGGCGCGGCGAACCTGGCTTCGGTCCGCGCCGCGCTCGAGCGCCTGGACGCCGAGGTGGTGTGGGGCGAGGACCCCGGTTCGGTGCGCGCCGCTGACCGGCTGGTTCTCCCCGGGGTGGGGGCCTTCGGCCCCGCGGCGGAGCGGCTGCGGCGCAACGGCATGGCCGACGCCCTCGTGGAGCGGATCTCCGGCGGACGCCCGACCCTTGCGGTCTGTCTCGGGATGCAGCTCCTGGCCGGAGCGAGCGAGGAGAGCCCGGGCGTGCCCGGCCTCGGGCTGCTGCCTGGAACGGTCCAGGCGCTGCCTGCGGGCGTGCCGGTTCCGCACCTCGGCTGGAGCCCGGTCGCCGTGCAGCCCGAGGCCACCCTCTTGCGCCCGGGCTGGGCCTGCTTCGCCCACGGCTTCGCCCTGCTCGAGGCGCCGGCGGGATGGAGCGCCGCCTGGAGCGATCACGGCGGACGCTTCGTGGCAGCCCTCCAGCGCGGAGCGGTGCTCGCCTGCCAGTTCCACCCCGAACTCTCCGGCGCCTGGGGCGCGTCCCTGATCCGCCGCTGGCTCGCCCTCCCGGCGGAGGAGGGCGCGGCGTGAGCGTCCTGCGCATCCTGCCCTGCCTGGACGTCCGGGCCGGCCGTGTGGTGAAGGGGGTTCGCTTCCAGGGGCTCCGCGACGCCGGAGACCCCGCAGAGCTGGCGGCCCGGTACGAGCGGGAGGGAGCCGACGAGCTCGTCCTGCTCGATGTCTCCGCCACCGCCGAGGGACGTGCCGCCTCACTCGGGACGGTGGCTGCGGTGCGGGCCGCGCTCGGCATCCCGCTGACCGTCGGCGGTGGTGTCCGGGGGGAGGAGGACGCCGCGGCCCTCCTGGGTGCCGGAGCCGACAAGGTGGCGGTCAACTCGGCAGCGGTGGAGGATCCTTCCCTCCTGGAGCGGCTCGCCTCGCGTTTCGGGTCGCAGTGCGTGGTGCTCGCCGTGGACGCCGCCAGCCGCTCCACCGGGGGCTGGGAGGTCGTGGTGCGTTCGGGAAGCGTGCGCACCGGGAACGACGCGCCCCGCTGGGCAGCCGAGGGGGCGGGCCGCGGCGCCGGTGAGATCCTCCTGACCAGTTGGGACCGCGACGGCACGGGTTCCGGTTACGACCTCGCCCTCCTGCGCGCCGTCCGACGCGAGGTGCGGGTCCCCCTCGTCGCCTCGGGCGGCGGCAGGGACGTGGTGCAGATGGCTGCAGCCGTCCGTGCGGGCGCCGACGCCGTCCTGGCCGCCTCCGTGTTCCACTCCGGCGAGACCTCCGTCGCTGCGGTCAAGCGCGGCCTCGCCGCCCTCGGCCACGTGGTGCGGCCGGCGGTCGACGGAGAGGAGACCGGACGATGATCCTTCCTTCGATCGACCTCCAGGGGGGCGCTGCCGTCCAACTCATCGGCGGACGCGACCGTGCCCTCGACGCTGGAGACCCTTTCGCCGTCGCCGAGCGCTTCTCCCTCGCCGGCGAGATCGCCGTGGTCGACCTCGACGCCGCCCTGGGGACGGGGGACAACCGTGAGGTCGTGGAGGAACTGGTCCGCCGCCATCCATGCCGGGTGGCCGGCGGCATCCGGGACGTCGGGACCGCCCTCCGTTGGCTCGACCTCGGCGCCACTCGGGTCGTTCTCGGGACGGCCGCCGATCCGGGTCTGCTGCGGCAATTGCCTCGCGAGCGCGTGGTGGCGGCTCTCGACGCCTACGAGGACGAGGTCGTCGTCGAGGGCTGGCGGCACAGGACCGGCGCGAGGATCGAGGACCGGATCGACGAACTGCGCGAGTGGGTAGGGGGTTTCCTCGTCACCTTCGTCGAACGCGAGGGCCGGCTCGGCGGCACCCGCCTGGGGCGCGCCGCCGAACTGGCGGAGCGGTGCGCGGGCCGCGAGCTGGTCATCGCCGGAGGGATCACCACGGTGGACGAGGTCGCGGCCCTCGACCGGCTCGGCCTCCATGCCCAGCTGGGGATGGGGCTGTACACCGGGAGGCTCCGTCTCGCGGACGCCATCGCCGCTCCCCTGAGGAGCGACCGTCCGGACGGCCTGTGGCCGACGGTGGTGGTCGACGAGTCCGGCACCGCCCTCGGCCTGGCCTGGTCGGACGCGGGCTCGCTGCGCGAGGCGGTGGAACTCCGGAGGGGCGTCTACCACTCCCGGAGCCGGGGCCGCTGGCGGAAGGGGGAGAGTTCCGGGGCCACCCAGGAGCTGCTGCGCGTCGACCTGGACTGCGACCGTGACGCCCTGCGTTTCACCGTGCGCCAGGACGGCAGCGGCTTCTGCCACGGCGGGACCCGGACCTGTTGGGGCGAGGACCGCGGCCTCGGGCGGTTGAGCAGGCGCTTGGTCGCCGCTGCTCGGGCAGCGGACGTCGGCGCCGGTGACCCGGCCTCCTACACCGCCCGCTTGCTCCGTGAGGGTGGGTTGCTGGAGGCCAAGATCCGCGAGGAGGCGGAGGAACTCTGCCGGGCGGAGGACCGCAACGAGACCGTCCACGAGGCCGCCGACCTCGTCTACTTCACGCTCGTGGCGCTCGCCCGGGCCGGGATCCCGCTCGACGCCGTGGAGGCGGAACTCGACCGGCGGGAGCGGCGCGTGCGCCGGCGTCGGGGCGATGCCAAGCCCGGAGGTCTCCGATGAGCCTTGCTCCTTCCCGGAACCTCCTGCGCCGGGTCGCCCCCGACGCTCTTCCCGCACGCCCCCGGGCGGGGCTCGATCCCGCGATCCTGGCCACGGCCGCCCGTGTCCTCGACGAGGTCGGTCGGGGCGGGGAGAGTGTGCTCCGCGGCTACGCCGAACGCTGGGACGGGTTGCCTCCCGGTGCCCCCCTGTTCCTGTCGCGCGATTCGCTCCAGGCGGCCTTCGACGGGCTCCCGGCCGACGGTCGTTCGCTGCTCGAGGAGACCGCTCGCCGGATCGAGGCCTTCGCGCGGGCCCAGCGGGACGCCATGAGGCCGGTGCGGGTCGAGGTCCCCGGCGGGGAAGCGGGCGATGAGTGGGCGCCGGTCGAAGCAGCCGGCTGCTACGCCCCGGGAGGCCGGTATCCCCTCCCCAGCTCGGTCCTCATGACCGCCGTCCCGGCCCGGGTCGCCGGAGTGCGCCACGTGTGGGTGGCCTCGCCGAGGCCCGCGGTCTGGACGCTGGCTGCCGCCTGCGTAGCCGGCGCGGACGGGGTCCTGGCTGCGGGAGGCGCCCAGGCGATCGCCGCCCTGGTCCGCGGGGCAGGGCCGCTTCCCGCGTGCGACGCCGTGGTCGGCCCGGGCAACGCCTGGGTGACGGCTGCGAAGAAGCTGGTCGCGGGCGAGGTCGCGATCGACGGCCTCGCCGGGCCGTCCGAACTCGTCGTGGTGGCGGACGACTCGGCCGACCCGGGCCGAGTGGCGGCTGACCTCCTGGCCCAGGCGGAGCACGATCCGGCAGCCCTCCCGGTCCTCGTGTCCCTCGGCCCGGACCTCGCCGACCGAGTGGACGCGGAGCTGGCGCGGCAGCTCCGCGGGCTCCCGACCGCCGAGGTTGCGGCGCGGTCGCTCCGCAACGGCTTCGTCGTTCCCTGTCCGGACGTCGTCGTCGCTGCGGCGGCCTGCGACACCCTGGCGCCGGAGCACCTCCAGCTCTGTGTGGGGGCGGAGACGGAGAGCCGCCTGCGGCCGTTGCTGAACCACTTCGGGGCCCTGTTCCTCGGTCCGGCCGGTGCGGAGGTCTTCGGGGACTACGGCGCGGGTCCGAACCATTGCCTGCCCACCGGAGGCACCTCGCGTCACGGCGGCGGCCTGTCGGTCGGCACCTTCCTGCGCCGGCGGACCTGGCTGCGGCTCGAGGACGGAGCGGCGCTGGCCGGGCCGGTCGCCCGCCTGGCGCGGTGCGAGGGCCTCGAGGCCCACGCGCGCGCCGCCGAGCGCCACCTCACTCCACCCGCAGGGTGATTCGAGCCATGACCTCGGGCGGCCGCGGTTGCTCGGTCCAGATCTCGCCGAGGCGCTCGGTCTCGGGGGTGCCGGCGGCGAGCAGCTCGGCCAGGTAGCGCGCGCCGGCGACCTGGTGCAGCAGCTCGGCCTCGACGCGGAAGGGTCCGCGCGCGGCCGGCGCGGCGATCTCGAAGCGCACGGTGTCGCTGCCGCCGCGGAAGTCCGCGTCGTCCTCGGTGCCGACCGGGCGCGTGACCCCGGCGTCGGGGCCGTCCACGCGCCAGCCGCGCGGCAGCAGTCGGTCGTCCTTGGCGTAGCGCGCGCCGGACAACAGGCTCCAGGTCGGCGCGCCGTCCGCGTCCTCCATGACCGACTCCCACACCTGGACCTCGTCCGAGCTGCGCACGACGCGGCGGTGCGGGTGCAGCGGGCCGTCGCGCTGCTCGGCGGCGAGCGGGGTGCCGTCCGCGCCGACGATGCGGCCGCGCGCGTCGGTGCGCCCGGAGGCGAAGATCAGCCGGCCTTCGGCGTCGGTCACGCGCAGCGCGATCCACACCCGGCGCAGCGGGTGCCCGGTCGGCAGCTTGTGGCCGGTGAGGTTGGTGGCGCGCAGCTCGAGCACGAGGCGGTCGCCGGCGCGGCCGCCGCGCGCCAGGTCGAGGCGCGCGGTGCGCGTGGCGAGCTGCTCGCGCGCGGCGGCCGCGACCGCGGTCAGGGCCTCGGGCGGCGCGGCGACGCCGAACTCCGCGGCGTGGTCGCGCAGGATCTCGGGCACCACCGCGTTGCCGCCGACGAAGAGGTGGCGGCGGAAGGGCTCGCGCTCGCCGATCGGCGGGAAGTCGCGCCCGGCCGGGTTGCGCGCGATGCGCGTGCGGATCGGCGCGCCGTCCTCGTCGACCGAGGGCATGTGGCACTCCTGGCAGGTGGCGCCGCCTGGGGCGTCGTCCTCGGTCGAGTAGATCGAGTTGCGCCACTCGAGGTAGGGCGTCTGCTCGGGCAGGCGGTGGCCGGTCGGCCGGCCCTCGGCGTCGAGCGCCTCGGTGAACAGCGTGTGGCAGGTCGCGCACAGCGCCGCGTCGCGCACGTGGCCGGAGGGCGTCGGCGTGTAGCCGGTGTGCATCCGCATCGGCCGCGTGAAGGGGTCCTCGTAGGGGCCGAAGATTCGGTCGCCGGGGCCGAGCACGAAGCCGCCCGAGAAGCTGGCCGCGGTGCCGAGTCCCTCCGGCGTGATCTGGTGGCACACGGTGCAGGACACGCCGTCGAGGCCGAGCGGGTCGTCGCGGTCCTCGGCGGCCATCGGCGCGTGGCAGGCGGAGCACTCCCGCTCGATGGCGGCCGCCGCGGCGGGCCGCGCGGCCTGCTCGGCCGAGACCATCGCGCGCCACAGCGGGTCGCGCGAGGCGTTGGCCATCATCGAGCCGCGCCACAGGTCGTAGGGCGCGACGCTGCGTCCGGACTCGTCGCGCAGGGCCTGCGCCGCCTCGCTGGCCGAGTGGCACATCGCGCAGCGCTCGGCCTCGAGGAAGCGGTGCGGGTCGTCGGTCTCCTGGGGGGCGGCCGGAGCGAGGGTGAGGAGCAGCGCGGAGAGGAGGGGCACGGCGGGTCCATCCTCGCCCGGGCCCTGCGGGGCGGCAAACCCATCACGGTCGGCGATGCGACGAACCGTCGTTCAGCCGGGGAAGCGCTCGGCCAGCAGCTCGACCGCGTCCTCGAGCCCGGAGGCGACGATGCGTCCTTCCGGGTCGACGAGGTAGTTCACCGGCACCGAGCGCACGCCGTAGTCGCCGAAGCTGGCCCAGGCGCCGGTCAGGATCGGGTAGCCGGCCCCGGTCTGCTGACGGAAGGGCTCGACCCGCTCGGCGGGCGCACCGGTCACGCCGAGGACCCGGACGCCGTGGGGGGCGAAGCGCGCGGCGATCTGGACCAGATCCGGCACCTCGCGGCGGCAGGGCGCTCAGGTCGGCGAGAAGAAGGCCAGCAGGCGCCAGCCCTGGTCAGGCTCGGCCGGCGCGGCCGCGGCGGGCAGCCAGGCCTCCCCGTCCAGCGGCGGGGCGTCCTTGCCGCGCATCGGCGTGTTGCAGCGCGAGAGCAGCAGGACGACCACGGCCCCGAGCAGGGCCAGTTCGAGGATCCGGCGCATCCTCCCCAGGATAATGCCGACCACGGCTCAGGGGAGTACACCGAGGCCGAGCTGGGCATGCCCTTCCTGCCGGGCGCCCGCTGGGCCGGATCCGGCCGCTCCGAGGGCCCCGAGGGCCCCGAGATCGAGCAGGTCTTCCTCTCCGACGGCGATTTCGCCGCCGCCCAGGCCTTCTACGACGAGCGGCTGCCCGCCGGCGAGGGATGGCGCCACCGCAAGTCGCTGCGCCCCGACGGGAAGGAGGCCGAGTACCACAAGGTCATGGGCGGCATGCTCCACCGCGCCACCGTCCGCACGACCGAGGACGGCATCGAGATCCGCCTGGCCCTGGTCTACCCGGGAACGGATGACGAGGGTTGAGGCGCGCGGCGTTTTCCTCCCGCCTCCGCGGATGGCGACTCCCGCCACCCCGAATCCTTCGACACTCCACTCTGGACATGAAGCGAATCCTCCTCCTCGTGGCCGTCATCGCGGCCCTCCTCCTGCCCTCCTGCGCCGCTGGTCCGCATCAGCTCTCGCGCTCGGTCGATGACTGGGACCGCGAGATGTACGTCGAGAACCCGCTGCTCAACGGCGTGCTCTACGTCGTGCCGGTCTTCCCGATCGCCAAGTACGTGGCGGCCATCGGCGACTTCCTGATCGTCGACGCCTACTACTTCTGGTTCGAGGACCTGTGGGACGGCCAGGGCACCAGCTTCCACACTACGAGGTCACGCCGACCGACGGCGCCCTCGGCAGCCTGCTGAACGACGACGCCGGCTTCCTGAAGAAGGACTGAGCGTCCGTCGCCTTCCGCGCCGCGCCCCGGGCCGTCCGGCCCGGGGCGCGGTTCATTCCGGGCGGCCCCGCCGGCTCAGGGGGTCTGCCGATGGACCTCGACCAGCTCGGTCAGCTCGTCCCCGGTCAGCCGCCGGACGAACCAGCCCACCTCGGGCGCGTACCAGCTCAGCGAGGTGCGCTCGCGGAAGTCGCCCTTGGCGGCCACCCGCGCCCGGCGCCATACGCGCAGGCAGCGGAAGGTGCCGGCCGGGACGGTGATCTCCTCCTCGGCGTCGCAGTGGTAGCTGACCAGCAGGGGGACGGCCTCGTCCTCGCCGGGCCGCTTGCTGAGGAAGTGGCAGGTCCAGCGCTTGCCGACCCACAGCGGGAAGGACCAGGACGAGTCGGCCGGGTCGAAGGCGCGCCGCGCGCGCGGGTCGCCGGGCAGCACCTGGCCGCGCTCGCCGAGCTCGGGGTCGAGGGCCAGCCGCAGCCCGCTCTCCTCCTCGGCGAGGACCACGCCGCCGTCGTCCGCCTGCTCGACCCGGTAGGCCATGCGGACGGACTCGCCGCGGCGGAAGACGAAGCGGTCGCCGACCTTCCAGGCCGGATGGGGGGCGGTGGCGGCACCGGCCGGCGCGGCGCGGTCCCAGCTCACGAGGCCCTCGCCGCTGCCCTCGGGCAGGGCGAAGCGCGAGGCGCAGGCCGGGAGGAGGGCCGCCAGGGAAGCGGCGAGCAGGACGGAGCGCGGTCGCATGCCCGGCATGATCCGGGCCGCCCCGCTCAGCGGTCAACGAAGAAGCCGTGCTCGGGCGCCGCGCGCCGGCCGCCGTCGAGGGCTTCTCCGGCGTGGACGTCCTTGCCGCGGCCCTCGTCCAGGAAGTAGCTCAGGCTGGTGCCGCCGTGGTAGTCGTTGCCGCCGGCGCGGCCCAGCGGCCCGCGCTGGTAGACGTCGTCGCCGCGCCGCTCCCAGAACACGCACAGGGAGTTGTGCGCCGAGGCCCCGAGCGAGAAGCCGCCGCCCTGGTAGCGGTCGTCGCCGCCCTCCTCGGTGAACATGGTCACGCACTCGTCCCAGGCCAGGCCGCTGGCCACGGCGTTGCGCGTCAGGTAGCGGTCGTCCCCGCCGGCCTCGCGGAACCAGCCCAGCGCCTGGTGGGCGGCGAAGCCCTGGGCGTAGCGCGAGCCGATGTAGGTGTCGTCGTCGCGGCCGCGGTCCTCGAGCGCGCCGAGGCCGAAGTAGTAGCCGCCGCCCTGGGTGAAGTTGCCGCCCTCGTAGAGGTCGGTGCCGTCCTCGTCGAGCAGCACGGCGAGGCCGCCCGAGGCCTGGGTGCGGAAGCCGACGCCGCAGCCCTGGCCCCAGCCCTCCCACACGCCGCGGGTGCCGTAGCCGGTCTTGTCGCGGCCCTTGAGGTAGTACTCGTCGTCGCCGTCGCGCTCGAGCAGGAGCCCGAGCCCGCCGGCCAGCCCGACGGCCTGGTTCGACAGCCCGCCGGCGTAGCGGTCGTCGCCGCCGAGGTCGAGCAGCAGGCCGGCGCCCCAGGCGCCGCAGCCCTGCGCCAGCATCTCGGCGCGGTAGTCGTCGTCGCCGGCGGCGTCGAGCAGCAGGCCCACGCCCATCAGGCCGGCGCCCTGCGCCCAGCGGCCGGCGCGGTAGCGGTCGTTGCCCGCCAGGTCGGCGAGCAGGCCGACGCCGAGCACGCCCGCGCCCTGCGCGCCGGCGTGGGTCGACTCGTAGGCGTCGTCGCCGGCCACGTCGACCAGCACGGCGACCCCGAAGGGCAGCTGCTCCTCCTCGTTGGCCGTGGCTCCCTGGTTGTGGCCGTGGAAGTCGTCGCCGCCGAGTTCGATGAGGACGGCGAGGTCCTCGTCGCGGTGCCAGTCGTCGCCGGTGCCGGCGATGGCGATCGTCCCCCAGCCGGTGTCGCGGCGCAGCACCACCGGGCGGCCCAGGTCGAGGCCGGCGGCCTCGAGGTCGGCGCGCAGGGCGGCGAGCCACTCCGGGTCGGCCAGGGGAGCGAGGGCCGCGGCGGCGGCGAGCATGGCGGCGCGGTCCACCGTCGGCCCGAGGGCGATCAGCTCGGCGTTCGCCGCGCGCCGCGCCTCGTCCGGATCGTCGAACAGGTAGACCGACTCGGCGAAGCGGCCGTCGAGGCCGCGCCAGCCCGCCACCACTCGCGCGCACGCCGCCGCGTCGAGGGCGGCGAGGGCGTGCTCCCGCAGCGCGTGCGCCGCCGCGAGGCGCTGCTCGATCTGGTCGAGGTGCTCCTCCGGGCTGAGGCCGCCGCGCAGCGCGCTTCGCCGGGCGGGTTCGTGCTCGGCGTAGTCCGCGGCGAGGTCCAGCGACCAGGCGGCGTGCGCGCAGGCGCGCTCGAGCAGGGCGCGCGGATCGTCGCCCAGGGCGCGCCCGGCGAAGCCGTCGACCAGCGCCCCGGCCAGGCCGCGCAGCGCCCAGGGGTCGCGCATCACGAGGTCCACCGCCGCCGCGCGGGCGGGATCGTGCTGCTCGGCCAGGCGGGCCAGGCGCGCGAAGAGGTCGGCGGTGGCCTCTTCCACGCCGGCGTCGGCCACCGCGTCGAGGACCTCGTCGCGCAACGGGTGCGCGGCGAAGCGCCGGCCGCCGAAGGGCTCGGCCGGATCCTGGAGGAGGAGGAGCGGAAGCGCGGCGCAGGCGGAAAGGAGCATCCCGCGGCGATCATAGACCGCCGCGGGGGCCGGCGGCCTACTCGACCACGCGCGACAGGCCGTTGCTGATCGCCCCGCTGGCAGGCTCGAAGGACTGGAACCACACGCGCCGGCCGAGGGTGCCGCTCGGCACGGGGAAGCCGAGCAGCGCGCGGCCGTCCGCGTCGGCGGTGAGCAGCCGCATCTCGTGCACCGGCGGGCTGAGGCGGAAGCTGCCCCAGGGCGAACCGGTCGGCCCGCCGCCGGCCACCGACCAGGCGGTGCGCAGCAGCGCGCCGGGGTTCGCCCGGCGCAGGGTCAGCTCGGCCGTCGTCCCCTCCGTCAGGCGGCCTAGCGAGATCCAGGGGCTGCGCGCCGCGCCGAAGAGCTGCACCTCGCCCGAGCTCGGGCCGTTCGGCTTGGCCTCGAAGACCTCGACGAGCAGCTCGTCGAGCCCGTCGCCGTCGAGGTCGCCGACCGCCGCCAGGGCCTTGCCGAGCTCGTCGTTGGCCTCCGCGCCGTCGAGGCGGTCGAGCAGCTCGAAGGAGGCGCCCGAGTAGAGGAAGACCGAGCCGGCGTTGCTCATGCCGTTCACGTCGTGGTACTTCGAACCGATCGCGAAGTCCGGCACACCGTCGCCGTCGAGCTGCAGGTCGCCGAGCACGCAGTTGCCGAAGGTGTCCTCGACGTCCGCGCCGTCGAGGTGGCCGAGCCGGGCGCCGGAAGGCCCGCGGAAGAAGTGCACGCGGCCGGCCTCGGCGCGGCCGCCGGGGTCGGCGTACTTGGCGCCGACGATCACGTCGTCGTAGCCGTCCCCGTCGAGGTCGCCCGCCGCGGAGACCGCCCAGCCGAAGTAGTCCCACGGCTGCTCCCCGCTGAGTCGCGCCAGCACGCGGCTGTTGCGGCCGGAGTAGACCAGCGCCGCGCCCGAGTTCTCGCCCGCCGGGTCGGCCCAGTAGGCCCCGGCCATCCAGTCGGGCCGCCCGTCGGCGTCGAAGTCGCCGGCCGGGGCGACCGAGATGCCGAGGCGGTCGCCCGGCATCTCGCCGTCGCGGCGCTGGAGCTGTCGACCGTCCACCCCGGAGTAGACCGCGGCCCAGCCGGCGTCCACGCGACCGCCCGGATCGGCGTCGGGCGCGCCGACGGCGAGGTCGCGCACGCCGTCGCGGTCGAGGTCGCCGACCGCGGCGAGGCTGGTGCCGAAGTAGGCGTAGGGCTCGTCGCCGTCGAGTCGGTAGAGGAGCTGCCGCGTCGCGCCCGAGTGGACGAAGACCGAGCCCGCCGAGGGCATGCCCTGCGGGTCGGCGGTGTAGGCGCCGATGGCGAAGTCGCCGACGCCGTCGCCGTCGACGTCGCCCAGCGCGGCGGCCGAGCGCCCGAAGCCGTCGCCGTCGCTGCCCTCGGTCACCGCGAACAGCGGCGTCCAGCCGCGGCTCGACCAGAGCGTGGCCGAGCTGGTCAGCGCGCCGACGAGCAGCTCGCCGACGCCGTCCCCGTCGAGGTCGGGGCACGGCGCGAGGCTCGAGCCGATGCGCTGGCTGGGCGAGTCGCCGTCGATCTGCTGGATGAGGCGGCCGTCGGCCCCGGAGTGGAGGTAGACCGAGCCGGCGTCGTACAGCGCGCTGCCGAGCACGTCGCTCTCCATCGAGCCGATGGCGTAGTCGGGGCGGCCGTCGCCGTCGACGTCGCCCAGGCCGGCCACCGCGTGACCGAAGTGGTCGCGCCCCTTGAAGCCGTCGTGGCGGAACAGGGTCGCGCCGGTGCGGCCCGAGACCACCTTGACCAGCCCGGTGGGCGTGCCGCTGGCGGCCCAGGGGGCCAGCTCGCCGCCGATGACCTGGTCGTCGCGGCCGTCGCCGTCGACGTCCCCGACGCCGGCGACCGCGCCGCCGAACCAGGACCAGGGCGCCGGACCGATGTGGGTGTGGAGCAGCGCGCCGGTGGCGCCCGAGTAGAGCCGGGCCAGACCCGACTGGACGCCGTTCGGCCCCGCCGCGCGCGGAGACCCGACCAGCACGTCCTCGACGCCGTCGCCGTCGGCGTCGCCGGCCGCAGCGAGGGCGGCGCCGAAGTTGCCGAACAGGTCGAGGCCCTCGAAGCGGGCGAGGAGGCTGCCGTCGGCGCCGGAGCGCAGCTCGACGTAGCCGGCCAGCCACAGGCCGTTCGGGCTGGCGTCGGGCGCGCCGACGAGGAGGTCGGCCGCGCCGTCGCCGTCGACGTCGGGCATCGCGGCCAGCGCGGCGCCGAAGTGTTCGGCGAAGGCGCCGCCGCGCGCGGTCCACAGGATCGCGCCGCTGCCGGCGGAGTAGACCCGCACCGCGCCGGCCTGGCCCGGGAAGCCGGCGGCGGTCTCTCCGGGCGCGCCGACCGCGAAGTCGCCGAGGCCGTCGCCGTCGAGGTCGCCCAGCGCGGCGAGCGCGGCGCCGAAATGCCCCTCGAGGCTGACCCCCTCGAGGCGGCGCAGCTCGGCGGCGGTGCGCCCGGAGTGGAGGACCACGAGCCCGGCGTCCTGGCGTCCGCCCGGGTCCATGCGCGGCGCGCCGACGAGGAAGTCGGGGGTGCCGTCGCCGTCGAGGTCGCGACTCACCGCCACCACCGAGCCGAACAGGTCGGGCGGGGCGGGCGAGTCGAGGCGGGCGAACTCGCTGCCGTCGGCGCCGGACATCAGCCACACGCGGTGGTCGCGCGAGCCGATGAGCAGGTCGGGGACGCCGTCGCCGTCGAGGTCGCCGGGGCCGGCGAGCGCGGCGCCGAGGTACTGCTGGGCGGCGGCGCCCTCCCAGCGGAGGCGCACGTCCCAGTCGCCGGTCCGTTCCTGGGCCGGCGCGTGGAGGCAGACGAGGAGCAGGGGAAGAAGGGGGGCGGTCTTCCTCATCCCGGGGGAAGGGGCTGGAGAGCGGTGGCGGAGGGGAAGGAGCGGCCGGGGTGGGCCGCGGCTCCAGCCTACTGCGGAATCGGGGCGAAGGCGGCCCGCCCCGCGCCGTAGTCCAGGAACAGCCGGAAGGGGCGCAGGAAGGCCCCGCCGATCGTCCCGGCCGCGCTGCGGCTGGCCAGCGGGCCGCGGCGGACGCCGGCGAAGGCGGCCCGCGGCCGCTCGAAGCGGTGCCCGGCCAGCTCGAAGTCGCTCAGCCGGCCGGCGCGCAGCTCGACCGTGCCCGAGGCGCCAGCCACCCAGCGCGGGCGGGTGCGGCGGCCGTCGAGCAGCTCGTGCCGGCGCACCGCCGGCGCGTGGAAGGTGACCGTGTCGGCGGCCGCGCCGGTGTCGATCACGAACCAGTCGTCGCGGCCCTCGAAGCGCGCGCGCGTCTGCGGCAGGCCGTCGACCAGGCGCAGCTCGCTCCAGTCCTGCGCGCCGAGGCGGAAGCGCGCCGGGTCGTGGAGCGCCAGGCTCCCGGCGGCGAAGTCGATCTCGGCGACCACCCCGGGGAACAGGTCATGGCCGAGGATGCCGGCGATCTCGACGCCGAGGCTGCGCGACAGGCCGCGCAGGTCGTGCTCGAGGAACTCGGGGCGCGCCCAGCTGGCCGGGCCGAGGCGCATCTCCTCGGCGCGCCAGGCGCGGTTGCGCACGACGCGGCCGCCGATGTCCTGGCTGAGGCGGCCGGGAGCGGCGCGCAGGGCGACGCGCTCGAGCGCCTGCGGGTCGATCAGGTGCACGGTCGCCCCGGTGTCGAGCACGAAGGCTCCGACCTCGCGGCCGTCGAGCACGGGGCGGACGAGGAGGTGGCCGGTGGGCGCGACGGTCACCGGGACGGACGCCGGCCGCCGCGGGTCGAGCTCGGGGCTGCCCGGCTCGGCCGCACCGCGGGCGGGGGCGGCGCCGCCCAGGACGGCGGCCGCCAGCAGCACCGGGACGAGGTGGCGGATCCGGAGCATCGACGTCCCCGAGTCTGCCGCGGGGGAGGGGGGCGGTGCAAGCGGGCGAGGCGCGCGGCCTGCTACGCTGGCCCGCGATGGAACCGCACGGCTGGATCGCGCTCGCCACGCTGGTCGTGGCCGCCGTGCTGTTCCTGACCCGGCTGGTGCCGCTCGAGCTGACCGCCCTGGCCATCCCGGTGGTGCTCTTCGTCACCGGCACCGTGCCCGAGCCCGCCGAGGCCCTGTCCGGCTTCGGCAACCACGCGGTGCTGGCCATCGCCGCGGTCTTCGTGCTCGGCGCCGGCCTGCAGGAGAGCGGGGTGGCGGCGCTGATCGCCCGCGGCGTCGAGCGCGTCGGCGGCCGCAGCGAGGGGCGCCTGCTGGTCGTCGTCTGCCTGGCGATCGCCGCGCTGTCGGCCTTCATGTCGAACGCGGCGGCGGTCGCGGTCCTCCTGCCGGCGGCGATCGCGCTGGCCCGCCGCGCCGCGCTGCCGCCCTCGCGGCTGCTCATGCCGCTCAGCTTCGCCGCCATCCTCGGCGGCAACCTCACGCTGATCGGCACCGCGCCCAACCTGCTCGTGTCGGACTACCTGCGCCACACCACCGGCGCCGGCTTCGGCATGTTCGACTTCGCCGCGGTCGGCCTGCCGATCGTGCTCGCCGGCATCCTGTTCCTGGTCCTGTTCGGCCGGCGCCTTCTGCCCGACCACGGCCGCGGTCGCCTCGCGCTGAGCGCGATGCCCGACCGCCTGGCGCACGACTACGGCCTGTCGGGGCGGCTGACCCGGCTGCGCGTCGGGCGCAACTCGCGGCTGCGCGGGAAGACGATCGCCGAGGCCGCCATCGGCAGCCGCTACGGCGTGGCCGTGGTCGCCATCGAGCACCACAGCGGGATGAGCACGCGCTGGCTCAGCCCGACGCCCGACTACCGTATGGTGCGCGGCGACGACCTCTACCTCGAGGGGCCCGAGGAGGCGGTCTGGACGCTGGCCGAGGAGGAGAGCGCGCGCATCGGCCTCGGCACCACCGAGCACGCCGACCGCGTCCACGACCACGGCCTGGTGCTGGCCGAGCTGGCCGTCGCGCCGCGCTCGCCCAGCGTCGGGCAGACCCTGGCCGAGCTCGACTTCCGCCGCCGCTACGGCATGAGCGTGCTGTCGCTGTGGCGCCGCGGCGGCCCGGTGCGCGAGGACGTCGGCAAGCTGCCGCTGGAGGTGGGGGACGCCCTGCTCGTCGCCGGGCGCAAGGAGCGCGTGGCCGAGGTGCGCCGCGACGAGGACTTCGTCCTGCTCACGGGCCTCGAGGACGCGCACGACTTCGGCAAGGCGCCGCTCGCCCTGCTGTGCCTCGCCGTGGCGCTGCTGCCGCCGCTGTTCGGCCTGGCGCCGCTGGCGCTGTCGGCGCTGGCCGGCGCCTGGCTGATGGCCGCCTCCGGCTGCGTCTCGATGCGCGAGGCCGGCCGCTTCGTCGAGTGGAAGGTGCTGGCGCTGATCGTCGGCACGCTGCCGCTCGGCCACGCGCTGGAGGTGCACGGCGTGGCCGACCTCGCCGCCCACGCGGTGGTCGGTGCGGCCGCCGGCGGCGGCGGGCCGGTGGTGCTCGCCGCGCTGTTCCTGGTCGCCGCGGCGGTGTCGATCACCAGCAGCAACGCCGCGGCGGCGGTGATCCTGGCGCCGGTGGCGGCGCGGGCGGCGGCCGAGGTCGGCGTCGAGCCGCGCACCGCGCTGCTGGCCGTGGCCTACGGCTGCTCCTGCGCCTTCCTCGTCCCCTTCGCCCACCAGTGCAACCTGATGGTGATGTCGCCGGGCGGCTACGGCACGCGCGACTTCCTGCGCGTCGGCCTGCCGATCAGCTTGGTGGTGATCGTCGTCGCGGTCGGGATGCTGGCGCTGGTCTGAGCCCTCAGCGGCCGAACCAGCGCTCGCGCACCAGACGGTCGCCGGCCAGCACGGTGAAGTCCTCGCGCAGCGCGGCGAGGTCGCCGCCGTCGAGGACGGCGCGCACGCGGTCGAGGCGGGCCCGCTCCTCCTCGCCGGTCAGGCGCTCGCGCGCCACGGCCAGCTCCTCGTCGAAACCCTCGGCGCGGGCCAGGGCCAGGGCCAGCGCGGCGGCCTGCGCCACCTTCGGCGCCCCGTCGGTCAGCGCCGCGCGCAGCGCCTTGCCGACGGCGGCGTCGCCGTGGTGGGCCGACAGCGCGAGCAGTGCGTTGACCTGGTAGAAGGGCTCGTCGTCGTCGGCCGCGGCCTTGAGCAGCGTCTTGCGCGCGCTCTTGTCCTCGGCGCCGGCGGCGCCCAGGGCGCGCATCAGGTTCTTGCGCACCTGCGAGTCCTTCTCCTTCGACAGGGCCGACTTGATCGCCTTGACCGAGTCGGGCGCGGCGAGCTGCTCGAGCGCCACGGCGATCTCGTTGCGCACCGAGTCGTCCGGGTCCTTGATGTAGAGCTCGAGGGCCTCCCAGAAGCTGGGCGGCGAGTAGACCCCGATGGCGTGGATCAGCCGCACGCGGGCGTCCACCCGGCGGCCGAAGATGCGGCCCTTCATCTCGGTGGCGACGAAGTCGACCGCGTCCTCGTGGTCTGTGGACAGCACGCGGAAGTAGGCGTCGATCATCTCGGCGCCCTTGAGGCCGCCGCGGATGGCGGCAATCGTCTCCTCGAGCTCCTCCTCGCTGAGCGGGCGGCTGAAGTCGGCGCCGCTCGTGCCGGCCACGCCGTCGACCACCAGGCGCCGCGGCGGGCGCGCGTCGGCCGGCATCTTGCGCGGGGCGTCGGGGTGCACGCGGTTCATGCCCTCGGTCAGCATCCACAGCAGCTCGCGTTCGTCGATCTGGTAGGCGACCGAGAGCAGCACGGCGCCGTCGGGGCCGAGCACGAGGTGCTGCGGCGAGACGACCGATCCGTCCGGGCCGGGCTTCAGGTGGGCCGGACGCACCTTGGCCTCGACCGCGAGGTGCTCGGCGCAGGTGACCGTGCCGAAGCGCTTGCACGGCTTGCCGGCCGGCGAGTGCTCGTCGCGCGAGGCGATCAGGCAGACCGCGTCGGCGGCCAGCGCGGCCACCTCCTTGTCGGTGTAGACCTCGGCGGCGAGGTGGTCGTTGGCCTTCTCGCCGTCCATGTTGACCGCGACCAGCACGACGCGCTGCTCGGCGGCGGCGCGGGCCAGGGCGGCGTCGTAGTCGGCCTCCCAGGCGATCGAGGGGCCGCCGCCGGGCGCGGCGGCGAGGGCGAGGAACAGGGCGCAGGCGGCAGAGATCGGGTGCATGGCGGAGAGGGGGGCCGGGCGGGGCCCTGCGGCGCAGGATACGCCGCGGGGCTACTCGTCGGCGACCAGGCGCAGCGCGGCGGAGTTCATGCAGAAGCGCAGGCCGGTCGGCTCGGGGCCGTCCTCGAAGACGTGCCCCAGGTGACCGCCGCAGCGGCCGCAGGTGACCTCGGTGCGGACCATGCCGTAGCTGCGGTCCTCGGCGTAGGCCACCGCGTCCTCGGCGACCGGCTGCCAGTAGCTGGGCCAGCCGCAGCCGGAGTCGTACTTGGTGTCGGAGCGGAACAGCTCCTGCCCGCAGCCGCGGCAGACGTAGAGGCCGGCGGTCTTGGTGTCCCAGTACTCGCCCGTGAAGGCGCGCTCGGTGCCCTTCTCGCGCAGCACGTGGAAGGCCTGGTCGTCGAGGCGGGCGCGCCACTCCGCTTCGCCGAGGGCGCTCCAGTCGGGCGTCGCGGGCGCGGCGGCGGGCGGCTCGGGGGCGGCCGGAGCGGGGTCGGTGGGATCGGCGGGTAGGCTTTCGGACATCGCGTCGGGGGCCCCAGCGGCGGCGTCCCCGCCCTCGGCGGCCGGGCCGCCGCAGGCGCAGGCGGCGAGGAGGAGCGGGAGGAGGGCGAGGAGGGCGAGGAGGCGCATCGGCTTCAGTCCCTCTTCGGGCCGGCGGCGGGCGGGTTCAAGCCGCGCCGGCGCAGCATCAGGAAGTAGACCAGGCAGCCGGCGCCGACCCAGACCAGCCCGAGCAGGCTGGAGCGGCGCACCGCCGGGTCGAGGAAGGTGGCGCCGAGGGCGACCAGCGTGCCGAGGACGAAGACCAGCGGCGGCAGCGGCATGGCCGGCGTGCGGAAGCCGGGCGAGGGCTCGCCGCGGCGCCACACCAGGATCAGGCCGGCGCAGGCCAGCAGGTGGAAGATCCAGTCGAGGAAGACGACCCCGTTGACGAGCTGGTCCATCGCCTCGCCGCCCGCCAGCCAGAGCAGCACGATCGCCAGGCCGCCCTGCAGCCAGATCGCGGCGGCGGGGACGGCGCGGCCGCCGTCGAGGCGGCCCAGCGCGCGCGGGAAGAGCCCCTCCTGCGCCAGCGCGAAGTAGACCCGCGGCGAGGTCAGCAGCAGGGTGTTGGCCAGGCCGAAGGCCGACACCGCCAGCGCCGCGGCGGTGATCCTCCGGCCCCAGCCCGGCAGCACGGTGCCGACCGCGTCGGCGGCCAGCGTGCTCGAGGCGGTGACCACCTCGAAGGGAAGCAGCCCGAAGTAGGTCAGGTTGGCCGCGAGGTAGCTGGCCACCACGATCCCCACGCCGACCAGGATCGCGCGCGGCAGCACGCGCTGCGGGTCGCGCACCTCGCCGCCGACCCAGGTGACCTGGTGGAAGCCGCCGTAGCTGAACAGGCAGGCGGCCAGGCCGGCCAGCCAGGGCACGCCCTCGGCCGGCGCCGCGCTCGCGACCGGGGCGGCCACCGGCGCGGCCTGCTCGCCGCCGAGCGCCACCCAGGCACCGACCGCGGTCAGCGCGGCGAGGGCCAGCAGCTTCAGCGCGACGGTCGTGGTCTGCGCCGCGGCGCCCTGCCGCACGCCGAGCAGGTTGACCGCCATCAGGGCGGCCAGCATGGCGGTGGCCACGCCGCTCACCGCGCCCGCGTCCCAGCTGGTCCCGGCGGCGGCGGCCAGGTTCTGCGCGGCGAACAGCGTGACGATGACCAGCACCCCGGTCTGGATCGCGGTCAGCAGGCACCAGCCGAACAGGAAGGCGGGCAGCGGCCCGAGCATCCGCTGCAGCGCGACGATCTCGCCGCCGCTGGTCGGGAAGCGCGCGCCGATCTCGGCCATCGACAACGCGCCGGCCAGCGCGATCACGCCGCCGGCGGCCCACAACAGCAGCGCGCCCTCGGCCGAGCCGGCCACCGCCGCCACCTTGCCCGGGGTGAGGAAGATGCCGACGCCGATGATCGCGCCGATGACCACGGCGGTGGCGTGCAGGCCGCCGAGGCTGCGTCGGGGGGCGCTCATGGCTCCAGGTTGTACCGCGGCCCCCGGGCGCCCGGCTCAGAAGGCCATGCCGACCGAGAGGAAGACCTGGTAGCTCTCGTCGACCGGCCGCTGGTCCGGGTTCCAGCCGAAGTCCACCCGCAGCGCGCCGACCGGCAGCAGGTAGCGCAGGCCCACGCCGACGCCGTAGCGGTAGTCGCCGAAGAAGTCGGCGGTGGTCGGGCCGACGTTGCCGGCGTCGACGAACAGGCCGCCCCACAGGCTGCTGCTCAGCTTCTGGCGCAGCTCGAGGTTGAGGGTGGTGAAGGTCTCGCCGCCGAGCGGCTGGCCGTTCGGGTCGAGCGGGCCGAGCTCGCCCTCCTCGAAGCTGCGCACGCTGCTCTCCCCGCCGTTGAAGAAGCGCTCCTGCAGCGGGATCTCCTCCGTGCCGCCGGTCGGCACGATCACGCCCGCGCGCAGGCCGGCGGCGAGCAGGGTGGTCTCGCGCGGGTTGAGCGGCAGCACCTGGGCGAAGGTGGCGCGGGCGCGCACGAACTCCAGCTCGCCGACCCACAGGTCGAGGCCGCGCTCCAGCTGCAGCCGCGCCAGCGCGCCGCGCGTCGGGTTGAACAGGTCGTTGCGCGAGTCCCAGGTCGGCTCGGCGCGCAGCGAGAGGATGTCGACGTCCTCGGTCAGCGCGGCGGCGGTGCCCACCACCTTCACCCCGGAGACGTTCGAGCGGCGCAGGCCGACGCCGCCGGCCAGGCTGAAGTCGTCGTTGAACTCGTGGCGCAGGTCGATGCCCGCGCCGACCTCCGCCCGCGTGAAGCTCGGCTCCTGGCGGCGGCGGAAGTACACCGGCACGTCCATCGAGATCGCGCTGTCGAGCAGCCAGGGGTCGGTGTAGCCGCCGAGCGCGCTGTAGCCGACCTGGGTCAGCTCGACCTCGCTGCGGAACTGCCGGCCGGTGCCGAACAGGTTGCGCTCGCGGAAACCCAGTTCCATGCGCGCCCCCTCGTAGCTGCCGTAGCCCGGCTCGACCATGAACTCCTTGGCCAGCGCCTCCTCGACCTGCACCGCCAGGGTGCGCACCTCGCCCTGTCCCTCGAGGCCGAAGTTGATGCGCGCGAACAGCCCGGTCTCGAACAGCGAGCGGAAGCTGGCGTGCTCCTTGCGCTGGCTGTAGAGCTCGCCCTCCTCGATGCGCACGCGGTCGCGGATGAAGGAGGTGGAGGTGCGGTCGTTGCCGCGCACCTCGACGCCGCGGATGCGCACCTGCGGCCCTTCGACCAGCCGGACGGTGAAGCGGACCGCGCCGGTGTCCGGGTTCGGCTCGGGCAGGACCTCCACCGCCGCGTCGGGGAAGCCGGCGTTGGCGCACACCGCGTGGACCGCGGTACGCACCTCGTAGGCGCGGCGCGGGTAGTAGGGGAGCCCGCGCAGCGGCTCGACCACGGCCTCGAGCGCGGCCAGCGGGACCTGCTCGACGCCCTCGAACTGGAAGCGGCGCACGCGGTAGGACACGCCCTCGCGGATCCGCACCAGCACCTCGACGCTGCTGCGGTCTAGGGCGAACTCCAACTCGGGGGGATCGACCTCCACGTCGAGGTGGCCGAGCGCCCAGTAGGCCGTGCGGATCGAGGAGGCGGCGCCCGACACCTGCGAGGCCACGAACCAGGGCGTCCCGCCGTCGGCGTACTGGGCCGGCGGCAGCAGGAAGCTGCTCACCTGCTCGCGGCTCATCGCGTGGGCGCCGCGCACGCGGACCTGGCCCAGCGCGCAGCGCGGTCCCTCCTCGACCAGGAAGGTGGCGACGAGCCGGCCGTCGCCGCGCGCGGTCCGGTAGCGCACGCGGGCGTCGGGCCAGCCCTGCGCGCGGTACCACGACTCCATGACGAAGGCCGCGTCGTCGACGTCGGCCCGGCGGTAGCCGTTGCGCACCAGGTCGGCCAGCTCGTCGATCGCGGCGCGCTCGAGCTCGCGCGAGGGGACGGAGGCGTTGCCCTCGAAGTGCAGTTCGTAGCCGCTCACCGGCGCCGGCTCCTGGGCGGGCGCGGGCGCGGCGGCGAGGACGAGCAGCAGGGCGGCGGCGGTCATCGGAAGCGGATCAGCAGCTTGAGGCCGATGTTGAAGTCGCCGTAGGCGTCGCGCTCGCTCTCGAGGTAGAGCGAGTCGTCGTCGAACAGGAAGCCGTCGCGCAGGCGGAAGCGGCCCTCGATGGTCTCCTCGCCCTGCCGCGTGGTGTCGCGTCCGGTGTAGACCTCGAGGCGGTCGAGCAGGGTCTCCTGCGCCTCGGTCGACTCGTCGCCGAACAGGGTCTGCAGCAGGTCCTGGGCGAGGAACACCGCCACCGTGCTCACCGCGCCGCCGGCGTCGATGCGCTGGCTGGGCGGCTGGCCGGTCGTGAGCAGCAGGACGAGCTCCTCCTGCGTCATCGGCGGCACCGAGCCGAGGACCACGTCGGGCTGGTCGTAGCGGCCGTTCACCGCGACCTGGACGTCGTAGCCGTAGCGCCGCACGCCGCCGCGCAGCGCCAGGCGCGGGCGGAAGGGGTCGTTGGGGATGAAGCGGACCACGCTCGGCTCGAGGACGATCCGCGCCGCCGGCAGGCTCATGGCGACGTCGTCGAGGTAGACCTCGCCGTGCAGCACCGGCACCGCGCCCGTCCCGGTGAGCGTCAGCGCCGGCCGCAGGTGGCCGCGGACCAGGTTGTTGTCCACCAGCACGCCGGGCACGCCGCCGACCTCGAGGTCGAAGCGGAGGCCGTCGAGCGGCGGGGCCAGGCTGAACAGCTGCACGCCGCCGGGGCTGGGCGGACTCGGCCCGCCGACCGGCAGGCGCAGGAAGTCCACCTTCTTGACGTAGCGGCAGTCGGTCAGGGCGAGGCGGCCGCCGACCACCGCGGAGTCGAGCGGACCGCTGAGGTGGAGGCGGGTGTCGGCGCGCAGCTTCACGCCCTGCGCGCGGTAGAGCAGCAGGTCCTTGCCGCGCAGCTCCAGGTCGAGCAGCGGCGCGCCCTCCGCCCAGTCCACCCGGCCGTCGGCGGAGAAGGCCTCGGCGCCGAGCTCGCCGGTCAGCCGCTCGAGGGTGACCCCGTCGGCGTCGAAGCTGCCGCGGGCCTGCACCGAGGACAGGGCGGCCAGGCCGGGCGTGGTCAGGCGCAGTGAGGTGTCGTCGAGCTGGAAGCCCCCGGTGAAGCGGGGGGCGCCGAGCGGCCCGCTCCAGGTCAGGTCGGCGGAGGCGCGGCCGGCGATGCGCTGCACGGCCTCGACCCCCGACAGCCAGGACAGGTCGGGGACGAGCAGCACCGTGCGCCCGGCGAGCTCACCGAAGTCGAGCGGCGCGCCGGCCAGCCACTCGCCGGGCGAAGCCGCGGTGGCCAGGGCCAGGTCGCCGTCGACGCGCGCGTGCGGGCCGCGCAGGCTGATCTGCTGCACCGCCAGGCTGTGCCCCGCCCAGCCGAGGCGGACGACGAACTCGTCGGCGCGCAGCGGCGTGGCCAGGCCCGGCACGGGGCCGGCGAGGCCGGTGCCGCGCAGCTCGCCCGCGACCTCGAGCCTCTGCCAGTCGCCGCGCAGCGCCAGCTCGGCGTCGAGCTCGCCGGCCAGCTTGGGCCAGGCGACCCATCCGCGCAGCAGGCCCTCGAGGCGGGGGAGGGCGAAGCCGGGCAGCTCGAGCGCGAGGTCCACCGGACCCGGGCCGAGCAGCGGACCGTCGAACAGGCCGATCGGGGCGGCGCCGCGGCCCCGGAGGGCCAGCCCCTCCGCCTCGACGTGGAAGTCCTCGAACTCGAGGCGCCCCTCGCGGTGCGAAGCGTGCAGCTCGAGGTGCAGGGGGTCGGTGGCGCCGAGGGTGAGGTCCTCCAGGCGCAGGTCGGCGCGCAGCTCCGGCTGCAGCCCCGACCCCGCCAGCTCGAAGGTGGCGTGCGCGAGGGACAGGTTGGGGCGCAGCTCCGGCAGCACGACGGCGAGCCAGGCGAACTGCTCGGACTCGAGTTCGGCCGCCGCGCGGAAAGCGCCGCTGAAGTCCGGATCCCCGCCGCCGGCGAGCGCGGCCAGGTCGAGCGGCAGCTCCCACTCGCCGGTGGCCGAGGTGCGCAGGCCCGCGCCGCCGAGCCCGCAGCGGCGCAGCTCGGCCCGCCCCTCGGCGTAGCCCGCCGCGAGGTCGAGCGCGAAGGGTCCGGCAGGCAGTCCCTCCTCCGAGTCGCCGAGCAGCCAGCCCTCGCCCTGCAGGGCGAGCTCGATGCGCGGCGCGGACCAGCTGCCGGTGAGGCCCAGCGCCAGGCTGCCGCGACCGGCCTCGAAGGGCGGGTCCGCCCAGCGCAGGAGCGGCGCGGCGCGCGGCAGGTCGAAGCCGCTCCAGCGCAGCGCGAGCTCGACCTCGCCCGGCGCGAGCGGCGCGCCGTCGAGCCCGAGCGGCAGCTCGCCGTCGAGGCGCAGCTCGCCGAGTTCGGAGGCGACGAGCAGTCCGTCGACCGCCAGGCGCAGCTGGGCCGGGAGGGCGGCCGGGGCGAGCGCCTGGTCCAGCCCGAGCGTGCCGGTCAGGGT
Source organism: uncultured Planctomycetales bacterium (assembly GCA_964342475.1). GTDB lineage: Bacteria > Planctomycetota > UBA1135 > UBA1135 > UBA1135 > J029. The sequence continues at coordinate 49,183 of CAYFGE010000018.1, forward strand.
CAGCGCCGGCAGCTCGACACCCTCGGCCACCGTCCACGGGCGGTCGAGGCGCCCGCTCAGCGGCAGCCGCAGGCCGGAGAGCTCGAAGCCGGCGGCGCCGAGCGCGAGGGTGGCCGCGGCGCCGTCGAGGGTGAGCGAGCCGCCGGCTCCCTCGAGCACCGCGTGGGGGACGCCGAGCTCGGCGCCGCGCTTCTCCAGCACGACGACCGCCTGCTCGGCCCACGGCGGCAGCGCGTCGGTGGGCAGGCCGAGGCGCTCGCACCAAGCCGCCAGCGCGGGCGTGCGCAGCTCGCCGCGGAGGTCGGCCTCGAGCAGGCGCTCGGCCCAGTCGCGCCCGGCGTCGAGCGAACCGGACAGGCCGCCGAGCGTGAGGGAGGCGTCGGGCGCGACGAGCTCCAGCTCGCCGGCGAGGATGCGGCGGTCGGCGATCTCGAGCCGCGTCCGCAGGCGGCCGAGCTCGCCGAAGCCGGCGCGCAGGCTGTCGGCGCGCAGGTCCAGCCGGGCCTTGGTGCCGGCCGGATCCGCCCAAGGCAGGCGCAGCGTGCCCTGCACCGCGAGGACGCCGTCGAGCTCGACGCCGGCCGCGGCGGCGAAGGGGCCGATGGCCAGGCCGTCGGCTTCGAGCTCCGCGTCCAGTGCGGCCTCGTCCAGCCGTCCGCGCGCGTCGAGGCTCTCGCCGGCGTGGCTCAGGTGCAGCTCGAAGCGCGGCAGCGCGAAGCCCTCGCCGCTCCACTCCGCCTCGGCCAGCAGCTTCGCGCCGTCGAGCCGCTGTCCGGCCGCGGCGGCGCGGTCGAGGGCGGCGTCGACACGCAGCAGGATACCGGGGGCGCGGCGTTCGAGCGCGAGCCGGGCGCGCGGGACGGCCAGCTCGACGCCGGCGCCGCCCAGCTCGAGGGCGACGTCCTCCAGCTCCACCGGCGGCATCCAGGCGGGGGCGCGCAGCGGCGCGGCCGGCTCCTCGGAGGCCGGCGCCTGGTCGAGGTCCACGCCGAGGCGCAGCCCCTTCACGTGCACGCGCTCGATCCAGTCGGGCTCGCCGCGCCACCACGCGCGAAGCGAGAAGTCGACGCGGACCTCCTCGGCCTCGAGATGGCTCAGCGCGGTGGCCGTGCCCGGCCGCAGGGTGCGCACGCCGTGCAGGGACAGGTGGCCGCCCAGCCCTCCCTCGATGCGCTCGACGGTGAACTCGCCGGCCAGGGCCTCGCTCGCCGCGCGCCCGGCGAAGCCGGCCAGGTGGGGGAAGAGGAGCAGCCCGCGCGCGAGGTAGGCGACGACGGGCAGCAGCAGGAGGAGCAGGAGCAGGCCGCCGGTCCACCGGAGCCAGCGCCGCCGGCGGCGGGGCCGCGCGGGGGTCGTCACGCTCGGGTTCGGCGGAGGTTCCATGGGCAGAGACGGGCTCCGGCGAGGGAGGCGGATTCTAGCCCGCCTCGGCCGCTGCGCGGCGTTCGGCGGCGCGCTTGGCCCGCTCGGCTGCGCGCGCGGCGACCTCGCCCCCGAGCAGCATGACCAGCGAGATCAGCCAGAACAGGAACATGAGCACGAAGAAGGTGGCCATGCCCCCGTAGAGCTTGTCGAAGCCGCCGAGCAGCTTCATCCACAGGCGGAAGAAGCTGGCCAGGGCCACCCAGCCCATCACCGCCGGTACGGCGCCGAGGAACAGGAAGCGCCAGGCCACCTTGCGGCTGGGCAGATAGCGGTAGGCCAGCGCGAGGATGCCGACCATCGAGCCGAAGACCACCGGCCAGCGCAGCAGCGACCAGAAGCCGAGGAAGGCGCGCGGCATGCCGGCGGATGCGACCAGCCACTGCCCGAGCTCGCGGCCGCCGACGAGCACCGCGTTCGAGGCCAGCACGAGGAGCAGCGCGGCCAGCGTCAGGCCGAGGTCGGCCAGGCGCAGGACGAGGAGGTTGCGCCGCGGCCGGCAGCGGAAGACTCGGTTGAGCCCCTTGCGCGCGCCGCCGGTCGCGCGCGAGGCCGCCCACAGGACGGGGAGGATCCACAGCAGCAGGCCGCTCGAGGGCTTCTCGGCCAGGAAGGCGCGCACGCCGTGCTCGATCTTGCCGGCCGCGTCGGGCGAGAACAGGGCGAGGAACTCGGGCGACAAGGAGCGGACGTCCACTTCCCACGGCAGCGCCTGCACGAGCGCCACGGAGAGGATCATCAGCGGCAGCAGCGCGAGCATGAAGTAGTAGGTCATCGCCGCCGCGATGCTGGCGAGGTCGTCCTGTCCGACCTCCTGGAAGAAGCGGCGCAGGAGGCGCAGGGCTTCGCCGAGGAGGCGGCGGGCGGGAGAGGGCGCGTGCATGGCGGTGGAGCGGGCGGCTGCCGGCGCTCAAGATACCCGCCGCAGGGTTGCGCCCCCGTTGGCCGCCGCCGCGCCGCGGGCTAGGATCGCGCCATGCGGACCTCGTTCCTCGGTGCGGCGTGGTGGACGGCGGCCGGCGCCGTGCTCGGCTGCGCGGCGGAGGCCGCGCTGCGCTTCCGCGGGGTGGACGTGCCGCGCGCCTTCGTGCTGCTGCTGCTCGGCGCCGGCGTGGCCGCGCTGCCGCTGGGGATCGTGCTGCTGCTCGGCCGCATCCGTCCCGGCCCGCGCGGTCCCTTCCTCGCCGGCCTCGCCCTGGCCGCCGCCCCCGCGCTCACCGCCCTGGGCCTGCCGATGGGCGTCGCCGCCGTGCCGGCCTGGATGGCCGCCGTCCTCCTCCTGCGCCGCGCCGGCGGGGCGTTGCGCGGCGCGGCCGGACTGCGCTTCCTGCCGGTGGCCGGCCTGCTCCTGCTCGCCGCCGGTGTGCGCATCGGCGGCACCGCCGGCCCGGAGCCGGTCGTCCGCGAGTTCCCCGCGCGCGAGGGCGCGGCCCCGCGCGGGCCGGACGTCCTGCTCGTCTCGGTCGACACCCTCCGCGCCGACGCCGTGGCCGGCCCGCACCCGCCCGGCTTCGAGCTGCCGACCCTCGACCGCCTGCGCCGCGAGGGCGCCTCGGCGCCGTACGCGCTGTCGAGCAGCGGCCTGACCCTGCCCGGCCACCTGAGCATGCTGACCGGGCTCGACAGCCTGGCCCACGGCGTGCGCGGCAACTTCGACCGCGTGCCGGCCGAGCGCCTGACCTTCCTGTCCGAGCGCTTCCACGAGGCCGGCTGGCGCACCGCGGCGGTGATCGCCAACGGCCTGCTCGCGCGCGACATCGGCTTCGGCGACGGCTTCGAGGTCTACGACGACTCCGACGTGCCGCGGCTCGGCCCCGTCCGCGCCTTCCTCGACCGCTTCGAGGGCCGCAGCTGGCTGCGCCTGGTGCTGAACCCGCACCGCATGGAGCGCGTCGCCGGGCCGCTGCTGTTCCGCGCCCTGCGCTCCGGCAACGGCCTGCCCGAGCGCGGCCGCGGCGCGCGCACCGCCGGCCTGGCGCTCGACCTGCTCGAGCCGCTGCTGGCCGACGAGCGGCCCTACTTCTTCTTCCTCCACTTCATGGATCCGCACGATCCCTACGGCACCGTGGCGCCCTTCGACGGCACGCTGACCGCGGGGCTGCCGCCGCTGCCCGCGGGCATGGCGCCGGACCCGCAGCACGGCATCAGCGGCCACGCCGCGATCGCGCTGGAGGAGGAGCTGCGCAGCGGCGACCCGGCGCGCGCCGCCGCCGCCGCCGCGCCGGTCGACCACCTGCGCCTGGCCTACCTCGAGGAGGTCGCCTACCTCGACCGCCGCCTCGGCGAGGTGCTCGCGCGGATCGAGGAGGCCGGCCGCCCGACCGTCGTGCTGTTCACCGGCGACCACGGCGAGCACTTCGGCGAGCACGGGTTGATGAAGCACGGCAACAGCCTCTACGAGGAGATGGTGCGCGTGCCCTTCCTGCTGCGCGCGCCGGGGGTCGAGCCGGGCAGCGTGCTGCCGGGGACGCCGCAGCTCATCGACGTCGCCCCGACCCTGCTCGCGCTCGCCGGGCTGGAGGAGCTCGACGGGGTGCAGGGCCGCTCCTGGTGGCGCGACGGCCGCCTGGCCGACCCGGGCGAGCGGCCGCACCTCGCGGCCGACGACGAGCGCTTCAGCCTGCGCCTCGGCGCGCGGAAGTGGATCGGCGCGTGGCGGGTCGGCGGCGAGCACCCGGTCGAAGCCCTGGCCTTCCACGACCTCGCGGCCGCCCCGGCGGAGGACCGCAACGACCTCGACGCCGTCCCCGCCGAGTGGTGGGACGCGGTGCTGGCCGAACTGGCGCGCGACCAGCACCGCGCCGGCGCCGCCAGCGAGGCCCAGCGCTTCCGCGCGGAGGAGCTGGGCTACGCCGACGGCGCGGACTGAGCCGGTTCAGCCCTTGCGGCGCGTCGCGGTGTAGACCCACACCGCCGACTCGAGGTGGCCGTCGTCGTACAGGCGGTCCTGGCGCGCGGTGAAGGCGTCGGCGCGGACGTCGAAAAAGCTGACCCGGTTCGAGTAGCCGCCGCGCCCGTCCTCGCCGTCGGCGCCGTACTCGACCATGCGGCCGTCCTTCAGCTTGCCGATCATCTCGAGCACGACCGGCTCGGGGTCCTCGAGGGTGGTGCGGATCAGCCAGCGGCCGCTGGCGGCGTCGAAGCGCCGCTCCACCGTGCCGACGTAGGTGGGGCCGCCCTCGACGGTCATCGCGATGCGCTCGACCAGGACGCCGTCCGACCGCCGGGCGACCAGCGCCTTGCCGGTGGCGGCGAGCTCCTCGCCGTCGGCGCCGCGCACGCGGCCGGCCAGGTTCCAGGCGCCGAGCTTGAAGTCGTAGCCGCGCGCGGCGTCGCGGATCGCGGGCAGGACCGCGCTCTCACCGGGGGGGGTGTCCACCTCGACCACCGGCGGCGCGGGCGGGACGGGCGGCGCGGGCGGCGTCGGAACCGCAGGAAGGGCGGGCGCAGCGCCGGGCTTGCGGAACTCGCCGCGCACGGCGGTGGTCCAGGTCGCGCCGCCGTCCGCGCTGGTCTCCCACAGGTAGGCGAAGCCGCGCCCCGACGGGCGCACGAGCACCGAGCGGCCGAGCGTGCCGGCCGCGTCCATCGGTCCCTGCACGCGCATCACGATGCGGTCGCCCTCGAGCCCGCCGACCAGCTCGGCCGTGGTCCCGTCGACGTGGATCCAGGACTGCCGCCACACGCCCGCGGCCGCGTCGAAGCGGTAGAGGCTCAGCGCGTCCTCGCTGACCGCCTCGATCGCGCGGCCGCCGAGCAGGCTGCGGACCTCGAGGCGGAAGGGCTCCTCGTCCGGGGTCACGATCTCCCAGGTGCCGGGGAAGAAGTCGAAGGCGCGCTCGGGCGCTTCGGGCAGGGTGACCCGCTCGGGGGCGGGGGCGGCCTCGGGCGTGGGGGCCGCCTCGGGAACCGGCGGCGGGGCCAGCGCGCGGGCCAGGGCCTGGAAGCGCTCCTCGCCGCGCAGGCCGGCGAGGTCCGGGTCCTCGAGCAGCTGCTCACCGCGGTCGAAGCCCTCGGCCACCGCGTCCTCGAGCAGCTGCAGCGCGGAGTCCTTCTCGCCCCACAGCGCGTGCACGCAGGCGTGGTTGTAGATCGCCAGCGCGCGCACCTCAGGGGTGTCCTGCGCGCGGATGTGGCACTCGTGGGCCTCGTCCAGCTCGCCCTGCGCGTGCAGCGCGTAGCCGAGCAGGAACCAGGCCCGGCCGTCGTCCTCGTCGGCCGCGACCACCTGGCGCAGCAGGGCCTCGGCGCCGGCGGCGTCGCCGCTCTGCAGCACGGCGGCGGCCTGCTCGAGCGTGGGGGGCGGGTCCTGGGCGAAGCCCGTCGGGACGAGGAGGAAACCGGTCAGAGCGCCGGCGAGGAGGAGCTGGGCAGTACGTTGCATGGTTCGCGGAGGAAGGGGGCGGCGGAGCGCACCTCCCTACGACCGAGCCTAGGGCTTGCTGGCCCGAGCGGGGGAGCAATCGCAAGCGGCGGCGCCGGATTCCCAACAATGGGGGTCATGGAACCGAGCACGCCCTCGGAAGCTCCCGCGCCGCGCCGCCGCCGGCGGACCCTGTGGATCGGTGCCCTGGCCGTCCTGCTCATCGTGGTCTGCGGCCCGATGGCCGCGCTGCCCTTCGTCGAGGCGCAGATGGTCGAGGACTGGAACCGCGCGGTGGACGGCGAGGTGCGCGTCGAGGAGCTCAGCCTGAACCCCTTCGGGCGCCCGGGGCTGCGCGGCCTGCGCTGGACCGACCCCGAGGGCCGGCCGGTACTGTCGGTCGACCGCGCGTGGGCCGACGCCGGCTGGGCCGATCTCCTGACCGGCAGCTTCCACGGCGAACTGGAGGTCGCCGGCCTCGAGATGCACCTGCGTCCCGAGAAGGCCGCCGAGTTCCACCTGCCGCAGCCGGAGGACGTCCACCTCGCCCCCGAGGGCCAGGGCCTGCACCTCCACCCGATGCCCGAGGTGAGCGGGGCGGTCCACGTCTCCGACAGCCGCCTGGTCCTGCACCACGCCGACGGTGGGCTGCAGGTGCTCGACCTCGAGCTGAGCGCCCACCTCGGGGGCCTCGACCGACCGGCGCCCTTCGAGGGCGTCGTCGGCCTGCTGGACGCCGCCGGCGCGCAGGGCGTCGCGGCCTTCGCCGGCACCCTCACCCTGGCCGACGAACACCGCCTCGACGCGAGCACGGTGCACGGCCGGCTGCGGATCCAGGTCGCCGACCTCGACCTCGACGCGCTGCGCCGGTGGTTCCGCGAGGACCCGCTGCCCGGCGCCGGCCACGGCATCGTGGCCGGGGAGATCCGCCTGAGCCGCGAGCCGGGCGGCGCCTGGCAGGTCGAGAGCGAGCTGGCCCCGCCCGCCGGCGGTTAGCCGAACAGTTCGCGCCCGAGGCGGCGGAAGTCGTCGAAGGCCGCGGCGTAGGCTGCCCGCGCGCCCGGGTCGGGCGTCACGCGCTTCGCGCTCATCGGCGGCTCCTGCGCGGCGACGAAGGCCGCCACCGGCTGCTTCGACCACACCGCGGCGGCCTGCATCGCGGCGCCCAGAGCGGCCGACTCGGCCTCGACCGGGAAGCGCAGCGGCAGCTGGAAGGCGTCGGCGAGGACGCGGCGCCAGACCGGGTTGCGGCTCGCGCCGCCGACCACGCGCAGCTCGTCGGCCTCGACGCCGAAGCGGCGCAGGCGCTCGTGGCCGAGCAGCAGGGCGAAGGCGGCGCCCTCCATCGCGGCGCGGAACAGCGGCCCCGGGCGCAGGCCGCCGGGGCGCAGGCCGTGCAGCACGCCGCTGGCGTGCGGCCAGTCGGGGCTGCGCTCGCCGGCGAGGTAGGGGAGGAAGCGCAGCCCGTCGCAGCCGGGGGCGACCTCGGCCGCGGCGGCGGTCAGTTCCTCGAGCGGCAGGCCGAAGGCCGCCCGCACCTCCTCGGTGACCGTCGTGCAGTTCATCGTGCACAGGAGGGGCAGCCAGGCGCCGGCGGCGTCGCAGAAGGGCGCGATGGCGCCCTCGAGGTCGATCACCGGGCGCTCGGCGCGGCCGAACAGCGTGCCGCTCGTGCCGAGGCTCATCACCAGCACGCCCTCGCGCACCGCGCCAGCGCCGAGCGCGCTCATCATGTTGTCGCCGCTGCCGGGGGCGACGAGCAGGTCCTCGGGCAGGCCGAGGCGGGCGGCCAGCTCGGGGCGGACGCGGCCGACCGGCTCGTCCGGGCCGACCAGCCGCGGCAGGCGGGCGAGCAGGCCGTCGTCGATCGCGGCGGCGGCGCGCGCGTCCCACGCGCGCCGCTCGGGGTCGAAGTAACCGGTGCCGCTGGCGTCGCCGGCCTCGGCCACCGCCTCGCCGCTGAAGTGGAGGTTGAGGTAGTCGTGCGGCAGCAGCACGCGGCGCACGCGGGCGAAGTGCTCGGGCTCGCGGCGCTTGAGCCACAGCAGCTTGGAGGCGGTGTAGCCAGCGGGCAGCGGGCGGCCGAGCGCCGCCGCCAGCTCGGCGGCTTCGGCGGCGGTCGAGGTGTCGCACCACAGCTTGGCCGGGCGCACGACCTCGTCGTCCTCGTCCAGGACCACGCAGCCGTGTTGCTGCCCGGAGACCGCCAGCCCGCGGACCGCGCGCGCGTCGACCGCGGGGTCGGCCAGGGCCTGGGCGATGGCGGTCTCGACGCCCTCGACCCAGGTCCACGGGTGCTGCTCGGCCTCGCCCGGCTCTCGCGCCGGCAGCAGGCCGTAGGGCGCCGCGCCGCGGCCGAGCACGCGCCCGGCCTCGGCGTCCCACACCAGGGCCTTGGCGCCCTGGGTGCCGGCGTCGAGGCCGAGGAACAGAGCCATGGCAGGATGGTAATCGCGCCCGCTCCCGTGACGCCGCCCATCCGCCTGATCTCCGGCAGCCAGACCGGCGCCGACCGGGCGTCGCCGGTCTGGCGTTGGAATCCGGCCTGCCGAGCGCTGGGCAGGTTCCCGCTTGGATGATGCTGATGGATTCAGGCTTCGCGCCGCCGCCTCCCGCGGTGCCGGCTCCGAGTGGATCAGCGAGCAGGCAACTCCTCGAACCAGAACCAGAGGCCTCCCTCGTCGTCCTCGCCCACGTGCAGCCAGGCGACCACGGCAGGATTCCCGCCGGCCCTCGGGGTGCCGGCAGCCCAGAACCGACTGCCGCCAGTTGACCTGACCTCGAGCAATCCCAACCCGGAGAGGCTGGATCGGCGTCCCGGCAGCTTCTCGAGCTCGGCGGTGGCGGCGGCGATCCGCCAAGTGAGCGGCGGGGCCGTCCGCGAGGCAGGGATCCCGGGAGGTCCTCCGGGTGCGGGCGGCGGGTTCTCTTCCCAGCCCAGCGTTTTGGCTTGGTTCCTCGCCGCCGAGGTCAGGGCGAAGTCCTGAGCGCGGTTGCGGGGCTCCAGGAGTCCGACCGAGGAATCCCAGTGCAGGCAGAGTCCGGAATCACCAGGAACCCGGATGGACGAGCCGGGAACGGCGTCGGGCAGGGCGTCGAGAGTTGCCCTCATCTTCTCCTGAGAGACGCCGAGCGCGTCTTCGGCAAGTCTCCTGCCGATCGGCTCGAAGCCTTCCAGGCTCTCGAGCCCGGCCGGGTCGTTCTCCTCGTATTGCCGGAGGCTGAACCACTCGACGGGGAGGTCGAGGCCGGAAACCTGGACCATCTTGACCAGGGTGAGTTCCTGGGACAGGGAACGGGGAGTTTCGGTCCTGGGCCAGGGAACGGCGAGGGAGGCGCCGCCCAGGAGGACTGCGCCGATGAGGATTGCGAATCTTCTGTTCATGGGATCAGTCCGATGTCGGTAGCGAGTCTCCGGCAGTTGGTCAGTAGATGCAGTTGCACTGGAAGGTCGGGATGGTCCCGATCACGCCGCGCTTCTGGCAGTCCTCGGTCATGCACTCCAAGGAGTAGCAGTCCAGCCAATAGCCCGTCGGCCCGAGGTGTCCGAATCCGTAACAATCCTCGGATCCACACTCGTAGTCACACCAATAGAAGGTGCCACCATCGCCGTCGTCTTCCCAGGAGATCCCCTCCGTACATGCCTGGATGTCTCCTTGGGTGCAGGCATACCAGCATTCGAATCGCCAGGAGCCGTTGCGGAGGGCGAAGACCAGGTAACAGCCGAGTTCGGCGGATCCCGGTTCCTCGTTCCCTACCGTGGAGGGGGGTTCGGGGAAGGACGGACGGTCCAACTGAGCGGCCACGCGAGCCGGGCCGACGAGCGCGAGAAGGAAGATGGAGAAGAGCTGCGTCATGACATAACCCCAGGGCAGGGGAACTCTGCCGCTGCAACCTGGATGGATCCACTCTAAGTTCAATCGGGGGGGGACAAGGCTGATCCAGTTTTTTCGTCGGAGCATCCTCCGCCGCGAGGCGCTGCTTCCGGGACGATGCCTGATGGCCCACTCTCCGGTTCTCCAACTGGAAGGGCAGCGCCTCCTGTCTACGCGATGCGGCGCCCTTCCCTCTTGCTCTTCGCCCTCCTCTGCGCCCCGGCATCTGCTCAGATCGTCGGCGGTGCCACCGAGACCCATTGGTCCCGCGGCTACTGGTGGATCAAGACCTCCTTCACCGCCGATGTCCTGGCGCTGACGGAGGACCTCGAATCGGATGAGGTGCGCGACCTGGTCCGCCTCAAGGTCGGCGGGACGTACCTGGGAAGAGGTGGATCGACGCCATTCCCATCCAGCCGGGGCTCCGGGGCACGCCGCAGGAGGTCTCCATCGCCCAGGGCCGCGGCGCAGCCTCGCTCACGGCGGAGGCGACGACGATCGCGATCGGCCTCGAGCTGTTGCCGCAGCTCCTGTTCTTCGCGGGTTCGGTCGCCTCAGATCTTCTCCGCCCGGTAGCCGCCCTGACGCCGGTCGTTCAGGTAGAGCAGGCCGAAGACGACGATCAGGCCGACCGGCATCCAGGCCACGGTGGCCAGGGTCTGCGCGGCGCCGGCGGCCTCGCTGCCGGTCTCGGCGATGTTGGCGTCGTACCAGCTGCCCATCAGCGGCAGCGTGAAGGAGGTCGCCAGCATGCCCATGCCGCCCATCGCCGACAGGCCCAGCGCGCCGGTGCGCGGCAGCCGCTCGGCGACGAAGCCGAGCATGGTCGGCCAGAAGTAGCACACGCCGACGGCGAACACCGTCGCGGCGGCGTAGGTCATCGCGTTGCCGCTGGCCTGGCTGAGCGCGAACAGGCCGAGGGCGCTGAACACCGCCGAGAAGGTCAGCATGCCGGTCGGCGACAGCTTGTGCACCACGGGGCCGGCGAACTGGCGGCCGAGCGCCATCAGGCCGGTGATCCAGACCAGCACGAGGATGCCGTTCACGCCGGTGGCCTCGATCATCTTCGGGATCCACTGGCTCGGGCCCAGCTCGGTCGAGGCGGTGAAGGCCATCATCGCCAGCATGAGGAGGAAGAGCGGGCGGGCGCACTCGCCGAACATCTGGCCCATGGTCACGCCGCTCGCGGCGCGCTCGGTCTGCGGGAAGCTCTTGCCGAGGAACAGGGCGCCGTAGACCAGGGTCGGCAGCAGCATGGTCGCCATCTTGGCCTGGAAGCCCAGCTCGGCCTGGGTGAGGAAGTAGGCCAGCAGGCCACCGATCACGATGCCGCCGGGGAACCAGACGTGGAACTGGTTGAGCTTCTTCGTCTTCTCGTCGGGGTAGATCGTGGCGATCAGCGGGTTGCAGGCCGCCTCGACGAAGCCGTTGGCCAGGCCGATGAGCAGCGTGCCGGCGTAGAGCGTCGAGAAGCCGGTGGCGAACATCGTCAGGCCGATGCCCGCCAGGTGCCCGAGGAAGGCGAAGCCCAGCAGTCGGCCCATGCCCAGCACGTCGCACAGCGGGCCGCCGATCACCATCGCCAGGGTGAAGCCCCAGAAGGCGGTGCCGGCGATCCAGCCGAGCTGCTCGTTGGAGAGCGAGAAGGTGGTCTCGAGCTCGCCCATGATGTCGCCGCGGATGGCGAAGCTCATCGCGGTCACCACGAGGGCGATGCAGGAGGCCAGGAAGAAACGGGACCGGGGGGAGTCACGGGGAAACGATAACGCGCGCCGCCCGCCGCGGGTCAAGCGGGGGCGTCGCCGGCGGCCGCGCCGGGGCGCGCGCCGGCCAGGATCTCGGCCGTCCGCCCGGCCAGCAGGCCGCCGACCTCGTGCTCCTCGTCGACGACCACCTCGGCGCCGGCCCGAGCGAGCGCGTCGCGGTGCAGGTGGTAGCGCGCGCGGGCCACGATGCGCAGCCCGGGGGCGAGGGCGCGGGCCAGCGAGACCACCTCCTGGGCCTGGCGCGGGTCGGGCACGGTGATCACCGCGACCTCGAAGGCGGCGATCTCGAGGTGGCTGAGCACCTCGGCCTGCCGCGCGTCGCCGAGGTGGGGGCGCGCGCCGAGGCGGCGGGCCAGCTCGGCGGCGGCGGGGTTGAGGTCGAGCACGTGGACCTCGTGGCCGGCGCCGGCCAGCGCGCCGGTGACCGCCTGGCCGGCGGGCCCGAGGCCGATGACCAGCGCGCGGGTGGCGTCCGGCTCGGCCGGCGGCGCGGGGTCGAGGGCGCCGCGCCGCGCGGCGATGCGCCGCGAAAGGCCGGGCGCGGCGGCCATCAGGCTGGGGGTGAGGAACAGGCTGAGGATCGTGGCTGAGACGACGAGGTGGAAGCTGCGCTCGCCGAAGAGGCCGTCGCGCGCCACCTCGGCCAACACGAAGGAGAACTCGCCGATCTGCGCCAGGCAGACGCCGGCGCCGGCGGCGGAGGCCAGGCCGACCCCGGCCGCGCGCAGCGCCCCCGCGGCGATCAGCGCCTTGCCGGCGACCACCGCGGCGACCACGCCGAGCACCTCGGGCAGGTGGGCGGCGGCCCAGGCCGGGTCGCCGAGCATCCCGATCGAGCCGAAGAAGAGGGTCGCGAGCAGCGCGCGCAGGGCGCCGACGTCGGCGCGGACCTGCGTGGCGAAGGGCGACTCGCCGAGCACCACGCCGGCCAGGAAGGCCCCGAGCGCCGGCGACAGCCCGACCGCGTGCGCCGCCCAGGTGGCGCCGAGGCCGGTGCCGACGGCGAGCAGCACCGGCAGGTCGCGGTTGGCGCGCAGGGCGTCGCTGCCGAGCAGCGGCGGCAGCACGCGCCGGAGCAGCACGAGCAGCACGACGACGAGCAGCGCGGCGAGGGCCAGCGAGCGCCCGAGGGCCAGCGCCGCCTCGGCCGGGCCGCCCTCGCCCTTGAGCAGCTCGAGGACCAGGACCAGCGGCACGATCGCCGCGTCCTGGAACAGGAGCACGCTGACCGCGGCGCGGCCCTGCGGGCTCTCGAGCTCGGCGCGGCTGCCGAGCAGGCGCATGACCACCGCGGTGCTCGACGGCGCGATCACCACGCCCAGCGCCACCGCCGCGGTGAACGACAGGCCGAGCGCCAGCCCGACCGCCGTGCCCGCCGCCGCCGTGCCGAGGACCTGCAACCCGCCGCCGAGGAGCACCGGCCGGCCCAGCTCGCGGAAGCGCGCGAAGGAGAACTCCAGGCCGATGGCGAACAGCAGCAGCGAGACGCCGAGCTCGGCCAGCAGCTCGACCTCGGCGCCGTCGGGGACCAGGGCGAGGCCGTGCGGCCCGAGCAGGGTGCCGGCCAGCAGGTAACCGACCAGCGCGTGCTGGCGCAGCCGCTCGGCCAGCGCACCGAGGGCGAGGCAGCCGCCGAGCAGCAGCAGCAGGTGGAGCAGCGTGTCCCAGCCGGCGGGCACGGCGGCGGCGAGGACCGGGAGCGGGAGGAAGGCAGCCAACGCGGTCCGAGGATAGCCGCGGGGCTGCGCCTCCCGCGGGTGGACGGCCCCGGCGGGGGAGCCCACAATCCGTGCGCCATGAAGACCATCCAGGGCCCCGCGATCTTCCTCGCCCAGTACATGGGCGACGAGCCTCCCTTCGACGACGTCGAGACCGCCGCCGCCTGGGCCGCCGACCTGGGCTTCGAGGGCCTGCAGATCCCGACCTGGGACCCGCGCGCCATCGACCTCGAGCAGGCCGCGGCATCGCAGGCCTACTGCGACGACTGGCGCGCCCGGCTCGAGAAGCACCGCGTGGTGCCGACCGAGCTCTCGACCCACCTGCAGGGCCAGCTGGTCGCGGTCCACCCGGCCTACGACGAGATGTTCGACGGCTTCGCCCCCGCGGCCGTGCGCGGCAACCCCGCGGCGCGCACCGAGTGGGCGGTCGACCAGGTCAAGAAGTGCCTGACCGCCTCGAAGAACCTCGGCCTGGACGCGATGGCCACCTTCAGCGGCGCGCTGGCCTGGCCCTACTTCTACCCGTGGCCGCAGCGGCCGGCGGGCCTGGTCGAGGAGGCCTTCGCCGAGCTGGCGCGGCGCTGGCAGCCGATCCTCGACCACGCCGAGGAGTGCGGCGTGGACTGCGCCTTCGAGATCCACCCCGGCGAGGACCTCCACGACGGCGTCACCTGGGAGCGCTTCCGCGAGGCCACCGGCGACCACGCCCGCGCCGAGATCCTCTACGACCCGAGCCACTTCGTCCTGCAGCAGCTCGACTACCTGGACTTCCTCGACGTCTACCACGAGCACGTCAAGGTCTTCCACGTCAAGGACGCCGAGTTCGTGCCGAACGGGCGCTGCGGCGTCTACGGCGGCTACCTGCCGTGGGGCGACCGGCCGGGCCGCTTCCGCTCGATCGGCGACGGCCAGATCGACTGGACCGCGGTGTTCACCAAGATGGCCAGGTACGACTTCGCCGGCTGGGCCGTGCTCGAGTGGGAGTGCGCCTACAAGGACAACCTGGTCGGCGCCGCCGAGGGCGCGGACTTCATCCGCGCCAGCATCATCGAGGTGGCCCGGACCGCATTCGACGACTTCGCCGCCAGCGGCGTCGACCGGGCCGCCAACCGCCGCGCGCTGGGGCTCGACCGGTGAGCCGCCTGCGCATGGGGATGGTCGGCGGCGGCCCCAGCGCCTTCATCGGCGCCGTGCACCGCCTGTGCCTGGCGATGGACGGCGAGTTCGAGCTGGTCGCCGGCGCCTTCAGCTCCGACCCGGCCAAGAGCCGCGAGACCGGCCAGGAACTCGGGCTGGACCCCGCGCGGGTCTACGGATCGTGGCAGGAGATGGCCGAGAAGGAGGCCGCGCTGCCGGAGGGCGAGCGGATCGACTGCGTCTCGATCGTGACGCCGAACCACGTCCACCACGGGCCGACCCTCGAGTTCCTCCGCCGCGGCTTCCACGTCGTCTGCGACAAGCCGCTGACGATCTCGAGCCAGCTGGCCGAGGAGATGCGCGCCGCGGTGGCCGCCAGCGGCAAGGTCTTCGCCCTGACCCACAACTACACCTGCTACCCGATGGTGCGCGAGGCGCGCGAGCTCGTGCGCGGCGGCGCCATCGGCCGCGTGCGCAAGGTCTACGCCGAGTACCTGCAGGGCTGGCTGGCCGACAAGCTCGAGGACAGCGGCCAGAAGCAGGCCGGCTGGCGCACCGACCCGGCCCGCAGCGGCCCCGGCGGGAGCCTCGGCGACATCGGCACCCACGCCTTCAACCTGCTCGAGCACGTCACCGGGGCCCGGGTCGTGCGCCTGATGGGACAGCGCACCGCCTTCGTCGAGGGCCGCCCGGTCGACGACGACGCCCAGGTCCTGCTCGAGCTCGACAACGGTGCCAACGGCACCCTGGCCTGCTCGCAGGTCTGCGTCGGCCGCGAGAACGGCCTGCGGCTGCGCGTCTTCGGCACCGAGGGCGCGGTCGAGTGGGACCAGGAGCACCCGAACGACCTGCTCGTGCGCTGGAAGGACCGCCCGGCCGAGCTGCGCCGCACCGGCAACGGCTACCTCGGCGAGGCGGCGCAGTCGCTGGGCCGCATCCCGCCCGGCCACCCCGAGGGCTACCTCGAGGGCTTCGCCAACCTCTACCGCGCGGCCGCCCGCGCGATCCGCGGCGAGTCGGACCTCGAGGACGCCTGCCCGACGGTCGAGGAGGGCTGCCGCGGCGTGCGCTTCATCGAGAAGGTGATCGAGTCGAGCGAGGCCCGCGCCTGGGTCGAGTTCGACGGCTGAGGCGGCCCTCCGCCGGCCTGCCACCGTGGGGCTCGACTTCCGCACCGATTACTGGCAGGACCACGCCGCCCGCGCCGAGTTCCAGGCCTTCATCCGGCGGATCCACGGCCTCGACTTCACCGCCTGGGAGCGCGCCGGCTACTGGGACCGGCTCTACCGCCCCTTCTCCTTCTTCGACGGCGACCGCCTGGTCGCCAGCACCTGCCTCTACAGCATGGACATGGTGGTCGCCGGCGCCCGCCGCCGGGTGGCGCAGATCTCCGGCGTGGGCACGCTGCCCGAGTTCCGCCGCCAGGGGCTGAACCGGCGCCTCACCGAGCTCGCCCTCGAGTGGGCCCGGCCCGAGCACGACTTCGTCTTCCTCTTCGCCGACGAGGAGGCCTTCCCCTTCTACGCCGCGACCGGCTTCCGCCCGGTCCAGGAGCACTTCCCGCGCCTGCGCGCACCCGGCGGTGGCTCCGGGGAGGTCCCCGGGCTGCGCCGGCTGGACATGGAACTCGAAGAGGACCGCGCCCTGGTCCACCGCCTCGGCGCCGCGCGCACCCCGGTCTCCGCGCGGCTCGGCGTACTCAACCTCGAGCTGCTCATGTTCCACGCGCTCTACCCGCTGCGCGAACACCTGCACCACCTGCCGGAGCGCGAGCTGATCGTGGCCTTCGAGCGGGACGAGGAGGGCCTGCGCCTTTTCGACCTGGTCGGCTCCGATCTGCCGCCGCTGCCGGAGCTGCTGCCCGAACTCGGCGCCCGGCCGGGCGAGCCGGTCGATCTGCTCTTCCTGCCGGACCGGATGCACGCCGGCGAGCCGGATTGGCTGCCGCTCGAGGGCAACGGCACCCACCTGATGGGGGACTTCCCCCTCGAGGGCGAGCCCTTCCTCTTCCCCTTCACCGCCCACGCCTGAGGCGGGCGTGTCTCACCCAACGGGAGCCCCGCACGGTCCCGGAGAACCGACCAGGCCGATGAAGCGGCCCGTCTCCCGCCCTCAAGGCCGGATGACCAGCGAGTCCAGGGTGGACACCGCCGCCACGCCCCCCGGCGCGCCGGCGTCCGTGACGACCATCCGGCTGAACAGCGTCGTACCCGCCAGGGCGGGATGGCTCGGCACGCGCAAGGTGCCGTTCCAGGTCCCCAGGGGCCCCAGGGTGACCGAGGCCGGGGGCGACACCAGCGAATGGCTGAGTACCGCCGACGGACCGAGGTTGGTGTTCCAGATGTTCCCGAGCTGGAAGCCGCCGTCCGGATCGAAGGCGGTGGAGGCCATCAGGACGGCGGTCCGACCCGGCCACGCAGGCGCTCGGAGCTCCGCCTGGATCGTCTGGCCGAGGCGCGCCTCGTCGGGCAGGATCCAGGTCCGTTGGCTGAAGATCCCGATCTGGAGGGAGGGGCTGAAGGTCCAGGGGCGGAAGAAGCTGGGGGCGACCACCCTCCACGCCAAGTCCGTGTTACCGTCGCGGTTCACGTCGCCGACGGGGAAGGCGCCGACCTGGTTCCCCCAACTGGTCGGAATGAAGGGGTCGGCGTTCCAGGGCATGAGATCGGGCGGCATCTCCATCCTCCCGATGGTCCGCCCGGTGGACGCGCTCAGGACGATGATCCCTCGGGCCGGCAGGGGTTGGGTGTTGTACTCGACCAGCAGGAAGAGCCGACCCTCCTGGGCGACGTCCCCGGCGAACTCGGCGACCGGCCACCAGAGGCTGAAATAACCGGTTGCCAAGGGAGGCATTTGGTCCAAGGAAAGCAGAAGGCCGTCTCGCTGCCAGATCACCGAGCCGTCCGCACCGCTGCGAACCGTGACCTTGTACTCGGTGGTGCCCGCGAGATCGGGTACCCCGTCACCATCCACGTCCGGGATGAAGCTGTTCTTCTGGCCGGCGGAGTGGGGGAAGTCCACAGTCCAGAGCAGGGTGCCGTCCAGCCCGGACAGGGCGGTCTGGGCGAAGACCGGCTGCCCTCCGGACACGAAGAGACCTGAAGTGACGTAGTCCGCTACACCGTCCCCGTTCAGGTCCGGCGGCGGGTCGGTGCCGCCGAAGCCCGTGGGCGAGAGGTTGATCACCCGCGGCAGGAACTTCATCCAGGAGACCTGGAGAGATTTCCCGTCGATGAGGCCGGTTGCGAGATCAGGCCAGGCGAACGCCTGGAAGATAACCTCGTCGTAGCCGTCTTGGTTCAAGTCGCCTGCCCAGGCGAGGTTGGCGAAGTAGTTCAGGGGCGGATAGCCGGGCGGGGAGGGCGGAAGCGGGACGGAGCCGATGAAGGTCCCGGTCTCGAGGTCCAAAACCTCAAGCCAGAAGGAGGTCTGCTCAACGACCACGGCGGCGAGTCCGGGAGGGCGCCGGGCTAGAGCGAAGTCCTGCTCGACGATAAAGGAGGAAACCCCGATGTATGTCAGGCCATCGTGGGCGAAGGACCGAATTCTCTCCTGATTTGGACCTTGGCGGATCTGATCCACCCAGAGCGTTGGAAGAGATGAATTCTCGGGGATGTTGCCGCCACGAAAAAAGACCTCTGGCCAGCCATCTCGGTCGACATCCCCGATGGGAATTCCAGCCGTCCAATTGAAGAGGTCATTCGGAAGCAGAGGCTCCGGCTCAATGACGTCGAGGACAGTCCAGGTCTCCTTGAGGAGTGGCTGTGCTGGGGTTCCTTGCCCAAAGAGTATCGCGGGCAAGACAAGAAAGAAGGCGAATGCGGAGGATCGAATTAGCGCCATTCGTACCCTCCCTTGTCCCAATTCGAAGGAGCACCTGCGACTGGACGCTTGTATCCGGACACATCATAAAGCAGGTCGTCAGTAGGCATGTAGAGGTGCAGATATGCAGGAGAAAGCCCCCAAGGCGGATTCCCGGTCGACAAGAAGAACTGATTAGGAGTGAGGCCAGTCCAAACGATGTTCCCCATCCACGGTGCCGGGCTGGATGTAGAGTTTGGCGGGTTAGGAACACCTTGCAGCGAGTTGAGGTCGGCTCTGATTCCCGCGACGAGAATTTGCCCGGGAGTTGCACCCGGAGCATTGTTATCGGGGCCGGTGACCGCCGACAGACCAGGACCGAAGTCGCGTGCTGTGCCGGTCGTCGCCCCGCGTTGCAAAATCGAGTTGTAGATCCTGGAGCGGATGACTTCGGTCATGCTCGCTCCAGAACTCGGACTGGTCTCAGTCTCTAGCCTCTCGAATTTGGCCGTCCCTGCCGTCGCCTGGATCACCTCATGGCTGAAGACCCCGGTCGTGCTTGGGCCGGCGATCTTCGAATGGGCGATCGGAATGAAACAGAATGGCCCCGTTCCATACCCAAGATCGTCAGTGGCAATCTAGACCTCTCCCTTCTGGTTGTTCCAGAGGTAGGAGTTGACCAGCCGGACCGAGGCGGCACTCGGCTCATGCTCATTCCCATCCACCTCCACCTGCAACCCGAACTCGCCGTTGTTACTCACGGCGCATCGGTTGATCCGCCCTTGGCCGAAAGCGACACCACCGGTCAAGGGATTGCCGAAGGGCTCCCAGCCGAAGTTGATGAAGCTCTTGTTGCCTCCACTCGCGGAAGTGCCCCAATTGTCCCAGGTTCCGCCGATGACCACCCCTTGCCGGAAGGAGGGCAGATTGACCCAAGGCTTCCCCCCTCTCAGGCGAATACCAGATCCGCTGTTCTCGTGGAAGTTGCGGCGCATCAGATCCAGATACGTGCCGAACGGAAGGAAGGGATCGATGATCCTGGTTCCCGGCGAGTTCAGGAAGACTCCACAACCCAGGTTCTCCGAGGATTCGAAGTCCCGCCCATGGAGGGCGAGATACCCTTCGACGTTGTAGAGGTGAATGCCGCTGTGCAGGAAACTCCC
The DNA here is from genome assembly GCA_964342475.1 of uncultured Planctomycetales bacterium. Taxonomy (GTDB): domain Bacteria; phylum Planctomycetota; class UBA1135; order UBA1135; family UBA1135; genus J029. The sequence continues at coordinate 68,428 of CAYFGE010000018.1, forward strand.
GGGCACAGGCTGCCCTTGGTACCCGGTCCTTCGGATACTCGTCCCACCGTTCAGGAATAATTGGCCACGGCTGTCCGTGAACGAGGTCGCATAGATCCCTGCGAGTCCGAAGGAATCCAACTCCACCCCAGTCAACTTGACGGTGTAGCCGTAGCGATAGTCGAAGGCGCTTCCGTTCTGCTCCTTGTTCTCGGCGAAGACTCCGATGTCCCACCCCTGCACGACCTCGGGCCCTGTCTTGCCCGCATGCCAAACGCCCCCTTGGATCTCCACATTGACTTCGGCGATGCGTCGTCTGGAGAAGTTGTTGTTCGGAGGGTCGACGTGTTCGGCGGTCGTTCCTCGAGCGGAGATATCGATCAGCCTGGTGGCCGCCTGGAACGGCACGTACAGATCCGCCGTGCTCGATGACAGCGGAATGCGAGTCATGTCCAGGAAATCGCCGACGGGCATGAAGTTGACGATCTCAGCGTTCACAACCCCCGGTGCGTCATTCGCCTCTCGCGCTTCGAATGCCAAGCCGCGAGAAGGGTTGACATATCCAGGACCCTGCCCAGGCAGATACCCGACTTCCCGGTCATCCCGGATTGCGCAATCGACCAGGGAGACATTGAGAGTCCCGCCATTGCTGGCCTTGGCCAGGAATCCCGTCCCGTTGCTGAAGAACCGGACACCGGCAAGTGCCACGTTAAAGGTCCCTCCCTGACTCGCGTCGACCTTGATGCCGGTATCACCGGCCACGACTCCGATTCCGTTGATGCTGGTCTGCGCGCCTGAGGATTCGATGGGTCGATCAGGAGGTCGAGCACCACTCCACCGGAACCGACCGTCCAGATGTAGACCGGCGTGGAATCGTAGGGCTCCATCGTCACCCCGGCCGGGACCTTGAGTGGGAACTGCGGCTCTGCCCCATTCCCGAAGTGGTCGAACTCGCAGTAGCCGAGGGCTTTCCCAGAGAACATCCCCTTGATCTTGATCGTGTCGCCAGACACAGCGGATCCGAGAGCCTGTGTGATGGTCGGCACGGATCCAGCCACTTGCCCCGCGCCACCAACGACGAAGGTGGTCTGACTCAGAAGGGGAGAGGCGACGAGCCCGAAGAGGAGAGCGATAGAGGTGAGTTTCATGAATTCCACCCTTTCCTAGCGAATGGCAGCAATAACCATGGCCTCTTCCAGCATGAAATGCCTCGCACAGCACGGTCAGGGCGATTCATGGGTCGATGGTCAGCGTCACAGTCTCGCTCACGAAACGCTCGGCGCCGCGCTCGGCGACGAAGGCCAGGCGGTAGCCGCGGCCGATCAGGGCCGGATCGCCGACTTGGCCGGGAGCCAGGTCGAGGGCGGCGGCCGCGGCTCCCGCGGGGTCCAGCGTGCCGGTGAAGCCGAGGAAGGGAGGCTGGTTGGCCAGGCGCCGCACGAGGTCGGTGGCGGCGTCGGTCGGGAAGGGCAGCACGCCGCCGCCGGGCAGGACCTCGGCCGGGCCGGTCGCCGCGCCCGCCAGCAGCAGGTAGTCCGCGCCGGCCCAGGCGGCGCCGGCGTCGAGCTGGAAGTCGATCCGGCCGCCGGCGGCGGCGGAGAGCTGCTGGCCGCTCGCGCTCAGGCTGGCGGCGGCGTGGGTCGCGGCGAGCAGTTCACGGACACCGCCAGCCGTGGCGCGGGTCAGCCACAGTTGGCCGGCGTCGGGGTCGACGGCGGTGGCGGCGATCGGACCGGTCCCGGTCGGCAGGGCGCCGGCCAGCGGCGCCGGCGCCGACCAGCCGCCGGCGACGCGCTCGCTGCTCCAGAGCCGGACCGGCCCGCTGGCGGGCTCGCGGCTGAAGAGGATGCGCGTGCCGCCGTCGGTCCAGAGCGGGAAGCGCTCGTCACTGCCGTCGTCGAGCGCGGCGAGCTTCTCGGGCGGGGCGAATCGCCCGCCGGCGACCGGTCGACGCGCCAGCCAGAGGTCGGCGCCGCCGTCGCGGAAGGAGTGGAAGAGCAGCGCCAGGCCGTCCTCGCTCAGGCAGGGGCCGCCCTCGACCAGACCGGAGTCGAGCTCGGGCAGCAGCTCCGGCGGGCCGAAGTCGGCGGTCGCGTGCGGGCGCGTCGCGCGGTAGAGCCGCTGGACCGGGTCGCCGGGCGCGGTCGCGGCCAGCACCAGCTCGAGCTCGTCGGCCGAGACGCTGAAGTCGGTCAGCCACCAGCCGGCCAGGCCGGCGGCGCCGAGGCGCTCGGGTCGGCCGAGGGGGGGAGCGGGGGTCCGGTCGCGTGGCGCGCCACAACCGCCGCGCGCCGCCGGGGCCCTGCCCGAGGAACCAGGCCGTCAGGCCGTCCGGGAGCAGCTGGGCCTGCAGGTCGGAGGAGGAGAGGGGCAGGCCCGGCAGCGGCGCCGGGTCGTTCGCCGGCAGCGCGGCGGGCGCGGCCACCACCAGCTCGCTCGGCGGCCACAGCGTCACCGGCCGGACGCCGTCGTCCACCCGCACCCGCAGGAGGTCGACGCCCGGCTCGCTGCCCGGTTGCAGGTCGAGCGTGTAGGTGCCGTCCTGGTGGTCGTGCACCTGGAGCAGCGTCGCGCCGCCGGCCGAAGCCGGGTCGTGCTCGAGCGTCACCACGTGCCCGCCGGCGGCGAGCGGCACCCCGTCGAGGTCGCTCAGGTCGACCACCAGTTGGACCGGCGACGCGCCGCCGGCCGCCACCACCGGCTGCGACAGCCACTGGCCGCTGCGGTAGGCGTCGGGGCGGCCGGGCTGCTGCAGCTTCCAGGCGTCGTAGTCCTGGCGCAGCGTGATCATCGGGTCGGGGTCGGTGGCCGCGGCGTTGGCGACGTTGAGCGCGAGGTAGACCTCGCCCTCGGCGCAGCCGCCCGCGGTGCAGGGCTCGATCGGGTCGCCCGGGCGACCGACCAGGAGCGTCGCGATGTGCGCCGACTTGGTGAAGCTCGGCGGGGGCGAGCCGCAGGAGGTCGGGAAGGGCACCGAGCAGGAGCAGCGGCCGTCGCCGCCGAAGCTGGCGGCGGCGTCCATCGCCAGCAGCAGGCGCTCGGCCAGCGGGCCGGTGCTGTTCACCAGCGCCTGCTCGGCGGCGTCGACCACCGGTTGGCCGGTGAGCACGTTGCCCTGGATGGCGTAGACCAGGCTGCCGGACCGCCCGGTCACGCCGCCCGCCCAGTCGCCGCAGCCGGCGCCGCTGAAGGTGACCGCGTCCCCGCGCAGCGAGACGATGCCGATCTGGCGCCAGCGCTTGTGGGTGTCGCCGTCCTTGATCTGCTGGAGGATCTCGTCGACCGGCACGCCCTGCTGCAGCAGCGTCCAGTTGAGCCGCCGGTTCACCCCGGTCGTGTCCACCGAGGACTGGTGCGCCCCGGCGCCGTAGCCGGGCACCAGCACCGGAACCGACTCGCGCAGGTCGAAGTTGGTCAGGCAGGTCGCGGTGGCCACGGCCACCTCGCCGGTCGCGAGGTCGACGACGACGATGGACCAGGTGGCGGCGAGCGGCGCGGCGAGCAGCAGCAGCGCGAGGAGGACGGGCAAGCAGCGTCTCGAGGCCATCTCCCGAGTCTACCCCGGATTCCGCGACCGCTAGGATGGCGGGATGAACCGCCACCTCGGGTCCGCCGCGCTGCTGCTCGCGGTCGGTGCCGGCTGCTCCAGGCCGCCCGACGCGGCCCTCGTCGCCGCCGGCGAGGCGCTCCTGGTCGAGGCGCAGTGCGTCGCCTGCCACCTGCCGCCCGCCGGGTCGGCCGCCGCCGCGCGGCTGCCGCAGCGCCCGGGGCCGGCCCTCGACGCGGCGGGCACCCGCCTGCAACCGGACTGGGTGCGCGCGCTGCTCGCCGGCGGCCACTACGGCCCGTCGCTCGACGCGGCGTCGTCCGCCGACCTCGCCGCCTTCCTGGCGCAGCGCGGCGAGCTCGACCGCCGGCCGGTGGCGTGGAGCGAGACCGAGCGCGCGCGCGGCGAGGAGCTCTACCACCGCACCGGCTGCGTCGCCTGCCACGAACCCGGCGCGGCCGGGCTGGCCGCGCGCCTGGCGGCGAAGACCACCCTGCCCGCGCTGACCGACTACCTGCTCGACCCGGGGAGCGTCGACCGCAGCGGGCGCTCGCCGGGCATGGGCCTCGACGCCGCGGAGGCCCGCGCGCTCGCCTTCTACCTGCTGGCCGGCCAGGCCGCCGGTCCGGCGCAGCGCATCGCCGGCCTCGCCGTCGAGGTCTTCGAGGCCGAACTCGATCCGGACGAGCCGGACTTCGGCGCGCACGAGGCCGTCGCGCGCGAGACGGTGGACACGATCGGGGTGGAGGCGCGCACCCGCGACGACCTCTTCGGCCTGCGCTTCCGCGGCGAGCTGCGCGTGGACCGGCCCGGCGTGTACGCCTTCGCCGCCGCCTCCGACGACGGCACCTGGCTGTCGCTCGACGGATCGCGCGTGCTGGCCAACGGCGGCGTGCGGCCGACCAAGCGGGTCGAGGCGGAGGTCGAGCTCGAGGCCGGCTGGCACGCCTTCGAGCTGCTCTACGTCGAGGCGCGCGGCGAGGAGGTGCTGCGCTTCGAGTGGAAGCCGCCCGGCGAGGACTGGCAGCCGGTGCCGGCCGAGCACTTCGCCCACGACGGCCGCGCGCTGGGGCCGCCGCCCGCCGCGGAGGACGGCGCGGGCTCGGCGGAGCGCGGCGCCGAGCTGTGGGCCGCGCGCCGCTGCGCGGGCTGCCACGAGGACGGCGCGGCCGCGCCCGCCGCGCCGCCGCTGCTC
>CAYFGE010000019.1:0-5420 GCA_964342475.1 uncultured Planctomycetales bacterium
CGCCGCCGGCGACGACGCGGTCGGCGCCGAGCTCGGCCGGGGTGCGCCCCCAGGTCCCGGCGAGGGCGGCGACGTCCTCCGGCATCATGACCAGGACCACCTCGCGGACGCAGCCGGCGCCGCGCGCGGCGCGCAGCGCGTGGGCCACGAGGGGCTCGCCGCCCAGCGGCAGCAGGGCCTTGTTGCCGCGCCCGAGGCGGCGGCCGCGTCCGGCGGCGAGCACGACGACGGCGGTGTCGGGCGCCATGCGGGGATTCTAGCCGGCGCGGCTAGGATGACCCCGTGGGCAGGCTCCGCGTCCTCGGCATCGACCCCGGCACCCGGATCGCGGGCTGGGCGGTCGTCGAGGCGGACGAGCAGGGCGCGGTCCAGCGCCTCGACTCCGGCGCGCTGCGTCTGGGCAGCCGGCTGAGCGTGATCGAGCGCCTGCTCGAACTGCGCCACGCGGTGGAGGGGCTGCTGCGCGACTGGAGCCCCGACCTGCTCGCCGTGGAAGCCGCCTTCTTCGGGCGCAACGCGCGCTCGGCCCTGCGCCTCGGCGAGGCGCGCGGGGTGGTCCTGGTCGGCGCCGCCGCCGCCGGGGTCGCGGTGGCCGAGCTGCCGCCCGCGCTGGTCAAGCGGCGGATCGGGGGCAGCGGCGTGATCTCGAAGGAGGGGCTGGCCGCCCTCGTCGCCGCGCAACTCGGCCTGGAGCCCTCCTTCGACTCTCCCGACGAGAGCGACGCGCTCGCGGTGGCCCTTTGCGCTATCCTGGAAAACGCTGTTCCCACGCAGGAAACCCGTTCATCCAAGCGGGGCCTCCCGCCCGGTGCCGCCCTCCAGTGACATGACCGGCTCCTGGACCTTCGAGGACCTCCGTCCCTTCCTCCGCCTCCATCCGAGGACGCTGGAGCCGGGGCTGCGCTTCCTCGAGCTGGGTACGGCCCTGAGCGCAGCGGAGCGGCGCTGCGCCTGGGCGAGCGATCCCCTCGGCCGTCCGGTCCGCGTGATGGCCGCCGAGGACGACCCGCAGGTCTTCGACACCCTGCTCGACTGGGTGACCCGCCTCCGCCGCGAACCGGACCCCCGCGCCGCCGCCTTCCTGCGGCCGACCGAGCCGCGCGTGATCCTGCTCGCCGAGGAGCTGCCGGCCGCTCTGGTCGAGCGGCTCGAGCTGCTGGCCGACCGCCTGCCGGTGCGCCTCTACCGCGTCGAGCGCGGCGGAGCGGAGGACGCGCCCGAGCCGCGCTTCCGGCTGCTCGAGGAGGGCGCCGACGAGGGGCACGGGAGCCTGCTCGCCGGACTTCCCGACGAATCCGCGCGGCTGGCCCGCCGCCTGCTGGCCGCGGCCGCCGTCCTGCGCCCGCCGGTGTTCGTCCAGGGCGGTCGCTGGCCGCTGATCTTCGCCGGCCGCGGCGGGCGCTTCGCCTCCCTGCACCGCGACGGGGAGCACCTGGTCTTCGTCGGCCCGACCGAGACCCCGGGCGGCTTCGAGCTCGACGGCGAGGCCGCTGCCGACCGCGCCGTCGACGCCCTGATGCGCCAGCAGCACCGCGGGGCGGGCGAGGCCCTCGGCGCGTAACCGGCGCCCGGCCCGCGCGTCTCCCCGAGGATGGAGGTGAGGCGCGCGAGGGTGCGGGCGGCAGCGCTGGTGCTGGGGCTGGCGGCAGCGCGGACGCTGGCCACGGCGCCGGCGGACGCGGTGGGCGCGGACCCCGTCTTCGCCGCCGAACCCTGCCTGCCCGACCTGCAGCGCGACGGCTGGCTCGAGCTCAGCCGCCTTCCCGGCCTGGGGGCGGGGCGGGCGCGCGATGTGGTGCGCGCGCGCCCCTTCCTCGGGGTGCCGCTCACCCCCGCGCGCCTGAAGCTGATCCCCGGCGTGGGAGAGCACTCGGCGGCCGAGGTCGAGGCCTGGTACCGCAGGGGCGGCCGCGAGCCGCCCGCGCCTCGCGGCTAGAATGCCGCCGATGGAGCCGCCTCCGGACGTCCGGGAAGCGGTGGTCCGCGCCTTGGAGGAGGACCGCGCGGCCGCCGATGCCACTTCGCTCGCCCTCGTGCCGGCCGCGGCGCGCGCCCACGGCCGCATCCTGGCGCGGGCCGACGGGGTGCTCAGCGGCGTGGACCACGCCACCCTGGCCTTCCGGCTCTGCGACCCGGCGGTCGAGCTGGACTGGCGGGTGGGGGAAGGCGGTCGCGTCGCCGACGGCGACGAGGTCCTCCGCTGCGCCGGCTCGGCCCGCGGCCTGCTGGCCGCCGAGCGCACGGCCCTGAACTTCCTCCAGCAGCTCGGCGGGGTCGCCACGGCGACCGCGGAGCTGGTCGGCCTCCTGGGCAGCGAGGTGAAGCTGCTGGACACGCGCAAGACCGTGCCCGGCCTGCGCGACGCGCAGAAGCGCGCGGTGGTCGCCGGCGGCGGGGTGAACCACCGCCGCGACCTCGAGGACCAGGTCCTGATCAAGGAGAACCACTTCGCCCTCTCCGGACTGGAGTACGGCGCCGCGGTCCGCCGCGCGCGGGAGGCCAGTCCGGGCAAGGTGGTCGGCGCGGAGGCGCAGACCGAGGCCCAGGCGGCGCTGGCCCTCGAAGCTGGGGCGGACTACGTCCTGCTCGACAACTTCGACTTCGCCACCCTGCCGCAGGTGGTCACCCGGCTGCGCGCCCGCTTCCCCGCCGCCCAGCTCGAGGTGAGCGGGGGCGTGCGCCCCGCCAACGCCGCGGCGATCCGCGGCTGCGGGGTGGACCGGGTCTCGGTCGGCTGGATCACCCACTCCTCGCCGGCGCTCGACCTCTCCTTCTACCTGGAAGCCGCCGGTTGAGCATGCCCTGGCTGGCCGCCTTCTCGTCGCGCGCCGTGGGGGAGGAGCTCCCCGGGCTGCGGCGACGGGTCCAGGCGCGGCTGCGGGTGGAGGGGGCCTCGGCCCAGGTGATCGAGCGGGTCGGCGTCCTGGTCAGCGAGCTGGCCCACAACGCGGCCGAGGCCTGCTCCCGGGGCAGCCGGGTCCACGTCACGCTGCGGGACCGGGCGCCGGGCCTGGAGCTGGCCGTCGAGTGCGTGGACAACTGCGACTTCGAGGAGGTCGCCCGCGGCCTGGCGGCTTCCGTCGAGCTGCCGCAGCCGGAGGACGAGCGCGGGCGGGGCCTGTGGCTCGTCCGCCAGTGGTCGCGCGGCCTCCGCGTCGAGCGCGGTCGCGGCGGCTGGGTGCGCCTCGCCCTCACCGTGCGCGAGGACGGCGACTGATGCCCGGCTCCCTGTTCGCCGCTCTGGCCGCCTTCCCGCTGGCCCTGCGCCTCCTCGGTTTCCTGGGCTGCGTCGCGGGCATCTTCGCGGCCTCCCACCTGGGCGGCTTCGCCGGCCCGGAGGAGGAGCTGCTCGGTTACCTGCAGAACCTGGCCCACGCCCCGCTGTTCGGCGCCCTGGCCCTGAGCTTCCTGGTCCTCCTCGGCCCGGCCTCACCGCTGCGGCCGCTGGTCTGGCCCGCGACGCTGGCCCTGGTCCTGGCGGCCGGCCTGCTCGACGAGTGGCACCAGACCACGGTCGAGACGCGCGGCTCCGACCTGAAGGACGTGGTCACCGACCTGCTCGGCGCCTTCACCGTCCTGGTCCTCGCCGCCTGGGCGGCGCGCGCTCCGCTCCGCCTGGCGGGAGGGGCGCTGCGTCTCGCCGCGCTGACCGCCCTCCTGCTCGGCTGGGGCTTCGTGGCCCACCACGCCCCCGTCGTCCCGCTGCCCTTCCTCCCCGCCTGACCTCCGCCATGAGTGATCCCGACACCACGTACTCCTCGCCGCTGGCCGCCCGTTACGCCAGCCGGGCCATGCAGGAGAACTTCTCCGCCCGCCGCCGCGCCCTCGTCTGGCGCGACCTGTGGATCGCCCTGGCCGAGTGCGAGCGCGAGCTGGGCATCGACATCCGCGAGGAGCAGATCGCCGAGTTGAAGGCGGCGCGCGAGGACGTCGACCTCGGCCGCGTGGCCGAGCTCGAGCGCGAGCTGCGCCACGACGTGATGGCCCACGTCCACGCCTTCGGCGAGAAGGCGCCGGGAGCGAAGGGCATCCTGCACCTGGGCGCGACCTCCTGCTTCGTGGCCGACGGCGCCGACCTCGTCCTCATCCAGGAGGGCCTGCGCATCCTGCGCGCCCGCCTGGTCGGCGTGGCGCGCTCCCTGACCGACTTCTGCCGCGAGCAGCGCGACCAGCCGATCCTCGGCTTCACCCACTTCCAGCCGGCCCAGCCGACCACGCTCGGCAAGCGCGCGACGCTCTGGCTGCAGGACTTCCTCCTCGACCTGGAGGAGGTCGAGTCGGTCCTGGACCGGCTGCCCTTCCGCGGCGTGAAGGGGACGACGGGGACCCAGGCCAGCTTCCTCCAGCTGTTCGACGGTGACCACGACAAGGTGCGCCGCCTCGACCGGATGGTCACCGAGCGGATGGGCTTCCCGCGTGCCGTGGCGGTCTGCGGCCAGACCTACCCGCGCAAGTGGGACGGCATCGTGCTCCACGCGCTGGCCGGGATCGCCGCCTCGGCGGCCAAGTTCGCCGTGGACATCCGCCTGCTGGCGCACCGGCGCGAAGTGGAGGAGCCCTTCGGCGCCAAGCAGATCGGGTCCTCGGCGATGCCCTACAAGCGCAACCCGATGCGCAGCGAGCGCATCGGCGCGCTGTCGCGGTACCTGCTCCACCTGGCCCCGAACGGCCTGGACACCGCGGCCAACCAGTGGCTGGAGCGGACGCTCGACGACTCGGCCAACCGCCGGCTGGCCATCCCGGAGAGCTTCCTCGCCGCCGACGCCGTCCTCCAACTGGTGCAGGACGTGGCCAGCGGTCTGGTGGTCTACCCGCAGGTGATCGCCACCATGCTCGACCGCGAGCTGCCCTTCATGGCCACCGAGACCATCCTCATGGCGGCGGTCCAGGCGGGGGGCGACCGCCAGGAGCTGCACGAGAGCATCCGCGTCCATTCGCACGCGGCTGCGACCCGGATGAAGACCCAGGACGGGGTCAACGACCTGCTCGAGCGGATCGCCGGCGACCCGGCCTTCGCGGCGGTGGAGGGGCAGCTGCCCGAGCTGGTGGACGCCCGCCGCTTCGTCGGCCGCGCGCCGCAGCAGGTCGACGAGTTCCTCGCCGAGGTGGTCGCCCCGGTGCTGCGCGAGCGCGCCGCCGTCAAGCCTCCCGAGGGCGGCGTGCGGGTCTGAGCCCTGCGGGGAAAAGGAAGGAGGCCGGCGAGGGGGGTCCCTCGCCGGCCTCCTCGGCCATCGGCCGGATCAGCCGTTGGCGATCGCGTCGAGCAGGGACTCGATGCGGGCCAGTTGGACCTCGAGCTCGGCGATGCGCTGCTCGATGCGGCCCATGCGGTCGACCTCGACGCCGAAGGCGGCGGGCTCGGCGCGGCGCTTGGTCGGCTGGGTCTCCTCTTCGCAGACCTCCTCGCAGGCATCGTCGCA
>CAYFGE010000019.1:5520-67073 GCA_964342475.1 uncultured Planctomycetales bacterium
GTCACCGCAGTCGTCGTCGTCCTCGCAGGACTCCTCGCATTCGCCGCAGTCGTCGACCTCCTCGCAGGCATCGTCGCAGTCACCGCAGTCGTCGTCGTCCTCGCAGGACTCCTCGCATTCGCCGCAGTCGTCGTCCTCCTCGCAGGCTTCTTCGCAGGACTCCTCGCAGTCCTCGCCCCACTCGCCGAAGCGGATGACGCGACCACCGTCGTCGATCATCATCCCGCGGACCTCGACGCGGGCTTCGCCGCCGCCGAGACCGTGCAGCATCAGAGGCATGGCGTGCTCCCCGTGCGGCATCGGGTGCGGCATCTCCATGCCGCCGTGCATGCCGCCCATGCGGCGCATCTTCATCATGCCCATCTGGCCGCGCGGGCCCGGCATCGCGCGCATGCCGCCCATGCCGGGGTGGCCGCCCATGCCCATCATCTTGCGCTGGGGCATGGCCTGGCCCATCGGGCACTCGCCGCAGCAGTCGCAGCCGCCCATGCCCATCGGGGCGGGCGGAGCCATGCGGGCCTTGGCGCCCTTCTTGGCCGCCGCCGCCTTCTTGGCCTTCGCCGCCTTCATCGCCGCGGCCTTCTTCTTCTCGACGCGGACGTCGACCTTCTTCTGCTTGGCCTGCGGCGCGCAGGAACCCCCGTCGCAGTCCTCGCCCTCGGTCATGACGATGACCTCGTAGCGGCCACCGTCGCCGAGCTCGACGACCCGGGTCTGCACCTTCTGGGCGCCCGCCTTGGCCTTCTTGGCCGCCTTCTTGCCGCCTCCCTGGCAGTCGTCGCACTCGCCGTCGCCGGCGGCGACCCACTGCAGGGGCATCTCGAGGGCTTCGCCCGCGACCTGGATCTGGATCCCGTCCAGCTGGACCTCGGCGAGATCCTCGAAGGCCAGGAAGTCGCCTTCCTCGCCGGCGTGGACCTTGAACACGGCCAGATCGTCCATGCCGGCGGAGCAGGCGGCCTCACCGCCGTCCTCGCAGGCCTGGATCTCGACGGGGGCGATCACGGCGATCTCCTCGATCTCCTCGCAGGAGGCCTCGACCTCGCACTCGACCAAGACTTCGCACTCGGCCACGGCAGCGGCAGGAGCAGCGGAGGAGCAGGAGCTCTCGGTCTCGCAGCTCTGCAGCTTCACGGCTGCGGCCTTCTCGCCCTTGCCCGAGGCGCAGCAGTCACCGCCGGCGGCGGGCGCCTGGACGGCGATGGTCGCGACCTCGCAGAAGGCCTTCTCCTCGCCGCAGTCCCCCTTCGGAGCGTCGCAGGCAGCGCTCTCCTCGCAGGCAGAGGCGGCCTTCGCGGCCACGGCCTTCGCGGCCTTCCCCTTGCCCTCGGAGCAGCAGTCCTGGGCGGCGGGGGCCTGGACGGCCACCGTGGCGATCTCGCAGGAGGCCTCCTTGCCCGAATCGCAGGCGCTCTTGGCGCCGGACTCACAGGAGGCCGGCTCCTGGGCGTCGCAGGCGGCCTTCTCGACCGGGACGGCGACGGCGACCTGGGCGACCTTCGCCGGGGCCGACATCTTGTCGCAGTGGCCGCGCTGGGCGGCCGGGCGGGCGGTGGAACAGGCACCTGCGGCCTGGGCGGTGGCTTCACAGCTGCCGGCCTGCGCCACGGCCTTCGCGGCGGACGGGCTGCATTCGGTCTGGGCGACGGCCTTGGACTCGCAGCAGCCGGCCTCCTGAGCGGAGACCTGGCCGGCGAGCGGCGCCAGGAAGAGGGCGAGAGCGAGGATCGGTTTCATGTCGGTCGAGGTTCGTGGGTGGCCCGGGGTGTCCCGGAAATGCTAGGAATACTGCCTGCTCGGCGGGCCGTTGGTGCTTTTGCGAGGACCAAGGACCGAGGAGGACAGCATGGAATTGGCATCCGGATGGTTCGGCGGTCGCCCGCAGCTGGCATCAGCGCAGCTGCGGGAGGCGCATGATCTGGGCCTGGACGGGGTCGCCCTCGTTCCGGGCGATCCGTCGGTCGAGTTGGAAGGGATCGGGGCCGCGCGGGCCGACCTGGGGCGGGGATTCTCCGCCGCCTCCTGGGACGCCCTGCAACCGTCCTCTCATCGTAACCCATCCCGGGCCGTTTCGAGCCCGGATCCCCGGCGGCAAGGGGCTTCCCTTTCGCGCATCCCGGACTCCGTGGCCCGGCTCCTCCGCCTGGGCTGTGAGCTCCTGGTGGTCCCGGCGGGGGAGGACGAGGCGGCGCTGCCCCGCGAGGAGGCCCGCGCCCAGCTCGGCCGGCTGAGCTGCGGCGAGGCGGTGGAGGCGGACGCCGCCCGGGGCGTCCGGAACGCCCTCCACCCGGCGCAACGGGAGCGCCAGCTCGAGGCCCTGGCCCGCTTCCTGCACACCGTGCGCCGGGCCGCCCCCGGCCTCCGTCTCGCCGTCGCGGCCGAGGCCAGCCCGGCCGCGGTGCTCGATCCGGCCGGTCTCGCCCTCCTCCTGGAGGAGCGTTCCCTGGAGGGCCTCGGCTACTGGCACGACGCCGGCGCGGTCCAGACGCGGGCCGCCCTGGGCCTCGACGACGCCGGAGCCTGGCTCGAGGCGGGCGGGGCGGTCTGCCTCGGCGCCTCCCTCCAGGACGCCGCCGAGGGCCGCGAGCGCCTGTTCCCGGGGGAGGGGGCGGTCGACTTCCCGCTCCTGGCCGAATACCTGCCCCGGACGGCCCTGCGGGTGCTCAGCCTCGCGCCCGGGTATCCTGGGGAGGCCGTGAGGGAGGCCCAGGAGGCCTTCCGCTCCCTCGGCCTGGCATGACTCTGCCCGACCTCGACCGCTTCCGCGCCGCCCTCCCTCAGGACGGCCGCGTGGTCCTCTGCACCCACCGCCACCCCGACCCCGACGGGCTGGGGGCGATGGTGGCGATGCAGTACCTGCTCCGCGAGGGCTTCGGCCTCGAGGCGGACCTGGTCCTCGAGGGCCGCATCCGGCGGGCCGAGAACGTCGCCATGCGGCGGCTGCTCGAGATCAGCGCCCTGCCCAAGGGCGGCGTCGACCCGGCGGCCTACGCCGGGGTGATCCTGGTGGACTCGCAGCCGGGCTTCACCCACACCACGCCGCCGGGGGCCCTGCCCGTCCTCGCGGTGATCGACCACCACAAGGGCGAGGACGAGGCCGGGGGAGAGAAGGTCCCCTTCCGCTGGGTCGACCCCGACTACGGCGCCACCTCCACGATGGTCCACGACCTGCTCGAGGCCTGCGGCTGCGAGCCCGACGACCGCGCCGCCACCGCCCTGTTCTGCGGCATCCGCTACGACACCAACGACCTGGCGCGGGACGCCAGCGAGCGCGACGAGCGGGCCTACGAGCGGATGCACAAGCGGGCCGACCGGAAGCTGGTCGCGGCGATCGACCAGCCCGCGCTGAACCGCGACTACTTCCGCCAGATGGGCGAGGCCATCGAGGCCTGCACCTGCTACGGGCCGCTGCTGCTGGTCCTCCTGGGCGAGGTCAGCAGCCCCGAGTCGGTGGCCGAGATCGCCGACTGGTTCGTCCGCCTGGAGGGCAAGCAGTGGTCGCTGGCCGGCGGCGCCTGCGACGGCCGCTACCAGGTCTCCCTGCGGACCGACATGCCGGGGGCGGACGCCTACCCGGCCCTGCGCTTCATCCTCGGCAAGGAGGGCGCCTGCGGCGGCCACGGGCGGATGGCGGGGGGGCAGATCCCGCTCACCGAGCTCAGCCTGGAGGAGGTCCAGGAACTCGTCCACAGACGCGCCCTCGAGGTCTTCGGCCTGCGGGATCAAGGCGGGGAGCCCCTGGTGCCGAAGAAGAGGAAGTCCGCCTCGGGGTGATTGACACCCCTCCGGGCGGGCCTTATCCTTTCGCCCCTTGAAAATGCGGCCGTAGCTCAGTGGTAGAGCTCTACCTTGCCAAGGTAGATGTCGTGGGTTCAAATCCCATCGGCCGCTCCAAGACACGAAGAAGGCCAGACCCCGCGGGGTCTGGCCTTCTGGCTTTTCCGGCCCGGGTGGGGCCTACTCGTCGTGCTCGGCGGCGAGATCGGCGTTGGCCTGGGTGAAGGCGGCCCACTTCTCGGGCAGCTCCTCCTCGGTGAAGATCGCGTCCACCGGGCACTCCGGCTCGCAGGCCCCGCAGTCGATGCACTCGTCCGGGTGGATGAACATGGGCAGGTTCAGCGTCCCGGGCTGGGGTTCGCTCTCGTAGATGCATTCCACGGGGCACACATCGACGCAGGCGGTGTCCTTCGTGTTGACGCAGGGTTCGGCGATGACGTAGGTCATGATTTCTGGATCGGATCCGAGGAGGGGGCCGGTCGGCCCGCGAGTCCCTGTAGATATCGAATGCTCCTTGCGGGTCAAGCCTTTTTCTTCGGGCGGACGGGTATTCTTGGCCGGGCATGGAGCGCCTCGCCCCGACGGCCCTCGCCGCCCTGATCGGCTACCTCTGCGGATCGGTCTCCTTCGCCCTCCTGATCGCCCGGGCGAAGGGTCTGGACCTCCGCGCGGTGGGATCCGGCAACGCCGGCGCGACCAACGCCGGGCGGGCCCTGGGGCGGAGATTCGGCGTCCTGGTCTACCTCCTGGACGCCGCCAAGGGGGCCCTCCCGGCCGCCCTGGCCCTGCTCCTGGCCCCCGAGGGTTGCGCCCCGCTGGAACTGGCCGCCGCGGCCGGGGCCGGAGCCTACGCCGGCCACGTCTACCCGGTCTGGTTCGGCTTCCGCGGCGGCAAGGGGGTGGCGACCTACAGCGGCGCCCTCCTGGTCCTGGCCCCCTCGGCCGTCCTGGCCGGCGCCGGCGTCCTCCTCCTCGTGGGCCTGGGCAGCCGCATGATGTCGCTGGCCTCGATCAGCTTCGGCCTCGCCGTGCCGGCGGCGCTGTGGCTGCTCGACCCGGGGTGGGCCTCCGCGGACGGCTTCCCCGTCCTCCTCTTCGCCGCCCTCGGCGGCCTCCTCTTCCTCGTCACCCACCGCAGCAACCTGGCCCGCATCCTGGCCGGGACCGAATCGCGCATCGGCCGACCCAAGTCATGAGCCACTCCTCGAACCGCAGCCTCGTGATCGGCGACGGCGGCTGGGGCACCGCCATCGCCCTCTCGCTCCACCGCGCCGGCCGGGAGGTCACCCTGTGGAGCCACGATCCGGCCTACGCCGCGGAGGTCGCCGCCGGCCGCGAGAACCACAAGTTCCTCCCCGGCGTGCCGATCCCGCCGGAGGTCCGCTGGACCGCCGACGTGGACGAGGCGCTCGACGGCGCCGACATCTACTACTCGGTGGTGCCGACCCAGTTCCTGCGCGGCACGATCGGCCGCTTCGGCGGCCGCCTGGCCGGGCTGCCGGCGGTCTCCGCCTCCAAGGGACTCGAACTGAAGACCCTGCTGCGGCCCAGCGAGATCCTGGCCGAGGCCGCCGGGGCGCGCGCCGGGGTGGCGGTGCTGTCCGGGCCCTCGCACGCCGAGGAGACCGCCCTCGGCCTGGCCACCACCGTGGTGGCCGCCTCCGCCGACGCGGCGCTCGCCGAGCGCGTCCAGGAGGAGATCAGCAGCTCCGCCCTGCGCGTCTACACCGGGGACGACCTGGTCGGCGCCGAGCTCGGCGGCGCGCTCAAGAACGTCATCGCGGTCGGCGCCGGCGTGGCGGACGGCCTCGGCCTGGGCGACAACGCCAAGGCCGCGCTGGTCGCCCGCGGGCTGGTCGAGATGGCGCGCTTCGGCATCCACCGCGGCGCGCGGCGCGAGACCTTCTTCGGCCTCACGGGGGCCGGCGACCTGATGGTCACCTGCTACTCGCGGCACTCGCGCAACCGCTCGCTGGGCCAGCGCATCGGCGCCGGCGAGGCGCTGGCCGAGGTGCAGGCCTCGACCGAGAAGGTGGCCGAGGGCGTCTGGACCACCCAGGCCGTCCACCAGGCCGCCGCCGAGGCCGGCATCGAGATGCCGATCACCCACGCCCTCCACGCCATCCTGTTCGAGGGCATGAGCTGCGAGGACGCCGTCCGCGAGCTCATGCTGCGCCCCAGCCGCCCCGAACTCGACCCGCCCTCCGCCGGCCCCGCCGGCTGACCCCTCACCTCCATGCTGCTCTCCACCCTGCTCGCCGCGCCGCTGCTCCTCCAGGGCGGCTCCGGCTTCGCCGCGCTCGCCGACGAGGTCCGCGAGCGCACCCTGCCCAACGGGCTCCGCGTCCTGGTCCTGCCCCACGGCGAGGCCCCGGTGGTGTCCTTCCACATGCACGTGCAGGTGGGGGCCATCGACGAGGCGGCCGGCCTGACCGGCCTGGCCCACTTCGCCGAGCACATGGCCTTCAAGGGCTCGCGCTGGATCGGCGCGACCGACTGGGCCCGGGAGCGGCGGCTGCTCGACGCCTGCGACGAGGCCTGGCGGCGTTGGGAGGAGGCCGAGGCGGCCGGCGCGCCGGACGAGGAGCTCACCGGCCTCCGCGCCGCCTTCGAGGAGGCGCGGGCGGCCGCCGACGCCGCCTGCGACGCGGGCGCCTTCGACCGCGCGATGGAGGCGGCCGGGGGCCTGAACTCGAACGCCTCGACCGGGGCCGACTCGACCGACTACTACGTCAGCCTGCCGGTCGAGCGCACCGAGACCTGGTTCTGGCTGGCGCGCCAGATGCTCGGCTCGCCCGTGATGCGCGAGTTCTACAAGGAGCGCGACGTGGTGATGGAGGAGCGCCGCATGCGCACCGACGCCAGCCCCGTCGGGGCGGCCCTCGAGGCGCTGCTCAACAACGCCTTCATCGCCCACCCGTACCGCGACTCGACGATCGGCCACATGGACGACCTCGAGCACCTCGACCGGCCGGAGATGATCGCCTTCTGGGAGCGGCACTACACCGCCGACCGGATGATCCTGGCCGTGGTCGGCCGGGTCGATCCGGAGGAGGTCTTCGCCCTCGCCGAGCGCTACCTCGGCGAGCTGCCCGCCGGCGAGCTACCGCGGCCGCGGCGCACCGCGGAGCCGCGCCCGCGCGGGCCGCGCGAGATCGCCGTGGTCCGTCCGACCAACCCGATGGCCCTGGCCGGCTGGCCGATCCCGGCCCTGCGCCAGCGCCGCGGCCTGCTGTTCGACGCCCTCGGCGAGGTCCTCGCCGGCGGGCCGAGCTCGCGCCTGCACGAGCGCCTGGTGAAGCAGGAGGGCGCGGCGGTCGAGGTGCAGTGGATGGCCGGCTACCCCGGCCGCCTCGACCCCTCGCTGTTCCTGCTCCTGCTCGTGCCCGCGCCCGGCCGCGGGATCGACGAGTGCCTGGCCCTGGCCCAGGAGGAGATCGACCGCCTGGCGGCGGAGGGGCCCACGGCGGCCGAGCTCGCCGGGGTCCGCCGGCGCACGCAGATGGCCCTGCTGCAGGGCCTCGCCGGCAACGCGGGCCTGGCCCGTGCCCTGGCCCAGACCGAGGGGACCGACGGCGACTGGCGCCAGCTCTTCCGCACCCTCGAGGTGCTGGCGGAGCTGAGGCCCGAGGACGTGGCCCGGGCGGCCGGGCGGCTCGAGGCGGGGGTGAGGACCACCGTCCGGCTGGTTCCCGCGGAGATGGAGGTCGAACAGTGAGCGTCATCCGTTACGCCCCTTGCCTGCTGCTGGTTGCGGCCTGCAGCTCCGACCCGGTGGTCGAGGAGGTCCGCCTGGACGGCGCCCCCGACCTGGCCCCCGGTCGTTACGCCACCATCGAGGAGGTGCCGGTCGGGATCTCGCCGGCCTTCTCGCCGGCGCGGCCGCTCGAGCGCGCGCTGCCCAACGGCGTGACCCTGCTGCTCCTGCCGGACCGCTCGCGCCCCGTGGTCGAGCTGGAGCTGCGCGCGCGCGTGGGCAGCTACTCCGACCCCGTCGGCCTCGAGGGCACGGCCGAGATGATGGCCGGCCTGATGCGCGAGGGCGGCAGCGCGGCCTGGCCGGGCGACCGCGTGGACGCCGAGCTCGACGCGCGCGGCGCCTCGATCGACTTCGACGCGGGGCCGCGCGCCCTGACCGGCAGACTCGAGTGCCTCAGCGAGGACTTCGAGGCGGTGCTGGCCGTGTTCGCCGATCTCGCCTTGAACCCGGCCTTCCCCGAGGCCGAGCTCGAGCGCATTCGCGCCCGCATGATCAGCGCGGTCGCGCAGCGCGAGGACGACGCGGGCTCGATGGCCGACCGCGAGGCGCGGCGCGCCTTCTACGGCGCGGACGACCCGCGCGTGCGGCGGCAGGAGGTGGCCGGGCTCGAGGCCCTGTCGCGCGCCGACCTCGCCGCCTTCCACGCCGAGCGCTTCGGCTGTCGCCGGGCCCAGATCGCGGTCCACGGGGACTTCGAGCCCGAGGCGATGGCCGCCGCGCTGGAAGAGGCCTTCGGCAGCTGGGAGCCGCAGTCGGCCACGCCGGTCGAGGTGCCGCTCGAGGCGCCCGCGCCCGCGCAGCGCCGGGTCGTCCTCCTGCCCCGCGAGGGGGCCGAGCAGGCCGAG
Source organism: uncultured Planctomycetales bacterium (assembly GCA_964342475.1). Lineage (GTDB taxonomy): Bacteria > Planctomycetota > UBA1135 > UBA1135 > UBA1135 > J029. The sequence continues at coordinate 13,903 of CAYFGE010000019.1, forward strand.
CTGCGTCTCGTCCTCGAGGGCGTGCGCCGCAACCACCCGGACTACCCCGCGCTGCAGCTCGGCAGCTACGTCTTCGGCATCGGCGGCTTCGGCAACCGGATGATCCGCCGCGTGCGCAGCGAGCTGGGCCTGGCCTACACCACCGGGGCCTACTGGATGCCGGGCTGGGAGCAGCAGGGGCTGTTCTGGGCCACCTGCGGCACGAAGAACGAGACCGCCGCCCTCGCCCTGCGCGAGATGATCGGCGTGCTCGAGGGCTACCTGGCCGAAGGGGCGGGGGAGGAGGAGTTCGAGCACGCGCGCCGCCGCCTGCTCAACGCCAAGGTCTTCGAGACCGACCGCGGCTCGAAGGTGCTGGCGCGGATCGCCGACCTCGAGTGGAACGGCTACCCGTGGAACCACCCCGACCAGGTCGTCGCCGCGATCCGCGAGCTGAGCGCCGAGGACGTGCTCGCGGCCTGCCGCCGCCACCTCGACGCCGGCCGGCTGACCCTGTTCGTCGCGGGCGACCCGGCGCGCTTCGACGCCGAGATGGGCGAGTTCGGCGCGGTCGAGGTGTGGGACGCTTCCGCCCCGGAGCGCGCCCCGGGCCTGGAGGAGGACACGGAGGCCGCGGCTGCCCGCGGCGCGGAGCTGGCGGCCCACCTCCTGAGCAGCCACGGCGGCCAGGCCGCCTGGGAGGCGGTCGGCGCCACGCGCTCGACGCTGCGCCAGGAGCACGTGGTCCCGATGGAGGCGGTGCTGGTCTACCCCGGGCGGCTCCACGTCCGCGCGGCGGGCGAGGACGGCCGGGTGATGTCGGTCCTCACCGAAGGCGCCGGGTGGCGCCGCGCCGACGGCGGCTTCCGCGAGCTCGAGCCCGCCGAGGTCGCGGCGGAGCAGCGCGGCCTGAGCGCCAAGCTGCCGCTGGTGCTCATGCGCCTGGCGCGCGGCGACTACGAGGTCGCGGCGGTGGGGGAGAACCTGCTGCTCCTGACCGACGAGACCGGCTTCGAGCTGCGCGTCGAGCTGCACGACCACGGCCTGTGCCGCGCGATCGAGATCGGGGGGGACACGGTCGTGCGCTACGAGTTCCACGCCTACGGCCTGGTCGGCGGTGTCATGCTGCCCGGCGAGGTGGTGTGGAGCAGCGGCGAGCAGCAGGCCCGCGTGCGCTTCGACTGGGAGGTCAACCCCGAGGTGCGGGCGGGCTGGTTCGAACGCCCGGTCGGGGACTGAGCCGGGCTATCCTGCGCGGCGATGACCGCGACCGAGCGCCACCCCGTCCCGCCCCGCCGCCACCTCCCCGCCGGCTGGGAACCCGCCGACTGGTCCGCCATCGAGCCGTACGCGCGGGAGCTGGCCGAGCGGCCGGTCGGCTCGGTCGCCGAGCTCGAGCGCTGGCTGATGGACCGCAGCGAGCTCGACTCGCTGGTCGGCGGCGAGAGTTCGCGGCGCCACGCCGCGGCCGCCTGCGACACCGAGGACGAGGCCAAGGAGCGCGCCCACCTGGACTACCAGACCGTGGTGCTTCCCGAGTACCGCAAGCTGGCCGACCGCCTCGACCGCAAGTACCTCGAGTGCCCGCACCGCCGCGACCTCGACCCTGCGGTGTGGACGGTCTACCAGCGCGACGCCGAGCTGGCCGTCGAGCTGTTCCGCGAGGAGAACGTCGACCTCGAGGCCGAGGACGAGAAGCTCGGCGTCGAGTACGGCCGGATCACGGGCGGCCTCACCGTCGAGTTCGACGGCGAGCCGCGCACCCTGGCCGCGATGGCGCCCTACCACGAGGACCCCGACCGCGCCGTCCGCGAGGCGGCCTGGCGCACGGTGGCCGCCCGCCGCCTCGAGGTGCGCGACCGCCTCGAGGAGCTGTTCGACGGCATGGTCGAGCTGCGCGGCCGCATCGCCGCCAACGCCGGCTTCGGCGACTACCGCGACTTCAAGCACCGCGAGCTCGGCCGCTTCGACTACACGCCGGCCGACTGCGAGGCGCTGCACCGCAACGTCGAGCGCCACGTGCTGCCCTTCGTGCGCCGCACCACGGCGCACCGCGCGCGCCTGCTCGGGCTGGACCCGCTGCGGCCGTGGGACTTCGCGGTCGACCCCGAACAGCGCCCGCCCTTCCGCCCCTTCGAGGACTCGCCGGGCCAGGTGCGGGTGGCCGCCGGCCTGCTCGAGCGCATCGACCCGGCCTTCGCCGCCGACCTGCGGTGGATGGAGGAGAAGGGGCTGCTCGACCTCGACACCCGCCCCGGCAAGCGCCAGGGCGGCTTCATGGACACCTTCGAGGACGTCCGCTGGCCCTTCATCTTCTCGAACAGCGCGCCGACCCACGCCGGGATCGAGACGCTGGTCCACGAGGGCGGCCACGCGGTCCACGGGCTGCTCGCCCGGGAGCGCGAGCCGGTCGACTACCGCTCGGCGCCGATCGAGTTCTGCGAGGTGGCCTCGATGGGCATGGAGATGATGGCCCTGGAGCACCTCGGGGCGGTCTACCCGGCCGCGGAGGCGCAGCGCGCGGTGCGCGACAGCCTCGAGGACATCGGCAGCTCGCTGGCCTGGATCTGCACCGTGGACGCCTTCCAGCACTGGGTCTACACCCACGCCGGGCACAGCCGCGACCAGCGCGCCGAGGCCTGGGTGGCGCTGCGCGAGCGCTTCGGTGCCCCGGCCGACTGGAGCGGGCTCGAAGCCGAGCGCCGCCACGCCTGGCACGCGCAGCTGCACGTCTTCGAGGTGCCGTTCTACTACGTCGAGTACGCCCTGGCGCAGATCGGCGCCCTGCAGGTCTGGTCGGCCTACCGCCGCGACCCGGCGGGCGCGGTGGCGCGCTTCCGCGAGGGGCTGGCCCTCGGCGGTTCGCAGCCGCTGCCGCAGCTCTTCGAGGCCGCCGGCCTGCGCTTCGACCCGCGCGGCGAGTCGCTCGGCGAGCTGATGGCCGAGGTCGAGGCGGCCTGGGCACCGCTGGCCGGGGAGGGCGCGCCGGCTTGAGTTCGACCTGGGTGATCGGCGACGTCCACGGCTGCGCGGAGGAGCTGGCCGAGCTGCTGGAGCGCCTCGCGCCCGGCGAGGACGACCGCCTCATCGCGCTCGGCGACCTCTACCACCGCGGGCCCGATCCGCTGGGCGTGGCGCGGCTGCTCACCGCGCGGGGCGTGGAGATCGTGCTCGGCAACCACGAGTACGCGGTGCTCGGCCGGCTGGCCCTGCTCGGCGCGGGCGCCGACTGGGCCGGGCTCGGCGCCGAGGACCTGCGCGGCGACGGCAACACGCGGCTGGCCGACTTCGATCCCGCCTGCTCGGCCGAGCTGCTCGAGCCGCTGCGCGGCCGTCCCTACTTCCTGCGCGGCGAGAGTCCGCTGGGGCCCTGGGTGGCGGTGCACGCCGGCGTCGTCCCCGGCCAGCGCGTGGACCACACCGCGCCGGAGCACCTGGTGCGCCTGCGGCGGATGAAGGGCGTGCGCGGCGAGCCCTACTGGTACGAGGTCTACGGCGGGCCCGAGCTGGTCCTGTTCGGCCACACCAGTTCGCCGATCCCGCGCCGCTGCCTGCACCGGGGCCGCCTGGTCGCCCTCGGCCTCGACACGGGCTGCGTCTACGGCGGGCACCTCAGCGCCTACCGCGTCGAGGACGGCGAGATCGAGGCGGTGGCGGCGCGCCGGAAGTACGTCCGCTGAGGCATGCGCCGCCTGCTCTTCCCCGCCTTCGTCCTGCTCGTCGCCGCCGTGCTGTGGTGGCTCGAGCCGCCGCAGGCGGACCGCAGTCCGGCGCAGGAGGCGGGCGGCTCCGCAGCGGCGGAGCCGGAGGCACCCCCGCCGGCGCCGCCCGCTGCGGTCGACGGTGACGGCGGCAGCAGCGCCCGCCTCTCGATGTCCCCGCCGGTCCTCGTCGAGGAGGGCGGCCCGCAGACGGTTGGCGGGGTGGAGGGCGGGGTGCTGACCCTGCGCTTCCTGCTGCCCGACGGGGCGGACGCCGACAACTGGCGGTGCCAGCTGCGCCCGGGCGGCGAATGGGAGCACCCCGACCCGGCGCCGCTGCGACTCGGCGAGACGCGCACCGTGCGCGCGCGCCTGCTGCCCGGGGAGGTCGTGGTCCTGCTGCGCGCCGGGAACGAGGAGGCGGCGGTGGACCGCTTCGTGATGCCCGACGGCGACCTCGAGCGCGAGCTGCGGCTGCCCTTCGTCGCGGCCCGCGGCGGCCGCGTCGAGGCCGCGGGGCAGCCGGTGGCCGGCGAGGTCGCGCTGCTGGCCCTGGAGCCGGACGGGGCCGAGCGTGAACTCAGCCGCGTGGGCGTGGGCGAGGACGGTGGTTGGCGGGCCGAGCTCCTGCTGGCCGAGCCGGCCGTCGCGCGGGTCTCCCCGAGCACGCCCGGTCTCCGCCAGCCCTTCGGCCCCTTCCCGCTGGCTTCGGCGGGGGAGACCACTCTGAGCCTGCCGAGCGGCGCGTTGCAGATCGCGGTCGATCCCGCCCTGGGCCCGGGCGAGGTCAGCCTCTACCGGATGCCGCTGCCGGAGGAGGCCGAGCCCTGGACGCCCGAGAGGATGCCGGTGCGCGCCGATGCCCTCGCCGACGGCCTCGAGCTCCTCGCGCTCGGTCCCTGCCGCCTGCTCGTCCTCCCGGAGGAGGAATTGGAAGGCGGGCGACTGTGGGCGGGCATCGGCCCGCACACCCTGCGCGCGCGGGAGCGCCTGGACGTCCGCCTCGAGCCCGCACCGGCCGGCCGCGTGCGCCTCGCCTTCGACGGTGGGGAGGCGCGCGTCTCGGCCGGGGTCGAGTGGTCCCCGCTCGACCGGGACCAGCCCGGCGTGGTGCGGCGCCCGCTCCCCCCGGACGCGGCGCGCCCCGGCGAGCACCGCGAGGTCTTCCTGCTCGCTGCCGGCCGCTGGGAGCTGCGCGTGCGCGGCCCGGTCCTGGTCGAGGGCAGCCAGCCGCCGCGCTACCTGCCGCGTCCGCGGCCGGGAGAGGTGTGGAGCACCGAACTGGTCGTCGAGCCCGGGGACGAGCTGCTTCTGCACGCCTCCGCGGCCGGCGAAGAGGGGCTCTGGCGCGTCGAGCGCCTCCGCTGAGGCCCCGGCCGCGCGCGGCTAGAATCCGCGCGTCATGTCGAAGCCCCAACCCGCCCTGATGGACAAGATCGTCTCCCTGTGCAAGCGCCGGGGATTCGTCTTCCCCGCCTCCGAGATCTACGGCGGCCAGGGGTCGACCTATGACTGGGGGCCCCTCGGCGTGGAGCTGAAGCGCCGCGTGAAGGACGCCTGGTGGAGCAGCATGGTCTACGACCGCCAGGACGTGGTCGGGCTCGACTCGGCGATCATCCAGTCGCCCGACGTCTGGCGCGCCTCCGGGCACGTCGGCGGCTTCTCCGACCCGCTCATCGACAACAAGACCTCGAAGCAGCGCTACCGCGCCGACCACCTGGTCGAGGGCAAGATCGAGAAGTACCGCAAGAAGGGCCGGACGGACAAGGCCGAGGCCCTGCAGGCCAAGCTCGGCGTGGCGGTGGGGGACAACGAGGCCCTGCGCCGGCTGATCCTCGACGAGGGGATCAAGTGCCCGGTCTCGGGCACGGACGACTGGACCGAGGTGCGCCAGTTCAACCTGATGTTCGAGACGCACGTCGGGGCGGTGCAGGACAGCGCCTCGGTGGCCTACCTGCGCCCGGAGACCGCGCAGGGCATCTTCATCAACTTCAACAACGTGGTCACCGCGACGCGCAAGAAGCTGCCCTTCGGCATCGCCCAGATCGGCAAGAGCTTCCGCAACGAGATCACGCCCGGCAACTTCGTCTTCCGCACGCGCGAGTTCGAGCAGATGGAGATGGAGTTCTTCTGCCGGCCCGAGGAGGCCGGCCAGTGGTTCGACTACTGGCAGCAGCAGCGGTACCAGTGGTACCTCGACCTCGGGGTCGACCCGGACAAGCTGCGCCTGCGCCAGCACGCGACCGACGAGCTGGCCCACTACGCCGACGGCTGCGGCGACGTCGAGTACCTGTTCCCCTTCGGCTGGAGCGAGCTCGAGGGCATCGCCAACCGCACCGACTACGACCTGAAGAAGCACAGCGAGGCCTCGGGGACGGCGCTCAGCTGGTTCGACCAGGAGAACAACGAGCACGTCACGCCCTACGTGATCGAGCCGGCGGCCGGCTGCGACCGCACGGCGATGACCTTCCTCGTCGACGCCTACGACGAGGAGGGCGAGGGCAAGGACCAGCGCGTCGTGCTGCGCTTCCACCCGCGCATCGCCCCGGTGACGGTGGCGGTCTTCCCGCTGGTGAAGAAGGAGGGCATGCCGGAGCGCGCCGAGGAGCTCGAGCGCAGCCTGCGCCGCCACTTCACGACCGCCATCGAGTTCAACCAGTCGATCGGTCGCCGCTACCGGCGCCAGGACGAGATCGGCACGCCCTTCTGCGTGACGGTCGACGGCGACACCCTCCAGGACGGCACGGTGACGCTGCGCGAGCGCGACAGCATGAGCCAGGAGCGCGTGCCTGCCGACCAGCTGGTGGCGATCCTCGAGGAGCGGATCGCGGCCTGGCGGCGCCCGGAGCCGGCGCCCGCCTCCTGAGGTGTCGCGGCTCGAACTCAAGGGCACGCCGGTCAGCCCGGGCGTCGGTCTCGGGCCGGCGTGGGTGGTGGTCGACGTCAGCGCGCGCGAGATCCCGCGCCGCACCCTGGTCGGCGAGGCCCCGGAGGCGGCGCTCGCCCGCTTCGAGGACGCCCGCCGCCGGGCCATCGAGGACCTGAAGCGCATCCAGGCCGCCACGACCAAGGAGCTCGGCATCCAGGACGCCGCGATCTACGGCGCCCAGATCGCCGTGATCCAGGACCCGGACGCGCTGCGCGACATCCGCCGTCTGATCCTCGAGGAGCGGCTCGAGCCCGAGTCGGCCGTCCAGGCGCTGATCGACAAGTTCGAGGGCCTCTTCCAGGGCCTCGAGGGCGGCGAGATGAAGAATTGGGCGGCCGACCTGCGCGACCCCTGGCTGTGCGTGGTGCGCGAGTTGGAGAGCGTGGGCGAGGAGCGCCTCGAGGCCTTCGACGGCCAGGGCCCGGTGCTGGTCGCCGAGGAGCTGACGCCCTCGCTGGTGACGCGGCACCACCGCCACCCGCTGGCCGGCATCGTGTGCAACCGCGGCGGCCGCTTCAGCCACGGCGCGGTGCTCGCGCGCAGCTTCGGCATCCCGACCGTCACCGGCCTCGACCACGTCCACTCCAAGGCGGAGCACGGCGAGCACATCGTCGTCCTCGGCGAGGAGGGCCGCGTGCTGCTCGGCATCGACGAGCGCGAGAAGGGCATCGCCGAGCGCATGGCCGAGGAGCGCGAGCAGGTGCAGTCGGTGCTGCTCGAGGCCGCGGTGCAACCCGGCGCGACGAAGGACGGCACCCCGGTCGCGGTCTCGGTGAACATCGAGTCGCCGCAGGACCTGGCCATGTTCGACCCGGCGACCACCGCGGGGGTCGGTCTGTTCCGCACCGAGTTCGCCTACATGGAGCGGCCGAGCTTCCCGAGCGAGTCGGACCAGACCGAGATCTACGCCTCGATCCTCGAGCGCTTCCCGAACAAGCCGGTGGTGTTCCGCACGCTGGACATCGGCGGCGACAAGCAGCTGCGCTACTTCAAGCACCCGAAGGAGGCCAACCCGGCGATGGGCTGGCGCGGCCTGCGGCTGAGCCTGGAGTGGCAGGACCTGTTCCTCATGCAGGTCAGCGCGCTGCTCAAGGCGCGCGACCGCGGCGACGCGCGGATCATGCTGCCGATGGTGACCACGGTCGAGGAGCTGCGCCGCGCGCGCGACCTGATCGCGCAGGTCTGCGCCGGCCGCAAGAGCATCCCCGTCGGGGTGATGATCGAGGTGCCGGCGGCCGCCATGGCGCTGCGCGAGCTGGCGCTCGACGCCGACTTCATCTCGGTCGGCACCAACGACCTCACCCAGTACCTGTTCGCGGTCGACCGCGACAACCCCTGGGTCGCCGACCTGTACCAGCCCTACCACCCGGCCCACCTGCGCATCCTGCGCCACATCGCCCGCACCTGCGGGGCGGTCGGCAAGCCGGTCTCGGTGTGCGGCGAGATGGCCGGCCAGAAGACCGGCGCCCTGTTCCTGGTGGGGGCGGGCTTCCGCCACCTGTCGGCGGCGCCGCCCTTCCTGGCCGAGATCAAGGCCATCCTCCGCGAGGTGCCGATCGACGAGCTCCGGCGGCTGGCCCACGCCGCAGCCGCCGCTCACACAAGCGTCGAAGCTTTCAATATCTTGCGGAAGGCGGCCGACGAGTACTGGGCGGCGATCGTCCGTCGCGCGGTCGGCGGTCCTGCCTGAAAAGCCTACGAAGATGCTCTTGGACGGAGGGGGGGCTTCGTCCATACTAGGGTTCCCGGATCGTCCTCCTCGTAGAGGAGCCAAGGGCCCCCCGTGAATCCCACCTTGGAATGACAGTCGACTCCCAACCGCCGAGCCCCAAAGGAAACGGACGACGCAAGGGGCCCTGGTCCCAGTCGGAGATCGAGAAGCTGCGCCATCGCTATGGCCTCTACTCCGACGCGCGGCTGAGCCAGGACCTGAACCGCTCGATCGACAGCCTGCGCCGGATGGCGAAGCGCGTGTTCTCGGGCGAGCCGCGGGTCGGTCCGTGGTCGGCGGACGAGGTGGTGGCGCTGAAGAGCTACATCGGCGCCGCGCCGCTCGAGACGATCTCGCTGATCCTGCGCCGCACGCCGGCCGAGATCCAGCGCAAGGTGGAGGAGCTGCAGTCGCAGGCGGTCGGCGGTCCCTGGACCTCGCACGACCTCCAGCAGCTCAAGCGGCTCTACGGCACCCGCAGCGACTCCGACCTCGCCGTCATCCTCGGCCGGCCCGAGGCCGACATCGACGAGAAGGCGCGCGAGCTCTGCCTGGCGAAGGACAAGCAGTACCAACGCCGCCAGGCCGGCGCGCAGAGCACCAAGATGCCGCGCTGGACGAAGGAGGAGGAGGAGAAGCTCCGGGAGCTCTACCCCGAGCGCCCCAACCTCGAGATCGCGCAGCTGCTGCAGCGCAGCCAGAAGAGCGTGGTCAGCAAGGCCCACGACCTGGGCCTGAAGAAGACCAACCGGCGTCTGCGCGCGATGGGGCGCGAGAACGTCAGCCTGCGCTACCGCAAGCCCGAGGGCGGAGCGGAGGACGGCGTCGGCGCGTCCGCATCGTCCTGAGCCGCGAGGGCCCGCGCCGTGGAGACCAGCCTGGTCGGCCTGAAGCGAGTCGGCGCCGCGCTGCGCTTCACCTGGAGTGACGAGCTCGTCGCCGAGGTGGGGATCCGCGACCTGCGCATCGAGTGCCCCTGCGCGCACTGCGTCTCCGAGGTCACGGGCAAGCGCCTGCTCGACCCGGCCAGCGTGCCCGAGGACCTCGACCTGAAGGACATGCGGCCGGTCGGGCGCTACGCCTACCGCTGCCTCTACTCGGACGAGCACGACAGCGGGATCTACCCGCTCGAGCTCCTGCGCCTGCTCTGCGAGGAGGCCGCGCGCGGCGGCCGGGCCCGGCAATGAGCCCGCTCGCCGCCGTCCTCGCCCGCACCTTCTCGCCCTGGTTCCTGATCCCCGTCCTGCTCATCGAGTGGTGGGCGGTCTGGTTCACCCTCGGCCGCAACTTCACGACCACCAGCCTGATGGCCCTGACGGCGAACGCCGCCTCGCTGCTGGTCTCGGCGCTGCTGGTGGCCAGCGGCGCCCTGGGGGACCCCGAGGCGGAGGTCCTGCCCTTCGGCCTGCCGGCCCTGGTCGGGGCGGTGCTGGCCGCGGTGGCGGCCACCCTGGCGGTCGAGGCGCTGGTCCTGCGCGGGCTCATGCGCCGCCTGCGCCCGGGGTGGAGCTGGGACCGCTACGACCTGATGATCTTCGGCGCGGCACACGGCGCGCCGTTGATCCTGCTCGTCCTGGTCTCGGGCTAGCCGCCGAGCCGCTCGGCGAGGCGCGCCCCGAGCAGTTGCGCGGCCGCGCGGCCGGCCTCGTCCTGCGGCGGATCGAGCGGCGCCCGCTCCTCGGGATCGTGAATCAGGTCGCGGAAGCCGAGGCTGCCGTCGCGGCGGCGCAGCAGGACGGCGTCCTGGGTGCGCAGCACGGCGTCGCCGCGCACCGGGTCGAGCACCAGGCACTCGCGCGGCGCGGTCGGGTCCTCGGCGCCGACCGGGGGCAGGGCGCGCGGCGCGCCCTCCTCCGCCGCCAGCCCCAGCGCCCGCAGCAGGGTGGGGGTGAGGCGGCTGCCGCTGGCCACCGGGCGGTGGCGCGTCCCGGCAGGGAGCTCGCTCGGCCGGCGCAGGACGAGCGGCACGCGCGTGCGGCAGGAGAGCGCCGCGGGGGCGGCCGAGGCGCGGTGGTGGGGGTGGAAGCAGAGCCCGCGGTCGCCGACCACGACGACCAGGGTGGACTCGAGCAGGTCGAGGTCGCGCAGCCCGTCGATCAGCGCGCCGAGGGCGCCGTCCTGGTGCAGGATCTCCGCGTCGTGCCGCGCGCGCTGACGCGCCAGCTCGGCCGAGGCTTCGTCCAGCCCCTCCTCGGTCGCGCTGGGGAGGAAGCGGTCGCGGAGCTCGGCCGGCGGAGCGTGCGGCGGAGCCGCCTCGGCCAGCTCGGTGAGCAGCAGGAAGGGACGGCCGGCCTCCCGCTCGCGGTCCAGCCAGCGCAGCGCGCGGGCCGCCACCGCCGCCGCAGCGTCCGGTGCCGGGAAGTCGTCGCGCTCGCGCCAGGCGCGCCAGCGCCGGCGCAGCAGGGTGCGGCGCAGCGGGTCCGGCCGCCCCGTCTCGTGGAAGGCGGTGTAGCCCAGCGGCTGGCCCGTGCGGTCGAGCGCGCCCTGGGCCGAGCCGAAACCGGCGGTGAGGTATCCGGCGCGGCGCAGCTCCTCGACGAGGACGGGGGCGGATCCGTCGGTCTGCAGGTCGGCGCCGAGCAGGGCGTCGAGGGCCGGTCCCGGCTCCGGGCTGGCGGCATGGAAGGACTCGAAGAGCACCCCCTCGCGGGCCAGCTCGTCGAGGCGCGGGGAGGTGGGCCGGTAGGAGCCGAAGGCCCCGAGGTGCTCCGCGCCGGTGTCGCGCAGGAGCACGAGGAGGAGGTTCGGGTGCTCCTCCTCGGCCGCCGCAGCGGCGCGCGTGGTGCGCGGCCCCGGCAGCGGGTCGAGCAGACCGGCGAAGAGCGCGAGCCCGCCGGTGAGGACGAGGAGGGCGACGGCGGAGAGCGGGGTGAACAGCGACGCGAACCACCAGCCGAAGCGCGAGCCGGCAGCCGCGTGGGTGGCCTGCTGGACCGCCAGGGCGGCGAGCACGACGACCCCGAAGCGGACGGAGTCGTGCCAGGGGAGGCGCGGCCAGAGGAGGACCGCGGCCACCACGCCCAGCACCACGCCGGCGAGGTAGATCCCCGGGAGGGTGCGCCACTCGCGGCGGCGGGCGAGCAGCGGCAGCACAAGGCCGGCGAGCAGCCCGACCAGCAGCCCGGCGGTCCCGGCGGCGGCCCACGCCGGGAGCCAGCCGCCGAGGTCGCGCTGGTCGGGGTGCTGGAGCAGCAGGACGAGGAACTCCACGGAGCCGGCCAGGGCGCACCAACCCGCGCCGAGCAGCAGACCGTGGACGAGGCGGGCGCGCATCCCGTCAGGCCGGCCAGAGGAGGTGCAGGCGGTCGCCGTCGGGCTCGCCGTGGGCGCGCAGCCCGCTCCACTCCTCGTCGAGCTCGGCCACCTTCCTGTGCAGGCCGCCGAGCACGAAGCCCTTGGCCAGGCCGGCGCCGCGCAGGTCGAAGCGGCTGAGGGTGAGGCGGCCCCGGGAGGCGGCCAGGTCGGCGGTCAGGGTGACGGCCCCGACCATCGGCGCCTTCAGGTCGAGCTCGAGCCCTCCGGTACCGACGCGCAGTGCGGTGGGCTGCACCTTCCCGCCGAGCGGCAGCAGGCTCCCCAGGTGCTGGCCGAGGCCCGGCAGGTCGAGGTCGATCGAGACTTCCATGGACCGCGGAATTCTAGCGCCGGGCGGTCCGGCCCCGCTGCGGAGGCGAAACCGCGCCGGGGAGGTGCGCTACGGTGGAGCGATGCTCCTGGCCGCCACCCTGGCCCTGGTCCCGGCCCTCCCGCCCCAGGGCGCGCGTCCCGAACGCGCCGCGCGGCGGGGGCCCACGGTGGCGTTGCTGCTCGAGCGCGCCGAGGACTCGACCCGGTCCTCCGCCGAGCGCATGGCGGCCCTCGAGGACCTGGTCGGCCTGGACCGCCGGCTGCCCCTCGAGCGGGTGCGCGCGCTGCGCGGCGCGGTGAGGGCGGCTCAGCTGCCGGACTACCTGCGCTGCCTGACCCTCTGCGGTCCGCCGGCGGTCGAGGACCTGCGCCGCGACCTCGACCATCGCGATCCCCTGGTCCGCGCCGAGGCGGTGTTCGGCGTGGTCTCGCTCGACCCCGAGGGGGGGGAGGCCCTGGCGCGCGAGGTCCTCGCCGACGAGCGCGCGAAACCGGAGCCGCGCATCGCCGCGCTCCGCGGCCTGATCGAGCGCGGCTCGCCCTTCGCCCGCACCGAGGCACTGCGCCGGATGAACCGCGCGGAGGGCCCCTTCCTGCTCGAGTGCTTCGACGCCCTGCGCGCCGACCCGCACCTCGAGGACGCGCCCTACCTGGTCGAGCTGCTCCACCGGCGCGAGGGGCGCGCGGCCAACGAGGCGATCGGCCTGCTCGAGGAGCTGACCGGGTACCGCCTCGGTCCCGACCCGCGCGCCTGGCGTTACTGGATGCTGCGCCACCGCGCCGACGGCACGCCCTTCCGCGCGCCGCCACGGCCCGAGGAGGACAACACCGCCGCCACCGTCAGCTACCACGGCATCCCGGTGCGCGGCAGCCGGGTGGTCTTCGTGCTGGACTCGAGCGGCTCGATGGAGTTGCCGCTGCCGGAGACGCCCTCGGTGACGCGCGGGCAGCGCGCCGTGGAGGAGCTGGTCGGCCTGCTGCCGCGGTTGCCGCGCGACGCGCGCTTCGGGGTGGTCTTCTTCCGCACCGACACGCGCCGCCTGTCCTCCGAGCTCGTGCCCTGCGACGGCGAGCAGCTCGGCAGGGCCGTCGCCTGGCTGGAGGACCACCGCTTCGGCGGCGGCACCAACCTCTACGAGGGCCTGGAGCGGGCCTTCGAGGTGGAGGAGGTGGAGGAGGTCTTCCTGCTCAGCGACGGCGAGCCGAGCGCCGGAGCCCTGCAGAACCCCGACCGCATCGCCGCGCAGGTGCGGCGATGGAACCGCTGGCGCAAGGTGAGGGTCCACACGATCTCCTTCGGCGCGCCGCCGCCCGCCCGGGACTTCCTGTACCGGCTCGCGGCGGAGAACGGCGGGGTCTGCCGCGTGATCTGGTGAAGGCGGCGCCCGAGCAGGCGTAGGATCCGCCCATGAGCGACTTCGCCCGCGTCCTCCCCCTGGTCCTCGTCAGCTCGGTGGCCGCCGCCGCCTTCTCGACCTGGCTGCTGATGCCGCCGGCCCCCGCGGCCGAGGAGAGCGCCGCCGCGGGCGACGGGACGGAGGCCCTGCTGCGCCGCATCGAGCAGCTCGAGCAGCGGCTCGCCGCCGCGCCGGCCGCGACCGCCGCGCCGGCCGCCGCGCGGCGCGAGGCCGTGCTGGACGAGGCGGCGGTCGAGCGCGCCGTGCGCGCCTGGCTGGAGGAGAACCGCGCCACGGTCGGGGACACGGCCGTCGCGGCGGACCCCGCCGCAGCCCTGCCCGAGTTCGAGGACGCCGACGAGGCCTTCGCCGCGCTGTTCGCCGAGGGGCTGCACTTCGACGAACGCTCGGCCCTGTGGCGGCGCATCCACGAGGCCGGGCTGGCCGACGCGGTGCTCGAGGCGATCGAGGAGTACGCCGACCTGAACGGGGCCGACCCGCAGGCGCAGCTCGTCCTCGGCGAAGCCTACCTGGCCAAGGTCTTCGAGGTGGGCAACGGCCCCGAGGCCGGCACCTGGGCGATGAAGGCCGACGCCGCCTTCGACGCGGCGCTGCAGGCCGACCCGAGCCACTGGGAGTCGCGCATGACCAAGGCCGTCTCGCTGTCGAACTGGCCGCCCTTCCTCGGCAAGCAGAACGAGGCCATCCGCCATTTCGAGATCCTGGTCGACCAGCAGGGCAGCGCGGCGCTGCCGCACTACGCCGACACCTACCTGATCCTGGGCAACCTCTACCAGCAGACCGGCCGCGCCGAGGACGCGCTGCGCGTCTGGCAGCAGGGTGCCGGCCTGTTCCCCGGCCGCCAGGACCTGCTCGACCAGATCGCGGCGGTCGGCGGCTGAGCCGGCTCAAGGGACGATCTCGACCATCGCCGGCGCCGAACAGAGGCTGCCGGGCTGGCCGGGGACGTAGCAGGCCACCGCGGTGAAGAAGCGCTGGCCGATGCGCGCGACGAGGAAGCCGGGCGGGGCGGTGAAGCTGGCCGTGCCGTCGCCGTTGGCGTCGAGGAAGCCGGTCGGGGTCACGAAGCCGTTGGGGTAGTTGCCGGCGCTGGTCGACTGGAACAGCGAGTCGGGGCTCAACGGGATCTGCAGGCCGCCCAGGCCGACCGGGCCGGTGCCGCTGCGCGACAGCATGGTCAGGTACTTCAGGCCGGCTTCGCTGCTCGGGAAGTCGATGTCCCACTGGATCGTGCCGCCGGCGGCGGCCGACAGCCGCTGCGGGCCGAAGCGAAGGAAGGGGTCGAAGGCGTGGATCTCGACCGCCCCTTCGTCGCCGGAGGCGCCGTCCTCGCCCGGGACGCCGACCAGCAGGTCGCCGCGGCCGTCGCCGTCGAGGTCTTCGCCGGAGGCCAGCCAGGAGCCGAACTCGTCGCCCCCGGCGGCGCCGTCGAGGCGGCGGATCAGCGCGCCGTCGCGGCCGGAGTAGAGGTAGACCGCGCCGGCCAGGTTGCCGGCCGGGCCGTTCGAGCGCGGGCCGCCGACGGCGAAGTCGGCGAAGCCGTCCTGGTCGAGGTCGCCGGCCGCGCTCAGGCTCTCGCCCAGCTGCTGGTCGGCGTGGCTGCCCTCGTACTGGTAGAGCAGCGCGCCGTCGGCGCCCGACCACACCCGCACTGCGCCGGCCTTGGTCCTGCCGGACATCGAGGCGGCCACCGCGCTGCCGATCTGGTCGGGCACGCCGTCGCCGTTCACGTCGCCGGCGTTGGCCGCGCGGCCGCCCATGTGGCCGCTGTCCCACGCGCCGTGCAGCTCGCGGATCAGCGCGCCGGTGGCGCCGGAGTGAAGGAAGATCTTGCCGGCGTGGTGGATCGGCGTGTTGTCGGTCGGCGCCCCGACCATGAAGTCGGGCGTGCCGTCCTGGTCGACGTCGCCGGCGGCGGCGACGCAGAAGCCGAACTGCGCGTGGGTGACCGCGCCCTGCAGGTTGTAGAGGATGCTCGTCGAGGCGCCGTCGACGACCACCGCGCGGCCGCTCTGGTAGATGCCGGAGGTCGTGGCTTGGAAGGCGCCGATGCCGTACTCGTCGCGGCCGTCGCCGTTCAGGTCGCCGAGGAAGGCGACCGAGATGCCCCACTTGCCCTCGGGGTTGAGGCCGTCGAGGGTCGGCAGCAGCGCGCCGGTCGCGCCCGAGTAGACCTCCACCCGCCCGGTGTTGGCCACGCCGTTGATGCGCGCGAAGGGGCTGCCGACCAGGATGTCGCCGACGCCGTCCCCGTCCACGTCGCCGCCGCCGTCCACCGCCACGCCGGCCCGGCCGGTGACGATCGAGCCGTCGAAGCGGTGGATCGTGCTGCCGTCGGCGCCGGAGCGGACCAGGGTCGAGCCGGCCCAGGTGAGGCCGTTGGGGGAGGCGAAGGGCATGCCGACCACCAGGTCGCCGATGCCGTCGCCGTCCACGTCGCCGCAGAAGGCCACGGCCTCGCCGGCGCGGCCGTCCGCGTCGGGGCCGAGGTCCTGGCGGACCACGGACCAGGAGCCGCCGGCCAGCTGGGCCGACAGGGTGGCGGGGAGGAGGAGGGCCGCGAAGAGGCCCGGTCGGATGGAAATCAGGCGCATGGGGTGGGGCGGGAAGGGGCGCGGAGGGGCGTCCGGTGAGAGCGGACCGCCCACGGGGCGGTTCCCGGAAACCTATCACGGGTTTCCTTGTCGGGCCGGGAAAGGCGGGGTTCCAGCCCGAATTCTCCGCCCGGCGAAGGCCTAGAATCGGGCCATGCGAGCGGTCCGCGTCCACGACCACGGCGGTTTCGAGGCCCTGCGCCTCGAGGAGGTCCCCGTCCCCGAGCCCGGTCCCGGGCAGGTCCGCGTGCGGGTGGCCTGGGCGGCCCTGAACCACCTCGACACCTGGGTGCGCCGCGGCGTGCCCGGCCACCGCTTCCCGCTGCCGCTGACCCTGGGCTGCGACTTCAGCGGGATGGTGGAGGCCCACGGGCCGGGCGCCGAGGGCGTCCCGCTCGGCGCCCGGGTGGCGGTCGCCCCCGGCCACTCCTGCGGCCGCTGCGTCCCCTGCACCAGCGGGCGCCACAACCTGTGCCGGAGCTACGGCATCTACGGCGAGACCTGCGACGGCGGGGACGCCGAGTACGCGGTGGTGGCGGCGGAGAACCTGATGCCGCTGCCGGACGGCTTCCCGCTCGACCTCGCGGCCGCCTTCCCGCTGACCTACCTCACCGCCTGGAACATGCTGGTGGACCGCTGCCAGCTGCGCCCGGGGGAGAAGGTCCTGGTCCACGCGGCCGGCAGCGGCGTCTCGGTGGCCGCGACGCAGATCGCGCGCCTCTGGGGCGCCGAGGTCATGGTGACCGCGAGCACCGAGGAGAAGCTGGCGCGCGCCGCCGAGAACGGGGCCCACCACGGCGCCCTCTCCGGCGACGAGGGCTGGGTGGCGGCTGCGAAGGCCTGGGCCGGCGGCGCGAACCTCGACGTGGTCGTGGACCACGTCGGCGCCGACACGATCCCTCAGGGCCTGTGGCTGCTCGCCCGCGGCGGGCGCCTGGTCACCTGCGGCGTGACCAGCGGCGCGCAGATGGAGCTGAACTTCGCCCCGCTGTTCTTCAAGTCGCTCAGCGTGCTCGGCAGCACGATGGGGGGTCTGGGCACGCAGAAGGAGGTCGCCGAGCACGTCTTCGCCGGCCGCCTGCGCCCGGTGGTCGACTCACGCTTCCCGCTCGAACGGGTGGCCGAGGCCCACCGACGCGTGGCCGAGCGCAAGGTCTTCGGCAAGGTGCTGCTCGAGGTCGACGGCTCGATCGCCTGAGCGGGGGGCGCGGTTCAGCCGGCCGGCGTCAGCTCGGTGATGCGCAGCGCGCGCCAGCGCACCTGCGTGTCCTGGCCGCCGTGGACCTGGAAGGCGATGCGGCCGCTGGCGTCCTGGTCGTCGCGGAAGTCGGCGCAGGGCACGCCGTTGACCCAGGAGCGGATGCGGTCGCCGCGGCACTCGATGCGGTAGGCGTTCCACTCGCCGACGCGGAAGGCGGCGCGCGCCTCGGGCTGGTCGTCGAGCGGGTCGAGCCAGCCGCGCCGGCCCTCGTCGTAGAGGCCGCCGCTCCACGCCCGCTCGCTGGGGTCGATCTCGATCTGGTAGCCGATCACCGCCCCGTCCTCGCGCAGGCGGCTGCGCACCTGGATGCCCGAGTTGCCGCCCGCCTCGATGCGCACCTCGCACTCGAGGACGAAGTCGGCGTAGTCGCGCGGGCTGACCAGGAAGCTGTTGCGGGCGCCGGCCTCGCGACCCCAGAGGTGGTCCTCCTCCCAGCTGAAGGTGGCCTTGCCGGCCACGATCCACTCCGGCAGCTGGTCCTGGTCGAGCAGCACGGCGGCCTCGGCCGAGGAAGTCGGATTCGAGCAGCCGGCGGCCAGGAGCAGGCCGAGCGCGGCCAGCCGGGCGGAGGGGCGGGGGAGGGCCATGCCAGAGGATAGAAAAAACCCTCAAGCACCGGCCGGGGCCGACCGATGGATCCGAGGACCCAGGCGCAGGCCAGCCCCTGCTCTGCCCCATCGGTGAACGGACGACCGTCACCACCCCCCACATCCCCGATCCACGCGGCTCCGGAATCCGTTCCGGAGCCGCGACCCTATTCTGGCGGCGGAGGAAAACCATGATCCGACCGCTGCTCGCTGCCTGTCTCTCCCTCGCCCTCGTCCCCGCCCTCGCCGCCCAGGACGCGGCGCCCACGGTGGAGGAGCCGAAGAGCGAGGTCGCCTTCGCCAAGTGGATGGAGTTCCCGGGCTCGAAGGCCCCGCTCCACCTGCTCGACGTCGGCATCCGCACCAAGACGATCTTCGCGGTGAAGGTCTACGCCTTCGGCCTCTACCTCGAGGCCAAGCCGGCGGCGAAGGCCGTCGAGGCCTACCGCGGGCTGTCGCAGAAGGAGCGCCGCAAGAGCGGCGAGCTCTACCACGCCCTGCTCACCGGCGAGTTCTCCAAGGGCCTGCGCTGGGTGATGACCCGCGACGTCGACGGCGAGGACATCGCCGAGGCCTTCGCCGACTCGATCGAGCCGCGCCTGAAGAAGCTGGAGAAGGCGGCGAAGGAGGGGCAGGTCGAGGCGGCCCGCGCCGCGCTGAAGACCTTCAAGGCCTACTTCACCGACGAGCTGACCGAGGGCACCGAGCTGGTCTTCGCCTGGCACCCGGGCGGCCGCCTCGTGACGAAGGTCGGCGGCAAGGTCCTCGGCGAGGTGAAGTCCGAGCACCTGGCGCTGGCCCTGTTCGACGTCTACCTCGGCGCCGACCCGATCTCGGAGGACGCCAAGGAGGCCTTCGCCGACTCCGTCCCGGCCTTCGTCGAGATGGCCGCGAAGCTGCCCGAGCCGAAGCCCGCCGCCGACGCCGCGGACGGCGGTCAGCGGTAGAATCCCCGCGTGCTGACCTTCGCCCTCGCCTTCCTCGTCTTCCTGCTGGCCGTCGCCGGCATGGCGGTGGGGGTGGTGGTCGCCGGCAAGCGCCTGAGCGGCTCCTGCGGCGGGGCGATGGGCCCTGACGGGGAGGCGCTCGGCGACTGCCTCTGCGCGCGCAAGCAGAACGACATCTGCGCCTCGGACGAGGGCAACGAGCTGGTCAAGCTGGCCGAGCTCGGCTACCCGAAGCGCAAGGACTACTACCGGGCCGAGCGCGAGGCCCGGCCCGGCCTCGAAGTCTGAGCCTCCCGCCTCAGCGGGAGGCCAGCAGCTCGCGGAAGCCGGGCGTCATCCGCTCGGTGACCTTCCCGTCGGCGCCGCGCGCCACGAGGAGCACCTCGACGCCGGCGCGCGCGCTGGCGAAGTCCCAGCCGGCCTCCGGGCCGAGCACGCCGATGGCGGTGGCGAGGGCGTCGGCCTCCATGCAGGTCGGGGCCACCACGCTGACCGAGGCCAGGCCGTGGTCGACCGGGAAGCCGGTGCGCGGGTCGATGGTGTGGCTGTAGCGGCGCCCGTCGAACTCGCGGAAGTTGCGGTAGTCGCCGCTTGTGGCCATCGCCAGCCCGTCGAGCTGCACCACCTGCTGGACCTGCTGCCCGGGCGGGGAGAGGGCCACCGGCTTGTCGATGCCCACCCGCCAGGCCACGCCCTTGGCGTTGAGGCCCTTGGCGCGCACCTCGCCGCCGACCTCGACGAAGTAGTCGAGGCAGCCGAAGTCGTCGAGCCGGTCGCAGACCGCGTCCACCCCGAAGCCCTTGGCCACCGCGCTCAGGTCGAGCTGGATGCCGGCGTCGCGCTTGGTCAGGGTGCCGCCGGGCAGGTCGAGCTCGAGCCGCCGCCAGCCGGTCCGGGCGCGCGTCTGCTCGACCTCGGCCGCGCTCGGGACGCCGGCCCGCCGCCCGGCGGGGCCGAAGCCCCACAGGTCGACCAGGGGGAGGACCGTGGGGTCGAGGGCGCCGCCGCTGGCTTCGGCGAGGGCGAGGGACTCGGCCACCACGCCGAGGGTCTCGGCGGTGAGCGGCTGCGGGTCGGTCGAGCCGCTGCGGTTGAAGCGGCTGAGCTCGGAGTCGGCCTGGTAGGTCGACATCGCGCCGTCGATCCGGCTCAGGGTGGCCTGGATCTCGCGCTGCAGGTCCGCGGCGGGCGCGGCCGGCGAGACCACGCTGACCTTCCAGCTGGTGCCCATGGTCGAGCCGCTCAGAAGGACCAGGTCGCGGGGCGGGGCCTCGGCGCCGCAGGAGGCGGCCACCAGGGGCAGAACCGCCAGGAGGCAGGCGGCCGCGCGGCCGCCTGCCTCCTGCAGGGACGTGCGTCCGGGCCGGCTCAGCCGCCGAAGTCGTCGAGGAAGATGTTCTCCCGGTCGACGCCCAGGTCGTCCAGCATCTTCATGACGGCGGAGTTCATCATCGGCGGTCCGCACATGTAGTACTCGCATTCTTCCGGCTCCGGGTGCTTCGAGAGGTACTCGTCGAGCAGGACCTGATGGATGAATCCCGTCAGGCCAGTCCACTCATCCTCCGGTAGCGGCTCGGAAAGGGCCAGATGCCACTCGAAATTCGGGAAATCGCGCTGGATGGCGTCGAAATCCTCCATGTAGAAGGCTTCCCGGAGCGAGCGCGCGCCGTACCAGAAGGAGACCTTGATGTCGGTCTTCTCGGTGCGGAACAGGTGCATCAGGTGCGAGCGCATCGGGGCCATGCCCGCGCCGCCGCCGATGAACACCTTCTCCTTCTTGTTGTCCTTGAGGAAGAACTCGCCGTAGGGGCCGGAGATGATGACCTTGTCGCCCGGCTTCTGGTCGAAGATGTAGCTCGAGCCCTTGCCGGGGGGGATGCCCTCGGGGCCGCGCGGCGGGGGGGTGGCGATGCGGACGTTGAGCATCAGCACGTTGCCCTCGGCCGGGTAGCTGGCCATCGAGTAGGCGCGCTCGACCGTCTCGTCGGTCTTCGAGCGGTAGCGCCAGACGTCGTACTGGTCCCAGTCCGCGCGGTACTCCTCCTCGACCTCGAAGCCCTTGTAGTCGATGTCGTGCGGCGGGATCTCGATCTGGATGTAGCCGCCGGAGCGGTAGTCGATCGACTCGCCCTCGGGCAGCTGGACGCGGAACTCCTTGATGAAGGTGGCCACGTTGTGGTTGGAGAGCACGGTGCACTCCCACTTCTTCACCGAGAAGACCTCGTCGGGCACCTGGATCTTCATGTCCTGCTTGACCTTCACCTGGCAGGCCAGGCGCCAGTGCTCCTTGGCCATGCCGCGGTTGATGTGGCCCTCCTCGGTGGGGAGCAGGTCGCCGCCGCCCTCGTGGACCTGCACCTTGCACTGGGCGCAGGTGCCGCCGCCGCCGCAGGCGGAGGGGACGAACAGCTTCTGGTTGGCGAGGGTCGCCAGCAGGGTGCTGCCGGCGGGGGCGGAGAGGGCGTTCTCCTCGTCGTTGTTGACGACGATCTTCACGTCGCCGCTCTGCACCAGCTTGCTCTTGGCCCACAGCAGGATGGCCACCATGGCGAGCACCACGAAGCAGAACATGGCGACGCCGAGGCCGATGGTCGTGTAATCCATGATCGGGTCCTCCTTACAGCTGGATGCCGCCGAACAGCATGAAGCCCATGGCCATCAGGCCGGTCATGAGGAAGGTGATGCCCAGGCCGCGCAGCGCCGGGGGCACGTTCGAGTACTTCATCTTCTCGCGCACGGCGGCGAGGGCGACGATGGCCAGCCACCAGCCGATGCCGGAGCCGAGGCCGTAGACGGTGCTCTCGGCCAGGCCGTACTCGCGCTGCACCATGAACAGGGAGGCGCCGAGGATGGCGCAGTTCACCGCGATCAGCGGCAGGAACACGCCCAGGCTGGTGTAGAGCTTGGGGGCGAACTTGTCGATCGTCATCTCCACGATCTGCACCATGGCGGCGATCGTGGCGATGAAGGCGATGAAGCTCAGGAAGCTGAGGTCGGTGGTGGCGAGGTCCGCGCTGATCCAGCCGAGCGCCCCCTCCTTGAGGAGGTAGGTGTAGATCAGGTTGTTCAGCGGGACGGTCACGATCAGCACGAAGGTGACCGCGGCGCCCAGGCCCATGGCGGTGTCGACCTTCTTCGACACGGCCAGGAAGGAGCACATGCCGAGGAAGAAGGCCAAGGCCATGTTCTCGACGAAGATGGACTTGATCAGCAGGTTGACGAGATCCATGGTCCTACTCCTCCTCGTTCATCGAGGGGCTGATCGCGCGCTGCACCCAGATGATGAGGCCGATCAGGAAGAAGGCGCCCGGCGACAGCACGAGCAGGCCGTTGGCCTGGTACCAGCCGCCGTTGTTGGTGGTCTCCATGACCGTCATGCCGAGCACCTTGCCCGAGCCGAACAGCTCGCGGAAGAAGGCGACGACGACCAGGATGATCGAGTAGCCCGCGGCGTTGCCGAGGCCGTCGAGGGCCGACTTGCCGACCGGGTTGGCCATGGCGAAGGCCTCGGCCCGGCCCATCACGATGCAGTTCGTGATGATCAGGCCGACGAACACCGACAGCTGCTTGCTGACGTCGTAGACGAAGGCCTTGAGCAGCTGGTCGGCGACGATCACCAGCGAGGCGATCACCGCCAGCTGGACGATGATCCGCACGCTGCCGGGGATCAGGTTGCGCAGCGCCGAGATCACCATGTTCGAGCCGACCAGCACGAAGGTCAGGGCGGCGGACATGACGATCGCGGTCTCCAGCTTGGTGGTGACCGCCAGCGCCGAGCAGATGCCGAGCACCTGCAGGGTGATCGGGTTGTTGATGTGGAGCGGGTCGACGAGGACCTTGCGCGTCTTCTTGTCCATCTCTCAAGCCCTCCCGTTGGCGCGGAGGAAGGCGCCGTAGCCGGCCTCGCCGAGCCACAGGCGCACGAATTGGCCCACCGCGACGCTGGTGATCGTCGCGCCGGACAGCCCGTCGACCTCGTACTCGCCGGAGGGGTCGGCCTTGCCGGCCTTGGTCACGTCGATGCGCAGGACGCCCTCGGGGTCGTAGATCCCCTTGCCGTTCCACTGGGCCTTCCAGCGCGGGTTGTCCACCTCGCCGCCGAGGCCCGGCGTCTCGCCGTGCTCGTAGAAGGTGATGCCGCGCACGCTCTGCAGGTCGGCCTCGAGGCACAGGAAGCCCTTCAGCGTCGACCACAGGCCGTTGCCCCAGATCGGCAGCACCCAGCACTCCTTGCCGGGGGTGTTGACCTGGAACACGAGCAGCTCGTCCGGCAGGTTGCCGACCCGGGCGAGGTCCTCGACCCCGAGCTCGGCGGTGCTGGTGCCCTTGCCGCCCTTGGCGTCGGCCATCAGGGCGTTGACGTCGTAGCCCTCGGGGGCGGGCCCGATCAGTTCGCCGCTTTCGCGCGAGTAGAGCGAGGTGGCGATGCCCTCGAAGGCGGCGGCGACCTCCTCCGGGGTGGGGTGGGAGCCGGCTTCGACCAGCCCGGCGACGACCAGGATGTTGGTCTGGAGGTCCAGCTTCTTGTTGACCTCCTGTTGCTCCTTGAGGCCGACCGCGAAGGCCGAGACCACCAGCGAGCAGGCCAGACAGACGGCCAGGGCGAAGCTGACGATGTACTTGTTACTGAAGTCCAAGGCGCTGCTCCCGACGCTTGATGTTGGCCTTGACCACGTAGTAGTCGATCACCGGGGCGAAGATGTTCATGAAGATGATGGCCAGCATCATCCCCTCGGGGTAGGCGGGGTTGATCACCCGCACCAGGACCGTGAGCACGCCGATCAGCGCGCCGTAGATCCACTTGCCGGTCTCGGTTTGGGCCGCGGACACCGGGTCGGTGGCCATGAAGACCGTGCCGAAGGCGAAGCCGCCGACGACCAGGTGCCAGTGCCACGGCACCGCGGTGTAGCTGTTGCCCTCGGGGCCGACCAGGTTGAGCAGGACGGTCATGCCGACCATGCCCAGGAGGCAGCTGAGCATGATCCGCCAGCTGCCGATCTTGCTGAAGATCAGCACAGCCGCGCCGATCAGGCAGGCGGCCGTGCTGACCTCGCCGATCGAGCCCGGCATGAAGCCGAGGAAGGCGTCCATCCAGCTCAGCGCGCCGCCGGCGGGGGTGACCAGGGCCTCCGGCGCGGTGCCGCCGTAGAACTGGGCCAGGGCCGTGGCGCCGGAGAAGCCGTCGACGACCTTCTCGCCGGTGGCAACCCAGACGCTGTCACCGGAGATCTGTCCGGGGTAGGCGAAGAACAGGAACACCCGCGTGGTCAGCGCCGGATTGAGGATGTTCATCCCGGTGCCGCCGAAGACCTCCTTGCCGATGACCACGCCGAAGGCGGTGCCGACGGCGATCTGCCACAGCGGCATGGTGGGGGGGACGATCAGCGGGATCAGCAGGCCGCTGACCAGGAAGCCCTCGTTGATCTCGTGCTTGCGGACCACCGAGAAGATCGTCTCGATGCCGCCGCCGACCGCCATGGTGACGGCGTAGAGCGGCAGGAACATCCACAGCCCGCTGAGGAAGGCCTCGAGCACGCCGGCCGACTCGCCGGCGGCGAGGGCGGCCTGGTTGCCGGCGTTCCAGATGCCGAACAGCGTGCAGGGCAGCAGCGCGATGACCACCGTCATCATGGTGCGCTTCAGGTCGATGCCGTCGCGCACGTGGCTGCCGCGCGTGGTGCGCAGGCCGGGGGTGTAGAGGAAGCTGTCGGCCGCCTCGTAGAGGGGGTAGAGCTTCTCGAACTTGCCGCCCGCGTGGAACAGGGGGGCGACCTTGTCGAGCTGTTTGCGCAGGAAGGACATCTCTCTCAACCCTCCTTCTCGATGCGTTCCAGCATGTCACGCAGCAGGCTGGTGACCGGGATCTTGGACGGGCAGACGTACTCGCAGAGGGCGAGGTCCTCCTCGGCCAGCTCGAGCACGCCGAGCTTCTCGGCCTGCTCCAGGTCGCCGCTGGCGAGCGCCTTGATCAGCGGCGTGGCGAGGATGTCCATCGGCATGACCTGGTCGTAGGAGCCGATCGGCACGATGGCGCGGTCGCCGCCGTTGGTGTCGGTGTCGAAGTCGAAGCGGCGGCGCAGGAACTTGGCCAGCGCCGAGTTGGTGAAGGTGTGGCGGCTGCCGAGCGGGTTCAGCCAGCCGAGGAAGTCGCGCTTCACCGCGTCGCTCAGCACGCTGAGCATGTTGTCCCAGCGGCCGAGGAAGGCGTAGGCCGTGCCGGGCTGGGCGGTCCAGCCGCCGAGCACCGAGCCGGAGACGAGGCGCAGCGCCCCGCTCTCCGCCAGGCGGCCGGCGGTGAGCTCCTCGGTGGAGGCGCCGCGGCGGGTGCGCAGCAGGGCCGGGCGGGTGACGGCGGGGCCGACCAGGGCGACCGTGCGCCGCGTCGGGATGTGGCCGGTGCTCAGGAACTCGCCGATGTCGGCCAGGTCCTGGTAGCCGACGTGCCACACCGTGCGGCCCGGGCCGACCGGCTCGAGCGCGTTGATGTGCACGCCGACGTTGCCCGCCGGGTGCTTGCCGGCGAAGCGCGTGTGGCGCACGCCGTCGACCTGGAAGCCGCTCCAGTCGCCGCCGTCGGCGGTGCACAGGTGCACGTTGCCCGAGCTGAGCTTGGTCATCGCGACGAGGCCGGCGCGGAAGTGGGCCTCGCGGCCCTCGAGCACGGCCAGCGGCGGCGGCGCCAGCGGGCGGGTCTCCGTCGCGGTGACGAAGATCGCCAGCGGGTCCTCGTTCGAGCGCGCGATCGTGTCGTAGGGGCGCTGGCGCAGGCAGGGCCAGAGGCCCGACAGCAGCAGGTGGCCGCGGATCGCGTCGGCGTCGGCGTGGACCGGGTCGAGCGCGGTGAAGGGCACCTGCTCCTCGCTGTCGTCGAGCCGGATCACCACCGACTGCACCATCCGCCGCTTGCCGCGGTGGATGGCCACGACCTCGCCGGCGCCGGGCGCGGTGAACTGGACCGCCTCGTCGCGCTTGTCGTGGAACAGCGGCTCGCCCAGCTTGACCTTCTGGCCGATGTGGACGTGCAGTTTGACCTTGATTCCCCAGGCCTCCTGGGGTTTCAGGGCGACATGTCGGATCGCCGGGCCGTCCTCGGGGACGACGGACTCCAGTCCGCCGTGGATCGGCACGTCGAATCCCTTTCGGATCTTGACGACAGTCATCGGGCCAGTTGGGGAAGACGGATCGGGGGCCTCCGCTCGGTCCTGGTGGAGCGGTCCGCCCCCGTGGTCATGAAGGGACGCCCGCCGCTTGGAACCGGGGATTGTAGGGACGCGGCGGCCGCGAGGTAGCCAAGGAGCGGATTCGTCCAGGACCGGGGAAGAGCACTGCGGAGCGGGAGAATTCCCGGCCCTCGCTAAGCTGGGCGCGTAGTCCTTCCGCGGTCCCTCACCGGGGCCCTCCGCCATGTCCTTCCGCCCGCTCCTGCTCCTCTCGGCCGGCCTCGTCGCCGGCCTCGCCGTCTCCCTCGCGCCCGAGGCCCGCTCCGGCCGCCCGGCCTCGCCCGCCCAACTCCTCGAGCTGTCCGAGGCGGTCGAGGACCTGGCCCAGAAGGTGCTGCGCAGCACGGTCCACATCCGCGTCGACTACACGGTGGGCGACCGCAAGGCCGCCGGCACCGGCACCGGCTTCGTGGTCGACGCCATCCGCGGCCTCGTGGTGACCAACAACCACGTGGTGCGGCCGCCGCACGACGGCCCGGAGAGCCTGGAGCAGGTCTTCGCCCGCGTCACCCTGCAGGACGGCCGCGAGTACCCGGCCGAGATCGTCGCCACCGACCCGCGCACCGACATCGCCGTGGTGCGGATCCCCGAGGGGGCCGCCCGCCGCCAGCTGCCCTGGGGCGACAGCGACTCGGTCCGCCCCGGGACCATGGTCATGGCCGTCGGCAACCCGCTGGGCCTGGTCGGCACGACCAGCCTGGGCGTGATCAGCGGCCTGAACCGCTCGATCGGGATCTTCGACCGCGAGCTGGCCGCCTACGAGGACTTCCTGCAGCACGACGCGGTGATCGACCAGGGCAGTTCCGGCGGCCCGCTGGTCAACATGCGCGGCGAGCTGGTCGGGGTGAACACGGCCATCTCCCCCGATTCGCAGATCAAGGCCTCGCGCGGCCAGCACAGCTGGAACGGGGTCTCCTGGGCCGTCCCGGCCCGCCTGGCCCGCAAGGTGGCCGAGGACCTGGTCGAGTTCGGCGAGGTCCGCCGCGGCTACCTCGGGGTGAGCACCGAGTCGATCGACGCCCCGCGCGCCGAGCGCAGCGGCCTGCCGCGGCCCTACGGCGCCTTCGTGACCGACGTGCGGCCCGGGACGGCCGCCGAGGAGGCCGGGCTGAAGCGGGGGGACATCATCCTCGAGGTGGACGGCGCCGACGTGCTCGGGCTGGAGTCCCTGCGCGCCCGGATCAGCGCCTACTCGCCGGGCGACCGGGTCCAGGTCCGGGTCTGGCGCAACAAGGCCGCCCTGGACCTGCAGATCGAGCTCGGCCTGCTCGAGGAATGAGAAGAGCCGCCGCGCCCTGGCGGACGCGGCGGCCATCTTCCCCTTGGAATCCCCTGGTGGACAGGTGCGATTTCCAGTCCCCTCCTAGGAGCGGGCCCCCGGCGGGTAACCGGAGATTTCGAAATCAGGCCAGGATCTTCTCTTTTTCGGGCAGGGCCAGGCGGTCGGCGCCGTAGAAGGCGACCGGGTTGTCCCACACCAGGCGCTGGATGTCGGCCGGATCGGCGCCCCGGCTCTCGAGCAGGGCCGCGGTCTTGGGCACGTTCAGCGGGTCGCTCTTGCCCCAGTCGGCGCTGGAGTTGACCGTCACCCGCTCGATACCGTGGTCGAAGTAGATGTTGACGAAGCGCTCGGGGGTGAGCTTGGTCTCCGGGTAGACCGTGTGGCCGGCCCAGTAGCCGGCGTCGAGGATCATCCGCGTGGTCTCCTCGGTGGAGTGGTCGATGACCACCCGCGAGGGGTCGACGTCGAGGTCGGCCAGCACGTCCATGGTCCGCTTCGTGCCGCGCGCCTTGTCGCGGTGGGGGGTGTGGACCATCACCGGCAGCCCGAACTGCTTGGCCAGCTCGACCTGGGCGATGAAGTACTTCTCCTCGGCCGGCGTGATGCCGTCGTAGCCCAGCTCGCCGACGGCGACGACGCCCTCGCGCGACAGGAACTCCGGCAGCATCTCCATCACCTCGTCGGCCAGGCGCTCGTCGTTGGCCTCCTTGGGGTTGAGGCCGATCGTGCAGCGGTGCTCGATGCCGAAGCCGGCCGCGCGCTCGCGCTCCCACTCCAGGATCATCAGGAAGTAGTCGCGGAAGGTGCCCGCGCTGGTGCGGGGCTGGCCGAGCCAGAAGGAGGGCTCCACGACGGCGCGGACGCCGGCCAGGTACATGGCCTGGTAGTCGTCGGTCGTGCGGGAGACGCAGTGGATGTGCGGATCGAGGTAGCGCATGGCGTTCCGGGAAGCCGGAGATTGTATCAGTCCTTGCCCTTGTCCTTGTCCTCGCGCTGCTTCTCGAAGCGCTCGAAGGCGGCCTCGACCCGGCCCATGACCGAGTCGGGCGGCCAGCTGCCGTCCTTGCGGCGGGCGCCGGCGGGTACCCCCGTGAGGAGGGAGATGCCCTGGTCCACCGAGCGGACGCCCCACAGGTGGAAGCGGCCCTGGCGCACGGCCTGGAGGATCTCCTCGTCGAGCATGAGGTCGGCCACGTTGGCCTCCGGCAGCAGGACGCCCTGTTCGCCGGTCAGGCCGCGCCGCTTGCACAGCTCGTAGAAGCCGCTGACCTTCTGGTTCACGCCGCCGACGGCCAGCACCTCGCCCTTCATGCTGACCGCGCCGGTGACGGCCAGGTCCTGGCGGACGGGCAGGCCGGAGAGGGCGGAGAGCAGCGCGTAGACCTCGGTCGAGCTGGCCGAGTCGCCGTCGATCGGGCCGTAGCTCTGGTCGAAGCTCAGCGCGGCCTTGAAGGGCAGGGTGCGCTTCTGGCCGAATCGGTGGCGCATGAAGGACTCGAGCAGCAGCACGCCCTTGGTGTGGATCGGTCCGCTGAGGTCGACCTCGCGCTCGATGTTCAGCGTGCTGTCCTCGCCCAGCGCGACCGAGGCCGACACCCGCGCCACGCGGCCGAAGGGCAGCGGGCCGATCGAGACCACGGTCAGCGCGTTAACCGAGCCGACGCGCTCGCCGGTGGTCTGGATCTCGTAGACGCCGTCGAGCACCGAGCGCAGGAACCACTCGGGGTCGGCGGCGTGCTGCAGGCGGAACTGGCGGCGCGCCTCGTCCACCGCGGCGCGGTCGATGCGGCGCTTGCCGCCCTTGCGCGCCCAGTAGGACGCCTCGCGGGCGTAGTCGGCCAGTGCGGGCACGCGCGCCGACAGGCGGGTCTGGCGGCCGGCGTCCTCCACCGCGCGCTCGACCAGCGCGCGCAGGCCGGTGTCGGCGAAGGGCAGCAGGCCCTCGCGCTCGCCGAGCTCACGCAGCACGCGCACCAGCCGCACGACGTTGGCCTGGTCCAGCGGCAGGTTGTCGTCGAACTCCGCCTTCACCTTGAAGATGCGCGGGAAGTCGAAGTCGGAGTCGTGCAGCACCTCGTAGAGGTCGTTGTCCCCGACCAGGACGACCTTCAGGTCGATCGGGATCGGCTCCGGGCGCACCCCGGTCACGCCGAGCGGCGACATGCCCTCGATCGAGTGGATCTCGAGGTGGTGGTTCTGCAGCGTCCGCTTGAGCGAGCGCCAGACCTCGGCCTCCTTGAACACGTCGCGCGCGCTGAGCACGAGCAGGCCGCCGTCGGCGGCGAGCAGCGAGCCGGGCCGCACGGCGAGGTGGAAGTAGCCGGCGCCGGAGGACAGCAGGCGCCGCTCGACCGCGCCGAACAGGTTGCTGTAGTTCGGGTGCAGCTCGGTGACGATCGGGCAGCGGCCCTCCTCGGCGCTGCGCACCAGGTTGACCTCGTAGACCTCGAGGCCGGGCTTGTTGCTGCCGCCGTTCTCGTCCTCGTCCTCGCCGGGGGCCTGCTCCTCGCCGGGCGCCTGGCGGCGGAAGAGGTGCAGGTTGGCCAGGGCGAAGGCGGCGCCGTCGCCCAGCCAGGCGGCCAGCTCCTCGTCGGCGCCGATCTCCTCCGCGGCGGCGATGGTCAGGCCCTGGACCACCTCGCGCACGCGCCCCTCGTCGAGGTTCTGCACCTCGCGCAGGAGCCGCAGCCCGAGCAGGCGGGCCTGGTGCCGCGCCTTGCGCAGCTGGGCCTGCAGGCCCTCGCGCGCCATCATCAGCCGGCGCAGCTCGGTCTCGTTCGGCCGCTCCTCCTCGGGCAGCTGGCCGAGGGCGTCCGGGGCCACCGCCTTCTCGCCGACCAGGAGGTAGATGTCCGGGCGGACGCTGCCCTCCTCCTCGACCTGGACCAGGGCCAGGCCGGCCGAGCGCGCGCGCCGCGCCAGGCGCCGGAAGAGCTGGGTCTCGGCGGTGGCGTAGCGCTGGAAGAACTGCTGGCGGCGCTCCTGGTGCTCCTCGCTCTCGAGCAGCCGCGGGATCTCGCGCTTCATCGCGCGGCGCCAGTCGCGCATGCCCTCGACCAGCTTGGCGCCCTGCCCGGCGGCCAGGGCCAGGTGGCGCGGCCGAACCGGGTCGAGGAAGTTGTGCAGGAAGACGTGGTCCCGCAGCAGCGGGCACTCCAGCCGCACCTTGTCGAGGATCTTGGTGACCGTCTTGAAGCGCTCGGCGCCGCCGATCCCGCTCAGGAAGACGTTGTAGCCGGGGGCGTGCACCGCCAGGCCCATGCGCAGGGACTCGAGCGGCCGCTCCTGGCCGATCAGGTTCGACACCGGGTCCTGGCCGGTGCGGCGCTTGGCGGCTTTCGGGATCCAGGCCGCCGGGCAGGTCCAGCGGAGCTCGCGGGGACGGAGCCGGCGCGGGCCGGCGGAACTGCGACGGGTCGCCATGACCCGTGGATGTTACGGCTGCGGGTGGCGGTAGCCGCGCCCGGCCCGGTATTCGGCCAGCTGGCGCTCCAGGCCGGCCACCAGCTCGGCGGGCGCGCCGGCCTGGCGGGCGATCGAGGCGGCCTCCTCCTGGTAGGCGGCGGCCTCGGCGAAGTCCTGGGCGGCGCTGCGCGCGGCGGCGAGGCAGGCGAACATCTCGACCACGCGGTCGGGCGGGGCGGCCGGATCGGCGCGGACGGCCTCGGCCGCGGCCCGCGCGGCGGCGTTGGCGCGGGCGGAATCCTGCACCGCCGGGTCCGCGCTGCCGGCGTGCAGCCGCGCGAGCGCGAAGCGGGCGGGGAGCAGCCCGGCGTCGTGCTCGAGGGCGGCGGCGAAGGCGGCCACCGCAGCCGCGTCCTCGCCGCGCGCCTCCCGCACCAGCGCCAGGTTGAACCAGCCGGGGGCGAAGTCGGGCCGGGCGGCGAGGGCGGCCTCGTGCTGCTCGACGGCCTCGTCGGTCCGGCCCGTCTCGAACAGCACGTTGCCCAGCCCGCTGCGCGCCTCCCAGTCGCCGGGGTCGAGGGCGAGGGCGGCGCGGAACTCGGCCTCGGCCTCGGCCCAGAGCCCCTCCTCGGCCAGGGCGACGCCGAGGCTGCGGCGCGCGTGACCGTCCTCGGGGCGGGCGGCGGCGGCCTCGCGCAGGGCGGTCAGGCCCTCCTCGGCCCGACCCTGCAGCCGCAGCACGTGGCCGAGGCTCGCGGCGGCCTGTGGGAAGCCGAGCCGGTCGGCGGCGGCGTAGCGCTCGGCCGCCTCGGGCAGGCGCCCCTCGCGCTCGAAGGCCTCGCCGAGCTTCTGCTCGAAGGCGGGCCGCAGATCGTCGAGCTCGGGCTCGAGGGCGCTGCCGGCGACCACGGCCACCAGCCCCGAGGCCAGCAGGAGGGGGCGGAGCCGGTCGCGTCGGAAGGCCAGCCCGGCCGTCAGCACTGCGGCGACCGGCAGGGCCGGCATGCGGTAGCGCGGCGAGTGGAAGAAGACCGCGACCACGAGCAGCGGCAGCAGCAACAGCAGGCTCTCGGCGAAGCCGGCGCGGCGGGCGAGGGCGGCGGCGAGCAGGGCCAGCGCGGCCGGCAGCAGCAGCAGCGGCGCGGGCACCAGCCCCTCCCAGGTGCGCAGCCCGGCGCGGCCCTCGAGGCGGGGGACGGCCACGTCCCCGACCAGGCTGGCGCCGAAGTACAGGCCCACCTTGCGCGCCAGCACGCCGAGGGCCTCGCCGGGTTGCTCGCGCCACCAGTCGAGCCCGCGGCGGAGGAACCAGCGGCTGGTGGTGCGCCAGCCCTCCTCTCCGGTGGCCTCGGCCGCGAGGCGGTAGGCGTCGCGGTTCTGCTTGAGGCGCCCGGTGCTCACCCCCGGGATGGGGTGGTAGCCGCCGTCGGCGCCGGGGGCGTTGCCGTGGACGAAGGTGACGCCGGCCTGGGCGCTGACCAGCACCGGCTCGCCGCTGGCGGCGAGGTTGTGGACAGTGGCGGGGGCGATGGCGGCGGCGGCCGGGCCGAGGACGAGCAGCACGCGCAGCAGCGGCGTGGCCGCCGTTCCGCGCAGGGCGCGCCAGCCGGCGATCAGCGGCAGCGCGAGCAGCATGGCCGGGTTGGCCAGCACGTTGAGGCCCGCCGCCAGGCCGAGCAGGGCCTCCCCGCGGCGCC
Source organism: uncultured Planctomycetales bacterium (assembly GCA_964342475.1). Lineage (GTDB taxonomy): Bacteria > Planctomycetota > UBA1135 > UBA1135 > UBA1135 > J029. The sequence goes on from CAYFGE010000019.1 coordinate 46,261, forward strand.
CCGGCTCGTCGGCGGCGAGCTGCATCCGCCGCCACAACCAGACCACCAGCAGGAGCTGCAGCGTCGAGTTCTGCAGCCGGCCGACCGCGTAGGCCGGGTCGGACAGGAGGAGGAACAGGCCGACGGCGACCAGGGCCGGCGTCTCGCGGCCGAGCTGGCGCATGGCGACGCGGCCGAGCAGCCAGCCGGTGGCCGCCTGGAGCAGCGCCTGGACCGCGATCACCCCGGGCAGGCCGAGGCCGAGGGCGCGCAGCAGGCCGAGCGCATAAGGGTAGAGCGGCGCCGACAGGAAGGGGGTGTCGCCCACCAGGCGCCCGCCGGCGATCGCGCCCGCCCAGTCCCAGTACACCTGGGCGTCGTCGAGCGGCACGCGGGCCAGCGGGTTCGCCGGCCACTCCAGCAGCCGGCCGACGGCCTGCACCGCCAGCCCGAGCAGGCAGAGGAGGCCCAGGCGCAGGTCGAAGCGGCGTCCGGAAGTCATGCTCCGCCCGGAATGTAGCACCGGCGTGGCCTTGAGCCGCGGCCCGCCCGTCCTAGGAGGGGAGGCCGCGCGCCGCCGGGCCGTTTGCTCCGCCGCGGTATCCTTCCCGCCCCCTGACCGTGGTCGCGCCCCTGCGTCCGGCTGCGGCTGCCCGACCCCACGACGACATGGCCTACGAACTTCCCGACCTTCCCTACCCGAAGACCGCCCTCGAGCCGCACATCAGCTCGGAGACCTTCGACTACCACCACGGCAAGCACCACGCCGCCTACGTCAACAAGCTCAACGAGCTCACCGGCGGCGACTCCTCGAAGAGCCTCGAGGGGCTGATCCGGACCACCGAGGGCGGCCTGTTCAACCAGGCGGCGCAGGTCTGGAACCACACCTTCTACTGGAACTGCATGGGCCCCGGCGGCGGCGGCGCGCCGAGCGGCGAGCTGGCCGCGGCGATCGAGCGCGACTTCGGCTCCTTCGACGACTTCGTCCAGCAGTTCAAGGCGGCCGCGGCCGGGCAGTTCGGCTCCGGCTGGGCTTGGCTGGTCGACAACGGCGGCAAGCTCGAGATCTGCACGACCTCGAACGCCGGCAACCCGATGACCGACGGCAAGAAGCCGCTGCTGACCTGCGACGTGTGGGAGCACGCCTACTACGTGGACTTCCGCAACGCGCGCCCGGCCTACCTCGACGCCTTCTTCGCCCACCTGGTGAACTGGGACTTCGTGGCCGCGAACCTGGCCGGCTGAGCCGTCGCCCGGGAACGAGGAGGGCCGCCGCGCGTCACCGCGCGGCGGCCCTCCTGCTTTCCCGGCTCAGAAGACGATGCCGAGGGCCACGTAGGGCCCGCTCAGGTCGAGGTTCGAGTTGAAGGTCGTGCCGTCGAAGCTGCCGTCCACGTCGACCGTGACGTAGCGGTAGCCGGCCAGCGCCTCGATGTTCTCGGTGATGGCGTAGTTCAGGTTGCCGTCGAAGTCGAAGTAGCTGACCTGGACGTCGCTGGTGTCCACCGAGATGCCGCTCAGCTCGCCGCCGAGGCGCAGGCCGGCGGGCAGCTGCAGGTCGGCGCGGAGGCCGACCATCGGCACGAAGACGTTCTCGTCGCGGAGCACCACCTCGCGGTCGCCGGCCTGGATCAGGCCGAGCAGGGCGTCCTCCGCCGCGGTCACGCTGACCTCGTCGAAGCTGACCTCGTCGACCCCGATCAGCAGACCGAGGCGGAACTGGTCCGTCGCCAACAGGTCGATGCCGAGCAGCAGCTTGCGGACGGCCAGGTCGAGGGTGGTGGTCGAGGCCAGGTCGGCGGTCAGGGTGTTGCCGGCGAAGGTGCCGCCGGCGGCGAAGGTGCCGCCGTTCTCGGTGCGCGCGGCGACGTCGGCGAAGACCAGCTCGAAGGGGGCGATGCCGACCCTCGCGCCGTAGACCAGCACGCTGTCGTCGGCGGCGTCGAAGTCGACCGCGCCGCTGACGTCCGCGCCGCCGACGGTGGAGGAGACGTCGTCGAGGCTGCCCTCGGAGCTGAGCAGCATCATGCCGCCGTAGCCGTGGGCGTGGAGGCCGGCCCAGGCGGTGTCGCTGGCCATGCTGCAGGAGGGGGCGAGGAGGCCGAGGGCGGCGAGGAGGAGGGCGGGTTTCGTCATGAGGGAGTGACCTTGCGGAGTCGGGAACGGAGGAAGGTGAGCGTCGCTCCGGCGCAGCGCTCCCAGGTGAAGGCGGCGGCGCGCAGGCGGCCGGCGGCCGCGGCCTCGCGCCGCTGGTGGGGGTCGATCAGCAGGCGGTCGACGTGGCGGGCCAGGTCGCCGGCGTCGTAGGGGTCGACCACCGGCCAGGCCTCGCCGACCACCTCGGGCAGGCAGGTGGTGCGCGCGGCGACGCCGGGCGCGCCGCAGGCCATGGCCTCGAGCAGCGGCAGGCCGAAGCCCTCGTAGTGCGAGGGGAACAGCACCGCCTCGGCCGAGGAGTAGAGCGCCGGCAGGTCGGCGAAGGGGACCTGCTCGACGAAGCGGACGCGGTCGGCGACGCCGAGCTCGCGCGCGCGGCGCTCGAGCTCCTCGCGCGCGCCGGGCACCGCGCCGCCGGCGAAGACCAGCAGCAGCCCGGCGGCGGCCGCGTGGCTGTCGGCGAAGCCCTCCAGGCTGAGCCGCGGGTTCTTGTGCGGCGCGAGCTGGCCGACCTGGAGCAGGTAGGGCCGGTCGAGGCCGTGGCGCGCCAGGGCGGGGGCGGCCTCCTCGGCGCCGACGGGGCGGAAGTGGCCGTGGTCGACGCCGTGCGGCACCACCGCCACGTCCTCCGCCGGGAAGGCGGGGAAGTGGTGGAGCAGGCGCGCGCGGCCGTGCTCGCTCAGGCAGACGATGCCGTCGGCGCGCTCCACGGTCTGCCGGGTGCGCTGGGTGCGCAGCCGCACCCAGCGCGCGGTCTCGGCCTGGGGCACGTCGAAGACGCGCAGGTCGTGGAGGGTGAAGACGCGCGGCGCGGCGCAGCGGGCGGGCAGCCGCACGCCCATCCCGTGGTAGAGGTCGAGTCCGCGCGGCGCGCGCGGGGCGAGCTGCCAGCGGCGCTCCGCCTCGGGCAGCAGGTCGGCGAGGTGGCGGCGCTCGAACCAGCGGCCGTCGCGGATGTGCAGGATCAGCTCGAGCTCGGGATCGACGCGCTGGACGGCGGGCAGCAGCTGGCGGATGTAGGCGGCGATGCCGCGGCCGTGCTTCTTCACGGCCGAGGTGACGTCGAATCCGATGCGCAGGCGGCTCACGAGGGCGGTCCTCCGCCGAGGAGCAGGCGCGGCACCCAGCGGTGCTCCCGCGCGGCGGCCTCCTCGAGCAGGGGGCGGATGCTGCTGCGCCAGGCGGGGCGCTCCAGCAGCCCGGGATCATAGGCGCGCAGGGCCTCGATCCGCTCCGCCGCGCGCACCTCGGGCGGCAGGCCGGCGTGCAGCGCGGCGAGGTCGCGCATGGCGAGGCGCGCGGGGGTCCGCACCCGGGTGAAGCGGTTGCGGTCGTGGTCGATCAGGCGCAGGCGGTCGCCCGCTGGCCGCGCCGGATCGGCCAGGACGTTGCTCGGCTTGAGGTCGCGGTAGGCCACGCCGAGCCGGTGCAGCCAGCAGCTCAGCTCGGCCAGCTCGCGCAGGAGGTCGGCGCGCGCGGCGGGGTCGAGCTCCAGGACGGCGCGCTGCAGCGGCCGGAAGCCGGGGAGGTCCTCGAGCAGCAGCCAGGAGCCGCCGCCCGGCCGCGACCAGGCCGCCAGCGGCTCGGCGGCCGGGACGCGGCGGCGCAGCAGCGACTCGGCGGCGAGCAGGCTGCGCAGCGCCTTCGAGCGACCGAGGCGGTCGCGCGGGTCGAGCGCGCGCCCGGGCAGGTAGTGCTTGAGCACGGCCCGGCTTCCGTCCGCCAGGAGCACCCGGCCGACGCGCGAGCGGCCGCCCTGCTTGAGCGGGGCGCCCTCGATCCGGGCGTCCGGATCGGCGGCGTCGAGCAGCGGCGCGAGCAGCGCGCGGTCGCGGCGCAGCACCTCCGGATGAGCGCCGCGGATGCTGCGGCGGGCGCGCCGGTCGAGGTTGGCGTGGTGGTCGCGCATGCGCTGGTAGCCGGCCGACTCGATGCGGTCGCAGAAGGCGTCGCTCGGGTCGTCGCGACCGAGGTAGGCCTCAGCGAAGCGCTGCAACGTGAGGTGGCTGGCCGGGAGCAGCGAGCCGACGAAGCGGCCGAGGTCGCGCATGCGGTCGCGCTCGACCGTGCGGCCGTGCTGGCGCGACTTGGCGAAGTCGGCGAGCAGCGGCGCGTCGCCCGGGCCGCGCAGGATGTTGCCGAGGTGCAGGTCGCGGTGGAACAGCCCCGCGTCGTGCATCGCGGCGATGGCCCGGCCGGTCGCCTCGAGCACGCCGGGCGTGTCGAGGAAGGGGTCGTGCTCGAAGGGCGCGGCGGGGCCGAGGTCCTCGAACAGGAGGAGGATCTGCCGGGCGTCCTCCCACACGCCCCAGGGGCGCGGGCAGGGCACCCCGGCCAGACGCATTTCCTGGCCGATGCGGAACTCGAAGCGGGCCCGGCGCGCGTTCTTCGGGGACGGCGGCAGGTGCTTGGCGAACAGCGTCGCGCCCCAGGGGCCGGGGGCCTCGATGCGGCGGTAGCTGCGCCCCCGCAGGCCGCTGCCGAGGGCTTCGGCGCGGTCCGGGTCGAGGGCCGTCTCGGCCGGCCAGGCGGGGTCGGTGAGCGTCAGGGCCACGGGCGCGGCTAAATTCTGCCCGCATGAGCGGCGAAGCCCAAATCCCCCCGCCGGGAATCCTGCCGGTCACGGTCTTCGTGATCGCCCAGGACGAGGAGGCGCACATCGCCGACTGCCTGGCCAGCGCCGCCTTCGCCGCCGAGCGGGTGGTCCTGGACGGCGGCTCGCGCGACCGCACCCGCGAGCTGGCCGCCGCCGCCGGCGCGAGGGTGGAGCAGCGCCCCTTCGACGGCATGAACGCCCAGAAGAACGCCGCCCTGGACCTCTGCCGCCAGCCCTGGGTGCTCAACCTCGACGCCGACGAGCGCGTCGGCGAGGAGCTGCGCCGCGAGCTGGAGGCCCTGTTCGCGGCGGGGGAGCCGCCCTGCGCCGGCTACACCATGCCGCGGCGCGCCTTCCACCTCGGCCGCTGGATCCGCGGCGGCGGCTGGTACCCGGACCGCAAGCTACGCCTCTTCCGTCGTACGGCCGGCCGCTTCGCCGGGCGCGACCCGCACGACAAGGTGGTGGTGGACGGGCCGGTCGGCCGCCTCGGCGGCGACCTCCTGCACTACGCCTACCGCGACCTCGCGCACCACGTGGCCAAGATGGACGGCTACACCACGGCCGCCGCGCGCAGCGCCCACGCCGCCGGCCGCCGCGCCGCCCTGCCGCGGATGCTGCTCGCTCCGCCGCTGCGCTTCCTCAAGGCCTACTTCCTGCGCGCGGGCTTCCGCGACGGCCGCGCCGGCCTGGTCCTGGCCTGGATGGCGGCCCGCTACGAGTGGCACCGCTACCGCAAGCTGCGGCGGCTGTGTCGCGGCGAGGAGCCCGCCTGAGGGCTGCTAGACTCCGCCCCATGGTCGTCGGACTGCTCGCCGGAGCCGGCCTCGTCGCGCTCCTCGACCTCGCCCTGCGCCTGCCGCTGCAGGCCGCCGGATTCTGGCGCGAGGCCGCGCTGCTGGCCTGCGCGGGGGCGCTGCTGGCCGCGCTGGTGGCGGGGGTCGTCCTCCTCCTGCGCCGCCTGCGCGGGGCGCGCGTGCCGGCCGGCGCCGGCGCCGCCTTCTGGACCGCGCTGGGCCTCGCCGCCGTCCCGCCACTCGGCAGCCTGCTCCCCAAGCCGACGCTGGCGGTCGCCGTCGGCCTGGTCCTGGTCCCGCTGGCCGGTCGCCTGGCCCGCGCGTGGACCCCGCCGCCCGCTCTGGGACGGCTCCTCGCCGCGGTCCCCTTCGCGGGGCTGCTCCTCTGCCTGCTCCTGCCGGGGACGCCGCCGCCGCGGCTCGGCGCGGGGCCGGAGGGTCCGGCCCCGACCGGCCCCGACGTCCTGCTGATCAGCTGCGACACTTTGCGCGCCGACTCGCTGGACGAGCTGGCCGGCTCGCTGCCGCACCTCGAGGCGCTGCGCGACCGCGGCCGCTGGGCACCCTACGGGCTGGCGCCGAGCTCCTCGACGCGGCCGAGCCACACCACGATGCTCTCCGGTCTCCCGGTGGTGCAGCACGCTGTGCGCAACAACCTGTGGCGCATGGGAGACGGCATCGGCCTGGTCTCCGAGCGCTTCCAGGAGGCCGGCTGGCGCACCGCCGCGGTGGTGAGCAACGCGATGATCAGCGGGGTCGCCGGCTTCGCGCGCGGCTTCGAGGTCTTCGACGAGACCCCGATCGTGCGCCGCCACTTCCGCAACGAGGAGCTGAGCGAGAGCGGCTTCAGCCTCGCCCGCCTGCGCCTGGCCGGGAAGTCCGGCAGCTGGGTCGGCTGGGTCGGCCTCTACGGCCCGCGGCTCGAGGACTGGCTGCTCCACGAGTGGAAGGGGCTGGCGCGCAACACCGGCAACGGCGAGGTCAGCCTGGCCCGCGCGGAAGCCCTGCTCGACCAGCTGCTGGAGCAGGAGCGGCCCTACTTCCTCTTCGTCCACCTGATGGACCCGCACACGCCCTACGGCGCCCCCGCGGCCCACACCGGCCGGCCGGGGCGTGCCGAGGGCGTGCCGGAGGCCTTCCGCCGCGACGCCGAGGAAGAGGCAGGTGACTGGAAGGTGGTCGAGCGGGTCGGCGCCGCGCTCGCCGCGGGCGAGGACCGCGCGCCCGCCGCCGCCTTCCTCGAGCAGCTTCGCCAGCTCTACCTCGAGGAGGTCGTCTACGTCGACGACGTGCTCGGCCGCCTGCTCGCGCGGGTCGAGGCCGGCGGCCGCGAGACCGTGGTCCTCTTCACCTCCGACCACGGTGAGCACTTCGGCGAGCACGATCTCGTCATGCACTCGAACTCGCTCTACGAGCCGCTCGTGCGGGTGCCCTTCCTCCTCGCCGGCCCCGGCGTCGAGCCCGGCCGCTTCGAGCACCCGCCGCAGCTCGAGGACGTGGTCCCTACCCTGCTCGGGCTCGCCGGCCTGCCGACCGAGGGCTACCCCGGCCGCGTGCTGGGCCGCGCCGGGCTCGACGACCGCCCGCACGTCGAGCGCTTCCACGAGTGGCTCGCGGTGCGCCGCGGCCCGTGGAAGCTGATCCTGAAGGAGGACGAGGACGGCGGGCTCGAGCGGGTCGGTCTGTTCCGCCTCGACGAGGACCCGGGCGAGCTCGCCGACCTCTCGGCCGAGCAACCGGAGGTGCTGGCCGATCTGGGCCGGCTGGCCGAGGCCGCGCGCGCCGCCGAGCGCGCCGCCGGCGGCGCCGTGCGCGACGAGGACGCCGCGCACCACGAGGCGCTGGCCGAGCTCGGCTACGTCGGCTACTGAGGCCGGCGGCGCAGCTCGGCGGCGCGGCCCTCGTGCAGCGCCGCCTTGGCGCAGACCCAGGTCCAGGCCTTCGAGCGCGGCTCGAGCCCCGCCGCGGCGCGGCGGTAGCGGGCGGCGCGGCGTCCGGCGCGCCAGGCCGCGAGGCGGCGCGTGAGGGAGCCGCCCGGCGCGGTCATGCGCACCTCGCGGCGGCCGTGCTCGCGCCAGGCGGCCTCGAAGCGCTCGGTCAGCGGGAAGTCGGCCGCCACGGGTCGCCGGACCGCGGCGCCGGGGAGGTAGCCGACGGCCCGACCGGCCTCGAGCAGCCGCCGCAGCGGGGCGTCGTCAGCCGGCCAGCCGCCGCAGGCCTCGAGCGCGCTGCGGCGGACGGCGTAGTGGTCGACGGGCAGGAAGCCGCGGTCGCCGAAGGCCACCTCGCGGTCGAAGTGGCCGAGGTCGAAGCGGCCGAAGGGGCCGGAGTTCTCGTGCTGGACGACGCGGGCCCAGTCCTCGCAGCGCGGGTCGAGCGCGGGGAAGACGCGGCCGGCGGCGGCGGCGCGCTGCGGGTCGCCGAAGGCGGCACACCAGCGGGCGTGCCAGCCGGGCAGCGGGAGGCAGGCGGCGTCGAGGACGACGACCACCTCCGCCGTGCTCGCGGCGTAGCCGGCCGCGGCGTCCGCGGCGAGCCGGCACTCGGCGCCGGGAGCGGCGGCGCTCCAGCGAGCGAGGTCCTCCTCGTCGCCGCCGAGCAGCACCAGGGACAGGGTGGGGGAAGGGCTCACGGCTTCGGCCTCCGCAGGTGCAGCGCGCCCTCGCTCTGGTTGTGGCGCGACTCGGCCAGCGGGCGGAAGTCCTCGGCGGGGATGCCGCAGAACTCGGCGATGCTGCGCTGGCCCTCGGGGTGGTTCAGCTCGGCCATGTCGAAGACCCGGAAGCGCTCGGGCATGGCGGCGGCGAAGGCGGCGGCGCGCGCGGCGTAGTCGTCCCAGTAGAGGCCGATGGCCTCGGCCTTGTCGGCCGCGGGGAAGTCGGGGAAGCAGGAGTCCCAGACGTCGGCCTGCCACTCGGTGCCGTCGTGGGCGACCCAGAAGTTGCGCGGGCCGGACCAGCGGTCGAAGCTCTTCACCGTGCCGGCGCGGTCGCGCTGCATGCACACGAAGCGCGCGTCCGGCGCGGCCGCCGCGATGCGGTCGACGTAGTAGAGCCAGGCCGAGAAGACGTCGCCGACCACGCGGTGGGGGCTGCGCCGCGCCCGCTCGAGGAAGGCGTCGACGAAGGCCTCGCCGCCGGCCGCGGGCAGGTCGTACACGAAGTACTCGTGGAAGACCTCGCAGCCGGGCTGGTGGTCGAGCAGCCGCGCCAGGCTGGTGGTGCCGCAGCGGCCGGTGCCGAGGCCGAAGACGAGGCGGGCCCCGCTCACGGCCGCGGCTCCTCGAGCCGGCCGCCGAGCAGGTGCTCGCCCTGGGCGGGGAGGTCGGCCAGGCGGTCGGCGCTGTCCTCCCACAGGTACATCCGGTGCGTGTTCATCGAGTCGGGGTCGGCGGCGGCGTAGCGCGCCACCTTGGCCTCGCGGGCGGCGCGGTCGTTCAGCAGGAAGTCGAAGTGCAGGAGGTGCTCGCCGCCGCGCAGCTTGCGGCCCGGGCCGCGCCCGTGCTTCGGGAAGTTGTGGTGGATCGGCGAGCGTGCGAGGTCGTAGCGGAAGACCGGCAGGTTGCGGAACAGGCGCAGCTGGTGGTCGGGGTAGTGCAGGCGCGAAACCGCGTGGCGCGTGCGGCCGTCCTCCTCGACCAGCCAGAGGCGCGGGAACTTGTACCAGCGGTTCCAGGGGTGGCGCACCAGGCGGGGCACGGCGGCCAGGGCGCGGTCGCACAGCAGCTCGTCGCTGTCGAGCAGGAGGACCCACTCGCCCAGCGCCTGGTCGAGGGCGAAGTTCTTCTGCCGCGCGATGCTGCCGTCGAAGGGGCGGCGGTGGAAGCGCAGCCGCGGGCAGGCCAGCGCGATCTCCGGCGTGCGGTCGCGGCTTCCGCCGTCGACGAACACCACCTCGTCGGCCAGGCCGGCGAGCTGGCGGAGCACGGGCCCGATCGTGCGCTCGTTGTCCTGCGCCACGACGACGGCGCTGAGGCGGAGGGGCTTGCTCACGCCTCCTCCAGCGGCCGCGCCAGCTCGTCGAGGTACCCGCGGTAGAAGGCGAGACGGAAGCGGTGGTGGAGGGCGCGCGGCGAGCGCATGGCCGCGCGCAGCAGGCCGCGGATCCGGTGCCGCCAGAGGCGGCGCGCCGCCTGGCCGCGGGTCTTCGTCCGGCGCCCGGTGATGCGCAGGAAGCGGACGGCCTCGATGCCCTGCAGGTAGTACCCGCGCTGCACGAAGTCGAGGCGCAGCCGCTCCGGCGTGACCGGGTGGTGCACGACGGCGTCGGGGACGTAGCGCAGCACCCCGCCGCGGGCCTGCACGCGCAGGGCGGCCACGGTGTCCTCGCCGCCGCGCAGGCCGGTGCGGCGCGAGGGGCCGAGGCGCGGGTCGTAGCCCTCCGGCAGGAGGGCCTCGCGCAGGAAGGCGCAGTTGGCGCCGAAGGGCAGGACCGAGGTGTTGCCGCCGGCGGGGTAGTCGCAGGCCTCCGGGCCGAGGTCGTGCAGGGGGCCGAGGAAGGAGCTGCGCTTCCCGGCGACCAGGCGCCGGTACCAGGCCGGCACGCCGCCCTCGGGATAGACCGGGACCACGCGTCCGCCGCAGCCGGCGACGCCGGCCTCGCCCGTGCGCAGCGGCGCGGTCAGCCGCTCCAGCCAGCCGGCGTAGGGGAGGGCGTCGTCGTCACCGAAGGCCACGACGGCGGCGTCGGTGGCCGCCAGCCCGGTGTTGAGCGCGTGCGACTTGCCGCTGCGCTCCTCGAAGAGGACGCGGTGGGCCAGGCGCTCCCAGGCCGCGCGGCGCTCCGGCGGGAAGGAGTCCGCGGCGGCGTTCACCACCAGCAGCAGCTCGGCGCCGAGGGCCTCGGCTTGCCGGCGCACCTCGGTCAGCGAGGCTTCGAGCAGCTCCGCCTCGCCGAGCGTCGCGATCAGGACGCAGACCCGCGCGCGGTCCTGGCTCACTGGTCGACGTAGCCGAGCTGCTGCAGCTCGGCGCGGGACTCCTCGCTGAGTTCGTCCAGCCCGGTCAGGGTGGGGGTGAGCCGGTGGTCGGCGCGGTGCTCGAGGGCGGCGCGCTGGAAGGCCTCGAGGGCCTGCCGCGCCGCGCCGATCCGCCCCGCCGCGTCCGGCAGCGGCGCGCGCTCCCCCGGGTCGGCCGCGAGGTCGTAGGCCGCCTCGCCGGGCTCCGGCGCGAGGCGCAGCACGACCTTGCCGTCGCCCTCGCGCCAGGAGAGCTGGTGCCGCGGGTGGTTGGACTCGCCCACGAAGCCGTCCGGGCTGCGCCCGCGGTCGGGGCCGCGCCAGGCGAGGTCCACGCCGACCGCGGCTCCGGGCACCTCGAGCCCCAGCTCGGCGAGCAGGGTGGGCATGAGGTCGACGAGCTGGGCGGCGTCGGCGCGACGCAGGCCGCGCGGCCCGCCGGGCAGGTGCACGAGCAGGGGCACGCGCAGGCACTCGTCGTAGACCTGCTTGTGGCCGAACTCGCCGTGCTCGTCGAACTCCTCGCCGTGGTCGCTGGTGACGATCACGATGGTGTCGTCGAGGTGGCCGTTCACGCGCAGCCAGCCCATCAGCCGGGCGAACTGCTCGTCCACCAGCGACAGCTCGGCGTCGTACAGCGCGCGCAGGAAGGCGGCGTCCGCGGCGGTGGCCTCCTCCAGCGCGGGATTGAAGATCTTCTGCTGGACGTCGGTCAGCGGATTGCGGATCTCCGGCGACTCGGCGTACTCGCGCGCGCGCTGGAGCACCTCGCGCATCGGTCCCTGGTAGCCGCCGGCGAAACGCTCCTCGTAGCCCACCGGCGGCAGGTAGGGCGTGTGGACCTGGTAGGTGTGCAGGAACAGGAAGAAGGGCTGCTTCCGCCCGGCGTGCTTCTCGAGCCACTCGATGCCGCGCTCCACGCGGTCGACGACGCCGCGGTTCTTGGTCTCGTAGTGCTCGAAGCCCTGCATCAGGCCGCGGTCCTCGATCAGCCAGCCGCCGTCGGCGATCGCCGCGGTGTGCCAGCCGGCGTCGCGCAGGACCTCGGCCAGGGTCACGGCGGGGTCGGCCAGGCGCGGGTGGACCAGCGCGCCGCCCTCGGTCTTCACGTCGTTCCAGATCCCGTGCGAGGCCGGGTGGGTCGAGGTGAACAGGCTGGCGTGGCTGGGCGCGGTCTGCGGCGCCTGCGCGAACACGTTCTCGAACAGCACGCCCTCGCGCGCGAAGGCGTCGAGGTTCGGCGTCGTGTTGTGCGGGTGGCCGTAGGCGGAGACGTGGTCGGCGCGCAGGGTGTCGATCAGGAAGATCAGGACGTTCGGCGCGTCGGGCTCGGCCGACCCGGAGCAGGCGGCCGGGAGCGCGAGCAGCAGTCCCGCGATCAGGCGGCGGGGGGCGACCCGGTTCATCGCGCCCAGGATACGGTCGGCGGGAGCCCGGGCCGCCTGTGGAGATCGCGCCCGCCGCCGAATAGCATGACGCGATGCTCTGCTGGCGGTGCGTCAGCGCGGGCGCCAGCGCCGCCGGCGCGGCCTGCGGCTTCTTCCTCGTGGGGATCGAGGCCCTGCTCCGCGCGGCGACCGCCGCCGAGGCCCTGCCCGCCATGCTGCTCGGCGCCGCGGCCGGCGCCCTGCTCGGCCCGCCGCTGCGCCGCCTGCCCGGGCTGCGCCGGATCGCCCGCCTCGGCGCCGGCCTCGGCCTGGCGGCGGGGCTGTCGCTGCTCGTCCTGGCCGGGACCTCGCGACCCCCGCGCCCGGCCGCTCCCGCCTCCGGTCCCGAGCTGGTCCTCGTCACCCTCGACACCACGCGGGCCGACCGCTACTGGGCGGTGGCCGCCGCCGACCCGCTGCCCGGCCTGGAGGACGGCGCCGCCCGCTTCGAGCGCGCCTGGGCTCCGGCCGGACTGACGGCCCCTTCGCACGCCAGCCTGTTCACCGGGCGGCTCCCCAGCCGGCACGGAGTGACCAACAACGGCGGCGTGCTGAGTGGCTTCCCGACCCTGGCCGGCGAGCTGCGCGCGGCCGGGTGGACGACCCTCGCCGCGCCCTCGGTGATCCACCTCGACCGCGGTTTCGGCTTCGGTTCCGGCTTCGACCGCTTCGCCACCTGCGAGGGCGGCCTGCGCGGCTGGCTGCGTCCGGCGCAGCGCTTCCTCCTGCCGCGGGCGCTGCTGCGGCTGATCGGCGCCGGCCGCCCGGTCCGGCCGGGAGCCGACACCTTGGACGCGGCGGAGGCGCTCTGGCGGGATGCCCCGGCGGACCGCCCGCGCTTCCTCTGGCTGCACCTGTTCGAGCCGCACGGCCCCTACGAACCCGCCGGCGGGCCGATGGACCTCGCCTGGCCCGAGCGGCCGACCCCCGGCTTCGAGGAGGCTCCGCTCGACGAGCTGCGCGCGCGTTACGACGGCGAGATCCGCGACGCGCGCCGCCTGCTCGCCGCCTCGCTCGAGCGGCTGCGCGCCGACGCCGCAGCCCGCGACCGGGAGGTGGTGGTGGTCCTCGCCGGCGACCACGGCGAGGCCCTCGGCGAGCACGGCGCCAGCGACCACGGCGACCTGCCCTACGAGGAGGGGACGCGGGTGCCGCTCTGGGTGAGGGGGCCCGGCGTCGTGGCCGGTCCGCGCGCGGCGGCCTTCTCGCTGGTCGAGGTGGGGACCGGCCTGCTGGCCTGGCTCGGGCTCGACGCCACCGCCGACGGGCGGGCCGACGGCGCGCGCTTCGCCGCTGCCCTGCGCGGCGAGGCGGTGGCCGACGCTCCCGTGCGCATCGAGACCGACCACGGCGACTTCCGCAACCTGGCCTGGATCGAGGGCGGGGTGAAGCGGGTCGTCCACGGCCGGACGAGCCCCGAGGTGATGGAGCGCAAGCCCGTGCCTTCGTCGGGCGTGCCGGCCGACCTGCCCTGGCTCGGCGACTTCGAGCGCTACGAGCTCGAGGACGATCCGCTCGAGCTGCGCGAGACCTTCGGGGCGCTCCCGGCCGCCACGCGGGAGGAGCAGGCGGCCTTCCTCCGGGCGCGCCTCGCCGAGCTCGGCGGGCGGGCCGAGGGGGGGCCGGGCATCCCGCCCGAGGTCCGCCGCGCCCTGGCCGAGCTGGGCTACGCTGAGGACGGAGACGACCGTGGCCGAGACCCCCGCCTTCGCTGACGCCCTCCTCGGCGACCTGGTCACCGAGCTGGCGCGGGCGGTGCGCGCCGCCGGAGGCCGCGCCTTCCTCGTCGGCGGCGCGGTGCGCGACCAGCTGCTCGGCCTGCCGGCCAAGGACGCCGACCTCGAGGTCTACGGCCTCGCGCCCGAGCCGCTCGAGGCGCTCGTCGGCCGCTTCGGCCGCGTCCACCTCGTCGGCCGCCGCTTCGCCGTGCTCCACCTCGCCACCGAGGCCGGCACGATCGAGGTCTCGCTGCCGCGCCGCGAGTCGAAGACCGGCCCCGGCCACAAGGGCTTCGCGGTCACCGCCGATCCCGACCTCGACCCCCGCGAGGCCTCGCGCCGCCGCGACTTCACGGTCAACGCGATGCTGCTCGACCCGCTCGACGGCGAGCGGCTCGACTTCTGGGGCGGCGCGGCCGACCTCGGGCGCGGCCTGCTGCGGCACGTCTCGCCGGCTTTCGCCGAGGACCCGCTGCGCGTCCTGCGCGCCGCCCGCTTCGTCGCCCGCTTCGGCTTCCGGGTCCACCCGGAGACGGTGGCGCTGTGCCGCAGCCTCGACCTCGCCGAGCTGCCGCGCGAGCGGCTCGAGCTGGAGTGGCGCCAGATCCTCCTGTCCGGCGCGCGGCCCGGCGCGGGGCTCCTGGCGCTCGAGGACCTCGGCGCGCTGCGCCTCTTCCCCGAGCTGGCGGCGCTGCGCGGCGTGCCGCAGGACCCGGTGTGGCACCCCGAGGGCGACGTCCTGCGCCACACGGCCCTGTGCCTCGACGCGGCGGTCGCGGTGCGCGAGGCGATGGCCGACCCCTGGGTCGAGATGCTCGGCGTGCTGGCCCACGACCTCGGCAAGGCGCGCCACACGGTCTTCGAGCGCGGCCGCTGGCGCAGCCCGATGCACGACTCCGGCGCCGAGGACCTGACCCGCGGCCTGGTGGCGCGGATCACCGCCGAGGCCGGCATCGCCGACCGCGTATGGGACCTGGTCCGCGAGCACCTGCGGCCCAGCCAGCTGCACGCCGCGCGCGAACGGGTCGGCGACGGCGCCATCCGCCGGCTTGCCGCGCGCGTGGACCTCCCCGCGCTGGTGCGGGTGGCCTGGTCGGACGGCGCCGGCCGCTCGCTGCCGCACCCGCCGGTCGGGGAGTGGGAGCCGGGCGCCTGGCTGCTCGCGCGCGCCGCCGGGCTCGGCGTCGAGAAGGAGCGGCCGCGCCCCTTCCTGCGCGGCCGCGATCTGATCGAGCTCGGCATGCGGCCCGGCCCGGAGATGGGGGAGCTGATCGCCGCCGGCTTCGAGCTGCAACTCGACGGCGAGCTGCCCGACCGCGCCGCCGCGCTGGCCTGGGCGCGCGCGCGGATCGCCTGATCAGGGCCGCAGGCGGCTGCCCAGCATGCGGCCGGCCGTGGCGGCGACGAAGCGGCGCGGCGCGAAGCGCGTGCCCCAGGCCATCCCCGCGTTGAGCCAGCCCGGCACCCAGTGGCGCCGGCGCCCCAGCCGGTCGAGCGCCCCGCGCACGACCACCGCCGGGTCGGCGGCGCCGCCGGCGACCGGTCCGCTCACCCCGGCCACCTCGTGGAACTCGGTCGCGGTGTGGCCGGGGCACAGCGCCAGGACGTCCACGCCGCGCGGGGCGAGCTCGACCGCCAGACCCTCGGCGAGGTGCAGGTCGAAGGCCTTGGTGGCCCCGTAGAGGCTCATCCAGGGCGTGGCCTGGAAGGAGGCCGTGCTCGCCACCACGACCATGCCGCCGCGGCCGCGCGCGGCCATCGCCGGCAGGAAGGCGTGCGCCGCGGCCACCACCGCCTCGCAGTTCAGACGGATCATGCGGGCGTCGCGGGCCGGCTCCCCGTCGAGGAAGGGGCTGCAGGCCCCGAAGCCGGCGTTGTTGACGAGCAGCCCGACCTCGAGGCCGGCCGCAGCGGCGCCGAGCTGCTCCGGCGCGTCCTCCGCGGTGAGGCCGACGGGGGCGACGCGGACCTCGACGCCGTGGGCGGCGCGGATCTCTCCGGCCAGCTGCTCGAGCCGGTCGGCGCGCCGGGCCACCAGCACCAGGTCGAGACCCCGCGCGCCCAGGTCGCGCGCGAAGCAGGCGCCCAGGCCGGCGGAGGCCCCGGTGACCACGGCCCAGGGTCCGTAACGTTCGCGGAAGCTCGCCATCGAGCGGATCTTAGGACGCCTCCGGGGCGGATTCCGCGCGCGGCCGGGGGAAAAGAGTCGGAGCGCTGCATCCCCCCGACGCAGCGCTCCATCCCCTCGTGCCCCATAACGGGGCGGGGGTGGGTTCCCCCAAACAAGCCAGGAGTTCCTTGGCGCCTCCTCTTACGACCCAGCGTGGGTGAATGGTGGTGAAAATCCTGGGATTCAGCGCCGGATCGGCAGGGCCTCGGCGTTGCTCAGCAGCCGCAGGCTCTCCAGGAAGGCCTGGACCTGGACCGCGCGGCCGATCAGGGCGGGGTCGCGCGGCACGCTGACCGGGAAGCGCAGGCGGCCGTCGGCCGGGACCGCTGCCCGGCGCAGGGAGGCGTGGGCCAGGTCGAGCGGGGTGGTCTGGAGGTCACCCGGCCAGACCGTGGCCATCCGCGTCGGCGAACGGCGCAGCGAGGTGGCGAGGACCACCTCCTGGCCGGCGAAGCGCGGCGAGGTGTCGACGCGCAGGTCGACGGTGTCGCCCAGCCGCACCGCCACCGGGGTGCGCAGCCACAGCCAGGGCACCACCGCCAGGCCGTAGGGGCGGTCCACCGGCAGGCCGTTGAAGGGATCGCCGTCGTCGTGCTCGGAGACCACCCGGTCCACGCCGCCGCCGGGGCGGAAGGCGACCAGCGCCTCCGCCCCCTTGTCGGTCATGAGGTGGCGACCGGAGGCGTAGCGCTCGACGTCCATCGGCGTGGTCAGGCCGGCGCGTTCGAGCACCTGGACCGCGCCGCTGTGGCGGTCCACGCGGACCAGGCCGTGGCGCACCTGCGCGCCGTAGTCGAGCGCGTCGGTGACCAGGAGGTTGCCGTCGGCGCCGAGGGCGAGACCCTTCGGCTCGGGCAGCTCGACGAGGTCCTGGCAGACCAGGGTCTGCGCGCCGGTGGCGGCGTCCACCCGCCACACGATGCCGTCGTAGGCGTAGCCCGAGGCGTAACCGGGCGGCTCGGTGACGAAGAGGCTGCCGTCGTAGTCGAGCACCACGCCGAACTGGCTGCGGTCGGGGTGGCTGGGCGGCGAGAACCAGTGCACCGCGCCCTGGTCGTCGATGCGGGCCAGGCCGCCGTGGCCGTCGGCCACCACCAGGTCGCCGGCCGCGTCACGCGTCATCTGGAAGGGCTCGACCAGCACCTGCTGGTTCAGCGTCTGGAACTGCCCGGTGCGCGGGTCGATGCGGTAGACGTAGTTCTGCGTCCCCTGGTCGACGTAGCTGGCCACGAGGATGGCGCCGTCGCGGTCGATCAGCACGTCGCTCGGGAACTCGAGCGGGCTGGTGGCCGAGCTGGCGACGGTGTGCAGCGTGCCGTCCGGTCGCAGGATGCGCACCGCGGAGGGATTGCCGGATCCCCACCACGAGGGCGCGTCGGCGATCACGACGTCGCCGGGCTGGAGGACGTAGCCGCCCTGGGCGGCCAGGGCCGGCGTGGCCAGGAGCAGGAGGATGGCGGAGAGGGCGCGGACCATGGGGAGGGAGCGGCAAGCCGCGTGCCGGACGGCTCAGTCGGTGCGCCGCAGGAGGGGGAGGACGCGGCCGTCGAAGGGGATCTCGGCGGCCGGAGCGAAGCCGGGGAGCCCGGGTGCAGGCAGGCGGCCGCCCCAGAGGACCGCGTCGAAGGCCTCTCCTGCCGCTTGCGCCGCCTCCAAGTCCTTGCGGGACCAGAAGAAGCGCTTCTCGGCCGGAGACGCGTCGGTGAGCCGCGGGCTCTCCAGGCGGACGATCGCGAGGCGACCGACCGCGGCGGTCTCCTGGCGCAGGATCTCGGCCGCCGGCGCGACCGACTGGCCGTCGGCCTCCCAGGCGGGGACGTAGACCCAGGGCTGGAGCCCGCGGACGGGAAGCAGGAGTAACGCCAGCGCCAGCGCCGGGCGGCGCGGAGCGAGGAAGTGCCCGGCCACCGCGGCCAGGGCGAGGCCGGCCAGGGTCAGCGCGCCGGTCGCGTCGAGCGTGTCGCGCACCGCGGGCAGCGCGGCGGCGGCGAGCAGCCCCGCGCCGAGGGCCACGCCGCGCACGAAGCGGTGCGTCGCGCCCAGCCGCTCGAGGCGCAGCGTGCCGGCCAGCGCGAGCAGCGGCAGGCAGGGCAGCAGGTAGCGCGTGGCCTTGGTGGCCGAGGGGAGGACGGCGAGGGCGAAGGCGATCACCGCCCCGACCAGGAAGCGGTCGAGCGGCGCGCGCCCGGCCTGGCGCAGGCGGTGCGCGGCGGCCAGCGAGAAGGGGAAGGCGGCGACCAGCAGCGTCAGCGGCAGGAGCAGCGTGTCGCGCACGGCGCCGGCGTCCCATCCGGTGAGGAAGTCGCCGCGCTCGCGGACGGCGAGGCCGAGGCGGGCGGGGTCGACCTGGGCCAGGGCGGCCGGCCAGGCCGCCGCGCCGAGCAGCGCCGGCACGAGGGCGGCGAGGAGGACGGCGGGGCGCGGTCGGGTCCGCAGGGCCACCGCGCCGCCGACGGCGGCGGCGAGCACGGGGACGACGGCCATCCCCTTGGTCAGCGCGGCGAGGGCCAGCGCTCCTCCGGTGAGCAGCGCCCACGCCGCCGAGTCCTTCTCCAGGGCGCGCCACCAGGCCAGGAGCGCGGCGACGGCGAAGGCGGCGAAGACCGGGTCGATCTCGGCGTTGACCCCGTTCTTGATCGTGTTCAGCGCCAGCAGGTGGGCGCAGGCCGCCACCATCCCGGCGCGCCAGCCGCCGGCCGCCGCGCCGGCCGCGGCCAGCAGCGCGGCGGTCAGCGCCAGCGCGCCGAGGCCGAGCAGCCGCGCCGCGCGCGGGGTGTGCTCGCCCGCCGCGCCGAGGGTCGCGCCGAGCAGCCGGTAGGCCAGCGGCGGCTTGGTCAGGATCGGCGTGCCGTAGAAGGTCGGGACCGTCCAGTCGCCGTGCGCCGCGGTCTCGGCCGCGATGCGGGCGCGGAAGTCCTCGGTGCCGACCCACTCCTGGCGCCCCAGCCCCGGCAGGTAGGCCAGGACGCAGAGCAGCGCGGCGACCAGGCCGGCCAGGGCGGGGCGGGAAGCGGGGGACACGCTCAGACGGCCTTCAGCGCGCGCTCCAGGTCGCGGATGATGTCGGCCGGGTCCTCGATGCCGAAGGCGAGGCGCACGCCGCCGGCGCTGATGCCGCAGGTCTCGGCGACCTCCTTCGGCAGCACGCTGTGGGTCATGCCGCCCGGGCGCTCGATCAGGGTGCGGATCTGGCCGAGTGAGACGGCCAGGGTGATCACGTAGCCCTTCTTGGCGATGTGGTCGACCAGCGCGTCGGCGCGCGCGGCGGCCTGCGCCGGATCCTTCGCCTCGACCTCGAAGTAGAGCAGGCTGCCCGGCGCGAAGTTGCCGTCGAAGTCGCGCATCTGCCGCCGCGCGACCTCGTAGCCGGGGCTGCTGGCCAGGCCGGGGTACTGCACGTGCGCCACCTTCGGGTGGGCGTCGAGCCACTCGGCGATCTCGACGGCGGTCTCCTCCTGGCGCCGCGTGCGCAGCGTGAGGGTCGGCAGGCCGTAGTTCAGGATGCGCCAGGCCGGCGTCGGCGACAGCGGATGGCCGAAGTCCTTGCGGAAGACGAGGATCGAGGTCTCGTCCTGCTTGCCGGCGGCGATGTAGCCGCCCATGTCGGTGCCGAAGCCGTTGATGCCCTTGGTCAGCGAGGCGACCACCACGTCGGCGCCGAGCTCGAGCGGGCGCTGGCAGGCCGGCGTGGCGAAGGTGTTGTCCACCGTGAAGCGGATCTTCTCCTCCTTCGCGCGGCTGGCGTTGGCCTTCCCGACCTTCTCGGCCACCGCGGCCAGGTCGACGATCTGCATGGTCGGGTTGGCCGGCGACTCGCAGTAGACCACGCGCGTGCGCTTGCTCAGCCGCAGGCGGCCGAGGTCGCCGGCGAGGTCGTGGTAGCGCACCTTGATGCCGTAGCGCGGCAGCCAGTTCTGCAGCAGCGAGTAGGTGCAGCCGTACAGCGTCGGGTGCGCGACCACCTCGTCGCCGGCCTTCAGGCGGTGCAGGATCGCGGTCGAGATCGCCGCCATGCCGCTGTTGAAGCAGACGCCCATCTCGGCGCCCTCGGCGGCGGCGAGGCGCTCCTCGAGCATCGCGCGCACCGGCTCGTCGAGCCGCTCGTAGATGAAGATGTGCGGCTTGCTCGACTCGGTCAGCTCGGGGTCGGCGAAGCCGCAGAAGCCGGCCTCGCCGCGGTCGTGGCTCTCGAGGCGAAAGGTGCTCGAGGAGCTGAGCGGCGGCACGACGTGGTGGGAGTAGTCCCAGTGCGTGCTGCGGGTGGTCCCGTGGATGAGGAAGGACTGGCGGCCGTAGCCCTTCGGTGCCTGCGGGGAGTGATGGACCGGAGAGCGGGGCTTGCCGGACTTCTTGCGGGGTCGGGTCATGGCAACGGGGGCAATTGTAGATTGGCGGCGTGTCCTCACCGACCGAGCTCGGGACGGGCCCCGGGGCCCCGCTGACCGCGCTGCGCGGGGTGGGGCCGCGGCGCGCCGAGCTCCTGGCGCGCGACCTGGGCGTGCGGACCCTCGGCGAGCTCGTCCACGTCCTGCCGCGCCGCTACGACGAGCCGGGCCGCTCGGCCGCCCTGGCCGAGCTGGAGGAGGGGCAGGTCGCCCGCGTCCGGGTCGTGGTGCGCGGGGCCTCGGTCTGGCGCCGGGGTGGGCGCTCGACCCTGAACGTGCGGGTCGAGGACGCCTCCGGTCGGGCCACGGCGACCTGGTTCAACATGCCCTGGCTGCGCGACTCCTTCCCCGAGGGGCGCGAGGTGGTCCTGGAGGGGCGCGCCTCGCTCAAGCGGGGGACCGCGCTCTTCGGCGCCCGCGTGGTGCCGCCGGAGGAGCTGGCGCAGACCGGCCCGCTGCCCGTCTACCCCGAGGTCGAGGGGCTCGGGCCGGGGCAGCTGCGGCGCCTGGTCGCCGCCGCCCTCGAGGCGGTGGGCCCGCTGCCCGACCCGCTGCCCGCCGCGGTGCGCGCCGCCGCGGGGGTCCCGCCGCTCGACGAGGCGCTGCGCCGGCTCCACGCGCCGCCGG
>CAYFGE010000020.1:0-62725 GCA_964342475.1 uncultured Planctomycetales bacterium
TTCGGCTGGCCCGACCCCGCCGTGCTCGAGGCGGTGCGCTGGCAGCCGCCCGCCGTCCTCGAGCCCGCCGACGCCGCCCGCGCCGAGGAGCAGGCCCGCGCCTGGCTGCTCGCCGCGCAGCGCCCCGACGGGTCGTGGCCGGCTCCGGCGCAGCTCGACGGCGGCCCGGACGCGCGCGACGACGTCTTCTCGATCGCCTCGACCGCGCTGGCGGCGAGCGCGCTGCTGCCCTGGCGCGAGGCCGACCCGGCCGCCGGCCCGGCGGTCGAACGCGCGCTCGCCCACCTCCACGCCGCGCGCGCGCGCAGCCTGGCGCGGGAAGCACCGGTCTCCTTCATGGACTACACGCCGTGGAGCCACGCCGCGACCCTCGACCTCCTCGCCGCCTGCATCGAGGAGGGCGTGGGCGACGCCGACGCCGCGCGCGACCTCGCCGCCGGCCTGGTCGCCGAGCTGGCCTCGAAGCAGAAGCCGGGCGGCGGCTGGAGCTACTACCTGAGCGGCGACCTCGCCGGCGCCGCGAACCCGGCGCCGCACTCGATGAGCTTCACCACCGCCTGGGTGCTGCTCGCCCTGATGCGGATCGACGCCGCCGGCGTGCCGGTGCCGCCGGCGCTGCGCCGCGGCGGCCTCGACTGCCTCGCCGCGATGCGCAACCCCGACGGCGGCTTCGAGTACCTCACCGCCCCCGGCCAGCCCGACCGCGGGTCCGGCGTCGGCCTGCCCGGCGCCGCCGGCCGCGGCCCGGTCTGCGCCCTGGCCCTGCTGCGCGGTGAGCGCGAGGCCCTGCCCGAGCTGCGCCGCCGCCTCGAGCTGTTCCAGGAGCACCTGGCCGAGCTCTCGGCCGAGCAGGGCAAGGGGCTCATGCACGCCGGCGCCGACACGCAGGGGGTCCACTACCTCCTGTTCGACTACGCGACGGCCGCCGCAGCGGTCGCCGTGCTGCCCGAGGCCGAACGCGCCGGCCACCGCGGCCCGCTCCTCGCCGCCCTGCTCCGCGCCCGCCACGCCGACGGCAGCTTCCGCGACATGCCGGTGATCGGTCCGGTGGCCGGGACGGCCCTGGCCCTGGCTGCCTTCCGCAGCCTCCGGCCGCTACCCTGAGCGGCGCATGTCCTTCCGCAACCTCGCCAAGCACGGCAGCGCCGCCGCATTCCGCGACCACCTCCGCTCGCTGGCGCCCGAGCTCGACTGCGTGACGGACCCGGCCGGACCCGACGGGCCGCTGGCGCAGCCGGCCGAGGTCGCCGGGCTGAAGATCGGCAACCGCTTCGTCGCCCACCCGATGGAGGGCTGGGACGGCACCGCGCGCGGGCTGCCTTCGGCGCACACCCTGCGCCGCTGGCGCAACTTCGGCCGCAGCGGCTGCAAGCTGGTGTGGGGTGGCGAGGCCTTCGCCGTGCAGGAGGACGGCCGCGCGAACCCGCACCAGCTCTACCTCGACGACGACGAGGACGTGCTCGGCGGCCTGGTCGCGCTGCGCGAGCAGGTCGTCGCCGGCCACCACGAGGTCGGCCTGAGCACCGCGGGCCTGGTCGTCGGCCTGCAGCTGACCCACTCGGGGCGCTGGTCGCGGCCGACCCCCGAGGGCGCCGCGCCGCGCACGGCCTTCCGCCACCCGGTGCTCGACCCGCGCCTCGGCATCGACGACGACTCGGCGCTGATCCGCGACGAGGAGCTGCCCGCCCTGGTCGAGCGCTTCGTCGCCGCCGCGCAGCTGGCGCAGCAGGCCGGCTTCGACTTCGTCGACGTCAAGGCCTGCCACGGCTACCTGCTGCACGAGTTCCTCGCCGCGCGCACCCGCGAGGGCGACTACGGCGGCAGCTTCGAGAACCGCACCCGCCTGTTCCGCGAGATCGTGGCCGCGGTCCGCGCCGCCTGCCCCGGCCTGGTGGTCGGCGTACGCGTCTCGATCGCCGACGTCTTCCCGCACGGCAAGGACCCGGACTCGGGCGCCGGCGCGCCGCTCGGCCTGCCGGACCACCTCCCCTACCGCGGCGGCTTCGGCGTCGACCAGGAGGAGCCCCTGCGCCACGACTGGGAGGAGCCCTTCGCCTTCCTCCAGCTCCTGCGCGAGCTCGACATCCGCCTGGTCAACCTCACGCTGGGCTCGCCCTACACCTGCCCGCACCTGCAGCGCCCGGCGGCCTTCCCGCCGAGCGACGGCTACCAGCCGCCGGAGGACCCGCTGGCCTCGGTCGCGGACCACCTGCGCGCCGCGCGCCGCTGCAAGGAGGCCTTCCCCGAGCTGTTCTTCGTCGGCACCGGCTACACCTACCTGCAGGAGTGGCTGCCGCACGTCGCCGAGCACGAGGTCGGCGCCGGCCACGTCGACGCGGTCGGCGTCGGGCGGATGCTGCTGGCCTACCCCGAGCTGCCGCTCCACTTCCTGCGCGGCGAGCCGCTGCAGACCAAGCGCCTGTGCCGCACCTTCAGCGACTGCACCACCGGCCCGCGCAATGGGATGCTCAGCGGCTGCTTCCCGCTCGACCCCTACTACCGGGCGATGGACGAGGCGCAGAAGGTGCGCGAGCTGCGCAACCCGCGCGGCGGCGGGAACTGAGGCCCGAGCCCTAGAATCGCCGCGTGCGACGGTGGTTCCCGCTCCTGCTGCTCCTGGCCTCCTGCGACCTGTTCCCGCCCCCCGGGCCCGGGAGCGGCACGCCGCGGCCGAACGTCGTCCTGGTCCTGACCGACGACCAGGACTGGGGCGACTTCGGCTTCCACGGCAACCCGGTGCTCGACACGCCGGAGCTCGACGCGCTGGCCGCCGCCTCGACGCGGCTCGAGACCTTCTACGTCCACCCGGTGTGCACGCCGACGCGCGCGGCGCTGATGACCGGGCGGTACCCGCAGCGCACGCGGGCCTTCGACACCTGGGTCGGGCGGGCGATGATGGACCCGGAGGAGGTCACCGTGGCCGAGGTGCTGCGCGCGGCCGGTTGGGCCACCGGGATCTTCGGCAAGTGGCACCTGGGGGACTGCTTCCCGATGCGCGCCGTCGACCAGGGCTTCGAGGAGGCGCTGGTCCTGCGCGGCGGCGGCATCGGCCAGCCCTCCGACCCGGAGGGCGGCGAGGGCCGCTACACCGACCCGGTCCTGTTCCACAACGGAGCGCGGGTCGAGGCGGAGGGCTTCTGCACCGACGTCTACTTCGACGCCGCGATCGCGTGGATGCGGGCGCAGCACGCGGCCGGGCGCCCCTTCTTCACCTACCTGGCGACCAACGCGCCGCACGGCCCCTTCCACGACGTTCCGGAGGCCCTGCTCGAGAAGTACCGCGCGCGCGACCTGTCCCCCGCCTTCGCGCAGCCGGAGGAGGGCCACCCCCTCCCCGCCGAGTTCGACGCCGACCGGCTGGCGCGGATCTTCGCCATGATCGAGAACATCGACCAGAACGTCGGACGCCTGCTCGCCGCGCTCGAGGCGATGGGTGCGGCCGAGGACACCCTGGTCCTCTTCCTGGTCGACAACGGCCCGAACACGCGCCGCCACGTCGGCGGGCGCCGCGGCATGAAGGGTCAGGTGCACGAGGGCGGCGTGCGCTCGCCGCTGTGGGCGCGCTGGCCGGCGCGGCTGCGGCCCGGCACCGCGGGCGCCACCGTGGCCGCCGACATCGACCTGATGCCGACCGTGCTCGAGGCCTGCGGCGTGCCGCTCCCCTCCGGCCTCGAGCTGGACGGCCGCAGCCTGATGCCCCTGCTCGAGCGCTCGGGCGGATGGAGCGACCGCGCGGTGGTGGTCCAGGCCCACCGCGGCGACGCCGGGGTCCGCTACCACCACTTCCTGCTGCGCACGCAGCGCTGGAAGCTGCTCCACGCCTCGGGCTTCGGGCGCGAGCTGCCTGCCGGGGTCGATGCGCTCGAGCCCGCCTTCGAGCTCTACGACATGGAGGCCGACCCGCTCGAGCTGCACGACCTCGCCGCCGCGCGGCCCGAGGTCGTCGCCGAGCTGCGCGCCGCCTACGACGCCTGGTTCGACGACGTCTCGACGACGCGCCGGGACAACTGGGCGCCGCCGCGCATCGTGGTCGGCGCCGCGGAGGCGCCCGAACAGGTCCTCACCCGGCAGGACTGGCGCAAGCTCTCCGGCGCCGGATGGTCGAAGGACTCGCAGGGCGCGTGGCACCTCGAGGTCGTCGACCCGGGCCCCTACCGCCTACGGATCCGCTTCCTGCCGGGTAGCGTGGTGCGCCGGGTCGAGCTGCCCGGGCCGGACGGCCGCGCGGCTGCCCGGCCGGTGGAGCCGGGCGCGGAGGCTATCGTGATCCCCGCCCTCCCCCTCGCCGTCGGCCCGCAGGAGCTCCGCATCGACCTGCACACCGACCGGGGCGTGATCGGCCCCTACCAGGTCGAGATCGGCCCGGCCGCCGCCGGCGGCACCGGAAGCCCCCGATGAACGACACCCCGCCCCCCGACGACCGCGCGATCCACGGCCTGCCGATGGTGGACGCGCCCGACCCGGCGGCGCTCGAGGCCGAGCGCGCCTGGCTGCGCGAGCTGGACGCCGCCCCCACCGCCACCCGCTGGTGGGCCTTCCTCAAGCGCGGCGGCCCCGGCTACCTCCAGGCCGCGCTCACCCTCGGCGGCGGCACCGCGGCCAGCTCGCTGTTCGCCGGCGCGGCCTTCGGCTACCAGCTGCTGTGGGTGGCGCCGGTCGCCATGCTGCTCGGGGTGGTCATGATGGCCGCGGTCGCCCACCAGACGCTGTCGACCGGCCTGCGCCCCTTCGCGGCGATGAAGCGCTTCGCCGGTCCCTTCTTCGCCTACGGGTGGGCGGTCGGCGCGCTGGTCGCCTCGATCGTCTGGCACTTCGCGCAGTACAGCCTGGCGGGCGCCGTCCTCGAGGACATCGGGCAGGTCGCCGGCGTCGGGCTCAGCCGCACCGCAGGCGGCGCGCTGGTCCTGGCCTGGGCGGTGGTCGTGGTGGTCGGCTTCGGCGCCTCGGCGCGCTGGACCAAGGCCTTCGACAACGGCCTGCGGCTGCTGGTCTACGGCATCGTGCTCTGCTTCGGCTTCGTCGTGGTGAAGACCGGCATCCACGACCCGGCAGCGCTGCTGCGCGGCTACTTCGCCTTCGCGATCCCGGAGGGGGGCGACGGCGTCTCCGGCCTGGCGGTGGTGATCAGCGGCCTGGCGGCGGCGGTGGGCGTGAACATGGTCTTCCTCTACCCCTACACGCTGCTGGCGCGCGGCTGGGGCCGCGAGCACCGGCGGCTGGCGAAGTTCGACCTCGGCGCCGGCATGTTCCTACCCTACCTGCTGGCGACCAGCCTGATGGTCATCGCCACGGCCAACGTCCTGCACTTCGGCGACTCCCCCTTCAGCGGCGCGCGGCTGTCGCCGGTGGAGGCGGCCGGCGCGCTGGCGCCGGTGGTCGGCGAGACCGGCGGCCGGATCGTCTTCGACCTCGGCATCCTCGGCATGGCGATGTCGACCATCGCCCTGCACATGCTGTGCGCAGGCTTCGCCTGCAGCGAGATGTTCGGCTGGAAGGTCGGCAGCCCGAAGTACAAGCTGGCCTGCCTGCTGCCGGCGCCCGGCGTGCTCGGCGCGGTCTTCTGGAGCGACCTGGCGATCTGGATCGCGGTGCCGACCACCATCCTCTGTGGCGCCCTGCTGCCGATCGCCTACCTCGGCTTCCTCAAGCTGCAGCGCAGCCGCGGCTACCTCGGCGACGACCTGCCGCGCGGCCCGAAGGCGGCGGCGTGGTTCGGCGCCATGGTCGTGGCCACGCTGACGATCACCGTCTTCCTGGCCTGGTTCGCGATCACCAAGGGCCCGGGCTTCCTGGCGGGGCTCCGGGGATGATCGTCCAGGATCTCGACGACGGGGTCCTGGAGCCGTGGCGCGCGGAGCTGGCCGGGCTGGACGCCGCCGGCGGTTCGCCGCCGCCCTGCCGGCTGGCCTTCGCCGCGGCGCACGTGGTGATGAAGCCGGGCTACGCCGCCTTCGGCCACGCCCTCGAGAGCCCGGGCGACCCGAGCGAGATCGCCGCGCAGATCGACTGGGAGACCACCTTCGCCCTGCGCCGCCGCATCGCCGGCCACGGCTTCGGCATCGCCGAGGCCATGGACACCGCCCAGCGCTACGAGCTCGGCTGGGCCGCGGCGGAGCGCCTGATCGAGGGCACCGGCGCGCTCGGGCTGGAGCGCGGCTTCGTCGCCGGCGCGGCCACCGACCACCTCGAGGCGGTGCTCGACCCGGAGCAAGTGGCCGAGGGCTGGGCCTGGCAGGCCGACCGCATCCTGGCCGCCGGCGGCACGCCGGTTCTGCTGCCGCAACCGGCGCTGACCGCCTGGAAGCTCGACGCCGACCGCTTCGTCGCCACCTACCGCGCCGCCGTCGAGCGCATCGACGGCCCGCTGTACCTGCACTGGCTGGGCGAGATGTTCCACCCGGCGATGCGCGGCTACTTCCCCGGCGACAGCCTGGAGCGCGTCCTGGCGCTGGACCCGGAGAAGGTGCGCGGGGTCAAGCTGTCGCTGCTCGACGCCCAGCTCGAGCGGCGCGTCCGGCGGGAGATCGCCCCGCGCGGGCAGGTGGTGCTCACCGGCGACGACTTCCACTTCGCCGACTTGATCAGCGGCGACGGACCGGAGGACTTCAGCCACGCTCTGCTCGGGGTCTTCGACGCGATCGCCGCCCCCGCCGGCCTGGCGCTGCGCTTCCTCGCCCACGGCCGACGCGACCACTACGACGCGCTGATGGCGCCCTGCGAGGCGCTCGGCCAGGCGCTGTTCGAGCCGCCGACCCGCCACTACAAGGCCGGCCTGGCCTTCCTCGCCTGGCTCAACGGCTGGCAGGACAACCCGATGCTGGTCAACCGCGAGGACCGCGCCCGCGACGCGGAGCACTTCACCCGCGTCGCGCAGCTGGCCAGCGCGGCCGGCTGCCTCGAGGACGCCGCCCGGGCGGCGGCGCGGCTCGACCAGCACCTTCAGGAGTCGAGGTAGCCGCGCACGATGGCCTGCGCCGCCTCCATGCTCGGCGGCGCGTCGGCGGCCTGCAGCTCCTCGGCGGTGCGCACGAAGAGCGCGAGCGCGGCGTCGAGGAGCGGGCGCGAGCGCGCGACGGCGTAGGCGCGGACCTGCTCGACGGCGTCCGGCGCGGAGGCGGCCCCCGCCTCCTCCTCCGCGTCGAAGCCGTGGGCGAAGACGGCCACCTCGACGAAGCGCTGGTCCAGCCACTCGCGGTCGCGCACCCGCCCGGGCTCGCTCATCATCAGCGCGACCAGGGCGCCGAGCACCTTGCGGTCGCGGGCGTCGAGGGGCGCGATCCGGGCGCGGAGCTCTTCGGGGGTGGGCGCGGCGTCCATGCGCTGCATGATGCACGCGCCGGCCGCCGGCCCGTAGAATCCGGCGGCCCCCGACCGCCACCATGTCGAGACCGAGCGCCCTCCTCGTCCCCCTCCTCGTCCTGGCCTCCTGCGCCGCGCCGCGTCCCTCCGACCGCGTCCTCGCCGACGAGCCGGTCATCCTGCTCAAGTCGGTGAACATCGCCTCGCAGGTCGAGTGGTACGCCGCCTTCGCCCACCACAGCTGGTTCGACCTGCGGGCGGCGGGCGAGGAGGACTGGCAGCGGATCGAGGTGATCGGGAGCGCGGGCGTGAACGACCGCGTGCTCTCGGCGGCGGACGCCGCCGAGGACGAGCGCTGGGGGATGCCGGTGCGGGTGCTGGCCCGCTGGCGCGGCGTGGAGGCGGCGCGCGCCATCCCCGCGCTGCGGGAGGCCGCCCGCCAGGCCCGGCAGGATCCCGACTGGACCCCGCCGGAGGACGAGACCGTCTCCTACCACTCCTGGAAGCGGGAGTACGAGGCCTGGCCCGGGCCGAACTCCAACAGCTTCGTCGCCGAGCTGCTCGCCGCCGTCCCCGGCCTCGCCGCCGAGCTCGACCACAACGCGGTCGGCAAGGACTGGGGCGAGGGCCTCCGCCTCGGCGCCACCGACGGCGGCCTGGGCGTCGAGGCCGACCTGCCCGGGTTCGGCCTGGCCCTCGGCCTGCGCCACGGCGTCGAGCTGCACCTCGCCGGCCTGAGCCTCGGCCTCTCGCTGTGGCCGCCGGGCCTGAAGATCCCCTTCCTCCCTCGCATCGGCATCCACCCCGGCTGGGTGCGGCCGGGCTGAGCCCTGACCGGACGACCATGACTCCCCTCCTCCGACGCTCCCTCCTGACCCTCTGCCTCCTCGGTGCCCTGGCGGTCCCGGTGGTCCGCGCCTGCACC
Organism: uncultured Planctomycetales bacterium; assembly: GCA_964342475.1. GTDB lineage: Bacteria > Planctomycetota > UBA1135 > UBA1135 > UBA1135 > J029. The sequence continues at coordinate 8,225 of CAYFGE010000020.1, forward strand.
GGGATCACGCTGATCGCCGCCGACGGCTCGGTCGTCGTCTCGCGCACCAACGAGTGGGCCCTCGGCGACATGGACCTGAAGATCGGGATCTTCCCGCGCGGCCACGAGTACCGCGCCCTCACGCCGGAGGGCGCCACCGGGATGCGCTGGCGCGGCGAGCTCGGCTTCGTCTCGATGACCGCCTACGGGCAGCCCTACGGCCCCGACGGCATGAACGAGGCCGGCCTGTCGGTCGGCATGTTCTACCTGCCGGGTCACGCCGAGTACCAGGAGTGGGACCCGCAGCTCGCCGCGCGCACGGTCAGCGTCGGCGACCTCATGCAGTGGATGCTGTCGAGCTTCGCGACGGTCGCCGAGGTCCGCAGCCGCCTCGGCGAGGTCCGCGTGGTGAACGTGGAGGACCCGCGCTTCGGCGGCGCGCCGCTGCCCTTCCACTGGAAGCTGACCGACCCGAGCGGCGACAGCCTGGTGGTCGAGTACGTCCGGGGCGGCACCCTCACGACCTTCGAACCGGTGCTCGGGGTGATCACGAACTCGCCGACCTACGACTGGCACGTGACGAACCTCAACCAGTACCTGGGGCTCTCCACGACCCCCTCCGCGCCGGTCGAGCTCGACGGACGCCGCTTCGCTCCCTTCGGCGCCGGCTCGGGCATGATCGGCCTCCCCGGCGACTTCTCCCCTCCTTCGCGCTTCGTCCGCGCGGCCGCCCTGACCGCCTCGGTGCGGCCCCTGGCCGACGCCGACGAGGCCGTGGGCGAGTCCTTCCGCATCCTCGACAGCTTCAACATCCCGCTCGGCACGGTGATGCCCCGCGAGGCGCTGCCCGAGGACCTCGTCTCCGCCACCCAGATCACCTCGGTCTCGGACCTCGGCCGGCGGATCTACAGCTTCCACACGCAGCACAACCGCCGCGTGCGCGCGATCGACCTGCGCCGGATCGACTTCGGCTCGGTCCCGCTCCAGTTCCTCCCCGTCGACCCCGAGCGGGAGCAGGACGTGGAGTGGATCGCGCCCGCCGCGGGCTGACGGCCCCCTTGCGGGATCCGGCGGTCGGGTCCAGGATCGGGTTCCCCTCCGCCACCATGTCCCGTCCCCTCCTCCCCCTCGCCCTCGCCCTCGGTCTGCTCTCCGGGGGACTCTCCGCCCAGACCGTCCACCACGTGGACGACGACGCCGCGCCCGGCGGCGACGGCAGCAGCTGGGCCCACGCCTTCGCCGATCTGCAGGACGCGCTCGACGCCTCCGCGCCAGGCGACCAGGTCTGGGTGGCCGTCGGCACCTACCGGCCGAACGTGCGCAAGGACCCGCTCGACCCGCGCAGCGCCACCTTCGACGTGCCGCCCGGCCGCGAGCTCTACGGCGGCTTCGCCGGCCACGAGACCAGGCTCGGCCAGCTCGCCGGCCGCTTCGCCGGCACGGTGCTGAGCGGCGACCTCGGCGCCCCCGGCAACGCCGCGGACAACGCCTACCGCGTCGTCGTGCTCGACGAGAACCCGCAGAACCGCCTCACCCGCATCGACGGCTTCCAGATCCGCGACGGCAACGCCGACGGTGCCCTCGGCTCGCCGCAGCGCGGCGGCGGCGTCTTCGTGACCCTCGGCAGCGGGGCCGGCTTCGGCGTCCGCCTCGACCTGCGCAACTGCATCCTGCGCCGCAACCACGCGGTCACCGGCGGCGCCCTCGGCGTCGAGGGCCTGTCCACGGTCGACGTGACGCGCTGCCGCTTCTCGCAGAACAGCGCCGAGGACAAGGGCGGCGCGGTGATCGTCCAGACCGCGTCCCTGCGCGTGACCAGCGCCGTCTTCGACCGCAACACGACGCCGGACAAGGGCGGCGCGGTCTACCTGACCTCGATCGAGCAGGACGACCCGGTCGGCGGCCCCGCGGTGCGCTTCGTCAACAGCCTGTTCGTGGCCAACCGCGCCAACCGCGGCGGCGTGGCCTTCATCAACGGCAGCAACATCACCAGCGGCCGCGGCACCTGGGTGAACTGCGTGTTCGACGACAACGCGGCGCTCGACCAGGGCGGCGCCTTCTTCGCGCGCACCGGCGCGGCGAACCCGGCCGAGCTGACGGTGGCCAACTCCATCCTGTGGGCCAACCGCGCGCCGAACGACCCGCAGCTCTTCGGGTCCGCCGCCGTCGTGCGCCACTGCGTGGTCCAGGGCGGCCACGCCGGCGCGGGCAACCTCGACGTCGACCCGGGCTTCGTCGACCTCGCCGGCCGCGACTACCGCACGGTCGCGGGCTCGCCGGCCCACGACGCGGGCGACAACGCCGCGGTCCTGCTCGACGTCACCGACCTCGACCGCGACGGCGTGGTGCTCGAGCCGGTCCCCTTCGACGCCGTCGGCAACGCCCGCTTCCTCGACGACCCGCACGCGCCCGACACCGGCGCCGGCACCGCTCCGGTGGTCGACATCGGCCTGTTCGAGTTCTGAGCCGCCGGCGGGCGCCGGCCTCCTCGGGCTCAGAGGGGCCCGAAGAGGCCGCCGTCGGGGCCGCCCCAGCCCTCGTCCTCGGTCTCGCCCGCGTCCGGGTCGGGCGCGGCGTCGAGCCAGGCGTCGAGGCCGCGCAGCGGGTCGTCCTCCTCCTCGCGGGCGAGCACGGCGTGGGCCAGCGCGAAGGCGTTGAGGTCGATGAAGGCGTGCAGCGCGACGGCCAGGGCGAGCGAGCCGGTCACCAGCACGAGCGCGCCCAGCGTGAGGCCGACGAAGGTGGTCTTGGCGACGCCGCGCCAGCCCTGGTAGGCGTGGCACAGTCCGAAGCTCAGCGCCGCCAGACCCATCGCCGGGACGTCGTCCAGGAAGCCGCGCAGCCACCAGAAGAGGTAGCCGCGGAACAGCAGCTCCTCGCACACGCCGGCGGTCAGCGCGACCAGCCAGGCGGCGTTGCGCTCGCCCGCGCTGCGCGGCAGCAGGGCCTCGACGGCGGCGAACTGCGCGCGCACCGTGCGCCGCGCGTCGGCGTCCGCGCCGACCTGGCTCCACACCCGCACGGCCGCGGCGGCGGCGAGGAACAGGACGAGGATCGAGTAGCCGGCGCTGCCCGCGGCGGGCTCGGCCACGCCGAGCCCGGACCAGGGGCGGCCGGTGGCGAGCCAGCGGCAGGCGACGACCGCGACCAGCGCCCACTGCGTGAGCACCGCGGCGGCGTAGGCCTGTACGCGGGCCCGCGGCAGGCCGCGGCCGAGGCGCCGCACCAGCGCGTGGGACACGAGCTGCGCGTGGACCGGGAGGCCCACGACGAGCAGCGCGGCGAAGACGTGGTCGAACAGCACGCGCGGCGAGTCTACGCCCGGCCGCGCCGTCCGGCCTAGAATCGCGCCGATGCCGGCCGCGCTCCTCGTCCTCCTCGCGGCGACCTCCGCCGCGCCCGCGCCCGCCGCGCCCGCCGCGCCGCAGGAGCGCTTCGCCGCCTTCCCCGCGCGGGTCGAGAAGATCGCGCTGGGCGAGCGCGGCTGGAGCGGCACGCTCTCGCCCGCTGCCGCGGTGGACTGGCTGCCCGGCCTGGCCGAGGCCGCGGCGCGCGAACGCAGCGAGGTGCTCTTCGTGCAGCGCGGCGCCGGCCGCGTCCGCCTCGGCGGCGAAGCCCCCGCCGAGCTCGGCGTCGGCGACCTCCTGCTGCTGCGCCCGGGGCAGCGCGCGCGCTTCGAGCCGCCGCTCGACGTCCTGCGCTTCCGCCTCGCCGCGCCGCTGCCCGCGGAGCTGCCGGCCCTGGTCCGACCCGACCACGACCCGCGCATCACCGACACGCCGGGCGGCTGCGCCACCGAGGCCGGCGCCTACCGCCGCGTCTGCCTGACCTGGGAGGGGAAGAACGGCCCCTACCTCTACCACGCGCTCAACGCGCACCGCGTGCGCATCCGCGACAGCTTCAGCCACTACCACCCGGTCGACGGCGGCTTCGACGAGATCTACCTGGTGCAGGACGCGCTGCCCGGCGCCGAGATCGTGGTCTCCGAGCGCCTGCCCGAGCTGCTCGACCCGTCCGGCCTGCGCGACGCCGCGGACGCCGCCGGCCTGCTGCGCCGCGTGCCGGTGCGCGCCGGCGACCTGGTCCTGCTGCCGCGCGGCACGGTGCACCGCGGGCTCGGCGGCGTGCTGGCGCAGGTGATCACCCTGCCCGGCTTCGTGCCCGGCGCGGAGATCGGGGTGGACGAGGCGATCCGCGCGGTCAACGCGCGCTTCGGCGCGGACCTCCCCCACCACGAGCCGGGCGCGCCCTTCGTCGCCGTGCTCGAGCGCGCCGACCGCGTCCGCGTCGAGGTCGGTGACGAGCTGTTCACCGAGTACCGCTTCGACGCCGGGCCGCGCGCCTTCTTCCACCCGCTGCGGCTGGCGGACGGGCGCGAGGCGACGCGCGGCTACCCGCTCGAGCCGCGCGCGGGCGAGGCGCGCGACCACCCGCACCACCAGGGCCTGTGGTTCGCCCACGGCGACGTGGACGGCGTCGACTTCTGGCACGATCCCGAGGCCGCCATGCCGCTGGTCTGCGTCGAGGAAGTCCGGAGCCGCAGCGGCCGCGGCGGTTTCACCGCGGTGCACGAGTGGCGCGCGCCGGACGGGCGCCTCGTGCTGCACGACCGCCGCCGGGTGCGGGTCCACGCGCCGGCGCCGGCCGACGGCGCCGCGGCGGAGCGCTGGCTCGAGCTGGACCTCGAGCTGCGCGCGCCGGACGACCGCGCGGTGCGCTTCGGCGACACCAAGGAGGGCACGATGGCGCTGCGCGTCGCCGCGCCGCTGCGGGTGGAGGGCGAGGTGGCGACCGGCTCGATCCTCAACGCCGCCGGCGACCGCGACGGCGCCGCCTGGGGCCAGCGCGCGGCCTGGCTGCTCGCGCGCGGCGAGCTCGACGGCGCGCCGGCCGGCCTCGCGCTGCTCGAGCACCCGGACAACTTCCGCTTCCCGACCTGGTGGCACGCGCGCGAGTACGGCCTGCTGGCGGCCAACCCCTTCGGCCGCCACGACTTCGAGGGCGCGGCGCCCGGAACCGGCGACTTCGTGCTGCCCGCCGGGGAGACGCTGCGCCTCCGCTACCGCTTCGTCCTCGCCGCGGGCGAGCTGACGCCCGAGCGGGTCTCCGTCCTGGCCGGGTCGTGGGCGGAGGAGCGGTGAGCCACCCCGCTGCCCCCGCCGGCCCCACGCGGCGCGCGCTGCTGCGCCGCGGCGCCGCCCTCGCCGGCGCGCTGGCCCTGCCCGGCGTCCTCCCGGCCGCCGCCCCCGCGCCGCCCGACATCCGCTTCGGCCTGGTCACCTACCTGTGGGGCGCCGACCTCGCCCTCGACGAGCTGGTCCGCGCCTGCGTCGGCGGCGGGTTGCTCGGCGTCGAGCTGCGCACCACCCACGCCCACGGCGTCGAGCCCTCGCTCGACGCGCGCCGCCGCCGCGAGTTGCGCGCCTTCCTGGCCGACTCCCCGCTCGAGTGGGTCGGGATCGGCAGCGACGAGCGCTTCGACCACCCCGACCCGCTGGCGCTGACTCGCGCGATCGAGGCGACGATGGACTTCCTCCAGCTGTCGCGCGACATCGGCGCGACCGGCGTGAAGGTCAAGCCCGACTCCTTCCACGAGGGCGTGCCGCGCGAGCGCACCGTCGAGCAGATCGGGCGCGCGCTGCGCGTGGTCGGCCGCCACGCCGCCGAGATCGGCCAGGCCGTCCGCCTCGAGGTCCACGGCAGCTGCGCCGACCCGCCGACCATCGCGGCGATCCTCGAGGTGGCCGACCACCCGGCGGTCGGCGCGTGCTGGAACTGCAACGCGCAGGACCTCGGCGGCGCCGGCCTGGCGCGCAACTTCGAGCTGCTCCGGCCGCGCTTCGGCGACACGCTGCACGTCCGCGCGCACGACCGCCACGACTACCCCTACGCCGAGCTGGCCGGCCTGCTGACCGCCTCGCAGTGGCGCGGCTGGATGCTGCTCGAGGCGCGCGGCGAGCTGCCGGCCGACCGCGCCGCCGCCTTCGCCGCGCAGCGCGCCGCCTTCCGCCGCCTGCTCGACGCGGCTCAGTAGAAGTCGACGTGCTGGCGGCACTTGCCGATCCAGTACACGTCGAGCGAGACCAGCCCGAGCAGGCCGAGGAAGGCGACCACGTAGGCCGCCAGCAGGGAGCCGGGCGTGCCGAGCAGCAGCACGGTGACGGTCAGCGTCAGCAGGGTCAGCCACAGCGGCAGGCGCAGCCACACCAGCACGTGCAGGCGGGCGCGCTCGGAGCCGTCGACCAGCGCTGGCGCGGCGATGCGCTTGCCCAGCGCGTGGATGCCGGTGGTGACCGGCATCAGCTCGGTGATCATGGTGATCAGGGCCAGCGCGTAGCCGACCTCGAGCAGCAGCGCGGCGCCGAAGCCGAGCAGGCCGAGCAGGTGGTGGATGACCAGGTCCGGCCGCGGCTTCACGCCGAAGCGCCAGCGGCCGACGCCCATCCAGACGAAGTCGCTCAAGAGGTGGCCGTAGATGCACAGCACGCCGAGGCGCATCCAGTCGCCGGCCTCGTGGGCGTAGAGGAAGGCGCTGCGCCAGTGCGGCACGGCGTCGACCAGGGCGGCGACGCCGAGGGCGGTCAGCACGGCGGCGGCCACGCCGCGCGACAGCTTGAAGGCGCGCGCGTAGGCCGGCTCCACGTTCGCGATGGCGAGGACGTGGAGCAGGGTGAAGAAGGCCGTGAACCCCGCGAGGGGCAGCAGCGTGCTGGCCATCCCCCCATCCTATCCGAGGTCCGAAAGGCCGGCGGCGGGCGTAGGCTCGGCCCATGGCCGCCCCCGTCCTGGCCCTGACCCGCCCGGTCAGCGACTCGCTGGCCCGCTGCGAGCTCACCCACCTGGCCCGGCAGCCCTTCGACCTGGCGCGGGCGCGCGCGCAGCACCGCGACTACGAGGCCGCGCTGGAGGAGCTCGGCTGCGAGCTGCGTCGGCTGCCGGCCGCGCACGAGCTGCCCGACGCGGTCTTCGTCGAGGACCTCGCCGTGGTGGTGGACGAGGTGGCCGTGCTGACCCGGCCGGGCGCGGCCTCACGGCGCCCCGAGCGGCCCGCGGTCGAGGCCGCCCTCGCCGGGCTGCGCCCGCTGGCCGCCTTGCGCGCGCCGGCCCGCCTCGACGGCGGCGACGTGCTGCGCTCGGGCCGCCGCGTGTGGGTCGGCATGTCCGGGCGCAGCGACCGCGCCGGCCTTGAACAGCTCGGGGCCGCGCTCGCGCCGCACGGCTACGAGGTGCGCGGCGTCGCGCTGCGCGGCTGCCTGCACCTCAAGTCCGCGGCCTGCGAGGTGGCTCCCGGACTGCTGCTCGTGCAGCCCGAATGGGTCGACCCCGCCGCCTTCCGCGGCTGCGCCACGCTGGAGGTCGACCCTGCCGAGCCCTTCGCCGCCAACGCCGTGGCGGTCGGCGGCGCGGTGCTGCACCCGGCCGCCTTCCCGCGCACCCGCGCGCGCCTCGAGGCCGCGGGCCTGCGCGTCCGCCCGGTCGAGGCCGACGAGCTGGCCAAGGCGGAGGGGGCCGTGAGCTGCTGCTCGGTGCTCGTGCCGCGCCTAGACTGAGGCCCTCATGGACCTCTCGCGTCGTCAGCTGCTCGAGCGCGCCGGCCTCGCCGGTGCCGGCCTCCTCCTCCCCCCCGCCGCCGGCCGCTGGCAGCTCGTCAGCCAGGAGCCGGGGCAGGACCCGGGCCCCCTGCCGGCCCCCTCGCCGCGCGTGGCCCGCTTCGAGGACCTGGCCTTCGGCATGTTCGTGCACTGGGGCCTGTACTCACAGATCGGCCGCGGCGAGTGGGCGATGAAGCTGCACGGCATCTCCCAGGAGGACTACGCGCCGCTCCTCGACGGCTTCACCGCGGCCGACTTCTCGGGCCGCGAGCTGGCGCGCACCGCCAAGCGGGCGGGCATGAAGTACATCACGCTGACCAGCCGCCACCACGACGGCTTCAGCCTCTACGACACGCGCGGGCTGTCCGACTGGGACGTCACCCGCACGCCGGCCGGGCGCGACCTGATCGCCGACTTCACCGCGGGCTGCCGCGCCGAGGGCATCGTGCCGATGCTCTACTGCACCACGCTCGACTGGACCGACGCCCGCTTCGACGCCGACTGGGACGCCTACCAGCAGTACCTGCGCGACTCGGTCCGCCTGCTGTGCACCGAGTACGGCGAGATCGGCGGCTTCTGGTTCGACGGCAACTGGAGCCGCCCCGACGCCGACTGGCAGACCGACGCGCTCTACGGCGTGGTGCGCGAGCACCAGCCCGAGGCGCTGATCATCAACAACACCGGCCTCGGCGCCGAGGGGCAGATCAGCCACCCCGAGGTCGACAGCACCACCTTCGAGCGCGGCCGCCCCGAGCCGGTCGACCGCCGCGGCCACCCGAAGTGGGTCGCCGGCGAGATGTGCCACACGCTGAACTTCCACTGGGGCATCGCCACCCACGACTTCAACTACCTGTCGCCGGCGCACGCCATCGAGGAGCTCTGCGGCTGCCGCCGAGCCGGGGCCAACCTGCTGCTGAACATCGGCCCGACCGCGACCGGCGCGGTGCCGGCCTACGAGAAGGCGGTGCTCGAGCGCGTGGGCGACTGGATCCGCCTGCACGGCGGCGTCGACGGCCCGCTCTACCGCGGGCGCACCGCCGGCATCCTCGGCGAAGGCCGCGACTTCGGCCTGCGCCACGGCGACGAGGTCCACCTCTACGTCCACGACCTGACGCTGACCGCCGACACGCGCGCCCACACCGAGTCGCGCGGCGCCGGGCCGCGCCCCTTCGCCGGCCTCGACGGCGAGTGGAACGGCGCCGAGTGGCTCGACAACGGCGAGGCCCTGCGCGTCGAGCGCGGCGCCGACGGCCGCCTCGTCCTGCACGCCACGCGCTACCCCTACGGCACCAACACCGTGGTCCGCGTGGCGCGGCTGCGGCGCGCCTGAAACGGGAACCGGGCCGCCCCGCGCGCGGCGGGGCGGCCCGGTGAGGGCGCGGGGCCGGATCAGGCGTCCGGGCCGGCCTGCAGCTCCTTCAAGCGCGTCTCGAGGCGCTCGAGGTAGGCCTTGGCGCGCGGCTCGTCGCCGTAGCGCTGCTTCATGAAGTCGACCGCCTTGCCGTAGAGCGCGGCGTCCTCCTTCTGGTCGGCGTAACGGAGCAGGAAGCTCCACAGCTGCGACTCGACCGCGGGCGAGGGGCGCTTGCCTGCGGCGAGCAGCTCCTCGATGCGCTTGCCGGCCTTCAGCACCGCCTCGTTGTCGCGGCCCACCCCGGCGATGAGGTGGCCGATCTCGGCGTCGAGCATCAGCTGGCCGAGGCGCTTCTTCTGCTCGCCGGTCAGCTTGGTGAAGCCCTTGGCCTTCTCGCGGGCCTCCTCGAAGCCGATCCTGCCCAGGGCGAGCTCGGCCAGGAAGAGGTCGGCCTCGAGGCCCTTCTCGCCGGCGGCGACGCGGTTGCTCAGATCCTGCAGCTCGAGGACCGGGACCAGCGTGGCCTCGAAGGCCTCGACGCTGCGGTCGCGCTGCTCGGTGATCGTGTTGCCCTCGGCGTCGAGGAAGCGCAGGGTCGGGAAGCCGCGGACGCCCATCTGCTTGTAGAGGTCGTCGTAGGGGTGCCCCTCGATGCGCGTGGCGATGTGCAGGTAAGGGACGACCTTGGCGGCGAAGGCCGGGAACGCGGGGTCGGAGAGCGGACCGCTCTCCAGCATGTCGCACGGGCCTCACGGCGCGTAGGAGCGCGAGAAGTAGGTGAAGAGCACCTTGCCCTCCGCCTTGGCCTTCTTGCGCGCCACGTCGTAGTCGGTGATCCAGCCGCCGAAGGCGATGAACTCCTTCTCGAGCTTCTTGGCGTAGTTCTCCTTGTACTGCGCCTGCTGCTCGGCGGGGTCCTGCGCCTGCGCGGCCGGCGCGGGCTGGAGTTTGACGGCCGGCGTGCCGGTCGTGGCGCGCTTGGCGGGGGTGGCCGACTGGGCGGCCAGCCCGGCGCCGAGCACGACCGCGGCCAACGCGGGCGCGATCAGGATTCGGGTCGCTTGCATCGTGTCCTCTTGTGGTGGGCCGGGGAGGGCACCGGCGGGGATCCCCGAGGGAGGGCGGGGGCGCCCCATCCTACGGGACGCGGGCGGCTCAGGGGGCGCTCCACAGCTGGTCCAGGACCCCCATCTCCTCGAAGCGGGCGGCCGCGGTCAGGAAGTGGGCGGCGATCCAGAACACCGTCCAGCCCTCGACGTAGCCGCCGCGGAAGCGCTCGGGGTCGCTCCGGTCGCCGCCCTGGGCGAAGCGGGTCTGCTGCAGCTGCTCGCCCTGGCTGCCGCGGGCGTCGATCATCTGCCCGCAGCTGCGGAACATCAGCTCGCTCAGCGCGACCAGCTCGGGGCGGCCGGTGCGCTCGCCGAGCAGGCGCAGCTCGGGCGCGTAGACCACGCCGAAGACGTCGAGGTGCATGTTCTGCACCGAGACCGAGGTCCAGCCGCGGGTGCGCAGGCCGTGGTCGCGCAGGCGGCCGGGGGGCAGGTCGACGTCCCACAGGTAGGTGTAGGTCAGGCAGACCTCGGCGGCGTGGGTGGCGGCCTCGAGCCAGGCGTCCTCGCCGCTGGCCTCGTGCAGGGCGAGGAAGGCGCCGAAGGCGGCCCAGGCCCCCTCCTTGTCCTCGCACTGCGCGTCGAGGGTGCCGCCCCAGTAGGGCTCGGCCATCGTGCGGTGGCGCGCCCAGTAGTGCTCGCCGGCGCGGCGCGCCGCGGCCAGGAAGCGCGGCTCGTCGAACAGCTCGGCGCCGAGGCACAGGCCGGGGACGAGGAAGGCCTCGGCGGTCGAGCGCGGGCGCCAGTCCGGCGCGAGCAGGCGGCCGGCGTGCACCTCGCAGGCGCGGCGCAGGAAGGCCTCCCAGGCGGCCGTGTCGGCGCCCTGCGCGCGTCCGACGCGGACGGCGCGCGCGAAGGCGGTCATCGCCTGCCCCTGCGACACCGGATCCTGGCGCGACCACTCGCCGGTGCGTCCGTTCAGCGCCAGGCGGAAGCCGCCGGCGTCGAAGGGCGCCCCGGCCAGCGCGTCGAGGCTGCGCCGCGCGACCTCGCGCAGCTCCGGGCGGCCGAGCCGCTCGGCCAGCACCTGCAGCGCGTAGCCCGGCGCCTCGGACTGCCCCGCCCAGCCCATCACGTAGAGGTCGGGGTCGTGCGGGTACATGGCGAAGCCCGGCTGCGGGTGCTCGCCGCGCCAGCGCGACTCGGCGAAGCGCAGCTTGCCGCGCACCGTCTCCTCGACGGTCGGCAGCCCGGCCGAGGAGTAGGGCCCGTGCAGGGCGAAGGCCGCGCGCAGGGCGTGCTGGAAGCCGGTCCCCGGGGCGGCGGGCGCGGCCTGCAGCAGGAAGCGCTTCTCGACCACCCCGCCCGGCGGCACGCGCAGGTGGGCGTCGGCCAGCGGCGAGCTGCTCCCCTGCCCGCTCTTCACCACTCCGGCGGCGCCGTTCAGCGCGACGGGCCCGGACAGGAGCAGCAGCTCGGTGGCGTCCTCCCGCCCCTCGAGGCCGAGCGACCACCACAGGTCCGCGTGCGCGGCGTGGTCGAGCGGCGACGGCCAGGCGTGCAGCGCGACGACCGCGGGTCCGGCACCGCCGGACGCGTCCTCGAGCGAGACGAAGGGCGCGGGGAAGCGGTGCTCCTGGAACAGCAGGAGCTCGCCGGGCGCGCCGCTCCACTGCGGCACGAGGCCGAACCAGCCCTCCTCCCCCGCGCGGCGGCCGGAGGGGTTGCCGTGGTAGAGCAGGCCGGGCATCACCGCGCCCGCCCCGCGCAGCGGCGTGCGCCAGCGCGCCCCGAGCACGGCCGGCGGCGACACGGCCTCGCCGCGCCAGGTCCAGCGGCGGCGGCACTCGAAGCCCTGCGGCCGCGCGCGCCAGGCGTCCTCGACCTCCCAGCGGCCGGCGGGCGTGTCGACCGCCCCGCGCAGGAGCAAGGCATGGCCCAGCCGCTCGACCGCCTCGACGCGGCCGTGGTCCCAGCGCGCGGGCATCTCGTCCTGCCAACCGCTGCCCACCGGCCAGGGCCCGCGCGCGCCGGTCTCGAGCAGCGGGACGCCGCCCAGCAGCAGGCGCAGCGGACCCTGCCCGTCGCCCGGCACGCGCAGCACGGCCTCCCCGCTGCGCAGCTCGTGGGCCAGCGGGGACGGGCTCTGCGCCGGAGCGGCGGCGAGGGCGAGGGACAGGGCGAGGAGGGCGATCACGGCCGCATCCTAAGCCGACCGGCGCGAGCCCCGGTCGCCCGCCGCGGGACGCCGGTCTAGAATTCCGGCCCCGCCGCGCTTAGCCCAAGAGCCATGGCCGAATCCGACACCGCCTTCTCCCCCATGTTCCCTCTCGGCCCGGCGGAGACGCCGTGGCGCAAGCTGACCGGCGACCACGTCTCGACCCTCGAGGTGGACGGCGAGACGGTGCTGAAGGTCGAGCCCGAGGCCCTCAGCCTGCTCGCCCAGCAGGCCTTCCACGACTGCGCCCACCTGCTGCGCCCCGGCCACCTGGAGCAGCTGCGCGCCATCGTCGACGACCCGGAGGCCTCGCCCAACGACCGCTTCGTCGCCCTCGACCTGCTCAACAACGCGACCATCTCGGCGCAGGGCGTGCTGCCCATGTGCCAGGACACCGGCACCGCGATCGTGATGGGCAAGAAGGGCCAGCGCGTGTGGACCCCCGGCGGCGACGAGGAGGCGCTGTCGCGCGGCATCGAGCGCACCTACGCCAAGGACAACCTGCGCTACTCGCAGCTCGCCCCGCTGTCGATGTTCGAGGAGAAGAACACCGGCACCAACCTGCCGGCGCAGGTCGACCTGCTGTCCACCGACGGCGCGGAGTACCACTTCCTGTTCATGGCCAAGGGCGGCGGCTCGGCCAACAAGAGCTTCCTGTTCCAGGCCGTCCCCGCGGTGCTGAACGAGGAGGCCCTGCTCGCCTTCCTCGACGAGAAGATCCGCACCCTCGGCACCGCGGCCTGCCCGCCCTACCACCTCGCGGTGGTCATCGGCGGCACCTCGGCCGAGATGAACCTGAAGACGGTCAAGCTGGCCAGCGCGCGCTACCTCGACAGCCTCCCCGAGCGGGGCAGCCCGTCCGGCCACGCCTTCCGCGACCGCGCCTTCGAGGAGAAGGTGCACGAGATGACGCGGCGCAGCGGCATCGGCGCGCAGTTCGGCGGCAAGTACTTCTGCCACGACGTGCGCGTGATCCGCCTGCCGCGCCACGGCGCCTCGCTGCCTGTCGGCATCGGCGTGTCCTGCTCGGCCGACCGCCAGGTGCTGGGCAAGATCACCGCCGAGGGCGTCTTCCTCGAGCAGCTCGAGACCGACCCCGCCCGCTTCGTGCCGCAGCTCGGCCACGAGGGCTGCCCGGCCGACATGGTGCGCATCGACCTCAACCGGCCGATGAAGGAGATCCTCGCCGAGCTGAGCAGGCACCCGGTGAAGACCGCCGTCGCGCTGACCGGACCGATGGTGGTGGCGCGCGACCTGGCCCACGCCAAGCTGCGCGAGCGCCTCAAGCGGACCGGCGAGCTGCCCGAGTACTTCCGCGAGTACCCGGTCTACTACGCCGGCCCGGCCAAGACGCCGCAGGGCATGGCCTCGGGCAGCTTCGGCCCGACCACCGCCGGCCGCATGGACCCCTACGTCGACCTGTTCCAGAAGCACGGCGGCTCGATGGTCATGGTGGCCAAGGGCAACCGCTCGCCGCAGGTGGTCGACGCCTGCAAGGCCAACGGCGGCTTCTACCTCGGCTCGATCGGCGGCTCGGCCGCGCGCCTGGCGCAGGACTGCATCAAGAAGGTCGAGGTGCTCGAGTTCGCCGAGCTCGGCATGGAGGCGGTGTGGAAGATCGAGGTCGAGGACTTCCCGGCCTTCATCATCACCGACGACAAGGGCAACGACTTCTTCCTCGGCTCGCGCTGAGCGGGCCGGGCAGGCGGGAGGGGCGCGGCGCCGCCCCTCCCCTCAGCCGCGCAGCAGCTGCTGCACGCGCGCCTCGGTCGGGAACATCAGCAGCAGCCGCGCCGCGGCCACGAAGGGCGCGAAGGCGAAGGCGGCGTCGGCGGTGACCAGGACGAAGGTGCCGCCGGCGAAGCCGAAGGCCTCGGTGACCGCGGCGACGACGACCGTGCGCGAGACCATCTGCTGGCCGGCGGCCTGCGCCGCGCCCTGCGCGATCAGCTCGCGCAGGCGGCGGCGGAAGCCGTTCTCGGTCAGCGCCGGCACGAGCACGGCGAGCGCCGCGAGGCCGCAGAGGACGAGCCAGTAGGGCAGCGGGTCCATCGCGCGCGGCTCGAGGCCGCCGCCGAGGGCCAGCACCAGGACGACGGCGCCCAGGACGAGGCAGCCGAAGGCCAGGGCGCCGACGATGATCTGGAGCACGCGGGTCAGGTTGGAGGTCTTCGGGGTCATCGCGGGGCTCCGGCGGCGCGGCCGCGGCGGAAGGCGAGCAGGGTGAGGTCGTCGGCGTGCCCGGGGCCGCCCTGCCCCTCCTGCTCCATGCGCTCGGCGGCGCGGGCGGCGACGGCGGCGAGGCCGCGGTCGAGGCGGCCGGCGCGCAGGAGGGCGACGGTCTCCTCGGTGTAGAGGTTGTCGGACAGGCCGTCCGAGGCGACGAGCACGGTGTCGAAGGGCGCCAGCGGCACCGGCGCGCCGATCTCGATGCGCGCGCCCTCGGCGCCGAGAGCGTTCAGCACGAGGTGGCGGTCCTCGTGGAGCAGGGCCTCCTCCTCGACCAGGAAGCCGGCCTCGACCGCGTAGGCGGTCGGCGAGTGGGCGACCACCTCGAGCTTGCGCCGGCCGCGCTGGCCGAAGACCAGGATCGGCGAGTCGCCGGCGTGGAAGGGGCGCGCCGCGCCGCCTTCGAGCAGCACCACCGAAAGCGTGGTGCAGGGTCCGCCCAGCGCGGAGACCGCCCGCGAGGCGGCCTCGAAGGCGGCGTAGACGCGCGCGGACCAGCCGCCGTCGGCCTCGCCCTCGGGCGCGGCCCCGTTCGCGGCGAGGAGGGTGTCGCGCAGCACGCCGAGCGCGGTGGCCGAGGCGCGTTCGCCCTGCGGCAGGCCGCCGCAGCCGTCGGCCACCGCGAGCAGGCCGGCTCCGCCGCCGAGGTCGAGCACCAGCGCGGCGTCCTCGTTCGGGGTCTCCTTGTGCGGCGAGCGCGCGGTGAAGGCCCAGGCGAAGCCGCCCGCCACGGCCTGCGCCGGCGGCGCGGCGCGTTCCTCGCCCGCGACGAGGAGGCCGGCGGCCGGCGGGGCGTCCTGCATCGCCGTGGATTCTAGACCGCCGGCGGCGCGGCGGAAGCGGCGCGCGCGGCGGCGAGCTGCGCGGGGTCGGGGTTGCCGCCGGAGACCACCGCGGCCACGCGCAGCGGCGAGGCGGCCTCGCGGCCCTCCAGCCAGGCCGGCGGCAGGGCGCCGGACAGCACCAGGGCGGGCGCCGCAGCGCCGGCGGGCTCGACCACCCAGCCGCCCTCCCCCACCAGGCGGGCCTGCGCGGCGAAGATCGCCTCGTCGGGCAGGGTGAGCACGCGCTCGACGCAGGCGGCGGCCACCTCGATGTCGAGCGCGCCCGAGTCGAGCGGGCACAGGCCCTGCACCTTGGTCGTGATCCGCTCGAGCTGCACCGGGCCGCCGCTGCGCAGGCCCAGGGTCATGCTCGGCGCGCCCTCGGGCTCGACCCCGAGCACGCGCACCGCGGGCAGGCCGGCCGCCACCCGCGCGGGGTTGGCGCGCGCGACGGCCAGCGAGCAGCCGGCGATCAGCCCGCCGCCGCCGACCGGGCAGACCAGCACCTCGAGCTCTGGCCACTGCTCGAGCAGCTCGAGCGCGGTGGTCCCGGCGCCCTCGACCGTGCGCGCGGCGTCGTAGGGGTGGACCAGCACCGCGCCGCGCGCCACCGCCTCGGCGCAGGCCGCCTCGGCCTCCTCGCGCGTCGGCGCCAGCACGACCTCGGCGCCGCGCTCGCGGCAGGCGGCGATCTTGTTCGGGTAGGCGTCGGCCGGCATGAACACCGTGCACGGCACCCCGGCGCGCTGCGCGGCCCAGGCCAGCGCGCCGGCGTGATTGCCGGAGCTCGTCGCCACCACGCCGGCGCGGCGCCCGGCCTCGTCGAGGCTGGCGACCTGGTTCCACGCCCCGCGCGCCTTGAAGGCGCCGGCCACCTGCAGGCACTCGAGCTTCAGCCGCAGCTCGACGCGGGCGTCGCCGCTCGGGAAGGGCGCGAGCAGGGTCTGCTCGACGACGCCGGCGATGCGGCGGCGGGCGGCGGCGAAGTCGATCTCGGGCCAGGAATCCACCCGCGCAGCTTATCCTCGGTTAGCCTGGGAGCACCATGGGCCTGCTCTTCGCCACCCTGCTCCTGGCCGTCCCCCAGACCACCTGGACCGTCGAACGCGCCCCCGAATGGACGGGCGTCTTCGACCGCGTCAGCGGCTGGACCGGGGCCGACGGCGTCTACTCGATCCCCCTCGACGGGGTCGACGCCGTGGGCGCCCAGTCGCCGACCTGGTTCGTGTTCAGCGACACCTTCATCGGCGACGTCGACCCGAACGGCAGCCGCCTGCCGGGCACGACGATGGTCAACAACACCATCGCCTTCCTGCCCCGCGGGGCCGGCGCCGCGCCGGACCGCATCCGCTTCGGCTGGGACACGGTCAACGGCGCGCCGGCGGCGATGTTCCGCCCGGCCACGCCGAACACCCAGCCGGGTGACTTCTACTGGATGAAGGACGGCATCGCGATCGACGGCCGCCTGCACCTGTTCGCCGCGCGCTTCAACACGAACCCGCCGCCCTTCACGCGGCTCGGCGTCAGCATGATCACGGTCCCGCTGGACGACCGCCCGCCCTTCCCGCGCGCGGTGCAGCGCGAGACCCCCTTCTGGCGCCCGGAGAACTCCGCCCGCGGCCAGCTCGCCTACGGCGGCGCGATCCTCGACAACAGCGCCGCGGCCGGCGCGCCCCACCCGGACGGCTTCGTCTACGTCTACGGCATCCAGGAGGACCCGGGCAACAAGCGCGCCGTGGTCGCCCGCGTGCCGCGCGCCGACTTCTCGCGCTTCGCGTCCTGGCGCTTCTGGGACGGCGCCGGCTGGTCGCCCGACATCACCGACTCGCAGCCGGTGGCGGGGCGCATCAGCACCGAGATGAGCGTCACCCCGCTGGCCGACGGCCGCTACCTCATGGTGTTCATGCTCGACACGATCGGCGGGCAGATCGCGGTGCGCACCGCGCCGTCCCCGGAAGGGCCGTGGGGCGACTTCACCGTGGTCTACGACATCCCGATCCCGCCGAACCCGAGCGGTCTCTACACCTACCACGCCAAGGCCCACCCCCACCTGTCCGCGCCGGGCGAGCTGCTGATCAGCTTCAACGTGAACACCTTCGGCAGCTTCTGGGACCACTTCACCTACGCGGACATCTACCGGCCGCGCTTCGTCCGGCTGCTGTTCTGAGCCGCGCGGCTATCCTCGGGCGCGGATGACCGACCTGGAATCGCTCGAGGCCCAGCGCTGGCCGCTGCCCGCGGCGCCGCGCCCGGTCTGCGTGGTCGGCGCCGGCGGCATCGTGCGCAGCGCGCACCTGCCGGCCTACCGGCTGGGCGGCATCCCGGTCGAGGGCCTGTGCGACCTCGACCCCGCCCGCGCCCGCGCCCTGGCCGCCGACTTCGCCGTCCCGCGGGTCGCCGCGGACGCCGCCGAGCTGGTCGCCGGCGCGCCGGCCAACGCGGTCTTCGACCTCGCCCTGCCCGCTGCCGCGGTCCCCGGCGTGCTCGAGCTGCTGCCCGATGGCGCCACCGTCCTGATCCAGAAGCCCATGGGCGACGACCTCGCGATGGCCCGCGCCATCGCCGCGCGCTGCCGCGCCAAGGGCCTGGTCGCGGCGGTCAACCACCAGCTGCGCTTCGCCCCCTACTGCCTGGTCGCGCGCCGCCTGGTCGACTCGGGCGCGATCGGCGAGCTGCACGGGATGGAGGCCCGCGTCACCGTCCACACCCCGTGGGAGCAGTGGGACTTCCTGCAGGGTGCGCCGCGCCTCGAGGTGCAGTACCACTCGGTCCACTACATCGACCTGATCCGCAGCTTCCTCGGCCAGCCGCGCGCGGTGAGCTGCCTGACGCGCCAGCACCCGGACACGCCCGGCCTGGCCTCGGTGCGCACGCGCGCGGCCTTCGACTACGGCCCGCGGGTCGACGCCGGCCTGACCACCAACCACGGCCACCGCTTCGGCCGCCGCCACCAGGAGTCCTACCTGAAGTGGGAGGGCACGCGCGGCGCCGTCCGCGCCACGATGGGCGTCAACCTCGACTACCCCGCCGGCGAGCCCGACACCCTCGAGTACTGCCTGCTGGACGACGGCGGCGCCCCCGGCCCGTGGCAGCCGGTCCGCCTGCACGGCTCGTGGTTCCCCGAGGCCTTCCTCGGCACGATGGCCAACCTGCAGCGCTTCGCCGCCGGCGAGGACGCCGCGCTGTGGACCTCGGTCGAGGACGTGCTCGGCACGATGGCCGTGGTCGAGGCCTGCTATCGTTCCAGCGAGGCCGGCGGCACGCCGGTCCCGGCATGAGCCCCGCCCCCGCCCCCCTCGCGCTGCGCATCCACGCCGACGACAACGTGGTCGTGGTGACCGCCCCGGTCGCCGCCGGCACGCGCATCGAGGTCGCCGGCGCGACGCTCACCGCCCCCGCCGACCTGAAGCTCGGCGCCAAGCTGGCGCTGCGCCCGATCGCCGCCGGCGAGGCGGTGCTCAAGTACGGCGAGCCGATCGGCTCGGCCAGCCGCGCCATCGCCGCCGGCGAGCACGTCCACGTGCACAACCTGCGCAGCGACTACCTCGACCACCGCGCCGCGCGCGAGGAGGGCGCGTGATCCGGGGCTACCTGCGGCAGGACGGGCGCAAGGGCATCCGCAACGTGGTCGCGGTCGCCTACCTGGTGGAGTGCGCCCACCACGTCGCGCGCGAGATCGCGCTGCCCGCCCGCGAGCGCGGCGCGCACCTGATCGGCTTCCCCGGCTGCTACCCGAACGACTACGCCGAGCGCATGATGCAGCGCCTCTGCACCCACCCCAACGTGGGCGCGGTGCTGCTGGTCTCGCTCGGCTGCGAGAGCTTCGACCGCGCCGGGCTCGAGGCCGCGGTGGCCGCCTCCGGCCGCCCGGTGGCCTCGCTGGTCATCCAGGAGGAGGGCGGCACGCGCGCCACCGTCGAGACCGGCCGCCGCTGGGTCGAGCAGGCCCTCGCCGGGCTGGCGGACACGCCGCGCGCGCCGATGGACCCCTCCGAGCTGGTCGTCGGCACGATCTGCGGCGGCTCGGACGCGACCAGCGGCCTGACCGCCAACCCCGCGGTCGGCCTGGCCTTCGACCGCCTCGGCGCCGCCGGCGCGGCCTGCATCTTCGAGGAGACCGGCGAGCTGATCGGCTGCGAGCCGCACCTCGCGCGCCGCGCCGCCACTCCCGAGCTCGGTCGCGCGCTGGTCGCCTCGGTCGAGAAGGCGCGCCGCTACTACGCCGTGCTCGGCCACGGCAGCTTCGCCTCGGGCAACGCCGTCGGCGAGCTGACGACCCAGGAGGAGAAGTCGATGGGCGCCTACGCCAAGAGCGGCAGCGCGCCGATCGCCGGCCTGCTCAAGCCCGGCGACCAGCCGCCGCGCGGCGGCCTCTACCTGCTCGACGTGGTGCCGGACGGCGAGGTCCGCTTCGGCTTCCCGAACATCAGCGACAACGCCGAGATCGCCGAGCTGATCGCCTGCGGCTGTCACCTGACGCTGTTCGCCACTGGCCGCGGGTCGGTGGTCGGCTCGGCGCTGGCCCCGGTGATCAAGGTCTGCGGCAACCCCGAGACCTCCGCGCGCCTGGCCGAGGACGTCGACCTCGACGCCGGCGCGGTGCTGACCGGCGCGCGCACGCTGGCCGAGGTCGGCGAAGCCCTCCACGAGCTGGTGCTGGCCACCGCGGCCGGGAAGCCGACCGTGTCGGAGGCCCTCGGCCACCAGGAGTTCATCCTGACCTACAAGAGCTTCGAGCCGCTCGGCCCGGGCTGCCTGCCGGCCGGCGCCTGAGGCGGTCCCTAGGAGCCGCCCTGCTCGCGCACCGCGCGGCGGTAGCGCGCCGGCGTGGTGTTCAGCTTGCGGCGGAACACCGCCCCCAGGTACTCCTGGTGGCGGAAGCCGCAGCGCTCGGCGACGACCGAGATGGCGAGGTCGGTGTCGGCCAGCATGCTCTTCGCCGCGTCGAGCCGGATGCGCAGGATCTCGTCGTGGATCGTGCGGCCCAGCTGCTCGCGGAAGCGGCGCTGCAGCACGCTGCGCGACATGGACACGGCCTCGACCACCTGGTCGACCTTGATGCCGTCGGTGGCGTGCTCGCGGATGTAGCGCAGCGCGTCGGCGACCGAGCGGTCGTCGAGGGCCAGCACCTCGGTCGAGCGCCGCGTGGTGACGCCGAGCGGCGGCACCAGGATGGGCGCGGAGGGCGCCGGCGCGCCGGACATCAGCTTGTCGAGCAGCTCGGCGGCCTGGTAGCCGACGCGGAAGTGGTCGGGGCGCACGCTCGAGAGAGGCGGGTCGGCCACCGCGCACAGCGGCTCGTCGTCGTCCACGCCGATCACCGCGACCTCGTCGGGCACGGCGACCTGCAGACGGCGGCAGGCCTCGAGCACCGGCGGCCCGAGCTGGTCGCTGGCCAGCATGATGCCGACCGGCTTGGGCAGGCCCTGGATCCACTCGGTCAGGCGGTGGAGGTAGTCCTCCCAGTTGTCGAGCGGCGGCCGCCCCATCTCCTCGAGGATCTCGCAGTGACGCCCGGCCGCGCGGATCGCCTGGCTGAAGGCGTCGCGGCGGTTGGCCGACCAGTTCGTGTCGGGGAAGCCGACGAAGCCGAAGCTGCGGAAGCCGCGCGCGAGCAGGTGCTCGGCGGCGAGGCCGGCGACGGCGCGGTCGTCGACGTGGACCACCGGCAGGCCCAGCTCGGGGCACATGCCGAGCACGTCGACGGTGGGCTGGCCGGCGGCCTGGATGCGCTCGCCGACGGCGCGGTCCGCGATGCGCGCGATCACGCCCTGGCCGGCCCAGGAGACCAGCGCCGGCGGGAAGCCGTCCTCGAGGCTGCGCACCTCGTGGTAGACGGACCACGGGCGGTGCTCCTGCAGGTAGCGCGCGATGCCACGCAGGATGTCTCGTCCTGAGCCAAGACTGGTCTCGACGATCAGGGCGACGCTCGGCCGGTCGGCCGAGGAAACGGGGATCGGGGCGGTTTTCTCCAAGGGAAATCTCCTCTTTGGATGCTCGGACGAGGGAATCCGCCTCCAGGTCTAGGATCATAACGGGCCCGGGTTTGTCCAAATCGACCGTCTTTCTCAATATTTTCTGAATCGCAGGTGACGCAGGCCCCCCGGCGGGGCGGATCATGGGCGGGCCATGCGTTCGACCTCCTCCCTGACCGGCGCGGCCCTCGGGCTCGCCGCCACCGCGCTCCTCGCCTCCTCCCTGGTGGCCCAGGAAGCCCGCCTCCTCACCCGCTGGGGCGCCGAGCTCGACCCGGCCGCCGTCCACGCCGAGCACCCGCGGCCGCAGTTCCACCGCCCGGCCTGGCAGAACCTCAACGGCACCTGGCAGTACGCGGTGACGCCGCGGGAGGCCGGGCGCCCGACCGCCTGGGACGGCGGGATCCTGGTCCCCTTCCCGGTCGAGTCGCGCCTGTCCGGCGTGCAGCAGCGGGTCGGCGCCGAGGAGCGCCTGTGGTACCGGCGCAGCTTCCGCCTCCCCGCCGACTGGGCCGGCCAGCGCGTGCTGCTCCACTTCGGGGCGGTCGACTGGCAGGCGGAAGTCTGGGTGGACGGCGAGGCCGTCGGCAGCCACGAGGGCGGCTACGACCCCTTCCGCTTCGACCTCGGCGCCCTCGACCCGGCGGCCGAGCACGATCTGGTCGTCGCGGTGTGGGACCCGACCGACGCCGGCACCCAGCCGCGCGGCAAGCAGGTCGAGCAGCCCGGCGGCATCTGGTACACCCCGACCACCGGCATCTGGCAGACCGTGTGGCTCGAGGCCGTGCCCGAGAGCGCGATCGGCGGCCTGAAGCTGGTCGGCAGCTACCTGCGCGGGCGCCTCGACTTCACCGCGACGATCGACGGACCGGCCGAGGGCCTGCGCCTCGAGGCGCGCGCCCTGCTGGACGGGGACGAGGTGGCGACGGCCGAGGCCGCCCCGCGTTACGGCGCCGTGGACCTGGCGCTCGCCGTCCCCGAGCCGCAGGCCTGGTCGCCCGACTCCCCCACCCTCTACGAGCTCGAGCTCGTGCTGCGCCGCGGCGAGGAGGTGGTCGACCGCGTGGCGAGCTACTTCGGCCTGCGCGACATCGCCCTCGGCCACGACGCGGCCGGCGTGCCGCGCCTGCTGCTCAACGGCGAGCCGCTGTTCCAGTACGGGCCGCTCGACCAGGGCTTCTGGCCCGACGGCCTCTACACCCCGCCGAGCGACGCGGCGATGCGTTACGACCTCGAGGTCACCAAGCAGCTCGGCTTCAACATGGTGCGCAAGCACGTCAAGGTCGAGTCCGACCGCTGGTACGCCTGGTGCGACCGCCTCGGCCTGCTGGTGTGGCAGGACATGCCGAGCGGCGACCGCTCCATCGGCCCGGCCGATCCGGACGTCGAGCGCACGCCCGAGTCGGAGGCGCTCTACTTCACCGAGCACCGGCAGCTCGTCGAAGACTTCGGCAACCACCCCTCGATCGTGATGTGGGTGCCGTTCAACGAGGGCTGGGGCCAGTTCGAGACCGCGCGGGTGGTGGACTGGCTGCGCGTCCTCGACCCCAGCCGCCTGGTCGACTCGGTCAGCGGCTGGGCCGACCGCGGAGTCGGCGACGTCTACGACTTCCACGTCTACCCGGGGCCGGGCATGCCGCCGCTCGAGGCGCGCCGCGCCGCCGTGCTGGGCGAGTTCGGCGGCCTCGGCCTGCCGCTCCCCGGCCACACCTGGCAGGACGAGAAGAACTGGGGCTACCGCAGCTACGAGGACGCCGGGGCGCTGACCGCCGCCTACCTCGACCTGGTCGAGCGGCTGCGCCCGCTGGTCCACGAGGGGCTGTGCGCGGCGGTCTACACCCAGACCACCGACGTCGAGGTCGAGGTGAACGGCCTGATGACCTACGACCGCGAGCTCGTGAAGATGGACCCGGCGGTCGTGCGCGCGGCGAACCTGCGCCTCTACGAGCCCCCGCCGGTGGTCGAGACCGTGCTCGAGTCCTCGCGACGCACCGCGCAGACCTGGAGCTGGACCACCGCCGCGCCCGCCGCCGGCTGGGAGCAGCCGGACTTCGACGCCTCCGCCTGGTCGCGCGGCCCCGGCGGCTTCGGCACCGCCGGCACCCCCGGCGCCGTGGTCGCCACCGAGTGGAGCGGCCCGGAGATCTGGCTGCGCCGCAGCTTCCCGTGGAAGGGCGAGCTGCCCGCGGGGGAGCTCTACCTGCGCGTCCACCACGACGAGGACGCCGAGGTGTGGCTGAACGGCACGCGGGTGGCCCGGCTGGAGGGCTACACCACCTCCTACACCCTGGTGGCGCTCGGCCCGGAGGCGCGCGGCCTGCTGCGGCAGGGCGTCAACACGCTGGCCGTCCACTGCCGCCAGACCGGCGGCGGGCAGTACATCGACCTCGGGCTGGAGATGGTGCGCGAACGCGGCGAAGATGGCGCGCGATGAGCGCCGGAATCCCCTTCGACGTCCCCACGAAGCCCCTCCTCGACCCCGGTTTCCGGCCGGCGGTGCTGTGGAACCGCGCCTACCGCGCCCGCGTCGCGGCCGACCCGGGCGCGGCGCCGCTGCGCCTCGGCCTGTCGCGCGCCGACGGCACCTGCTTCGTCCTCGACCTGCGCATCCTGCCGCACGAGGGCGCGGCGGCGGCGCTCAACGAGCGCTACGTCGAGCGCATGGTGAAGACCATGGTGTGGCAGTGGGGCGGCTCGCGCATCCACGTCGGCGGCGGCCCGCCGGCGCTGGTCGCGGCCCTCGCCGGCGCCTACGCGGCCGACGGCGCGCGCGCCTTCGACCACGAGATCGTCGGCCTCAAGATGTTCGACGAGGGCCTGTCGGTGCGCGGCTGCGCGCTCGACGAGGTGCCGGAGCCGCGCCAGCGGGCGGTGCCGCTGGGGCGCAACCTCGACGGCTGCCGCATCGGCTTCGACCTCGGCGGCAGCGACCGCAAGTGCGCAGCGCTGGTCGACGGCCGGGTGGTCCACTCCGAGGAGGTCGAGTGGGACCCCTACTTCGAGCAGGACCCCGAGTACCACTACGAGGGGATCATGGACTCGCTGCGCCGCGCCGCCGCGCACCTGCCGCGGGTCGACGCCATCGGCGGCAGCGCCGCCGGGGTCTACGTCGACAACGAGGTCAAGGCGGCCTCGCTGTTCCGCGGCATCCGCCCCGAGGACTACGAGGGCAAGGTGCGGCGCATCTTCTTCCGCGTGCAGGAGGCCTGGGGTGGCGTCCCCTTCGAGGTGGTCAACGACGGCGAGGTGACCGCGCTGGCCGGCTCGATGTCGATCGGCGACGGCGCCGTGCTCGGCGTCGCGATGGGCACGAGCACCGCGGCCGGCTACTGCGACGCCGACGGGCACATCACCCTCGGCCTGAACGAGCTGGCCTTCTCGCCGGCCGACTACCGCGACGACGCGCCGGCCGACGAGTGGTCGGGCGACCTCGGCTGCGGCGTGCAGTACTTCAGCCAGCAGGGCGTGGCGCGGCTCGCTCCCGCCGCCGGCTTCGACTTCCCCGCGGGCATGCCCTTCCCCGAGCAGCTCGTGAAGGTGCAGGAGGCGATGGCCGCGGACGACCCGCGCGCCCGCGGCCTCTACGAGACCATCGGCGCCTGCTTCGGCTACGCGGTGGCGCACTGGGCCGAGTTCTACGAGGTCCGCCACCTGCTGGCGCTCGGCCGCGTCACCTCGGGCGAGGGCGGCGAGGTCCTGCTGCGCGAGGCCGAGGGGGTGCTGGCGCGCGAGTTCCCCGAGCTGGCCGAGCGCATCGCGCTGGTCACGCCGGACGAGAAGGACAAGCGCCACGGCCAGGCCATCGCCGCCGCCAGCCTGCCCGCCCTCGGCTAGACTGCGCCGCCGCGCGATGGACTTCCACCGCCCCGACACCGACCTGCTCGTCCCGGACGGGCTCGAGCTCGCCGCCGCCCTGGCGCGCACCACGCACCTCTGCGTCGGCGCCCACCAGGACGACCAGGAGTTCATGGCCTACGAGGGCATCGAGGCCTGCTACGAGCGCAAGGACCGCTGGTTCACCGGCGTGATCGTCACCGACGGCGGCGGCAGCGCGCGCAGCGGGCCCTACGCCGGCCACACCGACGAGCAGATGAAGGCCGTGCGCCGCGAGGAGCAGCGCCGCGCCGCTGAGCTCGGGAAGTACGGCTGCCAGATCCAGCTCGGCTACCCCAGCCGCGAGGTGAAGGACGCCGCCGACCCGCGCGTGGTGGACGACCTCGCGCGCGTCTTCGCCGCCGCGCGCCCGCACACCGTCTACCTGCACAACCCGGCGGACAAGCACGACACCCACGTCGCCTGCTGCCTGCGCGCGATCGCCGCGCTCCGCCGCCTGCCCGCCGCCGACCGCCCCGCGCGCGTGCTCGGCTGCGAGATCTGGCGCGACCTCGACTGGCTGGTCGACGCCGACAAGACCGTGCTCGAGGTCGGCGGACGGCCCGAGCTGGCCGCGGCCCTGGCCGCGACCTTCGACTCGCAGCTGTGCGGCGGCAAGCGCTACGACCTCGCCATCCGCGGCCGCTGGCGCGCCAACGCCACGATGTTCGAGTCGCACGCGGTCGACCGCAGCGAGGCGTTGAGCTGGGCCATCGACCTCACCCCGCTGGTGCACGACGACACCGCCTCGGTGGTCGAGCACACCCTCGGCCACGTCGACCGCCTGCGCGCCGACGTCGCCGACCGCGCCCGCCGCATGGGCGGCGCCTGAGCCGATGTCCTTCGACGCCTTCGCCCTCGACGACGAAGCCCTGCGCGGCGTGCGCGACGCGCTGGGCGCGCGCCTCGCCGCCGGGCTGGCCGCCGAGGGGCAGGAGATCCAGGCGCTGCCGGCCTGGCTGCCCCCGCCTCCCGCCGAGCTGGCGGGCGAGGCGGTGGTCGTCGACACGGGCGGCACGAACATGCGCGCCGCCCGCGTCGCCCTCGCCCCCGGCGCGCCGGTGAAGCTGCTCGCCGGCCCGGTCGGCGGCGAGGTGCCGCGCGGCGCCGGCCACGGCGTCGACGCCGAGGCCTTCTTCGCCCTGCAGGCCGAGCTGGTGGCCGCGCTCGAGCCGCCGCCCGGCCTGCCGCTCGGCTACT
Source organism: uncultured Planctomycetales bacterium (assembly GCA_964342475.1). Lineage (GTDB taxonomy): Bacteria > Planctomycetota > UBA1135 > UBA1135 > UBA1135 > J029. Next base: position 34,518 of record CAYFGE010000020.1, read on the forward strand.
GCTTCAGCTACCCGAGCGCCTGCGAGGCCGACGGCGACGCGGTGCTGCTGAAGTGGACCAAGGGCATCGCCATCCCGGGCGTCGAGGGCCGGCGCGTCGGCGCCGCCCTCCACGCGGCGGTGGCCGCCCGCGGCCTCCGGCCGGGTCCGGTGCGCGTGCTCAACGACACCGTCGCCGCGCTGCTCGCCGGCGCGCGCGAGCACGACCCGGAGGCCGAGGCCATCGGCCTGATCGTCGGCACCGGCACCAACATGGCGGCCTTCCTGCGCCGCGAGGGCCTGCCGCGGATGGCGGTGAACCTCGAGTCGGGCAACTTCGACCCTCCCGGGCTGACGCGGTGGGACGACGCGCTCGACGCCGCCAGCGACAACCCCGGGCGGCAGCGCTTCGAGAAGGCGGTGTCGGGCTTCTACCTGCCCCACCTGTTCCGCGCCGCGCTGCCCGCGAGCCGCCTCGACCCGGCGGCCGGCAGCGGACCGCTGGCCGCGCTGCGCGCCGGGGAGGGCCCCGAGGCCGAGCTGGCCGGCCTGCTGCTCGACCGCTCGGCCGACCTGGTCGGCGCCGCGGTCGCCGGCGTGGCGGCGCACCTCGACCCCGCGCGTCCGGTGGTGGTGACCGCCGAGGGCAGCCTGTTCTGGAAGACGCCGGGCTACCGCGCGCGCGCCGCGCGCACCGCGCGCCGCCTGCTCGAGGGCGGCCGCGAGCTCGACCTGCAGGGCGTCGAGCACGCCAACCTGGCCGGCAGCGCCTGCGCAGCGCTCACTCCGCGGGCCTGAGCGGCCGGCCTAGTCCCGGGCGCGGTCCCCGGCGGACCGCTTGCGCAGCAACCAGACCGCGGCACCGACGGCGACCGCCGTGAGCGGCAGGTGCGCCCACTCCAGCAGGTGGTGCAGGAGGGTCTCGGAGGCCGGCACGCTGCCGTGGCCGCCGTGAGGGATCAGCAGGAAGAGGAGGAGGTTCGACAACGGTCGGGTCCGGGAGGGATGACTCGGCGTCAGCGTACCGCCCCGGCGTCCTCCGCCGAAGGCCAGGCCGAGCGGAGGCGGCGCGCCTCGAGGCGGCGGACGGGCAGGGCGTCGTCCGCTTCGAGGCGGACGCTCCGCGCGGCCGGGTCGGGCACCGCGTAGAAGGTGGCCACCGCCGCGCCGCGGTCGGCGAACAGCTCGAGCGAGGTGCGGTCGAGCAGCACGCGCAGGTGCACGGCGCCGTCGCGCGGCGGCGCCGGCAGCACGCGGCCGCCGTAGCGGAAGGCGCCGTCGGCGTACTCGACGCGCAGCCCGCGCAGCTCGACGGCGAAGCGGTCTCCGGCCGCGGCCTCCACCTCCAGCTCGAGGTCGAGCAGCTCGGCCTCGAAGCCGCCGAGGGCCGAGCGCGCGGCGGCGGTGCGGCAGGGTCCGGCGACCAGCCGGCGCTCGACCAGGCCCTCGATCTCCGCCACCGGCCAGCGCAGCAGGCGCAGCCCGCCGTCGGGCGCCTCCTCCAGCGCGAGGTCGGCGGGGAAGCTCATCTGCTGGTTGAAGGGCATCCCGCCCTCGACGAAGGGCGCGCCCGGGCCGTACATCCAGCCGAGGATCGTGCGGCGGCCGTCGGGGGCGTCGCTCCAGGTCTGCGCGGCGTAGTAGTTCGGCCCCAGGTCGCCCTGGCGCACCACGCCGTCGCTGGTGAAGGAGCGGCCGTCGAAGTCCCCCACCTCGTAGTCGAAGCTGGCGTCGTAGATCAGCCAGCGCGTGCGGCCGGGCTCGCGCGGATCGGGCAGCTCGACGAGGTCCATGCACTCGAAGACCCAGTCGCGGTCGAAGCGGCCGACGACCTCCCAGCGGCGCAGGTCCTGCGACTGCAGGAAGAGCACGCGGCCGGGCTCGCCGCGCTGCCCCCACAGCACCATCACCCAGCGCTGGCTGGGCGCGTGCCACAGCAGCTTGGGGTCGCGCTCCCCGGGGTCGTAGCCCTGGTTCGGCACCACCGGCCGGCCCTCGTCGACCAGCGTGAAGCTGCGGCCGCGGTCGGTGCTCCAGGCCAGCGCCTGGCCGAAGGGCTCGCGCGCGAAGGTGTAGGCGGCGAGCAGCACGGGCGCGCCGTCCACCGCCACGCCGAGGGTGTCGCGCCGGTCCACTGCGGCGGTGCCCGAGTAGATCGTGCCACCGTCGTAGGGCAGGATGGCGTGGGGCAGCTGGGTCCAGTGCACCAGGTCCGGGCTGACCGCGTGGCCCCAGCTCATGTTGCCCCACTGCACGCCGAGCGGGTTGTGCTGGAAGTAGAGGTGGTACTCGCCGTCGAGGTACACCAGGCCGTTCGGGTCGTTGTGCCAGTTGCGCCGCGAACTGAAGTGGAACTGCGGGCGCAGCGGCTGGTCGTAGCCGGTGGCGGCGTAGTCGGCGAAGGTGTCGAGCGAGGGGCCGCGCATCAGCTCCTCGGGCGTGACGCCGGCCGGCGCGTCCGCCTGGCGGATGTCGTCGACGTTGACGTGGCCCCAGCCGCCGCTGCGCGCGTCGACGATCCGCAGCACGGCCTCGCGGCCCTCGAACTCCCCCACCTCCCAGTGGACGCGCGACAAGCGCTCGCTGCCGCCGGGCTGCGTGTTCGGACCGGTGGCGGCGCGCACGACCGCGCCGTCGACGAGCAGCTCGAGGCAGGTCTCGCCCGGGAAGCCGCCGCCGCCGATCCGGAAGACGAGGTAGCGCCGCGCGACGCGGAAGGGCGGCGAGGTCAGGGTGCCGGTCGGCCCGTCGCCGCCGAAGTAGCTGTTCACCAGGCGCTCGCCCTCGAAGCCGCTGACCTCCATCTGGCCGGGCAGCGTGCCCTGCGCCGGGCCGTCGCCGAAGGCCGCGCCCTCGGCGCGCCAGCCGGCCCAGCCCTCGCTCTCGAAGTCGGCCACGAGCAGCTCGGGACGCGGCGGATCCTGCGGCGCGGCGGCCGCGGGGCAGAGGGCGAGGAGGGCGGATGCCAGCACGCGGCCCACCATGCCAGGGCCCTACTTCCGGCGGTAGAGCGGCGTGCTCAGGTACTTCATGCCGCTGTCGCAGGCGACCGTCACCACGGTGTGCCCGGGGCCGAGGCGCTTGGCCTCCTCGAGGGCGGCGACCAGGTTGGCGCCGGTCGAGGTGCCGGCGCAGATGCCCTCCTCGCGGGCCAGGAGGCGCGCGGCCATCCGCGCCATCTCCGTGCTCACCGGGTGGACGTCGTCGGCCAGCCCGGGATCCCACAGGGGCACGACGAAGCCGGCGCCGACGCCCTCGATGCCGTGCGAGCCGCTCTCGCCGCCCGACAGCACGGCCGACTCCGCCGGCTCGACCGCCACCGCGCGCACGGCGGGCAGGGCGCTCTTCATCGCGGTGGCCAGCCCGCGGAAGCTGGCCCCGGTGCCCACGCTCTGCACGACGGCGTCGACGCGGCCCTCGGTCTGCCGCAGGACCTCCTCCCCCATCCGCTGGTAGGCGGGCAGCGGGTCGGCGTTGTTCAGCTGGTCCGGCCAGTAGCAGCCGGGCGCGGCGGCCAGCTCCTGCGCCCGCTCGATCATCGACAGCGTGAGGTCGGAGGTGGTGCCGCCGGTCGGGCTGGGCACCAGCTCGATCCGCGCGCCGAGCGCGGCCATGTGGTCGCGCTTCTCGCGCGAGAAGGCGTCCGAGGTGACCAGGGTGACGGGGATGCCCTGGTGCGCGCAGACGAAGGCCAGGGAGACGCCCGTGCTGCCGCCGGTGTACTCGACCACCGAGCCGGAGCGGTCGAGGCGGCCGTCCTCGAGCGCGACGCGGACCACGGCTCGCGCCATGCGGTCCTTCATGCTCCCGGTGGGGTTGGCGGACTCGAGCTTGAGGAGGATGCGGGCGGAGTCGCGGGGGACGATCCGCTCGAGGGGGACGAGCGGCGTGTCCCCGACCAGGTCGAGCAGGCTCATGAGGAAGGGGGATCGGCGGGCGGGGTCGCCGGACGAGGGGCTAGGCTGAGCACGGTCCAGCCTGTTCCGGGTTGGAAGGGCTCGCCCTCGGCGTGGAACCGGAGGCGGCGTCGTTCGCTCCACGCCAGGAGCGGCAGCGCGTCGGGCTGCTGCTCGCGCAGGTCGCGGAAGCCGTAGGTGTCGGTCAGGCGCGTGCGCTTGAGGGTCGCGCCCTGAGCGATCAGGGAGGCCAGCATCGCGTGGCTGACCTCGGGGCCGAAGAGCTCCCGGCCGCGCTGCAGCGCGCCGATGGCGTGCTTCTCGTCGCCGGCGCGCTCACGCGCGACGCGCAGCGAGTAGACCGCGCTGCGGCCGAGCTCGTGCTGGAACTTCCAGCAGGCCAGCGAGTTGAGCTCCTCGCGCCGGGACAGGGCCAGCATGTGGCCGATCCCGGTCAGGTCGAGCATGCGGTCGGCGTGGGCCGAGACCGGGTTGCCGTAGTAGGTGGCCAGCCCGGCCATGCGCGCCTCGCGCACGTGCTCCCAGGCGGCGTCGGCGATCAGCACGGGGAAGCCGGCCTCCTTCAGCGCCTTGCCCAGCTCCAGCGAGACCGGGTTGCTGCCGACGAGCAGCACGCCGTTCGGTTCGGGGGCGGAGACGCCGAGGCGCCGCGCCAGGGCGGGCGCGGTCAGCCCCTGCCACACCACCGTGCCGATGATCACGGTGAAGGCCAGCGGAACGATGCGCTCGGCGCCGGCGAAGCCCGCCGCCTCGAGCTTGAGCGCGAACAGCGAGGAGATCGCGGCGGCCACGATGCCGCGCGGCGCGATCCACGACAGGATGCCGCGCTCGGGCCAGCTCATCTCGCCGGGCCAGGTGGCGAACAGGACCGACAGCGGCCGGGCGACGAACTGCACGAGCAGGAAGACCCCGACCAGGGCGGGGACGCCGATCGCCGCCAGCGCCGCGGCGTCCAGGCGGGCCGCCAGCAGCACGAACAGGAAGGAGATCAGCAGGATGGTCAGGCTGGCCTTGAAGTCGAGGATCTCGTCGGTGCGGACCTCGCGCATGTTGGCCAGCCAGATGCCCATCGCGGTGACCGCGACCAGGCCGGACTCGTGCTGCAGGGCGTCGGCGCCGGCGAAGACGCCGAGGACGAGCAGCAGCGTGGCGACGTTGTGCAGGTACTCCGGCACCCAGTGGCGGCGCAGCGCGTGGCCGAGCCCCCAGCCGGCGGCGCAGCCGGCGACCAGGCCGACGCCGAAGATGCGGAAGACGACCAGGGCCGGGCCGATCAGCGACTCCTGCGCGCGGCTGGCGAGCAGGAAGTCGAACACGATCAGGGCCAGCACCGCGCCGAGCGGGTCGATGACCACGCCCTCCCACTTGAGCAGGTTCGACACGCGGTCGTTCGGCCGCACGGCGCGCAGCATCGGGCCGATCACGGTCGGGCCGGTGACCACCATGATCGCGCCGAACAGGACGGCCAGCTCGACCGGCAGCCCGCCGAAGGAGTGCGCGGCCACCGCCACCACGGCCCAGGTGACCGCCATGCCGACGAAGAGCAGCCGCGTGAGCAGGCCGCCCGCGCCGCGGATCTGCGCGAAGCGCAGCGTCAGGCTGCCCTCGAACAGGATCACCGCGACGGCCAGCGAGACCACCGGGAACAGCAGCTCGCCGAGCAGGGCGTCCGGATCGAGCAGGCCGGTGACCGGACCGGCGAGGATGCCGGTCAGCAGGAGGTAGAGGATCGACGGCGCCTTGGTGCGCCAGGCCAGCCACTGGCAGACGAGCACGGCCAGGCCGACCCCCGCGAGGAGGAGGGTGGGTTCCATCTCAGCGCGGCCTCCCGGACAGCAGCCAGAGGCTCAGCGCGACTTCGGCCAGCAGCGGGACCGCGTAGAGCGGGACGAGGGCGTCGGCCGCGGCCGGGGAGTGGAGGTGCATCGTGCTGCCCAGAAGGTAGACGACTCCGCCGGCCCCGAGCAGGAAACCGAGCCACCGTCCGCCCCCGGTTGCGCGTCCCAGCAACCCTCCCAGCAGCAGGCAGTGCGCGCCGAAGAACACCAGCCCGAGGTCGTAACCGGTCGCGTGCAGCTCGAGCAGGAAGGCGGCGAGCGCCTCGCGCTGTTCGGGCGGGAAGGCGGCCGGCCCGCCGGGCCCGAGGACCGCCAGCGCCGCGTGCGCGTGCAGGAGGTTGAGGGCGTAGACCGCCGTCCCGGTCAGGCGCAGCGCGGCGGCGGCGAGCGCCAGGGTCCGCCCGGCCGGGCGCAGGAGGACGAAGAGCAGCGCCGCGAGCACCGCGTCGCAGACGAAGGCGAGCAGGTCCGCGAGCACGCCCAGGCGGAACAGCCCGGCGTGCTCGACCAGCCGCGCGGCGGTGGCGGCGGGATCGCCGTCCACGCGCACGGCGCCGCGCGCCCCGACCTCGGCGAAGAGCGCCGCGGCGATGACCACGGCGTAGAGGAGGCCGGCGACGCGCGCGAGGCGCGCGCGCTCACTCGCCACGGAAGGCGGCGGCGACGGCGGCGATGTCGATCTTGGTCATGGCCAGCATCGCGTTCATCGCGCGGCCGGCCGCTTCGCGGTCCTCGGCGCCCAGCATGCCGGGCAGATCCTGCGGCACGATCTGCCAGCTGACGCCGAAGCGGTCGGTCAGCCAGCCGCACTGGATCTCCTTGCCGCCGTCGGCGGTCAGGGCGTCCCACAGCCGGTCGGTCTCGGCGTCGTCGCGGGTGTGGACCGAGATCGAGGCCGCCTCGTTCAGCTGGTAGTGCGGGCCGCCGTTCAGCGCCTGGTAGGGCGTGCCGCCGAGCTCGAAGTGGACCATCAGCGCCGGACCGTCGGGGTCGGGGCGCAGGACGTGCGTGATCCGCGAGTCGGGGATCAGCGAGACGTAGAAGTTCGCGGCCTCCTCGGCGGGGCCGTCGAACCACAGGCAAGTCGCAACACGGGCGGGGAAGGTCATGGCGGGAAGGGCCGCGTTTCCGGGGCGAAGAGTCGACGCGGCAGCCGCTCAGTCTAGGCGCGCGGCCCCGCGGACGCGCCGCCCTGCCTACCATGGGCGCATGCCTCCGCTCCCCCCTCCGCTGAACCCGCCGCGCCGCACCCTGATGGGCTCGGGGCCGTCGGACGTCGCGCCGTCGGTGCTCCAGGCCCTGGCCAAGCCGACCCTGGGGCACCTCGACCCGCGCTTCCTGGAGGTCATGGACCAGGTCTCGGAGATGCTGCGTCAACTCTTCGGCACGCGCAACGCGCTGACCCTGCCGATGAGCGGCACCGGCTCGGCCGGCATGGAGACCGTGATGGTCAACCTGCTGCAGCCGGGCGACCGCGCGCTGGTCGGCGTGAACGGCGTCTTCGGCACGCGCATGGCCGAGGTCGCCCGGCGCTGCGGCGCCGAGGTGGTCGAGGTGAGCGGCGAGTGGGGCCGCGCCCTCACGCCGCAGGACTTCCGCGCCGCGGCCGGCGGCGGCGCCTTCCAGGTCATGGCGCTGGTCCACGCCGAGACCTCGACCGGCGTGCTGCAGCCGATGGAGGGCATGCGCGCGGTGGCCGACGAGCTCGGCGCCCTGCTGCTCGCCGACTGCGTCACCTCGCTCGGCGGGGTGGCGGTCGAGCTCGACGCCTGGGGCGTGGACGCGGCCTACTCCGGCACGCAGAAGTGCCTGAGCTGCCCGCCCGGTCTGGCGCCGGTCAGCTTCTCCGCGCGCGCCGTCGAGGTGCTGCGCGGGCGGCGCGAGAAGGTGCAGAGCTGGTACCTCGACCTCGGCCTGATCGCCAGCTACTGGGGCGGCGAGCGCGCCTACCACCACACCGCGCCGATCAACATGATCTACGCCTTGCACGAGGCGGCGCGGCTGGCGCTCGAGGAGGGCCTGCCGCAGCGCTACGCGCGCCACCGCGAGCACGGCGCCGCGCTGGCCGCCGGGCTCGAGGCGCTCGGCCTGGAGATGCGCGTGCCTGCCGCCGAGCGGCTGCCGCAGCTCACCGCCGTCGCGATCCCCGAGGGCACCGACGACGCCGCGGCGCGCCGCTTCCTGCTCGACGAGTTCGGCGTCGAGATCGGCGGCGGGCTAGGCCCGATGAAGGGCAACACCTGGCGCATCGGCCTGATGGGCGCCGGCTGCACCCGCGCCAACGTCGAGCTCTGCCTGGCCGGCATCACCGCCGCGCTCGGGCGCGCTTAGCCGTCGAGGAGCCCGGCGAGCACCGGGCGCAGCGTGGCGGTCCAGTGGGCGTAGCCGGCGGCGTTCAGGTGGAGGCGGTCAGCGACGAACCACTTCGGGTCGGGCCGGCCGGCGGCGTCGAGCAGGCCGCTGCCGGTGTCGACGAAGTGGAGGACCGGGTCGGCGGCGCAGCGCGCGGCGATGCGGCGGTTGGCCTCGTGGACGAGTTCGAGGTGCCGCTCGCGCGAGGGCGTCGGGCTGATCGCCAGGTAGACCACCGGCGCGTCGCAGCCGAGGGCGCGCAGGCGGGCGACGAGGTCGTCGAAGCGTGCCGCGACCCAGGCGGCCGAGCGGGGCGCGTCGCCGGCGAGGTCGTTGGTGCCCGAGAACACCACGACGAGGCGCGGGTCGAAGGGGGTGACCACGCGGTCGGCCCAGTAGACGGCGTCGAACAGCCCCGAGCCGCCGAAGCCGCAGTTCATCACCGGCCAGGGCGCGAGGTCCTCCCCCATCGTGCGCCACAGGCGGATGCTCGAGCTGCCCACGCAGACCACGGGATGCTCGGAAGGCGGGGTCTGCACAGCCAGGGCCTCGATCTCGGCGCTCCAGCGCAGCGGGTCCTCGCCGGCCGGGATCGCGGGCGGCGCGAGGGGCGGCGGCGCACCACAGCCGCCCAGACCGAGCAGCAGGGCGGCGAGGAGGAAGCGGCGGCGGAGCATCGCGCGCCACTCTACTCTGCCGCCATGGAGCCCGCGCGACGCCCCTGGCTGCCGGCCGCCGTCGAGGCGGTGCTGGTCGTCGCGCTCGCGCAGCTGTGGCCGCTGTTCGGCCCCCTCGAGGGCCACGAGCATTGCATCGAGTCCTACCTGCGCTTGTTCGCGGTGCTGCCCGGCCTGCTGGCGGGCTTCGTCCTGGCCGGCGGGCAGGGCCTGGGCCTCTTCGTCGTCGCCGGCCTCGTCACGCTCGGCGCGATGGCCCTGCTCACCGCCGCCCTGCGCCACCCGAGCCGCGCGCGGTGGTGGATCGCCGCCCTCGCCGCGGCCGTCGCCGCCGGGAACGCCGGCCTGGTCGCGGCGATGCTGCGGGCCTAGGCCGGCTGTGTCTGAATCGGAGAGAGAGGCAGAGCGAGACTCGCCCTGCCTCTCCTTGGACCCGCGGATTCTCAGAGATCCTCGTCCTGAGTCACCCTACCCTTACCGAGCGACACCGGAATCAGTTTGCCGTCCTCGCCGCGCTTGAAAGAACCGTCGGGGTTGATCTGGAAATCGCCTCTCGTCCCCTGGTTCGTACCCTTGAAGGCAGGGTTGTCCATTTCCTTGCCCACCTTGCTCAACTCCGCGGCCACCGGCGCGTGCCAGACCATCGCGGAGACTGCCCATCCATCCGGAGCGACACACGGAATCGGGATACACCCGGAGGGAAGCGACCCCTTCACCGCAGCCTCCAGGGTCGACTTGCTGACCGAAGCAGCCGACATCTGCCGCTCGGTGGCTGCGAGTTGCCGGATCTCCTCGGAGCCGTCCTCGTTCATCTGGAGCTCATAGTCGCGCTCAGACTGGTTGAATTCCTCCCAGTTCTCGAAATCGGCCTTGATCTCCTCGCCTTGGATCACGGCCAATAGACTCGCCTTGGCTCTCGATGCCGCGATATCCTTCGCCGCCATGCGCGCATTCCTGGAAACCGACCCGTCGGTCCTCTGCCGGATGAGGGCCGAACCGAAACCGACGAAGGCGACTGAACCGTCCGGGAGGCAGACCGTCTTCCCGCCGGCCGGAGGCACCACACCGGCCTCGATCTGCATCTTGATCAAGGCGACAGCGCTCTCCAGGTCGGTCGCATGCATCGTCCTGGCACTCGTTCCGGCGGCGACTTGACCGCGGGTCTTCGGCGTGGTCACCACGCTGACCTTCACCGTTCCCGCGTCAGGGTCGTCCACGAAGTCATAGACCACAGCGCCCCTCACCAAGCCCGAGGCATATGAACGGTTCCGTTCTTCTTGACTGAGCTCGCTGTTCTCCAGGGCTGCCGATTCCGTGTCGATGGCCTCGTAAGCCTCCGCGATCTTCTGAACCCCCTCAACAGAAATCTCATTCATGGCTTCCATGAGCTGGGCCTTGGCGCGAAGGTGCGCCCGGACGGCAGCCGATCTCTGCGAAAGCTTCGTCAGGTTCGGGTTCTCGCTCTTGCCGTACATCTCGGTAACGGTGGAAACGAAACCGATCCCCGAGCCGGTCCCGATCGCGCAAATCCCTCGATCTCCGATCGTGGCAATTGCCGCATTGATGGCATCCTGCTCAGCGCGCTCCGGGTTGGCGCTCGTGACGACGGACATGCCCAGTGCCTCGTCCTTCGTCACCGCCACGGCCTCCGGAGATTGAATTGCTCGCGCCTTGGCCTTGTCGGCCGCATCAGCACACATCCCGGGCGGGGTGAATTGCGCGTGGAGGAGTCCGGGGAAGACCAGGAGTGCGAGCAACGGAAGGACTCGCCTGGGGTCGAGGGAAATCATCATGGGTGTCCTTATTCTTGGTTGAGGGAAAGGGCCAGCCACCATGCCGACCAGGTGTCGGGCGCCTGCTCGACCAGATCTTCAGGATCCAGTCGCGACGTTCGCCCGTAGATGCGAGGACCCGTGACCTGGAATTCCAGGTCGGGCCCCCATCGGGTCTCGAAGCGGATCCGGACAGAGATCCGAGTCCATGGTTTGGTCCGCCCGGGGAGGCGCGAGGGCTCTTCCCCGCTCTCCTTGCCGACCAACTCCGCGTGGATGGTCAGGTCCGGGCCGCCCTCGCTCGCGGGGCCAGGATCGACCCACTGCCACCGGGGAGCGCCGCCCGGCACTTGGTCGAGCCAGTCCGACAGATGGCTCTGGTCCAGGCCGGTGCTCTCCCATCCTTCAACCGAGACTCGTACCGGGGCTCCTTCCAGTGTCAAGCGTCGGGCCACTGCGGTGAGCAGTCGACTTTCGTCGAGACCCACCCCCCAGTCCTGGTGTGCCTCGGGGATCCAGTCGAAGCCTGCGGGCACTTCGTCCCAGAGATCCATCTGGTCCAACGTGGCCAGGATCTTCTCGCCGCCCCAACCGCTCGCAGCAAGGGCGGTGGTCGCAGCTCGTTCCAGGAGGAGCGCTCTCGCTTCCGGCCAGGACAGCTCGGGGTCCGGGCCCTCCACGGTGTACCAGGCGAGGGAATTCCCATCGGACTCTCCGACCGGCTGCACGTCCCCCTCCGGATCAACTACTCGGAGTTCGTTCACGAGGAGGATCCCCTCGGCGGGCAGGGATCCGTCCCAGACCAACCACACGGGGCCCGGCACCAGGTCCCGTCGATCCGAATCGATCGCGCGGCCCCAAGGCGCCCAGTCCGGGGCGCTGCCGGGTTGCCAGTGATCCGCCATGGCTTTCGCGTGAACCACCAATGCGCCTTCCCACCATTCCGGTGCCCCCCCTGGAGCAGACCATCGCAGGCTTTCTGGCGGAAGGTGGGTCAGACCCCAAACCCGCTCTCCAACCCGGACACGCGAGTAGCCTGCCGGGAGCGGGTTGACGGCGGATTCGAGGAACCAGGAGAGCCGAGGGTCGCTGGCCGGGGCTACGGGGCCTCGAGGCTCCTCGGCCAACAGCTGACCCACTCCAGGAACGAGTGATTCTCGGCCGACGGCAGCTGCGGCCCCGGCCAGGGAACGGATCTCCCTCCACCAGCCGGAGAAGGGCTTCTCCAAGCCCGCCCGGAACGCGTGGGCAGCATCCTCCGGACGCCCCTCTTCCGCCAATCGGCTGCAGGTCTTCATCGCCAGGTCGAACCCGACCCAGTCCTCTCCTCCGGCCAGCGCGCGCCGAAGATCTTCGACGGAGAGAAGGCCCGCTTCCAAGGCGAACCGGCCCCAGGCATCCCTCAACTGCGGGGCCGGGGTGGCCGAGCGAGTCGTTGCCGGGCTGGCCAACAGTACGGCAGTGGTCGAGGGGCGCGCGCCCTCCGTGGTCCCACTCCGGTGGAAGTGCACTCGGATCTCGGTCGAATAGCGCCACCCCCCCTCCTCCGCAGCCAGATAGTCCCGCAGCAGTTTCCACCTGTCGCCGGCGACCGGCTCCAGTACAGCCCAATGCGAAGCATGCCCCTGGAGGGCTTGCGCCAGCGCTTGCCGCTGGCTGGAGGCCCTCCCCCCCCGAAAGGGCTTCACCGCTGCGAACCACCGGGCTCCCGCCTGCTCGGCTGGAAAATCCGCGACCACAGGAGAGGGGTCACCCGCCCGGATCGCTTCCGCAAGGAATTCCTCGACCTCGGCAGGAATCCCATTCCCAGAGACCTGGAGGACGAGGGCTGCGAGGAACTCCGAGATCATGGAGTCCTCCGGCGGGCGATCCACCGGCGCTTCTCCGGAGCGGCGGTCGCCATGGACGCAATCACTTCCTCCAACCAAGGCTCCATGTCTTCCATGGATTCCCCCTCGAGGAGGTGGATTTCGGCCTGGGCTTGACGACCTTCGGCACGTACCACCCGGATCGAACAGACCTCGTCCTGGTCGTTCCAGAAAGAGCCGCCGCCGCCCGAGCAATAGTCCTGGGTCCAGAGGTCGAAGACCTGGCCGGGCGCGAGGAGGCCAGAGGGATTGTCGAGGACGAATCGCCACTTCGCCTTGCCACGGGCCCGGATTTTCTCCGGTGCACAAAGAAGTTGGACCGGCCCGAAGTTGGCCTCGATCCACTCCCGCCATTCCCCGACGGCCCTTCCCAGAAGGATCGAGGGGTACATCCCTGGGTCACGAGCACCGCCATCGACCCAGTCACGCCCGACCATTTCGCGGTCCACCACGCGGAGGGCGACCTGTTGGCCGCTTGCAACACTCGTGATCCGGATGGCGGCCTTGACCCGGCCACGGGTCTGCCTCGGGCCCTTGCTCTGACCCTGGCTGCCGGCCTGCGGTCCGCTGCTCGGTGAGTCGATGTGGAATTCCGAAACCGTCCCCTGGATGACGTAGTCGGCTCCGAGAAGCTGCCCGAGCTTGGCCTGTTCCTTCGGATCCACCTTGTCCGTCGCAATGAAATCCTGCTCCTCCATCACGGAGGCCAAGTACTCCCGCTCGACCAGGTTGAAGGCTCCGATGTCCAGGATCTCCTGCCCCAGGAGGGTGGCAAAGTCTTCCAGGATCCGGATCCCGGTCTCTTCTCCCGGGATGGAGATCGTCCCCCCGGCCTGCTGGCTGAAGAAGAGGACGGCCAGCGTCGGGCGCTGGCCCGGGCGAGGGTTGGTCGGGTCATAGACCAGGACAGCAACCCGGAGCTTGACCTGGAAGGTGCCGTCTTCGAGTTCCTCTTCATCCAGGATCTGGTAGCTTCGCACAAAACCGTCCGTCCTGGCCTTGACGTCCTCCACGGTCACGGTGCTGGCTGTTTCCGAGGAGCCTTCCTCCGTGTCCACCGCCTCGTAGAATTCCTTCACAGCGGTGTTGGATTCCAACTTGGTGCCGTTGACCTGCTGGAGAGCCTCGACAAGGCCTCGAAAGATGGCCGACTCACGCGTGACCCCGGCCCCCTGGACTTCGACCAGGCTCTGGGACATCCCTGCCGGAGCGAGGACCAGAACCAGGAGAGGAACCAACCAGCTCCACTTCCGGGCGGCTTTCCTGACGCTCGGCGCGGGGCGGCGGTCAACAGCCCCCTTCCGTCCGGAGTCTCCGGCCTTCCTGCTCGAATAGCGCATCATGGCCATCGCCTACTGCTTGAACTTGACGACAGGCTGTGCCCAGGAGTAGACGCGGACACCATCCATGGACCACAGCTGGAATTCCATGATGATGGTGTTCTGCACCTCGCGACCTCGGAACATCTTGTTCTCCCCCTCGATCACCTCGTCACGGAGGCGGACCCGCACTTCGGCGCCCGCAGCGTCGATCCGGTCCACCACGATGGCCTTCCCAGTCCGGTCCAGCTCCTGGGTGATGAAGGAGGTGAGGTCGTGCTTGTTCACGTCCCGCGGCCGGTTCACCCCTCCGATGGAGACATTTTCTGGCGTGAAGAAGATGGGAACCCTCTGACGGGAATCCCGCTGGAAATCCTGATCATCCAGAACGCCCTCCACGAGGATTCGTTCGATGTGCTTCGTTGCGCAGAACTGGAAGTCGCGGATCTCGAGCTTCTCGATCTGGGAGAGTCCGCCGCTCAAGTCGTCGGAGCGGGTGACTTGCGGGGAAGCGCAAGACAGTCCGAGGAAGAGGACGGAGAAAACAACCGACAGGGGAAAGGGGGAACGGGTCATGATCGATTCTCCAGCATGATGGTGACGGAACCGGCAGAGGTTCCGCGGGGGAAGGGCGAGGGGCAGGTCAGGACCTGGGATCCTCCGGATGGAAGATGGACGCTGCGCGGATTCTGGGAGAGGTTGCTGATCGTCATGCCGTCAAGGTCGTACCAGCGGAACGAGATGTCGAAATCCATTTCCCGGACGGACGGGTTCCGGAGAGTGACCTGCAGCAACTGGTTATCCTTCCGCGTGACGGACAACACTCGCTCGACCACAGGGGCGGCACGAGGGAATCCTCTCTGCTCCAGGAGCCAGGGAAGACCTTCTTGGGTGATCTGAACCGGCGGGTCGTCGGGCCTCGGAGCCTGGCAGCCGCCTGCGACCACCAGGAAGAGCACGCCAGCCGCGGCGCGCCACAGGGCCGGAGAGGTGACGCTCACGGCGTCGGCTGCCCGAAGGCCCGGGTGTTGGTGTGCAGGATCCCCGGCCGGATCATCTTGGCCTGGATCACCACGTTGCCAGCGCCTTCCGGAATGGGTACGAGGACCTGTCCGCCGGCGCCGTCATCGAAGGAAACCTGCTCCACCCCGGTCAGGGGGAAGCGTGCAATCTCGAAGCGACGAGCGCTGGAGACCCAGGCTCGGTCGTCCGCCTGGGTCAGAGCCTTCGAGGCGTCACTGATGAACAAGCTGGAAAGCTCGGACGGCACTTCGATTCCCTGGTCCGCGAACGCGCCAGTCCCCAAGTCGGCCGCGCCGTTCAACACGAGCCCCTTCACAAGCGTCGCCGTGAGCTCACGGGTGAGGGTCATGGGCCAATCCTGTTGGAACTCATAGGCGAGCAGAGGGGTGAGGTCGGCGACGGGCTCGGTCAGGTACCGGACCCCACCGGCCTCGAAGGCGAGTCCATCACTGACCGCGAGCTTCCCAGAGGTGAGGCTGGGAAGGGACATGAAGTGGATCTCGAGCATTTCCCCCAGGTCCGGCTTGGAAGTGAAGAACTGCTTCACATATCCCACCGGAAGCGTGACCAGCACCTCCGTCTTCCGAGGCGCCCGGCCATTCTCGAAGAGCACCCAACCCCAGCCGCTCGGCGGCGCGCCGGCCCGGATGGCCTCCAGCTCTTCCACCACCGCCCGGTTGCCCGGTTGGGCCTCCGCAACCCTGGCGAAGTCGTACTCAGGGTCTTCCCCCGGGTCATTCCGGATCCGGCGGACCAGGCCAACGAGGAAGGTCGCGAAGTCGTTGTCGAAGTTCTGACGCCCTGTATTGACATAAAGGGCGGGGAGACCGTCACGCAGTGGAGATCCGTCCTCGAGGGTGGCCGACGCAGCGAAGCTGCTGATGTCGAGGCTGAACCCGACCTCTTCCGCTTTGCGGGTCGATTCAGCCTGGAACGCGGCCATCTCCTCCTGGCGCTCCGCGCTCGACCTGCTCCTGCGCCCGCACGATGCGTCGAGCCTCGGACGCCGCATCATCGAGCTCCCCCAGGGCAAGGAAGTCCATGACCTTGTAGGCATGGAGCATGACGCGATCCTGAACCTGCCCCTTGTAGGCCATCGCCTTCTGGGAGAGGCCGAATCCGGCCACCTGCTCCGCCATTTCGGCCGGATCCAATTGCGCCCGATTGTCATACCCGACCCGGAAGACGAGCTCGGCGGCATCGAATGCCCCGATGCTCTGCTCGAAGAAGCTGGGGTCCGCCGTCATCAGGGCCGCTGCGCGGCTCATGGAGCCCTCCTCGAGGAAGAACAGGCCGGCACTGTTGGACTCAGCGCGATCATCAGCCAGGATCCGGGCCTCCTCCGCAGCGACCTCGAAGCGGCCCTCACTGAAAGGCTGCATCGCCGGAGAGATCTCCTCCGAGTAAGTGGTCAGTGAACTGCAGCTTGCCGCAAGGGCCACCACGGGCAGGAATCGTAGGTTACGCATCTTAGGGATCCGAGTGGAGACAAGGAGGCGCCGAGGAGCCCCGGAATCATCCGCGGCTTTCCCGGTAGTCAGGAACAGCACCCCCGGTCGCTCGGTGCGCCCGGTAGGTGCTAATTGTGTCAAGTGCTCCTTCGCCGCGGATGTGACAAGAAAACCAAACAAAGCAAGCCACCGAGAAAGTCGACGGTGCCCAAGCTGCCTCAGAACAGAACGACTTGGCCCGACCATGACATGGACCAACCCATGAGGAACCTCGGTACGCCACCTACCGAGGTTCCTCGCGGGCAGTCGCACTCCATGCTCCTTCAACTTCGCCCCACCGTTTCGATGCGTTGCGGAGCACCGCCCTTGCTGTTTTCTCTGCCTGGCCCGGACTGCCCGGCCTGTCCCGTGTTGCGCAATCCCTGCGGACCGGGAGGTTCCCGCCTAGGTGCGGCTCACGCCTTGGGGTTGGGCCCGAAGCGGTTGGCATCCGGTTGACTGTCCTGGACCAGGAACACCAGAAGCACGATCGGCCCGATGAGCGGCACGAGGGCGAGCAGGATCCACCACCCACTGCGATTGGTGTCGTGCATTCTCCGCACGAAAACGGCCAGCGACGGCAGCAGCACGGCCAAGTAGTACACCGCCGACAGGATGCCGTAACCGGCCGCCTCGTCCCAGGTTCCCACCATGACGTCCACCACGCCGATCAGGAACGACAGGAGGATGTGGACGAGAATGAACATCCAGTATTCCTGCCGGCGCGCCCTACCGGCGAACACTGCGTACTTCTTGAGGCATTAAAGGTAAGCCTTCATTATTGGATCTAGTCTGATGTTCGGCCCCACTGCCGGGGTCACCGAAAGGGCGACATGGGGACTGGATGATGCGACCGTGGTCGTCCAGGAGTTGGGGGGGGGGAGAGAACTGCACAAGACGCGGTCACCCGCGGCCTGTCCGGCGGCAGTGTCCTCGGTGCTCAGGCTTCGCATGAGCGCACGGGACTCAACCCCACCAATGGCCAGACATTCACCGGCGTGACCAAAAAACTGCGAGTCCGGGGTCGAGGCGGCGATCAGCGGGAGCCGGCCTGTTTCATTCCCGGACATCCCTGTTCCCGACCCCTTCCGAGCCAGCTCTATGCTCGGCGCTACGCCTCCCGTGACCACATCCTCGATCCACGCGGGTGGGAGGCCGACCAGGCGCCGCGCGCAGTCCCGTAGCGGTCGACGTGCAGCGTGAGGTAGGGCACGAGCTGGCCGGTGACGAAGGCCTCGTCCATGCCCTCGAAGCGCTCGATCAGCTCGAGGAAGGCGGCCATGTCGGCCAGCGCCTCGTTGAGCGCCGGGTCCTTCACCCAGGTCAGGCCGCCGTCGGCGGTGAGCAGGCGGAACACCGGGCTCGCCGCGGCGAACTGGTAACCCGCGGTGACCAGCCCGAGCGCCTCGTCGATCTCCTCGGGCCCGGCCTCGACCTCGCCGTGGGTGACGCGGAGGAGCAGGTCGAGGGCTCCGACCGCCCGGTCGGTCCGCTCCTCGGCCTGGGGCAGGAGCAGCTCCTCGAAGAAGTCGAGCTCCTCGGCCAGCCGCAGCACCGTCGCGTACTCGCGCGAGGCCTGCTGGTGGCGGCTCCAGGCCGCGTCGATGCCGAAGGCCAGGAGGATCGAGGCGACGATGACCAGGCCCTCGGCCGTGATGCGCCGCCAGGGAACGGTGGGCTTCGCGGTCTGCTGCTCGGTCACCGGGGCAGTCTAGCGGGTGGGGGGCGGCAGAGCCTCCGCGTCGCGGGCTGCGGTCAACTCCCGTCCCAGTACCGGTTCCTCAGGATCAGGTCCCGCGTCCCCGGATCGAGCGAGCCGTCCTCCCCCACCGCGACGGGGCTGATCGACCGGCCGTCCGGGGTGCAGAGCCAGAGGAAGTCATAAGACCCGCCCCCGATGAAGTAGCGGTGCTGCGTGGTCAGGAGGCAACCCGCGTTCGGCCCGCTCGGCACGACCTCCAACGAGTTCCCTCCCAGGACGAAGACCACCTCCCCCGTGACGAGATCCAGGTAGTGGACGGCGTGGGAGGTGACCCACCTGGATGCCAGGAAGTAAAGCCGTCTCCCGTCCGGCGAGAATTGGAGTTCGCGGAACTCGGAGAAGCGGTGCTCGCCCCGGACGTGGAAGGTGAGGTCGCGACCGTCCGCCGAGGCCGTCCAGATCTCCGTGGCCTCCTCCAGGAAGGGATCCGGGCCCTCCGGGTCCGCGGCGGGCTCGACCAGGTGCTCCGGGGTGCGCCGGACGAAGGCGAGGAGCTCGCCGTCCGGGGAACGGATGCTCTCGGAGGACTGCTCCCTCAGCGCCTCCAGCGACGGAACGGTTCCGTCCTGGGCATCGCCGCGGCAACCGGTCCCGAACGCGGTCAGGAGGAGGAGAAGGCCCTCGAGGTGGAGAGGAGGCGGAGTGGATCGGATCCGAGGCATCGTTTGGAAAAAGCCCGGCGGCGGGACAGCCCGTGATACCCGGGATCGGACGCGCAGATCAAGGGCGGCCGGCCATCCCTTCCCGGATCCAGTCGACCACGCCGGGATGACGCCTGATGTCGTACCGGCTGAGGTGGGGAAGCCCGACCACCGCCATCCCGGAAGGGGTTTGGAAACGCCGGCAGCGGAACACCCCGTGACCGGAGGGGCGTTCCTCCCGTGCCGTCGCTCCGCTCCCCCAGCGCTCCAGCAGGAATTGGAAAGGCGATCTCTTCCTGCTGTTCCCGAACACGAGGAGGACGCGAGGCCGGACGACCTCCTCGACCAGGATCTCGTGCACACGCCAGCATCTCTCGGCGTGGCCCGCGGGCAGCTGCGCGACACTGCGGCTGCGGACGAAGACCAGGTTCGAGCAGGGGACCTGCTCGGTCGGCAGCTCGGGGACGAGCTTCTCGAGGAGCCACCAGGCCCGCTTCTGGAGCGGCGCGCCGCCAGGGGGACGGACGCGCCCTCCGACCTTCCACGCCTCATCGCGGTACTTGTGGTGGACCTGTCGTCCCAGATGATCGAGGCTCCTCCCCACCGTGTCCTCGCGCAGCTCCGCCGGATCCCCTCCGGGGTTGTGTCCGAGCAGGTAGACCGGCGACGGTCGCAGGCTCGCCGCCGGACTGACGAAGAGGAAGCCGCTGCTGCGCAGGACGTCCGTCCCGAGGAGCTCCCCCGCGCGAGCACGGAAGCGCTGCAGTGCCCGCGCCTCCATCAACCCCGCACCCGGTGCACGACGCCGGCGGTGACCAAGCAGGGCAGGCCGATCAGGCCGCCGAGGAGGACGACCGTGCGGCGGACGGCCATGGCCGTCGTGGCGTAGTGGACCCGGGTGAACTCGTCGGTGACCGGCCAGTCGCCGCGGGCGTACTGGAACGCGACGACCGCCCCCGCGACGACGGCGGTGGCGAGCGCGGCGGCGAGCAGCGCGCGCAGCAACCAGCGTCCGCCGGAGGGCCGGCCGGCTGCGACGCCGAGGACGCCCCCGAGGGCCAGGAGGAGGGCGGCCTCCATCAGCCGTCGTGGCGCCGCCAGCGCCAGCGCAGGAACAGGCCGAGCAGGACGGCGTAGAGGGCGCCGCGCGGCATCGCCCACCACAACGAACTCGTGCTCGGCGCGTCGAAGTCGAACACGCGGCTGGCCCCGAGGGTGGCGAGCCAGGCGACCAGTCCGGAGGAGGCGCCCGCGAGGATCAGCAGGCCGTAGCAACGCCGCGCGGGCAGGGCGAAGAGGCGGCGGTATCCGTGGTTCCGGTCGGCCATGGGGAACTCCCGGGTGGCTCCCCGATCCTACCGCGCGGAGGCGCTCAGTGCGCGACGACGTTGCAGGTGGCCACCATGAAGTAGGTGGCGGCTCCGGCCAGGGAGAGGGCCGCCCCGGTCTGGACCCAGCGGGCGCGGAAGACGAGGGCGAGGACGCTGACCCCCAGGATCGCGAAGGTCAGCAGGCTGTCCCGCCACCAGTCCGCATAGAGCTCGGCGCCGCCGAAGGTGAAGTTGAGGGCCTGCGAGAACAGCAGCAGCGCGATCAGGGCGAGCAGGTACCCGGAGTGGCTGCGCGCGTGGAAGGCCGCCAGGTCGAACTCCCCCTCCTGCGGCACCTCGGGCGTGAGCAGGGCGCAGAACAGGTACTGGAGCGACAGGCAGAGGACGAGCAGCAGGACGGCCCAGGCCGGCCAGGAGACCACCTCGCGCATCTCCCAGGTGCTGGCCCAGTTGCCGATCACGAAGCCGAAGGCGCCCCAGAGCCAGAGCCCGTGGAGGAGGGAGAAGCGCACCCGGCCGGCGTTGCGCAGCAGCGCGGCCAGCCCGCTGAGCAGGTGGGCGATCGCCAACGAGGTCAGCATGGTGATCAGGGCGAAGACGACTTCGAAGGCGGTCATGGGTGGTGGCGGTGAGGACCTTCCGGCAGGATAGCCGCCCGCAACCCGGCGGATCAGCCCGTGTTGCGCAGGCCGCGGGCGATGCCGCGCACGGTCTGGGCGAGCACGCGCTCGAGGTCCGCGTCCTGCCTCCCGCCCTCGCGCCAGCGCGCGAGGAAGTCGATCTGGACGAAGCTCATCGGGTCGATGTACGGATTGCGCAGGCGGATCGAGCGCTGCAGCGTCGGGTCGCGCTCGAGCAGCTCCTCGGCCTCGCCCAGGCGCAGGATCGCGTCCACGCAGCGCGCGTGTTCCTCGCGCAGCGCGGGGAACAGGCGCGCGCCCGGCTCCCCCGCCAGCTCGGCGTAGCGCGCGGCGATGTCCAGGTCGCTCTTCGCCAGCACCATCTCGACGTCGGCGAGGAAGGTGGCCAGGAAGGGCCAGTCGCGCGCCGCCGCGCGGACCTCCTCGACCCCGTGCTCGGCGACGGCGGCCTCCAGCCCGGTGCCGACGCCGAACCACCCGGGCAGCACGGCGCGCGACTGCGTCCAGGCGAAGACCCACGGGATGGCGCGCAGGTCCTGCACGCCGCGCATCGCCCGCCGCCGCGCCGGCCGCGAGCCGATCTGCAGGCGCTCGATCACGTCGATCGGCGTCATGCCCTGGAACAGCGCCGGGAAGTCCGGGTCCTCGTGGACCAGGGCGCGGTAGCGCGCGCGGCTGGCGCGGCTGAGGGTGTCGGCGATGGCCCGCTGGGCCTCGGTCGCCGGGCGCGCCGGGTCGCCGCCGGCGGTGCGCTCGAGCAGCGCGCCCAGCGTCACCTCCAGCGTGCGCGAGGCGATGCCGCGCAGGCCGAACTTGTCCCCGACGATCTCTCCCTGTTCGGTGGCGCGGGCGTGGCCCTGCAGCGCGCCGGGCGGCGCCGCCAGGATCCCGGCGCGCGGCTTGGAGCCGCCGCGGCTGATCGAGCCGCCGCGGCCGTGGAACAGCGTCAGGGCGAAGCCGAGCTCCTGCGCCACGCCGACCAGGCGCTCCTGCGCGCGGTCGAGCGCGACGCGCGCGGCGGCGATCCCGCCGTCCTTGTTGCTGTCGGAGTAGCCCAGCATGACCACCTGCCGCCGGTCGCGCGCGGCGAGGTGCGCGGCATAGGTCGGGTCGGCGGAGAGCGCGCGCAACACCTCGGGGCCGGCGGCGAGGTCGTCCACCGTCTCGAACAGCGGCGCGATGTCGAGCGGCACGCTGCCGTCGGCGGCGACGAAGCCGCCGGCGCGGGCGAGGAACAGGACGGCCAGCGCGTCGTCCGGCCCCTGCGTCATCGAGATCAGGTAGGGCCCGAGCGCGCGCGGCCCGTAGGTCTCGCGCGCCTCGCGGAGGGCGCGGAAGACCTCGAGGGTGCGGGCGGCCTCCTCACTCGGGTCGGCCGGCGCGGCGACCCCGCCCTCACGCAGCGCGGCGGCGAGGCGGGCGGTGCGCTCGGCCGGCGGCCGCGCGGGGAAGTCCGGGTCGCCCAGCAGCTCGCCGACCACGCGGCGGTGGGTCTCGCTGTCCTGGCGCACGTCGAGAGCGGCCAGGTGGAAGCCGAAGGTGTCGAGGCGGCGCAGGGTGCGCTCGATCAGGGCGAGCCCCGAGCGCGGGCCGGCGTGCTGCGCCAGGCTGTCGGCGATCCGCGCCAGGTCGGCGCGGAACTCCTCGGGCGGGCCGTAGCCGCCGGGGGCCCCGCTCCCCTTCCGCTCGAGCCGCGCGCTCATCAGCCACAGCAGCTGGCGGTAGGGCATCTCGCCGTAGCGCTCGGGGACCTGCGCGAAGGCCTCGGGGAAGCGAACGCGGTAGTCGGCGATGCGCACGAGGACGGCCGGCGACGCGGCGACGCGCGTGGTCGACTGCGACAGGTGCTCGTGCAGCTTGCGCAGCTCCTCGGCGTAGCGCCGCAGCGCCATCTCGAGGTGGCGGGCCAGCGCGCGGCGCATCGTGTCGGCGCCGACGTTGGGGTTGCCGTCCATGTCGCCGCCGACCCAGGAGGCGAAACGGACGAGCGGGCGGTCGAGGCGCAGGGGCTCGCCGTAGACGGCGGCGACGGCCTCCTCGAGCTCCTCGTGCACGGCGGGGACGATGCGGAAGAGCACGTCCGAGAGGAAGAAGAGCACGTGCTCGACCTCCTCGCCGACCGTGGGGCGGCCGGGCAGCTGCTCCTCGGTCTGCCACGCCGAGGCGATCTCGAGCGCGATGGCCTCCTCGAGGGTGCGCACCGCACCGGGGTCGACCGGGTCCTTCTGCGAGCGGTCGAGCAGCAGGCGCGCGAGGCGCTGCTCCTTCTTGAGCAGGGTCCGGCGCCGCGTCTCGGTCGGGTGCGCGGTGAAGACCGGCTCGACGAGGACGGAGCCGAGGGCGGCGCGGAGTTCGTCCAGGGTGGTGCCGCGGCGGCGCAGCGCCTCGAGCGCGGCGCGCAGGCTGGCCGGCTGGGTGGCGCCGGCGCGCTCGTAGTCGAGGCGGCGGCGCATGCGGTGGACCTGCTCGGCGGTGTTGACCCCGCCGAAGTAGGCCCCGAAGGCCCGCACCACCTCGAGAGCGCGCGCGGGCGGAAGCGCCCGCAGGCTGGAAGCCAGCTCGGCGCCGGCAGCGGCGTCGCCCTCGCGGCGGCGGCGGGCGGCGAGCCGGGCAGCCTCGACCGTCTCGTAGATCCCCGCGGGCGCGAGCTCGCGCAGCAGCTGCCCGAGCAGCGCCCCGAGCCAGCGGACGTCCTGCCGCAGCGACTGGTCCTTGGACGGGAAGCGGACCGGCTCGGGATGGGGAGACGACGGGTTCACGGCCTCTCATCCTGACCCGGCCGTGGGTGCTGCGCCAGCGAGGACGCAGATGGAAGATCTCCTTTCTCTGCACCTCACGTGTCAAGGCGCTTGCCGGATAGGCACAACCTCTCCACTACCTTCGATATCCTTCTGGGAAACTAGGTAGCGAACCTGGACGGGCCTATAGACGGATTCCCTCGCCCGTAGATTCGTGTGTGGGTCCTTGACCACCACCACCTCGGGTTCACCACCTATGTCTCGAATCAAGACCAGGTAGAAGTCGTTTCCAAGCTTCTTTGCCACCTCCCACTCCTTGCAAGTCAGCATTACTCCACCGAGCGCGGCGTCGAGTCCCTTCACCTCCACATAGATCGACCCCTGATCGGAGTCGATTCGAAAGTCGTACCCACACCCGTGCTTGGTCTTGTCTTCCAAAGTCCCGGAGAACGGAAGCTTGTTGGCGGCGAACAGCTTCTGAAACAAGTCCTCAGCACGTGCCCCGGTCAAGCCCCTCGTGCTTGACTCGGGGAGGACGACTCCCGAGTCCTGGTCAGTATCGCCAGCCAAGATAAGGGGATTGTCCTCCGTTAGGCGGCCCTGCAAGATCATCTGGACAACGGCAAACAGTTCCTCAATGGTGAGCTCACAAAGTTCCTGCACAACTTGTCGCATTGGACCCGACAGTTCGTACTGATGCCAACCGGCTCTATGCGTGTGCAAAGGATCGAAGTCGTCCCTGCGGTTCTTGAGGGTATTGGGGTTCACGTCAAGCGCAGCACCGATCTCAGCATGCGCTCGACCCTTCTGTCTTCCCGGAAACCCCAGAAGCTCATAAGCAGCACGGTCGTACTTTGATAGGAAGTAGGCTACAATTAGGGATGTCTTTTTCATTCTCTTCCTCCCTCTAACGGGTTTGCCACTCAGCGGCGGCGCGCAGCGCCGTCCGGTGGAGCGGCTGGTAAAGCAGCTTAATCGAACGCTGCGAATGGGCGAACAACATCAACCTCCGCCATCTCACTCGCCAGCAAGTACAGGAACTGCCTCGGACAGGCGGCGAGGAACTCGCTGACCACCCAAGCGTACTTCCCTTCAATTATCTTGTGAAAGACATCGGGTTGATAGCGAGTTACTGATCCAAGATAAAACATGACCGCATAAGGGACGGCTAGGTGTGGGAGCGGAATTCGGGTGGCAATAGTCGAAATGTAATAGCGGTACCCACCCTTTGCGCTCAATAAGGCGGATATGCCTGTTGAGCGAACAGCTAGAGCTAGGTCCCGTATGGCTCTATCAACCCCACTTGTGCGGCCCTGCTCCACGTTAGATTCAAACCAGATTTCATCTTCGCCTGAGGAAGTCACTTGCCGAAAGACCCGCGTGAACCGCTGTCGGGAACGCACCTGAGAGAGTGCTTGGCGAACACCTGGCGCATTCCGACGCAACCGAATCCGGGCCCAGTACTCGGCCCCAGAATGCAGGACTTCAATCTCTTGTATGGCAACCAGCTTGGAGTCTTTTCGGGTCGCTTGAGAATATGTGCGGTGAATGAACGGGATTTGCTCAAGAATATCGACAACCTTGTATTCGTGAATTTTCATCGCTTCGCCACCGAGGAAGTCAACAAATTCTGCGAAGACCCGGTCGTGTTTTTGGGTTCGCGCAAAGGTCTTTACTTTCTGACCTGAAAGCCGCACTTTCGTCTTAGTGTTCGCTCGCGGGTCAGCGATTCCATGCTTAGCATTGGCTGGGATCGGAACCCCCCAGTACAGGAGGGCGGCCTTGATTAAATTCAAGAAAGAATAGTAATGGAGTAGCGGTCTTGAGCCGAGGTGCGGATTGGTTGCCGCCTCGTGAAAATCAAATGCCTGATCGACCAGTGCAGTGGCTCTCCCTTTTGTGGAGTTGGCAAGCTGCTCATCTATCAGGTGGCGAAGAAACGCCCATGGGTCGGCTGTAACAACTCGAGGCTTACGCTGGTCAAAGAAGAGCGGGAACCCTGTCGGGGGATTATTGACCAGAGCACCTTCTCGACTCCGAGGAAGACCTGTCATCGTATTTTCCTAGATTGCCCAACGGGTTTGCGGGTGAGCGGCCGGCGTAGCCGGGCCGCTCAAGCCGCTGGTTAGGAATCTTGCGATCATTCCTGGAAGGGGAGGATAATCGGAACCTTGAACTGAATCCTGCTCTCGGAACCAGTCTTGTCTTCGCTCGTCGCGGTTCCGCCGAGGCTGACAATTCCGACTCGAAGACGGCCACCCCCTTCCGCGGTCGCCCCCTCCACGGCGGAAACAACCACGTCGAAGGAGACTGCTTGAACTGCCTTTCGGTATCTATCGCGCTGCCCTTCGACCAGGAACCCGTATACATTCCCCTCTTGTCCACCAGCCCCTCTGACATTTCGAGGATTCACGACTGCGCCCGAGTTGGCCAACTCAGATTGTGCCCCCTCAACTCCTCTGGCAATCTGAACTAAAGTCTCTTGGACGAACTTCTTTAGATCCATGAGATTGGTATTCCTAACTTGTATTCGACAGCCCGGGGTAGGCCGGGTCGGTCGGGGTAGGCGGTCTGGATAGGCCGCACGAGAATCGGTTGGGGCATCGGCGGAGTCGGTCGAGACAGGGGGGAACGGGGCCGGGGTGGCGGTCCACGGTTGCGGATACGCCGGTCAGCATAGCACCGATCGTGCTCAGGGGCCGGGCAGGCGGTCCGCCAGGGCTTTCAACCCTTCCTAGCCCTCGCTGAACCGTCGGCCCGTTGCCTGTTTCCATAGCCCGGCGCTGACCCGCTATCGCCGCCGACAGGCCCAATACATGAGGCCCAACGACTCTTGGGCATGATCCTCGAGCGCCGAGGAGAACGCTGACTAGAGGACCTTCGAGAGCAGGACGGGGATGCAAGCGATCAGGACGACGGCGACGACCTGGACCAGTTCCACCAGCAGGCCTGCTGCAAACCCGACGGTCTGCTGCGGGACTGGGGCGGGATCCTCGGAGTTCGACACCACCTGGGGGCGACGAAGGATCACACCGTACAGCCAACCGATGACGAGAAGAGTCACGGGTACGACCACCAGACGGCCTCCACCTGCGTCCATTTCACCCGCAGGTCCATCCAAGAAGGCAATCGCCGCCAGGTCGATCAGGAACGCGGCGAGGAGACCGCAGAAGGAGGCGGTCCAGGCCATCCCGAACGGAGGCGTGAATCCGAGCGCCACGCGCGAACCCAGTCGGACCAGGATTCCGCCGAGGACGGCCCCGATGGACAAGGCGACCAGCAGGATCGGGATCTGAAGGAGATCCTCTCCTCCGGTGACCGGAGGCAGGAGCGAGAAGGGGGCGGATCGGTGGAACACGATAGATCGGCCTGGACCAGAACTGCAGATGGCGGAAGAGGTTGGATCGGACTAATCCCCGGACGGACCATGGTCAAGCCCACGATTCCTCCGGCCTGCCGATCCTTCCCGGGATCAGGAGGAATCGGGGTGGGACACCTCCACCGGTGACCTATCGCGACATGACCATTGGCATTCTTCCTCATGGATGGACCCCCCGTGCCCCAAACCCTCATCGAGAAGATCATCGCCCGGCACTGTGACCAGGAGGTCCGGCCGGGGGCCACCGTGGACATGCGCGTGGACGTGCGCGCGGCGCGCGACTTCGGCGGCGCCAACGTGGTCGGCAACCTGCGCGCGGCCGGCCTGGGGGTGGCCGACCCGGCCCGCACCCTGTTCACCTTCGACTGCAACCCCGGCGGCAGCGACCAGGGCTACGCCGCCAACCAGCAGCTGTGCCGCGAGTTCGCCCGCGAGACCGGCGTCGGGCTGCGCGACATCACCCAGGGGATCGGCACCCACCTGGCCATCGACGACGGCCTGGTCGGCCCCGGCTCGACCTTCGTCAGCACCGACAGCCACGCCAACATCGTCGGCGCGGTCGGCGCCTTCGGCCAGGGCATGGGCGACCAGGACATCGCCTACGCCTGGAGCTCGGGCAAGGTGTGGTTCAAGGTGCCGCGCTCGGCCCGCGTCGTGCTGCGCGGCCGCCCCGGCCCCGGGGCCACCGCCAAGGACATCGTGCTGCGCATGCTCCAGGTGCTCGGCGCCGGCGGCCTGCTCGGCTACGCCGCCGAGGTGGTCGGCGAGGTCGTCCCCGAGCTGGGCCTCGAGGCCCGCATCACCATCGCCAGCATGGCCACCGAGATGGGCGGCATCGCCGCCCTTTTCGAGCCCAACGAGGAGGTCCTCCTCGCCAGCCTCGCCGCCGGCGGCCGCTTCGAGCCCGTCGCCGCCGACCCCGGCGCGCACTACGACGCCGAGTTCACGGTCGACCTCGACGGCCTCGGCCCGATGATCGCCCGCCCCGGCCACCCCGAGGACGTCGTCCCCGTCGCCGAAGCGGCCGGCCGCCGCGTCGACTCGGTCTTCCTCGGCTCCTGCACCAACGGACGCCTCGGCGACCTGCGCCGCGCCGCCGAGCTGCTGCGCGGCCGCCGGGTCGCCCCCGGCGTGGTGCTCAAGATCGTGCCGAGCACCCGCGCCGTGTGGGAGGCC
Organism: uncultured Planctomycetales bacterium; assembly: GCA_964342475.1. Classification (GTDB taxonomy): domain Bacteria; phylum Planctomycetota; class UBA1135; order UBA1135; family UBA1135; genus J029. The sequence continues at coordinate 62,420 of CAYFGE010000020.1, forward strand.
GCCCTCGCCGAGGGCCTGGTGCGCACCTTCCTCGACGCCGGCGCGCTGGTCGGCAACCCCGGCTGCGGCGGCTGCGCCTCGGGCCAGATCGGCCAGAACGGCCCCGGCGAGGTCACCGTCAGCACCGGCAACCGCAACTACGCCGGCAAGCAGGGCCGCGGCGAGGTCTGGTTGGCCAGCCCCGACACCGCCGTCGCCAGCGCCCTGGCCGGCGTGATCTGCAGCGCCTCCGAGCTGCCCGCGCGGCTGGCCGCCGCCCCCGCGGCCGCGGCCGCCGCCGAGCGCGACCGGCCCGCCGGGCGCAGC
>CAYFGE010000021.1:0-62088 GCA_964342475.1 uncultured Planctomycetales bacterium
GCCCGCGACCCGGTCCTGCTGGCCGAGCTGGCCGCGGCCTGGCCGGGCTAGCCCAGCTCGCGGGCTTCGTCCTGCGCGTCGAGGACGCCGTCCGCGCCGGCGCAGCGCAGGCGGGCGCCCTCCGCGGTGGGCTCGACCAGGTAGGCGCCGCCCCAGGGGTCGACCGGGACGAAGGCGCCGGCCGGCAGCACCTCGGCCAGCGGCCGGGCGCCGGCCCAGTCGCCGGGCGGCAGCTCGCCGGGACCGTGGAGGGCGCCGACCCCCTCCGGCCAGCCGGACAGGTCCTCACCGAGGGCCAGGACGAGCTGCCCGGCCAGGTGGTCGAGGGCGTCCCCGGCCTGCCGCAGGCGGGCGCGGTCCATCTCGCGGTCCAGCGTCCATAGAATCAGCAGCGTGGCGAAGACCCCCAGCAGCACGAGCCAGAGGGCCTCGGCCCTCGTGAGGCCGCGGTCGGGGCGGGGGAGGCGGGGATGACGCAAGGCGAGCAGATCCTCCACGACATCTTCCGGTCTTCCTTCGTCCGAAGGAAGGGGCTGTCCGGGCCGGGCGACGACTGCGCGCGGCTCGTGCCGCCGGCCGGCGCCCGCCTGGCGCTGAGCACCGACCAGCTGGTCGCCGGGGTCCACGTCGCGGCCGGCGCGCGCCCCGGCGTGATGGCGCGCAAGCTCCTGCGCCGCAGCCTGAGCGACCTCGCGGCCGCCGGCGCCACGCCCTGGGCGGTGAGCTGGACGGTCGCCGCCCCGCCCGCGACCCCGCTGGGCTGGCTCAAGCGGCTGGCCCGCGCCTTCCTCGACGAGGCCGCCCTGTTCGAGTGCTCCGTCATCGGCGGCGACCTGAGCCGCGCCGCGCAGCTCGTGCTCGGCTGCACCGTGATCGGCCGCGAGGGGCGCCGCCCCGCGCCCGGGCGCGGCGGGGCCCGCCCCGGCGACTGGCTGCTCGTCACCGGCCGCCTCGGCGACGCGGTGCGCAGCGGCCGCCACCTGCTGCCCGAGCCCCGCCTCACCGAGGGCCGCGCCCTGGTCGACCGCTACCGCGCCCGCGCCCTGATGGACCTGAGCGACGGCCTGGCCGCCGACCTGCCGCGGATGACCGCCGCCAGCGGCGTCGGCGCGGTGGTCGAGCTCGACGCCCTGCCGCTCGCGCGCGGCCTGGCCCACGACCGGGACGGCTGGAGCCGCGCGGTCGGCGAGGGCGAGGACTACGAGCTGCTCGCCTGCCTCCCGCCGGCCGAGGCGCGGCGCGCGCTGAACGACCCGCTGCTCCGCCGGACCGGCCTGCACGTCATCGGCGACGTGGTCGAGGGCAGCGGCCTGCGCTGGGAGGTCGACGGCGCCGAGGTCGAGCTGGACGCCGCCGGCTGGGAGTACGACTGGTCATGAGCGACGCCCTCCTCGTCCTGCGGAGCTGCGGCCCCGAGCAGACGCTCCTGCTCGGCCGGCGCCTCGGCGCCTGCCTGCGGCCGGGTGACTTCCTCGCCCTGCACGGCCAGCTCGGGGCCGGCAAGACCACGCTGACCCGCGGCCTCGCCGCCGGCCTCGGCGTGACCGACGCGGTCGCCTCGCCCAGCTACCTCCTGTGCCACGAGTACGCCGGTCCGGTTCCGGTGCTGCACCTCGACGCATACTTCGCCGAGCGGATGGACGGCGTGCTGGCCGACGGCCTGGTCGAGCGCTTCGGCGCGGCCGTCGTGGTGGCCGAGTGGGCCGAGCGGATGGGGGACTGGCTGCCCGCCGACCGCCTCGAGCTGCGCCTGGAGGGCGCCGGCGACACCCGCGTGCTGCGCCTCGGCGCCACCGGGCCGGCCTCGCGGGCCCGCCTGGCCGAGCTGGCCGCCGTCCTGGCCGGATCCGGGGAGGAAAAACCCTGAACCGGCCCCGCCCGCGCCCCGTTGGCCCGGGGAGAAGCCGATGAACGGTGGTTCCACCGACCTGCTCGGCCGGTCCCGCGACGGGGATCGCGAGGCGCTGGCCGAGCTGGTCGCGACCATGGGCCCCCGGCTCAAGGGCTTCTTCCTGCGCCTCGGGGCGCAGGACTCCACCGCCGAAGACCTGACCCAGGATGTCTTCCTCCGCGTCCTCCACAGCATGGACCGCTACCAGGAGAGCGGCCGGCTCGACGCGTACCTGCTGCGCATCGCCCGCAACCTGTGGATCGACTCGCGGCGCCGCCAGCGCCCGGTCGCGGCCGGCGAGCGCGCCGACGAGACCGCGGACGAGCGCGGCCACGGCCCGGTGGCCCTGGCCGACCTGCACGACCGCGCCGCCCGCCTGCGCGCCGAGCTCGCCCGCTGCGACGCCGACACCCGCGAGCTGCTCGAGCTCGCGGTCCTCCAGCGCCTGCCCTACGCGGAGGTCGGCGTGATCCTCGGCATCCCCGTCGGCACGGTGAAGTCGCGCGTCCACTACGCGCTGCGCCGCCTGCGCGAGCGTCTGTCCGGGCTGGATCCGGAGGGAGGGAAGGAATGAAGCCCTGCGCCGAACCCGCCCCCGACCCGCGCGAGGAGCGCGAGCTCGAGGCCCTGGCCGAGGAGCTGCGGGCCGCGCACGCCGACCCGCCGCTGCGCGCGGCCACCGTCGAGCGCATCCTGGCCCACACGGTCCCGGTGTGGAGCTTCGGCCGCGCGCTGCGGCAGAACCGCCTGCTGCGCGCCGCCGCCGCGATGCTGGTGACCGTCTCGGGCGCGATCCCCGTGCTGGCCGTGGTCCAGCTGCTCCAGCAGCGCGCCGCCGAGGCGCCCGAGCTGGCCTTCGAGCTGCCCGCCCCGCCCCCCGCCGTGCTGAGCGAGCCGGCCGAGTCCTGGACCACCACGCCGCCGCCGCACCCCGACCTGCTCGAGCGCCTCGACGACTCGTGGGTGGTCGCCATCGAGCGCGACTCGCGCCTCCACGCGGCCTCCTTCCGCTGGCAGCGGACCTACCCGGTCGAGGCCCCGCAGGCCTTCGCCGACTTCGACGGGCCGGACGCGCTGCGCGACGGACTCGCGCTGCGCTTCGGCGAGCTCGACGCGGCCGCGATCCCGCCGCTGGCCGAGCCCGGCACGGCCGACGCCGCCGAACTCTGGCTCGAGCTCGAGCGCCTGCTCGCCGCCGGCGTGGGGGGGATGCCGGTCGACGCCCTGGTCACGCAGGTGCGCCGGCTGTGGAACGAGCGTCCGGAGGACCGCCCGCTGCTGGCCGGCTGGATCCACCTCCTCGACGGCGCCCCCGTCGCGGACGCGGCGCCCGCCCTGGAAGGCGCTGCACGGGTATCCTGGGAGGCTGCCGAGCGTCGCAGCCTGCTCTGGCCCGCCCGTTGATCGCCTCCCTGGCCCTCGCCCTCGCGCCCGCACTCGCGCCCCAGGCGCCGCCCGCGCCCTGGTGCGAGCTCGAGCCGGTGGTCGCCGAGTCGTCCTGGATCCTCACCGCCGAGGTGGTCGGGGCGCGCGCCATCGGCAGCCTCGGCACCCGCGTCGAGCTCGAGCTGCGCGACACCCTGCACGGGCGGCGCCCCCCGCGGACCTTCTCCTACCTCGCCGACCGCGGACGACTGGTCCTCCCGGGCGAGGTCGAGCTGCTCTTCCTCCAGCCTCCGTTGCCCGGCGGCCACCACCACCGGGTGCGCGGCAGGGTGGCCGCCCGCGACCGCCACCACGCCGCCAAGCGGGCCTGGCTGGAGCGCGCCCTGGAGCTGCGCCGCCGCCCCGCGGAGGAGCAGGGGAGGGCCCACCTCGACTGGTATCAGTCTTCCTTGACCGACTCGGAGTCCTGGGATTTCTGGCGCGCGCTGGCGGAGATCGAGCGCTTGACCGGGGCGCGACCGGTGGAGACCCGCCAGCTGCTCGACGCCGGCCTGCTGGAGGAGGCGCGCGACCGCCTCGAGCCTGGCGCGGCCAGAAAACGGCTGGAGGCCCTGATCGCGTGGCGTAGGCAGGAGTCGCCGGACGGATGAGGCGCGCGCGGCGCGGTTATCCTCTCCGGTCGACCGCGTCATGCTGACCCTCCTCCTCCTGAGCCTCCCCGTCGCCTCCGTGCAGGACCCGGCGCCCCCCGCGGCCGCCGACCCCGCCGGCGACGCCTTCCCGCTCCGCATCGAGGACGTCGTCCGGCTGGTCGGCGAGAACGCGCCGGCCGCGCACCAGGCGCGCCTCCAGGCCGCCGCCGCGCGCGCCGGCATCGTCGAGGCCGAGGGCGGCTTCGACCCCGTGCTGTTCGGCGACCTGACCTACAGCTACCGCGAGGTCCCGACGCCCGGCGGCGTGTTCTCCGGCGGTCTGACCGCCCAGCACATCCGCTCGTGGAACGCGCAGCAGGGCCTGCGCAGCGCCTTCGTCACCGGCGGCTCGATCCAGGTCGCGCTGAGCGAGAACTACACCGAGGACAACCTCCCCGAGAGCTTCTTCGGCTTCAACCCGCAGTCCGACGTGGGCCTGAGCTTCAACGTCACGCAGCCGCTGCTGCGCGGGGGCTGGCTGATGAACGGCACCTACGGCGTGCGCAGCGCCGAGCTCGCCGCCGAGCAGGCCGGCGCCGGCGTGCGCCAGAGCGGGCAGGAGTCGCTGCAGGCCGCGGTCGACGCCTACTGGGACCTCGCCTTCGCCCTCGAGGACGTCAAGGTGAAGGAGCTCTCCCTGCGGCTCGCGCAGGAGCTGCGCGAGGTCACGCTGGCCAAGTACCGCGTCGGGTCGGCCGCCGAGGTCGAGGTGGTGCAGACCGAGGCCGACATCGCCACCCGCACCGAGGCCCTGCTCACGGCGCGCAACGCCGTCGCCCAGGTGCAGGACCGCCTGCGTCTGCTGCTCTTCCCGCTCGAGGAGCAGGGCGAGTGGTCGCTGCGCCTCCTGCCGACCAGCGCGCCGCCCGAGCCTCTGGCCACCGAGCTCGGCTGGGACGCCGCCTTCCAGGTCGCCCTCGAGCACCGGCCCGAGCTGCAGCAGCTCGAGACCGACCTCGAGCAGAAGCGCCTCGACTGGGAGGTGGCGCGGCGCAACACCATGCCGAAGCTGGACTTCACCGCCAGCGGCAACAGCGCCGGCACCTCCCGGCAGATCGCCGACGCCCTCGACACCACGCGCGGGTTCTACTACGTCGGCTACAGCGTCGGCCTGCTGTTCGAGATGCCGCTCGGCAACCGCCAGTTCACCGGGGCCGAGCAGCGCGCGCGCTACGCCTACGAACTCGCCCAGCGGGCCCTGCGCGACCGGCGCAACGGCATCGCCACCGAGGTGCGTGAGGCGGTGCGCAACCTGAACTACCTGTCCGAGCGGGTGGCCGCGACCTCGCTGGCCAGCCAGGTCGCCCAGCGCCAGCTCGACGCCGAGCAGCGCCGCCTGCGCGAGGGCGCCTCGACCAACTTCCAGGTGCTCCAGTTCCAGCGCGACCTCGAGACCGCGCTGACCGCCGAGAAGAACGCGCGCATGGAGTACGCCAAGGCGGCCATCCGCCTGCAGACCGCGCAGGGCCTCGACTGGGACGGCAGCCTCCCGCAAGCCGGACCGACCGACCCCGCGGACGCCGAGTAGCTCAGTCCGCGCCGCCGGCCAGCCCGCGCTCGACCAGGGCGTGGAGGTCGGCCAGCGTCTCCATGGCGTGGCACTGCGAGCGCAGCGCCGCGGCGCCTGGCGCCTCGCGGAAGAAGTCGGCCGACAGGCGGCGCATGACGCGCATGCCGATGTGCTCGCCGTAGAGCCCGCAGACGCCCTCGCCCAGCTCGAGCATCAGGCGCAGGCGCTCCTCGCGGCCGGGGTCGGCGGGCGGCACCTCGCCGTCCATCAGCGCGCGGACCTGGCGGAAGATCCACGGACGCCCGAGGGCGCCGCGGCCGATGGCGATGCCCGACACGCCGGTGGCGAGCAGCTCGCGCGCGGAGTCGAGGTCGACCACGTCGCCGTTCCCGATCACCGGCACGTCGACCGCGGCCACCACCTCGGCGATCAACTCGTAGTCGGCGCGCCCGGCGTACTTCTGCTCGCGGGTGCGGCCGTGGACGGTGACGGCCTGGGCGCCGGCCTCCTGCATGCGGCGGGCGAACTCCGGCGCGTTGCGGTTGGCCTCGTCCCAGCCGGCGCGGATCTTGACCGTCACCGGCAGCGCGGTGGCCGCGCTCATCGCCGCGATGCAGCGCGCGGCGAGGTCGGGCTCGCGCAGCAGGGCGCTGCCGCCTCCGCAGCCGGTGATCTTGGGCACCGGGCAGCCGACGTTCAGGTCCACCGCGTGGAAGCCGCGCTCCTCGACCCGCCGGGCCGCGGCGGCCAGCACCTCCGGCTCGGCGCCGAAGACCTGGGCCGCCACCGGGGACTCGTCGTCGCCCTTCTCGAGCAGCTTCAGGCTCTTGCGGTCGTCGAACTGCAGCGCCTTCGAGCTCACCATCTCGGTGGTCGTCAGCTCGGCGCCGAACTTCCGGCACAGGCGACGGTAGGCTAGGTTGGTGTTCCCCGCCATCGGGGCCAGCGCCAGCCCGTGCGGGACCTGGTGGGCCCCGAGGCGGAAACCGATCCGCGAGCTGCTGCTAGTGTCCGACATGGGGGAGAGATTCTACCCGGCGGGACGCCCGGTCCTGGGCGCCGCCCTCCTGCTGCTGGCCGCCGCCTGCGGCGAGACCGAGGCGCCGCCCGCTGCGCCCTCCAACTGGTTCCCGACGCCGACGCGGCTGATCGCGCCCTACGAGGCCCCGGCCGACGGGGACCTCCTGCCGCGCTTCCTGGCCCACCTCGACGGCGCCTCGCGCGACTCGCTGCACTTCGCCATGGAGCGGGTTCCCGAGTACGGCGCGCGCGCCGCGGCGGCACTGGTGGCCGGCATCGAGGAGCGCATCCCCGAGCCCGACCGCTTCGGCTCGCTGCACAACTACGCCAAGGCCCTCGGCGGCTGCGGCAGCCGCGAGGACGCCGACGTGCTCGTGCGCATCGTGCGCGAGTCCCCGGTGCCCCTGGCGCGCTCCGGCGCGGCCGAGTCGATCGGCGACATCGGCGGGCCCGAGCACGCCGCAGCGCTGATCCGCGCGCTGGGAGTCGAGACCGAGTCCGGCCCCTTCCAGGCCTATTTCGGCGCGCTGCGCCGCCTGGGCGGACCCGAGGTGCTTGCCTTCTTCGCCGAGAAGGTGCGCGCCTGGGCCGCCGGTGAGCCGGGCTCGGGTCCGGCCGGCAACCTGGCCTGGTCGCAGCTGCTCGAGCTCGACGAGCCCGAGGCCGCGCCGCTGATCGCCGAGCTGGCGCCGCTGCTGCCGGGCCCCAGCTTCCAGGTCACCGCGCTCCGCCGCCGCGCCGAGCTGGGAGAGGCCGGCCTCGGCGCCGAGCTGCGCCGGTACCTCGACCCGGCCGCCGCGCCGGCCGCCGGCACGCGGGTGGTCGCGGTCGAGGGGCTCGGCTTCGCCGGCGACTGGGAAGGGGTCCTGCTCGCCTTCGAGGACGCCGACCCGCAGCTGCACCTCGCCGCGCTGAACGCCCTCAGCCTGCCGGCCGCCAGGGAGACCCGCGTCGGCCACGAGCGCCTCGAGGAGCTGGCGCGCACCGGCTCGCCGGAGATGGCCCAGGTCGCGATGCACGCGCTGTGCCTGCGCGACGACCGCCGGCTGCTCGAGCCGTGGCTGGTGCGCGCCCGCACCTACCCGCACGGTCCGGGGTCGGTCGACGCCATCAACCTGCTCAAGCACGAGGACGTCGGCGATCCTCGCACGGTGCCCGCGCTGCTCCAGGCCTGGGAGGGCAGCGACCCCGACGCCCGGACCGGCCTGCTGCGCGTCTTCGGCAGCCTGAAGGACGAGCGCGCCGTCCCGCTCATCCGCGGCCTGGTCCTCGAGGGCGAGCCCGGCGAGGCCAACCACCAGATGGCGATCACCCAGCTGGCCAACCTCGGCGAGCTCGGCCTCCCGGTGATGCTCGAGCTGCTCGAGCGCCCGGTCGAGGAGGCCGACGCCCAGCAGGTCGTCTCCAGCCTCGCCGCGCTGGCCCAGGAGCACGACGCGGCCCTCGAGCGCCTCGTCGCCTGGGCGCGGGACGAGGAGCTGCCCGACCCGGTGCGCGCCCGCGTGCTGGCCCTGCTGCCCAAGGTCCTCGGCGCGGCGGCGCAGCCGGTGCTGCTCGAAGTGCGCGACGGATCGCGCCGCGGCGAGGTGCGCGCGGTGCTCGACGCCCTCCTGTCGGAGTTCTACTGAGCCTCCAGGCGGAGGCTCACTCGGGCGGCAGCAGGCGCGCCAGGCGTCCGACGAGGACGGCGACCAGCGGCGCGGCCAGTCCCCAGGGGTTGCCGGCGCCGATCAACGCCAGCCCCGGCACGGCGGGAGCGGCGGCCAAGCCGCGGCGGACGGCCGCCTGCACGCGGGCAGGATCCCAGGACCGGTGGCGATCGCGCAGCGCAGGCACCGCGCCCCAGGCCGCGAACAGCAGCCAGCCCGCGGCGTAGAAGAGCCCGCCCTCGGCGGGGAAGGCCAGCACCGGCGCCAGGGCGGTGGCCAGCACGAAGGCCAGCGCGCGCATGCCCGGGCTGCCCTGCTCCTCGCGGCTGGCGAGGCGCGAGAGGAACAGGAAGTAGAGCACGTAGGCCAGGTAGGGCTGGACCGTCTCGCGCTGGTCGAACAGGCCCTGCCCGTCGGCGAGCAGCGGCAACGCGAGCGAGATGCCGCGCGCCAGCGCGAGCAGCGGGGGGCCCAGCCCGCGGCGCAGGGCGGCGCCGCCGAGGTCGTAGAGGAGCACCACGCCGCTGAGGAGCAGCACCGCCTGGGCGGCGGTCGGCGCCAGGAAGGCCTGCGCCACGAGGTTGCCCACCGCCACGAGGAACAGGCCGCCGACCAGCGCCGCGGCGGGGGAGACGCGGCCGCTCGGGATCGGCCGGCCCGGGCGGTCGCGCGCGTCGCGGCCGAAGTCGGCGAAGTCGTTCAGGGCCATGCCGCCGAGGTAGATCGGCAGCACGCTGCCGACCACCGCGAGCAGGGTGGCGTCGAAGGCGGCGCCGGCGAGCAGCGCGCCGGCGGCGGCGTCCCACAGCACCGTGGGGACCAGCGCGACGCGCAGGAGCTGCAGCCAGGCCACCATGCTCAGCCGAACAGCCGCTCGAGGTCGTTCATGGTCACGAACAGGACCAGCGAGAGCACGGCGACCAGGCCGATCACGTTGAGCCAGCCCTGCGTCGCCAGGCTGAGCGGACGGCCGCGCAGCTTCTCGACCAGGACGAAGAGCATGTGGCCGCCGTCGAGGGCCGGGATCGGCAGCAGGTTCAGCACGCCGAGGTGGATCGAGATCATCGCCAGGAAGAAGAACAGCGGGCCGAAGCCCTCGCTGGCGAAGCTGTGGGTGAGCGTGCCGATCGTGATGATGCCGCCGAGGTTCTTGCTGTCCACCGCGCCGCTGAACATCCCGCGCAGCGTTCCGCCGATCTCGCGCACCATGGCGTCGGCCTCGCGCAGGCCCATGCTGAGCGCCTCGAGCGGGCCGTCGGTGCGCACCACCTCGCGGTGGGGGGCGAGGGCGAAGCCGAATTCGGGCCGCGGCAGGGGGCGCGCGGTGAGGCTCACCTGGACCGGGTCCGCCACGCCGCGGCGTGCGACGAGCAGCGCCACCGGCGCCTCGGGCGTGGCGCGGACGACCTCGGCGAGCGCGGCGAGGTCCGGCACCTCGCGCCCGTTGGCGCGCAGCACGCGGTCGCCGTCCTGCAGGCCGCTGCCGTCGGCCGGGCCGCCGGGCCGGACCGCCACTTCGACGGCGTCGCCGCCGTCCATCCACAGGCCGGCGAGGAGGTCGCCAGGGGTGAGGCCCTTCGGGAGCGTCAGGTCGAGGAGTTCCTCACCGCGCGCCACGCGCAGGGCGAGCGGCGCACCGTCGCGCGCGGCCAGGGCCAGCTCGGTCAGCGAGCGGACGGTCGAGCCCCCCGCGGCCAGCACCCGGTCCCCGACCTGCAGGGCGGAGAGGCGCTCGTCGCGCACGCCGCGCACCTCGTTGAGCAGGTGGAGGATGCCGATCTGCGGCGGGTCGCCCTCGCCGGCCTCCGGCCGCTCGAGGACCGCCTCGATGCGCCGGCCCTCGCGTTCGACCGCGAGGCGCAACGGCCCGCTGCCGAGCACGGCCCGCTCGAGCGCGAGGCGGGCAAGGAGCGTGTCGGTCAGCTCCAACCCGTCCACCGCGAGCAGCCGGTCGCCGTCCTGCAGACCGGCCTCGGCGGCGACGGAGCCCGCCTGGACGCCGAGCTCGAGGCCCGGGTCCCACACCGAGGGCGAGACCCCGACCCGGCGGAAGCCGAGCTGGTCGTCGAAGCGCGGCGTCAGCTCCACCTCGCGGGTGATGCCCTCCGGCCCGGCCAGCTCGACGCGCAGCGCCTCACCGTCGCCCAGGGCCACCGCCGCCGAGAAGCTGCGGAAGGCGTGGATCTCCTCGCCGTCGACGCGGAGGATGCGGTCGCCCTCGCGCACGCCGGCCTCCCAGGCCGGGCTGCCGGGCGTGACCATGCCCGCCACCGGCGCCTCGAAGGGGATGCCCACCGCGAACAGCACCGGGATCACCACCAGGGCGAAGAGGAAGTTCATCAGGATGCCGCCCGAGAAGATCAGGAAGCGCCAGCCGGGGGACTGCGCGCCCAGCTCGTCGGGCAGCGGCGGCCGCGTCTGCTCCTCGCCCGCCATGCGGACGTAGCCGCCGAGCGGCAACAGCGAGATGCGGTAGTCGGTGTCGCCGCGGCGCCAGCCGAACAGGCGCGGGCCGAAGCCGAGCGAGAACACCTCGACCCGCACGCCCGCGGCGCGCGCCGCCAGGAAGTGGCCGGCCTCGTGGACGAACAGGACGAGGCCGATGCCGAAGACGGTGAGCAGGGTGGCGAGCATGGGTCAGCGGAGGGCCGCGCAGAGCGAGGCGGCGTGCTCACGCGCCAGCCGGTCGGCCTCGTGGACCTCCTCCAGGCTGGTGGCGGGCAGGTGGCGCAGGGCGTCGAGCACCTCGGCGCACAGCGGCGCGAGGTCGGAGAAGCCGGCGCGCCCGGCGAGGAAGGCCTCGACGGCGACCTCGTCGGCCGCGTTGAGCACGGCCCCGGCGGCGCCGCCGATCTCCGCCGCGAGATAGCCGAGGCGCAGCGCCGGGTAACGTTCGGCCTCGGGGGCGACGAAGCTCAGCTCGGCGTAGAGCGCGGGGTCGAAGCCCTGCAGCGGGGAGGGGTGACGGCCGGGCCCGTGGAGCGCGTAGTGGATCGGGAAGGCCATGTCGGGCGGCCCCATCTGGGCGAGCACCGAGCCGTCGACGAACTCGACCATCGAGTGGACCACCGACTGGCGGTGCACCAGCACCTCGATCGAGGAGCTCGGCACCCCGAACAGGTGCTGCGCCTCGATGACCTCGAGGGCCTTGTTCATCATCGTGGCGGAGTCCACCGTGATGCGCGGTCCCATGTCCCAGTTCGGGTGGGCCAGCGCCTGCTCCGGCGTGACGCCGCCGAGCTGCTCGAGCGGCAGGTCGCGCAGAGCGCCGCCGGAGGCGGTCAGGTAGAGGCGGCGGATCTCGCGCCGCGGGCGGTCGCCGATGCACTGCTGGATCGCCGAGTGCTCGGAGTCGACCGGCAGGATGCGCGAGCCGCTGCCGGCGGCCAGCTCCGCGAGCAGCTCGCCGGCCAGGACGAGGGACTCCTTGTTGGCCAGGGCGAGGTCGCGGCCGCTGCGCAGCACGGCCTCGCTGTAGGGCAGGCCGGCCGCGCCGACCACGGCGTTCAGGCAGACGTCGTAGCCCTCGCCGTCGGCGAGGAAGGCGAGCAGCGAGGCCCGCTGCTCGGGCACCGAGCTCAGGTGCACGGCGCAGCCGAGCAGGTCGGCGGCCAGCCCGGCCAGCTCGGCGCCGCGGGAGTGGGCGGCCACGGCCACCACCTCGACCGGCGTCTCGGTCCGCGCCAGCAGGGCCAGGGTCTGGCGGCCCACGGTCCCGGTCGCGCCGAGGAGGATCAGGCGGCGTTTCTCGGCCAGCATGTCCCTCCAGGATAGGACCCCGGGAGAGGGGGATAAAGGAGTCCGGCGGGCGTAGAATCGCCGGCGAGATGAGCACGGAATCGTCCCGAGAAGCCCTGAGCTACCGCGACGCCGGCGTCGACATCGACGCGGCCGAGAACGCCCTGTCGCGGGCCAAGCCCGCCATCCGGGCCACCTTCGGCGACCGGGTGCTGGCCGACGTCGGCAGCTTCGGCGGCCTGTTCCGCGCCGACGGCCTCGGCGAGGAGCCCGTCCTCGTCGCCACCGCCGACGGGGTCGGCACGAAGACCCGCATCGCCGCCGCCACTGGCCGCTTCGACAGCGTCGGCCGCGACCTGGTGCAGCACTGCATCAACGACGCGCTGGTGCAGGGCGCCGAGCCGCTGTTCTTCCTCGACTACGTCGGCGTCGGCAAGCTGCGCCCCGAGCGCGTCGCCTCGCTGATCGAGGGGCTGGCCCACGCCTGCAAGGACCACGGCCTCACGCTCCTCGGCGGCGAGACCGCCGAGATGCCCGGCGTCTACCCCGAGGACGAGTTCGACCTGGTCGGCACCCTGGTCGGCGTGGTCGAGCGCGCCCACCTGATCGACGGCACGCGCGTGCGCCCCGGCGACCGCCTGATCGGCCTGCCCTCGGTCGGCCTGCACACGAACGGCTACTCCCTCGCCCGGCGCATCATCGAGGAGCGCATGGGCCTGGGCTGGGGCGACCCCTTCCCCGGCGGCGGCGGCAGCGTCGCCGACGTGATGCTCGAGCCGCACCGCTGCTACCTCGGGCCGCTGCGCCCCTTCCTGAAGGACCCGGCGCTGCACGCGCTGGCCCACATCACCGGCGGCGGCGTGCCCGGCAACCTGCCGCGCGTGCTGCACGGCCTCGGCGCCCGCGTGTCCCGCGCCGCGGTACCGCCGCTCAACGTGTTCACGCAGCTGGTCGAGGCCGGTGGCGTCGAGCGCGACGAGGCCTGGCGCGCCTTCAACATGGGCGTCGGCATGATCCTCGTCGTCGCGGCCGACGAGGCCGCGCGCATCGAGGCCGGGCTGGCCACCGCCGGGCACGCGCCCTTCGCCATGGGCGAGATCGTCGACGACGTGGACGGGGTGGCTTGGCTGGACTGATCCTGGCCCTGCTGCTCGCCGGCGCAGCGACCGGCGACCCGCTGCCGCGGCTCGAGGCCAAGCGCGCCCACGCGCTCGAGCGGCTCGACGCCATGCTCCAGGCCCCTGAGGGGGCCGCCGCGCCCGCCTGGCGCGCGCGCCTGTTCCACTGGGCCCGCCGCCTCGACCACTGCACCGACCCGCGCGTCCTGGCCGCCTGGGAGCTGCTCGCTGCGCGCGGCGGCCCCGGCGACCGGGCCAACCTGCTGCTGTTCCAGCGCCGCCACCGCCTGCCCCTGAGCTTCGACGCCGCGGCGGCCGCCGAGGCCGACCCGGTCCTCGAGCACGCCCTCTTCCTGTGGGGCGAGCGCCGCCTCGCCGAGACCGACGCCGCGCTCTCCGCCGCCGCCGCCGCTTTCCCCGAGGACGCGCGGCTGTCCACCAACCTCGAGTGGCTGCGCGGCGCCCCGGCCGGTCCGCTCGACCTGGAGGCGGACGCCCGCGCCACGGCCCTGGCCGTGCTGGCCGCGCGCACGCGCGCCGGGCGCGGATGAGGGCTGCGCTGGCCAGCCTGCTGCTCGCCGGCGTGGCCGGCGCCCAGGCTCCCGCTCCCTTCCCGCCGCAGGAGGGCGCCGCCATGGAGGCGGCCCTGGCCGCCTGGATCCGCGCCGTCGAGGCGGGGGAGGCGGCGGCCGTCACCGAGGCCGGTGCCGGGGTGGCGCAGGCCTTCACCGACCTCGACGCCGCCGTCGACGGCGGCGCGCTGCGTCACACCGCCGCCTGGAGCGAGCTCCTGCGCGCCGCCCGCGCGGCGGAGCAGGCCGGCCCGGCGCGCGAGCGCAAGGCGATCAGCGCCCGCATGGGCCAGCCCTACCGGCTGCTGCGCCCGGCCGCACCGGGACCGCTGCCCCTGCTCGTCGTCGTCGCCCCCGCGGCGCAGGCCGACGCCCTCGTCGACGCCCTGCCCGCCGAGTTGACCGCCACGCGCCTGGTGCTGCAGCTCTCCTTCGACGGCCTCGCCGTCGAGGACCTGGCGCTCACCGGTCGCCGCCGCTTCGTCGACGCCCTCGCCGAGGTCCTGCGGCTCGAGGCGGTCGACCGCGACCGCGTCGCCCTGCTCTCGGCCCCGGGCGGCGAGGTGCCGAGCACCGTCTTCGCGGCGCTGCTGCCGCACTACTTCCAGGTCGTCGCCCTGGTCGCGCCGCAGTGGATCGAGGGCTGGCCCGGCTCGCCCGAGCTCGTGCGCCGCCAGCGCCTGCAGGAGGCCCTGCGCCGCCTGCCGCCGTGGCTCGAGCTGCCCGGGCTTCCGGCCGCGCTCGACCCGCGCTGGATCGGCCTGCCGGAGATCCCCGTCACCCAGGAGCTGAGCCGCCGACAGGTCTGGGCCTCCTGGTTCCTCGACTGGTGCCGCACCAACTTCCGTCCCGGCGAGTGGGGGCAGTTCGAGGCCATGGACGGCGCCCTCGCCTTCCTCGGCGCGGCCCCGCCGCGCGAGGCCTACCCGGAGGAGGTCGCCCACACCCTGCTCGACCCCGGCGCGGGCCGCGCCTACTGGCTCCAGGTCCAGGACTTCGAGTACCTCGAGCCCCTCGGCACGCCGAGCCGCATCGTCGCGCGCGTGGACCGCGAGGCGAACGCGGTGCTGCTGAGCGGACGCGGCGTGCACGCCGTCGAGCTCTACCTGAACGACGAGGTCCTCGACCTCGACCGCCCGGTGGAGCTGCGCTTCGAGGGCTCCACGCTTCGGCGTCGCGTCCAGGTGCGGCGCAGCCTGACCACGCTGCTGGAGAACTTCGCGCGCAACCCCGACCCCGACGCGCTCTATCCGGCGATGATCCGCCTCCTCGACCTCCCCGCCGACCTCGCCGAATGAGCACCCTCCTCGCCGCCGCCCTGACCGGCCTCGCCGCGCTCTCCCTCGAGATCCTCGGCGTGCGCTGGCTGGCGCCGTGGTTCGGCACGACCTCGCTGGTCTGGAGCAACCAGATCGGCGTGGTCCTGCTCGCCATGGCGGTGGGCGCCGCGCTGGGCGGTCGCCTGGCCCGCCGCGGCGGCCCGCCCTGGCGCGCGGCCTCCGCCCTGCTCGTCGGCGCCGGGCTGCTGCTCGGCCTCGCCCTGTTCGCCCTGCCGGCCTTCTGCGCCTGGATCCTTCCCGACGACCTGCGCCTCGACGAGGCGGCCGGCATCGCCCTCGGCGGCTCGCTCGCCGGCGCGCTGCTGTTCTTCGCGCCGCCGGTGCTGCTGCTGTCGATGGTGGCCCCGCTGCTGGTCGAGATCCGCGCCGCCGAGCGCGGGGCGGGACGCGCGGCGGGGGAGGTCTCGGCCGCGGGCACGGTCGGCTCCCTGCTCGGCGTGTTCGGCAGCACCTACCTGGCGATCCCCTTCCTCGGCGTGCGTCCGACGCTGGCCCTGCTCGGCGGCTGCCTGGTGCTGGCAGGCGCGCTGCTCGGCGCCCGAGGGCGGAAGGTGAGCGCCGCCGCCCTGCTGCCCTTCCTGCCGCTGCTCCTCGCCGACCCGGCGGCGAGCGCCAACCTTCCGCGGATCGACGGCCTCGACACCTCGCTGCTGGCCGTGGAGGAGACGCCCTACCAGCGCCTGCGCGTGGTCGGCTTCCGCGCCGCCGGCGCCGCGCGCGACACCGAGCGCTGGCTGCAGATGAACGAGGGCCTCGACAGCTACCAGTCGCTGTGGCGGCCCGACTCGACCTGGCCCGGCGGCTACTACGACCTGTTCGCGCTCGCGCCGCTGGCCGCCTTCGCGCCCGAGGACCCGGGCGAGGCGCGCTTCTGGTCGCTCGGCCACGCCGGCGGCGCGGCGCTCGGTCCGGTGGCCACCGCGCTCGCCGCGCGCGAGTGGCGCGCGGTGGGGGTCGAGCTCGACCCGGCCGCGGTCGCCCTCGGCGCGCAATGGCTGCCGCTCCAGGAGGAGGCCGCCGCGCGCACCGAGGTCCGCGTCGGAGACGCCCGCCTGCTGCTGCGCAGCGCGCCGCAGGACCTCGACTTCCTGCTGCTCGACGCCTACTCCGCCCAATTCGAGATCCCGGCCCACCTGGCCACGGTCGAGTTCTTCGCCGAGGCGCGCAGCCACCTGCGCGCGGGCGGGGTGATGGCGGTGAACCTCGGCGCCAGCTCGCTGGCCGGCACCCGCGGCGGCGCGGTGGGCGGCGTGATCGCGGGCATGCGCGAGGCCTTCGACGACCACGTGCGGCTGCACCGCGTCCCGTTCAGCCGCAACGTGATGGTGCTGGCCTGCGCCGGTCGACCTCTGCCCGCCCTCGAGGAGTTGGGACGGCGCCTCCCCGCCGGCCTGCCGACCTTCCTCGGCGCCGCCCTGCTGCCCGGCCAGACCCTCGAGGGAGCCGCGCTCCCCGCCGGCGAGCCCTACCGAGACGACCGCAGCCGCCTGGCCCTCGAGCAGGCGCGCGAGTGGCTGGGGGGAGGGGACGCGTGAGGACCGCTGCCGCGCTGCTGGCGCTCGCGTCCCTGGCCGGCGCTGCGCCGGCGCAGGACCCCTTCGCCGTGCCCAGCGACGCGCGCGGCCTGATCGCGCGCCACGCCGAGCTGGCGGCCGCCGAGCCGACGGCCACCACCCAGGCCGCGCGCTTCCTCGCCTCCTACCGCTGCGGCGCGCTCGTCGAGGCCCGTGAGGCGGTCGAGGCGCTGGCCCGCATCGACCCGGCCGACCCGGACGCGCGGCGTTTCGGCCTGCTGCTCGACTCGCACGAGCCCGAGCGGCTGGCGCGCACCCTCGAGGGCTGCGAGCGTTTCCTCACCGAGTACGCGGAGGACGCGCGGGTCTCCCCGGCGGCGCGGAGCGCCGTCGAGAGCCTGCGCGACTGGCTGCTCAGCGAGACCGAGCACCGCGCCGCGATGGCCGCCGCCACGACCCGGGCCCGCCTCTCGCCGCTGCTCGGGCTGGCGGTCTGCCTCGGCCTCGTCCTGCTCCTGGCCCGCACCGCGGAGGAGCGCTGAGGTGGCCGGCGGTCCCGACGGCCTGCTCGTCCTCCACGGCGATCCCGGCGCCGAGCTCAGCCTCGGTCTGCCGCGTGAGGACGCCGAAGGGCTGCTGCGCCGCCTGCGCCACGAGGGCGGCGCCGCAGCCGCGCGCCGCTGGGAACTGACGCGCACGCTCGACGCCCGCCCGCTCCTCGCCGCCTGGCGGGAGGCCGGCTGGTGGGAGTACGCCTCACCGCGGACCGCGCTCCTGCGCGAGGACGGGCGGCAGCGCCTGGTCCTGCACCTGGAGACCTCCGGCGACCGCGCGTCCCTGGCCGCGGCGGCGCCGCTCCTGCTGCGCCTCCTGCGCAGCCGCGGCCGGATCACCGAGGTCGCCGTCGAGGCGGTGGCGTCGGTGCCCGAGGCGCCGCGGCGCGGCAGGCCGCAGCGGGCCGACGTGTTCGCCTGGGCCGGTCCGGCCTCGGCCGCCGAGGCGGGGGCGGAGGGCGACGGCCGCCTGCTCCCGGAGGACCTGCCCTGGCTGCTCCCCGGGGAGTGCCTCGACTCGAGCCGTCACGGCCGCCTCCGGCTGAAGCGCGTGCTCGACGAGGGCAGTCGCTTCCTCCTGCGCGACGAGGCGGGGGCCTTCCACACCCTCTCCGCGACCGAGCTGCTGCGCACCTGCCGCCGCGGCTGAGCCCCGCCCGGAAAAGGAGAGGAGCGGGCCGGAGCCCGCTCCTCTCGTCGCTCCACCCGGCGGGGCCTAGAGGATGTCCAGGATACCGGTGCCGGAGGGATCGACCAGGGTCGACACCGCGGCGCGGTAGTTCAGGTTCTCGGCGATCTTGGAGTTCCACGGCAGGGTCTCCTTGTCGCCCACCAGGCCCAGCGCCACCGCGGAGAAGGCGCGGCCCAGGTCGGTGAACTCGCGGTCGTTGCCCAGCAGGTCCACCAGCGGGGTCACCGAGCGGTGGTCGCCGATGAAGCCGATGGCGGTCGCCGCCGCGGACAGCACGGACAGCACGGGGCGGCCCTCCGGCGGGTTCATCAGCTGGAGCAGGGTGTCGACGACCTCGTGGTCGTTCATCAGGCCCAGCGACACCGAGCACTGCTGCAGCAGAGTCGGCTGGCGACGGCTCTCGCTGACCTGCTCGGAGATGTACTCCCGGTGGTCGCGCGCGCCCATCAGGCCCAGCGACACCGCGCAGTAGCCCTTGAGCTCCTCGTGCTTGGTCTTCTTCAGCTCGGCCGCGACCTCCTTCTCACCCTTCAGGTACTTCATCAGGCCGAGGGAGATGGCGAAGGCCGACTTGTTGGCCGGGTCGCGCTCCTTCTTGAACTGGCCGAGCACGGTGTCGGCGGCGACCTCGGGCAGGATGCCCGACTTGGCCTCGTCCATCTTGAAGGCCATGACGCCGAGCGCCAGGCCCGCCCACGGGCGGTAGCTGGTGCTGCCCTTCGTCGTGTTCTTCATCAGGAACTCGATCACGTCGTTGCGCACCGGGCTGCCGTCCGGGGCGCCGGCGCCGAGGTAGGCCAGCGAGATCGCGGTGAAGTTCTTCTGCTGGACGTCCTTGCCGTCCTTCTCGATCGAGACGAGGGCCTTGAAGATGTCCGCCTGGGTGGCCGGGGTGCAGGCGCTGGCGAGCATGCCGATGGCCTGGGTGGCGGACTGCAGGACCTCGGCCTCCGCCTTGCTGCGCTTGTCGACGACCTCGAGCAGCCCGCGGGCGAAGCGGTCGGCCTGCTCCGGGGTGCCGCCCTGGTTGACCAGCTTGGCGATGGCGTTCGGGCAGTGCGCGCGGACCAGGCGGTCCTTGCTGTCGTCAGCCATCCAGGTCGAGAGGTTCGTGGTGATCTCGTCGAGCTTGGTGCCCTCGACGTTGGTCAGGCCGAGCGCGATCACCGCGGCGACGCGGATGTCCTTCAGCGAGGACTGGTCGGTGCTCAGCAGGCGCCACAGGCTGTCGGCGATCTGCCCGCGCAGCTCCGGATCCTCGGAGGCGTAGGCCAGCAGGCCGAGGCCGTAGGTGGCGAAGGCGCGCGTCCGCGGCGAGACCTCGGTCTCCTTGCCGGCGAAGCCACGGCCCTCGGGGGTGTCGAAGGCCAGCGCCTCGAGGTAGGGGAGGGCGACCGGGTCCTGCAGGATGCCGAAGGCCAGCGCGGTGGTCTCGCGCACCTCCTGCGAGGACTCCTTCAGCAGCGGCTGGAACAACTGCACCACGGTCGGGTCGAGGCCGATCTTGGCCAGCGCCACCGTGGCGGAGGAGCGGATGTCGACGCTCTCCTCGTTGACCAGCGCGTCGCGCAGCGCGGGGATCACCATCGAGGTGATCTGCTGCGCCGTCGGCTTGAAGGTGTTGTTGCTGGTGTTGAAGGCCTCGAGGCCGGTCAGCAGCTCGTTCTCACCGGTGGAGATCGTGCCGCTGTGGACCTTCGCCTTCAGGTTGAGGTAGGGCTCCTTGTTGAACTCCCACCAGAACACCCAGCGCGTCAGGTCGTCACTCGGCGGGACTCCGGTGGTCGCCTGCTTGGGCTGGTTCTGGGTGGGGGCCGTCGGGATGGTCGGGGTCGACGGCGTGCCCGGGGTCGCCGGGGTGGCGGGCGTGGCGGGCGTGGCCGGGGTGGCCGGAGTCGCCGGGGTGGTCGGCGTGGTGGGCGTGGCGGCGCCGCCGCCGCCCGGCGGGACGGTGTCGCCCGGGCCGCGGTAGGTGCCGCCGTGCGCGGCGAGGTCCGCGCCGAGGGCCAGCGACGCGATCAGCGTCAAGGAGGTCAGCCAGCGGTTCATTCGAGTCTCCTGAGTGCGTGGGGTGGCGATGGGAGGTCGGCCGTCGTCCCCAAGTGGCAAAGAGTGTACCAACCCAAGGGGCGGGGACGAGCCTTCCCGCCCGTTACGGAGGGGTAACGGGCGACCGGAAATCGACTCACAAGCGGTCGCAGACCCCGGGCAGGGCGGGGTTTCCGATCAGGGTGGCCGGGGCGGCGTAGGGGTTGACCAGGTCGAGGTAGCCGGCGTTCCAGCGTCGCTCGGCCGGCTCGGCCAGGCGTCCGAGGGAGCGCACCGCGGCCACCTCGGTCTCGAGCGGGGCGCGGCCGCCACGCCAGAGCTCGAGCAGGGGCGGGACGGCGGCCAGCTCACCCGCCAGCCAGCCGAGGCCGAGGGCGGCGGCGTACTCGGCTTCGTAGGTGGCCGAGGAGCGGTCCAGGCCGGCGACCAGCACCTCGCGCAGCCGGTCGGGGGCGCGGCGCGCCAGGCTGAGGCAGGCGGCCTGGTACTCCTCGCGCAGGGGGTCGAGGCGGGCGAGTTCGCCCGGCAGCTCCTCGAGGGTCTCCGCCCCGGCGATCAGCCCGAGCCCGGCGAAGACCTCGGCGCGCAGGCCGGGATGCCCGACCTCGTCGAGCGCCTCGCGCAGGGCCTCCTCGGCCGGGTGGTGGCCGAGCATGCCGAGGGCGAGCGCGGCGGCAGCCCGGGTGCGCATGCGGTTGCGGTCGGGGTAGGCCTCGAGCAGGCGGCGACCGACCACGGGCGGCAGCACGCGCCCCTCGGCCCGCGCCTGGAGCGCGGCCCAGCCGAGCGCCAGCGCGCACCAGCTGCGGTCGCGGTCGGGGCCGTCGGTGACCCCGGTGAGCAGCGCGGGCAGCGCGTCGGTCTGGGCCACCGGATGGGAACCCGCGGCGATCTCGGCGAGGCCGATGGCCGCGAGGTGGCGGACGCGCGGGTCGGCGTCCTTGTGCAGCCGGCGCAGCAGCGGATCGACCGCGGCGGGCGCGAGCGCAGGCACACGGCCGATGCGTCCCAGGGCCAGGGCGCAGGAGCCGCGCAGCTCGCTCGGCACCGCGTCGCCGTCGAGCGTGCGCGCGAGCTGGTGGAGGACGTCGCGCGCGAAGCGCGAGTCGCCGGCGCGGGCGAGCAGCTTGCCGGTCGCCGCCGCCGCGCTCGCCGCCACCGCGCGGTGGGCGCGGCGGTCGCGCACCACGGCGAGCAGGGCCGGCACGCGGTCCAGCGCGTCGGCCGCCGGGAACAGGCCGAGCGCGGCGGCGCAGGCCACCCCGAGGTCGGGGGTCGCCGAGGCGCGGCCGTCGAGCCCTTCGACGAGGGCGTCGGCGATCGTGTCACGCAGGCCGCGGTAGCGCGTGCGCTCGGCCACCAGGCCGAGGGCGTAGGCGGCGAAGGCGCGCACGCGGGGCGGCACCTCGTGGCGGCCGAGCAGCTCCGCGCCGCGCGGGGTGTCGCGCACCAGCTCGGTGAGCAGCGGGATGGCGTGCGGCTCGCCGGGCACGCCGAGGCCGAGCACGGCGGCCTCGACCACGCGCAGGTCGTCGTCGGCCAATCCCTCGCGCAGCACGCGGCCGACCTCCGGACCGGAGCCTGCGCGCGAGATGGCGAAGACCAGCTCCGCGCGCATTCCGGCGCGCCCGGGCTGTTCCTCCCAGCCCGCGAGCAGGGCGGGCAGGATCAGGGCCGCGGGGTCGCCCGGCGGAGCGCCGGCCGGCGGAACGAGCGGCGCGCTGCTCGCGCCCGGAGTGACGACCGCGGCCTCCTCGAGCGGACCGGGCCCTTCGAGGCGGTTCCAGCGCTGCAGGCGCCACCAACCGAGCCACTCCGAGTCGTCGTCCGGCGCCTGCGCCCAGACCGGGACGCCGGGAGCCGCAGCGCCGGTCGGGGGCGACGGCGGCGGCGGGAAGAGGGCGGTGACGCCCGGCGGGTTCCACGGCTCGGGCTCGGGCTCGGGAGGCGGACCGCCTCCGGGAGGCGGCTCGCCCGGGCCGACGGTGTCGGTCGGCCCCGTCTTCGTCTTGCCGCCCTTCCCGCCGACGTTGCCGCCGATCACCTGCGCGGAGGCGCTGCCGAGCAGGATCAGGACCGCTGCGGCGACGCCGAGGATCGAGGCGGTGCGCTTCATGGTGGGAGGCCTCCGGAGCCTGCTAGTCCAGGATACCGCGCGGGCAACCGGATCGGCGTTCGCGGCGGGGAGGCGATGGGGGAGAATGGGCCGATGGAGCTGTACCTCGTCCGACACGGTGAAGTCGTCCCGCCGGCGCCCGGCGCCTTCTACGGCGGCACGGAGGTCCCGTTGAGCGCGACCGGGCGCGAGCAGGCCGAGGCGGCCGCAGCGCTGCTCGGCGGGGTGCGCCTCGACGCGGTCTACTCGAGCCCGCTGTCGCGCGCGCGCTTCGGGGCAGAACGCGTGGCGGAGCGCCAGGGCCTGGAGGTCCGCGAACGCACGGCGCTGCGCGAGATCGACCGCGGGCGCTGGACCGGTCACACCAAGGAGCAGATCGAGGCGCGTTGGCCGGGACAGCTGGCCGCGCACGACGCGGACCTCGAGGGCTGGCGCGGCAACGACGGCGAGACCTTCGGCGACCTGCGCGACCGCGTCGTGCCGGCGGTCGAGGAGCTGGTCGACGCGCACCCGGGCGGGGCGATCGCGGTGGTCTGCCACCTGTTCCCGATCCGCGCGGTGCTGGCGCGGGTGCTCGGTCTGCCGCTGGAGGGATGGACCCAATTGCGGCTTCCTACGGGCTCGGTCAGCCTGGTGGAGGTCGGCGGCGCGGGCCTGGAGCAGGCGGTGGTCCGCTGGCAGGGACGCTGCGGGGACGACGCGAGGGACGCCTGAGACGCGCCCCGGGACGGGCTCAGGCCTTCAGGTAGCGGTCCTTGAAGACCAGGGTCGACCAGGTCGCCTCGACGACGGTCTCGTCGGGCTGGTCGGTGACCACGCGGTGCAGCTTGAGGTCCCAGATGACGCGCCCGCAGCGCTTGCTGGCCGAACCGTCGACCTCGGCGATCCGCACCGTGCCGTAGACCCGGTCGCCCGGACGCACCGGCGCCAGGTAGCGCTCGGAGCTGCTCTCGAGGGCCAGGATGTTCTTGCCGAGCAGGCCGCGGTCGTACGCCATGCCGGCGAGGAACGAGGCGAGCAGCAGCCCGTGCGCGATGGTGCCGCGGAACACGGTCTGGCGGGCGAAGACCGGATCCAGGTGGATCGGGTTGCGGTCGCCGGTCAGGTCGGCGAAGCGTCGGACCTCGTCCTGCTCGACGGTGCGGACGGGCGAGCGGTGCGTCTCGCCGAGTTCGAAGGACTCGAAGGGGCGGGCACGCCCGGGCGAGCTTTTCCCACCGTTCTCCACGCAGCTTTCCACAGGACTCTCCACAAGGGGCGGAAACCGGGGCTGAACGAGCGTTTCCGGGCCTCGCGAGCTCATCCTAGCGGTGCCCCGCCTGCCGGGGCCCCCTTTTCAAAACAACTTAATATATATTATCGGACTTTCTGGGGATGGGCTGCCCGGGGTCCTCCATCAGCTGCGGTTGGGCCCCGCCCACCTGCCGCCAGCTCACCTCCCTCATTGCGGACTCCGGACTCAGGACTTAGTCTCACAGTCCCCCCCCGGCGCTTGATCGGATATGGATCAGCCGCCTTCTTTCTCCTCGCTCGTGAGCGGCTTCTTTCTTCCCCATGCAACTCCTGCCTTTCCTTGTTCTGACATTCCTTCCCTGGCAAGACCAACAGAGTCCGTCTCCAGACGTGACCGCGGGTGCCGCTCTTCCTGATGGCGGCTCCGCACCCAGCGCGATCCCTCTGTTGGACGGCGTGCTCGTCGTGGTTCTTCTCCTCCTCGCCATCGTCGTCCTCGGAGCCGGGCTGGCCCTTCTCTGGTTCTCCCTCCAGGAGTTCACCCGAGCCCGCAAGATTGGCAACGAACTCCAGCGACTGGCCAATGCCCTCTCTGAAGCGCCCCTCAAAGAAGGGACTCCTCTCTACCAGCACTTCCGAGACTCGGCGCACCACGAAGTGATCCAACTCAAGGGCAAGGTCGAGGAGCTGCGCACCATGGTTCAGCACCGGGACAAGAAACTGGCCGAGATGCTCGCTTCTCTCGATGCCAATCTGCGCGAGTTCACGACCGCTGCTCAGATCGAGGACTCCCGCTACCGGAAGCTGGAGCAGGAGACGGTGTTGTTCCGTGAGGGTTTCCTCGCCAGCCACAACGCAGCAGTCATCAGCCGGATGATCTATCTCTTCGAGAAGGTCGAGCAGGTGGAAGATGCCAAGCTGCGGGAGGTCACCATCAGCGAGTTGGACGAGACCCTGAGGTCATGCCACGTGTCCCCCATGGACCCCCAGGACCTCCAGGGAATCAGGGTGGACGAGTCCCTCGCCACAGCGGTGGAGGTACGCGGCTCCAAGGAAAGCTCCAATCCGCAGGAGGAGGGCGTGATCTGCGCGGTTCACTCCCGGCCCTGGGTCGTCAATGGAACCCCTGGCGGCCCGAGGATCATCAGGAAGGGAGTGGTCGACGTTTTCCGCTACGTGGCACCAGCCCAAGCCGGAGTAGCAAGCCCTGCCCCTGGAGGAACGTCGCCCGGGACATGCCCTGAGGAGTCCACTGCTCCTCCCAGCGCACCTGAGCCCTTGGACGAGCAGCAGCTGAGTCCTCCGGTTTCCGGGGTCGAGGAAACCGCACCCGCAACTCCCCCGATGGACACCACCCAGCCCGACACCCTGCCGGAGAGGCAATGATCATGAGTTTTGTCGGAATCGATCTCGGCACCACTTTCAGTGCCATCTCCCACCTCGACGGCTCCGGACGACCGGCCATCGTTCCCCTCCGCGACGGCCCCCGACTCCTCCCTTCCGCCGTCTTCGCCAATCCTGGGGCGGATGGCCAACTCCTCGTCGGTGATATCGCGGTTGCCCAGTTGGCGACGAACCCGGATCGGGTCGCCCAGGACTTCAAGCGCCACATGGGATCTGGAAAGACCATTCAACTCGGCGACAGGACCTTCTCCCCCACGGAACTTTCCTCCGTCATCCTGCGGCGACTGAAGCAGGACTACGAGGATGCCCAAGGAGTTGCGATCACCTCTGCCGTGATCTCCGTACCCGCCCACTTCCAGGCAGAAGCCCGCGAGGCCACACTCGAAGCCGCCCGCCTGGCGGGACTCCCCTGTGAGTTCTTGATCAACGAGCCGACGGCCGCCATTCTGTCGAGCTCCCGCTCGATGAACCTGGACGGTAATGTCCTCGTGTTCGACCTCGGCGGAGGCACTTTCGATGCGACCATTGCCAAGGTCAATGGCGGAGAGGTCGAAGTCTTGACCTCCGAAGGAGACTTGGACCTCGGCGGGCGCGATTTCGACAACGCCGTACTGGAGATCGGTGACCAGTTCTGCCTCGAGGAACATGGGTATTCCCTTCTGAGCGGTCAGGCCGGGGCAGAAGGCAAGTCCCGGTCCCAGAAACAGTTCCAAACCGATGCCGTCAAGACCAAGATCAGCCTGTCCCAACTCGACACGGCCCGGCTGACTCTTCACGACGAAAAGGCGAACAAGACGACTACGGGAACCGTCCGGCGGGAGGATTTCGAACGGGCCATCGCACCGTTCCTCGGCAAGGCGGAGTCCGTGGTCGACCTTGCGATGGAAAACGCTCATCTCCAGCCTGCAGACATCGACCATGTCCTGTTGGTCGGTGGCAGTGTGCGAGTTCCTGCCGTCCAGAAATTGCTCCAGCGAACCTTCGGCGAGGCCAAGGTTCGTCTCGCTCCGAACGTGGACGAGGCCGTCTGCCTCGGTGCGGCGGTACGCGCCGGGCTCGCTGCGAACCCGCACCTGCTGAACCCCGCCCAGAAGGCGACTCTGGCAGGATCGAGCCTGGCCGAGGTGACCAACAAGTCCTACGGCACCCTCACCTTGGCCGACACGGCCACTGGGCAGATGACCAATGCGGTCATCCTCAGCAAGGACACGCCGATCCCCTGCTCGAAGAGCGACACCTTCTACACCGTCGCCGATGGCCAGACAGCGGTCAAGTGTGAGTTGACCGAATACGTCTACGACGAAGAGGACGCCGATCTGGTCTCCGTGAAGGTGTCCGAGGAACTCGCCCTCCCGCCCGGCCGCCCGGCCGGCCAAGAGATCCGCGTCACCTACTCCTACGACGTCAACCAGGTGATCCATTGTGAGTTCCTCGACGTGGCAAGCGGGCGCAAGGCCTCCTTCCAGGTCGAGCCGGATCGCGGCGGATCCAAATCCTCGTTCAACATCGACGACTTCGTGATCGACTGATGGAGTTCCTCGTATTCATCGGCATTTGGATTGCCTTCGCGTTCATCCGCGGTCTCTTCGAGAACTGGGGTGAAGGTGGGACAGGGACGGCATCCAAGGGTGCGGCCCGGAGGATGGCCGAGAACCGGCACGGCAAGCTCGCCCTGCGCCTGAAGAAGGAGAAGGTTCCCAACGAGGAACTGGACCTGGAGGTTCTGGTTTTCCAGATCAAGGGCGTCGTGCCTGATGTCCCGGGTGGCCTGAGCCTCGGGTGCCTCCAGTTGTTCGACGGCGACAACCGCCCTCTCCAGATCATCTCTCCCGAATACCAGGAGAAGGAAACCCTCTTTTTCCGCCAGTTCATCTGGGACAGCGCGGAGGACCGGATCTTCTTCTTCGACAGCGAGGCCCTTTGGACCGACTGGTGCGGCGTCGGCGGACATCCCGTTCTCTTCCTTGTCCCCGCTCGTTCAGGGAAGCAGAGGATCCGAGCTCGGCTCAGTCTCTTCCCCCTGGCCCAGAGGAAGATCCCGGAGTTCCACGGAGGGCGATGCGTTTCCGACGCCTCCCCTGCCGCGGTGATCGAAAGCGACCTCGTCTCCTTCGACTTCCCGCTCGGCTACCAGGAGAAGGAGCTGGAGACCGAGGAAGCCGTCGGAGCTGCCATCCAATTGGCGGCGATCGCGGCCCATTCCGACGGGGAGATCCGCCAGGAGGAACTCGACGTCATCCGGCAATCCGCTCAGAAGCGGACCTCTTCGTTCTCGGATTCCGCCGCGGCCAAGGCAAGGCTCCAGACCATCGCCCGGGATTCTCTGAAGCAGGCGGGATCCTCAGCCGCCCTACTCCGCTCCAAGGCAGTCGCGACTCTTCGGGGACTGGACCAGGAGGAGTTTTCCCTCCAAGCCATCGAACTCTGCGTCGAGGTCCTCGCAGCTGACGGAGAAGCCGACCCGGCCGAGATGGAATTCGTCTACGGGCTCTGCTCGGACCTCGGGATCCAGCGAGACCTGGTCCGTGAGATGCTTGGCAAGCGAGTCACCCACAATGACCTCAAATTGGTCAGCACGGGGAACGAGTTCGCCGTGCTGGGGATCGACCCCTCCATGGGCAAGGAGGAGATCCGCGCCGCCCTGAACAAAGCCTTCCGCAAGTGGAACGGCCAAGTGCACAACTCCAACCCGGAGATCGCGGCGCGGGCCAAGACCATGCTCGACCTCATCGGCAAAGCTCGAGCTGAGTTCCTGGCTTGACTCTGGAACTCGAAGACATCCGATTCGCAGGGGACTCGCCGGACGAGGCCCTCAGCAAGGAGGAAGTTGCGGAGCGAACCGCTTCTTCCTCCCAAGCCGCCATCCGACGGTTCCTCCTCAACGGAATGGAGATCGGCTCCGCCTCCCTGCCTGGCGTCTGGAGCTTGATCCGAGAAACGGCAGGGAGCCTCGGATTCCCCAACTGGAGGGCTTTCGTCTTCCCATCCGCCGACCACGCTGCCTTCTGCTTCCTGGCTCCGGTTCCGGGGTCGGCAACTCCCCAGATCGTTCTCGCCCTCTCGAGCCAGATCATCCGGGACCTGGATGATGCTGGACTCCGCTTCGTGATCGGCCACGAGCTGGGCCACGCGGTGTTCAACCACCACGGGTACCCCGACCCACAGGACGCCGAATCGGAATCCGAGCGCACATTCCTGCTCGAGCTCAAGAGGTCGGCCGAGTTCTCCGCGGATCGGGTCGGCCTCCTCGCCTCCAAGGACCTGAAGGCCTCGATCCGGTCCTGCATCCAACTCGCCTCCGGTCTCCCACTGGACTACCTCGGGGATGACGCAGAATCCGCCTTCATCAGCCAGATGCGGGAAGTCGGCGAAGCAGGAACGGCCGGCGATCTGGAGGACGCCACACACCCACCGCTCCCCATACGGGCGCTCAACCTGGGTTTGTTTGCCCGGAGTCACCATTTCGCCAACACGGCGGGCTCGACACAGGGGCGTTTGCTGGAGATGGAAGCCATCGACAGCAGCCTGTACGAAGCCCTGGGCAAGCTCCGTGGCGGGCGTGGTGCCACCAGCGCCACCAAGTGTGCCGATCTGGCCTCATTCTGGGCGGTGGTGGCCCTTTTCGCCTCGGACAACCGCTATTCCTCGACCGAGCAGGAATGGCTCACCGGGCGATTCGGACGCCGAAGAGGCGAGGGAGCCCTTCGCTTCATGTCCAACTACGGCAAGGAATCCTCCCAGCGAGCGCTCCAACGCTTCCGTGCCTACTGTCCCAAGGTCAAGGACGCGCGGATGATCCTGAAGGGCCGCGTCACGGAGATGTTGGAGGAAGCCGCTTCCGTTGCAGGACTGGAACATCCGCGAACCTCCAAGACTCTTCGATTCTGCCTGGACGCCTTGAAGGCCTGACGGATCCGGGTTAGACCTGGTTTCCCCGACGCTGGGCTGAACCATGTGCACCATCCAACCCGAGATCGGCTTCCATCCCTACCGCGCCGTGTACCGGCTGCCCTTCGTGGTCTTCGCCGGCGGCACCTGGACCGAGGACCGGCCCGGCGCCGAGACCGGGCACGCCGGTCTCGACGCGCTGATGGCCCTCCCCGGGGTCACCGTGGTCAGCCTGAACGAGGACCGCCTGTCGCTCGTGCGCGACCCGGCCACGCCCTGGGAGGCGCTGCTCGAGCCGGTGCGCGCGATCCTCGAGGCCGAGTTCGTCGGCCCGCGGAAGGTCTTCGTCGCGCCCTAGTCCGGCCCGTCCTCGGGCGGCCCGCCGGGCAGCGCCTCGGCCGGGATCCACGCCGCCGCCTCGAAGCGGCCGGCGTGCCAGCGGCCGCCCAACAGGTCGCCGACCCGCGGCCCGGGACCGGCCGGCAGCCCGTCCACCCCGGCCTGCTCGGCGTCCTCCCCCTCGCCGGCGCGCACCCGCACCGGGTCGAGGGCCACCACCCGCGCGTGGCTGTTGGTCGTCGCACCCGCCACCGCGCGCTCGTGGTTGAAGGCGACGGCGGCCTGCAGGAGTTCGCCCAGCCCCGTGCCCAGGGCCTCCGCCAGCGCGCCGACCGGCTCGTCCTGTTCCCGCGCCGCCCACTCGAGGAAGGGCCGCAGGCGCTCGCTGGCGGCGTCGAAGCGCTCGGGGTGGCCGGCCTGCATGAGCCAGGCGATCACCGCCTGCGCCGACAGGACCTGCTGGCGCTGCTCGTCGCGCAGGGCGGCGGCGAAGGCGACGAAGCCCTCGAGGGCCTCGCCCTCGCCGTCGGCCAGCGGATCGCCGGTGGCCTGGCGCTCCCAGGCGTAGGCCGCGACCAGCTCGCCGAGGTCGGCCGGGCCGGGGGGGCCGATCGGCTCCTCGTCCTCGCGTTCGCGGCTGGCACCGGGCTTCAGGCCGAGGTCGGCCTCGAGCTGACGGAAGGAGTCCTCGACCGACATGCCCTCGGCGCGCGCGGCGTCGAAGCGGCGCAGGGCCAGCTCGGGGTCGTCGAGGCCGGCCGGGGCCTCGCCCGGCGGCGGCTCCACCGGCTGCGGAGCAGGCGGGGCCGCTTCCGCGGCCTCCCCCGCTCCGACCAGCGCGTGGACCAGGCGGCGCGCCGAGTCCAGGTCGATGGCGGTGTCGAAGGCCAGCTCGTCGAGCAGCTGGGCCGGCCCCACCGCGGCCAGGCGGGCCAGCAGGCGGTCGCGGTCCCAGCCGGACTCCGGCGCGAGCAACCGGTCGATCTCGGCGGCCTGCACGGCCTCGTCGCCGGCCGCGGCCTCCACCTGCGGCGCGAACCACGGATCGAACAGCTCCTCGCACTCGCGCTGGGACAGGCGGCTGCGCGGGTTCTCGGCCCGCAGCGCGTTGAGGTCGCGCTCGACCGCCTCGACCAGGCCCGGCGCGGTGGCCGCGAAGACCCCGGGCAGGGCCTCGTGCTGCCCCTCGGCGACCAGGCAGAAGCGACCGATCACGAGCAGCTCGCGGTCGCGCGGCAGCTCCTCCGGGCAGCCCACCCACTCGAGGATCTGGCCGCTCCACAGGTCCTCGAGCATCCGCCCCCCCGCCGGGCCGTCGCCGCGGGTCAGGAAGATGCCGTAGACGTTGTCGAGCAGGCGGAACCAGGTCGAGTCCTCCTCGAGGTCGGGCGGCGCCCAGGCCTGCACCGGGGCGGCGCCGAGGCTCTCGGCCGCCCGCTCGAGCAGGAACCACTCGCGGAAGCGCAGCAGGGCGCCGGCGTCGCCGCGGTGCGGGAAATCGGCGAAAGCCGCTTGCCACTCCCGCTCCAGATCCGATGAGCGGGTGACCTGTGCTTCCAGGACGTCGAGCAGCTCGACGGCGGACCCGAGGGGTCGGTGGGGCTCTTGCATGTCGTGCGGGGAGCCGGGCAGAATCCTTCGTGATCGATTTCCTCGAACAGCTGCGCTGGCTCGACTGGGTGGGCCTGGCCCTGGCCGCCTACGGAGTCGTTTCGGGGGCCGTCCGCGGCACGCTGCACCAATATACCCGCCTCCTGGTGCTGCTCGTCTCGCTGGTGCTCGTCGGACTGATCGGCACCCCCATCCTCCAGGCGGTGGGCTCGGCGCTCGAGTCGGACGCCGGCCGCGACGTGCTCATCGCGCGCCTCGAACTGGCCCTGTTCGTGATCGCGCTGCCGACCCTGACCCTGCTGCGCCGCTGGCTCTCGGGCGAGTCCGCCGGCGCCAAGAACGCCGCCAGCCGCATCGGCGGCGCGCTCACCGGGCTGCTCGCCTCGCTGGTGCTGGCCACGGTCGCGGGCTGCGCCGGCTTCTGGATCGACGGCGGCCAGGTGGCCGTGGACGCGCAGGCCAGCCGCATCGGCCGCACGATCGCCGAGTGGGCCGCGCGCGCGCCCTCGCCGCCGCGCCCCTCCTTCCTCGTGCCGCGGGCCTTCCCCGCCGACTAGGCCGGCGGGATCAGGCGCCCGCCTCGAGGCGGCCGGGCGAGCAGCGGAGGTCCTCCCGCGCGCTCCAGCGCGCGGTCCACCAGGCCGGGGGCGCCGCGCCTTCCTCGGCCGCGTGCACGACGAGGCGGTCGCCCAGGCGCTCCCAGCGCGGCTGCGGCCCGCCCACGGCGAGCGTCCACTCGGCGGCCGCGAGGGCGGCCTCCGGCGCCAGCGAGGGTGGAGCGGCCGAGCCCGCCTCCTCCGGCGCACCGATGCCGAGCGCGGCGTGCAGCAGGACGCGCGGAGCCTCTTCGGGGGGCGTGCCCTCCTCCCCCGCCGGGGCGAAGGCGGCGCGCAGGATCCAGCCCAGCCGTCCCATGAGCACGCGGCCCTCCTCGCAACGCGCCTCGATCGAGGCGCGGCGGTCCTCCGGCGCGCCCAGCACGGCCCAGCCGTCGACCACGTTGCGGTCCCCCGCCAGGCGGTGCAGGGTGGCGCGCGCGGCGCGCTCGAGCAGGCGCCGCCGGGTGTCCTCGGAGCTCGCGGAGTCGGCCTCCATGGACCGCGAGGATAGCCGGGAGGTCGGGCGCCTCCAATCCCGCCCGGGAACGGGAGAGGCCGGGCCCTCGCGAGAGGGCCCGGCCTGGATCCGTAGCCGACGCTCCGATCAGCCGACGGTGGTCGCGATCGGGTTGGTCAGCACCGCCTGGGTGCGGTTGAGCGCGTGCAGCCAGACGTTGCGGCCGGCGGTCGGGGGCGGGACAGGCAGCACCAGCGAGGCCTTGCCCGTGGCGTCGGCCGTCATGAGCGGCAGCGCGCTGTAGGGCGGGGTCAGGAAGACCTGGCCGAAGGGACTGTTGATCGGGCCGCCGCCGACGAGCGAGTAGCCGATCTGGCAGACGTCACCGGGGTTGTTGTTGGTGATCTCGAAGGTGGCGAGGCCGCCCGCGACCAGGTTGTAGACCGCGAGGTACGGCGGCTGCGGACCGGACGGGTAGACCTTGATGTCGTCGACGCAGAGGCCGTCGGCGTTGCCCAGGTCGAAGTTGTCCGACTGCGCGATGAGCAGGTAGAAGTCACCGTTGGTGTTGGTGACGCCCGCGCTCAGGTCGATGGCGCTGATCGGATCCCAGGCGGTCTGCGAGACGTTGATCCACGAGCTGAACATGCGCTCCCAGATCACGCCGTCCTCGGACACCCAGACGCCGTCGTCCAGGCTGCCTTCCTCGCCCAGGTTGTAGGCGTTGAAGTCGAGCAGCAGGCCCGCGGCGCCGGCGCCGTTGAGGCCGATCATGAGACCGTTGCTGACGTCGTGGTTGCTGGACATGCCGTTCGGCGTGCCGCCCATCTCGAGCATGTAGGCGCCGCTCGACGGGGTGATGCCCGCCGCGCCGCCGACCGTCGGGCCGTTCTGGCCGATGTTGCACCAGGCGTCCGGGTCGAAGTTGCGGGTCTGCGTCTCGAGCTCGTTGACCGCCATGTGCGCCGGCACGACGCCGGCGAGGCCGTCGAAGTCCTCGTTGTAGACCGGGCCGACGGCCAGGAAGGAGGCCGGGGCATTGGGCCACATGAGCGGCGGGGGCGGCGGCGCCTGGGTGGTGTCGTACACCGTGGCGTAGCCCTGGCCGTTGCCGCCGGCGGAGCCGTACTGCGAGGCGCCGGCGATGAAGTCCTCGACGCCGTCGCCGTTCACGTCGCCGGCGCGCGAGATGTCGAAGCCGAGGCGGTCGGAGACGCCGCCGGAGACCTGCTGCAGCTCGGTCAGGGTGGCGCCGTCGAAGACGTAGCCGATGCCGACGTCCGCGCCGACGGCGGTGTCCTCGCGCCAGGCGCCGACCAGGAACTCCTCGATGCCGTCGCCGTTGATGTCGGCGAAGTCGCCCACCGAGTAGCCGAACTCGCCGGAGGCGGAGCTGCCGCGGATCGTGCCGATGACCGCGCCGGTGTCACCGACGTAGAGGCGCACCATGCCGGCGCTGGTGGCGTTGGTGTCGTCACCGACCGCGGCGGCCATCAGGTCGGCCTTGCCGTCGCCGTTGAGGTCGCCCACCAGGGCCACGTCGTTGCCGAGGTTGTCGCGCGCGTTGTCGCCGTAGACCGTGGTGATCACGGCGCCGGTGGCGCCGGAGAAGACCCAGGCCGCGCCGGCGTTCAGCGCGTTGGTGTCGTCGCCGTAGGCACCGACGGCGATGTCGTTCACCCCGTCGCCGTCGACGTCGCGGCCGCCGGCCACCGAGTAGCCGAACTGGAGGTTGCCGCTGGTGCCGCCGGTGAAGGTGTAGAGGATCGAGCCGTTGCGGCCCGAGTAGACGTTCACGTAGCCAGGGTTCGGGCTCGCGCCGTCCTGGCGCTGGCGGGCACCGACGATGACGTCGTCGTAGCCGTCGCCGTTGATGTCGCCCGCGCCGGCCACCGCGCAGCCCATGGCGTCGTCGGCGGTCGCGCCGTCCCACTGGTGGATCATGAAGAAGCCCGCGCCCGAATAGACGCGCACCATGCCGCCGCCGGAGGCGAGGTTGTCGTCGAGCTTGGCGCCGACGGCGAAGTCCGGCGTGCCGTCGCCGTTGACGTCCCCGACGCCGGCGACCGCGTTGCCGAACTCGTCGGCCTGGCTGTCGCCGTCGATGGTCAGGATGTAGTTGCCGGTGGCGCCGTCGAAGAGGCGGACCGCACCGGAGTCCTGGCCGTTGTTGTCGTCGAGCGGCGCGGCGGCGAGGAACTCGGCCATGCCGTCGCCGTTGATGTCACCGAGGAAACTGACGGCGCGGCCCATGCCGTCATAGGCGCTGTCGCCGAGGACCTGGTGGATGGGAGCTTGGGCGGCCAGGGGCGCGGCCGCCAGGAGGGCTGCAGCCGAGGCCAGGACAGAACTGGGGAGAAGAGGACGCACTCGTTCACTCCGGGTTGGATTGCGGGAACGGGGAAACGGCTTCGCAGCGCGGACGCAGGGCGCCGCGCCGGGGAGGAAGCCTGAGCCCATCATGCCACGGATGACCGGGGCGGGCAGGAATCCGGCGGAGAAATTGCGCCAACCTACAAGCCCTTTCCGGTCAAGGACCTACGCGGACAGTTCCGGCGCAGGACCGGCGCGTTAGGCTGATCCGATGCGACTCGGCGCCTTCTCCGTCAGTCTGGCCGTCCAGGACCTGGCTGCCTCCCGCGAGTTCTACGCCAAGCTCGGCTTCGAGCCGGCCGGCGGCGACGGCGAGCACTGGCAGATCCTGCGCAGCGGCGACACGGTCCTCGGCCTGTTCCAGGGCATGTTCGAGCAGAACATCCTGACCTTCAACCCGAAGTGGGACCAGCAGGCCCAGGAGACGCCGGGCGAGGACGTGCGCGAGATCGCCGCCCGCCTGCGCGAGGAGGGTCTGGACCTCGTCCAGGAGACCAACCTCGACGGCGAGGGCCCGGCCTCCTTCGTCCTGGTGGACCCGGACGGCAACCCGGTGCTGTTCGACCAGCACGCGGGCTGAGCGCTGGTGCCGAAGGGGGGACTCGAACCCCCACTCCCTTGCGGGAAACGGATTTTGAATCCGTCGCGTCTGCCAATTCCGCCACTCCGGCGACCGGGGTGCCCATCGTCCCAGGCCGCGGGGACCGGGTCAACGCCCCGCGTCCCTGCGGCCGGGCACGCGCGGCTCAGCGGGCGCGCAGCAGCCTTCCGCCGCAGGCCAGCGCCAGCTCGTCGCGGCGGGATGCCAGATCGGCCGGGCCGTCGGCCAGGCCGGGGGCGAGCTCGAGCCAGCCGTTCGCGGCCGGGGACGGGATCCCCTCCCCCGCCGCGGCGCACCAGGCCCGGTTGCGGGCGTCGAGGGCCTGACGCGAGGTCAGGACCGAGTCGTTCCCCGCGCGGTTCTTGACCGGGGCGAACTCCTCCTCGCGCTGGCACAACTGCACCACCGCGCGGGCGGCGCGGGGCAGGGCGTCGAACACGAAGGTCTCGAACTTCACGCCGTCGCGCGGAACCGGGTCGAGCCCGCCGTCCAGCGCCAGCACCTGCTTGCGCGCGAGGTGCAGGTCGAGGTCGCTGCCGGCCATGCGCTCGGCGAAGGCCAGGTCGAAGGCGTGGATGGCGATGTTGCCCGCGCGGAAGCGCAGGCCGCCGTCCTCGGCGCGCTCGGCGGCGAGTTCGTCGGAGAGGTCGGAGTACTCGATGCACGAGGCGGTGCCGTCGACCAGCGCGACCAGGCCGACCTTCTCGCCGGGCTCGGTCTTCTCGACCACCTTGACCGACATCTCGGCGCCGGCGGCGAGGTGGTGGCCGAGGAAGGCCGGGTCCCCCATCCGCACCAGCGGGTTGTCCACCTGGCAGTAGAACAGCAGGTCGACGCCCTGCGCCCGCAGCTCGGCGTAGACGCCAGCGCTCGCCAGCGCGCGGTAGAAGCCGCCGTGGCCGTCGGGATTGCGGAACAGACGCCCCGGCGCGGCGAGCAGGAAGCCGCCGTCGGGGTCGAGGGCGGGCAGGGTGCCCTGGCAGACGAAGCGCACCGTGCGGCTGCCCAGCCCGAACCAGTTGCGCCGGGCGAAGTACTGCTGGGTGACCTCGTGGTTGTCCGGACCGGTCTGGATGATCCACGGCACCGCCACACCGCAGCGCTGCCGCAGGCGGGCGACCTGGCCGGCCAGGATGCCGAACAGGCTGGCGCCGCTGACCGGGCCCAGCGGATAGGCGCCCTTCGGGCCGTCGAAGCCGAGGCGCGAGGCCTGGCCGCCGGCGACGGTGCACAGCGCCACGCGACCGGCCCTCAGGGCCTCCCAGCCGCGCGCGGCGGCCTCCTCGGTCTCGGGGCAGCCGACGGTCGAAGGCGGCGCCAGGGGCGGCGGAGCGAGCGCTGAGGGGGCGCTCGGCGGCCCGGCCTGCAACGCCGCGCGCTGGCGGTCGAGCATGGCCCAGTCCACCGCGGCCAGGTCACGCAGCAGCGCGGCCCGCGCAGCCGGACCGGCGGCGGCACCCTGCTCCAGAACGGCAAGCAGGCCGCGCTCGTCGAGCGCGGCCTGGAGGGTGGCGGGCACCCCGGGGGTGCTCACTTCTCGTCCCCGCTGCCGATCTTGTCGAGGGCCTCCTCGAGCAGACCGACCAGCAGGTCGAGCTGCTTCTCGACGAGCAGCTGCCGGCGCGTGATCTTCTCCACGATCGGGGGCAGCAGCGCCTCGAGCGTGTAGTTGTTGATCATGTTGATGATCTCCGCACGCGAGGCGTCGGGCAGCTTGTGGAAGTGGTAGTGGTAGGCGTTGTCCAGCGTCTCCTGGGACTGCTGGAGGGCGTCCTTGGTGATCGATTCCAGCTCCTGGGGATCGTGCTGGATCTTGAAGAGCTCCTTGCGGTAGCTGCGGAGCGCGTCAGCGAACTTCTGCTTCACGACTGGGTTCCCGGATGCCGTCCGGGTGGCGGGGTCATTCGCAGTGGCGGAAGGCCAGGGAGACGTTGTGCCCGCCGAAGCCGAAGCTGTTCGACAGGGCGGCGCGGTACTGTCCCTCGCGGCTCTTCTCGGGGATGTAGTCGAGATCGCAGCCGTTCTCGACGTCGGGGTTCTCGAGGTTCTTGGTGCCGTGGGCCACCCCGCGGTGCAGGGTCAGGGCCACGACGGCGGCCTCGATGGCCGAGGCGCCGCCCAGCAGGTGGCCGACCATGGACTTGGTCGAGGAGATCGCCGCGCGGCGCGCGGCCTCCTCGCCCAGGGCGAGCTTGATCGCCTGGGTCTCCATCTGGTCGTTCAGCTGCGTGGAGGTGCCGTGGGCGTTGATGTAGTCGACCTCGGAGGCGGCGATGCCGCCGTCCTCGAGGGCGTACTGCATCGCCAGGGCCGGCCGCTTGCCGGTCTCGTCCGGCGCGGTGATGTGCCCGGCGTCGTCGGACTGGCCGAAGCCGGCCATCTCGCAGTAGATGCGGGCGCCGCGGGCGCGGGCGTGCTCCTCGCTCTCGAGGACCAGCACCGCCCCGCCGTCGCCGAGGACGAAGCCGTCGCGGTCGCGGTCGAAGGGCCGCGAGGCCGCGTGCGGATCGTCGTTGCGGGTGCTCAGCGCGCGCAGGCGGCTGAAGCCGGCGAGGGTCACCGGGACCAGGCTGGTCTCGGTGCCGCCGGTGACCACCACGTCGGCGCGGCCGTCGCGGATCTCGCGCATGGCCAGGCCGATGGCGTGGCCGCTCGAGGCGCAGGCCGAGGCCGTGAGGAAGCACGGGCCGGCCAGGCCGAACTCGATCGCCACGTTGCCCGGCAGGGCGTTGGGCATCAGGTTCGGCACGTAGAAGGGCGTCACGCGGCGCGGGCCGCCCTCGAGGATCGTGTCGTAACCCGACAGGGTGGTGTGGATGCCGCCGATGCCCGAGCCCAGGATCGCGCCCGCGCGCAGCGGGTCGAAGCCTCCCGAGGCCAGACCGGCGTCGGTCATCGCCTCGCGGGCGGCGACCAGGCCGATCTGGCTGAACGGGTCGAGGCGGCGCAGGGTCTGCCGGTCGAAGTGGTCCTCGGCCTGGAAGACCTTGCCGAAGACCTCGCCCGCGATCGTGGTGCCGTGATCGCTGGCGTCGAAGCTGGTGATCGGAGCGATGCCGCTCTCACCCGCCAGCAGCCGGTCGAAGACGACCTGCATGCCGCTGCCGAGCGGAGTGATCGCTCCCACCCCGGTGATGACGACCCGGCGTCGGGATTCGGACATCCGATCCGTCCTCGTCGGTACGGGACCGAGCCCGAGGCTCAGCCGACCTTGGAGGAGATGTAGGTGACGGCGTCGCCGACGGTCTGGATCTTCTCGGCGTCCTCGTCCGGGATGGTGATGTCGAAAGCACTCTCGAACTCCATCACCAGCTCGACGGTATCGAGGCTGTCAGCACCCAGGTCGTTGATGAAGCTGGTCTCGGGGGCCAGCTTGTCGCGCGAGGCACCCATGTGCTCGCAGATGATCTCGTAGACCTTCTCTTGGACGTCGCTCACTTCGTTCTCCAGAGGGGATCCAGGCCGGAGGGCCCGGAAATCAGGGGTCGCAGGGCTCGGGGGATCGCCGGCCTGCCGGGGGCCGCAGATTGTAGGAGCGGCCTCAACCCAGGGAAAGCCCGCCGTCCACGAGCAGGACCTGCCCGGTGACGTAGGCCCCGCCGGGGCCGGCGAGGAAGCGGACGGCGCCGGCCACGTCCTCGGGGCGGCCGGCCCGGCCCAGGGCGATCTTGCCCAGCATGGCCTCGCGGGCCCCCTCGGGCAGCTCGGAGGTCATGTCCGTCTCGATGAAGCCCGGGGCGACCACGTTGACCGTGATCCCCCGCCCGCCCAGCTCGAGGGCCGCCGAGCGGGCCAGGCCGTGCAGGCCGGCCTTGGCGGCGCAGTAGTTGGCCTGCCCGGGGTTGCCGATCGTGGCGACCACCGAGCCGATCAGGACCACGCGGCCGGAGCGGGCCTTCATCATCGGCCGGGTCACGGCCTTGAGGAAGTGGAAGGCCCCGCCCAGGTTGGTGGCC
Organism: uncultured Planctomycetales bacterium; assembly: GCA_964342475.1. Lineage (GTDB taxonomy): Bacteria > Planctomycetota > UBA1135 > UBA1135 > UBA1135 > J029. The sequence continues at coordinate 38,302 of CAYFGE010000021.1, forward strand.
AGGACCTGGTCGAAGTCCGCCGCCGACATGCGCATGAGCAGGCCGTCGCGGGTGATGCCGGCGTTGGCCACGAGGACGTCGACCCCGCCCCAGGCGGCGGTCATGGCCTCGACGGCGGCGGCGGCGGTGGCCGGGTCGGCGATGTCGCCGGCCAGCGGCAGGAACTCGCCGCCGGCGGCCTCGACCGCGGCGCGGGTCTCCTCGAGGTTCTCGAGGCGGGTGGCCAGGCCGGCGATGCGCGCGCCGGTGGCGGCGAGGTCGACGGCGATGGCGCGGCCGATGCCCCGCGAGGCACCGGTGACGAGGATGCGTTGGGCGTTCGATTCCATCGTTCGGGTGGGCGCGGAGCGCGCCTCAGACCGCGGCGCCGAGCTCGGCGGCGACGCCGTCGAGGGCGGCGGCCTCGTGCAGCGAGAGCACGCTCGACTCGCGCGCGATCTTGCGCGCCAGACCGGCCAGGACGCGGCCGGGGGCCGGCTCGAGGAAGGGCGCGCCGGCGGCGGCCTCGGCCATGCCGCGGAAGCTCTCCTCCCAGCGCACCGGCGCGGTGAGCTGGGCCATGAGGTTGGCGCGCAGGCGGTCCGGGTCGGTCTCGGGCGCGGCGGTGGCGTTCTGCCACACCGGGCAGGTCGGGGCCTGGAAGGCGGTCTCGGCCAGCGCGGCGCCGAGACGTTCGGCGGCCGGGCGCATGACCTCGCTGTGGAAGGCGCCGGCCACGTTCAGGCGGACGGCGCGGCGCGCCCCGGCGTCGGCGGCGCGGGCCTCGAAGAGGTCGAGGGCGGCGATCTCGCCGCTGACCACGGTCTGCCCCGGGCTGTTCAGGTTGGCGACCTGGCAGATGGCGCCGGACTCGGCGGCGACCTCGGCGCACAGCTTCTCGAGGGCCTCGATCTCGCCCCCCATCACGGAGGTCATCGAGGAGGGCTTGGCGTCGCTGGCGTCCTGCATGGCGGCGCCGCGCAGACGCACCAGCCGCAGGCCGTCGGCGAAGCTGAGGGCGCCGGCGGCGGCCAGGGCGGTGTACTCGCCGAGCGACAGGCCGGCGGCCATCGAGGGGGCCAGCGGTCGGCCGAGCTTCTCCTCGAGGGCGGCCAGGGCGGCCATCCCGCAGACGTAGATCGCCGGCTGGGCGACGTCGGTCTTGGTCAGTTCCTCGAGCGGGCCCTCGAAGCACAGCTCGGACAGGCCGAAGCCGAGGACCTCGTCGGCCTCCTCGAAGCGGGCGCGGGCGGCGGGGCTGGCGGCGGCGAAGTCGGCGCCCATGCCGACGTCCTGGGCGCCCTGCCCAGGGAGCAGCAGGCCGGGGCCGCTCACCACCGGACGCGGGCCCCTGCCCAGGTCAGGCCGGCGCCGAAGGCGGCCAGCACCAGGAACTTGCCCGGCTGCAGCTTGCCCTCGGCCCACAGCTCGGAGAGCAGGATCGGGATCGAGGCGGCCGAGGTGTTGCCGTAGCGGTCGATGTTGACCAGCACCTTCTCCGGCGGGATCCCGAGGCGCTCGGTGGCGGTCTCGAGGATGCGCGCGTTGACCTGGTGCGGCACGACGTAGCCGAGCTCGGCGGGGTTCTGCCCCTCCATCGCCCAGTCCATGATCGCGCTCATCTTCTCGACGGCGAAGCGGTAGACCTCGCGGCCCTTCATGCGGATGCAGTGCTCCTTGGCCTCGAGCAGCTCCGGGGTCAACGGGTGCTTGGCCTGGCCGGCGCGGCGGATGATCAGGTCGGCGCCCGAGCCGTCGGTGCCGAGCATGAGGTCCTCGATCAGGCCGGTGCCGCACTCGGCGTGCGGCTGCAGCAGGGCGGCGCCGCCGCCGTCGCCGAACAGCACGCAGGAGCTGCGGTCCTGCATGTCGATGATGCGGGACAGCGCCTCGCCGCCGATGACCAGCACGTTGCGGTACATGCCCGAGCCGACGAACTGCGCGCCGGTCGACAGCGCGAACAGGAAGCCGGGGCAGGCGGCGCTGACGTCGAAGCCGGCGGCCTTGGTGCAGCCGAGCGCCTGCTGCACGATGCAGGCGGTGGCCGGGAAGGGGTAGTCGCCGGAGATCGTGCCGCAGACGATCAGGTCGACGTCCTCGGGGGCCACCTCGGCGCGCTCGAGGGCCTGGCGGCCCGCGGCGATGAACATGTCCGAGGTGGTCTGGTCGTCGGCCAGCCAGCGGCGCTGGCGGATGCCGGAACGCTGGCGGATCCACTCGTCGGAGGTGTCGAGATACCGAGCGAAGTGCTCGTTGTCGACCACGCGCTCCGGCACGTAGTGGCCGACGCCTGCGATACCGACGGGCACAGCCATGGGGTTACTCCCCTTCGACTGCGGCTGGTTCCGAACCTGCGGGTTCGGTGCGGAGTGCTTCGATGATGTGACGGTTGACACCGGCTTCCATTTCGCCGCGGACCGCCCTCAGTGCGGGGGCGACCGCGTTGGCGTGACTCCGACCATGACCAATCAGGACCACGCCGTCAACACCGAGCAGGGTCGCGCCCCCCACCTCGGCGAAATCGGCCGCGCCGAACAGGCGGCGGAAGGTCTGGCGGAGCTCGGCGGACTCCTCGGCGTGGCTCTCGCGCACGATGTAGTCGACGAAGCCCTCGACCACCTTGAGGATCATGTTGCCGACGAAGCCGTCGGCCACCAGGACGTCGGCGGTGCCGGCGAACAGGTCCTGGCCCTCGACGTTGCCGACGAAGTTCAGCGAGGAGGCCTCGAGGAGCGCGTGCGCCTCCTTGACCACCGGGCTGCCCTTGCCCGCCTCGCCGCCGATGTTGAGCAGGCCGACGCGCGGGCTCTCGGCGCCGTGCATGTCGCGGGCGAAGGCGGCGCCGGCGAGGCCGTACTGGTAGAGGTGCTGGGCCTTGGCCTGCGGGTTGGCGCCGGCGTCGAGCAGGACCAGCTTGCCCGAGGCGCCGCGCAGCACGACCGAGATCGCGGGGCGGCGCATGCCCGGCAGCATGCCGAGCCCGAAGGTGGCGGCGGCCACCGCCGCGCCGGTGTTGCCGAAGCTGATCAGGCCGCCGGCGAGGCCCTTCTTCACCGCGCCGACGCAGAGCGCGATCGAGGCGTCCGGCTTGCGCCGCAGTCCCTCGACCGGCTTCTCGTGGGACTCGATGACCTCCTCGGTCGGCAGCACCAGGGGGATCTCCTCGATCCCCTCGGCGCGCAGCCCGGCCTCGATCCGCTCGGGCGGACCGGCGAGCACCAGCTCCTCGGCCCGGAAGTCGTCCTTCAGGGCCTGGGCGACTCCTTTCAGGACCTCGCCGGGGGCGTGGTCTCCTCCGAGGACGTCGACGGCGATGCGCACCGGGACCGGCCTAGAACTCGTCCTTCTCGACGATCTCGCGGCCGGCGTAGTGGCCGCAGTTCTCGCAGACGGTGTGCGGGCGGCCGCTGGAGCCGCAGCGCGGGCAGTCACGCAGCGAGATGTTCGGCTTGCGCAGCCCCGCGCGCACCTTGCGCGAGCGGCTGTGGGAGTGCTTTCTCTTCGGATTGGCCATGATTCGGCGAATTGGACCCGTGGGCCCTCAGGGTGGCCCCATATTGTCCCGATTCCGGCGCGTGGGTCAAGCAGGAGCGGCCCAGGCGGCCTTGAGCGCGGCCACGGCCCCGGCGAGGTCCCCCCCGCGCGTGCCCTGGCCCTGGGCGAAATCGGGCCGGCCCCCGCCCCCGCCGCCGACGTGGGCGCCGAAGGCCTTGGCCAGGTCGCCGGCCTTGACCCCGGCGTCGGGCTGCCGGCAGAGGAAGACGAAGGGAACGCCGCCCTCGTCGCCGCCGGTCAGGAGGACCACCTCGGGCAGGCCGTCGGCCTTCTTCAGCGCGTCGGACAGCCCGCGCAGGGCCGCGCCGTCGGTGCCGCCCAGGTGCTGCCAGGCGAAGCCCACGCCGCCGGGGCCCTCGGGGGCGCCGGCCAGCTTGCCGGCCACCTCCTCGGCCGAGGGGGCGGCGGCCTTCTTGGCGCTCCTGGCCTCCTTGAGCTGGCCGCGCAGGGCCTCGACCCGCTCGCCGAGCTTGTCCACCGGGGCCTTGAGGCTGGCGGAGAGCTCGCGCAGGACGCCCGACTCCTGGCGCACGGCAGCCAGGGCGGCCCAGCCGGCCACGGCCTCGATGCGGCGCACCCCGGCGGCCAGGGCGCGGTCGCTCAGGATGCGGAACAGGCCGATCTCGCCGGTGCTGCCGACGTGGCAGCCGCCGCAGAGCTCCTGGCTGAAGCCGCCCACCGAGACCACGCGGACCTCGGCGCCGTACTTCTCGCCGAACAGCGCGGTGACCCCGTCGGCCTTGGCCTGCTCGAGGCTGCTCATCCGCTTGGCGACCGGGGTCGAGCCCAGCACCTGGGCCAGGACGCGGTTCTCGAGCTCGTCGAGCTGCTCGCGGCCGAGGGCCTCGGGGTGGGTGTAGTCGAAGCGCAGGCGGTCGGGCGCGACCATCGAGCCGGCCTGGTTGACGTGCGCGCCGAGCAGCTCCTTGAGGGCGGCGTGCAGCAGGTGGGTCGCGGTGTGGTGGCTGTGTGACCGCTGGTCGAAGCTGCGGTTGAGGCGGATGCGGGGCTGGACTCCGAGGACGGTGCCGCTCCAGTCGATCTTCGCGCTCATCGAGGGGGCTCCAGGGAAATCCGCCACTGGTTTGCCGCCTGCTCGGCCTCGGCGATGTCCATGCGGTCGGCGAGGTGGGTGAGGAGGTCCTCCTGCCGCGGCTGACCGAACACGAGACGATAGAGGGCCAAGCAGCGCTTGAGCCGATCGAGCTGCTGGACCTCCTTGCTGAACGGCAGCAGGGGCACGCGGCGCTCGACCCGCGCCGATCCATCCTCGAAGACCCAGAAGGGGGTCAGGTCGGATGCGCCCGGATCTCGCAGGGCCTTGGCCGCCTCGAACAGGAATCGCCAGGGATCGCCCACCCGATCCCACTCCTCGAGCCCTCGGAGCCCGACGCGCTCGGCGATGTTCTTGCGGACGGCGTGCCCCTTGTAGCGATGGACACGCCCCTCGCGCTGCTCCAGGTCGACGGGATTCGACGGGAGGTTCCAGTGGACGACCGCATGGCACCAGGTGTGGAAGTCCAGTCCCTCCTGCCCGATCGAGGTCGAGGCGAGCACGAAGGGACGAAACGGCGAGTTGAACGCCTCGCGCACCGTGCCCGCCCGGGCAAGCGTGCTGTCCCGGTCGTCCTTCAGGTCGCCGAACCGAACTGCGAACCGGCAGCGAGTGTCGAACTCCGAGCGCTCGATCACCTCCCCGTTGGCCCGCAGCTCGTCGATCTTGATCTGGGAGGTTCGGAGGGAGAGGGCGCTCGCCAGAGCCGCGGCGACACCAGCCACCCGCTCTTCTGGCTCGTGGTCGGTGAGCCCCTCCGACTCCAAGAGCATGTGGATCTGCTCGTCGAGGACGGCCTGGAGGTTCCCCTCGAGGCCGTAGCGGAGGGTCAGCCGCCAGTAGGTTTCCTCCGCTCCGCCGCGAAGCAAGGCGATGGTCTCTGGGATGTTGAAGAGCGTCCGGAATCCACCGGCTACCCTTGCCGCGGCCGACAGTAGTCTCGGGTCGGAAGCCTCGAGCTCGGGCGCCAGGCGCCGGAGAGCGCGAAGGGCGCATGTACCTGGACCTGCGAGGGCCATCTCGGCGACGACGAGCGCAAGATCGTCCGGCCTTGGGCCGAGCGGTACGTCGCCGTCGATCGCGCTCACCAGGAGCTTCACGTGATCTCTGAAGCGAGCGCCTGGATCATGCGCCTCGTCGGCGGCGACCCAGCCCACCGGGCTACGGCACCACTCCGCCAGGCCCGTGTCCCCTTCCAGGAGCGCGGGCGCCGCCCAGTACCAGCGCTCGTCCGGCCGGTTTCCAGGCTCCCCGCTGCCCAGCTTGACGAGCAGCTGTTCGCACTTCTCGGTGGCGTCTGCAAGCAGCACTTCGAGGGGGATGGGCTCTCCCTCCCCCAGCCTGAGCGCCGTCTTGAGCGGGTCAATCGTCCTCGCCAAGATCGGCGACGGCATGAGCCACGCCAAGGCAGGCATGCCGGTCAAGCGGTCGTCCCGCCCCTTCGTGAACCTCAGCAGCGGTTTGAGCTTGTCGTAGAGCTCGCCGTGGCGTACGCCGCTGTCGAGGCCGGCGAGCATCCTGCGCTCCGCTTCGTAGGAGCACAGGGCCGCGATCGCGTCCGGGACCACGTTCCACGACGAGAACACGAGCGTCTTGGAGACCGGCCCCACATCGGCGTACACGCCGGCGGGGCGCGAGTACGGCAAGGAAGGTGGCAGCCAAAGCAAGCGCCACAGCCCACGATCGATCGTGTCGCCGAACAGCACCCGCATGCGGGCGTTGGCCGCATCGATCTCGTCGTAGGCGTCGATGGCGCTTGCTTCGAGCAGCTGGCCGTTCGCCCCTCGGATTACGTCGAGCAGTTCTTCCGGTGGCGTCTCGAGCGTGGCGTCGATCTTCCGCCGCAGCTCGTAGTGCTTGAGGAAGTTCAGGAGGTAGGGGCTCGACTTCCAATACTCGATCGGCTCCCGGGCTCCAACGGCTCGCGCCGCGCGATCGGCCACCGCGGCGTGGTCGAGATCCACGGGCATCGGAACAGCCGGGCGCGGGGGCTCGATGAGCATCGCATCCCGTCTTCGCGTGATGCCCACGCGCTCGGTGCGGCACATGACGTTGAGGAGCTGCTCCTGAAGTCGATCCCGCGCGGTCGACAGGGATTCGCTCGAACCGTCGGACAGGGCGAAGAGCGCCTGGCGGTAGTCCCGGATCCCACGTCGCACGTCCTCGACCTGACCGGCGTCGCCGAAGAGGAAGTGCAGCGTTCGAAGGAAGTCGGGGTAGTGGTCATCCTCCTGCTCGTGGTCGAGGGAGAGCATCTTGTAGGGCGTCGCCGAGAGCAGGAGTGTTCGGACACCCGGGCACTCGAACAGCGATCGTGCGAGGAGCGCTGCCTCGTCCTCGCCATCGAGGATGTCCTTGAACCGCTGAAACTCGTCGAGAATCACGAGGTCGGGCTTGAGAGCGCGGACGCAGATCTTGGCCAGCAGATGCCGTAGCTCCCCGATCACGGCGTACCGCTCGTTTGATTCGCTCCAAGGAACGTGCTGCCGGAAGCGTTTGAAAGTCTCCCGGCACGCTTCGAGTCGTTCCTTGAGCTCCTCGTCGGCGTCCACCGCGTCCCGGTAGGCCTGCGCCAGATCCTCGTCGATCTCCGGCTCCCAGTCCCTGGCCCACCAGAGCCAGTTCTCCCGCTTCCGCACGGGTCCCTGCAGCATGTTCAGGAACCCGCGGCCGACGTCCCACTCGGCGCCACTGAGCATCTGGTAGATCAGGGCCCGCTCTTCGACGCGTCCGCCGCGCCCCTTCAGGTCGAAGGCTGTGGTTGGCGTGAAGCTGATGAAGTTGACCCGGTTCTCGTCGAGCGAGTGAACCTGCGTCGGCAGGAAAGTGAGCCGAGTAGCAATGGCGAAGCCTTCGCCGCTGACGTTGAGTCGATTGACGTTCTGGCCCGCGATCGCGGCGTTCGAACAAACGTAGATGACGTCGATCCGTTCCTCGGTGTCCTGTAGGTGCTCGAGCGCGCGGGCGATGAGTCCCCGAGCCACGAGCGTCTTCCCGAGGCCGACTTCATCGGCCACGAGAAAGCGCCGCCTCCCCTCCTCGATGAACAGGCGATCGAAGACATAGTCGACCGTACGCTGCTGGAAGTCCTTCAGCCGTGCGAGCACCGGTTCGGCCAGGAAGCGCCCTTCACTCATGGCGGTTCCCCAGGGCGGCGTCGAACACGCGCCAGAGCTCGAGGAACTCCGGTGGCACGACGGAGTCTTCCCCGTCGCCCTCGGTCAGCTTCTTCACGACTTCGGCGACCTCGCGCAGCCGCTCAGGCTCTCGACAGTAGGCGCGGGTCAGCTCCTCCAGCAACGGGAGGGTCTCCAGCGCGCGACCATTCCACTGGCCGGTGTTCGCCGCGCCGCCAACAACAGGGGGAAGGCCCTCCTCGCCGATGCCGCCGAGTAGCAGAAGCAAGTAGCGAAGGAAGCCGTCCCGGTTGCGCACGACCGTCTGGAGGATCGCGGCATCGCGTTCTTCAGGGAGCCCTTCGACAGGAAGGTTGAGAGCGAAACGCAGGTAGACGTCGGGGTAGGCCGAGCGCAGGTCGAACCCGATGAGTCCCGACAGCGATGCGGGGGCGAAGTCTCCCAACGTCACCTCACCGGCCTCGATGAGCAGGCTCAGGTCTGCGGCGTGGTCCCGGGACACGGTGATCGGCCAAACGCGCGCGGACTCTACCGCCTCGAGGCCAGTGACCCCGCCGACCAGCGTGAGCCGCCAGGTCGGAGTAGCCCCGTCACAACGTTCGCAGCGCACGGCCAACGCAGAGGCGGCGATTACCTCGCGGGCGTCTTCCAACGATTGCTGGGCGGCCACCCGGTCGGCATCGGCCTCGTCGGGGTCCTGTGGCGGGACGAACTCCACAAGCACCTCGCCGAGCCCGTCGGTGTCGAGCAGCTTGTCGATGCCGCCCACCCGGCTGCGCTTGCCCACGAGCTCCACGAGGACTTCCACGTTCTTCGAGGCCATGATCGCCGCGTTGGTGGCGTTGGCCGAGCCCATGACCAGGTGTGTGTCCCAGCCGCGTTCGAAGATGAACGCCTTCGCGTGAAGCCCAAGCGTGTCCCTGTCGGTAGCCTCCTCGGCCTCCTCGCCGTCCTCGGTCTCCGCGGCGTCGTCGAGAACGAGGCAACGACCGAAACGGCCGAGCGTAGCCGGGGCGAGATCCGTGAGCGTCTCGGGGCGCGAGAGGAGGACATCGGCGTTCCTGGAGCGCCCTGCCAGGTGACCGAGCGCCTCTTCCGTGCAAAAGGGAGAGATGATGGCCAGCCGATTCGCCCGCTCCGGAGACCAGGTGCGTCGCTTGCGCCCGAACACCAAGAACTCGACCGAGTCGAACCCGGGCGGGAGCTCCCAGTCTGTACGCCGCAGCTCGTCAGCGAGGCCTTCCGCCTGGTCCCGCCGGGAATCGGGGATGTCCACGCTGGCCGCGTCCGGCAACCAGGCGATCAGCTCGCCGAGCTCGCGATTTGCAGATCGCTGGCGACCGCCCGGGTGTCCCTCGAGCTGCAGGGCCAGATCCCACGAGCGGTCCGCGGTGAGGTTGCGTGACAGGACCATCAGGCGGAGCAGCGGCTGCTCGGATTCGGAGGGATCGACGAAGCGGAGGAGCCAGAGCTTCGGATGAAACACACCGCCTCTGGGGGCGGTCACCTCGACCACCATCGACTCCAGCAGCCCATACAGGGCGTGGTTCTGCTTAGGCACCTGCATCCGCCCGCGCTGGGCGTAGATGGTCACGCGCCCGGCCAGGCGACGCACAGCCTCCAGAACCGCGATGCCGTCACGGAGTGCGTTTCCTCCTCGGTCGCTAGCCAGGAGGGCGAGGTGCACCGGTACGGCGAGCAGCGTCATGGGGTCGAGCGAGAACGTCGTGCCGATGGCCTTGTCGAACACCATGCCCGGAGGTGGCGTCAGCGCGCTGGTGTAGAGGCTCCGGGCGTTGGGGTTCAGCATCAGCTCGCCCCCCCTTGCAGCCCAGCGTGCAGATCCCGCAGGAACGTCGTGGCGGTAGGCCAGCGGTACACCAGGCGGCCAACTCCCGACGAGCCACCCCACTGATCCAAGGCACGCCGGTTCTTGAATCGCGAACGGGCGCCCTTCAGCGACATCTCGCGGCGCCGCACGAGGTCGCGAGCCGACGGGTCGGCCAGCAGCCCGCCTGGATCGCGGACGACCAGCGCTACCCAGCGCTCGATGAAGCGGCGCGTAGCCGCCGTAATCGTGTGTCCACGGTCCAAGGAGTGCCGCCAGAGCTCGGGCATCGTCCAGCGACCGAGGTCTTCCAGGTCGAGAGCCTCCGCCCAGGACTCGAACGCCTCCTTGTGTTCCTCGACCTTCTCGTCCCATGACCGCTCCTGGGCCAGCAGGACGTTGTAGAGCAAGGCCGCTCCGTGCATCACCTCCGAGAAGCGCTGTGCGTGGGCGAGCAGCTCCAGGTGCTCCGAACGGAAGCCGCCCTGGTCAGGGTGGAGCCAGGGGGCGGCGATCTCTACCGGCTCGCAGTTCAAAGCGAGGTGAGCGAGCAGGCTATCCGGATGACTTCGCTGTATCCGGTCGAGCAGGAAGCCCGCCTCCTCTGTGGTCAGCGCGAGGTTCAGCTCGTCCGGGAACCCGTCCGGCGGGACCGGCAAACGGGGGTGCCACGTAAGGGTGGCCGGATCGGGGGCCGCCTCGCTGTCGTCGCCCACCTTGGCGCGCTCTCTCTGGCGGCTAATCTGCTCGGAGCGGCGCCGGTAGATGACACCGATGTGGCGGTGGTACTGGTCCTGCGAAGCGTCGATCAGCCTGATACCCCAGGAGCCAAGGCCCGCCCAGTAGACCGAGCTCGGTAGTCGCTTCAGCGCTCTGCCGGCGGTCTTGCCGAAGACGCCGGAGCGGTCGTCGGACGCCAGCAGGGGCTGGACAAGGTCGCGCTCCATGCGATCAGCGCGGGCGGCAAAGTCCTCCGGGCGGACGTGCTCGTCCTCGAGGCTGCGGTAGATCCAGGGGACGATGAGCATGTACCGGAGGCGCGTCTGGATCGTGCTCGTTCCCGGGAAGAGCTGATCTGCGAAGCTATCGCGGACCCCGCCGAGACCGAGCTCGTCCCGGCTCTCCTTCTCCTGGAACAGCGAGAGGATGCGGAGGCTGCGCTCTCGCGCAGCGGCGTCATGGTCTATCCAGGTGAGCGTCGATGGCATCCAGATCCCCGATCCGACGGGCACAGCCATGGGGTTACTCCCCTTCGACTGCGGCTGGTTCCGAACCTGCGGGTTCGGTGCGGAGTGCTTCGATGATGTGACGGTTGACACCGGCTTCCATTTCGCCGCGGACCGCCCTCAGTGCGGGGGCGACCGCGTTGGCGTGACTCCGACCATGACCAATCAGGACCACGCCGTCAACACCGAGCAGGGTCGCGCCCCCCACCTCGGCGAAATCGGCCGCGCCGAACAGGCGGCGGAAGGTCTGGCGGAGCTCGGCGGACTCCTCGGCGTGGCTCTCGCGCACGATGTAGTCGACGAAGCCCTCGACCACCTTGAGGATCATGTTGCCGACGAAGCCGTCGGCCACCAGGACGTCGGCGGTGCCGGCGAACAGGTCCTGGCCCTCGACGTTGCCGACGAAGTTCAGCGAGGAGGCCTCGAGGAGCGCGTGCGCCTCCTTGACCACCGGGCTGCCCTTGCCCGCCTCGCCGCCGATGTTGAGCAGGCCGACGCGCGGGCTCTCGGCGCCGTGCATGTCGCGGGCGAAGGCGGCGCCGGCGAGGCCGTACTGGTAGAGGTGCTGGGCCTTGGCCTGCGGGTTGGCGCCGGCGTCGAGCAGGACCAGCTTGCCCGAGGCGCCGCGCAGCACGACCGAGATCGCGGGGCGGCGCATGCCCGGCAGCATGCCGAGCCCGAAGGTGGCGGCGGCCACCGCCGCGCCGGTGTTGCCGAAGCTGATCAGGCCGCCGGCGAGGCCCTTCTTCACCGCGCCGACGCAGAGCGCGATCGAGGCGTCCGGCTTGCGCCGCAGTCCCTCGACCGGCTTCTCGTGGGACTCGATGACCTCCTCGGTCGGCAGCACCAGGGGGATCTCCTCGATCCCCTCGGCGCGCAGCCCGGCCTCGATCCGCTCGGGCGGACCGGCGAGCACCAGCTCCTCGGCCCGGAAGTCGTCCTTCAGGGCCTGGGCGACTCCTTTCAGGACCTCGCCGGGGGCGTGGTCTCCTCCGAGGACGTCGACGGCGATGCGCACCGGGACCGGCCTAGAACTCGTCCTTCTCGACGATCTCGCGGCCGGCGTAGTGGCCGCAGTTCTCGCAGACGGTGTGCGGGCGGCCGCTGGAGCCGCAGCGCGGGCAGTCACGCAGCGAGATGTTCGGCTTGCGCAGCCCCGCGCGCACCTTGCGCGAGCGGCTGTGGGAGTGCTTTCTCTTCGGATTGGCCATGATTCGGCGAATTGGACCCGTGGGCCCTCAGGGTGGCCCCATATTGTCCCGATTCCGGCGCGTGGGTCAAGCAGGAGCGGCCCAGGCGGCCTTGAGCGCGGCCACGGCCCCGGCGAGGTCCCCCCCGCGCGTGCCCTGGCCCTGGGCGAAATCGGGCCGGCCCCCGCCCCCGCCGCCGACGTGGGCGCCGAAGGCCTTGGCCAGGTCGCCGGCCTTGACCCCGGCGTCGGGCTGCCGGCAGAGGAAGACGAAGGGAACGCCGCCCTCGTCGCCGCCGGTCAGGAGGACCACCTCGGGCAGGCCGTCGGCCTTCTTCAGCGCGTCGGACAGCCCGCGCAGGGCCGCGCCGTCGGTGCCGCCCAGGTGCTGCCAGGCGAAGCCCACGCCGCCGGGGCCCTCGGGGGCGCCGGCCAGCTTGCCGGCCACCTCCTCGGCCGAGGGGGCGGCGGCCTTCTTGGCGCTCCTGGCCTCCTTGAGCTGGCCGCGCAGGGCCTCGACCCGCTCGCCGAGCTTGTCCACCGGGGCCTTGAGGCTGGCGGAGAGCTCGCGCAGGACGCCCGACTCCTGGCGCACGGCAGCCAGGGCGGCCCAGCCGGCCACGGCCTCGATGCGGCGCACCCCGGCGGCCAGGGCGCGGTCGCTCAGGATGCGGAACAGGCCGATCTCGCCGGTGCTGCCGACGTGGCAGCCGCCGCAGAGCTCCTGGCTGAAGCCGCCCACCGAGACCACGCGGACCTCGGCGCCGTACTTCTCGCCGAACAGCGCGGTGACCCCGTCGGCCTTGGCCTGCTCGAGGCTGCTCATCCGCTTGGCGACCGGGGTCGAGCCCAGCACCTGGGCCAGGACGCGGTTCTCGAGCTCGTCGAGCTGCTCGCGGCCGAGGGCCTCGGGGTGGGTGTAGTCGAAGCGCAGGCGGTCGGGCGCGACCATCGAGCCGGCCTGGTTGACGTGCGCGCCGAGCAGCTCCTTGAGGGCGGCGTGCAGCAGGTGGGTCGCGGTGTGGTGGCGCTCGGTGGCGCGGCGCGCCTCGAGGTCGATCGCGGCACGGACCTCCTGGCCGACGGCCAGCGGGGCCGCGGCGCGGCCGGCGTGGAGGTGGAAGCCCTCCTCGGCGCGAGTGGCGGCGACCTCGATCAGGAGGTCTCCTCCGGCGGCGGCGGTGAGCTCGCCGCGGTCCCCCACCTGGCCGCCGCCCTCGGCGTAGAAGGGCGTGCGGTCGAGGACCACCTCGCACTCGGCGCCGGCCGCGACCGAGTCGGTCAGGCGGCCGTCCACGACCAGGGCGAGGACGCGGGCCGGGCTGGCGGACTCGGTGTAGCCGACGAAGTCGGTCGGAGCGGCGCCGGCCTCCTTCAGCCGGCTGGGCAGCGACTGCGCGAAGACCTCGCCGCTGATGTCCGAGCCGGCGCGGGCCCGCTCGCGCTGGGCCTCCATCGCGGTCTCGAAGCCGGCGTGGTCCATCTCGAGGCCGTGCTCGGCGACGATCACCGCCGAGGTGTCGAGCGGGAAGCCGTAGGTGTCGTGCAGCTCGAAGGCGAAGTCGCCGGGGAAGATCGTCGCGCCGCGCTGGTGCTTGACCTCGGCGATCATCGACTCGAGGCGGTCGATGCCGCGGCGGTAGACGTCGCGGAAGCGCTCCTCCTCGCCCTGCACCAGGGCCTGGATCGCGCCGGCCTGCTCGACCAGCTGCGGGTAGGCCTCGGCCATCTGGGTCTGCACCGCGGGCAGCAGCTCGGCCAGGAAGCTCCGGTCGAAGCCCAGGTCGATGCCGTCGCGCACCGCGCGGCGCAGGATCTTGCGCACCACGTAGCCGCGGCCGTCACGGCCCGGCGCGGCGCCGTCGGCGATGCAGAAGAAGACCGCGCGGCTGTGGTCGGCGATGCGGCGCAGGCGGATGTCGGCCTGCTCGTCGCCGCCGTAGGCCGGACCGCCGAGCTCGGCCAGCGCGGCGAAGGTCGGCGCGAAGAGGTCGGTCTCGAAGTTGTTCGGCACGCCTTGGACCACGGCCGCGATGCGCTCGAGGCCGAGGCCGACGTCGATGTTCTTCTGCGGCAGCGGCGGCAGCGAGCCGTCGTCCTGGCGGTCGAACTGGGTGAAGACGAAGTTGCCGACCTCGAGGAAGCGCCCGGGCAGCTCGGCCAGACCCTCCTTGGCGGGCATCGGGCCGCCGGGCTGCTGGTCGTAGTAGAGCTCGCTGCACGGGCCGCAGGGGCCGTTGGGCCCCTTGCTGGGCGCGGAGGCGGGCCAGAAGTTCTCCTTCTCGCCGAGGCGGAAGATGCGCTCCTCGGGCAGGCCGATGACCTCGTGCCAGATGGCGTAGGCCTCGTCGTCGTCGAGGTAGACCGTCGCCACCATGCGGTCGGCCTCGAACCCGAGCACCTCGGTGAAGAACTCCCACTCCCACGGGATGGTCTCGGCCTTGAAGTAGTCGCCGAAGGAGAAGTTCCCCAGCATCTCGAAGAAGGTGTGGTGGCGCGGGGTGAGGCCGACGTTCTCGAGGTCGGGCACCCGCAGGCACTTCTGCGAGGTGGTGGCGCGCTTCAGCTCCTTCCGGCCGCGGCCGAGGAACTCGTCCTTGAACTGGTTCATGCCCGCCCCCGTGAACAGCAGGGTCGGGTCGTTGGACGGGAGGAGGGAGTCGGACGGGAGGCGCTGGTGACCCTTCGCTTCGAAGAAGCGGAGGAACGCCTCCCGGATCTCGGCGCCGGTGCGGGGAGTGGGCATCGCGAAAGGGTAGGAACGCGGGGGTCTTAGCCCCGCATTCTACGCCTTCGCGGTGCGCTTCTTCCGCGTCTTGGGGGCTTCGCCCGCCTCGGCCTCCTTCTCGGCGGCCGGAGCCGCCTTGGCCTCGGCGGCGGCCGCAGCGGCCTCCTTGGCCTTCTTGCGCGCCGGCACGGCCTCGTCGAGGATCGCGTTCTTCAGCTCCTCGGCGAGGTCGGGGTTGTCCTTCAGCAGCTGGCGGACGGCCTCCTTGCCCTGGCCCAGGCGCAGGTCGCCCTGGGTCGGGTGCTTGCAGGAGAACCAGGCGCCGGCCTTGGTGACGATGCCGTGCTGCAGGCCCAGCTCGATCAGGTCGCCCTCGAAGCTGATGCCCTGGCCGTAGAGGATGTCGAACTCGGCGCGGCGGAAGGGCGGCGCGACCTTGTTCTTGACCACGGTGCCCTTGGTGCGGTTGCCGAGGATCTCGTCCCCCTGCTTGATCGCGCCGATGCGACGCACGTCGATGCGCACCGAGCTGTAGAACTTCAGCGCGCGGCCGCCCGGGGTGGTCTCCGGGTTGCCGAACATCACGCCGATCTTCTCGCGCAGCTGGTTGATGAAGATCACGATGCAGTTGGCCTTGCCGACCGCGCCGGTCAGGCGGCGCAGCGCCTGCGACATCATCCGCGCCTGGAGGCCGACGAAGGTGTCGCCGATCTCGCCGTCGATCTCGGCCTTGGGCACCAGCGCGGCGACCGAGTCGATCACGATCACGTCCACCGCGCCCGACTTCACGAAGCGGTCGCAGATGTCGAGGCCCTCCTCGCCGGTGCTGGGCTGGGAGAGGTTGAAGCGCAGACCGTCGAGCTGCACGCCGAGGTTCTTGGCGTACTCGGGGTCGAAGGCGTGCTCGGCGTCGATGAAGGCCGCGTAGCCGCCCAGCTTCTGGACCTGGGCGATGACCGACATCGCCAGCGTGGTCTTCCCGCTGCCCTCCGGGCCGTAGAGCTCGACCACCCGGCCGCGCGGCAGGCCGCGGCCCCCCAGGGCCAGGTCGAGGCCCAGCGAGCCGGTCGGGACCCCCTCGACGGGGACCACGTAGTCCTCGGTCATCTGGATCACGGCGCCGACGCCGTGGTTCTTCTCGATCGAGGCCAGGGCGTCCTGGAGGGCCTTCTCGCGCTCGGTGCCGGGGGTGATGGGGGTCTTCTTCGCAGCCAAGTGGGTCTCCCTTGTTCGGGTTCTGTTTGGTGTCCGGAGTCTAGTGCCCGACGCCCCCCGAGGGAAGCACGGATTTCGAAAATCCTGACGGAATCCCGGCCCGCCGGTTACACCCGCTGCGGATCCTCCAGCCGGACGAATTCCTGCAGTTCGGCGTAACGCCCCTCCAGGTCCTCGCGGGAGGCCTCCTCCAGCCCCAGGGTGGAGAACTTCTCCACGGTCAGGCTGGCGGCCACCGTGCCGTAGGCCATGGCCCGGCGCAGGGCGCCGTGGTCGAGGCCGCCGTGGGCGGCCAGGCTGCCCAGGAAGCCGCCGGCGAAGCTGTCCCCCGCGCCGGTCGGGTCGACCACCCGGGTCGTCGGGTAGGCCGGCAGGGCGAAGTGGAAGTCGGGCGTGAACAGGAAGGCGCCGTGCTCGCCCTTCTTGACCACCACCGTGCGCGGGCCGCGCTCGAGCAGCGCCTCCCCCGCCTGGATCAGGTTGGTCTCGCCGGTCAGCATCCGCGCCTCGCCGTCGTTCAGGATGAGGCCGTCGATGCGGCTCATCACCTCGCGCAGCTCCTCGGGCTGGGTCTCGATCCACAGGTTCATCGTGTCGGCGAAGACCACCCCGCCGTCGAGGCGGTCGAGCATGCGGATCTGCACGTCGGCGCCCATGTTGGCCAGGAAGACGAAGGGCGAGGCGACGTAGTCGTCCGGCACCACCGGCGGCTCGGCCAGCACGTTCAGCTCGGTGCGCAGGGTCTCGGCGCTGCCCATGTCGCCGACGTAGCGGCCCGACCAGCGGAAGGTCGGCTGGTCGGCGAAGACCTTGAGGCCGGACAGGTCGGCGCCGCGGCCGCGCAGGGCGTCCCAGGGGTGCGGCGGGTAGTCGTGGCCGACGTTGGCCGCCACGCGCACCTGGGTGAACAGGGAGGCGGCGAGCGAGAAGTAGACGGCGGAACCGCCGGCCACGTCCTCGACGCGGCCGAAGGGGGTCTCCACGGTGTCGATGCCGACGGAACCGATGACGACGAGGCTCATGAGCTGCTGGGGTCGAGGGCAGCGGCGGCGCGGTCGCGCGACAGCACCCAGACCCCGCCGCCGATCAGGCCGACGCCGAGCTGGGTGGTGAGGCGGAACACGACCGAGACCGCCACCCCGAGGGTGAAGGTGGAACCGAATCCCTGGAAGAACTTGCCGAACAGGGTCTCGCCGATGCCCCAGCCGGCGGGGGCCACGGGAACCGAGGAGATGGTCTGCACGACGGGGTAGACGGCGAAGGTGTCGGCGACGCCGAGGCCGGCGCCGAGGGCCTCGCCCATGGCCCAGAAGGACAGCACGCCGGCCGCCTGGAGCACCATGGAAAGGAGGAAGGCCAGGGCCACGCGGACGCGCTCGCCGCGGTAGACGAGCAGGGCCTCGTCGAGGCTCTGGAACTTGTCGGCCATCGGCAGGCGGGCGAGCAGCGCGTCGAGGCGCAGCGCCCGGCGCAGCGTGGGCGACAGGTAGGCGCGCACGCCGAGGGCGCCGCCGACCAGG
Source organism: uncultured Planctomycetales bacterium (assembly GCA_964342475.1). GTDB lineage: Bacteria > Planctomycetota > UBA1135 > UBA1135 > UBA1135 > J029. The sequence continues at coordinate 55,733 of CAYFGE010000021.1, forward strand.
ATGGCGATCACGGCGAGGCGGACCTGCCCGAGGCGGCCGGGGGCGACGCCGTCGGAGAAGTCGACGAAGAGCAGGACCAGGGCGCCGAGGGCCAGCAGGCCGAACAGGCCGATGGCGCGGTCGACGAGCACCGAGACGGCGGCGCGGGCGCGGCGCTCCTCGAGGCCGCGGGTGACGAGCACCGCGCGCACGAGGTCCCCGCCGGTCAGGCCGGGCATGACGTTGTTGAAGAAGTAGCCGACGAAGCACAGCCGCATGGCGCGGCCGTAGCCGGTCGGCACGCCGGCGGCGGCGAGCAGCAGCTGCCAGCGCCAGCCGACGACGACGAGGAGCAGGAACCACAGGCCGACCGACAGGGCGAAGCGGTCGAAGCGCATCGCGGCGACCAGGGTGGGCAGGCCGGGGCGCAGCTCCCAGCCGGCGGGCAGCTCGGCCGCGCTCCAGCGGCGGCCGTCCTCGGCGGTGAAGACCCAGTCCGCCCCGCGCCACTCCCCTTCGAGCTCGCCGGCGTGGACCACCGGCTCGGCGCCGCCCTCGGCGCGCTCGGCCACCGTGTCGCGCCACTCGACCTGGGTGACCACGTAGGCCACCAGGGCGGCCGCGATCAGCAGCTTGAGGAGCTGGGCGAGGACCGACTTCACGGCGGGGCTCAGTCGGGCCGGGCGGCGGCGAGCAGCTCGCCGCGCAGGGTGCGGCAGGTGGCGGCGACCTCGGCGTCCGGGTCGCGCTCGCCGCGTTCGAGGGCCAGGAGCACGGTGCGCAGGCCGATGCGGGCCAGGCCCCCGCCGTCCTCGAGCGGGCGGCCGATCGTGCGGCAGCGGCGGGCGAGGCCGGCGACCAGGCGGGCGGCCTCGAGCGGGTCGGTCAGGGCCGCGCCGTCGAAGGCGGCGGCCGCGGCGCCGGCGCGCTGCGGAGTGGCGGCGGCGGCGGGGGCGGCGCTGGCGGCGGCGAAGGCCGCGAGCGCGGCGGCCAGCGAGCCGGTCGGGGCCGCGGCGGGCAGGCGCGCGCCGGCGCCGCGCACCCAGCCGGCGGCGAAGCTGCCGAGCACCGCGGCGGCGCGGTTGCGCGCGGCGGCGTGGTCGTCCTGCAGCAGTTGGACGGTCAGCCAGGCCGTCGCCTCGAGCGACAGGCCGTAGTCGAGCGGCGGGGTCTTCCACACCCACTCGAGGATGGCCAGCTCGAGGGCGCGGTGGTCCTGGACCTCGTACTGCGCGGGCTCGCCGACGCGGAAGGGGCTGTCGACCCGGCTGCCGGCCAGGTAGGAGTCGGGCCGCAGGCGCATCGGGGCGGGCGAGCGCGGCGACCAGTCGGCCGGTTCGTGGATCGCGGCCAGGTCGTGGACGGCGTCGCCCGGGGCCAGGCCGGCGCAGCTGCCGAGCAGGAACACCGGCAGCCACCGGATCACCCTCGAATGCGGGAGGAATCGCACGAGGGGCAGTCTAGCCGGGCCCTTCCCGGCGATTCCAGCGAGGGGGGGATGGTGGAGGCGGCGGGAATCGAACCCGCGTCCTGACGAGTCCCGCCCCGGGCTTCTACGTGCGTAGTCCAGCTGTTGTTCTCGTCCGCTCCCCCGCCACCGGACACGCTGAGGAGAGGACCAACCCGAGAAGGTCTCGCGATCGGTCGTCGGGTGCGACCTCACGCCAGCCCGCGTTCGTGCGTCGCGTCAGCCCAGCGGGCGAGGGCCGTCGCGACGTGCTACCGGTGATCAGGCAGCGAGAGCGTAGTTGTTGTCGGCAGTTGTTGCCTTGCCGGGGGATTAACGAGGCCATCCCGGCAACCTCGGCACGCCACCTCGGGAAGGTGATCTCCCAGTCGAGACCGATCGCCCCCACTCGTGGACGCCGGATTCTACCACCCGGCGGGGCTCAGCGGCGACCCAGCCCGCGGAGCACCTTCTTCATCTCCTTCTGGCGGGTCTCCTGGCGCTTGTCGTGCGTCTTGCGGCCCCGCGCCAGGGCGATCTCGAGCTTGGCCCAGCGGCCGCGGAAGTAGAGCCTGAGGGGGATCATGGTGAGCCCCTTCTCCTTCATCTTCTGGCCCCACTTGCGACGCTCGCGGCGGTGGACGAGGAGGCGCCGGGGCCGGGTGGGCTCGTGGTTGAAGACGTTGCCCTGCTCGTACTCGGCGATGTGGGCCCCGACCAGCCAGAGCTCCTCCCCGGTCAGCTTGACGTAGGCCTCCTCGAGGGAGACCCGGCCGGCGCGGAGGGTCTTGACCTCGGTCCCGGACAGGGCCAGACCGGCCTCCAGGGTGTCGAGGATCTCGTAGTTGCGGCGGGCGCGGCGGTTGGCCGCGATCTCCTTCACGGGCCGCTCGTTTTCGGACATTCTGCTCTTGCGCCCCTCCGAGGGGAGTCCGTATCTTATCCGGCCCGCGAGGGACACGGTCGCCGAAGTGGCGGAATTGGCAGACGCGCTGGCTTCAGGTGCCAGTGGCCACATACGGCCGTGGGGGTTCGAGTCCCCCCTTCGGCACCACCTCCCTCCCGCCCCCTCCCGGGGGCAGCGGAACCGCGCAGGGCAGTAGCTCCAATTGGTTAGAGCGACGGTTTCCAAAACCGTAGGCTGTGGGTTCGAGTCCTACCTGCCCTGCCATTCTCCCCCGGTCGAGCCCCTTGCCCTTCCCCGGCATCCCGGAAGACGCCCTGGCCTCCCTCGAGGAGCCGAACCCGATCGACCTCGGGCTGCTGCGTGACGCGGTGCAGGCGGTGGCCGACCCGCCGGACGGCCCGCTCTCGGTGCTGGTGGACTACGGGCGGCTGCTGCTCGCGGCCAACACGGTCACCAACCTGACCGGGGCGCGCGACTGGCAGAAGCTGATCGAGTCGCACCTGACCGACTGCGTCTTCGCCGCCGCGCACGTGCCGGAGGACGTCCGCATCGTGGTCGACTGGGGCAGCGGCGCCGGGCTGCCGGGCCTGGTCTGGGCGGCCCTGTTCCCCGAGAAGGAGCTGTGGCTGTGCGAGCGCAACGGCAAGAAGGCCGCCTTCCTCGAGGAGGCCGCGCTGCGGCTCGAGCTGCTCAACGTGCGGGTCTTCGGCGGCCAGGCCGAGGAGCGGCTGGCCGAGGAGGAGGAGCGCCCCGACCTGATCGTGGCGCGGGCGGTCGAGCCGCTGCCCAAGCTGCTCGGGCGGATCCGGCGCAACCGGGTGCGCTACCGGGCGCTGATGCTCATGGCCGGGCCGCGCTTCGAGCAGGACTGGGAGGAGCTGGGCGACGAGGGCCGGCGCAGCTGGAAGCTGGCGGCGCAGCACAAGTACGCCCTCGGCGAGCACGGCGAGCACGGCGAGCGGCGGGTGGTGGTCCTGCGGCCCCACTGATCCGGCCGCGCAGCTATCCTCTTCCGCTCGTGGTCGAACCCGTCGACGAACTCCGCCGCTGCCCCCTGCCCTTCTCCGCGAGGCTGCTGGACCGGCGCGCGGTGAGGATCGTGCGGGAGCTGCAGCGCAAGGGACACGACGCCTACCTGGTGGGCGGCTGCGTGCGCGACCTGGTCGCCGGCGTGCGGCCGAAGGACTTCGACATCGCCACCAGCGCGCGGCCCGAGCAGGTGCGGCGCATCTTCCGCCGCTCGCGCATCATCGGCCGCCGCTTCCGGCTGGCGCACGTGATGGAGGGGCCGAACGTCTACGAGGTGGCCACCTTCCGCCGCGCGCCGGGCGAGGCCGACGACCCGGAGGAGCCGTCGATCATCCTCGACGACAACGTCTACGGCACGGCGCGCGAGGACGCGCTGCGGCGCGACTTCACCGTGAACGGGCTGTTCCTCGACCCGGCCGGCGAGGGCGAGATCCTCGACTGGACCGGCGGCATGGAGGACCTGCGCCGGCGGCGGCTGCTGTCGATCGGCGATCCGGCGCTGCGCTTCCGCGAGGACCCGGTGCGCATCCTGCGGCTGATCCGCTTCTTCCGCCGGCTGGGCCTCGAGCCGGGCCCGGAGGAGGTGGCGGCGGCGCGCGAGGTGGCGCCCGACATGGAGCACGCCGCGCAGCCGCGGGTGGTCGAGGAGGTCTTCCGCCTGGCGCTGAGCGGCGACATGGAGGGCTGCTTCGCCGACCTGATCGGGCTGGGGCTGCTGCCGGTGCTGCTGCCCGACATCGCGGCCTGGGCCGAGGGCGGGCCGGAGCGGCTCGACCGGCTGTACGAGCGGCTGGCGCGGCTCGACGAGTGGGTGAAGGAGGAGGCCGAGCCCTGCTACTCGGTGCGGCTGGCCTTCCTCTACGGGCCGATGGTCGAGCAGGAGTTCGACCCGCGGACGCGGACCCTGCCGGTGAAGGAGATCCCCCAGGTGACCTCGCAGGTGCTGGGCCGGCTGCAGGAGCGGGCGCGGCTGCCGCGGCAGGCCCTGAACCGGGCCGCGGCGATCCTCAAGATGCAGCTCCGGCTGGACCCCCCGCCGTGGTTCAAGCAGCGGCGGCGCAAGCGCTCGGACGAGGAGAAGCTGGTGGCGGCCGAGTGCTTCGAGGATGCCCTGGAGTACCTCCGCCACCGCCTGGTGGCCGACGGCCGCGACCTGGCCCCCTTCGACGAGTGGAAGGAAAGGGCTCTTTCCCTCGGCTCGGAGAGACGCTAGACTCTCCGCCCCGGTTGGGCGTTTAGCTCAGTTGGCTAGAGCACCAGCTCGACAAGCTGGGGGTCACAGGTTCAAGTCCTGTAACGCCCACCAACCGAAACCCTTGCCGATCGCAGACTTGCGAACCTGCCCTGCCTGGGCAGCGCGGCTTCCCGGACTTCAGAAAAGTGTAGTCACTACACCTTTTCCGGAGGAACACGATGAGGAAGACCAGCGCGCGAGTCCCGAAGCATTGCCTCCACAAGGGCACAGGCCAGGGGTATGTGGCCTTTCACGGGGTCAGAACCTACACCGGCAAGTTCGGAACGCCTGAGGCTGAGAGACGCTATGACCAGCTTGTGGCGGAGTGGTTGGCTGGGGGCCGGCAGGTTCCGCCGGCCAAGGAGAGCGCCGTCATGCGGATCGACCACCTGGTGGCCCTCTACTGGGCATTTGCAGAGACCTACTACTGCCGGGATGGCTCCCCCACCCACGAGCTGGGCAACATCCGGCTGGCTGTGCGGCCCCTGGTGACCCTCTACGGGGACTGTCCGGTCGCGGAATTTGGGCCTCGGATGCTCAAGAGGCTCCGGGAGACCCTGATCGAACAAGGTCTCGCCAGGACCACGATCAACTCCAGGATCTCCATTATTCAGCGGGTCTTCGCCTGGGGAGCCAGCGAAGAACTCATTCCAGGCACGGTGGCGGCCTCGGTCAAGGCAGTTCAGAGCCTCCGGAAGCACCGGAGCCTGGCAAAGGAGACTGAGCCCGTTCAACCCGTGTCGGAAGCCGATTTCCGAGCGGTCCTCCCCCATCTGCCCCGCCAAGTCGCAGGAATGGCAGAGCTCCAATGGCTGACCGGAATGAGGCCGGGTGAGGTCACCCAGATGCGTTGGGCCGACATCGAAATGACCGAGGGGGAACCGGTCTGGGTCTATCGACCTGCGCGACACAAGACCGAGCATCACGGAAAGGAACGAAACATCCCTCTGGGACCGCAGGCCCAGGAGATCCTGCGTTCGTTCCGAAAGACCGACGCCACAGCGGCGATCTTCGCGCCGGCGGACGCGATGCAGACTTCCGCGCGGACAAGCGTGGCGCCCGGCGCTCCAAGCTCACTCCTTCCCAGGTGAAGCGGGAGGCAGCCGCCAAGCGCAACCCCCAAAGGGGCTTCAAGCCCTTCTACGACTCGAGAACCTATGCCCAGGCCATCCGAAGGGGGTGCAAGGCAGCTGGAGTGTCGCCCTGGAGCCCGAATCGCATCAGGCACTCGGCTGCGACCAGAATCAGGAATGAGTTCGGGATTGACGCTGCGAGGGCATTGCTTGGCCACTCGAGCCCGGCGACCACTGAGATCTACGCTGAGCTGGATCTCAGCCAAGCAGCAATACTCATGTCCAAGATCGGATAGGAGGCCTCACTCAGGTATTCAGTTTGGGAAGCTGACAAGCCAGTCCGGCAACCTAGTCAACTGGGCCACCTTGGCCAACATCCCCATCAAGACCGATCGCATTCGGTTCCTGGGGATTGGGAGGGGCGACATACCTTCTTCCCATTCAGGGTCGTCTGGGCGAGAAACCGGCGCTCAACAGGGTTGAGGAAACCCACCAGGTAGGTCAGTAATACTCAGCAATGTACCCAAAGGCTCGCCCAAAGAGCTCGACGTCCTGGTGCAGTTTGTACTTGAACAACGTTCTGCGCAGAGCGATCTTCACCTCGCGCTCGCCGGCGTGCGTGTTCTGCCAGCCGTCGAAACGAACCGCGCGCACGATCTCGTCGATGTCATCGACGACCCGCTTGAC
>CAYFGE010000022.1:0-59659 GCA_964342475.1 uncultured Planctomycetales bacterium
CCCTGCTCGGGCCGGACGGCGAAGCGGCCGCGCCGCCGCGCTCCTTCGCCACGCCGCGCTCGGTGGCCACCTGGGCCCGGCGCCTGGCCGAGGCCCGGTCCGCGCTCGGCGCGCGCCCCGAGCGCGTGCTCCTCAGCGTGCCCGGCGTGCTCGACCCGGCCCGCGGCGAGCTGGTCTGCTCGCCGAACCTGCCGTGGAGCGAGGGCGCGACCCTGCTGCCTGCCGCGGCCGCGGCGGGCGGGGCGCCGGTCCACGCGGTGCAGGAGATCCAGGCCCTGGCCCTCGGCCACCGCGCCTCGCCGGGCGCGCCCGACAGCTTCGTGCTGGTCGACTTCGGCACCGGCGTCGGCGGCGCGGTGGTCACCGGCGGCGAGCTGCTGCACGGTCCGCGCCCGCTGTGCGGCGAGATCGGCCACACCGGCGTGCAGGGCAACCGCCGCCGTTGCGCCTGCGGCGCGGTCGGCTGCCTCGAGACCCTGGTCTCGCGCGAGGGCCTGCTGCGCAGCTTCCGCGCCGCCCGCCGCCGCCCCGCCGCCGGCTGGGACGAGCTGCGCGAGCGCGTCGCCGCGCGCGGCGTCGAGCGCTGGCTGCTGCCCAGCCTCGACGCGGCCGGCGCCGTCCTCGGCGGCGCGGTCAACCTCCTCGGCGTCGAGGAGCTGGTCCTGACCGGCCACCTGCCGGCCCTCCACGCCGAGGTGGCCGAGGTCTTGGCCGAGCGCGCCGCGCGCCACTCGCTGCTCGGCCGCTTCGGCAAACTGGGCTGCGCCGTGGCGCCGCGCCGCCGCCTGCGCGGCCTGCTCGCCGCCGCCGAAGCCGACCTCCTGCCCTCCGCATCCAGCGCATGAGCGATTCCTCCGCACCCGCCTTCCTGATCGGCGTCGACTACGGCACCGAGTCGGTCCGCGCCCTGGTCGTGGACGCCGCCGACGGCACCGAGGTCGCCGCGGCCGACTGGGGCTACGCCCACGGCGAGCGCGGCGTGGTGCTCGACCCGCGGCAGCCCGAGCTCGCGCGGCAGCACCCCGCCGACTACCACGAGGGCTTCGAGCAGGCCGTGCGCGGCGCCCTCGCGCGCGCCGCCGGCCACCCCGGCTTCGCCCCCGAGCGGGTGCGCGGCATCGGCGTGGACACCACCGGCTCGACGCCGATCCCGGTGGACGCCGACGGGCGGGCGCTGGCGTTGCACGAGCGCTTCCGCGACGAGCCCGCCGCGATGGCCTGGTTGTGGAAGGACCACACCGCCCACGCCGAGGCCGCCGAGATCACCGCGCTGGCCGCGGCGCAGGGGCGGCCCTACCTGGCCAAGTGCGGCGGCACCTACTCCTCGGAGTGGTACTGGTCGAAGATCCTGCGCTGCGAGCGCAGCGCGCCCGAGGTGGCGGCCGCGGCGCACGGCTGGGTCGAGCTGTGCGACTACGTCCCCGGCTTCCTCACCGGCGAGCGCGTCCCCGAGACGATGAGCCGCAGCGCCTGCGCGGCCGGTCACAAGGCGATGCACCACCCCGCGTGGGACGGCCTGCCGGCCGAGGACTTCCTCGACGCGCTGGCGCCGGGCCTGTCGCGCTACCGCCGGCGCTACGCCGCCGAGGTGCGCACCGCCGACCACCGCGTCGGCGGCCTGCTGCCGGAGATCGGCGGACGGGTCGGCCTGCCGGCCGGCGTCGCGGTGGCCGCCGGGGCCTTCGACGCCCACCTCGGCGCGGTCGGCGCCGGCGCCGCGCCCGGCGTGCTGGTCAAGATCCTCGGCACGAGCACCTGCGACTGCATCGTGGCGCCGCCCGAGGGCGTGCCCGACATCGAGGGCGTGTGCGGCATCGTCCCCGGCAGCATCCTGCCCGGCATGCTCGGCATCGAGGCCGGGCAGTCGGCCGTGGGGGACATCTTCCAGTGGTACCTGGGCCGCATCGCCCCGGGCGGCTGCGGCGCCGGCCCCGAGGACCACGCGCGGATCAGCGCCGCGGCCGCCGCGTTGCGCCCCGGCGAGAGCGGCCTGGTCGCGCTCGACTGGCACCACGGCAACCGCACCGTGCTCGTCGACCCGCTGCTCAGCGGCCTGGTCGTCGGCCAGACCCTGCACACCACGCCGCCCGAGGTCTACCGCGCGCTGGTCGAGGCCACGGCCTTCGGCGCGCGCAAGATCATCGACCGCCTCGAGGAGTCGGGTGTACGCATCGAGCGCGTGGTCAACTGCGGCGGCATCGCCGAGAAGAGCCCCTTCGTGATGCAGGTCTACGCCGACGTGATCGGCCGGCCGATGGAGGTCAGCCGCTCCGGCCAGACCTGCGCGCTCGGCGCGGCGATGGCCGGCGGCGTGGCGGCCGGCGTCCACCCCGACTTCCCCGCGGCGCAGCGCGCGATGGGCGGGCTGCGTCCCGAGCGCTACACGCCCGAGCCGGCCGCGCGGGCGGTCTACGACCTGCTCTACGCCGTCTACTCCCAGCTGCACGACGCCTTCGGCGTGGCCGGCAGCCGCGTCCCGCTCGACGGGGTGATGAAGGAGCTCATCGCGGTGCGCCGCGCGGCGCGGGGGGTGGCCTGATGCGCTGCGCCGAGCTCCGCGAGCAGGTCTGCGCCGCCAACCGCGCGCTCGAGGCGCACGGCCTGGTCACGCTCACCTGGGGCAACGTCAGCGGCCTCGACCTGGCCGCCGGGCTGGTGGCGATCAAGCCGAGCGGCGTGGCCTACGCCGCGCTGCGCCCGGCGGACATCGTGCTCGTCGACCTCGACGGCGCGGTGGTGGAGGGGGAGCTGCGCCCCTCGACCGACACGCCCACGCACCTGGCCCTCTACCACGCCTGGGAGGGCCTGGGCGGCGTCTGCCACACCCACAGCGAGGCGGCCACCGCCTTCGCCCAGGCCCGCCGCGAGCTGCCCTGCCTCGGCACCACCCACGCCGACCACTTCGACGGCGCGGTGCCGCTGACCCGGCAGCTCACCGCCGCCGAGGTCGCGGCAGGCTACGAGGAGGCCACCGGCCGCGTCCTGGTCGAGCGCTTCGCCGGCCCGCCGCCGCTCGATCCGGCGCGCGTCCCCGCCGCGCTGGTCGCCGGCCACGGCCCCTTCACCTGGGGCGCCGACGCCGCGGCCGCGGTGGTCAACGCCGTCGCCCTCGAGGCCGTCGCCCGGACGGCCCTCTCCAGCCTCGCCCTCGGCCCCGCCGTCGAGCTCGAGGACTTCCTCCGCACCAAGCACCAGAACCGCAAGCACGGCCGCGACGCCTACTACGGCCAGCGCGGCTGAATCCTCCCCGCCCGAACCATGCCTGCCTCCCGTCCCGTCAAGCTCGGCTTCCTGCCCGCCAACCGCGGCTTCTTCCCCAGCGACCTCGCCGCCCGCAACCGCGACGCCACCGTGCGCGCGATGGAGGCGCTCGGCGTCCAGGTCGTCGTGCCCTCCCCCGAGCAGACCTCGGTCGGCTGCGTCGAGTCCCTGAAGGAGGCCGAGCTGGTCGCCGCGATGTTCCGCCGCGAGGAGGTGGACGGCATCGTCATCGGCGCGGTCAACTTCGGCGAGGAGCAGAGCGCGGCCTGGTGCGTGCGCAAGGCCGGCCTCGACGTGCCGGTGCTGATCTTCGCCTGCCAGGAGGAGAAGGCGCTGACCCCGCAGGCCAAGCGGCTCGACAGCTTCTGCGGCCTGCTGTCGATCGGCGAGGCGCTGCGGCAGATCGGCGCGCGCTACACCGTGGCGCAGCGCCCGGTGTGCTCGCCGGAGGACGCCAGCTTCCGCGAGGACCTCGACCTCTTCCTGCGCGTCTGCCGCGTCGTGCGCGGGGTGCGCAACGCCCGCTACGGCCAGATCGGCGCCCGCCCCGACGCCTTCTGGACCTGCCGCTACGACGAGAAGCAGCTGCAGCGCCTCGGCCCGACGGCGGTGACCCTGGACCTGTCGGAGCTGATCGGCGGCGCCGAGCGCATCGACCGCGACGACGCCGACCTGGTGCGCGTGGCCGAGTCGATCCGCGGCTACGCCGACGTCGCCGGGGTGCGCGACGAGTCGGTCCTGCGCAGCGCGCGGCTCGAGCTCTTCCTGCGCCGCTGGGCCAAGGACAACGGGATCGACGCCTTCGCCATCCAGTGCTGGACCAGCCTGCAGGCCAACTTCGGCGTCTGCTCGTGCACCACGATGAGCCGCTTCGGCGACGAGGGGGTGCCGAGCGCCTGCGAGGCCGACGTGCTGGGCACGCTGTCGATGCACGCCGCCATGCTGGCCAGCGACTCGCCCGCCGGCCTGGCCGACTGGAACAACCTGCACAACGACGACGACGAGCTGGCCAACATCTGGCACTGCGGCGTGTTCCCGGCCGCCTTCGCCGGCTCGCCGGTCAAGCTCGGCGTGCAGGAGATCATCGCCTCGAGCGGCGCGGCGCGCTACGAGGACAGCGAGGGCACGATCGAGTTCGTCGCCCGCGAGACCGACCTCACGCTGTGCCGCGTCACGCAGGACGTCGAGGGCGGCTTCCGCGCCGTGCTGGCGCAGGGTCGCTTCGAGGACAACGCCGCCTCGACCTTCGGCTGCTACGGCTGGTGCCGCCTGCCCGGCCTGCAGCGGCTCTACCGCGAGGTGCTGCTGCGCCACTTCCCGCACCACGTCGCGATCACCCAGGGCCACGTCGGCAACGCGCTGTGGGAGGCGCTCGGCAACTACCTCGGCATGCGCGTCCACCACGCCGAGGAGCGGACCCCGGGGCTCTGGGTGCCGGAGCTGCCCTTCGGCGCCATCGCGCCGACCGAGGTCCGCATCCGCCCGGGCCTGGAGGTCTGAGCGTGCGCCGCCTCGCTCCGCTGCTGCTCCTGGCCGCCGGCTGCGGCGCTGCCCCGCAGGAGGCGGACGCGCTCCCGGTGGAGGCGCGCTACCGGCCGGCGGGTCCGGCCGAGGTGCGCCTGCTCGACGGGCCCTTCCGCGAGGCGCGCGACCGCCACGCCGAGTACCTGCTCGCGCTCGAACCCGACCGCCTGCTGGCCCGCTTCCGCGCCGAGGCCGGGCTGCCGGCGGTGGCCGAGGGCTACGGCGGCTGGGAAGCCGACGAGATCAGCGGCCACAGCCTGGGCCACTACCTCTCCGGCGTCAGCCGCATGTACGCCGGCACCGGCGACGCGCGCTTCCGCGAGCGCGCCGCCGCGGTGGTGGCCGGCCTGGCCGAGTGCCAGCGCGCCGAGGGGGACGGCTACGTCGCGGCGATCCCGGAGGGGCGCCGCGTCTTCGAGGAGGTCCGCGGCGGCGACATCCGCACGGCCAACTTCGACCTCAACGGCATCTGGGTGCCGTGGTACACCCTGCACAAGCAGCTCGCCGGCCTGCGCGACGCCTACCTCTACTGCGGCCTGGACGAGGCCCTCGCGGTGGCCGCAGGCCTGGCCGACTGGGCGCTGTGGGAGACCGAGCCGCTCGACGCCGCGCAGCTCGACCTCATGCTGCGCTGCGAGCACGGCGGCATGAACGAGGTGGCGGCCGACCTGGCCGCGCTGACCGGCGAGGACCGCTTCCTCGAGCTCAGCGCGCGCTTCCACGACCGCCGGGTGCTCGAGCCGCTGGCCCGCGGCGAGGACGTGCTGCCCGGGCTGCACGGCAACACCCAGGTGCCGAAGCTGATCGGCGCGGCGCGCTGGGCCGAGCTGACCGGCGACGCGGAGATGCTGGCCGCGGCGCGCTTCTTCTGGGACACGGTCACCGCCCGCCACAGCTACGCCAACGGCGGCAACACGCTGAACGAGTACTTCGGCGAACCGGGAGTGATCGGCGGGCGGCTGAACGGCAACACCAGCGAGACCTGCAACAGCTACAACATGCTGCGGCTGGCGCGGCAGCTGCAGCGCTTCGGGCCCGACGCGCGGCGCATGGAGCACTACGAGCGCACGCTCTACAACCACGTGCTCGCCTCGCAGGACCGCGAGACCGGCGCCGTGTGCTACTACGTCCCGCTGCGTCCGGCCTCGCGCAAGCCCTTCCAGCGGCTGTTCGAGGACTTCACCTGCTGCGTCGGCAGCGGCATGGAGAGCCACGCCAGCTACGGCGACGCGGTCTACACCACCGGCGCCGAGGGCCTGTGGGTCGACCTCTTCGTGGCCAGCGAGCTGCGCTGGCCCGAGCGCGGCCTGCGCCTCGTGCAGCACACCCGCTTCCCCGACGCGCCCTCGAGCGAGCTCGAGCTGCGCCTCGCCGCGCCGCAGCGCTTCGCCCTGCACGTGCGGCGGCCGCAGTGGGCGGGAGAGGGCTTCGCCCTGAGCGTCAACGGCGAACCCTGCTCGCCGCGACCCGGCGCCGACGGCTACGTCCGCCTCGAGCGGCTGTGGCGCGACGGCGACCGCGTGCGGCTGAGCCTGCCGATGCCGCTGCGCTTCGAACCCTCGCCCGACGACCCGACCGTCGGTGTCGTGCTGGCCGGGCCGGTCGTGCTGGCCGGCGACCTCGGCCCGGAGCTCCCGGCGCCGGCCGCCGTGCCCTGCCTGGTGACCGACGAGGCCGACGCCTCGCGCTGGCTCGAGCCGGTGCCCGGCGAGCCGCTGACCTACCGCACGGTCGGCGCCGGCCGGCCCGACGAGGTCGTGCTGCGGCCCTTCTTCCGCATCCGGGAGAACTTCTACAACTTCTACTGGCAGCGCCTCGGCGAGGACGGCTGGGAGCAGCGCGCCACCCTCCTGCGCGCCGCCGAGGAGCGCCGCCGCGCCCTCGAGGCGCGCACCAGCGACTTCGTCCAGCCCGGCGAGATGCAGCCCGAGCGCGACCACGACTACGCCGGCTCGCGCAGCAGCCACGGCATCCACAACGGCCTGCGCTGGCGCGACGCGCACCGCGGCGGGTGGTTCGGCTACACGCTGCGCCTGCCGGCCTCCGGCCCGGCCGAGCTGGTCTGCACCTACTGGGGCAGCGACACCGGCGGCCGCGAGTTCGACATCGTGGTGGACGGCACCGTCGTCGCCACCGAGACCCTGGACCGCGAGCGTCCGGGTGAGTTCTTCGACCGCGCCTATCCGCTGCCGGCCGAGCTGACCGCCGGCAAGGCCTCGGTGCGGATCGAGTTCCGCAGCCACCCGGGCCGCATCGCCGGCGGCGTCTTCGGCATCCGCGTGGTGGGGGAGGCGCGGTGAGCGCGCCCGCCTTCGGCGTGGTCTTCGACATGGACGGGGTGCTCGTCCTGAGCGAGGACGCGCACTACGCCAGCTGGCGCGAGACCGGCGCCGCGCGCGGCGTCGAGATCACGCACCGCGCCTTCCTGTCCTGCTTCGGCCGCGTCAACGCCGACTGCGTCCCGCTGCTGTTCGGGCGGGTGGACGCCGGCGAGGCGGCCGCCATCGCCGACGAGAAGGAGCGCGCCTACCGCCGCATCGTGGCCGAGGCGGTGCCCCTGGCTCCCGGCCTCGAGGCGCTGCTCGACGCCCTGCGTGGCGCCGGCGCCGTGCTCGCCGTCGGCAGCTCCGCGCCGCGCGAGAACGTCGACCTGGTGCTCGACCGCGGCGGCCTGCGCTCGCGCTTCGCGGCCACCGTGGACGGCGGCGAGGTGGTCCGCGGCAAGCCGGCGCCCGACGTCTTCCTCCTCGCCGCCGAGCGCCTCGGCCTGCCGCCGGCGCGCTGCGTGGTGGTCGAGGACGCCCCGACCGGGGTCCTCGCCGCCAAGGCCGCCGGCATGCCCGCCGTGGGCGTGGCGACGACCCACGCCGAGGCCGACCTCTTCGTCGCCGGCGCGGCGCACGTCGCCCCGGCCCTCGCCGACCTCGACCCCGCCCTCTTCGCCCGCCTGACCGGAGCCGCCCGATGACCGCCGCGTCCGCCCTCCCCGCGCTCGCCCTGCTCCTGCTCGCCGCTCCCGCCGCCGCGCAGGACTACCCCTTCCGCCCGGTGCCCTTCCCCGACGTCCGCCTCGACGACGCCTTCTGGCGGCCGCGCATCGAGACGAACCGCACCGTCACCATCCCCTACGCCTTCGAGCAGTGCGAGCAGACCAGCCGCATCGAGAACTTCCGCGTCGCCGGCGGCCTGTCGGACGCGGCCTGGGAAGGGGGGTACGGCTTCAACGACTCCGACGTGTCGAAGGTGATCGAGGGCGCCTCCTACTGCCTGACCGTGGCCGACGACCCGGCGCTCGAGCAGTACCTGTCCGACCTGGTGGCGCTCTACGAGGCGGCGCAGGAGGACGACGGCTACCTCTACACCAACCTGACCGCGCGCGACACGATCCCGCCCGGCACGCGCGTGAACTGCGCGCCGTCCGCCGAGCGTTGGGACGACATCGGCATGGCGCACGAGCTCTACAACGCGGGCCACATGTACGAGGCCGCCGTCGCCCACTGGCAGGCGACCGGCGACCGCCGCCTGCTCGAGGTCGCGCGGCGCAACGCCGACCTGGTGTGCGCGGTCTTCGGTCCGGACGGCCGCCACGACCCGCCCGGCCACCAGGAGATCGAGCTCGGGCTGGCCAAGCTCTACCGCGCCACGGGCGACCCGAAGTACCTCGCGCAGGCGCGCTTCTTCCTCGAGCAGCGCGGGCGGCCGCGCCCCGACCGGCCCTCCTACGGACCCTACAGCCAGGACCACGCCCCGGTGCTCGAGCAGGACGAGGCGGTCGGCCACGCCGTGCGCGCGAACTACATGTACGCCGCGATGGCGGACGTGGCCGCCCTCGGCGACGACGCCGCCTACCTCGCGGCGATCGACCGCATCTGGCAGAACGTCGTCGAGCACAAGCTCTACCTCACCGGCGGGGTGGGGGCGAGCGGGGCCGGCGAGGCCTACGGCGCCGATGACGAGCTGCCCAACCGCACGGCCTACGCCGAGACCTGCGCCGCGATCGCCAACGTCTACTGGAACCACCGCATGTTCCTGCTGCACGGCGAGGCGCGCTTCATCGACGTCATGGAGCGTTCGCTCTACAACGGCGTGATCAGCGGCGTGGCGCTGGACGGCAGGTCCTTCTTCTACCCCAACCCGCTGGCCTCGACCGGCGAGCACGCGCGCAGCCCGTGGTTCGGCTGCGCCTGCTGCCCGTCGAACATCACCCGCTTCCTGGCCAGCGTCGGCGGTTACGCCTACGCCGTGCGTGACGACGCCCTGTACGTCAACCTCTTCGCTGCCGGAGAGGCGCGCGCCGAGGTGGCCGGCGGCGAGGTCGGCCTTCGCGTGAGCACCGACTACCCCTGGGACGGCGCGGTCCGCCTCGAGCTCGACCCCGGCGCCGAGCCGCGCGAGTTCGAGCTGCGCCTGCGCATCCCCGGCTGGGCGCGCGAGCAACCGGTGCCGAGCGGGCTCTACTCCTTCGCCGACGCCGCCGCTGCGCCCGCCCGGCAGCGCCTCGCCCTGGCCGGCGGAGCCGCCGGCGCGTGGAGCCGGGCCGAGGTCGCCGAGGACGGCTACCTGGTCCTGCGCCGCCGCTGGAGCCGCGGCGACGCCGTCGAGCTCGAACTGCCGATGCCCGTGCGGCGGGTGGTGGCGGCCGAGCGGGTCGCCGCCGACCGCGGTCGCGTCGCCCTGCAGCGCGGGCCGCTGGTCTACTGCTTCGAGCACCCGGACGTGCCCGGAGGCAAGGTCCACAACCTCGTGCTTCCGGACGACGCCCCGCTCACCGCGGTGCCGGCGCGCCCCGCGGGCCCCGACTCCGGCGATCCGCTCGACGGCACGCGGGTGATCGACGGCGAGGCCCTCGCCACCCGCTGGGAAGGCTCCGGCGAGGACCGCCGAGTCGTCAGCGAGCGGGTGAAGGTCACCGCCATCCCCTACGCCTGGTGGGCGCACCGCGGCCGCGGCGAGATGGCGGTCTGGCTGGCGCGTTCGGAGGAGGCCGCCTCCCCGCTGCCGGCGCCGACCCTGGCCTCGTCGGCGCGCGCCAGCGCCTCCGGCGGCGAGGTCCGCGCGCTGAACGACCAGCGCGAGCCGGCCAGCTCGGGCGACCACACCCATCCCTTCCTGCACTGGTGGCCGCGCAAGGGCACCACCGAGTGGGTGCAGTACGACTTCGCCGCGCCGGCCGAGGTCTCGCGGGTGCAGGTCTACTGGTTCGACGACACCGGCCGCGGCGAGTGCCGCCTCCCGGCCTCCTGGCGCCTGCTGGCACGCGGGCCGGACGAGGAGGACTGGACGCCGGTCACGGTCGCCGGCGGCTTCCCCGTCCACCTCGACCGCTACGACGAGGTGGGCTTCGCCGCGCGCGAGGTGGCGGCGCTGCGCCTGGAGGTCCAGCTGCAGGAGGGCAGGGCCGCCGGCATCCACGAGTGGCGCGTGGACTGAACGCGGCCGCCGCTCAGCCCGTCACCGTCACCGTGACCCGGCGGCGGTGGGGGGCCTGGCGGTGCTCGGCGAGGTAGACGCCCTGCCAGGTGCCGAGGGCGGCGCGTCCGTCGACCACCGGCACGCATACGCTGCAGCCGGTCAGCACCGAGCGCACGTGGGCCGGCATGTCGTCCGGCCCCTCGGCCGTGTGGCGGTAGAGCGGGTCGCCGTCGGGGACGGCGCGCTCGAGCCAGGCCGCCAGGTCGCGCATCACCTGCGGGTCGGCGTTCTCGCAGATCAAGAGCGAGGCGCTGGTGTGGTGGACGAAGACCGTGGCCACGCCGGTGTCCACCTCGGCGGCCTCGACCGCGCGCGACACCTCGGCCGTCAGCTCGGTGAAGCCGCGGCCGGGGGTGGAGACGACGAAGCTCTGCTGGTGGGCCATGTTCGTGCTGGAAGCCGTCCGGCTCGGAGAGCATCCTAGCCGCATGCCCGCGCCCGCCCGCCGCCTGTGCTGCCTCCTCCTCCTGGCCGCCTCCTGCGGCTGCCCGCGCCCGCCCGCCGGGACGCCCGAGCTCGAGCTGCGGATTCCGGCCGGCGAGGCGGCCTCGACCGGAAGCTACGAGGTGATCGTGCGCTGGCCCGACGCCCTCGCCGAGCGCTTGGTCGGCGAGCGGGACGGCACCGTGTCCGGGCTGTGGTTCCACGACCTCGACGGCGACGGTCGCGGCGAGGTGCTGGTGGCCACGCAGTCGGCCGGCAGCGGCAGCGACGGCGGACTGGAGCTCTGGCGGCGCCTGTGCGACGGCACCTGGACCGGGCAGCCGGCGCCGGCGCTCACCCCGGAGCAGGAGCAGGGTTACGGCGGCCACGACCTCTTCCGCGTCGGCCCGGAGGGCGTGACCCGCGAGTTCCCCCTCTACGCCGAGGGAGACTCGAACGCCGCGCCCAGCGGCGGTTCGCGCCGGCTCCGCCTCGACGGCGACGCCTGGCGCGCGGCCGACTGAGCCGCGCTCACCACCAGCGCTCGAAGACCAGGTGCTCCTTGCGCGGCGTGCCGTCGCAGGCCGCGTCGAAGGCGTCGATCATCTTCGGGTTGCCGCAGAGATAGACCGCAGTGTCGTCGGCCGGCAGGATCGCGCCGAGCGCCTCGGGGTCGAAGCCTCCGGGGAAGCGCACGCCGCGCGCGTCGCCGCCCGGGCTGGGCAGGCCGAGCACTCGCGCGGCCGCCTCGTCGGCGCGCCCGGCGGTGGTGCGGGCGGCGTCGAAGTCCGCGTCCTCGTCGGCGCGGCTGACGCAGGGCACGTAGAAGAAGCGGAAGGGCTGCGCGGCGGCCAGCGCCTCGAGCTCCTCGCGGAAGGCGAGCTCGGCGCCGCGGCGCGCGCCGTGGAACAGCGCCACCGCCACCGGCACGGGCTGCCCGGCCGCCGCGCGCGCGGCGAGGTGGCGCAGCATCGACAGGTAGGGCGCGAGGCCGGTGCCGGTGCCGAGCAGCACCAGGTGGCGGCAGTCGGTGCGCTCGAGCGTGAGCTTGCCGACGCAGTTGCCGAACCACACCGGCGCGCCCGGCTCGAGGGCGAACAGTCCCCGGTCGCTGCCCTTGGCGTCGACCACCAGGAAGTCGAGCGCGTCGCGCTGCTCGGGCGGCGAGGCCACGGAGTACCAGCGCGTGACGACCTCGCCGTCCTGCTCCCAGGCCACGCTGGTGGCCTGCCCGGCGAGGAATTCCGGCACCGCGGCGCCGCCCGCCGGCGCCACGCGGAAGGCGCCGAGGCCGGGCAGGCCGTTGACCAGCCGGCTCTCGGCCAGCACGCCGGGGTTCATCGAGTCGCGGGGGTCCTTCGGGGCGTCGCTCATGGGGCGCGATTGTAGAATCCGCGTTCCGAGTCATGAGCGAGACCGCCACGAAGACCCTTCTCCTGGGCCACAGCCCGGACCCCGACGACGCCTTCATGCACTACGCGCTGGCGGCGGACAAGCTCGACACCGGCGAGCTGCGCTTCGTGCACAAGCTCGAGGACATCGAGACCCTCAACCGGCGGGCGCTGAAGGGCGAGTACGAGATCACCGCGGTCTCGATCCACGCCTACGCCTACGTCTCGGACCAGTACACCTTGCTCAACCACGGCGCCTCGATGGGCGAGGGCTACGGCCCGCGCATCGTCGCGCGGACCGAGATGCCGCTCGCGGCGCTCGAGAAGGGCAAGGGCCTGCGCATGGCGGTGCCGGGCGAGTGGACCTCGGCCCACCTCGCGGCGCAGATGTGCCTCGGGCCCTACGACTACGAGCTGGTCGAGTTCGACCAGATCCCCGCGGCCGTGGCCCGCGGCGAGTACGACGCCGGCCTGCTCATCCACGAGGGGCAGCTCACCTTCCAGGAGCTCGGCCTCCACCTGCTGCTCGACCTCGGCGAGTGGTGGGGGAAGGAGACCGGCGGCCTGCCGCTGCCGCTCGGCGGCAACACGATCCGCCGCGACCTCGGCGAGGACATCCCGCGCGTCTCGCAGCTGCTGCAGGACTCGATCCGCTACGGCCTGGAGCACCGCCAGGAGGCGGTGGAGTACGCGCTGCAGTTCGGCCGCGACCTCGACCTGGCCAAGGCCGACGAGTTCATCGGCATGTACGTCAACGACCGCACGCTCGACTACGGCGACGACGGCCGCGAGTCGGTGCGCCTGTTCCTGCAGCGCGCGCACGAGCAGGGCCTGATCCCGGCGGCGCCGCAGGTCGACTTCGTGCGCTGAGCGGGGCCCTAGGATGGGCGGCCGTGCTGGCCGTCCTCGCCCTGTCCTTCCTCCTCCCGCCGGCAGGAGCCGGCAGCGACCCCGCCGCCGACCGCGCGGCGCTGCTCGAGGGCGTCACCGCGCTCGAGCAGGTCGGCATCCCCGGCCCGGTGGTCGCCTTCGGCCCCGACGCCTTCGCCGTGCTGACCACGGCGAGCGGCGAAGCGCTGGTGGCCGCCGCGCGCTACGGCGCGGGCCGCGTCGTCGCCTTCGGCCACGGCGGCTACCTCGGCGAGGGGCCGGCCGGCAGCGGGCGCGCGCGGCTGCGCGCGAACGCCATCGCCTGGGCGATGGGGGACCTCGACCCGACCGGCGAGATCGCCCCCGGGATCGGGGACGCGCGCAGCGCCGACCTCGCCGCCGTCGCCGTCGTGACCTGGGCCGGCGGTGACCTGCCGCCCGCCCGGCGCGAGGCCCTGCGCGCCTTCGTCCACGCCGGCGGCGGCCTGGTCGTCGGCGAGTGCCCGTGGGGCTGGCAGCAGCTCCACCCGCGCCAGCCCCTGCGCGAGGACGGGCCCTCCAACCAGGTGCTGGCCCCGATGGGGCTGGTCTTCGGCCCGACCTATCTCGGCGGCGGCCCGTACCCCGTGGCCGACTCGCGCCCAGAGGACGCCCACGCCGGCCGCGCGCTCCGCGAGCTGGCCCGCACCGGTGCCACCTCGGGCGGCCTGGCGCTCGAGCGCGCGCTGCAGTCGGTGCCCGACGGCGACGCGCTCTTCCTGCCCGCGGTGGCGGCCTTCCTCGACGACTCGTCCCCGTTCGCCGCCCCCTCCGAAGCCGCGCCGCTGCGCGCCTCCGACCCGGCCTCGCGCCTGCAGGTGGCCTGGTGGTCGCGCGTGTGGGCGGACGCGCCGGTCGAGGAGCTGCGCGCCGCGCCCGGCGTCGAGCACTTCCCCGGCGCGGTCCCCGCCGAGGCTCCGCGGCGCCTGCTGCCGGTGGTCCTCGACGCCACCGACCGCGGCTGGATCAGCACCGGCGCCTACGCCGCGCCGGGCGAGGTGGTCACGGTGCGCGTACGCCGCGGGGAGGTCGCCGGCTGGTCCGTCCGCATCGGCGCGCACACCGACTCGATCGCCCACCACGAGGCGTGGAAGCGCTGGCCCAGCGTCAGCCGCCGCTTCGAGCTGACCGGGGCCGAGACCCGCGTCGCCAATCCCTTCGGCGGCCTGCTCTACCTCGAGGCCGGCCCGGGCGCCGCCGCGCCCGTCCACCTCGAGCTCGACGGCGTGGTCGAGGCGCCCTTCTTCGACCTGCGCCGCCCCGGCGCGGCGGAGGCCTGGGAGGCGGAGCGCGCCGCTCCCGCCCCCTGGGCGGAGATCGCCGGGGAGCACCTGATCCTCACCGTGCCGGCCGCGGCCGTCCGGGAGCTGGACGACGCCGCGCGCCTGGCCCGCTTCTGGGACGCCGTGATGGAGGCGCACCACACCCTCGCCGCGCGCCCGCTCTCCGCGCGGCCCGAGCGCTTCGTCGCCGACGCGCAGATCAGCGCCGGCTACATGCACGCCGGCTACCCGGTGATGACCTGGCTCGACGTCACGCGGCCGAGCGCCGGCCGCCCCTTCGGCCTGACGGTGGACGCCGAGCGCCTCGAGCGCGAGGGCTCGTGGGGGCACTACCACGAGCTCGGGCACAACCTGCAGCGCCCCGACTGGACCTTCGCCGGCACCGGCGAGGTGACCTGCAACCTCTTCTCGCTGCACGCCGGCGAGGTCCTCAACGGCATCGAGCCGTGGGAGAACCCGTGGCTCGAGGGGCAGAAGCGCCACGCCGCGGCCTACTTCGAGGAGGGCGCCCCCTTCGCGAAGTGGCAGAGCAGCCCCGGACTTGCCCTGCTGATGTACGCCCAGGTGCAGAAGGACTTCGGCTGGGAGCCCTTCATCGCCGCCTTCGCCGAGTACGAGGCCCTGGCCCCTGGGGAACGCCCGCGCGGTGAGCAGCAGAAGCGAGACCAGTGGATGGTGCGCCTGTCGCGCGCCGTGGGCCGCGACCTCGGCCCCTTCTTCGCCGCCTGGGGCGTCCCGGTCAGCGCCGCCGCCCGCGCCGAGGTCGAGGAGCTCGAGGGCTGGATGCCCGACTGGCGCGAGCTCGGCCTGGATCGTGCGCCGAAGGCCCGCTGAGGGTGCCGACCCTCTGGCGGGTCAGGCCGCCGCTCAGTCGCCCTGCTCGGCCTTCCACGCCTTGTGGCGGGCGTAGAGGCACTGGCCGACGACCGCCTCGAGACCGGCGGCGCGCGCCGTGGCCGCTGCCTCCTCGTTCTCGGCGCCGGGCTGCATCCAGACGACGCGCGCACCGTGGCGCACGGCCGCCTCGACCACTTCGGGCACGTGCGGCGGTGAGCGGAAGACGTCGACCACGTCCACCGTCCCGGGCAGCGCCTCGAGCGTGGGCCAGACCGGCGGTGTGCCGGCCGGGTCGCCGGCGGGGTTGACGCGGAACACGCGCAGGCCGGCGTCCTGTTCGAGGTAGTCGGCGATCCAGTGGCTGGGGCGGTCGGCCTTGGTCGACCAGCCGACGACGGCCACGGAGCGGATCCCGGCGAGAAGGGCAGCGATTTCGGGAGGAGTGGTCATGACGCGGTGCGGCGGGCAGGAGCGTTATCCCGCCCGCCGCCGCCGGCATCAAGTGCTCAGTCCAGGTTGACCCAGACCGACTTCGGCTCGGTGTAGGCGTCGAGCGCGGCGCGGCCGAGGTCGCGGCCGAAGCCGGACTCGCCGAAGCCGCCGAAGCTCAGCCCCGGGTCGTACAGGTTGTAGGTGTTGACCCACACCGTGCCGGCGCGCAGGGCGCGGGCGAAGCCGAGGCCGCGGGCGAGGTCGCGGGTCCACACCCCGGCGGCCAGGCCGTAGCGCGTGCGGTGGGCGATCTCGAGGGCCTCCTCGGGCGTGTCGAAGGGCGTGACGCTCAGCACCGGGCCGAAGATCTCCTCCTGGGCGATCTCGCAGTCGGGGTCCACGTCGGCGAACAGGGTCGGCTCGACGTAGTAACCCCGGCCGCCCCCGACCTCCTCGCGCAGGTCGCGCCCGCCGTGGACCAGGCGCGCGCCGGAGGCCTTGCCGGACTCGATGAAGCGCCGCACCGAGTCGAACTGCCGCGCGTTGCAGACCGGGCCCATGCGGGTGCCCTCGGCCAGGGGCGGGCCGACCGTCGTCTTCTGCGCGATGGCCTGCAGCCCGGCGAGGAAGTCGTCGTAGACCTCGCGCTGCACCAGCACCCGCGAACCCGCCGCGCACACCTCGCCCTTGTTGTAGAAGATGCCGCTGATCGCGCCGCGCATGGCCGCCTTGAGGTCGGCGTCGGCGAAGACGATGTTGGGCGACTTGCCGCCCAGCTCGAGGGTCACGCGCTTCAGCGTCTCGGCCGACTCCCGCTGCACGCGTCGGCCGACGGCCGTGGAGCCGGTGAAGCTGATCTTGTCGATCCCGGGGTGGTGGACCAGGGGCGTGCCGACCTCCTCGCCGGTGCCGGTCACCACGTTGAGCACGCCCGCCGGCAGCCCGGCCTGCACGGCCAGCTCGGCCAGGCAGAGGCTGGTCAGCGAGGTGTGCTCGCTCGGCTTGAGCACCACGGTGTTGCCGCAGGCCAGCGCCGGGGCGATCTTCCAGGTGGCGAGCAGCAGCGGGAAGTTCCACGGCGTGATCAGCCCGCAGACGCCGACCGGCTCGCGCAGGCTCAGGCCGAGGGCGTTGCCCGGCAGCGGCACCACGCCGCCCTCGAGCTTGGTCACCCAGCCGGCGTAGTAACGCAGGATCTCGGCGACCATCGGGATCTCGATCTTGCCCGAGTCGAAGGCCGTCTTGCCGGTGTCGAGGCTCTCGAGCAGGGCCAGCCGGGCGCGGTTCTCGTCGACCAGCTCGGCCAGGCGCCACAGCAGGCGGGCCCGCTTGGCCGGCACCATGCCGCGCCACTTCGGGTCCTCGAAGGCGGCGCGGGCGGCGGCCACGGCCCGGTCCACGTCCTCGGCGCCTCCGCGGGCGATGCGGGCGTGGGCGTCCTCGGTGGCCGGATCGATCGAGTCGAGCAGCTGGCCGGAGGCGGCCTCGACCCACTCTCCGCCCAGGAAATGGGCGCTCGGGGGGTACTGGGCCTCCGGGTGAGGGGAGAATTTTCCTTGATTGGCGGCTTGTTCGGACATGGATCGGCCGATTTTAGGGTCACAGAGGCAGCCGGAGACCGCCCCTTGACTGAAGAAACGGAAGTCGATCCCCGCGCTCCCGTCCACCTCCTGATCCACGAAGACTTCTTCCTCGACAAGGTCGACGCCGCCGTGCGCGCCCTCGAGAAGGAGCCCGTGGTCCCGGTCTGGGAGGAGGACGTCCTCGAGCAGGTCCTGCGCCTGCCCGAGGTGGAGATGGTCCTGGACCTCGAGTGCGAGGCCCTGGAGGTGGTCCCCCTGTTGGAGCGCCTGCGGGCCGACGAGCGGTCGGCGGAGATGCCCATCCTGGGCTACTGCTCGCACAGCTCGAAGGACTTGATCGAGAAGGCCCAGGCCCTCGGCGTGGACGTCGTGGCGCGCAGCACCTTCGCGGCGAACCTCGTCCGCCTGCTCCAGCAGCTCTTCCGCGGCGGCCTGGACCCCGAAGAGACCGCCTCGGAAACATCCAAGTCCTAGATATACAAGGACTTGGGGGCCGTTCCACGGGTCCTGCCCGTCCCGGGGGGGGCTTGGTGGAATCGCCCTTTTCGGGTAGACTGCGCGGCCTGATCGGGACGCCCCATCCCCTTGGAGCTCCCGATCGTGAGTTGAACGAGGGCCCGTCGGGCCCGGAACTGGCACCCGAGAGAACGACATGAGCGCCGTCAAGCTCTACATCAAGTCCTCCTGCAAGACCTGCCAGAAGGCGGTCGGCTATCTCGAGAAGAAGAACGTCCCCTTCGAGGCGGTCGACATCCTCAAGAGCCCGCCGGCCAAGAAGCTGCTCGAGAAGGCCGTCGACGCCCAGGAGCCCAAGGACGCCTTCAACCCCCGCGCCAAGGGCTACAAGGAGCACGACATCGCCAACGCCACCTTCAAGACCAAGAAGGAGGTCGTGGACCTGCTCCGCGCCAACCCGGACATGATCCGGCGCCCCCTCCTCGCCCGAGGCGAGAAGGCCATCCTCGGTTTCGACGAAGCCGATTACGCGACCTTCCTCCGCTGATCCGGACGACGCCTGGCGGATCCTGGCCTGCCGCCCCCTCGGCCGGCCCGGATCCGCCGCCGACGTTCCGGGGACCGACGCCGTCGCCGTCGAGGAGCCTCTGGAGCTCCGCATCCGCGGCCGGTCCCTCGCCGTGCTCCTGCGCACGCCGGGACGCGAGCGCGACCTCGTGGCCGGCTTCCTGGCCTCCGAGGGGGTCCTGGAGCGGCCGGAGGACCTCCTCGCGGTGGAACCCTGCCGCGACGCCGAGGGCCGCCCCGAACCCCACGTCTGGAACGTCAACCTGGCACCCGGGATCGAGGCGGATCCGGCCGGCCGCTGGCCGGGCCTGATCGGCACCTCCTGCGGCCTCTGCGGCACCCGCGCCCTGGAGGAGCTCGAGCGCCAGCTGCCGCCGGTGCCTCCCTGCCCGCCCTGGGAGACGGCCGCCCTCGAGGCGGGCTTCGCCGCGCTGCGCGAGCGGCAGCCTCTCTACCGCCGCACGGGCGCGGTCCACGGCGTGGCCCTGCTGGACGCGGCGGGGCGCGTGCTGGACGTGGCCGAGGACGTCGGCCGCCACAACGCCGTGGACAAGGTGCTCGGCGCGCGGCTCCTGGCCGGGGAGTACCCGCTGGAGGAGCCGCACGCCCTCCTGGTGAGCGGACGCACCTCCTTCGAGATCGTGCAGAAGGCGGCGCTGGCCGGCGTCGGCGCGCTGGCCGGCGTGGGGGCCCCGACCAGCTTGGCGGTCGAGGCGGCCGGACGCTACGGCCTCCGGCTGGCCGGGATGGTCCGCGGCGGGGCCGCGAACCTCTACCTCTGATCACTCGAACTCGACCCGCTTCAACTCGTGGACGTTGAAGTCGGCGGCGAATTCCTCGTCCACGTTGATCAGGCGGCCGGTCCCGAGGCGCTCCACGTAGGTGATCGCGCCGTCCATCTGCCGGCCGTCCTGGAAGACCAGGCGGACGTTGGGCTGCGTACGGGCCTCGCGGAGGCGGAGGACCATCTGCTTGATTTCGTCTTCGGTAAGGGTGGCGCGGCGGACCATGCGGGAAGATGGGGAGGGGTCAGGTGGAGGGGGAGGTGACGGCGCGCAGGGCGCCGGCGGACAACAGCAGAGCGGACCAGCTCTCGAAGCCCCCCGCGGCGGCGGAGTCGGCCTCGAGACGGTCGAGGTGGTGGAATTCGCCGGCCATGGCCTCGGTCTCCCGGATGGAGACCTCGAGCCCGGCCGCGTCGAGGCGATAGACGGCACCGATGTGGACGGCGCCGACCTCGGTCGTGTCGTCGTTGAGGACGCCGACCGGGGTCAGCCGGAGGGGGGCCTCCGGCGGGAGGACGAGCTCCTCGTGGAGCTCGCGGTGGCAGGCCTGCTCGAACAGGCAGGCCGGGCCGGCGTCGTCGCAGGGGTTGACGTGGCCGCCCACCCCGATGCTGCGCAGGCCGTGGAGGCGCTTCTCGCCCTGGGTCTTCAGCCGGGTCAGGCAGAGGACCTCCTCGTCGCGGCAGACCGCCACGTACGGGATGACCTGCTTGTACTCGGGGTGCTGCTCGGCGTAGCGGCGCTCCATGAAGAAGCCGCGTTCGCGGGCCGGCGCCAGGTAGCGCTCCTCGAGGGAGGCGGGGTCCAGCGGCAGCAAGCCGTGGATCGGCTCCGGCAGGAGCTCAGCGCGCGGTACGACCCAGACGAATTCCATCCTTGTCCTGTTTTGTAGCGAGGGAAGCCCGGACTGGCAAGCGAAGGAAGCCGGAATTGCGCAACTTGTGGGGGAAATGTGGATAAGTCGCCCTACCCCTGGGGCGAACAAATGCCGACACCCTCCCGCCGGCTGCACCGCTCCCGTCGGTCGGAGGGCAGGTGGAGCGTTGCCCTGTAAGCCGGATCCTGTTCCCCCGAAGGGGCGACGGCCATTTCTCTCGGACCGCCGTCGCCGGCGGCCTCCAACGCCCTACCCGGAGGTTCGAACGGCGCGGGCCGCGCCTCCCCTCCCTACTCGGGCTTTCTCCCAGTGGGGTTTACCCTGCCACGCTCGTCACCGAGCGCGCGGTGAGCTCTTACCTCACCGTTTCACCCTTGCCGGTCCCCGGAGGGACTTGGGCGGTCTGTTCTCTGTGGCACTTTCCCTGGGGTTGCCCCCGGTGGCCGTTAGCCACCACTGCGCCCTGCGGAGTCCGGACTTTCCTCGGTCGGCCGGAGCCGAGCGCGGCCGTCCGGGCAACGCTCCGCCGCCGATTCTACGCCGGCGGCCCCGGACCGGCCACGCCGTCCTCGTCGGCGAGGAAATCGCGCAGCAGCACCACGGCGGCGGTCGAGTCGAGGTGCGCCTTGAGCTGCTTGCGCCGCTTGCCGGTGGGGCGCAGCAGGCGCTCGGCTTCGTGCGTGGTGAAGCGCTCGTCGCGCTCGACGATCTCGAAGCCTGCCGGCAGCTTCTCACGCAGCGCGGAGACGAACAGGCGCACCTTGGCGCACTGCGAGCCCTCCAGGCCGGAGCGCAGGTAGGGCATGCCGACGACCAGCGTGGTGACGCGCTGCGCCGTGACCACCGCGAGCACGCCGGCCACCGTCTCGTCGAGGGAGGGCGAGACCACCGGGTCGAGCGGTGTGGCGACGATGCGCATCTCGTCGGACAGGGCGAGCCCGGTGCGCTTGCCGCCGTAGTCGATGGCGAGGACGCGGCCCCTCACAGCAGCTCGTCGAGGCCGGCTTCGCGCAGCCGTTCCGGGAAGCGCTTGACCTGCTCGGCCAGGTCGCGGCGCGCGACCAGGACGGCGTCGGGCGTGCGCACCACGACCACGTCGTCGAGGCCGAGCACGGCGATGGTCTGCGGCTCGCTCGAGTAGGCCAGCACGCCGCGCGCCTGCTCGGTGAGCAGGGCGCCGCCGGCGGGCAGGACGGCGGCGTTGCCGTCCTCGTCGTGCTCGAGCTCGTCGTGCACCGCCTTCCAGCTGCCGATGTCGCTCCAGTGGA
This sequence comes from uncultured Planctomycetales bacterium, assembly GCA_964342475.1. Lineage (GTDB taxonomy): Bacteria > Planctomycetota > UBA1135 > UBA1135 > UBA1135 > J029. Next base: position 21,069 of record CAYFGE010000022.1, read on the forward strand.
AGGGCGTCTCGAGCACCACCGCACCGCGCGCCTTCTCCATGATGCCGATGTCCACCGGCAGCGCCTCGAAGCCCGGGTAGAGCTCGGAGAGGAGGGCGTCGAAGGCGGAGGTCCCGGCCACCTCGTCGAGCCGCCGCAGCCCGGCCTCGAGCGCGGGCAGGTGCTCGGCGATCGCGGCGCGCAGGGTGGCGGCGCGCCAGGCGAAGATGCCCGAGTTCCACGAGTAGCCGCCGGCGGCGAGGAACTCCTCGGCGCGGGCGCGGTCGGGCTTCTCGACGAAGGCGGCCACGCGGGAGCGTCGCAGGCCCTCGAGCGGCGCCAGGTCCTCGCCGGCGCGGATGTAGCCGTAGCCGGTCGCCGGGTAGCCCGGCGGGATGCCGAAGGTGACCAGGGCGCCCGGCTCCTCGGCGGCGGCGGCGGCGGCGCGCAGCGCGCGCTGGAACTCCTCGCGCGGCGAGATCAGGTGGTCGGCCGGCAGCACCACCATCACCGCCTCGGGGTCGCGCGCGGCGACCGCGACGGCGGCCAGGCCGACGCAGGGCGCGGTGTTGCGCGCGCAGGGCTCGACCAGGAGGTTCGCGGCCGGCAACTCCGGGCAGGCGGCGCGCACCCCCTCGGCCTGCTGCGCGTTGGTCACGATCCAGGTCCGCTCGAGCGGGACCAGCGGGTCGAGGCGGCCGACCGTCTCGGCGACCAGCGGGCGGCCGCCGAGGATGGGCAGCAGCTGCTTCGGCCGGGCGGCGCGGCTCTCGGGCCAGAAGCGGGTGCCGGAGCCACCGGCCATGATCACCGCGTGCAGCATCAGTTCTCGGGGAGGGGGTCGAGGGTGGCCGGCAGGGCCGGCGAGAGGCGCCAGTCGGCGCGTTCGAAGGTTGGGGTCCAGAGCGGGAAGGGCAGCCGGGCGGGCAGCGGGTCGGCCATCTTCCCCAGCGCGCGCTGGCGGATGCGGGGCCGGTCGAGCGGGCCGTAGACGTCCTGCTCGAGGAACAGGTCGACGACGGCGCGCACCAGCGGCAGCCGCGTGAGGAACGATAAGGTCCGCACGGTGGCTTTCAAGTTCAGCGTGGAGTCGAGGCCGACCCAGCCCTTGCCGCGCACCTCGAGCAGCGGGTGGTGCAGCTCGAAGCGGTCGACGCGCAGCCGGCCGCGGCTGCTCCCGGGGTCGGCGCGGAACTCGACGCGGCCGCGCTCGAAGATCGGCGGGGCCAGGTTGGCCACCCGCCACATCCGGCTGAGCACGGGGACCGCGCCGAGCGCGCCCTGCTCGACCTCGAGCCAGCCGGCGCCGGCGTAGTCGAGCGGGCTCGGCGAGTCGCTGCGGAACTCGAGGCGGCCGCGCACGCCGCCGGCGAGGTCGCCGCCGAGTCCGAGCTCCTCGCGCAGCTGGCGCAGGCGCACGCCCTCGAGGAAGACCAGGTAGTCGATCGGCGCCTCCTTGCTCAGGCCGAGGCGCAGGTGCCCGCGTTCCTCGCCCTCGTCGGTGCGGACGGCGCCGCCGAGCAGGGCGGCGGAGAAGCCGCGCAGGGTGACGTCCGCGCCGTCGAGCTCGACGGTGCCGGCGGCCTCGGTCAGCGAGACGCCGGAGACGACCACGGCGCCGTCCTCCAGCCGCAGGCGGCCGGCGTAGTCCTGCGGCCCGGCCCAGCGGAAGGACTCGACGTCGAGCCGCCCCGAGCCGGCCTCCATGCGCGGCGGACCGAACACCCGTACGCCGTCGAGGAGGAGGCCGCCGGTGAGGCTGAACTCGGGTTCCCCGTCGGTGACCAGCAGCCGCAGCTGCAGGTCGTCGGCGGCCACGCGGCCGCCCAGGCCGATGCGCTGGAAGGCCTGCCACGCCTCGGGGCTGAGCAGCGCGGCGAAGGGCTCGCCGAGCTCGACGCCCTCGCTGTCCACGCGCGCCTGCAGCCGCGTGGCGCCGTCCTCGCGCTCGAGGGAGAAGCGGCGCAGGCGGAACTCGCCCGCGGGGGTGGCCGCGCCCAGCCGGCCGTCCACGATGCGGTCGTCGCGCAGCTGCAGCCGCCCGCTCAGGCTCACGCCGCGGGCCTCCTCGGCGCCCGCCTCCTGCGCGACCAGCGGCCGCAGCTCGACCCAGCCCCGGTTGCGGTCCGGCGCGAGCGGGTCGAGCTCGACGGCGAGGTCCACCTCGCCGGACCAGTCGACGCGCGAGTCCTCGGACAGCCCGACGATGCGCCGCGCCAGCCGCTCGGACTCCTCCTCGACGCGCAGGCCGCGGACCTGCACCAGGGCGCGCGAGGCGGCGGCTGCGGGAAGGCCGACGGCCAGCTCGCCCGAGGCCTCGAGGGCGCCGCCGCTGCAGCTGCACTGCAGCAGCGGCGCGTGCACGCTGGTCGCCTCGCCGGCGCGCACGACCGTCACCGTGCCGCGCAGCCGCGACCAGGTCGTGCCGAGCGGCAGCCAACGCAGCTCGGCGTCGGCCCCGTCCCAGCGCAGGAGCGCCTGCAGCTCGCCCGCGCCGGTGCGCAGGAAGCTGCCGGAGAGGCCGGCGCTGCCGGCGAGCTCGAAGCCGGCGAAGCCGCGCGGCAGCTGCAGGAAGCTCTCGAGCACGCGGCGCTCGGGGGCCGAGGGCGTCAGCGGGGAGAGGCTGCGGGCGCGCACCCGGGCCGCGGGGAACTCCTCGTCCGCGGCCGACTCGAAGCGGCCGTCGAGCGCGACCCGCCCGCCCAGGGTGCGGACCACGCCGTCGAACTCGGCCAGGCCGGGCATCCAGCTCAGGCGGACCTCCTCGGCCTCGGCCTCGATCGGCAGGAAGCCGGGCCGCACGCGCGTTTCCGTCGCGGTGGCGTCGATGCGCAGCCCGGCGTCGGTGCTGCCGAAGGGGCTGCGGACGAAGAGCTCGAAGTCGGCGCTGCCGCCGCTCGGGCCGCCGAGCTCGCGCCACACCGCCGACAGCGCCGGCGTGCCGCTGGCCGCGCTGGTGACGCGCGCGTCGACCGGCAGCGCGCTGCCCTGCAGGTCGAGCAGCACCTCGGCGGGGCCGCGTCCGATGCCGACGGTGCACCAGCCGCCGACGGCGCCCTCGCCGACGCGGCCGTCGGCCTGGATGAGCAGGCGCGGGCCGGCGGCGGCGATGTCGCCGCGCAGGCCGGTGGCGGGGTAGGGGAAGCTCGGCCGGTCGCCGTCGTCCTCGAGGAAGCCGCGGTAGGTGCAGGCGAAGTCCTCGAAGGAGGAGTGGGCCGCCGCCCGCGGCGCCTCGCCGGCGCGCCAGTCGAGCGCCACGCGCAGCGGCACGGCGCCGCGCAGCTCGAGCGCGTCGAAGGCCTCGGCCGTGGTGGCCTCCACCGTGCGCAGGTAGGCGATCAGGTCGGGGCCGATGACCACCGGCTGCGGGCTCGCCGCCTCGAGGCGCAGCTCGAGCGGGGCGTCCCCGGGCTGCCGCAGCCAGCCCCCGCCGACCAGGGTGACCGGCCCGGCGCCGAACTCGACCTCGGCCCGCATGCCGCGGCGCAGGCTGCCCTCGAGGAGGAGGCGCGGCGCCCGCAGCTCGACGGCGGGCTCGGGCACCTGCACGGTGAGCTCGCGGAAATCGAGCCGCGCCAGGACGTCGTCCGCGTCCACGCGCAGGGCGGCCTCGCAGGCGCCTGCGCGGGCCGGCCACGGCAGGTGGCCGCGGTCCTCCAGGGCCTCGGCGCTGCCGCGCAGGTCGACCACCCAGTCGCGGAAGCCCTCGCCGGCGCGGAACCAGAACTCCGCGCTCAGTCCGTAGGCGGTCACCGCGCGGCCGCGGATGCGGCTGCCGGACGGACTGAGCAGGCCCTCGGCGGAGGGCAGCGCGAGCTCGAGCACGCGGCCGTCGGGGAAGGGCATGCGCGCGGCCACGTCGCGCAGGCGCAGCTCGACCGGCGGCGGCTCGAAGGCCGCCTCCCTGCCGGCCGGGCGCAGGCGCGCGAGGTCGTCGGGCAGCAGGCCGAGCTCGATGCCGGCGAGGTCGGCGGCGCGCGGGCGCAGGAAGTGGGGCGACCAGGGTCGCAGGTCGAGGCGCAGGTCGGCGCGCTCGGCGCCGAGCAGCAGGCGCTGCGGCGTGCGCGCGGTCAGCCCGCGCACGATCAGGCTGCCGGTGCCCCAGCGCAGCGTGAGCTGCTCGGTGCTGACCGCGACCGGCTCCTCGCCGAGGCGCAGGTCCTCGAGCAGGGCCCCGCTCCACGCCTCCGGCACCGGGAAGGGGAACCAGGCCGAGACGCCGACGAGGACTGCGAGCAGCAGCGACAGGCGGGCGCGGCGGGTCCGGATCATGCGGACGACGCCGCGGCCTCGAGGGGCTTCGCTCCGGCGTCGACCGCCACCCTACGCACGCGGGAGCCGATCGAGCAGGTGATCTCGTAGGGGATCGTGCCCGCCGCCTCGGCCACCTCGCGGACGTGGACGGCCTGCCCGCCGTCGCGGCCGATCAGGGTCGCCTTGTCGCCGGTCACCACGCCCTCGACGTGGCTCACGTCGACGGTGCAGTAGTCCATCGAGATCGCGCCCACGATCGGGCAGCGCTGGCCGCGCAGCAGCGCGACGCCGCGCCCCTCGGTACCGAGGCGGTAGGGCAGGCCGTCGTTGTAGCCCAGCGGCAGGACGGCCAGCCGCGTGGGCCGCGGCGCGCGCCAGCGGCCGCCGTAGCCGACCGGCATGCCCTCGGGGACGTCCTTCAGGTAGACCACCTGGGCGTGCAGGGAGAGCACCGGCTCGAGCGCGTCGGCGCCGGGCAGGCCGGCGGGCAGCACGCCGTAGAGCGCGATGCCGAGGCGCACCGCGTCGCCCAGCGGCTGCAGCCCGGTGAACAGCGTGGCGGAGTTGGCGCCGTGCACCGCGGGCAGCGGGACGCCGGCCGCGCGCAGCTCGGCCTGGACCCGGCCGAAGCAGGCCGCCTGCTGGGCGGTGAAGGGGTCGCGGCAGCCGTCCGGCGCCGCGTAGTGTGTCATCAGCCCGCGCAGCTCGAGCCAGGGTTCGTCGAGGATGGCCTGCGCGACGCGCAGCGCGGCCTCCGGCAGCACGCCGAGGCGGGCCATCCCCGTGTCGACCTTGAGGTGCACGCCGAGGCGGCGTCCGCGCTCGCCGGCGCGCGCGCCGAGCTTGCGCACGCGGCTCTCCGAGTGGACGCCGACCTCGATGCCGTGCTCGAGCAGCGCCGGCACCTCGGCGTCGATCACCGTGCCGAGCACGAGCAGGGGCGTGGTGACGCCGCCCTCGCGCAGCTGCAGGGCCTCGCCGCTGTCGCCGACGCCGATGCGCTGGATGCCCTCCTCCTGACAGGCGCGGGCGATGGTGACCGCGCCGTGCCCGTAGGCGTTGGCCTTGAGCACCGGCCAGATCTGCGCCGCGCCGGCGCGCGCGCCCGCCGTCCGCAGGTTGCGGCGGAAGGCGGCGAGGTCGATCTCGGCCCAGGCGCGGTGCCCCGTGCTCATGACGGCAGGATATCCCTCGGCGGAGGGCGGCTTCCAGTCGCGCGCGGGGCGCGGATCAGCGCCGTCCGAGCCCGAGCAGGCCCTCCTCGCGGCACACCGTCTCGGCCGCGTGCCGCAGCCAGGCGGACAGGCCGGCGCGCTCGACCGGGGCGGCGCGCTCCTCGGCCGGGACCGCACCGGCGGCGGCGAAGAAGCCGGGCCGGTCTTCCGTGGCGCGCAGCAGGGCCAGCGCGCGCGCGGGGTCGTGGCCGAGGTCCTGCCAGGTCTGCTCGAGCCGCTCGGCGAGGCCGCGGTAGGCCAGCGGCAGCTCCGGCGGCGAGGCCACCAGGCTGGCGGCCAGGGCCTGGCGCAGCTGGCGGTAGTCGCGCCAGCGCTCGAAGTCGGCGGCGATGCGGCGGTAGATCGGGTCGTGGAGCTTGCCGGGGATGGGGGAGACGGGCTGGGTCTCCCCGGCGATGCGGCGCAGCCAGGCCACCGCCTCGACATCGGACACCTCGATCTCGCGGCCCGAGCCCCACACGTCCTCGAGGCGCATGCCGACGAAGACGCGGCCGTCACGGTCGCGGTAGTGGTGGCTGAAGTACTCGGCCAGCGGATCGAGCTCGCTGCGGTCGTCGAAGCGGGCCTCGGCGAGGGCCTCGAGGCGGCCAGGATGGGGCCAAAAACCCCGTAGAAGGGCCTCCAAGCGCTTTTCCGGGCTCAGCGGGACGAGCGGCCGGACCAGCGCGTTGCGGCCCGCGTCCCACTCCCAGACCGCGTCGCGGACCGGCAGCGGGAATCGCGGGAAGAAGGTGCTGTGGACCTCCTCCCAGCGTTCCTCGCCCCGCTCGAGGAAGGTGGTGTCCAACTTCAGGGCCGGCGCGTAGCGGCGCGCGTCGAACTGGCGGCGCGGGTCGGCCGCGATCACCGGCAGCTCACCGGCCCCGGCTTCGAGGGCGGCCGCGACTCGGGCCAGCGCGTGCTCGCTGGCCAGCGCGGCGCGGTAGGCGCGCTCGGCGATCCGCTCCTGCTCCTCTTCGGGCAGCGATCGGAAGCGGCTGAGCACGCGCTCGACGAGCGGGTCGGCGGGCGGCGGATCCTGCGCCGCCGCGACCGGTGCGGCGAGCGCCGGGAGGCTCAGGACGAGGGTGGCGAGGAGCATCGGAGCGGTTTCGGAGTCGGGCGAGAAATCCCGGATTGGAGGCAGAATTTAGCCGTTTCGGTTTGACACCGTACTCCTTTTCGCCGCAGAATCCCGGCCTGCGGTGGCGCGCGACGCCGCCGGATCCTCAACCCCCCTCCCGGACTCCGTTCCAGGACACAGAGACAACAGAACCATGGCTGCTAAGAAGAAGGCTACGAAGAAGGCCGCCAAGAAGGCCACCAAGAAGGCTGCTCCGAAGCGCGCTGCCAAGAAGACCGCGAAGAAGAAGGCCGCGAAGGTCGTCGAGATGATCATCTCGAAGAGCCGCACCAAGAACGCCGTCAAGAACTGCAACGTGTCGAGCGACTTCTACGCCGCCCTGAACGACTACGTCGTCTCGGCGATCAACGGCGCCGAAGCCCGCGCCACCGCCAACGGCCGCAAGACCCTGCGCCCGCAGGATCTCTGAGCCTTCCAGGCACCGAACGAGCGGCACGCCTCTTCGCGGAGGCGTGCCGTTTCCCTTTTCCCGGCGTCGGGCCCCGAGCGAGGACGGCCTCGGATCGGCGATTGGAGGCCGTTCCCGGCCTTCGCGCTCAGCGCGCCGCGCGCAGGTAGAGCGGCTCGGGCACGCCCCACGCGTCGGCGCCGCGCTGCGCAGCGAGCGCCGCGAGGTCTCGCGCGCGCGGCGCGACCTCGGGAGCGAGCAGCTCGACGTCCGCGCGCGCCGCCCCGAGCAGCGCGGGATCGCCGAGCAGCAGCGCGCCCTGCGGCACGGCGTCGCCCGCGGCGTCGCGCGGCACGACGCGCGGCGCGACGCGGACCTCCACCTCGTCGCCGGTGCGCGCGAAGGACGCGTGGTAGACCTCGCGGCGGTACGCGTCGAGCAGCAGGTGGACCTCGCGTCCGGCGGGCGCCGCCAGCGCGGCGACCTCGAAGCTGCACAGCCCGCCGGCGCGCAGGCCGAGCGAGTAGGCCAGGGTGCGCGCGGCGGCGCAGGCGATGCGCAGGCCGGTGTAGCTGCCGGGGCCGGTGCCGACGACCACCGCCGACAGGTCGGCGGGGAGCAGGCCGGCTCCGCCGACCACGGCGTCGACCTCGGCCAGGAGGGCGCGCCCGCGCTCGCCGCCGAACTCGCGCTCGTGGACCGTCCCGTCCTCCAGGCGCAGGGCCACGCCGGAGCGCGGACCGGACAGTTCCAGGGCGAGGAGGGGGCCGGTCACCGGGGTCAGGCCAGGATCCCGTCCGCTTCGGCGGCGGCGCGCAGCCGCGCCAGGCCGTCCTCGACCATGGCCTCGGTCTCGGCCTCGACCATCAGCCGCAGCTTGAGCTCGGTGCCGGAGAAGCGGACCACCGTGCGCCCGTGGACGCCCATCTCCTGCTCCAGGCGCTCGGTCTCGCCCGCCAGGCGCGGCAGCTGCTCGAGCGGGCGGCGCTCCTTGACCGGCAGGTTGACCAGGACCTGGGGCATGTCCTCGTAGCCGGCGGCGAAGTCCGCGCTGCCCTTGGCCTCGAGGGACAGGGCCTGGGCCACCCGCAGCAGGGTGTACATGCCGTCGCCGCGGAAGCCGTGGGCGGCGCCGAACAGCATGTGGCCCGACTTCTCTCCGCCCAGCACCGCGCCGTGCTCGCGCATGGCGGCGGCGACATGGCGGTCGCCGACCGGCGTGCGCAGGAGGTGGGCGCCCGCGCGCTCCAGCCACTGCTCGAGGGCCAGGTTGCTCATCACGGTGGCGACGACGGTGCCGCCGGGGAGCTCGCCCCGCTCCATGAGGTGGCGGCCGAGGCCGGCCAGCAGCGCGTCGCCGTCGAGCACGCGGCCGCCGCTGTCCACCAGGATGCCGCGGTCGCCGTCGCCGTCGAGGCTGAGACCGATCGAGGCGCCGCCCTCGGCCACCGCGGCGGCGAGCCCCTCGGGGTGCAGGGCGCCGCATCCCTCGTTGATGTTGCGCCCGTCGGGGTGGTCGTTCAGGGCCAGGACGTCGGCGCCGAAGGCCTGCAGGATGCGCGGCCCGAGCCGCGAGTAGGCCCCGTTGGCGCAGTCGAGCACCACCTTCCACCCGCGCAGGTCCAGCTCGGGGAAGGCGTCGTTGCGCAGCCAGGCGAGGTAGTCGCCGAGCAGCTGCTTGGTGCGCCGCGTGCAGCCGGGCGAGGGCGCGTCCGCGACCGTCGCGCCGCCGACCAGCTCGGCCTCGAGGGCCTCCTCGACCTCGTCGGCGAGCTTCGAGCCGGCGCCGCACAGCAGCTTGAGCCCGTTGTCGCGCGCCGGGTTGTGCGAGGCCGAGACCACGATGCCGGCGTCGTACTCGCCGGCGCCGGTCAGGTACATGACCGCCGGCGTGGGGGCGAGGCCGAGCACGTCGGCGTCGCAGCCGACGGCGTTGAGGCCCTCCACCAGGGCCGCCGCGAGGGTCTCGCCGCTCTCGCGACCGTCGTGGCCGAGCAGGACGCGGCAGCCGGCCCCGCCGAGGCGGCGGCCGAGCAGGCGGCCGAGCCGCTCGAGGGTGGCGGGGACGAGGGGTTCCTCGCCGGCGACGCCGCGCATGCCGTCGGTGCCGAACAGGCGGTCGCTCATTGGGGCTCCTTGCGCTTCATCTTCACGGTGGCGTTGGCCGGATCGAGGGGCTCGAGGCGCAGCGCGTCGTTGATCTGGTCGAAGTAGTCCGGGCGCACGGCGCCGCGGAACTTCCACCGCAGGGGGAGGTCGTTCTCCGAGCGGTCGATGCCGGCCAGCGGCTCCATGTCGACGAAGAACAGGACGTTCTGGCGGATCCAGTCCTCGTCGACGTCGGCCGGCGGCTTGAACTGGGGCAGCGGGTCGAAGGACAGCTTCCAGCGGCCGAGCGAGGCGCCGGCCGGCTCCCAGTCGCGGGCGCCCTCGAGGTCGGCGTGCAGCAGCAGCGGGTCGGGCATGTCGAACTCGACCGGGTCGGGCATCCGCTCGGACACCGGGATGGTGGCGAGCACCACCGGGGGGTCCATGCGGATCGTGTCGGACCAGGCGTCGGCGAGGCTGACCTGGAGGCTGAGCGTGCGGGTGGCGTTGTCCACCCGCTGCGGCGCGAGGAAGCCGAGTTCGGGGCCGCGCGCGTCGGCGTTGAGCCAGGCCTCGAGGCGCTGGCGCAGCTCCTCGACCCGCCGTGCCGGGCCGGTCAGGCGCACGCGGTTCGGCGCCAGGGAGGCCTCGGCGGGGCGCAACTGGTAGGCCGGGTTCACCTCGCCCACCAGGTCGATCATCCCGTTGGCGAGGTCGATCTCGATGGTGTCCTCGCGTTCGAACTCGAGGCGGATCTCGCCGGAGCGGTCGAGCTCGACCATCGACGCGGCCTCGCGGTTGTTCCACTCGAGCGAGGTGACCAGGATGCTGTGCGTCGGGCTGTCCGGCGAGGCGCTCTCGGCCCGCTGCAGCGCGCTCCCGGGGTCGAAGGCCGCCGCCGGTCCGGAGTTGCGCAGGCCCTCGAGGCGGTTCTTCTCGCCGCTGACGTACAGCGAGATGCGCGAGCTGAGCGGGGGCTGCGTCAGCACCCAGCCGTCGGGCTTGCGGATGGTCAGCGTGTTGCTGACCGGCGGCGCGGCGGTGCGCGAGACGGCGAGCTGCAGCTCGAGGCGGCCCTCGTCGGTGATCTGGCGGCTGGCCAGCCACCAGGCCCCCGCGGCGAGGGCCAGGGCCAGCGCCTTGCGCGCGGGGTCGTGGAAGATCAGGTCGCGGAGGAACTTCATCGGCTGGCCTCCTCGGCCTTCTCGGCGGCTGCGGACGGACCGTCGCCGTCCTCGTCCGGCGCCCGGCTCTCGGCCTGGAGGAGCTCGGCGAGGCGCTCCTCGAGCTTGTCGAAGGCGATCGGGCGGTGGATCACCCCGTTGGCGCACAGCGCGATCTGGCCGGTCTCCTCGCTGACCACCAGCGTCACGGCGTCCGTCTCCTCGGTCAGGCCGAGGGCGGCGCGGTGGCGCGTGCCGAGGCGGCCCAGCTGCTCGGAGGGGTCGGCCAGCGGCAGCAGGCAGGCGGCGGCGTGGATGCGGCCGGCGCGCATGACGACGGCGCCGTCGTGCAGCGGGCTGCCGGGGTAGAAGATGGTCTCGAGCAGGATGCCGCTGACCGGGGCGTCCACCAGCACGCCGTTCTCGTAGTAGGGCGCCAGCGAGACGCCGCGCTCGAAGGCGATCAGCGCGCCGGTGCGTTCCTTCGCCAGGCGCTGGGCGGTGCGGGCGATCTTGTGCGGCGCGTCGCTCGGCTTCTGTTCCTGGCCGAAGATGCGCAGGAAGCCGCCGCGGCCGATCCGCGCGATGCCCTGGCGCAGCTCGGGCTGGAACAGGATCACCAGGATGATGATCAGGGCTCCGGCCACCATGCGCAGGATCTCGAGCAGCACGGGCACGCCGAGGACGAGGTCGAGGGCGCCGTAGAGCGCCGCCGCGGCGACCAGGAAGGCACCGAGCCCGCGCAGCAGGCCGCCGCCGCGCGTGCTGCGCAGGAAGCGCAGCATGGCGTAGAAGATGACCGCGAGGGTGCCGACCTCGATCAGGAGCTGGAGGCGGAACTTGAGCTCGGGATCCGTGATCCAGTCGTTCATGCGGGGACCTCCCGGCCAGCCGCGGCCGGGGCGAGGTGGGGGTGGGCGGCGGCGGCGGCCGCGTGGGCGGCGAGGACGGCGTCCCACACCGGGCCGCCGCGGTGCAGGCGCAGGACGGCGGCGCCCTGGGCGGCGGCCAGGGCGGCGGCGCCGCTCGTGGCGGCGTCGCGCTCCGCGGGGGGCCGCGGGCCGACGGCGGCCTCGAGGCAGGACTTGCGCGAGGGGCCGACCAGGACCCGCAGACCGAGGGCGCGGAAGGCGCCGGTGGCGCCGATCAGCGCCAGGCTCTGCAGCGCGTCCTTGGCGAAGCCGATGCCGGGGTCGAGCAGCAGCTTCTCCGGGGGGATGCCGGCGTCGAGGGCGCGGGCGACGCGCGCCGCGAGCTCGTCGAGCACGGTCCCGGGCAGGTAGCGGTAGTCAGTCTTCTGCCGCATCGTCGCCGGCGTGCCCCGCAGGTGCATCAGGCAGAGCTGCGCGCCGGCGGCGGCGACCACCTCGGCCATGGCGGGGTCGCCCAGCCCGCTGACGTCGTTGACCATCGACGCGCCGGCGGCGAGGCAGGCCTCGGCGACCAGCGCCGAGCGGGTGTCCACCGAGACCGGCAGGCCGAGCGGCAGCACCGCCTCGAGGGCGGGCAGCAGCTGCTCGAGCTGGCGCTCGGCGGGGACGGCCGCGGCGCCGGGCCGCGTGCTCTCGGCGCCGAGGTCGAGCCAGGCGGCCCCCTCGGCGGCGCGCTCGGCGGCGCGCGCGGCCACCGCGGCGGGCGTCGGCAGCTGGCCGCCGTCGGAGAAGGAGTCCGGCGTCAGGTTGAGGACGGCCATGAACTGCGGCGACGGGGGCGGCGCGGCGCAGGCGTCCGCCGCGGCGCCGATGCGGGCGGCGATCCAGTGCGCGCGGCACCAGGGGTCGTCGACCGGCCCGCCGGCGAGGTGTTCGAGCGGCGCCGGCGGGTCGCCGCGGCGGTAGCGGACCGAGCCGTCGGGCAGCGGCGCGCCGACCACCAGGCCGAGCGTGTCGAGGGCCTCCGCGCACTCCGGACGGAGCGGAGCGGGGCCGCGCCACCAGCCGTCCGCGAGCGGGAAGGCGTGGTGGGGCTGCTCGAAATGGGGAACCGCCCACGGACGCGCCACGCTGCGAAGTCTAGCGTCCGCAGCGCGGAATCCGCAGGGACGGCGGGCTCAGGCGGGGGACAGGCCCTCGCCGCCACCGGCGGTCAGGGGGCCGTCGGTGCGCGGCTCGGGCGCGGGGGCGACCGGCGGCGGCGCGGCCGGCGGGACCGGCGGCGGCGGCTGCACCGGGCGCAGCTCCTTCGGGTCCTTGCCGTCGACCATGTCGCGCACCTCGTCGCCGAGGACGGTCTCGTAGAGCAGCAGGCCCTCGGCCACGCGCTCGACCGCCTCGCGGTTCTCCAGGATGGTGTCGCGCGCGCGCATCTGCGCCGCCTCGAGGATCTTGCCGACCTCCTCGTCGATCTCGCGCACGGTGGCCTCGCTGTGGTCCTTGCCCACGCTCAGCTCGGTGCCGAGGAACTCGCTGCCGTGGCGGTCGGCGAAGTGGACCGGGCCGAGCTTCTCGCTCATGCCCCACTCGGTGACCATCAGCTTGGCGATGTGCGTGGCGCGCTGGATGTCGTTGGCCGCGCCGGAGGTGATGTCGTCGCAGAAGACCTCCTCGGCCACGCGCCCGCCGTAGAGCACGGCCAGCTCGGCGTGGAGGCGGCCGCGCGTCATGTGCATGCGGTCCTTCTCGGGCAGCATCATGGTCGCGCCCACCGCCATGCCGCGCGGGATGATCGTCACCTTGTGCACCGGCTCGGTGTTCTCGAGCAGGCAGTTGACCACCGCGTGGCCGGCCTCGTGGAAGGCCGTGATGCGCTTGTCGTCCTGGTCCATCACGCGCGACTTCTTCTCGCGGCCGAAGGCCACCTTGTCGCGCGCCTCGTCGAAGTCGGGCTGCAGGACGAAGTCGTGTCCGCGCATCGCGGCGATGATCGCCGCCTCGTTGACCAGCGCGGCGAGCTCGGCGCCGGAGAAGCCCGGCGTGCCCCGCGCCACCGCGGCCAGGTCGATGTCGCTGGCCGTGCGCACGCCCTCGCAGTGCACCTTGAGGATCGCCTCGCGCCCGTTGACGTCGGGCAGGTCGATGACGATCTCGCGGTCGAAGCGGCCGGGGCGCAGCAGGGCCGGGTCGAGCACGTCCGGGCGGTTCGTGGCCGCCATGAGGATGATGCCCTCGTCGGTGCCGAAGCCGTCCATCTCGACCAGGATCGCGTTCAGGGTCTGCTCGCGCTCGTCGTGGCCGCCGCCCATCCCGGTGCCGCGCTTGCGGCCGACGGCGTCGATCTCGTCCAGGAAGACGATGCAGGGCGCCGACTCGCGCGCCTGCTTGAACAGGTCGCGCACGCGGCTGGCGCCGACGCCGACGAACATCTCGACGAAGTCCGAACCGCTGATCGACAGGAAGGGGACGTCGGCCTCGCCGGCGATCGCCTTGGCCATGAGGGTCTTGCCGGTGCCGGGCTGGCCGACCAGGAGCACGCCGCGCGGGATGCGGCCGCCGAGACGCTTGAACTTCTCGGGGCTCTTGAGGAACTCGATGATCTCCTTGACGTCGTCCTTGGCCTCGTCGATGCCGGCGACGTCGGCGAAGGTGACGTTGGTCTGGCTCTCCTTGTTGTACATCACCGCCCGCGAGCGGCCGAAGGACATCAGGCCCTGGCCCTGGCCGCGCATCTGGCGCATGAACAGGAACCAGAACACCAGCACGAGCAGGAGGATCGGGCCGAAGGTCAGGAAGAAGCTGAGCAGCACCGAGTTCTGCTCGTCGGTGGCCGTCGGCTTCGCGGCGTCGAAGGTCAGCCCGCTCACCACCTCGGCCTCCTTCTCGCGCAGCAGCGGCAGCACCGCGGTCAGGTCGATGCCGTCGGCCTGCGTGCCGACCACCTCGGCGTAGTGCGTGCCGCGCGAGTCGGCGTAGTCGACGAACAGGCGGTTCACCGTGCGCACCGGGCTGTCCAGGCGCTTCTCGTCGGTGCGCTCGCGGTACTGCAGCGGGTAGGCGCGCAGCGGCAGCAGGCGCCCGGCGCGGACGTCCTCGAAGAAGGACTGCAGCGGCAGGGGCGCGGCCGGGTCCTTGGCGCTGACCTCCTGGATCTGGTCGCGCTTGCTCAAGGCCTCGGCCATCTGGACGACGAACTCGGCCGGCCGGCCGTCGGCGGTGGCCTCCCCGGCGAGGGTGCCGGTGACGCGGTCGCGGGCGACCACGGGGGACTCGACCTGGCCGGTGTAGAGCAGGTACCAGAAGCGGTCGACGCTGATCGGCTTGCTGCGCTGCCCGCTGCCGAACACCACCAGCAGCATGAGGAGGAGGGCGGCGACGAGGATGAAGGGCCCGGCCGGGCGCTTGCCGGCCTGCTTGTCGTCTTGGCGGTTGGTCTGCGGGTCGCTCATTCGTCTGCACTCCGGGCCCGCTGATCCAGCCGGACACCGACTTCTATTACGACACTCTCGGCCATGCTGTCGAGGATTTCGAGGACGGCGTCGCGGGCGTCCTCTCCAGCGGCGGGCAGGAACTCCAGGGAGCGGAGGATCCGGCCCTCCGCGACCACCTCGCCGGCGCGGTCGACCAGGGTCCAGGAGGCGCGGATCTGGCTGCTGCCGAGCACCGCGGCGCCGTCCTGGCCGCGCACCGGAGCGCCGCGGCGCAGCTCCTCGAGCCGCGTGCGCAGCACGAGGTCGGCCGGTTCGCCGTCCAGCCGCAGGTCGAGCAGCTGCAGCCGCCCGCGCAGGGCGGTGGTGAAGTCGGCCTCGACGCCGCGCCAGCGGCTGTCGTTGCCCGCGGTCGGCACCGCGACGGCGCGGCCGCCGCCGGCCTGCAGGTCCAGGGTGCGGTAGCCGCAGCCCCCGGCCAGGGCCAGGAGAGCCAGCGCGAGCGGGCTCAGCCGGCGGATGTCTCGACCTCCGGCTCGGCCAGCGGCGGGTTCGGCGGCAGGGCGGCCAGCTTGGCCTCGGCGTCCGTCGCCACGGTCTCCACGCCGGCGGTGCGCGCGGCCTGGTAGTGCAGGCGCGCGCCGCGGACGTTGCCGATGCGGGCGTAGTAGTCGCCCAGCATCAGCTCGCGCTCGGCGCCGAGGCGCTCGAGGTCGGTGAGCGAGGCCTGGGCGTCCTCGCGGAACAGGCCGGTCGGGTAGTTGCGCAGGTAGTGGCGCAGCTGGGCGGCCGAGTGCTCGATCAGGCGCCGGTCCACCCAGGGACCGTCGATCTGCAGGTAGCCGCACATGCCCAGGCGGTAGGTGGCGAGGTCGGTGAACTCCGAGCCGGCGTGCTGCTCGAGCAGCAGGCGGTAGTCGATCGCCGCCTCGTTGAACTCGCCGCGGTCGAAGCTGTAGTTGGCCGCCGTGGCCAGCGCCTGCGGCGCCCACGGGCTGCTCGGCGCCCAGGCCGCGAGGTTGTGCAGGGTCACGATGCCGCGCGTGCGGTCGGTGAAGATGCCGAAGGCCTTGCGCACGCCCTCGAGCAGGTCGAGGCCCATCTCGTAGAGGCGGCCCTCGACGCGCTCGGCCTCGCTCGCCACGCCGGCGAAGAGCAGGTACTCCTCGTAGTGGTGGATCGAGCGGTCCCAGTCCTCGCGGTCGTAGGCGATGTCGCCGGCGAGCAGGCTGTACTCGCCCTGGGTCGGGCGGTCGAAGTACTCGCGCTTGAGGTCCTCGAGCGCGTTGTAGGCGTCGAGCAGCTCGCCCTGGGCGTAGAGCTCGCGCGCCTCCTGCAGGTCGGCGGAGGAGTAGGGCTCGATCGGCTCGCTGCTGCAGGCGGCCAGCAGGAGGAGGAGGAAGGGGGCGGGCGTGCGGTTCACCGGGTCGCGGCGGTCGGCCGGCGGCGGCGCAGGAAGTCCCAGGCGCGCGGCGGCCTCTCCAGGTGGTAGTGGAGCAGGTCGCCCAGGATTGTAAGGGCGGCCTCCCGATCCTCCGAACGGGCAGCGTCGACGGCGGCGGCCTCGCCGGCGCGCAGGGCGCGGAGCAGCGCCAGCAGCGGGCCGCCGACGCGGTGCGCCGGGCCGTGCGGGCGCGCCTCGCCCTGGGCGAGCAGCCGCCCCTCGGCGACGCACAGCCAGGCGGCCTCGCCGCCGGGGTCCGCGGCGGCCTCCAGCTCGGGGCTGAGGCCGAGCAGCTCGAGCCCGGCGGCGGCGGCGAGCAGCAGGCGCCGGCCGGGCGCGTCGCCCTCGGTCAGTTCGTGGAGCTGGCTGAGCAGGTAGTGGAAGGCGGTCGCCGCCTCGGCGCCGGGCGGCGCGGCGAGCTCCGCCAGCTCGGCCGCGAAGCCGGCCACCGCCAGGCGGTCGGGGTCGGCCGACAGCCCGCTCATGCGGTCGAGCAGGCGCGCGGCGAAGAGGTTCTGCATCTCGGCCTCCTCGTGGAAGCCGAGCTGGACCTCGACCAGCGCCCAGGTGTCGAGCACGCCGAAGAAGCCGCTGGTCGGCTTGTAGGCGCCCTTGGCCAGCACCGACAGCACGCCGTGCCCCGGCGTCAGCAGGCGCAGCGCCAGCGAGTGCTCCGAGTAGGGCCAGCGGCGCAGCACGAGGGCGGCCGTGGACTCCCGCCTCACGCCGCGTCGCTCTCCTCCTGGGGGTCGGCGCGGGTCACGCGGACCTTCTGGATGCGCCGGTCGTCGGCCTCGACCACCTCGAGGACCACGCCGTCGACCTGCACCCGCTCGCCCAGCGTCGGGATGTGCCCGAAGCGGTCGAACAGGAGGCCGGCGAGGGTGTCGTAGTCCTTGTCCTCGGGCAGGCGCGAGCCGAACACCTCGTTGAGGTCGGCGACCGAGTAGCGGCCGTCGACCTCGAGCTCGTCGTCGGACAACTGCTCGAAGTGGAAGGACTCGTCCTCGGGGTCGTGCTCGTCCTGGATGTCGCCGACGATCTCCTCGAGCAGGTCCTCGACGGTGACCACGCCGGCGGTGCCGCCGTACTCGTCGACCACCACGGCGAGGTGCACGCGGCGGCGGCGCAGCTCCTCGAGCAGGGCCGGCACGCGCATCGTCTCGGGCACGAAGTAGGGCTGGCGCATGAAGCGCTGCACCGGCGAGCGCGCGGCCTCCGGGTCGGTGGCGACCTCGTGCAGCGAGTCCTTGACGTAGAACACGCCGACCACGTGGTCGAGGTCCTCCTCGTAGACCAGGATGCGCGAGTGCCCGTCGCGCTGCGAGGCGGCGAGGGCGTCGACCACGGCGGAGTCGGCCGGCACGGCGGTCAGCTCGGTGCGCGGCGTCATCACCTCGGCGGCGTCGATCTCGGGCAGGTCGATCACGTGGGCGATCATGCGCCGCTCGGTCTCGTCGAGCTCGCTGGCGCGCTCCTGCTCCTGGGCCACCTCGATCAGGTTGGCGGCCAGCGAGTCGGAGGCGCCGGGGCCGGGGGTGGCACCCAGGGCGCGCAGGGCGGCCTCGACCAGCAGGGTCAGCGGGCGCAGCGGCCAGCCGAGCAGGCGGACCAGCGGCAGGCCCAGCAGCAGCGGGCGCACGAAGCGGCCGCGCACCGCGAGCGCCGGCAGGCTCTCGAGCAGCACGCCGGCGAAGGCCAGCGCGCCGATGAACAGCGGCAGCCGGCCGACCGGGTCGAGCGGCTCGCCCTGGTCGACGATCAGCGCCGCAGCCGCGACCACGCAGGCCAGCCGCAGGATGCCGGCCGTGGCGGCGAGGTGCTGGCCGCGCCGGTCGAGCTCGTCGCGCAGCGGGCGACGGCGCTCCTCGGCGACCGCGTCGAGCAGGGCGCCGCGCAGCGGGGAGGCGAGCAGCGCGCGCAGGGCACCGATGACCGCGCCGAGCAGGATGAGCAGGGCGGGGAGGAGCAGGTCCTGCCCCGTCCAGGCCTCTGGCGCTGCGGATGGATCCACGCCCGCGAGGCGGGCGAGGGAGAGGAAGGTCGAATGCGGTGGCTCGTGCAAGAGGTCGCGAGGGGGCGTCGCCACCCTCGTCCGAATCATACCCGGGAAGGGTAGGATCCGCCCCGTGGAGCCCGTCCCCTGCGACCTCCTGGTCCACGGCGCCGCCGCGGTGGTCACGCTGGACCCCGGCGGCCCCGAGCCGCCGCCGCCCTCCGGGCTGGACCGCCTGCCGGTGGTCGAGCGGGGCGCGGTGGCCGTCGGCGGGGGCCGCGTCCTGGCCGTCGGGCCCGAGGCCGGGCTGCGCGCGCGCTTCGCCCCGGCGGAGGAGCTCGACGCCGGCGGGGGAGTGGTGGTGCCCGGCTTCGTCGACGGCCACACCCATCCGGCCTTCGCCGCCGGGCGCGCCGAGGAGTTCGACTGGCGCGCCGCGGGGATGGACTACGTGGAGATCGCCCGCCGCGGCGGCGGCATCCTGTCCAGCGTGCGGGCGGTCCGCGCGCTCGACGAGGAGGCCCTGACGGCCTGCGTCGAGGCCCACTTCCGGCGCATGATGCGCCACGGCACGACGAGCTGCGAGGCCAAGAGCGGTTACGGGCTGAGCACGGCCGATGAGCTGAAGTCGCTGCGCGCCATCGCCGCGGCGGCCGAGCGGACCGGCATGAACGCCTTCCCGACCTTCCTCGGCGCCCACATGGTCCCCGAGGAGCACCGCGACGACCCCGACCGCTACCTGGACCTCCTCCGCGGCGAGACCCTGCCCGCCGTGGCCGAGGCCGGGCTGGCCCGCGCGGCGGACGTCTACATCGAGCCGAACGCCTTCGATCTGGATCGTTCGCGTCGCTATCTCGAGGCCGCGAAGGAACTCGGATTCGCTCTGCGGGTCCACGCCGAGCAGTTCGAGCCCTGCGGCGGCGCCCGCCTGGCGGCCGAGCTGGGGGCCGAGTGCGCCGACCACCTCGAGGTGCTCGACGAGGCCGGCCTCGAGGCCCTGGCCGCCTCCGGGCGCACCTGGGCCGGCCTGCTGCCGGCCGTCTCCCACTTCCTCCGCCAGGACGCCGACGCGCCCGCCCGCCGCCTGATCGAGGCCGGCGTGCCCTGCTTCGTGGCCACCGACTTCAACCCGGGCTCCTGCTACACGCCCAGCCTGCCCGAGGCCGCCCACTTCGCCCGCATCCGCCTGCGCCTGAGCGCCCTCGAGGCCCTGGCCGGCGTCAGCCTGTACGCCGCGGCCAGCCTCGGGGCCGCCGACCGCAAGGGGCGGATCGCCCCCGGCTGCGACGCCGACCTGCTCGTCCTCGACCTCCCGGACGCCTTCCACTTCGGCTACGGCTTCGGCGAGAACCCGGTCCGCGAGGTGGTCCTGGGCGGCCGCCGGCGACCGGAAATCGCTGCAGCAGACCCGCGATCCGGCCGCTGAAGGGCGGCATAACCCCTTTCCGAAGCGCGGTTTGTGCTAAGGTGGGGACGGTTCCCCACCAGGGAGGTTCTCTGCATGACCACGGTTCGTGATCTCGTCGGCCGCCAGGAGCGGGTGGTCTTCGTCGAGCCCGGCGCCACGGTGCGCGAGGCGGCGAAGGCGATGGCCCAGTCCAATGTCGGCTGCACCGCCGTCCTCGAGGACGGCCGGCTGCTCGGTCTGTTCACCGAGCGCGACGTCCTCAAGCGCATCCTCTTGAAGGACCTCAACGTGGACGAGGTGCGCGTCTCCGAGGTGATGACCCGCGAGATCGTGACCTGCGGGCCGAAGACGGACGTGCGGCTGGCCCGCCTGCTGCTGCGCGACCACCACATCCGGCACCTGCCCGTGGTCGAGGAGGACGGCGCCCTGCTGGGGGTGCTGTCGATCCGCGACCTCGTGCTCGAGGAGTTGGACGAGCTGCGCAAGTACCTCCACCTCGAGGAGAGCTGAGCCGGCCGGCCGGGGGCCCGGCGCGCGGGTAGACTGAGCGGCTTCGCGGGGATCCCGCGACCGTCATGACCGCCGTCGTCGTCGCCAGCGCCGTCCGCACGCCCATCGGGAGGTATCTCGGGGGCCTGTCCACCCTGTCCGCTCCGGCCCTCGGCGAGACCGCTGTGCGCGGAGCCCTCGCCGCCGCCGGGGTCGAGGCGGGGGAGGTCGACTCGCTCTTCTTCGGCCACGGCCGCCAGGCCGGCTCCGGGCCGAACCCGGCGCGCCAGGTCGGCCACCGCGCCGGCCTGCCCGACGAGGTGCCGGCGGCGACGATCAACCAGGCCTGCGCCTCGGGCACCAAGTGCCTGCAGCTGGCCGCCGACGAGATCGTCCTCGGCCGCAGCGGCATCGTGGTCGCCGGCGGCATGGAGAGCATGTCCACCCTGCCCTTCGTGCTCGACCGCATGCGCACGGGCTACCGCCTCGGCCACGCGCCGGTGGTCGACCTCATGTACCGCGACGGCTTCCAGTGCCCGATCGCCGACATGATCATGGGCGAGACCGCCGAGCTGCTGGCGCAGGAGCGCGGCATCACGCGCGAGGAGCAGGACGCCTACGCCCTCGGCAGCCAGCGCAAGGCCGGCGCCGCGATCGCCGCCGGCCGCTTCCGCGACGAGATCGTGCCGGTCACGGTCCCGGGCCGGAAGGGCGACGTGGTGGTCGAGGCCGACGAGCACCCGCGTCCCGACACCACCCCCGAGCAGCTGGCCAATCTGCCGGCGGTCTTCGACCGCGAGAAGGGCACCGTGTCGGCCGGCAACAGCTCGGGCATCACCGACGGCGCCGCGGCCTTGGTGCTGATGAGCGCCGCCGAGGCCGAGCGCCGCGGCATCGAGCCGCTGGCGACCCTGGTCGACTCCCACGTCACCGGCACCGACCCCAAGCGGATGGGCCTCGGCCCGGTGCCCGCCACCCGCGCGCTGCTCGAGCGCACCGGGCTGGCCCTCGACGACTTCGAGCTCGTCGAGCTGAACGAGGCCTTCGCCGCCCAGGTGCTGGCCTGCCTCCAGGAGCTGCCCCTCGACCCGGAGCGGCTCAACGTCAACGGCGGCTCGATCGCCCTCGGCCACCCGATCGGCTGCACCGGGGCGCGCTTCGTCGTGACCCTGCTGCACGAGATGAAGCGCCGCGCGGCGCGCCGCGGCCTGGCCACGCTGTGCGTGTCCGGCGGCCTCGGCATGTCCCTGGCCTTCGAGCGCCCCTGAGAACCGAACCATGAAGCTGTTCCTGCCCACCGTCCTGCTCCTGCTCGGCGCCTGCCTCGGCGGCGAGGAGGGCGACTCCGACCTCGACTCCGCCGCCGTCCCGGCCGCCGCGGACGCCACCACCCAGGGCCGCGGGGCCGGCGCCCCGCCGGTCATCGGCCAGGCCCCCGCGCCCGCCCAGCAGGCCGGCCCCTACCAACCCAAGCGCGAGCCCGTGTTCCACTTCGAGCCCGGCGGTCCCGTCGCGGACGCCGACCTGAGCAACTACCACGTCCGCATGACCGCCAGCGTCGGCGGCGAGGACGTCGGCACCCTGGTCTTCGCCATGTGGGGCGAGAAGGCGCCCAAGACGGTGCGCAACTTCCTGCGCTACTGCGACGAGGGCTTCTACGACGGCCTGACCTTCCACCGCATCCTGCGCAACTTCATGCTGCAGGGCGGCTGCCCCAACGGCATCGGCAACGGCGACGGACCGCACGGCAACATCCCGGGCGAGTTCTCCGACGACCCGCAGTGGGAGCACCACTACGGCGTGCTGTCGATGGCGCGCGACACCGCGCCCGACACCGCCAGCTGCCAGTTCTTCCTGGTCTGCGCCGAGAGCGCCAGCGTGTGGAACCTCGACGGCAAGTACGCCAGCTTCGGCAAGCTGGTCAGCGGCGTCAGCACCCTCGAGGCGCTGGCCAACGCGCCGACCGACCCGCGCAGCCGCGAGGGCGCCAAGCCGACCGTGCCGGTGGTGATCACCAAGGCCGAGGTGGTGGAGGGCGCCGCGCCGGCGCCGAGCGAGGAGATCGCGCGCCCGCCGGCCGACCTCGGCGGGGAGGCGGCCATCGTCGAGGTGCAGCACGTGCTGATCAGCTTCGAGGGCACCCGCGTGGCGGCCTCCGACCCGACCGGCAAGGCGGCCAAGCGCACCAAGGAAGAGGCCTACGAGCTGGCCCAGCAGGTGCTCGCCCAGGCCCAGGGTGGCGCCGACTTCACCGCCCTGGTGCGCGAGCACTCGGACGACCCGATCAACCCGGCCGACCCGCTGCCCGGCGTCTACCGCATGGTCAACAACGGCGCGATGGACCTCGACTTCGAGCGCGCCATCTTCCGCGCCGAGAAGACCTTCTCCGCGCGCGACCAGGAGCTGAGCAAGCAGGTCGGCGAGGGCAGGATCACCTACAAGCAGAAGACCGAGGAGATGGAGAAGCTCAAGCAGGAGCTGATCGCCTCGCTGCCCCCGCGCTCGCTGCAGCGCGCCCAGATGGCCAAGGGCTTCGGTGACGTCGGCTTCGCGCTGCAGGTCGGCGAGGTCGGCCTGGCCGAGTACAGCGTGACCGCGTCCCCCTTCGGCTGGCACATCATCAAGAGGATCAAGTAGACATGACCGACTTCACCGCACCCGACCAGCTCAGCGACGAGCAGCTCCAGGACGTGGTCGTCGACATCGACGTCACCGTGGGCGGCGCCGAGGCCGGCCGCATGACCGTCGAGTTCTGGCCCGACGCCGCCCCCGCGACCGTGCGCAACTTCGTGCGCTACGCCGCCGAGGGCTTCTACGACGGCCGCGGCTTCCACCGCGTGATCCCCGACTTCATGATCCAGGGCGGCTGCCCGCTGGGCACCGGCACCGGCTCGGGCCCGCGCGGCAACATCCCCGGCGAGTTCAGCCGCGAGGCCGCCCACAGCCACAAGCGCGGCGTGATCTCGATGGCCCGCGCGCAGGACCCGAACTCGGCCAGCTGCCAGTTCTTCATCTGCCACGGCGACGCCGGCTTCCTCGACGGCCAGTACGCCGCCTTCGGCCGCCTGGTCGCCGGCGAGGACGCCCTCGACCGCATCGCCGCGGTCACCACCGGCGGCGGCGGCGAGAACTCCACCCCGCTGGAGAAGTGCGAGATCGCGCGGATGAGCGTCCGCGCGCGGAGCTGAGCATGAGCGACGACGCCCGCGAGCCCGAGGACGGCGGCGAGGACTTCGCCCCCGTCTGGGAGAACCTGCAGGTCGAGCTGGTCGAGGAGGGCATCGCCCAGATCACGATCGACCGCCCGGCCGCGCTCAACGCGCTGAACGGCGAGCTGCTCGAGGAGCTGCGCGAGGCCATGGTCGAGCTGGCCTTCGAGGACGAGGTCCGCGTGATCCTGATCACCGGGGCGGGGGAGAAGGCCTTCGTCGCCGGCGCGGACATCGCCGAGATGGCCGAGCTCGAGCCGCTCGAGGCGCGCGGCTTCAGCCAGCACGGCCAGCACACCTTCGCCGCCATCGAGGAGTGCCCCAAGCCGGTGATCGCGATGATCAACGGCTTCGCCCTCGGCGGCGGGCTCGAGCTGGCCCTCGCCTGCCACCTGCGCGTGGCCTCGAGCCGCGCCAAGCTCGGCCTGCCGGAGACCTCGCTCGGACTGATCCCGGGCTTCGGCGGCACCCAGCGCCTGGCCCGCCTGGCCGGCGTCGGCGTGGCCCGCGAGTGGATCCTGACCGCCGCGATGTACGGCGCCGAGGAGGCGCGGGCGGCCGGCGTGGTCAACCGCGTGGTCGAGCCCGAGCAGCTCGAGGAGGCCTGCCTCGAGCTCGCCCGCACCATCGCCAAGCGCGGCCCGGTCGCCCAGCGGCTGGCCCTCGAGGTGATCCGCACCGGCCTGCAGGTCGGCCAGACGGAGGGCGAGGCCGCCGAGTCGGACGCCTTCGGCCTGGTCTTCTCCACCGAGGACATGAAGGAGGGCACCGCCGCCTTCCTCGAGAAGCGCGCGGCCGAGTTCGAGGGCCGCTGAACGACATGAGCAAGGACCTCGTCATCGTCGGCGGCGCCCGCACCGCCATGGCCGAGTTCGTCGGCACCCCGGGCTTCGGCCTGTTCAAGGACCTCAGCGCCAACCAGCTCGGCGGCATCGCCATCGGCGCGGCGCTCGAGCGCTCGGGGGTGGCCCCCGCGCAGGTCGACCACGTGGTCATGGGCAACGCCCTGCAGACCAGCGCCGACGCCCTCTACGGCGCGCGCCACTCCGCGCTGCAGGCCGGCATCCCGCACGGCGTGCCGGCGCTGACCGTGAACCGCCTGTGCGGCTCCGGCATGCAGTCGGTGGTCTCGGCGGCGCAGATGATCCTCACCGGCGAGGCCGAGGTCTGCGTGGCCGGCGGCATGGAGAACATGTCGCAGGCGCCCCACGTCATCCGTGGCGCGCGCGACGGCATGAAGTTCGGCATGCCGCCGCAGCTCGAGGACTCGCTGTTCGCCTCGCTGATGGACACCCAGTGCGGGCTGTTCATGGCCCAGACCGCCGAGAAGCTGGCGGCCGAGTACGGCATCAGCCGCGAGGAGCAGGACGCCTTCGCCCTGCGCTCGCACCAGCTCGGCGCGGCGGCGGTGCAGGGCGGCCTGTTCGCCGAGGAGATCGTCCCGGTGACGGTCCGGCGCGGCCGCAAGGAGCTGGTCGTGGACACCGACGACCACATCAAGCCCGACACCACGCTCGAGGGCCTGGCGCGGCTGCGCGCGGCCTTCGGCAAGGAGGGCACGGTGACCGCCGGCAACGCCTCCGGCATCGTCGACGGCGGCGCGGCGCTGGTCGTCACCACCGCCGAGCGCGCCGCGGCCGAGGGCTGGAAGGTGCGCGCGCGCCTGCGCTCGTGGGGCATCGCCGGCGTCGAGCCCGACCGCATGGGCTTCGGCCCGGTGCCGGCCATCCGCCAGGCCGTCGAGCGCGCCGGCACCACCGTCGGCGAGCTCGACTTCATCGAGATCAACGAGGCCTTCTCGGCCCAGTACCTGGCCTGCGAGAAGGCGCTGGAGCTGGACCGCGACAAGGTCAACGTCAACGGCGGCGCGGTGGCCATCGGCCACCCGCTGGGCGCCACCGGCACCCGCCTGCTGCTGACCCTGGTGCACCAGCTCGAGCGCAGCGGCAAGGCGCTGGGCATGGCCTCCGCCTGCATCGGCGGCGGCCAGGGCATCGCGGTGCTGATCGAGCGGGCCTAGCGCGCCATCAGGACCGCGGCCAGCGCGGTCGCCTCGCCGAGGAACTCCTCGAGGTGCTCGGCGGCGACCCGCGGGCCCGGCTTCCACACCGCCAGCCAGCCGCCGCCGCTGCGCGCCCCGAGGTGCAGCGGGAGGCGGCGCAGGGCGCGCGCGCGGCCGCCGGCGAAGTGCGCCTGCACCGCGGCCGGGTCGGGGCCGAGCAGGTCGACGCGGGCGTCGAGCCAGGGCGAGTCGGGCAGCGGGATGTCGCCCTCGGCCGGACCGCCGAGGCCGGCGGGCTGCAGGTCGAAGTCGGGCAGGCCGGGGTCGCGCGCCAGGAACAAGGCGGTGGTGCGGGCCTCGGCCAGGTCGGCCGGCCCGCCGCCGGTGCCGTGGTCGAAGACCACCAGCTCGGTGCCGTGCCACACCCCGCGCATGGCGTGGCGCGCGCGGTGCACCGGCGACAGCTCGCCGAAGCGGGCCACCCTGGGCAGCATGGCCTCGAGCTCGTCGTGCCGCTCGGCGTAGGCGAAGCCGAGCTCGGCGGCGAGCCGCGCCAGGCCGGTCGAGCGCTGGCGCTGCGACAGCAGCGCGGCGGCCAGGGTCACCGCGGCCAGCGCGGCCAGGCTGAGGAGGAAGCCGAGCACGGCGCCAGGATACGCGCCGCTATCGTGCGCGCATGGCCCGCCACCTGCCGCTCTTCGCCCTGGCCGCCGCCGCCTTCGTGCTCGGCTGCGCGCTGACCCCGTCCCCCGACCCCGCCGGCTGGCAGGCCGTGGGGGAGGGCGCCCACCGCTACGCCTGGGACCCGGCCTGGGGGCAGCGGCCCGACGGCAGCGACCTGGGCAACACGCACGGCGGCATCGTGGTCGACGCCGCCGGGCGGGTCTACGTCAACACCGACACCGAGGACGCGGTGATGGTCTTCCACCCGGACGGGCGCCTGCTCGACCGCTGGGGGGCCGAGCTGGCCGGCGGCCTGCACGGCATGACGATCGCGGAGCGGCGCGGGGTCGAGCACCTGTGGCTGACCCACACCGGCCGCCACGAGGTCTACGAGACCACCCTGGGCGGCCGCGTGCTGCGCACCTTCCCCTGGCCCGAGGCCTCCGGGAAGTACGCCTCGGCCGGCGAGTTCCGCCCGACCGGCGTGGCCGTGGCGCCGGACGGCCGCGTCTTCGTCGCCGACGGCTACGGCAAGGGCTGGATCCACGAGTACAGCGCCGCGGGCGTCTGGACGCGCTGCTGGGGCGGGCCGGGCACCGAGCCGGGCCGCTTCCGCACGCCGCACGGCATCCTGCTCGACACCCGGGGCGCGGAGCCGCGCCTGGTCGTGGCCGACCGCGAGAACGCGCGCCTGCAGGTCTTCGACCTCGACGGTGGCCTGCTCGAGGTGGTCGAGGGGATGTTCCGCCGCCCGTGCATGGCGGCGCAGCGCGGCGACGAGCTGGTGGTCGCCGACCTGGCCGGCCGCGTCACCGTGCTCGACCGCGACAACCGGCTGGTGACGCACCTGGGCGACCAGCCCGACGCCGGCAAGCGGGCCAACAACGGCGTGCCGCGCGCCGAGTGGGCGCAGGGCGAGTTCCTGGCGCCGCACGCCGCCGCCTGGGACGCGCGCGGCGACCTCTACGTGATGGACTGGCTGGCGCTCGGCCGCGTCACCCGGCTGCAGCGCCTCTAGGCCACCGCAGCGGCCACCATCGCCTCCATCTCGGCGCGGTTCTCCTCGAGCGAGCGCACCAGGGCGAGCTGGGCGCGGGCGCGGTCGAGGTTGTGCTGCGGCCGGTGGATGCGGAAGTAGCGGTCGCCGAGCAGGTGGTCGGTGAGGAAGCGGGCGGCCAGCTCCATGGTGATCAGCTTGCCCGAGAAGGCGAGCAGCTCGAGCTCCCGCGGCACGAGCAGACCGCCGGTGCCGCGCAGGTAGCCGCGCAGCAGGCGCTCGAAGAAGGGCAGCTCGACGAAGACCCTCTCCAGCCGGCGCTCGTCCTCGGCCGCGCGGGTGGTCATCGTGCGGATCATGTCGCCGAAGTCGTACAGCGCGCTGCCCGGCATCATCGTGTCGAGGTCGACCACGCACAGCGCCTCGCCGCTGGACTCGTCGATCAGCACGTTGCTCATCTTGCAGTCGTTGTGCACCGGGCGCAGCGGGATGCTGCCGTCCTCCAGCCCGTCGACGACCACCGCGGCCTCGGGGTGCAGCGCGCGCAGGGCGCGCAGCTCCTCGGCGCAGCCGGCGGCGCGGCCGAGCGGGTCGGCGTCCACCGCGCGCTCGAGCGCGGCGAAGCGCTCGGGGGTGTCGTGGAAGCCGCGGATCACCTCGTGCAGCGGCGCGCCGCCGAGGCCGCTGAGCAGCTGCTGGAACTGCCCGAAGCTGAAGCCGGCGGTCTCGGCCTGCTCGAGGGTCTCGACCTCGAGGTGGCAGCTGGTGCCCTCGATGAAGTGGTAGAGCCGCCACACGTCGCCGCGCGCGTCCTGCAGCCAGGCGCCGCCCTCGAGGGTCGGGATCAGGGTGAGGAAGCGGCGGCGCGGGTCCTCGACGCCGTCCTCGTGCATCCGCTTCAGCACGTGGCGCGTCACGCGCTCGATGTTGCGCATGACCTGGTGCGGGCGCGGGAAGACGTCGCCGTTGATGCGCTGCAGCAGGTAGCGGCGCACGCCGTCGCCGGCCACCGCCTCGAGCAGGAAGCTGTCGTTGATGTGGCCGCCGGGGAAGGGTTCGATCCCGGTGGCCCGGCCGGTCAGGGCGAAGCGCCCGGCGACCTCGCGGATCTGCGGGGGGACGTCCATGGGGGGAAGGGCACCAGATTAGGCCCGCGCCCCGGGCCCGCGCACCCGCGCTAGAATGCGGAGGCTCTCTTCAGAACTCGCCAGCCGCGTCCCGACCCGGAGGAGGTCCCGCATGTCTCCCTTGCAGAGAACGATCGACGCCATCATGGAGGACCAGGAATTGATGCACGGCCAGATCCTCGGCCTGGAGGGATTCCTGCGCCTGCCACGGCCCGAGCCGGGGACGCAGAACGCCGAGATGTGGGCCGGCGAGCTGACCGAGCGCCTCCACTCGCTGCGCGCGCTGCTCGTCCTGCGCTTCCGCCGCGAGGAGGCCGCCGGCCCCTTCGAGCAGCTGGCCCTCGACCACCCGCGCGCGGCCGGCCAGATCCGCCACCTGGTGGACGAGCACCGCTACCTGATGGACCGCCTGCGCGAGATCCTCGGCAGCGCCACCGTCTACGCCGACGGGCGGACGCCGCGGATGCGGCACCTGCGGCGCGGCACGCGCGGCCTGATCGAGGCCCTGGCGCGCCACGAGGAGGAGGAGTGCAGCCTGGTCCAGCGGCTCTACGCCCGCGACCTGGGCCAGGGCGCCTCCGGCGAGTGAGCCGGGCGGTGAGGCGGTAGAATGGCCGGTTCCGGCGCCCGTCGCCGGCCCGACAAAGCATGAACGAAGCCGCCTGGCCGCCCGCCGAAGTCCGCCTGCCCGCGGACGCCCGCGTCCTCTTCCTGACCAAGGACCTCGAGCTGATCCGCCGCCAGCTCCACGAGGGCCTGGACCTGCGCATGGAGGACCTGCGCCCCGAGGACCTGCTCGACGACATCAACACCGACGTGATGACGCCGGCCTGGGTGTGCTTCCACCACCGGCCCGAGGACATCGCCCTCGACGCCTACGCCGGCCTGCTCGACGCCGACGGCCAGCGCGTCATCGGCACCCGTGAGCTGATGGACGGCGGCTTCTGCGCCATCGTGTCCGGCTTCCGCAAGGGCACCGGCTCGTCGCGCGAGACCGCCGCGCAGTGCGAGCGCTGGAGCGGCATCCGATACGTCTTCGCCGCCTCCTTCGCCCCGATCCACGAGCGCAACAACATCAACCTCGGCCAGCTGATGGGCGACCACGCCATGCTGCGCCGCCTGCAGGCCGGCGAGGCGGTGCCGCTGGACGAGTTCACCTCGAAGTACGACCCCGTCACGCGGCTGGTCCTCGAGTGCGGCGGCCTGTTCCCCTTCTCGCGCAAGGTGGCCGCCGGCGAGATCGAGCTGCCGCCGAACGCGACCGGTGAGCGGCCGATGACCATGGCCGAGAAGATGGTCGCGGCCAAGATGCTCAACCCCGGCCCCGACGGCGCCTTCGTCGCCCCGGGCGACGCGGTGCTGGCCCGCGTGGACGGCGGCTACAGCCACGAGTTCACCACCGCGCAGGTGCACACCTTCCTGCAGCAGGAGTACGGCGCGGACTACGCCGTGCAGAACGCCGACAAGCTGGCGGTCTTCGAGGACCACCTGCTCTACGCCGACGGCGTGGCCCGCTTCGCGCCCTTCGTCGGCCAGATCCAGACGCTGCGCGACCTGCAGCGCGAGTTCCAGCGCCACACCGGCGTGCGCGACTACCAGGCGGTGGACGGGGTCAGCCCGGGCATCTGCCACCAGATCGCGCGCGAGGACTTCGTCGACCCCGGCGACTTCATCCAGGCCACCGACAGCCACACCTGCATGGGCGGCGGCTCGAACGCGCTGACCTACGGGGTGGGCGCCACCGAGTACGCGGCCCTGGCCCACAGCGGCTTCACCTTCGTCAAGGTGCCCGAATCGATCCGCTTCGAGCTGGTCGGCGAGCTGGCCGCCGGCTGCACGGCCAAGGACGTGATGCTGCACATCCTCGACACCTTCGCCAAGCGCGAGGACACGCTGAACCGCTCGATGGAGTTCGGCGGCCCCGGCCTGGCCAGCCTGTCGGTGGACGAGCGCGCCACGCTGTGCAACATGGCCACCGAGTGCACCGCGCGCACCGGCATCTGCGAGGGCGACGCCGCGCTGGCGGCGTGGCTGGCCGAGCGCCGGCCGGGCTCCACCGCCGAGGAGATCGCCGCCGCCTTCGTCGCGCCCGACCCCGGCGCCGAGTACGCCGGCGGCGTGCACACCATCGACCTGGCGGCGATCGCGCCGATGGTCGCCACCCCCGGCGACCCGACCTACGGCGCCGACGTCGAGGGCCTCGGCGAGGTGCGCATCGACATCGCCTACGGCGGCTCCTGCACCGCGGGCAAGGTGGACGACTTCGCCTACTACGCGCAGGTCTGCGCCGAGGCGGTGGCCGCCGGCCGCAAGGTGGCCGACGGGGTCTCCTTCTACATCCAGTTCGGCTCGGCGCCGGTGCAGGAGCACGCCCGCGCCCAGGGCTGGATCGAGCTGTTCGAGCGCGCCGGCGTGACCCTGATCGACCCCGGCTGCGGCGCCTGCATCGGCTGCGGCCCCGGCGTCTCCGAGACCCGCGAGCAGGTCACGGTGAGCGCGATCAACCGCAACTTCACCGGCCGCTCGGGCCCCGGCCAGCTCTACCTGGCCAGCCCCCTGACCGTGGCGGCCAGCGCCTTCGCCGGCCGGATCGTGGCCTACCGCGAGGGGATGTTCGCGGCTCAGCCGGCCGGCGCCGGCGCGTGAACCACGAGGTCGGCCCGCCGCGAGGGCGGGTCGACGCGCAGCTCGACCAGCTCGCCGTCCACCACGCGGCCCTCGACCGTCGTGCGGTGCGGGGCGTGCAGCTTGAAGTCGGCGTCCCAGCCGCTCGGCCAGGCCGGCAGCAGGTGGATCGCGCGGCCCTCGGTCTGCAGCAGCATGGTCTGGAGGGTGCGCATGAGCACGCCGCCGTGGTCCTGGTCGGGCACCCAGTCGTAGTTCGGGCCCCAGAAGGCCGGGAAGCGCGAGCCGGCGTGCGAGTTGCGCGCGCGGGCGACCAGCTGGGCGCGCGCCTCCTCGGCCAGGCCGAGGTGGGTCATGAACAGGTCGTCCTGCCGCCAGCCGGCCGCGCCGCGGTCCCAGCGCTGCTCCAGCGCGCGGACGCCGAGCGCGGCGTCGTCCTTCTCGAAGCTTACCAGGCGGAAGGGGAAGACGGCGTAGAGCTCGGGGTTCTCGACGTTGCGCTTGTCGGCGAAGCGGGCGGCGGGGGCGAGCAGGCGCTGGCCGTCCTTCTCCCAGGTCGGCAGCTCGGGCGTGACCGCGGCGACCTCCTGCCACAGCGCGCGCTCCTCGGCGCTGCCCAGCGCCGGCGGCAGCGCGAGCAGCCGCGCCGTCACCGCGCGCAGGCCGGCCACCTCGGGCATCGGGTCGGTGCAGTCCCACCAGGTCTCCAGCGCCTGCGAGGGCGTCATGTGCAGGCGGCCGTCCTCGCCCAGCGGGTAGTGCTCGCGGAAGAAGGTCAGCACCTCGCGGGCGAAGGGCAGCGCCGTGGCGCGCGCGAAGGCCTCGTCCCCCGTGTGCTCGTAGGCGTCGAGCATCATCCACACCAGCTCGAGCCCGCTGACCCACTCCCACTTGTGCCAGCCCGACTCCTGCAGCTTGTCCGCGCCGCGCTCGGCGAAGGGCGTCCAGCCGTAGGTGGCGGCGAAGGCCGGCCCCCAGAAGTAGAGGCACTCGGGCACGAACAGGCCGCCGTGGCCGGTGTACTGGCGGGTGCGGTGGAGGTGGACGGCGAGCTGCTCCTCGGCGTACATGCGGAACAGCGGCGCGAGCATCTCGAAGTCGCCGCTGGCGCACATGCTGAGGTAGGGCAGGCGGGTGTTCTGCCACCAGTAGCCCGGCCCCCAGCGGCGGTAGTCGGCGTCGCCGAAGCTGCCCGCGTGCGGCACGGTGAACAGTGAGCCGTTGAACTTGATCGGGTAGCGGCCGCGGCCGGCGCAGGCGTCGATCCAGCGCTGCAGCGCGTACCCCCGCGCCACGGTGGCGGCGTCGTCGAGCTGCGCGGCGCTGCGCGCCACCGTCACGCCGTCGACCACGAGCTCGGCGGCCTGCGTCGCGGCGTCCCAGCGCGCCACCACCTCGGCCCACTCGCCGGCGGGCAGGGCGTCGGGGGCGGTCAGGGTGAGGGGGCCGGCGATCAGCCGCAGGCTGTTGCCGGGGTGGGTGTCGAGGAGGACGCCGTCCGACACGCCGGGGGTCACGTCGTCGAGGATGCGCCCGCCGCCGGGCGGCAGCGCGCCGGGGCGCAGCCGCGCGCGGATCTCGAAGCCCTGGTCGAAGCGCCAGGCGGCGGAGTCGGCCAGCGGGCCGGCGTCCGGGCGCTTGAACACGGCCTCGGGTCCGTCGCCGAGGCGCAGGCGCAGCCAGGCGATCTCGCCGACGAAGCGGTTGCCGCCGTGCTGGTCGACGCCGACGCGCACCGGGTGGGGGTTGGCCGGGATCGCGCCGGCCGAGGGAGCGGTCTGCTCGAGGTGGATCCAGCTGCGCCCCCAGAACTCCTCCCACCAGGCCTCGTGGGCGGCGCGCAGCCGCGCGGTCGGCACGACGCCGAGCCGCTCGGCCTGCTCCAGCGTGGCGGCCAGCCAGCGCTGCGGGTCGGAGGGGTGCTCGGTGCGGACATGGACGCGGAAGGCCTGCCGCGCCCGCGGCGGCGCGCTCAGCCGCGCGCGGTCGAGGCGCTCGCCGTCGGCGGTCTCGACCACCGCGCCGAAGACGCGGTGGAGCAGCGGGTCGGGCTGCGCGTCGAGCACCTCGCTCAGCCCCTGGATGCGGGCCAGCTCGGCCGGGCCGTGCGAGCGGCGGTTGAAGCGGTACCAGCCGACGCGGCCCGGCAGCTCGTCGAGGAGCTCGTCCGGCTCGACCCACACCTCGTCGCGCAGCTTGTCGGGCCGCGAGCGGTCCTCGCGCAGGTCGCTGGTCTCGGCCAGCGGGTAGCGCTCGCGCTCGGTGCGCCACGGATCGATCGCCGCGGTCAGCCGGCGCGGCCGCGCGCTGTCGAGCTCGACGTGGACCACCGGGTGGTGCGCGTCGACCCACAGGCGGAGCTCGGCGGCCTCGGCGCCGGCGCCCACCCGCACCACCATCGCGCCGGCAGCGAGGTCGAGGCGCTGCTCGAAGCCGCCGGCCGGGTCGAGCGGCGGGTCGGCCGTGAAGCGCAGGCGGCCGACCTTGAGCAGGCGGCCGTTCTCGCTCCAGGCGTCGGTGCGCGCGAGGTAGAAGCGCAGCGTGCCGTCGGGCTCGACCCAGGCGTTCAGCGCCACCTCACCGTTGCCCAGCGGCATCGTGCCGGAGGCGTCGGCGCTCGGCGTGGTCCAGACCACGTCGTAGCGGCCGGGGTCGGCGGCGGCGGGCCGCGCGGCGCAGGCGGCCAGCAGCGGCAGGGCGGCGAGGGCGAGGAGGGGGAGCGGGCGGTGCGTGCGGGCCATGCGTCAGCGCGCGGCGCCGGTCCCGGCGGCCCACGCGGCCCCGCGGCGGTAGAGCTCGCGGACGCCCGGGGCGCCGTAGGCGGCGACGTCGTGCCCCAGGGTGCAGAGGAACACCCGCCCGCGTCCAGCCCGCCGCGCCAGGGCCATCGGCCAGCGGTCGCCGTCGACCGGCGAGTGGGCCTCGGCCAGCACCTCGACGGGCGCGTCGCCGATCAGGCAGGTGTAGAGCTCGTCGCTCGTGTCGAAGGCCGCCATCCCGGCCGTCACCGGGTGCGCGGCGGTCACCGGCTCGACCCGGAAGGGGCCGTAGGGGTCGTGGTGCCGGCGCCCCGCCGGCGGTGGATCGCCGAACCACACCCGCCCGAGCAGCGCGGCGAAGTCGGCGCGGAACTCCTGGAAGGCGCCGCAGCCGAAGTGCACCGAGACCAGGCCGCCGCCGTCGCGCACGTAGCGGTCGAGGCGGTCGAAGGCGGCGCGCCCCGGCACCGCCGGGTCCTCGTTCTTGAAGTGGAGGACGACGGCGTCGTAGGCCCGCAGGTCGGTGGCGGCCAGCGCGCCGAGGTCGTCGAGCACCTCCACGGTGGCGCCGCCGTCCTCCTCGAGCAGCGCGACCAGCACCGGCGTCGTCGCGCGCCAGTCGTGGTGGGCGTCCTCGCCGGTGACGAGCAGCAGGCGCGCGGCGCCCGCCGGCGGCGGCGCGCTGTGGCAGGCGGCGAGCAGGAGGAGGAGGGGGAGGAGGCGCGGGGTCATGCGAAGCGGGTGATGCCGGGCTGCGGCAGCGGGTAGTTGCCCGACTCGTCGGGGAGGCTGGGCGGCGGGGTGTCGAAGCCGGCCTCGTCGGGGCCGGGGCCGAACTCGACGGTCGACTCGAGGATCTCCTCCCAGCGCACCGGCTTGCCGGTGTAGCAGGACAGCTGGCCCATCACCGTCTGCAGCGTGCTGCGGTTCATGTGGCCTCCGCTGTGGATCGGCTCGCCGGCGCGCACCGCGGCGATCAGCGCCGACTGCTCGGCCTGGTAGGGGTCGTTGTGCGGCCCCTCGAAGCGCCAGGGATGCGCGCCCTCGATCCTGCCGCGGTCGAGGTGGCACACCCCCTTCGTGCCCATGATGATGTCGCCCGAGTTGTTGTAGCAGCCGACCTGGGTGCGGCAGAGGGCGTAGAGCCGCGGGCCGCTGGCGTACTCGTAGACCACGCCGTGGTGGTCGTACATGTCGCCGTAGACCTCGCCGAAGGAGGAGGAGCGGCCGCCGAGGCCGAAGCACCACGCCGGCGCCTCCTCACCGAGGATCCAGGCCATCCGGTCGACGTTGTGGACCAGCGACTGGGTGACGTCGTCGCCGGACAGCCAGCGGAAGTGGTACCAGTTGCGGAATTGGTACTCGGTCTCGGCCATGCCCGGCGGCCGCTGCTGCAGCGCGTAGGGTCCGCGCAGGAACATCGCCTGCATCGACACCACCTCGCCGATGGCGCCGGCGTGGATGCGCTCGACCGCGGCGCGGTAACGCGCCTCGAAGCGGCTCTGCAGGCCCGACATCAGGCTGGTGCCGTTCTCCGCGGCCAGGCGGCAGGCGTTCTCCATGCGGCGCACGCCCACCGGGTCGATGCCGTGCGGCTTCTCGACGAAGACGTGGCGGCCGGCGCGGGCCGCGGCCTCGGCGTACATCGGGTGGAACTTCGAGGCGCAGGCGATGAGGACGACGTCGCTGGCCTCGATGACCTCGCGGTAGCCGTCGAAGCCGGTGAAGCGGTGCTCGGCGTCGACCTCGACCTGGCCGGGCCGCTCGCGGCGGAGCGCGTCGAGGGCGGTCTGGATGCGGTCGGGGAAGAGGTCCGCCATCGCCACCAGGCGGACCGCCGGATCGGCGGCCAGGCTCTGCGCGGCGGCGCCGGTGCAGCGCCCGCCGCAGCCGATCATGCCGACGCGGATGCGCTCGGCGCCGGCGGCGTGCGCGGTGCGGGCCACGGAGAGGCCGCCGAGGGCGGCGGCGGCGCCGCGCAGGAAGCTGCGGCGCGTGGGAGCGGGGGAGCTGCGGTCGGCCATGGTGCGGAGACGCGCCCGGGGAGGGGCGCGCGGCGCAGGGGTGGCGACCGCCGGCTCAGGCGACCTGCGGCCTCATCGTGGCACGGCGGCCAGCCGCGCGGCAAGCCCGGCGACATCGGCTGCGGCGGCGTCGCCGGGGTGGACGTAGACCACCGCGCTGCCGTCGAGGCGTTCGCCGCGCGCCAGCGTGAAGCCGGTCCCGCTCCACTCGTCGGGGCGGCGCGGCCCGAAGGTGCCGTACTCGCGCGTCAGCCACTTGCGCGGCCGCCCGTCCGCCGGCGGGATCACCGCCAGCCCCTCGGTGCGGCCGTCCACGGTGTTCGAGTAGTCCACCCAGGCGGCGTACTGCGCGTTCGTCGCCTCCTGCCCGCGGCGGCCCTGGTCGTCGACGATCGTGCCGCCCTGCTCGCCGCTGTACGCCGGGTCCATGCGCAGGAAGGGCCAGGCGTAGTGCACCCAGTCGCTGAGGAAGCGGACCTCGCCGTGGGCGGCGGTCAGGCTCCAGTCGAGGTGCAGCAGGTAGCCGTCGGCGAGCGTCGCCCCGACCGGCTCGAGGCGCAGGCGCAGGACCTGGTCGAGCACCGGCTCGCCGCGTGCGATCCAGCTCAGCCGCGCCACCGCCTCGGCGCCGTCGGCCGACTCGCGCAGCAGCCTGAAGCCGTCGTGGCGCAGGAAGCTGTGGTGGCCGGCGGCGGGGTCGTCGGGGTCGACCCGGTTCTTCCACTCGTGGTAGTAGTCGGTGTCGGGTCCGCCGGCGAGCTGCACCCGGTCCACGATCCAGAGCGAGCGGTGGTGGGGGAAGGGCTCGGTGCGCTGCACGAGCAGCGAGCGGCCGCTCGGCGCGTTCAGCGGCCAGACGTGCGGGATGGCCCACTCCTGGCCGTAGCGGTAGGCGAAGGCCTCCTCGCCGCCGATGCGGAAGGAGAGCGCGCCGTCCTCCATGAGCAGCGCGGCCCGCGGCGCGGCGTCGGCGTGGCCGGGGCCGCCGAGGGCGCAGCCGCCGGCCGCCGCGGCGGCGAGGAGCAGCGCGGCCCGGGCGCTCACAGCTCCCAGCCCGGCCGGCGCTCGAAGTCGAGCAGCGCGTTGGCCTCGTCGTCGCCGGGGAAGGTCTCGGTGACCGGGTCCCACTTCAGCTTGCGGTCGAGGATCATCGAGATGTCCGTGATCACGCACAGCGTGTTCGAGCGGTGGCCGACCTCGACCGGGCAGATCGGGTCCTGCCGGCTACGCACGCAGCGCAGGAAGTCGCGGTAGTGGTCGTCGCTGACGTAGAGCTTGTCCTCGTCCTCGCCGACCACCTCGTCGAGCAGCCCCGCCGGCCCGGCGGCGATCCCGCCGCGCTTGACGAACAGCCAGCCCTCCGAGCCGGTGAAGGTGACGCCGGCCTGCGGGTCGGTGCGCTGGACCAGCGGCACGCCGTCAGCCCACTTGCCGCGCGCGGTGTAGGTGGTGTGGACGTCGAACAGGCCGCGCTCGGGGTAGTGGGCCTTGGCCTCGATCTCGGTCAGGCCGGAGTCGCGGTCGGTGCCGCGCGCCCACTGGGCGATGTCGTTCATGTGCGAGCCCCAGCCGGTGATCATCCCGCGGGTGTAGCCCTGGCGCTGCAGCCAGCCGGGCCGGCCGAAGCCCTCCTGCGGGTGGACGCCGATCTCGACGTAGCCGCGCGGCATCGTCGGCCCCGTCCACAGGTCGTGGTCGAGCCAGGCCGGCGGTTCGGTCTCGGGCGCGCGCGCCACGCCGGAGTCCGGCGGCAGCCAGACCTCGACCTGGCGCAGCTTCCCCAGGCGGCCGTTGCGCACCAGCTCGCAGGCGTGGCGGAAGCGCGCGTCGGAGCGCTGCTGCGAGCCGGTCTGCAGCACCACGCCGTTCTCGCGCACCGCCTTCACGAGGGCCTTCCCCTCGCCGATGGTCAGCGTCAGCGGTTTCTGGATGTAGATGTCCTTGCCGGCGCGCGCGGCGGCGACGCCGTGGCCGGCGTGCCAGAAGTCGGGCGTCGACACGGTGACGGCGTCGATGTCGGGCCGCGCGAGCAGCTCGCGGAAGTCGCGGAAGACCTGGATGTCGACCGCCGCGCCGTCCGGGTCCTTGGCGGCGTAGCGCTTCTCGACGTCCGCCTTGGCGCGCTCGGCGCGGCGCGCGTCCGGGTCGCAGACGGCGACGATGCGCGCGTTGAGCTCCGGCTCGAGGCCGCGGTCGAGCAGCGCGAACATGTCGCCGCGGCCCATGCGGCCGACGCCGATGCAGCCGATGCGGATGGCGTCGTTGCGCACCGCGGCGCGCAGGCCGCGCGGCAGGACGAGGGGGGCGGCGAAGGCGCCGGCGGTCTTCAGCGCGGCGCGGCGGGAGAGCGTGCGGGGGGTGTCGGTCATCGTTCCTCGGGGAGGCCGGCGGCGCGGCGGCGCTCGGCGGCGAGGCGGGCGGCGTCCCAGCGTCCGGGGTGGACGAGGACACGGTAGCGCAGCGTGAAGCCGTCGCCGCGAGCCAGCTCGAGCGGCTGCCAGCACAGCACGGCGGCGTTGACGAAGCTCATCGCGCCGCTGCGGATGGCGTACCACGGGGTCGGGGCCAGGTCGGGGTGGGGCAGGTTCTCGGTGTGGTCGAGCACCGCGACTCCGACCGGCCGTCCGCCGAGGCTGCCGTGGTAGTCGAAGGCGCCGGCGTTGCCGCGGAAGCGGTCCTGCTCGTTGAAGGCGACCGGGCCGCCCTCGGTGGCGGCGCCGCGCTCCGCGAGCTGGACCAGGCGCAGCGACAGCCCGGCGTAGCCGCCGAAGACCTTGGCGCCGGGCTGCCCGGGGGGCGGCGTGCGGTTGAGCACCACGCGCTCCGCGAGCGCGGTGAAGCGGCCGGTCCAGTCGATGGCGTAGCTGCCGTCGGCGGCGGGCGCCGAGACCTCGATCTCGCGCTCCTCGCTGAGCACCCGGCCCTCCTCGGGCGAGGCGTACTGCAGGCGCAGGCCGATGCGCGCGCGCCCGTCGCCGTGCACCTCGCGGCGCGTGAGCTGCCAGTCGGTGCGGCCCGCCGGCCGGTCGCGGCCCGGCGCGTGCTCCCAGTAGTTGACGCCGTTGATCAGCTTCCACGAGAACCACAGCCCGTGGTGGTGGACGTGGTCGGCGGGCGCGTCCGCCGTCAGCGGCGGCGTGCCGGGAAGCGCCAGCGGGTGGAAGAAGCAGTGCGGCGCGGCGGGGTCGTGCTGGAAGCGCCACAGCTCCTCGCCGTCGAGCAGGACGGCGACGGCGTGCTCCTCGCCGCGGCTGCCGACCGTGCCGGCCCAGCCGCCGGCGGCCACCGCGCCGGCCGCGCCGCCGGCCACCGCGGTCC
>CAYFGE010000023.1:0-48142 GCA_964342475.1 uncultured Planctomycetales bacterium
GCTCGGCCAGCGCGGCGGCGGCGTCGAGCGCCTCGGCGTGGCGTCGCGCGCGCGCGAGCCGCGCCTCCGCGCCGTCCCCGGCGGGGGGCGCGGGGACCGCGACGCCGGCCGCGGCCAGCGCCCGCCGCATCGTCGCCAGCAGGGTGGAGGGGTGCGGCAGGGTCTCCTCGGCCAGCACGCGGCCGTCGGCGTCGGTGAACAGGATGCTCTGGCCGAAGGTGGCCGGGCCGAGGCCGTAGACCGCAGGATCGTGCAGCGGGGTGCGGTCCTCCTTGCGCAGGCGCAGCGGCACGAAGGCGCGGCCGAGCTCGACCACGGCGGGCTCCTGGAAGGGACCGGCCATCACCGCGTCGCTCATCGTGAATCCGGGGTAGAAGCGCGCGTACACGAGGATCGGCCTGCCCTCGGCGCGCGCGCGCGCGGCGGCGCTCTCCCAGTCGCTCTCCCAGTCCCACACGGTGGCGCAGCGCGCGGCCAGCTCGCGCAGGAACTCCTCATCCGCCGCCGCGCCCTCGAGGGCGAGCAGCTCGAAGCCGTCGAAGAGCGGGGCGAAGGCGGCGGCGAACTCGGCGGAGCGGGCGAGCGGCGCGTGCTCCTGCACCATGAGGCGCAGCCCGGCGTGGACCAGGACGAACTGGCGCACACGGTAGTCCTCCTCGCCGATCCGCGTGGTCAGCGCGAAGCCCGCTGCGCGCGCGCCGCCCAGCTCGCGCTCGAGGGCCTCGAGGTCGCGGTAGCCCGGCTGGTCCCGGACCGTGGCGAGCAACTGGTCGCGGTAGGCGGCGGGGTCCTCCGGCGGGCCGTTCGGCGCCACGCGCACGGTGAACTGCGCCTTGCCCTGCCCGCGGTCGGGCACGAGCACGAGCTGGTAGCTGCCGGCGCCGACCTCGCCGAGCTCGCGCAGGGTCCAGGCCGGGTCGGGGGCCGGCAGGGCGAAGCCGGCGTCGGGCCGGAGCAGGGAGGCGTCCTCCTGGGCCGGGGCCGGCGGGCCGAGGGCGAGGCAGACGAGGACGACCGGAAGGAACTGGCGCATGCGGACTCCCGAGGGGCCTCCAGAGTAGATTGGCGGAAGGCTGCGGGGCGCGCGATCGTCCCAGACCTGAGCCACGGATGCCGTTGACCCGCCCCCTCCGCTTCACCCTGGTCCTGCTGGGCCTCCTCGTTCTGCTCCTCGTCCTCGCGCCGGCCCTGGTCGGCCTGCGCGCCGGCGACCTGCGCGAGCAGGCGGATCTGCTGTGGCGCGAGCTCGACGCGCTGGCGCCGCCGCCCGCGGCGGTCCTGCCGGACGTCGATCCCGCGCTGCTCGAGCCGCCCGCCGACCGCGCGGCCTGGCTGGCCTGGGCGGCCGCGCCGCCGGCCCCGCGCGTGGCGCAGCCCGACCCCTTCGACGATCAGCCGGACGGCGCGCGCGTCCTCGATCTGCTCGAGCTCGCGCGCGCGGCTCTGGAGGAGGCCCCGGCCGATCCTGAGCTGCTGCGGGCCGTGGAGCGCACCGCGCAGGAGCTGCGCGCCGGCGGCACGCTGCTCCACCTGATGATGGCGACCTCCCTGGCGCAGGACCTGCGCGAGGCGGTCGAGGAGGGCCGCGCGCCCGACTCCGGCCTCCGCTTCGCGCTGCTGCCGTCCCTGGACGAGGCGCGCGGCGCAGTGCTCGCCGAGGCGCGCGGCAGCCTCGGCTTCCTCGCGGAGCACCTCGGCGAGGTGGCCCTGCCGGGCAAGCTCGGCCTGCTCGAGGACGACTACCAGCAGCTGCGCGTGGTCTTCGCCACGCGCGGCCTCGCCGCGGCCCGCGCCGCCGACTTCCCCGCGCTGATCGACGCCCTCGCCCGCGACGAGGCGGCGCTGGCCGAGCGGGTCGAGGGCCGCGGCACGGCCGTGTGGGAGGTCCTGTTCGGCAAGGGCTTCTTCGAGTCCCTGCTCGCGGTGCGCGAGTCGGAGACCTTCGCGCGCCTCGCCGAGGAGACCGCCGCCTGGGAACGCCTGCGCGCCGAGCGGGGCCTCGGCGCGGCCGCGCCCCGCGGCCGGCGGCCCAACGTCCTCCTCGTGCTGACCGACGACCAGGGCACGGTGGACCTCGGCGCCTGCGGCACCGAGGACGTGGTCACGCCCACCCTCGACGGCCTGGCCGCGGCGGGGCTGCGCTTCACCCGCTTCTACGCCGCCTCCTCGATCTGCTCGCCCTCGCGCGCCGGCCTGCTGACCGGCCGCTACCCGCAGCGTGTCGGCGTGCCGGGCAACGTCTGGCCGGGCGGCCCGGGTCTGCGCGGCGAGGAGACCACCCTGGCCGAGGTCTTCCGCGAGGCCGGCTACGCCACCGCGCTGTTCGGCAAGTGGCACCTCGGCGACCGCCCGGGCGAGCGGCCGACCGACCAGGGCTTCGAGCGCTTCTTCGGCCACCGCCTCGGCTGCATCGACAACTGGTCGCACTACTTCTACTGGAGCGGGCCGAACCGCCACGACCTGTGGCGCGGCGACGAGGAGGTGTGGGAGGACGGCCGGCACTTCGGCGACCTGCTCGTGCGCGAGGCCACCGCCTTCCTGCGCGATCGCGCCGCCGACGGGCGCCCCTTCTTCCTCTACCTCCCCTTCAACTCGCCGCACTACCCGCTGCAGGGCAAGGCCGAGTGGCGCGCGCGCTTCGCGGGGGCGGAGAAGCCGCGCGCCGACTACCTCGCCATGCTCGCCACGACCGACGCGCAGCTCGGCGCGGTCCTCGGTGAGCTCGAGGCGCTCGGGCTGCGCGAGGACACGATCGTCGTGTTCCAGTCCGACCACGGCCACTCGACCGAGGAGCGCAGCTTCCGCGGCGGGGGCAGCGCCGGGCCGTACCGCGGAGCGAAGTTCAGCCTGTTCGAGGGCGGCGTGCGCGTGCCGGCGGTGCTGTCCTGGCCGGGCCGGGTGCCGGCCGGCGCGACGACGGACGCCACGGCGCACGCGACCGACTGGATGCCCACCCTCTGCGAGCTGGCCGGCCTGGAGGCGCCGCCGGCGCTCGACGGCCGCAGCCTGGTCGGCGTCTGGGAGGCCGCGGCGGCGCCGCGCCGCCTGCACTGGCAGGTGGGGCGGCAGGGCGCGGTCCTCGACGGCGACGAGAAGTGGATCCGGCACCCGCGCGACACCGA
The DNA here is from genome assembly GCA_964342475.1 of uncultured Planctomycetales bacterium. Lineage (GTDB taxonomy): Bacteria > Planctomycetota > UBA1135 > UBA1135 > UBA1135 > J029. Next base: position 3,123 of record CAYFGE010000023.1, read on the forward strand.
CCGCAGCGAGCTCGAGGGGGCGGACGCGCGCTGGCTGTCCGACCTGGCCGCCGACCCGGGCGAGCGGCACAACTTCGCCGCCGAGCGCGCGGCGCGCGCCGCCGAGCTGGAGGCCGCGCACGCCGCCTGGCGCGCCGAGGTGGACGGCCTGCGGCCGAAGGTGCTGCTGCTCGGCCTCGACGGCGTGCGCGCCGACGCGCTGCGCGCCGCGCCCACCCCGCACCTCGACCGCCTCGCCGCCGCGGGCGCCTTCACCGACCGCGCGCGCAACGTCGAGGTCAGCGGCCACAGCGCGCCCAACTGGGCCACCCTGCTCAACGGCTTCACCCCGGAGCACCACGGCGTCGAGGCCAACGGCGACGACCCCGACGACCCGGCGGCCTTCCCGCACCTCTTCCGCATGGTGAAGACCGCGCGGCCCGAGCTGCACACCGCCGCCTTCGCCACCTGGTCGCCGATCGTCGAGGCGCTGACCCCGGACGCGGTGGCCGACCTCGAGTTCGCCGGCGGCGGCGACGACGCCGCGGTGGCCGCCGCGGCGGTGCGCCTGCTGGCGGGGGAGGAGGGGGTCGAGCCCGACGTGGTCGTCGTCCACCTCGACGCCGCCGACCACGCCGGCCACGAGCACGGCTACCACGCCGAGCAGCCGGAGTACCTCGCCGCCATCGCCCGCGCCGACGCGCTGGTCGGGGAGATCCTCGACGCGCTGCGCGCCCGCCCCGAGGTCGAGCGCGGCCGCGAACAGTGGCTGGTGCTGGCGACCACCGACCACGGCGGCTACGGCCGCGACGGGCAGGGCACCGGCCACGCGCTGACCGGCGACCCGGCGCAGGACGAGGCGGTGCGCGCGGTGTGGTGGATCCTGTGCGGTCCGGGCGTGCCCGCCAGCGCCGAGCTCGGCGCGCCGCGCGCGGTGGACGCCACGCCCACCCTCCTGCGTCACCTCGGCATCGACCCGGCGGTCTTCGAACTCGACGGCGCGCCGGTCGAGCCGGACGCGGGCTGAGCGCGGCCGCCCTCAGGCGCGCGCCAGCGCCCCGAAGCGGGCCAGCAGGGCGTTCGCCTCAGGCGTCTCGCTCACCGGCTCGCCGAGCAGGCCGATGCGCTTGCGCCCGGCCGCGGCGTCGGCGGAGTAGGCCGCGACGTAGCCGCGCATCACCGCGGCGTCGGCCTCGGGGTGGAACTGCACCCCCCAGCAGCGCGGCGCGAAGCGCACGGCGTGGTGCGGCTCGTGGGCGTTGCCGGCCAGGACCACCGCCCCCGGCGGCAGCGCGATCACGCCCTGCGCGTGGGTGGCCTGCACCGGGTAGCGCGCGGGCATCGCGCCGAACAGCGCGTCCTCGCCTGCAGGGGGCGCGGCCTCGACCTCGACCGTGCCCAGCTCCATGCCGGCGGGGTGGTCGGCCACGCGGCCGCCGAGCGCGGCGGCGAGCAGCTGGTGGCCGAAGCAGATGCCGAACAGTGGCAGCCCGGCGGCCACCGCTCCGCGCAGCCAGCCGGCGGTGCTGCGCATCCACGCCTCGTCGTCGGTGACCATGGCCGGCGAGCCGGTCAGCACGGCGCCGGCCAGGCCGGCGGGCTCGGGCAGCGCCTCGCCGAGGTAGGGCGCGCACTCGGGCGCCTCCGCCGCCGTCCAGCCGGCGGTGCGGCGGATCCAGGCGGCGAAGTCGCCGTGCTCGGCGCGGATCGCCTCCTTCGTCGTGCCGCAGCGCACGAGGAGGAGCGCGCCGCCGCTCACGCGCCGCCCTCGTCGACGACCTGGACCAGGCGCCAGCCGGCGTCGAAGCGCAGGCGCAGGCGCTGCGCGGTGTGGTCACGGCCCAGCCAGTTGAAGCTGACCGAGCGCGAGTTGCCGGTGGGGACGCGGACGTTGAAGCCCGAGGCGTCGGTCTGGTCCCACAGCCAGCTCAGGATCATCCCGTCGCCGTCCTCGGCCACCTCGCTGGGCGCGCCGAGGCGGCCGAGCACCGCGGCCAGCTCGTCGCCCGGCCGCAGCGCGGCGACGCCCGCTGGCGGCGGCGGCTGGAACAGGCGCTGCTCGGAGAGGTTGAAGGTGACGCAGCCGGCCGCCGAGGCGGCGAGCAGCGCGGGGAGGAGGAGCCGGCGCACGCGGATCAGAACAGCGGCACGTCGTAGACGGCGTCGGCGGCCTGGAGCGTGCTGCCGACGTGGGTGAGGACGTCCGCGGTGTCGAAGAAGACCCAGCAGCGGTCGGCCTGGACGTCGTGGCCGTGCAAGCCGAGGACCAACAGGAACAGGCCCTCGTGCTTCTCCTGCACGTGCTCGTAGAGCCACGCCGAGCGCTGCCCGAGCTCGACCACCTGGCTCGGCGCGCCGAGCTTCTCGGCCACCTCGAGCGCGGTGGTCACTCCCGGCACCAGCGAGGCGATCACCTCGGGGTCGAGCGGCTGGTTGGTGGTCGTCCGGCTCATCGCGCAGGCCGGCAGCAGGGCGAGGAGGAGGAGGGCGGGGAGGCGCATGGCGCTAGGGCAGTCGCCGCGATGCTCCTCGCTTCCTTCCTCGTCCTCCTCGCCCAGGACCCGGCCGCCCCGCTGCCGCCGGCCTACACGATCCCCGTCCTCGACCTCGACGCCGAGACCCACCGCCAGACCGTGGTGGACCGCGAGCCGGGGCAGTACCTCGGCCACCCGACCACCGTGCTGCTCGAGGACGGCCGCACCATCCTCACCGTCTTCCCGCAGGGGCACGGCCGCGGCCCGATCGTCTACCGCCGCAGCGAGGACGGCGGCCGGAGCTGGGGCGAGCGCCTGCCGGTGCCGGAGTCCTGGGCCACCTCGCAGGAGGTGCCGACGATCTACCGCGTGGCGGACGCGGCCGGGAAGAAGCGCCTGATCGTGTTCAGCGGGCTGAACCCGGTCCGGATGGCGGTGAGCGAGGACGACGGGGCCAGCTGGAGCGAGCTCGCGCCGATCGGCGACTACGGCGGCATCGTGGCCAACGCCTCGCTGGCCGCGGTCGGCCCGGGCGAGTACGTGTCCTGGTTCCACGACGACGGGCGCTTCATCGGCGAGCAGCACGCCCCGCCCGCCGACGGCCGGCGCTTCCACGTCTTCCAGATCCGCTCGACCGACGGCGGCCTGAGCTGGAGCGCGCCCGAGGTGATCGCCAGCCACCCGTCCGCGCACCTGTGCGAGCCGGGCGTGGTCGTCTCGCCGGACGGCGGGACGCTGGCGCTGCTGCTGCGCGAGAACAGCCGGCAGTTCAACAGCTTCGTCGTGTTCAGCGAGGACGGCGGACGCAGCTGGAGCGCGCCGCGCGAGCTCCCCGCCGCGCTGACCGGCGACCGGCACACCGCCGTGCGCACCGCCGACGGCCGCTACTTCATCAGCTTCCGCGACACCACGCGGCACAGCATGACCCAGGGCGACTGGGTGGCCTGGGTCGGCACCTGGGAGGACCTCGTCGAGGGTCGCGAGGGGCAGTACCGCGTGCGCCTGAAGGACAACCTGCACCGCTGGGACTGCGCCTACCCGGGCGTCGTGCTCCTCCCGGACGACACGATCGTGACGACCACCTACGGGCACTGGACCGCCGGCGAACAACCCTGGATCCTTTCGATCCGGCTGAAGCTGGCCGAGCTCGACGCGCGGATCCGCTGAGCCCGCGCGCCGCCGCTCCTTCGTGGAGCGGGGATGGAGAATCCGTGCCATAATCGTGAAGGCGGGCCGCGGCCCGCTTCCTCCAGCCGCCATGTCCTCTCCCTGGGCCCTCGACCGCACGCTGCGCTCGCGCTACGAGTGCAAGTACCTCATCGACGAGGACTTGGCGCAGGAGATCCGGCACTTCACCTCGCCCTGGATGGAGCCGGACTACTTCACCGCCCAGCAGGCGGACCGGCGCTACGCGGTGCACAGCCTGTACCTCGACGGCCCGGTCCACGAGCTCTACGAGACCACCGTCCGCGGGCAGAAGAACCGCTTCAAGCTGCGCATCCGCGGTTACGACGGCCGGCCCGACTCGCCGCTGTTCGCCGAGGTGAAGCGGCGCACCGACCGGGTGATCCGGAAGCGGCGCGTGCTGCTGTCGCGCGAGGCGGCGGTGGCGCTGCTGCGCGGCCGGGCGGTGCCCGACCCGGCGCTGGCGGCGGACTTCGACTTCGCCGAGTTCCGCAGCCTCGCGGCGCGCCTGGCCGCGCGTCCGGCGGTCTACGTCTCCTACCTGCGCGAGGCCTACGAGGCGACGGGGCCCGAGCCGGCGCGGCTGACCTTCGACCGCGCGCTGCAGAACGCGCCGGCGCGGCTCGGCGGCGAGTTCGACTTCGACTCCTTCGACTGGCGGCCGACGCCCTGCCCGAAGACCATCCTCGAGCTGAAGTTCACCGACTCCTGCCCGCGCTGGATCGAGAGCCTGGTCGAGACCTTCCAGCTCGACCGCTGCTCGGTGGCCAAGTACGTGCTCTGCCTGGAGGAGGTGCGCCGCACCCGCCCCTTCGCGGAGGCCTTCCATGGATAGCTTCGACGGCCTGATGCGCCTGTTCTCGGCCGGCGGCCCGGTGGTCCCGGTGGACAGCCCCGAGGCCATGGCGCTGTCGCTGCTGCTGGCCTTCGTGGTCGGGCAGTTCCTGGCCTGGGTCTACCTGCGCATCCACAGCGGCCTGTCCTACTCGCGCACCTTCACCCAGTCGCTCGTGCTGCTGACCATGGTCGTGGCGCTGGTCATGTTCGTGATCGGCAACTCGATCGTCACCGCCTTCGGCCTGATCGGCGCGCTGGCGATCATCCGCTTCCGCAACGTCCTGAAGGACACGCGCGACACCGTGTTCGTGTTCTTCGCCCTGGTGATCGGCATGGCGATCGGCTCGCAGCGGCACGCCGCGGCGATCATCGGCGCGCTGGCCCTCGCCCTGGTGTCCTTCTATCTCCACTACACCCGCTTCGGCTCCTTGTCGCCCTACGACGGCCACCTGAACTGCCGCCTGTCCGGTCCCGAGCGCGGCCGCACCGACACCGACCTGGACGGCGTGCTGCGGGCCCACTGCCGTACCGCGCGCCGCGTCTCGGTGCGCGAGGGCGCCGGCGGCGCCGAGTACGTCTACCAGGTGCGCCTGCGCGACCCCGGCCGCAGCGGCGACCTGGTCGCCGCCCTCGAGGCCGTCGCCGGGCTGGGCGAGGTCGGGCTGGTCCTCCGCGACGAGTACGCCGAGATCTGAACCGTGCGCAAGGTCCCGATCCCCTTCACCGCCGCTTCGACGACTTCCGCCGCCGGGCCCTGCCCCTGGCCGTGTGGCTGGCCGCGGTGTGGGGGGTGCTGGCGCTGCTCGAGATGCGCGGCGCGCGCACCGAGTTCCGCGGCCTGGCGGAGGTCCGCGACTACACCGTGTCGGCCCCGGCCGACGGCGTGATCGCCGAGCTCGCCGTCGAGGCCTACCAGGAGGTCGCCGCCGGCCAGGTGGTGGCGCTGCTCGATCCCTCCCTGCTCGTGGCCCGCCTGGCCACCGCCGCGGCCGAGGTCGAGCGCCTCGGCGCCGAGCGCGAAGCGGTGATCGACGAGCTGGCCGCGCGCGTCGGCGAGCTCGAGCGCGAGTGGGAGACCGACGTGCGCCGCTTCCGCATGGACGCGGCTGAGCAGCGCGTCGAGCTGCTCCAGGCGCGGGTGCGCCTCGAGACCGACCGGGTCGAGCTCGAGCGACGCCACGTCGCCACCCTGCGCGCTGCCAGCCTGGTCGAATCGGCGGTGCTGTCGGAGGCCGAGGCCGAGGACCTGCGCCTGGCCGAGGCCGTGGTCGCCGAGCGCATCGCCTCGACCGAGCGCCTGGTCGCGCAGCTCGAGGAGGAGTACGCCGCCGCGCTCGAGCGCGCGCGCCTGTTCGCCGCCACCGCGCCGGAGATCGTGCCGGTGGCCCCGCGCCTCGCCGCGCTCGAGGCGGCGGTCCAGGTGCAGGAGCTCCGCCTGGCCGAGATCGAGGTGCAGCGCGCGGCGCTGGTCCTGCGTGCTCCGGCCTCGGGCCGCGTCCGCGCGGTGCAGGCCTCGGCCGGCCTCGCCGTCACGCTCGGCCAGCCGCTGCTCTCGCTGACCCCGGCTGTGGGCGAGGCGGTCAGCTTCTGGCTGCCGCCGGGTGCCCTCGAGACCGTCGCCCCCGGCGACCGGGTCCTGGTCGTGCGCGCCGACGGCCGCGAGCAGGCCGAGGGCGTGGTGGGCGCACTGTCCCCGGTGGTGGGGGAGCTGCCGCCCGAGCTCTGGCGCGACCCGGCGGTGCCGGAGTACGGCCGCGCCGTCCGCCTCGAGCCGCAACCGGGCCTGGGCCTGGTGCCCGGCGAGCCGGTCCAGGTGGCGCTCCAACCCTGAGCGACCGGCTCCGCCCGGAAGGAATCGTCCGGCTCCGGTGCGGATGGCCTCGACCCGCGCACCTGGGATTACTCGTGTCCCAGATCCGCCCTGGCCGCGCTTGAGAGGGAGGAGGGATCTCCAACGGCGTCTCCGTTCGCACCGCCCACGAAAAGGAATATGGTATTGTTTCTCACACACACCTTTTCTTTCTTCTCCCTGTGCGTCGCCCTCCTCGGCACCACCGCCCTGAGTGCGCAGACGACCTACACCGCCCATTCCATGGACTGGCAGAGCAATCCGGCTGCCGACCACACCCGCGCCGTCGCGGTGACCGACACCGGCTTCCAGGAGAGCTACGCCGGCGGCATCGCCATCACGGGCCAGTCGGTGACGATCGCCGGCTGGGTGCGCCCGACCGCCGGGCAGTCCGGGACGGACCAGGGCTTCTTCTGGCCGATCGACCTGGCCAATCCTCGGCCGGTGACGGCCTTCAAGGAGGGAGCGAACACCCGGGCCCGCGGCATCAACCGGGACGGCCTGATGGTGGGCAAGGACAAGCCCCAGGCGAACAGCCCGAGCTGGGAGGGTTTCCGCCGCTCGGTGGATCTCGACGAGGGGACTCAGCCACTCAATCCAATTGCGGGCTCCAGCGGTGGCTGGGGAAACGGCATGAACGGCGCCGGCTACGCGGTCGGTGCCTCGCAATCCACCTCCGGCACGGCCCAGGTCCGCGGCACGGCCTGGCTGCCGGGGAGCGCCACCGCCCGGCCCCTGGATTGGCTGGATCCTGCCCTGCCCGATGCCGAGGCGAACGCGGTGAACCGCGGCCTCCATGCGGTGGGCTGGTCGGAGGCATTCGTCTCCGGGTCCACCCCCAACGGCGTGGTGCGGAAGGCGGTGATCTGGCCTTCGCTGACGCCGCAGGCGCTGACGGATCTGTCCGCCTTCACCCTTCTTCCGACGCAGGGGGACGAGGCATGGGCGATCAGCGCCGGGATCGCGGGTGTCCTCGAGGAGCAGGTGGTCGGAGAGTACTGGGACGCGTCGAGCGGGAATCCGGCCAAGCGTGCCTTCGTGTGGGACGATCAGCTCGGGATGCAGGACCTGCGGTCGCAGGTCACGGGCGGTCTCGGCGCGACGGACGTCCTGGTCGAGGCGCGCGTGATCAACAGCCTGGGTGAGATCGCCGCCACCGCCCAGGAGACCAATGGTCACCGCTATGCCGTGCTGCTGACTCCGAACATCAGCTCCCCGCGGCTGGGGCGGGTGAACGCGCCGCTGGCGGGGGCGCAGACGGTGGTCTGTGGGATCGGCTTTTCGCCGAACACCCAGGTCACGTTGGTCTACGACCTGAGCCTCGGGTGGGAGCCTGTGCCGGGCTGCGGCGGGCTGTTCATGGAGGTCAATCCACTGACCCATGCATACCTCTCTCGGGTCTACTCCGATGTGACTGGGCGGGTGATCTTCCCGTTTGATTTCCCCGGAGAGGACCTTTCGGCCACGATCTACCTGCAGGCCTATTCCCAGGCCTGTGACCTCTCGAATCCCGTGGCGGAGGTGGTCGGATGATCCGGATCCGGCCCGATGTGAATCTGGTGACCCTGGCCGGCGGGATCGCTTCGGTGGTCCTCCTCTGGGCGCCGACAGGACTTCCGGCCGCCCAGGGGGGATACTGGGCGCAGAGGTGGTCCCAGCAGGGGAGTCAGTCCTACCAGGATTTCGGCTACCTCCTCGAGGTCATCGACGACGTGGACGGGGACGGCGAGGCCGACTTCGCCGTCGGCTGGTCGGCACCCGTGGCCCAGCCGCGCGGCTTCGAGTTCTACTCCGGGGCCGACGGCTCTCTGCTCTTCACCCTTCCGCCGGCCGGCGCCTCCGGCTCGGCGATCTCGGTCTGCAGCGTGCCCGACCGGGACGGGGACGGTCTCGCGGACGTCCTGGTCGGAATCCAAGCGCCTTCACCCTGGCAGCCGGCCGGTGAGATCCGCCTCTACTCCAGCCAGAACAGCCAATTGCTCCAGGTCTACTCGGGGACGATGTTCGGTGTCGCCAGCTTAGGGACCGACATCCGACCGGCAGGGGACCTCGACCTCGACGGCTGGGAGGACTTCCTCGTCCACGCCGGACCGTCCCTCCTGGCCATCTCCTCGCGCGTCGGCGTCGAGCTGTGGCGGAAGACCAGCGGCCCGATCCCATTCAGCTTGAACAACGCCCCCTTCCTCTCGCTGGAGGAGGACCTGGACGGCGACGGCGTCCCGGAGGTCGCGATCGGGGACCCGGTGTGGCAGAACGGCATCGTCCGCCTGTACTCCGGCGCGGACGGCCGCATGCTCTGGGCCTCCCGTCCCGGCACGGTCGTCGGATTCGGCTGGTCGCTCGACCTCCTGCCCGACCTGGACGGGGACGGCTGCTCCGATCTCCTGGTGGGGGAGCCGGGGGTGACCTTCGCGGCCCCTTCCTTCGTCCATGTGCTCTCCGGTCGGACCGGCCGGACCTTGAGGACCTTCGGATCCTGGGATCCCGATGTCCAACTCGGATTGGTGCTGGCCGCGCTCCCCGGGAGTGCGGACTCCGACCCGGTGCCTGATTTCGCGGTCGGACTGCCCAGGTATCCGGGTGGCCCAGGGGGATCCGCTGGGCGGGTGGAAGTCCGGAGCATGCGGGATGGCGAGGTCATCGGAACCATGGACGGGCAGGAGCCCAATGGAATGCTCGGCTGGAACCTGAGGGCCTTCCCGCCTTCCACCCGGCGAGTGGGTCCCACGATCCTGGTCGGAGCGCCATTTGAGAGCGGAGCCGGAGGACAGGTCTCAGCCGGCGGCGCCCACATCTACGAGTTCCGCCCCGGCCTGCACCTCCGCCCCGACACCCTTTCCCTGGGTGGCACCGCCCCGGTCGAGGCGCTGCTCGAGTTCCCGCCCAGCGAGGCCGGCTGGAGCTACGCGCTGCTGGCCTCGGCCAGCGGGACCGGGCCGACGGTGCTGAACGGCTTCGAGGTGCCGCTGACGATGGACCCGCTGCTGGCGCGGATGAGCGGGGGGTGGTTCCCGACCTTCCTGCAGAACGCCCGCGGGGTGCTGGACGCCCAGGGCGACGCGCGGGCGCTGATCCACCCGGACCCGCTGCTGGCGCCGCACCTCGGGCGGAGCTTCTGGCTGTCGGCGGTGGTGTTCATCCCGGGGATGATGCAGGTGCGGATGGCGTCGGTGGCGCGGATGGTGACGATCGGGCCGTAGGGCGGGACGGGCCGGCTCAGCCGATGACCAGGGCGAGGCCGTTCGTCAGCCCGAGCGAGCCGGCGTCGAAGGCCTGGGCCCAGACCGCCATGCCGGCGGCGTTCGGGGGCACGGAGACGGAGTAGACCGCGGTCCCGGCCCAGTCGGCCGTCCGGCTGCCGGCCTGCCGGATCGGGGGGCTCAGGGTGAGGGTGCCGTAGCTCGAGGCCGTCGGCCCCGGTCCCGTCAGGGAGTAGGCGAGCAGCGTCTGGCCGCCCGGGGTGGCGCCGGCCACGACCAGGGCGGCGGTGCCGCCTGCGACCAGGCCGCGGGCAGCCAGGACCGGGCCGTCGGTCGAGGCGACGAGCAGGCCCTCGCGGTCCCACAGCGCCAGGCTCTCGCCGGGGTCGAGGTTGCCCGAGTAGGGGCCGACGACGAGCAGTCCCTGGCCACCGGAGGGGCCGGTGGCGCGGGCGCGGAAGGCGGCCGGGTCCTCGACCAGGAAGACCGCGCCGCCGGGAGGGACCACGGTGCCGGCGGGGAGCACGAGGTCGACTCCGCCGGCCAGCTCCCAGCCGGAGACGTCCACCGCCTCGGCGCCCGGGTTGACCAGCTCGACGAACTCCTCCTCCTCGTTGCCGCTGACCGGGCTGTCCTCGATGCGCCCGAAGGTGACCCGCGCGGCGGGGGACTGCGCGGCGGGGACCAGGCCGGTGCCGCTCGGGCCGTGGGTGGTGAACAGGTGCTGCCGGCGCACCGGCAGGTAGAGCGACTTCAGCCGGCCGAGGTCGGCGGCGAAGTCGTAGGGAGTGCCCCAGCTCGGGATGCCCCACTTGGCCTGGTCGAGGGCGACGTCGGCCGCCATCAGGGTCTGCAGCTCGTCCAGCCGCGCCTCGAGGATGCGCTCGGCCATCGGGGTGGTGGAGGGCTGCAGCACCTCGTCCAGGACCGTGCGCAGGCGGCGCAGGTACATCTCCCGAGTCTCCGGGGTGCGGTGGACGGCGTCGATCAGCCGGTTCCACGGGCCGTCGTTCTTGCGGTGGTTGCGGTCGGCGAACAGCGGGTGGCTGTAGGGGTCGTCGTCGGCCCAGATCGTGTCGTTCAGCACGCCGCCGGCGAGCGTGTAGTTGCGCCCGAGCGTGAGGTCCTTGTCCCACGGCAGGAAGCGCCACAGGCCGTCGCCGTCGCTGTCGCGGTAGAGGTAGTAGTTCTTGGCGACGTGGTCGTTGTCGTGGATCAGCGAGGTGGCGACCAGGTAGCTGATCACCTCGGGGACGTCGACGTTGTCGAACAGGTAGTCACGCAGCGCGGTGCCGCTGAGCTGCACGCCGGCGACCAGGTCGGCGAGGTCCTGGTTGCCCTCCCACTCGCGGGTCTGCTTGCGCACGCCCCAGCTCGAGGAGGTGACCTCGTTGTACATCTTGTAGAGCGCGCCGGCCGGGTCGTAGCCGTGGCGCTCGAGGTACTCCTCGTCCACCTGCTCGATGAACACCGCCACGCTGAAGAAGGCGCCGTTCTGCTGCAGGCGCACCGGGTAGCTGATGCTGCCGGGGGCGCCGCACAGGCCGTAGATCTCGTAGGAGGTGGACTGGCGGACGAAGGACTTGTCGCCGTAGGTGGAGTTGAGGTTGATCTCCTCGACGCGCGGCAGGTCCGGGTCGAAGCGGAAGTGGTCGCCCTTGTTGAAGTCGAACTTGTAGCTGCGCTTGGGCCAGAAGGCCGAGCTGCCGCCGCGACGGCGCACCTCGACGTTGTCGTAGAACTGGCCGAGGTGCCACAGGCTGCAGCGCGTGCCGGCCTGGGTGTTGGCGCCGCCGGGGCGCTCGACGTGCCAGTCGAAGACCGGCAGCGGGCTCTGCACCGCGGGGTCGGCGACCACCACCCCGAAGTACTCCGGCGAGTCGAGGGGGTCGCGGAACAGCGGCGCGCGGCCTGCGGGCAGGCCCGGCTCGTCGGCGCTGACGAACCAGCGCAGCATCTCGCCGGCGAGGGCGGTGCCGGCCGGGAGCGTCGCGCTGTGGACGCCGTCGCCCGCGAAGCGGTCGCCGTTCAGGCCCTGGTCGTTCATCGCGACCACGACCTCCGCGCCGAAGCCGGTGCGGTGGTGCAGGTTCAGCGCGCCGGCGGCGGTCAGGCCGCCGACCACCTCGGCGGTGACCAGGATGTCGTCGGCCGCGGTCGGCGCGGCGGGGGAGTGCGCGACGCGCACCGGCGCCGGGCCGCCGGGGTTGTTGGCCGCGCCGGGCGTGGGCTCGGGGAAGTAGCGCGCCTGCCCGCCGCTCACGCCGAAGCTGATGTCGGTGAACTGCTCGGGGTACTCGGGGGCGTACTCCGACACCACCGTGACGCCGTCCGGCAGGACCAGGGCCAGGTACTCGCCGGAGTCGGCCAGCTTGAAGTTGGTGTGCAGGTTCAGCCCGGCGACCGCGCGGTCCTTGCCGGAGGCGAAGACCACCCAGTAGGCGCCGGCCGGCATCGAGGCGCCGGCGGGGAAGGACCACTTGGTCAGGTCCGCGTCGTCGTCGGTCAGGTACCAGCCCGACAGGTCGAGCGGGGCCGCGGTGAGGTTGCGCAGCTCGATCCAGTCGGGGTCGTCGCCGTCCTCGTCGAGCAGGGTGTGCTGGTTGGCGGCGAGGAACTCCGAGATCGCCGCCTGCGGGGCGGCGGCCAGGGGGAGCGCCAGGCCGGTGACGGCCAGGAGGACGAGGAGGGGGCGGAGCATGACCAGGGCGTCCCGGGGGACGCTTCCAGGATACCTGGGAATTCCGCCCCCCGCGGTAGCCTGCGGCGGTGAACGCGAACCCGCCGACCGCTCCCCGCCGCTTCGCCATGGTCATCGGCCTGCGCCCCGAGTGCATCGCGCGCTACGAGGAGCTGCACGAGGCGGTGTGGCCGGGGGTCCTCGACCGCATCCGCGCCTGCCACATCCGCAACTACTCGATCCACCGCGTCGAGCTGGAGCCCGGGCGCCACTACCTGTTCGGCTATTTCGAGTACCACGGCGAAGACTTCGAGGCGGACATGGCGGCGATGGCCGCCGACGCCGAGACGCTGCGCTGGTGGGAGGAGACCGACCCCTGCCAGCAGCCCGTCCCCAGCGCCGCGCCGGGCGAGAAGTGGACGATGCTGAAGGAAGTCTTCTACACGCCCTGAGCGATGCGCAGCTCGAAGCTGCGGCCCTCGCCGAGGCGGAAGCCCTCGGGCAGCGCGACCTCGAGCCGCCGCCCCGCGCGCCGCGTGCGCAGGCGCGGGCCGCCGTCGAGCACCGCGGCGTCGGCCGCGAGCCCCTCCGGCAGCTCGACCGACAGGTGGCGCAGGCGCAGGCTGCCGGCGCGCCAGTCGACGCCGCAGCGCATGGCGCCCTCCTCGTGGCGCTGCCAGTAGCTGCCCCAGCCCTCGGCGGCGGTGAAGGCGGCGCGGAAGTCCTCGGGCCGGACGCGCGGGGCGAAGCCGAGGCGCCCTGCCGGGCCGTGGTACTCGTAGCCGCAGACCGCCAGGTAGACGCCGTAGGCCGCCATCGCGCGCGCGTAGTGGTCGCTGCACTCGACCTCGTTGTAGGGGTTGCGCAGGCGCGGGTGGTAGCGGTCGTGGACCGCGCGGGTCACCGCCAAGCCCTCGAGCAACAGGCCCTCGCGCACCATGTGCCCGGCGGCCTGGTACTCGAAGCCGCTCATGCACTCGTTGAAGTAGCCGTACTGCCAGTGGCGCTCCCAGTCGGCGCGGCGTCCGCCCTTCGGCCAGGTGCACATGACCAGGCCGGCGTCGCCGGCGACGGCGTAGGGGCGGCCGCGCACGCCGGGGGCGAGGCCCGCGCGCAGGCGCCCCATGTCGGGGACGAAGTTGTGCCGCCACAGGGCGCCGAGCGCGCTGCGCGTGGCGGCGGCGTCCCACAACCGGCCGAGGCCGAGCTGGTGCGCCCAGCCCTGGCCCATGACCTGGTCGATGTGGACGCCGCGCCCGACCGCGATGTCGTCGGCGTGCGCCGGATCCTCGAGCTGGACGAAGCTCTCGCCGTCGAAGCACTCCATCATCGCCGCCGCCCCGCGCGCGCGCAGCTCGCGGCACTCGGCGGCGAAGGCGTCGTCGCCGGCCTCCGCGGCCATCGCCTCGCCGGCGGCCAGCGCGGCCAGGTAGAGCCCGGTCAGGTGGGGGACGCGGCCGTACCACTCGGCGTCGAGGGTGTTGTGCTGCTCGCCGTCGAGGGCGCCGTCGGCCGCGCCGTCGCCGGCGTCCTGCGCGATGAGGAAGCGCAGCGCGGCGCGGATGCTGCTCCAGTTGCGGCGCAGGAAGCGGTCGTCGGGCGACATCTGGTGCTCGCGCAGGGCGCGCAGCACGACGCCGGCCTGGCCGTCGGCCGCCCAGCGCCCGGCCAGCCCGCCGCGGAAGTCGATGCGCCCGCTGTCCGGGTCGAAGGCCGGCGCGGCGAAGTCGGTGCGCTCGCGCAGGTCGCGCTCGAGCTCGGGGAACAGCCGCCCGACCGCCTGCGCGTAGTGCCACACGTGGGTGCAGGTGCCGGCGCAGCAGCCGACGCCCTCCCAGCCCCAGAAGCGGCCGTCGCCCAGCCAGTTGGCGGTGGTCGTCGCCAGCGTGCTGGCGGTGGCCATCGTGCGGTCGAGCAGCCACCAGGGCAGGGTCGAGTCGTACCAGGTGTCGCGCCAGCGCAGGGTGCGCTCGCGCAGCGCGGGAAGCTCGCGCAGCAGCGCCCCGGCCACCTCGCCGGCGTCGCGGAAGCGGCTGGCGTACTCGCGGCCGGCGGCCGGCGCGCCGGGCAGCGACAGGTTGGGGAAGTGCCAGCAGACCAGGACGTCGAGGCGCAGCTCCTCGCCCGGGGCCAGCTCGAAGCGGCGCTCGAGGCTGCCGCGCAGGCCGTCGGCCAGGGAGGCCTCGGCGGCCCGGCTGCCCGGCCCGGCGCCGGCGTCCACCGCCTCGTCCTGCGGCGGGCCGGCCAGCACCAGCGCGAAGGAGCCGGAGTCGTGGGCGCGGTCGACCGGCTCCTGCGCCGCCGGGCGGTCGCTCTGCACGAAGGCGTCGGCGCCGATGTTGCCCCACGGGCCGGACTCGAGGTCGACGATGCGCAGGCGCGCCTCGCGCCCCTCGAACTCGGCGACCTCGAAGGAGGCCGGGCGCAGCCGGTTCGCCGCGGCCCCGGTCTGCTCGCGCACCACCGCGCCGTCGACGAGCAGCTGCACGCTGGTGCGGCCGGGGTGGGGGCCGCCGCCGACCAGGAAGTTCAGGTAGCGGCGCGCGACGCGGAAGGGCGGACCGGTCAGGGTGCCGGTGTGGGCGTCGCCGGCGATGACGTCCTCGCCGCCGCGAGTGTGGTGGCTGTTGACCAGGTACTCGCCCTGCTGCGCGACCTCGCCCTGGTAGGCGGGCATCCCCGCGGCGCGCACCGGGCCGTCGCCGAAGGCGGTGCCCTCGGCCTCCCAGCCGCCGTGGCCGGGGCGCTCGAAGTCCTCGAGCGGCAGGTCGGGGCGCGCGCGGTCCGGCGCCTCCTCCTCGGCGGCGTGGCCGAGCAGCACGGTGCCGCCGGGCAGGCGCTCGACGGTGTGGAGCAGCCGCGCGCGCAGCCGCCCGCGCTGGTGCAGCAGCACCGGGTTCTCGGTCGCCGCGCGCACGGCGAAGCGGACCGGCGCGTCGCCGGTGTTGCGCCAGCGGTAGCCGAGCACGGTGGCCGGCCAGTTCGAGTCCTTCGCGCGCAGCGGCACGAAGGGGCTGAAGGCCTCGAGCTCGGCCTCGAGCGGGCAGTCGGGGTCGCGGTAGGAGACGCGGCCGACCGGGTACTCGCCGGTGAAGCGCACCTCGGCCCAGCCGCGGCGGTCCATCGGCCGCTGCGCCGCGTCCGCCACGCGCAGCTCGACGCCGAGCTCGAAGGGGGAGCGCGCCTCGGGCGGTTGGACGAAGTTGGCGCCGTCGCGCGGGCGCACCGTCTGCCCGAGGTAGTCGAGCGTCTTGCTCTCGACGCCCTCGTGCGGGTGGTTGAAGACGTCCCACAGCCACAGCCGGCCGTCGCCGCCGAGGTAGACCGTGCCGGCGCCGATGCCGCCGACCGGCATGCCGATCCAGCGCAGCTCGCTGCCGGTGGCCACCGCCTGCTCGCCGCGCGCGGTGAGCGAGGCCAGCCAGGCCGGGTTGAGCTTGGCGCCCGCCGGCGCGTCCGCGTCCTGCGCGCCGTCCGGCCCGTGGAGCGCGGGCATCGAACCGGCCGCAGCCGCGGCGCCGATCCCGGCGAGGAAGCCGCGGCGCGAGGGGCCGGGCGAGCAGTCACAGGAGGGGGAGCAGTCGGACATGCCGTTCGCCCGCAAGGTAGCAGCGGCCCGGCCGCTAGATTGAGCGCATGGCCGCCCTCCTCCGCCGCGTCCTCACGCTCGCCCCGCTGTCCCTCGCCGCCTGCCAGCTGCCCGGCGGTCCGGGCGCGGGGACGGCCGCCGCGCCGGCCGCCCTCCACGCCGAGGACCGCCACTGGGAGGCGCCGGACGACCCGCTGGTGCGCGCGCGCCTGGCCGAGTGGCAGGACCTCAAGTTCGGCCTGCTCATGCACTGGGGCCCCTACAGCCAGTGGGGCATCGTCGAGAGCTGGTCGATCTGCGGCGAGGACGAGGGCTGGTGCCAGCGTCCCTTCGACGACTACGAGGAGTACCGCCGGCGGTACGAGCAGCTGCCGGCCACCTTCGACCCGCGCGGCTTCGAGCCCGAGCGCTGGGCGGCGGCGGCGCGCGACGCCGGCATGCGGTACGTGGTGTTCACCACCAAGCACCACGACGGCTTCTCGATGTTCGACACGCGGCTGACCGACTACCGCATCACCGGGCCGGGCTGCGCCTTCGCCGACGACCCGCGCGCCGACGTCACGCGGGGCATCTTCGACGCCTTCCGCGCCGAGGGCCTGTGGGCCGGCGCCTACTTCAGCAAGCCGGACTGGCACTACGAGGGCTACTGGTGGCGCCGCTTCCCGACGCCCGACCGCAACCCGAACTACGACCTGGCGGCCCACCCGGAGCGCTGGGAGGACTACGTCCGCTTCACCCACGGGCAGATCGAGGAGCTCATGACCCGCTACGGCCGCATCGACATCCTGTGGCTCGACGGCGGCTGGGTGCAGGCGATGAGCGAGGAGGAGGTCGCCGCTCGGCGCGCGCGGCCGGGCTGGCCGAAGCAGCGCGTGCAGAGCCAGGACATCCGCATGGACGAGCTGGTCGCGATGGCGCGCCGCCACCAGCCGGGCCTGATCGTGGTCGACCGCGCGGTGCCCGGGCCGCACCAGAACTACCTGACGCCCGAGAACCGCGTGCCCGAGCAGCTGCTGCCCTACCCGTGGGAGAGCTGCATCATCTCCGGCGGCGGCTGGAGCCACACGCCCGACGCCGAGTACCTGAGCGTGCGCGAGGCGGTCCACCTGCTGGTGGACGTGGTGGCGAAGGGCGGCAACCTGCTGCTCAACGTCGCGCCGGGGCCGGACGGCCGCTGGCAGGACGGCGCCTACACCTTGCTCGCGGGCATCGGCGACTGGATGGAGGTGAACGGCGCGGCGGTCTACGGCTCGGTGCCGCGCGCGCCGCACGCCGCGGGGCCGGTGCGCCTGCTCGAGGCGGCCGACGGCACGGTGCACGCGGTGGTCCTGGCGGCCGAGGGCGAAGCGCTCCCGCCGGCGGTGGTGCGCGTCCCGGGGGTTTCGCCGGCGGCGGGCAGCGAGCTGCGCCTGCTCGGAGGGACGCGCGCGGTGGCCTGGCGGGCGGTTCCCGGGGGCGTCGAGCTGCAGGACCTGGACAGCGCGGCGCATGAGACGGGGCTGCGCGACGCCTGGATCCTCGAAATTCCGCCGGCGCGCCGCTGATTTTCTGCGCCGCCTTCCCGAAAGGCGCGCGCGACCGGACTACAACGGGAGCATGCGCTTCCTTCTGCGTCCCGCCACCCTCCTCGCCGCGCTCTCCCTCAGCCTCGCGGCGAACGCCCTCCCCGCCCAGCAGCAGCTCCTCGCCCCCGAGGTGCTGCAGTCCGCGCAGCGCCTCGGCATCACCCTGCCGCAGTCGGTCCCGGCCAACTGGGCCGCCTTCCCGCGCCCGGCCGCCGCGCCGCCCGCCGCCGGCGCGATGGCCCCCTGGCCGACCGTCGACTGGACCGAGTCGACCCCCGAGGCGCAGAACATGAACCGCGCCCTGATGGTGCAGGGCGGGCGCTACGTCGCGCAGAACGGCGCGCGCGCGCTGGCGGTGTTCCGCAACGGCTACCTGGTCGGCGAGTGGTACGGCCGCGGCTGGAACCGCTCGACCAAGCAGAAGACCTACTCGGTGGCCAAGAGCTTCACCTCCGGCCTCTACGGCATGATGCTGCAGGACGGCTCGATCCCCGACCTGGCGATGAAGGTCGGCGCCGAGGTGCCGGCCTGGAACGACGCCAACCACGGCGACGCCGACCTGTACGACCTGCTGTCGATGAGCTCGGGCATCCACTGGAGCGCCGGGGAGGACTACGTCGGCCTCACGCTGGCCATCAACCAGAACAGCTACTCGGTCGGCCAGCCGCTCGACTACGCCCCCGGCGCGACCTGGAACTACAGCAACATGGGCGTGCAGATGCTCGGCAAGTTCCTCAAGCAGCGCCGCAACCAGCAGCCGCACGCCTACGCCGAGCAGGACCTGTTCCAGGTCATCGGCATGTGGGACGCCGAGTGGATCACCGACCTGTCGGGCAACACGCTGACCTACCAGTCGGTCAAGGCCAACGCCCGCGAGCTGGGCAAGTTCGGCTACCTCTTCCTGCGCAACGGCGAGTGGGACGGCCAGCAGCTGATCCCGGCCAGCTACGTGGCGCAGGCCTCCTCGCCCTCGCAGACGATCAACCCCTTCTACGGCCTGCTGTTCTGGCTCAACACCGCCGCGCAGGACATGCCCGACGTGCCGGCCGACGCCTACTACGCCGCCGGCCTGTTCGAGAAGCGGATCTACGTGGTGCCGAGCCTCGACCTGGTGGTCGTCCGCCTGGGCGACGGCGACGCCGACTGGGACGACAACAGCTTCCTCGGCCCGATCTGCCAGGCCTGCAACTGAGCGACGCGGCTCAGGCCGGCTCGGTCAGCTCGCCGCGCAGGTCGAGCTGGGCGCGGTGGGCCACCTGGGCCGGGTCGAGGCCGCGCGAGAACAGGTAGGTGAGCTTGGTCAGCGCGGCCTCGACCGTCATGTCGTGGCCGTTGACCACGCCGGCCTCGAGCAGCGCGCGGCCGTTGGCGTAGAGCCCGAGGTCGGCCGAGCCGTAGAGCGGCTGGGGCACGGCGACCACGACCACGCCGCGCGCGGTGGCGGCGGCCAGCGCCGCGAGCAGGGCCGGGTCGCGCGGCGCGTTGCCGGCGCCGAAGCACTCGAGCACGAGGCCGCGCAGCGGCGGCGCGAGCACCTTCTCGAGCAGCTCGGCCTTCATCCCGGGGAAGACGCGGAACACCGCCACCGCGACCTCCTCCAGCTCGCACACCTTGAACTCGCGCGTGCGGTCGGGGAGCGGGCGCAGGCGGCTCTCGTCCAGCTCGAAGTCGATGCCGACGCGGCCGAGCGGCGGGTGGTCGGGCGAGGCGAAGGCGTGGAAGCCCTCGGTGTGGACCTTGGTCGTGCGGTTGCCGCGCAGCAGGTTGTTGTCGAAGGAGACGCAGACCTCGGCCAGGCGGTCGCCGAAGCGCTCGATCATCATCAGCGCGGTCAGCAGGTTGCCCATCGCGTCGTTGCGCGTCTCGCTGAGCGGGATCTGCGAGCCGGTCAGCAGCACCGGCTTGCCCAGGCCGCGCAGCATGAAGCTGAGGGCCGAGGCGGTGTAGGCCATGGTGTCCGTGCCGTGGACGACCAGGAAGCCGTCGTACCCGTCGTAGGCCTCGCGGATGTCGTGGGCGATGCGCGACCACTCCTTCGGCCCCATGTCCGAGCTGTCGAGCAGCGGGTCGTACTGGCGGATCGTCCACGCCGGCACCTCGGGGCTCTCGAACACCGGCAGGCGGCGCATCAGCTTCTCGAGGAAGCCGGGGATCGGCTGGTAGCCGCCGCCCGGGGCCCGGCCCATGCCGACCGTGCCGCCGGTGTAGAGGATGAGGACGCGTTTCACTCCGCCGTCATGATATTCGCCGCCGCCGCCGCCGCCCGCGGGATAGCCTTCCGAGGAGCCTTGTCCGAGTCCACCCCTCGCCGCCACCCGGTCTCCGGCCAGTCCGTCGCCGAGGAGATCGTCAACAGCATCACCCACGGCCTGGGCGTGGTGTTCGGGGTGGTCGCCACCGTCTTCCTGGTGATCTTCGCGGCCGGCCGCGGCGACGCCGGGCTGGTCGTCGGCTGCGCCGTCTTCGGTGCCTCGGTGATCCTGCTCTACCTAGCCTCGACGCTCTACCACGGCATCCAGTCGGCGCGCTGGAAGGCGCGGCTGCAGCGCCTCGACCACGTCGCGATCTACCTGCTGATCGCCGGGACCTACACCCCCTTCGCGCTCGGGCCGATGCGCGGCGCCTTCGGCATCACCCTGCTGTGCGTCGTCTGGGCGCTGGCCCTCGCCGGCGGGCTGCGCAAGCTGCTCGGCGGCCCGGGCCGCGACCTGGTGTCCGTCGCCCTCTACCTCGGCATGGGCTGGATGGCGGTGATCGCCTTCCCGATGCTGCACGAGCGCCTGCCCGGCGCCGCGCTGGGCTGGCTGATCGGCGGCGGCACGGCCTACACCCTCGGCACCGCCTTCTTCCTGTGGCAGAAGCTGCCCTTCGGCCACTCGGTCTGGCACGTCTTCGTGCTCGGCGGCACGGTCAGCCACGCAGTGGCGATCCTGTTCTTCGTCCACCCGGCCCTGGCGGGCGCGGCCTGAGCCCGCCGCCTCAGGCGGTGGCCTTCTTCCAGCCCACGAGGTAGGCGATCCAGGCCTCCTCGTTCTCGGCCGAGGCCGTCTTCTGGAAGTCGCCGTCGCCGTCGCCGTCCTCGTCGGTGCCCTCCCAGTAGACGTCGACCTGCTCGAAGCCGGCCTCGCGCAGGAGGTCCTTCAGCTCGGTCAGGTGCCACACCCGCCAGTCGTACTCGAAGGCCTTCTCGAGGCGCGTGCCGTCGTCGAAGTCGAAGTGGATCCAGCACAGGATGTCGCCGGTGACGGCGTCCATCGCCTCGGTCTCCCAGACGTAGGTGAAGCCGTCCTGCTCGCGCTCCTCCTCGCAGGCGATCTGGGCGTCGGGCCCGCCCTGCATGTCGAGGACGAAGGCGCCGTGGTCGGCCATCGCCTCGTGGACGCGGCGGAAGTAGCGCAGCAAGGTCGGCCGGTCCTTGAAGCACCAGTACGAGAAGTTGAAGGCGGTGACGACGTCGGCCACCGGGGTCTCGGCGGTGAGGACGTCCTCGAGGCGCTGGTCGATGCGCTCGGCGGCCTCGCCGAGCGGGGCGAGGTGGCGCTCGCGGCCGTACTCGAGCGGCTCGGGGTCGAGGTCGAGGCAGACGGCGGTGCGCGCCTCGTCGCTCTGCACCCACAGCCCGGCGAGCTTGCAGGTGCCGGCGAAGTCCTCGCGCAGCACCATCGGGGCGGGCCGGCCCTCCTCGCGGAAGATGCGCAGGAGGAAGTCGAGGTCGGCCTCGGGGTCGTAGACCGATTCCTCGTAGAGCGCGTAGCGGTCGGCGTTCTCGAGCGTCCACTTCGGCGCCTTGCCGCGCTGCTTCTTCTTGCGCTTCTTGCCCATGGGAGGGGCCAAGCTAGGGATCCGGCCGCCCCGAGGCAAGCGCGGCGGCGCGGCTCAGCCGGCGACCGGATGCGGGACGAGCTCGAAGGGCAGCTCGCGGTCGGCCAGGAACCACGCCGGCACCCGCCCGGCGCGGTAGCGCACGCGCGGCTTGGTCAGCCAGAAGCGGCGGTAGCTGGCGATCACGCCGCCGCCCCGGCAGGCCTCGGGCATGGCGGTCGGCGGCGGGGTCGCGTCCTCGGCCTCGAAGCAGTGCTCCAGGCCGCCGCGGTCCAGGCAGCGCTCGCACCAGTCGAGCACCGCGCTCGAGCGGTGGTCGCCCGGCTGGTGGCCGAAGCGGTCGGCCCACTCGCGCAGCAGGGCGCGGCCGTGCCCGAGGGCGGCCGCGTAGTTGGCCGCGCTCTCCGCCACCCACAGGGTGCAGGGGTGCCCGGCGTGGGTCGGCTTGTAGGGGGCCTCGAAGCCGTGGCGCCGCGCGGCGGTGCACAGCAGCTGCGCCGTCTCGAGTGCCATCTTGCCCACCCGGAGGTCGTCCACCGAGGCGGCCGAGGCCTCCCAGTCCACCGTGTCGGTGGCGGGATCGCCCTCGAGGGCGAACAGGTTCATCGCGCGGCGGTGGGGGAGCCGGACGGCTCGGCCAGGGCCTTGCGGCGCACCGGGATCTGCAGCTCCTGGAAGCTGCGGTCGCGCGGCATCATCGGGCTGTTCCAGCCCATCGTGCGCGGCGCGCCGGCGACCTCGAGCTCGGGGTGCAGTTCGATCCAGCGCCGCAGCATGGCCAGGCCGTTCTTCCGGCTGCGCTCGGAGATCATCCCGCGCACGCCGAGGCTGACCACCAGCTCGGGCTGCGTCTCGACCACCCGCACGCGGCTGCCGTCCGGGCCGAGCTCGCCGATGGCGGTGCTGCCGTAGAGGAAGGCCATGGTGGACGGACCGGCGTCCGGGTACTCCATCCGCACCGGCGCGGTCATCGCGATCTCGTGGCGCTCGATGTGGCGGAACAGCTGCCAGAAGGCGCCGTTCGGGCCGCCCTCGGCGACCGCCATGCGGGAGACCGGGTACTCGAGCAGGACCACCTCGCCGGCCGGGGTGGCGGGCGGGTAGCCCTCCGGGACCTCGGCCTCGACGGTGGGCTCGAACAGCAGGTCGGCGACCACCGCCTGCCAGGTGGGGAGAACGGCGGCCGGAGCACCGGCCTCCGCGCGCAGCCTCTCCTCAGCGCGACGGAGACGTTCGGCGGTCCGGCTGCCGGGGAAGCGCTCGCGCGCCTCCTCGAGCACCCGCTGGCCCCGGGCCAGGCGGGCGGTGGCGTCCGCGTCCTTCCCGAGGCCCTCGATCTCCGCGCGGAGCGCGGCGGCGAAGGCCTGCCGCTCGCTCTTCCAGGCCGCGGCGCGCTCGTGGCTGAGCGGCTCGGGGCCCTGGGCGAGCAGAGGGGCGAGGAGGAGGGGAGCGATCACGATCCTGTTCTAGGTCGAATCGGCTGAACAGTCCAGAAAAAATCCTGGACGAATCTAGACCAACAGGGCCGCCCCCCGGTTCCGCGCCCAGGTGTCGAGCTCCGGCAGGCTGTCGAAATAGATCGCCCCCTGGACCCCGCGTCGCACCCCGCGGGCGCCGGCGCCGCCGACGAGCAGGGTGGAGCCCTCCGGGAGCTGGCGTAGGAGCTCGCGGATCTGGCGATCCGACTCGACGCCGTTGCCGGAGAGGGGGACGCTGATCGCGATGATCGGGGTCTTCACCGAGCGGACGGCGTGGAGCAGCTCCGCCGTCGGCAGGTCCGGGCCGAGGAGCCGGACCGGGAAGCCGTGCGAGGCCAGGACGAGCCCGGCCATGGCCATGCCGATCGAGTGCTGCTCGCCGGGCAGGGTGGCGAAGAGCACCGGAGGGAAGTGCGGCATCGGGCGGGAATCCAGCAGTTCCTGGTGGAGGAAGGTCTGGATGATGCCGGTGGCGAGGTGCTCGTGGCGCACGCCGAGGGTGCCGTCGATCCACTGGTCGCCGAGCTGGCGCAGGAAGGGGGCGAGCACGTCGAGCAGCCAGGCCATGAGGCCGAGCTCGCGCCGGCTGGCGCGCAGGTGGTCGCAGATCGCCTCGGAGTCGAGGGCCTCGGCGCCGTGGACCAGCTTGCCGACCCACGGGTTGCCCTGCGGCGAGGGCGGCGCCTCGCAGCGGTTCAGCAGCTGCTCGAGCTCGACCTCGGTCATCCGCAGGAGCTTGCCCGGGCGGAAGCCGCGGGCCAGACCCTCGCTGACCCGGCGCAGCCAGGACAGCTGGTCCACCGTGTAACGGCGGTGCCCGCTGGGCAGGCGGATCGACTCCGGATTGCCGTAGCGCCGCTCCCAGACCCGCAGGGTGTCGGGGCTGATACCGGTCTCGCGCGCGACCGCGCCGACCGAGAAGAGCTTGGGCTGGGGAGGGCTCACCATTTGACCAGATAAAAATATGAACTACGATCGTGGATCTTTCCAGCGAAACTCCGGAAAACTGCGTGATCCGTTCGTTTTCCCTCGTCCCCTCGCCGGCGGGCGGAAGCCTACCCTGACGGCGTGCGCCCCCTCCTCCTGCTCCTCCCGGCCCTGCTGGCCCCGCCGGCCGCCGCCCAGGACCTCCCGGCCCGCCCGCCGGACCGGCCGAACCTCCTCCTGATCCTGGCCGACGACCTGGGTTCGGGCGACCCGGCCCACGCCAACCCGGCCTCGCGCATCCCCACCCCGCAGCTCGACCGGCTGGCCCGCGAGGGCATGCGCTTCTCCGACGCCCACTCGCCCTCGGCGGTCTGCTCGCCGACCCGCTACGGCCTGCTCACCGGGCGCTACGCCTGGCGCACCCGGCTGAAGCGCGGCGTCCTCTGGGGCAACGACCCGATGCTGATCGAGGACGACCGCCCGACCCTGGCCTCGATGCTGCAGGAGGCCGGCTACGCCACCGCGGTGGTCGGCAAGTGGCACCTCGGGCTGGGCGCCTTCGACCCCGAGCGGCCCGAGGCGAAGACCGATTTCGCCCAGCCGCTCACGAGCGGTCCGCACACGATCGGCTTCGCGCACAGCTTCGTGCTGCCCTCCTCGCTGGACATCCCTCCCTACCTCTACGTGGTGGGGGACCGGCCGCGCGCGCCGGCCGACACCGTGGTGCCGGGCAGCGAGCAGCGCCGCGACGGCGGCGGCGGCTTCTGGCGCAAGGGCCCGGCGGAGGCCGGCTTCGACCACGAGCGGACCCTGCCGCTGCTGGCGGAGGAGGCCGAGGCCTTCCTGCGCCGCCACCACTCCGAGCATCCCGAGCAGCCCTTCTTCCTCTACTTCCCGCTGACCGCGCCGCACACGCCCTGGCTGCCGACCGCGGAGTTCCGCGGCCGCAGCGGGGCTGGCCACTACGGTGACTTCGTGGCCCAGGTCGACGCCGTCCTCGGCCGCATGCTCGCCGTGCTCGAGGAGACCGGCGCGGCCGAGGACACCCTGGTGGTCTTCACCAGCGACAACGGCGCGCACTGGACCGCGCAGGACCGCTACCTGCACGCCCACAACGCCAACCTCGAGTTCCGCGGGCAGAAGGCCGACATCCATGAGGGCGGACACCGCGTGCCCTTCCTCGCGCGCTGGCCGGGGCGCATCGCGGCGGGGCAGGAGAGCGCGGCCCTGATCGGACTGAACGACGTCTACGCCACCGTCGCCGAGCTGCTCGGCCGTGCGCCGACGCCGGGCGAGGCGCCCGACTCGGTCAGCTTCCTGCGCTGCCTGCTCGACGGCGCGCCGGGGGCGCGCCAGGAGCTCGTCCACCACAGCATCGACGGGATGTTCGCGCTGCGCTCCGGGCCGTGGAAGCTGGTCGAGGGCCTCGGCTCGGGCGGCTTCACCGGGCCCACGCGGATGGCTCCGCTGCCCGGCGGGCCGACCGGGCAGCTCTACCGGCTCGACCGCGATCCCGCCGAGCGCCGCAACCTGTGGCCCGACCACCCGGAGGTGGTCGCCCGGCTCAGCGCGCGCCTGGCGGCGATCCGCTCGCAGGAGGGGGCGGGGCGCTGAGCGCCTCGAGCAGCTCGCGCCGCGCCGCGCGGTACGCGGGCACCTCGCGCTCCCAGTCGTCGTAACCGCGCACGGTGCGGTCGAGCAGCGCCTCGAGGCGCGCCGGGTCGCGCGCGCGCAGCTGCTCGAGCAGCTCGCGGTCCTCGAGGCCGATGCGGTGCGCCTCGAAGCGCAGCCCGCTCCACGGTCCGTCCGGCCCGGGGTAGACGACGTGGGTGTCGCCGGCCGGCAGCTTGTTCTTCGTGCCGGGCTGCGCCGGGTGGTCCACCACGCTGCGCCGCAGCGGGTCCTCGGTCTTGTAGTGGTTGAGGCCCCAGTGGAGGAAGCCCTCGATGCGGAAGCGCGCGCCGGCCCAGCCGATCCACACCGGGCGCAGGCGCTCCTGGTCGAGCAGGCGGTTCAGCCAGGGGCCGCCCGGGACCAGGCAGGTGTAGGTCCACAGCCGGTCGCCGGCGGCGCGCCGCTCCTCGAAGAAGGCGCGGTGCTGCTGGTACTTCTGCACCTGCGGGCACCAGACGTCGACCGCGCCCGCCAGCTCACGGCTCATCGTCGCCTCGACGATGGGCACGCCCGGCAGGTGCTCGCGCACGATCTCCGCCAGCGCGCGGTAGTCCGCCGCGTTGGTGTCGGTCGGCTCGTCGGCGAGGTGCTGGAGGTAGGCCCCGGTCCAGCCGTTCTCGTCCAGGCACTGGCGCAGCCCGCCGAGCAGCGCGGCGAGCTGGGCGCGGCCCTCGGGGCCGGTCGCGGGGGCGCCGGTCGGGCCGAGCTCGAGCCAGGGGCTGCCCCAGTCGCCGCCGGGGCGGCGGGCCAGCGGCGAGCCCTCGATGAAGTGCAGGCCGGCGGCGCGGAAGGTGCGCACGAAGCGCTCGAAGCGGGCGCGGCGGAACACCGGGGCGCCCGCCTCGTCGAGGCCGAAGACGTCGCCGGCGCGGATCCAGAACACGTTCTGGCGGCCGTGCGCCATGAGCGCGGCGTAGCGCCCGATCATCGCCCAGTGGGCCTCGCTCCACGGTTCGAGGCCGTGCCGCGCCGCCATCTCGGTCGGGCTGTACCAGTTGGTGTAGGCCATCGTCGCCGCGCCGGGCGGCGGCACCGACGCGGCGTGGACCGCGACCTCCCAGCGCAGCTGCCGCGCCCAGCGGCCGTCGTCGAGCTCCACGCGCCAGGCGCGCAGCCCGGGCGCGGCGCCGCGCGGGAGGCGGACCTCGAGGCGCAGCGCGAGGGTCGCGCCGTCCGGCCGCAGCGCGCCGCCGCCCAGCGGCTCGACCGCCTCGTAGACCTCGAAGGGCGCGCGCCGCACCACGTGCGGGTTCTCCACCCCCTCGAACTGCTCGGTGCGGCTGCCGAGGCCGGTGTTCTCCTCGACCGGGACCGCGTGCAGGCGCGCCCAGCCGGCCAGCGGCGTGGCGGCGTCGAGGGGCTCGGCGCGGAAGCGCAGCGGCCGCGCGGGGTCGAGGCCCTCGACGAGCAGGTGGACGGCGGCCACGGCGCCGCGCGGCACCTCGCTGCGCAGGCGGTCCGCTCCGTCCGCCACCGCGGTGTCGGGGTGGAGCAGCTCGAGCTCGTCGAACAGCGCGGCGCGCAGCGCGGGCTCCTGCGGCGGGGGGATCAGGGCCAGCAGGAGCAGCGCGGCGGCGCTCACTCGGCCGCCTCGCCGTGGGTCAGCGCGACGCGGCGTCCGTGGTGCGCCGAGACGTAGGCGGCGTAGACCACCTCGAGGACGTCCAGCCCGAGCCCGCCGTCGGACTGCGGCGCGCGGTCGAGCGCCACGTCGCGCACGAAGGCGCGGCACATGGCGAGGTGGCCGGAGCTCCAGTCCTCGTCGGGCATCGGCGTGCTCCAGCCGCCGCGCGTGCCGAGCTTCTCCTGCAGGTAGACGCCGGCGAAGGCCTCCTCGTCGGGGGCGTAGGCCTCGAGCTGGTCCTGCGGCGAGAGGTTGCAGTGGAGGCGGAAGTTCGAGCCGTAGAGCTCGAGCCGGCTCTGCATGCCGCCGAGGGCGACGTCGCTGCCGAAGGCCACGGCGCGGGTGCCGTCGGAGAAGGCGATGGTGACCGTGCCCCAGTTCTCGACGCCCTGCCAGCCGGTGGCGACGGCGGTGCGCTCGGGGGCCAGGCCGGCCGCGCGGCTCAGGTCGGCGACCTCGGCGGTCACCGCGACCGGCCGGGTGGGGATGCCGCGAAGGCGCTCGCCCTCCTCGCGCTTGAGCTGGAGCATGGCGCCGACCGGGTGCGCGCCGAGGCGCAGCAGCGCGCCGCCGCCAGCGTACTCCCACAGCTTGGCGTACTCGGCGTGCGAGCCGGAGTGGGCCTCCCAGCCGCGCATCTCGAGCAGCACCCCGCCGGCCGCGGCGGCCAGCCGGCGCGCGCGCGCCACCGCCGGCGCGTAGACCCAGTTCTCGCCGTACATCAGCTTCACGCCGTGGGCGGCGGCGGCCTCGACCATGGCGCGGCCGTCGGCCAGGGCCAGCTCGAGCATGCGCTCGGGCTCCTGACGGGCGATGCGGCGCGCCTCGCCCGGGCGGTCGAAGTCGTGGCCCGAGAAGGCGCTGAGCGGCTTGGTGCAGACGACGTGCTTGCCCGCCTCGGCGGCCGCCACGGCGAAGCGCCGGTGCAGGTGGTTCGGCACGCAGAGGTCGACCAGGTCGATGTCCTCGCGGGCGAGCAGGGCGTAGGCGTCCGACTCGACCTCGGCCACGCCGTGCTCGGCGGCGAAGGCCATCGCCTTGTCCGGGTCGGAGGAGGCGACCGCCACGAGCTCGGCGCCGCCGCCGGCCAGGTTGCGGTAGCAGCGCACCCGGGTGCGGGCCAGGAAGCCGGCGCCCAGGAGGCCGATGCGGACGGGAGCGGAGGCGGCCATGACGCGGCTAGTCTAGTCCGTCCATGACCGCGGTCCGCGCCCACGCCTTCGCCCGCGCCGGGCTGGTCGGCAACCCCTCCGACCTCTACGGCGGCGCCGGCATCGGCTTCACCTTCGACGCCTTCCGCGCCGAGGTCGAGCTGGCCGACGCGGCGGCGTGGAGCTGCCCCTCGCCGCTGCTCGAGGCCGCCCTCGCCGAGGCCGCCGACCTCGCGCAGCCGCCCGGCGCCTTCCGCTTCACGAGCGACGTGCCGCGGCAGGCCGGGCTGGCCGGCTCGAGCGCGATCGTGATCGCCGCGCTGCGCGCGCTGGCGGCGCGGGCGGGCCGCGCGCTGCCGCCGTCCGAGCTGGCCGAGCGGGCCTGGCGCGCCGAGAACGAGCGCCTCGGCATCCGCTCCGGGCCGATGGACCGCCTGGTCCAGGCCCACGGCGGCCTGCTGCGGATGGACTTCGCCGCGCCCTTCGCGCCCGGCGCCTGCGGCGCGCTCGACCCGGCCGCGCTGCCGCCGCTGCTCCTGGCCTGGGACCCGCAGCCGGGGCGCGCCTCGGGCGCCGTGCACGACGAGGTCTGGGCGCGCTGGCAGGCCGGCGACGCCGCGGTGCGGCGCACGATGGAGGCCTTCCGCCCGCTGGTCGAGCAGGCCGCCGCCGCGCTGGCGGCCGGCGACCGCGCCGCGCTGAAGCGCTGCGTCGACGCCAACTTCGAGCTGCGCGCCGCGGTCTTCCCGATCGGCGCGCGCGACCGGCGCATGGTCGAGCTGGGCCGTGCCGGGGGTGCCGCGGCCAAGTTCTGCGGCTCGGGCGGCGCCGTGCTGCTCGTCCTCGACGGCAGCGAGGACCGCGCCGCTCTGGCCGCCGCGCTGGCCGCGGAGGGCTTCCACTGCCTCGAGCCTCGCGTCACCGCGGCGGAGGCGGGCGCGTGAAGGCCGTCCTCCTCGCCGCCGGCTTCGCCACGCGGATGTACCCGCTGACCCGCGACCGCGCCAAGCCGCTGCTCGAGGTGGGGGGCGAGCCGCTTGTCGGCCGCCTGCTGCGCCAGGCCGTGGCCGCCGGCGCCGACGAGGTGGTCGTGGTGACCAACGCGCGCTTCGAGGCCGACTTCCGCGCCTGGGCGGCGGCCGCCGCCTGCCCCGTCCCGCTCCAGGTGATCGCCAACGGCGCGCACGAGGACCACGAGCTGCGGGGAGCGGTCGCCGACCTCGCCCTGGCCCTCGAGCAGGGCCTGCCCGGCGGCAGTGCGGACGGCTACCTGGTCGCCGCCGGCGACAACCTGCTCGAGTCCGACCTGGCCGCCTACGCGGCGCGCTTCCGCGCCGGCGACGGGCCGTTGCTCCTCGTGCGCGAGACCCCGCCGCCGGTGCCGCCCCGCCGCTGGTCGGACGTCGCGCTGGCCGCGGACGGCTCGGTGCGCTCCTTCCGCGAGAAGCCGGACGACCCCTCCGGCGGCTGGTCGGCGGTCGGCGTCTACTTCCTGCCCGCCGACCTGCCCGCGCAGCTCGCCGCCTACCTGTCCGAAGGCGGCAACCCCGACGCGCCGGGCCACTTCCTGGCCTGGCTGGTCGGCCGCGTGCCGGTGCGGGCTGCGCCGCTCGACGCTCCCTGGCATGATGTCGGCAGCCTCGACGGCTACCGCGAGGTCTGTGACCGCTTAGGCGGGCGCTGACCCGCGCCGTCCAACCCGGATGAGCACCCGAACCCCTCGCATCCACAGCTTCGAGCTCGCGCCCGGCCGCGTGATCGGCGGCAAGTACGTCGTCGAGGAGCGCCTCGGCGGCGGCTGGGAGGGCGAGGTCTACCGCGTGGTCGAGCGACGCACCGGCGCCACGCGCGCGGCCAAGGTCTGGTTCCCGCAGCGCAACCCCGGCGACCGCACCTTCCGCTACTACGCGAAGAAGCTCGAGAAGCTGCGCCGCTGCCCGCTGATCATCACCTACCACCACAGCGAGCTGATGCGCTGGCGCGGGCTCGAGCTGTCGGTGCTGATCTCCGAGCTGGTCGAGGGGCAGCTGCTCGAGCAGTTCGTCGCCGCGCGGCCGCGCAAGCGGCTGACCCTGTTCGAGGCGCTGCACCTGCTGCACGGGCTGGCGGTGGGGGTCGAGAAGATCCACGAACTGCGCGAGTACCACGGCGACCTCCACACCGAGAACGTGATGATCTCGCGCCGCGGCATCGGCTTCGACCTGAAGCTGATCGACATCCTCGACCAGGGCCGGCCGACGCGCGCGAACATCCGCGAGGACGTGGTCGACCTCGTGCGGATCTTCCGCGACTGCCTCGGCGGGGCGAAGGCCTACGCCGCGCTGCCGCCCGAGGCCAAGGGCATCATCCGCGGCATGCGCCGCGACCTCCTGGCCAAGGCCTTCCCGACCGCCGGCCACCTGCGGCGGCACCTCGAGGGCTTCGCGTGGAGCTGAGCCGCGTCCGCGCCGAGGTCTGCATCGAGTCGGCCGCCGACGCGCGCGCCGCGGCCGCGGTCGGGGCCGACCGCGTCGAGCTGTGCGGCGAACTCTCGGTCGGCGGGGTCACCCCCGCGCTCGCCGAGCTGCGCGCCACGCGGGAGGCCGGCCTGCCCGTCGCGGCCATGCTGCGCCCGCGCGGCGGCGGCTTCGTCTACGACGAGGCCGAGCTGCGCCGCATGGAGGAGGACGCCCCGCGGCTGGCCGAGGCCGGCGCCGCAGCGGTGGTCTTCGGCGCGCTGACCGCGGACGGCCGCGTCGACCTGCGCGCGGTGGACCGCCTGGTGGCGGCCGCCGCCGGCCTCGACCTGGTCTTCCACCGCGCCTTCGACGAGGTCGCCGACCGCGCCGCGGCCCTCGAGCAGCTGGTCGAGCGGGGCTTCGCCCGCGTGCTGACCTCCGGCGGCGCGGCCGAGGTGGTGGCGGGGACGCCGGCCCTGCGCGAGCTGGTCGAGCAGGCCGGCGACCGCATCGCGGTCATGCCCGGCGGGGGCGTGCGCGCGGCCAACCTGGCCGGGGTGCTCGCGGCCACCGGCGCGCGCGAGATCCACTTCTCGGGCAAGCCCGCCTACGGCGCGCCGACCCGGGCGGACGACCTGCGCCCCTTCCTCGCCGCCCTCGGCCGCGCCCCGGCCTGAAATCCGCCGCCGGCCCTTGAACGCGGGGGCCTCCGCGGAGTACCACGGCGGGGTGAGACTCTTCGCCGTCGTCCTGCTATTCCTCGCCCTGGCGGCGCCCGCCCCCGGCCAGGGTTCCAACCGCCACTGGGACCGCCTGAGCGCCCTCGACGCCGCCGCCCTCGTCGCCGAGCTGGTGGACGACGACGTGCGCTGGAACGCCGAGGTGGCGGTGCGGGTGATCCCGCTCCGCCTCGCCGACGAGGCCGCGCTGGGCGTGGACGGACCGATGGTGCGCGCGCTGTTCGCCGCCCTCGACTCGCGCGACCTGCAGCAGCGCGACATGGCCGGCCAGCTGCTCGTGAACCACCTCGACGACTGGCGCGACCGCACGGGCCTGTGGCCGTGGCCCGAAGAGGCGGTCCACCGCGTCCTCCGGGTGGCCGTGGACCAGCTCGGCGGCGCCTGGTCCTGGTGGGCCTCCGCGCCGGTCCACGGCGCCTACGACTTCCTCGAGCCGGTGGTCGCCGAGGCGCGGCCCTACCTCGTGGAGGGCATGCGGCGCGCGCCCCAGGAGGATTCGGGGTTGCTGTGCGCCGCGCTCCTCTCGCACACGCGGGACCCCCTCCTGCTGCCCGACGCCGCGCCGATCCTGCTGCGGCACCTGCGGGACAACGGGTGCCGCTGGGACGCCATCCTCTCGCTGCCGGCCCTCTACCGCTTCGGTCCGGCGACGATCCCCTACCTGCAGGAGGCGCTGTCCCGCGCGGACGAGCAGCAGCGCGCCTGCATCCAGCTCCTGCTGCTCGACTTCGTCGCGCCGCCCGTCACGCGGGCGGACTACTTCCAGCGACGCCGCCTGAACCGGATCACCTGGAAGGTCGACGACCCCGCCTACCACCCGGCCGACCCCTGTCTCTACGGTCGCTGACCGGGTCTCGCCGCGCGCCCCGGCGGGCCGCTCCCTAGGATGGAGGCCCCATGCCCCGCCACCTCCTCTGCATGGCCCTGGCCGCCGGCGTGCTCGCCGCGTGCGGACAGGGCGACGACCCCTCGCCCGAGCCCGGTCCGGCCGCCGCCGCGCCGCGCAGCGGGGCCGAGGTCTTCGCCGCGACCTGCGCGATGTGCCACGGCGCCGACGGCGACGGCAACGGCACCGTGAAGCTCGACCGCCCGGCGCGCGACTTCCGCGCCGGCGGCTTCTCCTTCGGCAACACCCGCCAGGCGCTGTTCCGCACCGTGTCGAGCGGCATCGGCGGCACGCCCATGCCCGGCTTTGGCGAGGCGCTGAGCGAGGCGGAGCGCTGGGCGGTGGTCGACCACGTGATCCGCCTGCTGCCCGAGCCCCCGGTCGAGGCCGGGGAGGCCGCGGTGCTCGCCGTCGGCGACCGGCCGCAGGTGGTGCGCGGGCAGTTCCGCCCGCTGGCCGACGGCCTGCCGGCCCACGCGCGCGGGCTGATGGTCGGCGGCACCGACGGCCTGAGCTGGCAGTACCGCGCCGACGACCTGCGCCTGCTCGCCGTGCGGCAGGGCGCCTTCGTGCGCCGCGCCGACTGGGGCGAGCGCGGCGGCATGCCGCTCGAGGTGCTCGGCAAGCCGGTCCACCTGCTGGGCGGCGGCGACCCGGCCCCGCCCTTCGCGACCGGCGACGGCGCCGCGCTGCGCGCCCGCCTGCGCGGCACGCGCATCGAGGACGGCCGCGCCTGGGTCTCCTGCAGCCTGCACGACGCCGCCGGCGCCGAGCTCGCCACTGTGCGCGAGACCGGCTCCGCCGCCTCGACCTCGCAGGCCGCGGGCTACCGGCGCGTGCTCGAGATCGACGCCTCCGCGCCGCTGCGGGTGCGCCTGCTCGACGGCGCCGGCCACACCTCGACCACGCGCCAGGGCCACCTCTGGCTGTCCTCGGGCGACGCGTCGCGCCCGCTGCTCCTCGGCGTGACCGGCGCCGGCGACGGCAACGTCCACCACGACGAGGACGCCGTCCACCTCGAACTCCCGGCCGGCCGCCACGAGCTGGTCCTCACCACCATCCTGCCCTCGACCTGGGACGACACCACGCGCGAGGCCCTCATCGCGGAGCTCGAAGGATGATCGCCGCCACCCTCCTCCTTTCCCTCTCCGCCCAGGGCGCCGGCCCGGCCGACTCGCCCTACACCGTCGAGTACTACACTCCGCCCGCGGGCGAGGTCGTCGAGGTCGGCGGCATCGCCTTCGTCAACGACACCGACGTCCTGGTCAGCACCCGCCGCGGCCGCGTCTGGTGGGTGGCGAACGCGCTGGCCGAGGACCCGGCCGACGCCGAGTGGACGATGTTCGTCGAGGGCCTCTACGAGGGCCTCGGCCTGGCGGTGGTGGACGGCCGCATCTTCGTCGTCCAGCGCGGCGAGCTGAGCGAGCTGATCGACCACGACGGCGACCGCCTGTGCGACGAGGTACGCACGGTCACCCAGGACTGGGGCATGACCGGCAACTACCACGAGTTCGCCTTCGGCCTGCCGGTGGACGACGAGGGCAACTTCTACCTGTCGCTCAACCTGGGCTTCTGGAGCCCGGAGTGGTGGCACGGCATGTCGAAGGCGCCGAACCGCGGCTGGATCCTCAAGGTCTCGCCGGAGGGCGAGGTGACGCCGGTCGCCTGCGGCGCGCGCAGCCCCTGCGGCCTGGGCATGAACTCGGCGGGCGACCTGTTCTACACCGACAACCAGGGCGACTGGATGCCCAGCTCGCCGATCTTCCACGTGCAGGAGGGCGCCTTCTTCGGGCACCCGAACTCGCTGCGCTGGACCGAGGAGTACCGCGCCAGCGGCGAGCTGCCGTCGAGCACCGCGCCGCCCGCGCGCGAGCGCACCGACGCCGCGGTGTGGCTGCCCTACAGCTGGTCGCGCTCGACCGGCAACCTGGTCGAGGACCCGGGGAAGGCCTTCGGGCCCTTCGGCGGCCAGATGTTCGTGGCCGAGCTGACCAACGGCCTGGTCCTGCGCGTGCAGATGGAGAAGGTGCGCGGCGTCTACCAGGGCGCGGCCTTCCGCTTCCGCGACGAGATCGGCTCGGTCGTGCGGGTCGCCTTCTCGCCCGACGGCGGCACGCTGATGTGCGGCATGACCAACCGCGGCTGGGGCGGCCGCGCGCCCGGCCACGGCCTGGCGCGGCTGCGCTGGAGCGGGGAGGCGCCCTTCGACGTGCAGTCGGTCAGCCTGCGCCAGGACGGCTTCGAGCTGCGCTTCACCGAGCCGGCCACCGAGGCCTCGCTGGCGGCGCTGGTCGAGCAGGCCGAGGTGGAGCTCTACGACTACAACTGGTGGTGGGACTACGGCTCGCCGCAGCAGCGCTTCCAGCCGCTGGCGGTGAGCGGGGTCGAGGTGCTCGACGGCGGCCGCGGGGCTCGGCTGCGCATCGACGGCCTCGAGCCGGCCCGCGTCGCCCGCGTGCGCCTGGGCGGGGTGCGGGCCGCCGGGGGCGCGCCGCTGCTGCGCGACACCTTCCACTACACGATCAACCAGATGCCGGAGGGGCCGTGGAACACCGAGAAGGTGGCCAAGCGGGTCGAGCCGCCGGCGCCGGCCGAGACCGGGAGCGAGGGCTGGCTCCACCTGACCTGGGGCGACGCGCTCGACCGCTGGGAGGCCAACGGCTGGCGCCTGGCCGACGCCGAGCTCGACCCGGCCGACCCGCGCCGGCTGCGGACCACCGAGGGCAACGGCGCGCTGGTCAACGACCGCGCCACCGGCCCCTTCGTCTCCGACCAGGAGTTCGGCGACTGCGAGTTCAGCTTCCGCTTCATGCTGCCCGAGGGCGGCGACAGCGGCCTCTACTTCCAGGACCGCTACGAGCTGCAGCTGATCGACGACCCCGGGCAGTGCGCCGGCGTGATCGGCGCCAAGGGTCCGCGCGTGCCCGACGCCTACCGCGGCGCGGGCCAGTGGCACCAGGTCACCGGCCGCTTCTACGCCCCCCGCTTCGACGCCGCCGGCAACAAGACGCGCAACGCGCGCTTCGAGTCGATCGCGGTCGACGGCGTGATGGTGATCGGCGCGGCCGAGCCCGAGGGCCCGACCGGCGGGGGGGCGCGCGGTGAGGTCGCGCGCGGTCCGCTGCGCTTCCAGGAGAACGCCGGGCTGGCCTGCATCGGCGACGTCCGCGTTCGCCCGCTGGCCGCGGGCGAGGCTCCGTCCGGCGCGGCGCTGCTCGACGAGGCCGGCCGCGACGGCTGGCAGGCGGCCGGCGAGGGCGAGCGCTTGGCAGCGCCGGGCCTCGACGGTGCGGCCTGGCGCCTGCGCCTGCGCGGGCGCGCCAGCGGCGAGGCCGAGGCCGGGCTGATCCTGCGCGGGGCGGACGGCGGCGCCCTGCCGCTGCGGCTGGCCGGCAGCGCGGCCGGCGGCGAGCGGCTCGGCAGCCTGCCCGGCGCCAAGCAGCTGGCCGACCTCGTGCCGCACGGCACGGCCTTCGAGCTGGAGCTGCGCGCCGCGCCGCAGGACGGCGGATCGCGGATCAGGGTGTGGCTGAACGGGGCGGAGCTCGGTTCGGCCGCGCTTCCCGAGGGCGCGCCCGCGGCGGGCGGCCTCGAGCTGTGGCGCCGCGGCGGCTTCGAGCTGCTGGCCCTCGAGCGCCTGGATTGAGCCGCGGGCGGCGGGCGGCGAGGATGGCGGCGATGCTCCCGCGCGCCGCCGTCCCCGCCCCGCTGCTCCTGGCGGGAGTCCTCCTCGCCGGGTGCGGCGCGCCCGGCCACCGCGCCGCGGAGGAACCCGGCCCGTGGATCGCGTTGCAGGCGCCGGACGCCGCGGCGGCCTGGAGCGTGGTCTCCTTCGGCGGCGAGGGCGAGGTCGAGTTCCTCGAGGACGGCGTCCGCTTCGGTTTCGGCGTCGCGCTGACCGGCGTGCGCTGGGACGCGGACACCCTGCCCGACGGCGGCGCGATGCCGCGCGACGACTACGAGCTCGAGCTGCGCGCCACGCGCCTCGGCGGCAACGACTTCTTCTGCGGCCTGAGCTTCCCGGCGGGGGACGGGGCGCTGAGCCTGGTCCTCGGCGGCTGGGGCGGCTCGCTGTGCGGGCTCAGCTGCCTCGACGGCGCCGACGCCTCGAGCAACGAGACCACCTGCTTCCGCCGCTTCGAGACCGGACGCGAGTACGCCGTGCGGCTGCGGGTGGCCGAAGGCCGCGTGCGCGCCTGGCTCGACGGCGAGCCGCTGGTCGACGCCGCGGTCGCCGGGCGGCGCTGCGAGCTGCGCGCCGAGATCGCGCCCGGCGGGCCCTTCG
Organism: uncultured Planctomycetales bacterium; assembly: GCA_964342475.1. Lineage (GTDB taxonomy): Bacteria > Planctomycetota > UBA1135 > UBA1135 > UBA1135 > J029. The sequence goes on from CAYFGE010000023.1 coordinate 39,506, forward strand.
GCCTGGCCGCCTTCCAGACCGCGGCCGAGCTGCGCGGCCTGCGCCTGCGGCGCCTGCGGCGGTGACCGCAGGCGCCGCGCGGACGCGGGTCAGAGGACCACGCTGTCGATGACGTTGCTGGTCGCACCCTGCTGGCAGGCCTGCAGCCAGACGTGGACGCCGCTGGCGCCCGCCGGGATCGGCAGGTTCCACGAGCCGGCGCCTGCCGCATCCGTGGTGATCGCGGCGCCGCCCTGCTGCGGGCTGGCCAGGTCGAGGGTCACGCCGAGGGACGGGACGGTGGTGCTGCCGGGGCCGGCCACCGAGTAGGCCAGGAAGGCCGCGGCCGAGGGCGCGCCGCCGGCGATGTCGAAGCTGGCGGTGGTCCCCGCGGACAGCGTCGAGCTGGACAGGGTGAAGCCGCCGCCGCCGCCGAGGTGGCCGCCGTCGTTGCCGTGGATCCGCAGCTCGAAGTCCACCCAGGTGCCGGTGGTGCCGGCCGAGCGGTCCGAGACGTGGACCTTCCAGTCGCCGACGGCCAGCTCGTCCCAGTGGCGCACCGAGGTCAGCACGTAGTTGCTGAAGTTGTTCTGCGAGTCGCTGCGCACCCGCGTCAGCGCGGACACCGTGCCGTCCGGCGAGGTCAGCTCGACGCGGACGTCGCCGATGTAGGTGTGGTTGACGTTCAGCACCACCTCGACCGCTTCGCAGAAGATGCGGTCGTTGACGGCGACGAAGCGGTCGAGGCCGGCGGTGTTGTTGTCGGGGATGGTCTGGTTCACCGACACGCGGCCCGAGCTGAAGCTCTGCTCGGGGCTGACGCCCGGCCAGGAGGCGGCCATCGCCGTGGCGGCGCCGGCGTCGATCGCGCCGAAGCCGAAGTTGTAGTTGATGTCGTGGCCGGCGCCGTTGACCTCCCACTGGCTGTTGGTCGGGTCCACCATGCGCGAGCTGTTCGCCAGCACGTGCTGCACGTCGCGCCAGGTCAGGGCGGGGTTCGCCTCGAGCATCAGGGCGACCGCGCCGGCGCCCAGCGGGCTGGCCGAGGAGGTGCCGCCGAAGCCGCTGGTGTAGCCGTTGCCGCTGGTCGTGGTGTAGATGCCGCGGTTGTTGCCGTTCGACTGGGTGACGACGAACATCGAGGAGCCGAGCTCGTTGTAGGAGCTGCGCTTGTCGCGGTCGCCGATCGCGCCCACCGCGATGGTGAAGCGGCTCGAGGCGTAGGGGTCGTACTCGACGCGGTCGCCGGTGCCGCCGTTGCCGGCCGCCCAGGTGAAGACCTCGCCGAGGCCGTTGCGGCCGGTCAGGCAGGAGGTCTCGAGAGCGTTGCGCTCGGCGGAGGAGAAATAGTGCAGGCGGCCGTCGTCGGCGGGGCCCCACGAGTTGCTCTTCACGTCGTTGATGTCGTTGCGCCACTGGAAGGCGCTGGCGGTCTGCGAGGAGGAGCCGGCCAGCTGCTCGCTCCAGTGCGCGTCGTAGGCCAGGCCGACGCCGCCCAGGCCGTTGTCGTTCTGCGCCGCGGCGACGCCCGCGCAGGAGGTGCCGTGGCTCGAGCTGCCGGCGTTCTGGCTGGCGACCGAGTCGTAGTTCGGCGCCAGGTCGGAGTGGGTGTGCTCGACGCCCCACTCGAGGATGCCGATGGTCACGCCGGTGCCGGTGTAGCCGGCGTTCCAGGCGTCCTCGGCGTTGACGTCGGCCACCGGATTGCTCGTGTTGCGCAGGTGCCACTGGTTGCCGAAGAAGGGGTCGCTCGGCAGGCGCAGCGGCTTGGGCCGGTCGGCGTCGAGGAAGGCGACTCCCTCGCCGTAGGCGGCGTCGAGCGCGCTCCAGGTCGCGATGGCGGCGCGCACGTCCGCGCAGTCCACGCGGGCGAAGCCGTCGAGGAAGCCGAGCGGCGCCACCTGGGCCTCGCCGGGCAGGCTGGCGACCAGGGCGCTCAGGCCGGCGAGGTCCTCGGTCTCGACCAGGACCGTGCGGGTGAGCACGAAGCCCTGGGTCGGCGGCGGCACGCTGCCGTCCTTCTCGGCCAGGTCGTGGTTCAGGCGGGAGGCGGGGCTGCTCGGGGCGTCCGGGGCCGCGACGAGGAAGGTCTCGAGGCCGTTGCCGCCGGCGTGGAGGTGGAAGACCTCGGGCTCGGCGGGGGACTGCGGGAGCAGGAGGGAGGGAAGGAGGAGGAGGCTCAGCATGAGGAGGGAGTGGGACGGGGACCGGGCGGTGGGGGTGGCAGGAAATCCGGCTGCCCCGACCGCAGGCCTCCAGGATAGGGAATCCTAGAAAACACCGTCAGGCAAGGCCGATTGGTGGTGTTAGGGTGGAGGGGCCGTTCGCCCGGCCCCTGGTGACCATGCGCTCCGTCCTCTTCCGCTGTCTTCCTGCGGCCCTGGCCGCTCTCCTGCCCGCCGCTCCCCTGACCGCCCAGGGCTTCCGGCCCCTGGCCGAGCAGCTCCACGTCTACGAGGGGGTGGCGACCGACGGCCAGCGCGGCTGGTCGGTGGCCGCCGTGGGCGACCTGACCCTGGACGGGGTGCCGGACCTGGCCTTCGGCGCCCCCCACGAGGAGCCGGGCGGGTTGCTCCGGCAGGGCGCCGTGCTCGTGGCGGACGGCGCCTCCGGCCAGGTGATCCACGAGATCGCCGGCTCGGCCGCCGGCGACGGTCTCGGCACGACGGTCTGCGGCGTGGGGGACCTCGACGGCGACGGCGCGGCCGACCTGCTGCTCGGGGCGCCCTTCGCCGACCCGGGCGGACGCACCAACGCCGGCGTGGTCGAGCTGCGCTCCGGCTTCGGCGGCGCCCTGCTCCAGCGCTTCGAGGGCGAGGCGGCCGGCGACCTGCTCGGCAGCGCGCTGGCCGGGCCCGGCGACCTCGACGGCGACGGGCTTCCCGACCTCCTGATCGGCGCGCGCGGCGCCGACCCGGCCGGCCTGCTCTCGGCCGGCGCGGCCTACCTGCGCTCCGGCGCCGACGGCAGCCTGCTGCGCCGCTTCGACGGCGGGGCGGTCGGCGAGCAGCTCGGCCGCGCGCTGGCCGCGGCCGGCGACGTCGACGGCGACGGCACCGGCGACCTGTGGCTGGGCGCGCCCTTCGCCGCGGCCGCCACCGGTTCGGTGCGCCTGCACTCGGGCGCCGACGGCAGCGAGCTGCTGCGACTCGCCGGCGACGCGGTCGGGGACCAGTTCGGCTGGGCGCTGGCCGATGCGGGCGACGTGGACGGCGACGGCACCCCCGACCTGCTGGTCGGCGCGCCCACCGCAGCTCCCGGCGGCCGCCTCGCCGCGGGCTACGCGGCGGTGCGCTCCGGCGCGAGCGGGGCCGAGCTGCTGCGCATCGAGGGCCTGGTGGCCGACGACGAGTTCGGCGGAGCGGTGGCCGGGATCGGAGACGCCGACGCCGACGGCGTCCCCGACCTGCTGGTCGGCGCCACGGGCTACGACTTCGGCGGGCAGGCCAACGTCGGCGGGGCCTTCGTGCTCTCCGGCGTCGACGGCGGCTACCTCCTCCGGCTGACCGGGACCGACAGCGGCGACCGCATCGGCGCCGCCGTCGCCGGCCCCGGCGACCTCGACGGGGACGGCACCGCCGACCTGCTGGTGGGGGGCTGGGGCGCCGACACCGGCGCCGGCGCCGGCGCGGGCCGCGTCGAGGCCTGGCTGTGCCTGCTCGACTCCGACGGCGACCAGCTCGCCGACCGCGACGAGGCGCTGGCCGGCACCGACCCGATGGACCAGGACAGCGACGACGACGGCTTGGCCGACGGCGAGGAGTCCGCCACCAGCGCCGCCTGGACCGGCACCGACCCGCTGGACGCCGACACCGACGGCGACCTGCTGCAGGACGGCACCGAGCTCGGACGCCGGCGCGGCCAGCCCGGCGACGCCGGCCTGGGCGTGCTCGGCACCGACCCGGGCGTCTTCCTGCCCGACCGCGACCCCGCTACGACCACCGACCCGCTCGACCCCGACACCGACGGCGGCGGCATCGCCGACGGCGCCGAGGACGTCAACCTCGACGGCCGCGTCCAGCCGAAGGAGAGCGACCCGAACGACGGCCTCGACGACCGCGTGCCGGGCGTGCTGGCGCTGAACCCGCCGACCCTGTCGGCCGCCGCCGGCGGGCTGGTCACGATGACCATCGACTTCCACCCCGGCATGGGCGGCGACCAGTTCCGCGTGCTCGGCTCGATGACCGGCACCGACCCGGGCTTCAGCTACGGCGGCATCGCCATCCCGCTGGTCTACGACGCGCTGACCGTGAAGATGGCGCGCCAGGAGTACGAGCCCTCGATGCAGAACTTCAGCGGCGCGCTCGACGCCGACGGTGACGCGGTCGCGCTGCTCCTCACCCTGCCCGGCGAGCTGACCCCGTGGATCGGCCGCAGCTTCTGGTGGTCGGTGCTGTCGCTCGAAGGGACCATCCCCAGCAACGTCACGAACGCGGCGGTGCTGACGATCACGCCCTGAGGCCGGAATCGCCGAAGGGGAGGCCGCGGTCGGCGTAGCCTCCCCTGATGCCGAAACCCCCTCCGGACCTCACCCTCGCCGAGGAGCTCCTGCTGCTCGGCCTGCGCGACGACCGCGGCACGACCGCCTGGGGCGCCATGCTGCCGCAGGCCCTCGGCGGCGCCGTCCTGGCCGAGCTCGTCCTCCTCGGCCGGCTCGAGGTCGGCCCCGGCAAGCGCCCCTTCGTCGGGCTCCTCTCCGACGAGCCGACCGGCGACCGCGTGCTCGACCAGGCCCTCGCCCGCGTGGCGGCCAGCAAGCGGCGCGCGCGCGCCGCCACCTGGGCCTCGCGCTTCGCCAACCGCAGCGGCCTGCGGGTGGCGGTGGCCGAGTCGCTGTGCCGCAAGGGAGTGCTGCGCGAGGAGGAGGGGCGGGTCCTGTGGCTGTTCCGCCGCCGCGTCTTCCCCGAGCGTGACCCGGCCCCCGAGCGCGAGCTGCTGCGCCGCGTCAGCCGCGCCCTCTCCGGCAGCGGCCCGGTCGAGCCGCGCCTGGCCGCGGTGATCGCCATCGCCGCGCCGACCAGGCTGCTGGCCGCGAACCTGTCGGGCGAGGCCCTGCGCAAGGCGCGCCGGCGCATCGACCGGATCAGCCAGGGGCACGCGGTCGGCAAGGCCACCCGCGAGGTCGTGCAGGCCATCCAGGTCGCGGTGATGACCGCCGCCATCGTGCCCGTGGTCGCCGCCGGCAGCTGAGCGCCGCGGTTGCCGCCCTCCGGGTGGGTGCTTAACCTCTCGGGTCGGCCACGCGCCGCCAACCCGTCATGAGCCAGCCGGACGCCCCGAAGGACTTCATCCGCCAGATCGTCGCCGAGGACCTCGCCTCGGGGAAGCACACCGGCGTGGTCACCCGCTTCCCTCCGGAGCCGAACGGCTACCTGCACATCGGCCACGCGCGGGCGATCTGCCTCAACTTCGGCATCGCCGAGGAGTTCGGCGGCCGCTGCCACCTGCGCTTCGACGACACCAACCCGGCCAAGGAGGAGCGCCGCTACGCCGAGGCCATCGCCGAGGACGTTCGCTGGCTGGGCTTCGACTGGGGCGAGCACCAGTACCACGCCTCGGACTACTTCGAGACGCTGTACCAGTGGGCCGAGCACCTGGTGCAGAGCGGCAAGGCCTACGTCGACGAGCAGGACGGCGACGCCATCCGCGAGCAGCGCGGCAGCCTGACCGAGCCGGGCACCGACAGCCCGTTCCGCGACCGGCCGGCCGAGGAGAGCCTCGACCTGTTCCGCCGCATGCGCGCCGGCGAGTTCGCCGACGGTGCGATGGTGCTGCGCGCGCGCATCGACATGGCCTCGCCGAACCTCAACCTGCGCGACCCGGTGATCTACCGGATCCTGCACAAGCCGCACCCGCACGCCGGGGACCAGTGGTGCATCTACCCGATGTACGACTTCGCCCACGGCCAGTCGGACGCCATCGAGGGCATCACCCACTCGCTGTGCTCGCTCGAGTTCGAGAACCACCGGCCGCTGTACGACTGGCTGGTGCAGAACCTGCCGGTGCCGCACACCCCGCGGCAGATCGAGTTCGCCCGCTTCAACCTGTCCTACACCGTGATGAGCAAGCGCAAGCTGCTCCGCCTGGTGGAGGAGGGGCACGTCAGCGGGTGGGACGACCCGCGCATGCCCACCCTGAGCGGCTACCGCCGCCGCGGCTACACGCCGGAGGCGATCCGCGCCTTCATGGCCAAGACCGGCATCACGAAGACGGGCGGGACGGTCGACGTGGCGCTGCTCGAGGCCACGCTGCGCGACGAGCTGAACGAGAGTTCCCCGCGGCGCCTGGCCGTGCTGCGCCCGCTGCTGGTCACGATCACCGACTGGCCCGAGGGCGAGGAGGTGATGGTCGAGGCGCCGAACCACCCCGGCAAGCCCGAGATGGGGACGCGCGAGGTCCCGTTCACCGGCCGCGTGTGGATCGACCGCGACGACTTCCGCCTCGACCCGCCGAAGAAGTACCACCGGCTCAGCCCCGGCGCCGAGGTGCGCCTGCGCTACGCCTTCAACATCACCTGCCAGGAGGTGGTGACCGACGGGTCCGGCGAGGTGGTCGAGCTGCGCTGCACGCACGACCCGGCCTCGCGCGGCGGCGGCGGCAACAAGGTCAAGGGCATCATCCACTGGGTGAGCGCCGACCGCGCGGTCGACGCCGAGGTGCGGCTGTACGACCACCTGTTCCGCCTGCACGACCCGGAGGAGGAGGGCGACTTCCTCGCCGCGCTGAACCCGGAGAGCCTGGTGAAGGTGCAGGCCAAGCTCGAGCCGGGCCTGGCCGCGGCCGGCCCCGACGACCGCTTCCAGTTCGAGCGCAGCGGCTTCTTCTGCCTCGACGCGGACTCGCGGCCCGGCGCGCTGGTCTTCAACCGCACGGTCGCCCTGCGCGACTCCTGGGCGAAGATCGAGAAGAAGGGCTGAGGCGCGGCCTCAGGGCCGCACCGTCGCGTCCCACAGGGGCACGCCGAGGAACTCGGCGAGCGCCGCGGCGTCGCGCCGCGAGCCGGCCGCGTCGCCGTGGTCGGTGACGTTGAGGCGGTGGCCGTCGGCCAGCACGAGGTTGATCTCGTAGCTGCGGTAGGAGCCGCCCTGGTTGCCGGAGCACCACTCGGCCAGCAGCTGGACGGCGTGGACCTCGTCCAGGTCGCAGCTCAGGTGGCGGTCGCGCGGGTCGAGGGCCCGCGGGTCGAGGCGGCTGCGCCAGTAGCGGTTGCGGCGGCGGTCGAAGACGCGCGGCGTGCTCATGCGCCGCAGCAGCCACAGGCCGACGCCGGTGAAGACGCTGCCGATGCTGCCCCCGGCCAGGGCCATCACCGGGTCGCGCTGCAGGCCGACGGTGACGAACAGCGCACCGGCGCCCAGGCCGGCGAGGACGAAGGCCAGCGGGAACAGGCGGGCCAGCGGGCGCAGGCGGAACTCGAGGTGGTCGGCGTCCACCCGCACCAGGCGGTGGATGCCGAAGTTCGCGCCGCCCTTCTCGGCCGGACCCCAGGAGGTCCGGGTGGCCACCGGGTCGGTTGCGGTGGCGGGAGCGGCGGCGGCGCGGCGGGGTCGGGGCACGAGGAAGGGCGGGGCGCGGGCGCTGGGAGCCTACCATGGATCCGCCACCGCCCCCGGGAACCGGAACCATGTGCCGCTTCGTCCACTACCTCGGCCGCCCGCTGCGCGTCGGCGCGCTGCTCACCGAGCCCGAGAACTCGCTGATCCACCAGAGCTTCGAGGCGCGCGAGCGCGAGGAGCCGCTCAACGGCGACGGCTTCGGCCTGGCCTGGTACGTCGACGGCGAGGCCGAGCCCGCCCGCTTCCGCTCGGTCACGCCGGCCTGGAGCAACGCCAACCTGCGCGAGCTGGCGCGGGTCACGCGCAGCAGCTGCGTGCTGGCGCACGTGCGCGCGGCCACCCAGGGCGCCGAGGCGAGCGAGGCCAACTGTCACCCCTTCAAGGCCGGCCGCCTGAGCTTCATGCACAACGGCGACCTCGGCGGCTTCGGCCGCATCCGCCGCGCGCTGCTCGACGAGCTGAGCGAGGAGGCCTTCGCCGGGGTGCGCGGCTCGACCGACTCCGAGCACCTCTTCGCGCTGGTGCTCGACGAGCTGGCCGGGGAGGAGGAGCCCGACGGATTCGCGCTGGCGGCGGCGCTCGAGCGCGCCATGGCGCGGGCGCTGGCGATGGTCGCCGCGCTCGCGCCGGGCGAGCCGAGCTACCTGAACCTCGTGCTGAGCGACGGGCGGCGCAGCGTCGCCTGCCGCTACGCCACCGGTCCGCCCGAGGACGCGCCGAGCCTCTACCTGAGCCGAGGCCGCCGCTACGCCTGCGAGGGGGGCGCCTGCCGCATGCTCGACCCGGAGGAGGGGCACGGCGCGATCCTCATCGCCTCCGAGCCGCTGAGCCCCGACCCGGGCTGGGAGCCGGTGCCGGCCGGGCACCTGCTCGTCGCCACCGTCGACCTGGAGGTCACGGTGCGCCCGCTCGAGCTGCGCGCCTAGCCGGGCAGGGCGTCCGCCACGCGCGCGACGAAGGCGGCGACCTGCGCCTCCTGCCAGGCGGCGTCGCGGCCGAGCTCGGCGGCGAGCAGGGCGGCGGCGCGCGGCGCGGCCTCGCCGGCGGCGCGGGCGTCGAGCAGCAGCGCGCGGCTGCGCCGGCTGATGGCGTCCTCGACCGT
>CAYFGE010000024.1:0-47773 GCA_964342475.1 uncultured Planctomycetales bacterium
CCGAGCAGGTTGAGGCGGAAGCGCCCCTGCTTGCCCTTGATCATGTCGGTCAGCGACTTGAGCGGCTGGTTCGAGGTGCTCATCACCTGCCGCTTGCAGCGCCCGTTGTCGAACAGGGCGTCGACCGACTGCTGCAGCATCCGCTTCTCGTTGCGGATGATGACCTCGGGCGCGTTGAGCTCGATCAGCCGCTTCAGGCGGTTGTTGCGGTTGATCAGGCGGCGGTAGAGGTCGTTGAGGTCGGACGAGGCGAAGTTGCCGCTGTCCAGGCGCACCAGCGGGCGCAGCTCCGGCGGGATGACCGGGATCACGTCCAGGACCATCCAGGACGGGTCGTTGGCCGAGTCCTTGAGCATCTCGACCGTACGCAGGCGCTTGATGATGTCCGCCAGGCGCTGGCGCGAGGTGCACACCTTCATGTCCTCGCGCAGCTGGGTCGCCGTCGTCTCGAGGTTGAGGTTGCGCAGCAGCTCGCCGATGGCCTCGGCGCCCATGCCGGCGTGGAAGGAGCTGCCGTACTGCGCGCGGGCGCGGCGGTACTCGTCCTCCGTGATCAGCTGGCACTCCTTGAAGTCGGACTCGCCGGGCTCGATGACCACGTAGTCCTGGAAGTAGATCACCCGCTCCAGCTCGGTCTTCTTCATCCCGAGCAGGTTGCCGATCCGGCTCGGGGTGACCGAGAAGAACCAGATGTGGGCGACCGGCGCGGCCAGGCTGATGTGGCCCATCCGCTTGCGGCGCTCCCGCGAGGTGGTGACCATCACGCCGCACTTGTCGCACACGATGCCCATGTGCTTCTGGCCGCGGTACTTGCCGCAGTGGCACTCGTAGTCGCGCTCGGGGCCGAAGATCCGCTCGCAGAACAGGCCGTCCTTCTCGGGGCGGAAGGTGCGGTAGTTGATCGTCTCCGGCTTCTTCACCTCGCCGTAGGAGGCGGACCGGAAGTCCTCGGGGCTGCCCAGACGGATGGAGACCCCCAGGTAGTCCTGGTACTCCAGGCCCAGGTTCGGGGGCGGCGGCGGGATGGTCGCCGGCTCCTGCTCCGCGATCTCGGGAATGCTCTTCTCGCTCATCGTCTTCCCTCCCCTAGCGGCTCGACTTCTCGAGCTGGATGTTCAGGCCGAGGCCCCGGATCTCGTTCATCAGCACCTCGAAGCTCACCGGCGTGCCGGGCTCCAGGATGTTCTTGCCCTTGACCATGGACTCGTAGATCTTCGTCCGGCCGTCGACGTCGTCGGACTTCACGGTCAGCAGCTCCTGCAGCAGGTAGGCCGCGCCGTAGGCCTCGAGCGCCCACACCTCCATCTCGCCGAAGCGCTGGCCGCCGAAGCGCGCCTTGCCGCCGAGCGGCTGCTGGGTGATCAGGCTGTAGGGGCCGGTCGAGCGGGCGTGGACCTTCTCGTCGACCAGGTGGTGCAGCTTGAGCATGTACATGTAGCCCACGCACACCTCCTGCTCCATCGGGGCGCCGGTGCGGCCGTCGAACAGCTCCACCGTGCCGGAGGTCGGCAGGCCCGCCTCCTCGAGCGCGGCCTCGATCTCGGCCTCCTTGGCGCCGTCGAAGGCGCCGGTGATCGCGCGGAAGCCGACCTTCTTCGCCGCCCACCCGAGGTGGGTCTCGAGGATCTGGCCGACGTTCATCCGGCTGGGCACGCCCAGCGGGTTGAGGATGATGTCGCACGGGGTGCCGTCCTCGAGGAACGGCATGTCCTCCTCGGGCAGGATGATCGACACCACGCCCTTGTTGCCGTGGCGGCCGGCCATCTTGTCGCCCACCGACAGGTTGCGCTTGGTGGCGATGTAGACCTTGACCATCTCCAGCACGCCGTTCGGCAGGTCGTCGCCGCGCGACAGGCGGTTGGTCATCTTGATCTTCCACGCCTCCTTGTCCTCGATGCGGTCGGCGTGCAGGCGGACGATCTCCTCGGCCTTGGCCCGGCGCGAGGGGTGCTCGACGCCCTCGGCGTAGGTCTTGACGTGCTCGAGCAGGCGCTGGAGGTCGCCGAACAGGGTGGCCTCGGTGATCTTGACCGCCTTCTTGGACTCGGGGTCCTTGATCGTGTCGCCGAGGTACTCCTGCAGCTCCTCGTAGGCGCCGGCCAGCTCGGTGCGGAGCACCTCGTCGTACTCGGCCTCGATCTGCCGGATCTGCTCGTGCGCCGCGCGCCGCTCGGCGGCGGTCATGTTCACCTTGCGGGTGTACTTCTCGGCGCCGATGACGATGCCGTGGACGCCGGCCGGCAGCTTGAGCGAGACGTTCTTCACGTCCTCGCCGGCGCGGCCGAAGATGGCGTGGAGCAGGCGCTCCTCGGGGGTCAGCTCGGTCTTCGACTTCGGCGCGATCTTGCCGACCAGGATGTCGCTCGGGCCGACGCGGGTGCCCACGCGGACGATGCCGCGCTCGTCGAGGTTGCGCAGGGCGCGCTCACCGGCGTTCGGGATGTCGCGGGTGAACTCCTCCTTGCCGAGGGTGGTCTCGCGGATCTCCGCCTCGTACTCGTCGATGTGGATCGAGGTGAAGACGTCGTCCTTGACCAGGCGCTCGGACACGATGATCGCGTCCTCGTAGTTGTAACCCTCCCAGGACATGAAGGCGACGAGGAGGTTCTTGCCCAGCGCCAGCTCGCCCTTGTGGGTGGAGGCGCCGTCGGCGATCAGGTCGCCGCGCTTGACCTTCTGCCCCACCTCGACGACCGGGCGCTGGTTCAGGCAGGTGCGCTCGTTCAGCTTGTGGAACTTGCGCAGCTTGTACGGCTCCGGGTCCTCCTTGAACTTGATCTGGGTCGCGTCGACGTACTCGACCGTGCCGGCGCGGCGGGCGCGCACGACCATGCCCGAGTTGTGGGCCACGGCGACCTCGAGGCCGGTGCCGACCAGCGCCGGCTCGGTCTCGATCAGCGGCACGGCCTGCCGCTGCATGTTGGAGCCCATCAGCGCGCGGTTGGCGTCGTCGTGCTCGAGGAAGGGGATCAGCGCCGCCGAGATGCCCAGGATCTGGCCCGGGTCGACGTCGAGGTATTCCACCTCGGAGAGCTTCTTCAGCATGAACTCCCCGTGGTAGCGGCACATGATCATGCCCTGGTCGTCGGTCTTCAGCTTGCCGCCCGGCGTGGCGTCGGAGTCGGCCGGCGCGAAGACCCGCTCGTACTCCTCGTCGGCGCGCAGGAAGCGCACCTCGTCGGTGGCCTTGCCCTTGTCCACCACGCGGTACGGGGTGACCAGGAACCCGTAGTCGTCGACCACGGCGTACAGCGCCAGCGAGGAGATCAGGCCGATGTTGGCGCCTTCCGGGGTCTCGATCGGGCACAGGCGGCCGTAGTGGCTGATGTGCACGTCGCGCTCCTGGAAGCCGGCCCGCTTGCGGTTGAGGCCGCCGGGGCCGAGCGCGGACAGGCGCCGCTCGTGGGTCAGCTGGCTCAGCGGGTTGGTCTGGTCGACCACCTGGCTGAGCTCCCCGCGGGCGAAGAACTGCTCGACCGCGGTCGAGAAGGCCTTGGCGTTGATCAGGCTGCGCGGGGTCTGCGTCTCGGTGTCGTCCTGCTGCGACATCCGGTCGACGGCGCCGCGGGCGACCTTGATCAGGCCCTTGCGGAAATCCTCGGTGGCCAGCTCGGCGATGGTGCGCACGCGGCGGATGCCGAGGTGGTCGATGTCGTCCACCTCGCCGATGCCGGCCCGCAGGCCCATCAGGTAGCGGATCGTGTCGAGGAAGTCGTCGGCGAGGAGGGTGGTCGGCCCCTTGTCGTCCTCGGCCGGGCGGTTGAACTTGCGGTTGATGCGGAAGCGGCCGACGCGGCCCAGGCTGTAGCGCTGGCCGTCGAAGAAGCGGTCGTTCAGCAGGTCGCGCGCCTTGTCGAGCTGGATCGGGTTGCCCGGGCGCAGCTTCTGGTAGATGGCGGCGAGCGCGTCCTCGTGGTTGGAGGCGGTGTCCTCCTTCAGCGAGTCGAGGATCAGAGTGTCCTCGATCTGCTTGAGCACGTCGATCTGCTTGAGGTCGGAGGCGGCGATGCGCTCCGCGGCCTCGGCGGTGATCAGCTGGCCGGGCTCGGCCCAGACCTCGCCGGTCTTCTTGTCGCGGATCTGGGCGCAGGCCAGGCGGTTCTCCAGGGCGGCGGCGAACTTGGCCTTGGTCAGCTTGCCGCGCTGGATGCGCTCGGACTCGCAGAACAGGCGCAGGATCTCGTCCGTGCTGCCGCTCTCGACGCCGGTCGGCTTGAGGGCCCGGATCAGGGTCAGGGCCGAGAACTTGGACTGCTGGTCGATGCGGACCTGCAGGGTGCCCTTGCCGGACACCGAGAGCTCCACCCAGGAGCCGCGCTCGGGGATGATCCGCGCGGAGTGCAGCTTCTTGTCGCTGCCGTGCATGTCGACCGAGAAGTCGATGCCCGGCGAGCGGTGCAGCTGGGCCACGATGCAGCGCTCGGAGCCGTTCACGATGAACTCGCCCCCGCCCATCATGACCGGGATCTCGCCGAGGTAGATGTCCTCCTCGTGCCGCTCGGCGCCCTTGCGCAACGCCACCCTCACCCGCAGCGGGTAGGCGTAGCTGTACTTCAGCTCACGGCACTCGTCCGGCTCGTAGCGCGGGCGGCCGAGGGTGTAGCTGATGTACTCCAGGGCCAGGGTCTTGTCCTGGCTCTCGATCGGGAAGATCTCCTGGAAGAGGGCTTCGAGGCCGATCGGCTTGCGCCGCTTGGACGGCACTCCGACCTGGAGGAAGTCGTCGAAGGACTTCGTCTGGAGGTCGGAGAGGCCGGGCAGCAGCTGGTCCTCGCGGAAGGCGAAGCTGCGATAGTCCCGGATCTCGAACTGGTCGATCGGCTTGGTCTGCGTGACGGTCATCCCCGAGGGTCCTGGTCAGGCGAAGGAAAGCATGCGGACGCCCGCCCCGCGCGGACGCGGGCGGACGACGAGAGGGAGCACCGGCCGCCGCAGGCGGCCCGTGCGATCAGGGGCGGCGCACCGACCCCGTCCCCGCGGCGGACGCCGCGAGAACGGGGCGAGCTCGTTACCGGCAACACGGATGATCCGCGCCGGTGATCAGGCGAGCTTGACGGTGGCGCCGGCTTCTTCGAGCTGCTTCTTGAGGTCCTCGGCTTCTTCCTTCGAGGCACCTTCCTTGATCGGCTTCGGCGCGCTCTCGACCAGCTCCTTGGCCTCCTTCAGGCCCAGGCCGGTGATGCCGCGCACGGCCTTGATGACATCGATCTTCTTGTCGCCGTGGCTCTCGAGGATGACGTCGAAGGAGGTCTTCTCCTCAGCGGCTTCGCCAGCACCGGCGCCCGGAGCGGCGGCGACAGCGACGGGAGCAGCGGCGCTCACGCCCCAGCGCTCCTCCATGGCCTTGACGAGCTGGGCGGCCTGACCGAGGGGCAGGGCGTCGAGCTGCTGGAAGATCTTTTCGAGCCCCTCGTCGAGTTCGATGGTGGCTTGGGTTTCGTCGGACATGATTCTCAGGTAGTAAGGACTACGGCGGGTGATTTGGGGACAGGGGCGCTCAGGCGGCGTCGCCCTGGTCCGCCCGGGCCTGCAGCGCACGGGCGGTGGAAGCGGGAACCTCGTTCATGAGGGTGGCGAGCATGCGGGCCGGGCCGAGGATGGCCGAGCACATCATCCCGCGCAGGGTGTTGCGGTCCGGCATCGCCGGGATCAGGGCAGCGGCGGCGGCGTCCATGACGGAGCCGTCGAGCCAGGCGCCACGGAAGTGGACCTTCCGCTTGTCCTTGGCCTTCTCCCAGATCTTCTCGATGGCCTTGGCCGCCGAGATCGTCGACTCGACGTCGCCGACCAGGATGCCGGTGAGTCCGCTCTCGTCGCTCAGGTCGAGCGGGATCTCCGCGTCGCGCAGGGCGACCTGCGCCAGGCGGACCTTGGCGACGCTCAGCTGGGCGCCGGACTCGCGCACGGCGTCCCGCAGGGTCATCGACTCGGCCACGGAGAGGCGGTCCATGCTCAGGAGCACGACGCCTTCCTGGTCCTTCACCAGGTCGGTGTACTCCCGGACGATCCACTTGTTGAGGGTGCTGACCATGGGTGCTGCTCCTTAGTGGCTGTACTCGACCTTGAGCCCGGGGCTCATCGTCGTGCTGACGCTCAGGTTGCGCAGGTAGGTGCCGCGCGCGGTGGCCGGGCGCAGGCTGATCACGTAGTCGAGGAAGGTCGAGGCGTTCTCGACCAGCTTCTCGGCCGCGAAGGAGGCCTTGCCCACCGGGACGTGGACGTTGCCGCCCGAGTCGACGCGGAACTCGACCTTGCCGGCCATGAACTCCGCGACAGCGGTGCCGACGTCGGGGGTCACGGTGCCGGACTTCGGCGAGGGCATCTTGCCCTGCGGACCGAGGGTGCGGCCGAGGCGGCCGACGACGCGCATCATCGCCGGGTGGGCGATGACGATGTCGAAGTCGGTCCAGCCGCCTTCGACCTTCTGCGCCAACTCCTCGCCGCCGACCTCCATGGCCCCGGCCTCGCGGGCGGCGTCGGCCGCGTCCCCTTCGGCGAAGGCGATCACGCGGACGTCCTTGCCCAGGCCGTGCGGCAGCGAGACCGCGCCGCGGACCATCTGGTCGGACTTCTTGGGATCGACGCCCAGGCGGGCGACGACCTCGACGGTTTCGTCGAACTTGGCCAGCTTCAGGCCCTTCAGGACCTGGAAGGCCTCGCCGAGCTGGTAGACCTTGTCGCGGTCGACCTTCTCGCGGTTCTCACGGGTGCGACGGCTCATCTCCCCTACCCCTCGATCTCGATTCCCATGGAGCGGGCGGTGCCCTCGATGATGCGGAAGGCGGCCTCGTCGCTGGCGGCGTTGAGGTCCTTGCGCTTGATCTCGACGATCTCCATCACCTGGTCGCGCGTCACGGAGCCGACCGTCTCGCTGCCGACGTTGCCGGCGCCGCTCTCGAGGCCGGCGGCCTTCTTGAGCAGCACGGCCGCCGGCGGCGACTTCAATTCGAAGGTGAAGCTCCGGTCCTTGTAGACCGTGATGACGACCGGGATGACCAGGCCACGCTTGTCCTGGGTCGCGTCGTTGAACTGCTTGACGAATTCGCCGATCGCGACGCCGTGGGCGCCGAGGGCAGGGCCGACGGGCGGAGCGGGCGTAGCCGACCCTCCCGGGCACTGCAGCTTGATCTGTGCGGTGATTTCTTTTGCCATTTCGTTCCCTCCCGCCTGGGCCCTGGTGGGTTACGGCGGTGCTGACGGGTGTTCTGTGAAGCGGGTCCGGCCGGTGCCGGGCCCGGTGCAGGCCGGCTCAGACCGGCTCGACCTGCCAGTGCTCAATCTCGACGCTGGTCGCGCGACCGAAGATGGTCACCGAGATGCGCAGCAGCCCCTTCGAGTCGAGCACCTCCTCGACGGAGCCGTCGAAGCCTTCGAAGGGCCCCTCCTTGATGCGGACCAGGTCGCCGGTGCGGATCTTGACCGCCATCCGGGGCTGGGCCTCGCTGTCCTCCATGCGCGCCAGGATGTTCGCCACCTCGTCGTCGCTCATGGGGGTGGGTTGCTCTCCGCCGCCCACGAAGTCGCCGAAGCCCGGCGTCTCGTGGAGGGCGAACCAGACCGCCTTGTCCTCGTCGGTCTGCTCCTGGGACGGGTCGCCCAGGTCGGCCTGCAGCAGCAGGTAGCCGGGGTAGATCTTGCGGCTGACGACGCGCTTCTTCCCCGCCTTGACCTCGGTGACGCGCTCGACCGGGACGACGATCCGCGGGATGCGCCCCTCGAGCCCGTCGGCCTTGACGCGGCGCTCCATGCGCTCGCGGATCTTGTCCTCCTGCCCGGTGTGGACCCGGACGACGTACCAGGAGTGGCTCATCGCCTGCACCTCAGCCGACCACGCGGTCCCACAGGATGACCTCGAAAAGACCACGCAGGACGTAGTCACTCAGGGCCAGGAAGGCCATCAGCAGCAGCACGGTCGTGACCACCACGATGGAGGAGTTGCTCGCCTCGCGGAAGGAAGGCCAGGTGACCTTCTTCATCTCGCCCTCGACCTCGATGAGGTGCTCGGCGGTCTTCACCTTCGCGAGGTAGTTGACCCAGATCCAGGTGCCGACCAGGAAGACCGCGATGGCGATCAGGTTGGAGCCGGTCAGCGGCAGGCCGAGGATCGGGACCTGCGGGAAGTCCTGCAGCAGGGCGCCACGCAGGGAGGCCACGCGGTCCAGCCAGCTGGACAGGGCGTAGCAGCCGTAGACGATCATGCCCATGCCCATCCAGAACGCGGTCTGGCGGACATTGCGACCTTCTTCAGGCTTGTGACGGTAGAGCATTCCTGCTGCCTCCGCGGGCTACAGCTTCTTCTCGCGATGAGGAGTGTGCTTGCCGCAGAACTTGCAGAACTTCTTCTTCTCGAGCTTGTAGTCGGCCCGCAGCCGCTTCTCGGTCGTGTAGTTCCGATTGCGGCACTCGGTGCACTCGAGGAAGACGTGTCGTTCCTTGTTCTTCATGGCTGTTGGATGGGCGGGGTCCGCCCCGCCGGCGAGCCGGCGGGGCGGACGGACGGAGCCCTAGGCGAGGACCTTGGCCACCACGCCGGCGCCCACGGTGCGGCCGCCTTCGCGGATCGCGAAGCGCAGCTGCTCGTCCATGGCGACCGGGGTGATCAGCTCGACGATCATCTTGACGTTGTCGCCGGGCATGACCATCTCCACGCCCTCGGGCAGGGTGATGGTGCCGGTCACGTCGGTGGTGCGGAAGTAGAACTGCGGGCGGTAGCCGCTGAAGAAGGGCTTCTCACGGCCGCCTTCCTTCTTGTCCAGGATGTAGACCTCGGACTCGAACTTGGTGTGCGGGGTGATCGAGCCCGGCTTGGCCAGGACCTGGCCGCGCTCCACCTCGTTCTTCTTGACGCCGCGCAGCAGGCAGCCCACGTTGTCGCCGGCCTGACCCTCGTTGAGGGTCTTCTGGAACATCTCGACGCCGGTGCAGGTGGTCTTGCGGGTCTCGGTGAAGCCGACGATCTCGATCTCCTCACCCATCTTGATGATGCCGGACTCGACACGGCCGGTCACCACGGTGCCGCGGCCTTCGATCGAGAACACGTCCTCGACGGGCATCAGGAAGGGCTTGTCGATGTCGCGCTCGGGCTCCGGGATGTAGGAGTCGACGCTGTCCATCAGCTCCTGCAGGCAGCCGAAGCGCGGGTCGTCGGTGGAGGCGCCCTCCTCGACGGCGGTCATGGCCTGCAGCGCGGAGCCGCGGATGATCGGGATGTCGTCACCCGGGAACTCGTACTCGCTGAGCAGCTCGCGGATCTCCATCTCGACCAGGTCGAGGAGCTCCTCGTCGTCGACCATGTCGCACTTGTTCATGAAGACGCACAGCGCGGGCACGTTCACCTGGCGGGCGAGCAGGATGTGCTCGCGGGTCTGGGGCATCGGGCCGTCGTTGGCCGACACCACCAGGATGCCGCCGTCCATCTGCGCAGCACCGGTGATCATGTTCTTCACGTAGTCAGCGTGACCCGGGCAGTCCACGTGGGCGTAGTGACGGATCTCCGTCTCGTACTCGACGTGGGCCGTCGAGATCGTGATGCCCCGGGCCTTCTCCTCGGGGGCCTTGTCGATCTCGTCGAACTTCATGGCCTTGCCACCGCTCTTCATCGCGAGGTAACCGGTGATGGCCGAGGTCAGCGTGGTCTTGCCGTGGTCCACGTGACCGATGGTGCCGACGTTGACGTGCGGCTTCGTACGCTGGAAGACTTCCTTCGCCATGTCTCTTGTTGGGGGGCAAGCGCCGGCGCTGCCCGTCTGGGGTTGATTTGGAGGGTTGGGGTGTTTCTGGAACGAACCGTTCCGACGCCGCGAGGATTCGCGGCCTCGGCCCCGGCCGGAGGCCGGGCAGGCGCCTGAACGGGCGGGTGGAGCTGCTGACGGGACTTGAACCCGTGACCTCCTCCTTACCAAGGAGGTGCTCTACCACTGAGCTACAGCAGCGGGGTCCGCACCCGTCGATGGAGCGGGTGATGGGAATCGAACCCACGTGGCCAGCTTGGAAGGCTGGAGCTCTACCATTGAGCTACACCCGCGGATGCGCGCGACACGAGGACGCGGCGCGAGCGGATCTGGTGGGGAGAAGAGGATTCGAACCTCTGAAGGCGGAGCCAACGGATTTACAGTCCGTCCCGTTTGGCCACTTCGGTATCTCCCCGGGGAAGCGCGGTTTGCGCGCGCTTCCCGGTGTTCAGGCGACCGGAGAACGAGAAAGAACGGTGCCGCCGCCCCAGACCTGGACCGCGCGGCGGAACCATCGGGCCGGGAGCTAGCGGAGGGAATCGAACCCTCGACCGTCCGCTTACAAGGCGGAAGCTCTGCCGACTGAGCTACGCTAGCCTGGTACCCGGAGGCCGAAAGGGGCCAAACATGATACGGCGCACCGGAACGCCGTCAACGACCCGCCCGCGAAAATCATGCCGGGTCCGGGAGTTGCCAGCCCCGGCCGGCCAGGTCCTCGGGCCAGGAGGCCGGATCCTCGTCCCGGCCGAGGCGGAGGAAGCGCTCCCCCATCTCCTCAAGGGTGGCCCCGCCGAGCCGGCCGCGGAGCGCCGAGGCCACCTCGAGGGCGACCACCGCCTGGCCGGCGACCGAGGCCGCCGTGACGCTGCAAACATCGCTGCGCTCGTAAGTTGCGCGGTCCTCGCTCATCCCCGCGAGGGCCACCGAAGCGAGCCCCTTGCGGAGGGTGGGGATCGGCTTCATGGCGGCCCGGAGGACCAGCTCCTGTCCGTTGCTGAGCCCGCCCTCCACGCCTCCGGCGCGGTTGCTGGGGCGGCCCAGCCCGGCCCAGCCGGCCGGGTCGAGGACCACCGGGTCGTGGTAGGCCGAGCCCGGCGTGGCGGCGGCGGCGAAGCCGAGCCCGATCTCGACCCCGCGGATCGCCGGGACGGAGGCCAGGGCGGCCATCAGGCGGGCGTCCAGCCGGTCGCTGACCTGCTCGTAGCCGCCCAGGCCCGGGGGCAGGCCCCAGACGCGGACCTCGAAGACCCCGCCGAGGGAGTCCCCCTCCTCGCGCGCGGCCTCGATGCGGGCCCGCCAGCGCTCGTCGGCGGCCGGATCGACCGAGAAGAAGGCGCTGGCGTCACGCCGGGAGAGGAGCTCCGCGGCGTCGACCGGCGCCGGGGCGGCGTCGTCGCCGGCGATCGAGGTGACGTGGGCGGCGACGCGCACCCCGAAGACGGCGAGCAACTGCTCCGCCACCCCTCCCAGGGCCGTCCGGGCGGCGGTCTCCCGCGCGGAGGCCCGCTCGAGCACCGCGCGCAGGTCGCGTGAGCGGTGGCGCAGCGCCCCCGGCAGGTCGGCGTGGCCCGGCCGCGGCGCCCCCAGATTGGGCAGCTCGTCGATGCGGGTGTCGCCGTTCGACACCGACAGCGCCAGCGGCGTCCCGAGCGTGACCCCCCGCTTCAGGCCGCCGATCGGCCGCACGGTGTCGGTCTCGAACTTGGCGCGCGGTCCACGGCCGTAGGCCAGCCACCGCCGCCGCATCCCCTCCTGCAGGCGCTCGAGGTCGAGCGGCATCCCGGCAGGGAGCCCCTCGAGGAGCGCCACCAGTTCGGGGCCGTGCGACTCCCCCGCCGTGGTCCAGCGCAGGCCGCAGGCTCCGGGGGAAGCCGGGTGGCTCAAGCCTGCCCCTCCAGTTCCGCCGCCCCGCCGCAGCCGCGGCGGACGCGCTCGGCCAGGTCGAGGATGGAGAAGGGCTTCGCCACCACGCCCTGGAAGCCGGGCACGCCCTCGAGCTCGACGAGGCGCTCGTCGTGCGGCGTCCCGGTCAGCACCAGGAAGGGCGGGAGGATCCCCTCGTGGTCCCAGCGCTGCGCCAGCCGCTCGCCGGAGTCGCCGGCGCCGAGGTTCAGGTCGAGGAGGAGGAACTCGGCCGCGCGCTCGCGCAGCACGGTTTCCGCCTCGTCGGCGCGGGCGACGACGGTGGGCTGCAGGCTGGCCCGGCGCAGGGCCAGGGCGAGCAGTTCGCCGATCGAGTCGTCGTTGTCGAGGACCAGGACGCGGGGGCTCATGCGGGATCGGGGTCGCTGCCGGGGGGCGGCTCCACCCAGCTTATCTCGTGGAAGGGCACTTCGATCTCGAGCGCGCCGCGGCGCAGCTTGAGGCGCTTCTTCTTCGCGTCGACGCGCAGCACGCGCAGGCGCTCGCGGTAGCGCGGCACGTAGACCACCTCGCCCTTCTTCAGGCCGCGCAGGAAGGCGTCCCAGCGCCGGCCGGGCTCGCTGTCGTCGAGCACCGCCCGGACGCGGGCGAGCAGGCCCTCGAAGTCCCCGCGGACGGCGCCGGGCAGGCGGCCGCGCAGCGCTCCGCCGTCGCCCTCGAGCGCGCGCTCGATCTCGGAGCGGAGGTCGCGGAAGGCCATCTCGGCCTCGCGCAGGCGCAGGACGGCGCGCGAGCGGGCGGCGTCCTCCTCGTCCACGGCGTCCTGCAGGCGGCGGCGGGCCTCGTCCTCGGCGTCGCGCGCGCGCTCGCGGATCCGCTCGGCCTGGCGCCGCACGTCGGCCACCTCGGCGAGCAGGGCCTCGGCGCCGCTGCCCCGCCGCGTGCGGGCGCGGGCGTCGGCGAGCACCGCAGCGGGCAGACCGAGGCGCTCGGCCACCTCGAGAGCGTGGCTCGCCCCCGGAACCCCGACGAGCAGACGGAAGCTGGGAGCCAGCGTGGCCGGGTCGAACTCCATCGAGGCGTTCTCGGCCCGCTGGACCTGCACCGAGAACAGCTTCAGCGCGCCGAGGTGGGTGTTCGCCAGCACGCGGGAGCGGCGCTCGAGCAGGGCGCGCAGGACGGCCTGCCCCAGCGCCGAGCCCTCCTCGGGGTCGGTACCGGTGCCGAGCTCGTCGAGCAGCACCAGACCGCCGGGCGGCCCCTCCTCGAGGATGCGGAGGATGCGCTGCAGGTGGCCGCTGAAGGTGCTCAGGCTGCTCTCGATCGACTGCTGGTCCCCGATGTCCGCGTCGATGCCCGGCAGCTCGGGGAAGGCGGTGCCCTCCGCCGCCGGGACGGGCAGCCCTGCGCAGGCCAGCGCGGCGAGCAGGCCGACGGTCTTCAGCACCACCGTCTTGCCGCCGGTGTTCGGTCCGGTGACGACGAGCAGGTCGAAATCGCCGCCGAGGTCGAGCTCGAGCGGCACCACCTCCTCGGCGGCGGCCCGGCGCAGCAGCAGCGGATGGCGCGCCCGGCGCAGCTGGACCGAGGGCGCGGGGAGCTCCGGGTAGACCCCGTCGAGCTCGACGCACCAGGCGGCGGCGGCGAAGGCGGCGTCGAACCAGCCCAGGCGACGGTCGGTCTCGACCAGGTCGGCGCGGCGGCGCGCGACCTCGCGGCTGCGGTCGGACAGGATGCGGTGGACGAGCTGCCGTTCGCGCGACTCGACCTCGGCGATCTGGTTGGACAGCAGCAGCACGGCGTCCGGCTCGACGTAGACCGTGTCGCCGGTCTTCGAGTGGTCGTGGACCACGCCGCGCGCGCGCCCCTGGTGCGTCGCCTTCACCGCCAGGGCCGGGCGCCCGCTGCGCTGCACCGGGCGCGGGTTCTGCAGCAGGCCGCGCGCGCGCCAACGCTCCGCGACGCGGTCCATCTCGGCCGTGCGCTTGCGCTCGAGCTCGCGCAGCTTCTCGCGCAGCCCGGCCAGCGCCGGGTCGGCCTCGTCGCGCACCTGGCCGCGCGGATCCACCGTCCGGCGCAGCTCCTCGTACAGGCCGGCGAGGTCCGGCACGCCGGCGAGGGCGGCGTTCAGCGCCACCAGTTCAGGACGGTGCGCCGTCCACACGGCGAGCTCGAAGACCCGGCCGAGGGACTCGGCCAGGGCGGCCAGCTCTTCCCCCTCGAGCACGCGCCGGGAGGCCGCGGCGCTCAGACCGCTGAGGTCGGCGACGCGACCGGGGGCGGGCGCGGCGCCGGCCCGCGCCACGCCCAGGGCTTCCGCGCCGCGCGCGCGGCGGGCGGCCAGCTCGCCGGAGGGCATCCCCGGCCGGGCGCCGAGCAGCTCGCGGCGGCCGGCGGGCGTGGCGGCGCCGTCGGCGATCCACTCGAGCACCTCGGGCAGGTCGAGGGCGTCGAGCGCGGCCGGCGGGAAGGGGTTCGGAGCGGTCGGCATGGAACTGGGCTGCCCGAATCCTAGAATGGCCGCTTCATGGAGGCATCTTTGGAGAGCACGCGCAGCGGCATCGTCGACAGCATCCTCGACCTCGTCGGCGAAACCCCTCTCGTCCGGCTGCCCGCCGGCTTCGACCCCGCCGTGCGCTGCGAGGTCCTGATCAAGCTCGAGTCGGCCAACCCGGGCGGCAGCGTGAAGGACCGCATCGCCCTGCGCATGGTGCGCGAGGCGGAGGCGCGGGGCGATCTGCGCCCCGGCGGCACGATCGTCGAGTGCACCTCGGGCAACACCGGCGCCGGGCTGTGCCTGGTCGCGGCCGCGCTGGGCTACCGCAGCCTGATCGTCATCCCGGACAAGATGAGCCAGGAGAAGATCGACACCCTGCGGGCCTTCGGCGCCGAGGTCGTGGTGACGGCCTCCAACGTGCCCTCGCACCACCCCGACCACTACACCCAGGTCGCCGGGCGCCTCGCCGCCGGGATCGAGGGCGCGTGGTGGGCCGACCAGTTCCAGAACCCGGACAACCCCGAGGCCCACTACCGCTCGACCGGCCCGGAGCTGTGGTGCCAGTGCAACGGCCGCCTCGACGCCTTCGTCGCCGGCTGCGGCACCGGCGGCACGATCACCGGCACCGGGCGCTACCTGCGCGAGGTGCAGCCCGCCGTCCGCATCGTCGGCGTCGACCCGCCGGGATCGGTCTACGAGCCCTTCTGGCGCACCGGGGAGCTGGCCGAGGCCGGCAGTTACGCGGTCGAGGGCGTCGGCGAGGACGAGATCCCCGGCACCTGGGACCGCGCCGTGATCACCGACTACGAGGTGGTCGAGGACGCCGAGGCCTTCGCCATGGCGCGCCGCCTGACGCGCGAGACGGGCATCTTCGGCGGCGGCTCGGCCGGCATGGCCCTGGTCGCCGCCCTGCGCGTGGCGCGCACGCTCCCGGCCGAGGCGCGCGTCGTCGTCCTGCTGCCGGATTCGGGCAAGAACTACCTGACCAAGGTGTTCAGCGAGGACTGGCTGCGCGACAACCGCCTGCTGCCGCCGAGCGACGCGGCGCAGGCCACCGTCGGCGACCTCCTGCGCGACAAGCCGCGCGGCGTGGTGCTGCTCGACGACCCGATGACCGTGGCCTGGAAGCAGATCGCCGACCGCGGCGTGCGCCCCGTGCCCGTGGTGGCCGCGCGCGAGGGCGGCGAGCTGCGCGGCGTGGTCGACGAGGACGCCCTCCTCGGCCTGCTGGCCCGCGGCGCCGACCTCGACGCCCTGCGCGTCGCCGACCACCTGCGGCCCGCCCCCGCACCGCTGCCCGCCTCCGCCCCGTGGCGCGAGGCCCTCGCCGCCCTCGAGGCCGCCGAGACCGTCCTGGTCCAGGACGAGCACGGCTGGACCTCCCTCGACCGCCGCGACCTCCTGCGCGGCCTCCCCCGACTGCGCCACGCCTAGGCGCCCCCCCTGCAACGACCATGTCCGACCCGGGACAACGATCCTCCGACCCGTCGCACGCCGACCTGTCCTTCGCCACCCGCGCCGTCCACGCCGGCTGGGACCCCTTCGCCGAGCGCACCGGCGCCGTCATGCCGCCCATCTACATGACGAGCACCTACGTGCAGGACGCGCCGGCCGAGCCGCGCGAGGGCTTCGAGTACTCGCGCACGCAGAACCCGACGCGCTTCGCGCTGCAGGACGCCCTGGCCGACCTGGAGGGCGCCGCCGCCGCGCTGGCCTGCCCCTCCGGCATGGCCGCGATCCAGACGCTCATGCTCATGCTGCGCCCGGGCGACCGCATCGTCGCCACGCGCGACCTCTACGGCGGCTCGCACCGCCTGTTCTCCAAGGTGCTCGAGCGCTTCGGGCTGGTCTTCGAGTACCGCGACACGACCTCGCCCGCGGCCTTCGAGGACCTGCCGTCCGACACCCGCCTGCTCTACCTCGAGACCCCGAGCAACCCGACGCTGGGCATCACCTCCATCGCCGCGGCGGCCGCGGCGGCCAGGCGGGCGGGCGCGGAGCTGGCGGTGGACAACACCTTCGCCACCCCCGCCCTGCAGCAGCCGATCGCCCTCGGCGCCGACTACGTGATCCACTCGACCACCAAGTACGTCGGCGGCCACAGCGACGTGGTCGGCGGCGCGCTGGTCGTGCGCGACCCCGCGCGCGCCGAGGAGGCCTGGTTCCACCAGAACAGCGCCGGCACCTCGAACTCGCCCTTCGACTCCTTCCTCACCCTGCGCGGCCTGCGCACGCTGGGCCTGCGCATGGAGCGGCACTGCTCCTCGGCGCAGGCCCTCGCCGAGTTCCTCGAGGGACACGCCGGCGTCGAGCGGGTGATCTACCCCGGCCTCGCCTCGCACCCCGGCCACGCCGTGGCGCGCGAGCAGATGAGCGCCTTCGGCGGCATGATCTCCTTCGTGCTGCCCGGGGGCGTGCCGCAGGCGACCGAACTGGTGCGCCGCTGCGAGCTCTTCGCCCTGGCCGAGTCGCTCGGCGGGGTCGAGTCGCTGATCGAGCTGCCGGCGCCGATGACCCACGCCTCGGTGCCGCCGGAGAAGCGGCGCGAGATCGGCATCGACGACGGCCTGGTGCGGCTGTCGGTCGGCATCGAGGACCCGGACGACCTGCGCCGCGACCTCGAGCGGGCGCTCGCCGCGAGCGCCTGAGGCTCAGCCGCCGAAGGCGGTCGGTCCGCCGCCTCCGGGCGGCGGGCTGGCCGGCGCGTCCGACGGAGGCAAACCCTTCTCGACGCGCTTCTTGAGGATGTTGCCGACCTTGAACTTGACCACCCGCTTGGCGGGGACCGTGACCTTCTCGAGGGTCTTCGGGTTCTGCGCGATGCGACCCGGGCGGCTGCGCACCTCGAACACACCGAACTTGCGGAACTCCAAGCGGTTGCCGCGGACCAGCTCGTCGGAGACCTCGTCCAGGAAGCGCTGGATGATGTCGCGGACGAGCACCTTGGTCTGACCGGTGCTGTCGGAGATCCGCTGGACCAGGTCCCGCTTGGTGATCGTGTTCAGCTCGGGGTTGTCCATGAGAGATGCCGGGGGGTGGCGGAGGGCAGGGCCAACCGCCCTACCTCTTTGGATTATGGGCACTTGCGCCGTGCCGTCAACCCTGGTTCAGGCCTTCCCGCGGACCTCGAGGAGGTAGCTGGCGGGGCCGTGGTTGAGCAGCTCGACCTCCATCTCGGCGCCGAACACCCCCTCGGCCACCTCGATCCCCCGCCCGCGCAGGCCGGCGGCCACCTCCTCGACCCGGATCCGGGCCTCCTCGGGGGCCAGGGCGGGGTCGAAGGAGGGACGGCGGCCCTTCCGCGTGTCGGCGGCCAGGGTGAACTGGCTGACCAGCAGGACCGCGCCGCCGACCTGGGTCAGGTCGAGGTTCGTCCGGCCCTCCCCGTCGGCGAAGACGCGGTAGCCGGCGATGCGCCGCGCCATGGTGGCCGCCTCGGCCGGGCCGTCGCCGCGGTGGCAGCCGAGCAGGACCAGGAGGCCGTCCCCGATGCGGCCGGCCACCTCCCCCGCCACGCGCACCTCGGCGTGGCGCACCCGCTGCAGGAGGGCGATCACGGCGTCTCCCGGAGGCTCCCGCCCAAGTCCTCCAGCCAGACCTCGGCCTGGACCTGCCGCTGGAGGGGGACGGAGTCGTCGGCGCGGGCCAGCTCGAGGAAGCGGCGCAGGTGGCGGCGCGCCAGGGCAGGGCGCCCGAGGTGGTCGCGGGCCAGCAGCCCGAGGTCGAAGTGCACCTGGGGGTCGTCGGGGGCTGCGGCGAGCAGGCGCTCGAGGATGGCGAGGGCCGGCTCCGGACGTCCGGCGTCCGCGTGGGCCGCGGCACGCAGCAGCTCCGCCTCGCGGTCCTGGTACCCGGCGAGGGCGGTCAGGGCGAGGTCCGGACGGTCGGCCGCCAGGGCCGCGGCGGCCTCGGCCAGCCGGGCCGGGCGCGGATCGGCGCCGGGGAGCCAGGGCTCGGTGGCCGCCGCCCGCAGCGCGAGGTCCGGCCGGTCGTAGAAGGGGGCCAGGCGGCCGAGGAGGCGCCAGCCCTCCGCGCAGCCGGGCTGCTCGTCGAGGAGCTGCAGCAGCTCCTGCAGCGGCGCGGCGTCCCCCGGCCGGGCCGTCAGGCCGATGCGCAGGACGCGCGCGGGGACGAAGTCCGGGTCGGCGGCCAGCGCACGGTCGGTCCACTCCTCCGCCGGCCCGCGCGGCGCGATCCGCGCGGCCAGGTAGAGCCGCGCCGGCGTGGGGTCGGCCCCGGCGGCGTCGGCGTAGGCGCTGCGGAGGGCTTCGAGAGCCTCCGGGCTGCCGGCCTCCCGAACAGCAAGATCCTGGATCAGCGCGTCGAGCCGCAGGCTCGGGGCGGACGTGGCGCGCAGATCCTCGAGGACGGCCACCGCACGCGGGCCGGCCTCCGCCGCGCGGGTCACCGCCTCGGCCAGCAGCGCCCACTCGACCGCGTCCGCGTCGCGCGCCTCCACCACCGCTTCGGCCGCGGGCGGGTCGGGCTCGCGCTCGAGCAGGCCGCACGAGCCGAGGAGCAGCGGGAGGACCGCGAAACGCCGCAGCATGGCCGGAGTGTAGCCTCGGGCCCACCTTCCCCGCAGGTGCGGACGGCGGCGAAGTGGAGTCGGCTCGGCCCTACAATCCTGCCGCCGCATGGCCTTCCGTCTCCTGTCCCGGGGACCGGCCGCCTGGATCCTGGCCCTCGCCGGCTGCGCCGCGCCCGACGCCGAGATCCACCTCGCGCCCGTCTTCTCCCGCCACACCGCGCCCGGCTACGACCACGCCGAGGCCGCGGGCGGTGTGCTGCGCCACGAGGAGAAGGACGGCGGCCGCTCGTGGGCGCTGAGCCCGCTGTTGTGGCGCCGCACCACCGACGACGGCCGCGTCGAGGCGGACTTCCTCTACCCGCTCGGCCGCTTCGAACACGACCCCGAGCGCCCGCGCACCTACGCGCGCCTGCTGCCGGTCTTCTTCCGCGAGGCCGAGCGCCGCGCCGACGGCGTGACCGACACCGACTGGATGTTCGGCCCCTTCCTCGGCGGCAGCTCGAGCGACGGCACCGAGGACTACTTCGGCATGTTCCCGGTCGTCGGCCGTACGCGCGACTTCCTCACCTGGGACGAGTGGCGCTTCGTGTTCTGGCCGCTGTTCTCGCAGACCACCATGGACGGCCGCCGCCACAGCCACGTGCTGTGGCCGGTGTTCGGCTGGCGCTCCGGCAACGGCGCCTCCGGCTGGCACGTGTGGCCGCTCTACGGCCGCGCCGAACTGGAGGGCAAGTACCGCACGAGCTACTTCCTGTGGCCGGTCTACCACCGCAACGAGGAGGGCCTCGACCGGAAGCACCCGCTGCACGGCTGGCTGGTGCTGCCCCTCGGCGGCCGCGTGACCGAGGGGGACTACACCGCGACGACGGTGGCCTGGCCCGTCTTCGGCCACGCCTCGAAGCCCTCCAGCGGCTACTCCTCCTGGAGCGTCTGGCCGCTGGTGAAGTTCGAGCGCAAGCCCTCCGCCGGGCAGCGCCTCGACAAGGTGCTGCCCTTCTGGCTGCACTTCGAGAGCGAGGCCACCGAGTACGGCTCGGTGCTGTGGCCGGTCTTCTGGTGGCGCCACGACCGCATCGACGGGCGCGAGACGCACGCCACCTGGGCCATCCCGCTCTGGTTCGGTTCGCGCACCACCCACGCCGACGGCGGCGAGGACCGCGTTTGGCGCGTGTGGCCGCTGGTGCGCAGCGAGACCGACCGCGACGGCGGACACGACCTGCGCGCGCTCTCGCCCGGCCTCGAGCCGGTGCTCGAGTCGCGCGCCCTGTCGCGCAACCTCGGCTTCGCCTTCGAGGTCTGGGCCGACCGGCGCGAGGCCGCCGACGCGCCGCGCGAGCGCCGCGCCTGGTTGAACCTCTATCATTCGGTCGAAGCCGGCGGCCACCGCCGCTGGTCCGTGCCCCTGCTCGGCGGCCGATGGACCGAACCCGACGGCACCACCCACACCTCGCTCCTGCTCGGCCTGCTCCGCTGGCGCTCCGGCCCCGGCGGCGGCCTGGAGGACCCGGCCTTCCCCGGGCCGGGCTGGCCGGACCTGCACGAGCTCCCGGCGGAGCCGGAGGCTGAGGAGTGAGGGATCCCTTCAGCCGCCTCGGCGCCGGCTTCCTCGCCCCGCTGATCCAGCAGGCCGGCTTCGGCATGTGGCTGTCGGCGCGCACGCTCGCGCTGCTCCACCACCTCGTGCGCCGCCGCCGCTCGCTGCTCGACCAGATGTACGTGGTCGGCATCAAGAGCCTGCACGTCGTCGTCTTCGTCGCCTTCTTCATCGGCATGATCGTCGCCCTGCAGGTCGGCCTCGAACTGGCGCGCTACGGCCAGCAGGAGTCGATCGGCCTGCTGGTGGCGATCTCGATGGCGCGCGAGATGGGCCCCTTCGTCACCGCGATCGTGCTGTCCGCCTCGGCCGCCAGCGCGATGGCCGCCGAGCTCGGCACGATGAAGGTGCAGGACGAGCTGACCGCCCTCGAGGTGCTGTCGATCGACTCGGTCAGTTACCTCGTGCTGCCGCGGGTTCTGGCCATGACCCTGATGGCGCCGGTCCTGACCGCGGTGGCCGACCTGGTCGGCATCCTCGGCGGCGGCGTGGTCGCCGTCACCCAGCTGCAGCTCGACCTGCCCGGCTACCTGCTGACCGTCGACCGCTCGCTGCGCGCCACCGGGGTGCTCGGCCTGCCGCGCGACCTCTACGCCGGCCTGATCAAGGCCGCGGTGTTCGGCTTCACGATCTCGGTGGTCGGCTGCGCCTCGGGCATGCAGGCCGAGAAGGGCGCCTCGGGCGTGGCGCAGACCACGCGCGAGGCGGTGCGCACCTCGATCATCCTGATCATCGTCTTCAACTACTTCCTCAGCCGCTTCCTCGTCGAGTGATCGAGCTCTGCGACGTCCACAAGGCCTTCGGCACGCAGCAGGTGCTGCGCGGCCTCGACCTGCGCGTCGAGGCCGGCACCAGCTACGCCGTGATGGGCCCCTCGGGCAGCGGCAAGAGCGTGCTGCTCAAGCACGTCATCGGCCTGCTGCGGCCCGACTCGGGCAAGGTGCTGGTGGCCGGCCACTCGGTGGCGGACCTGCGCCGCGAGGAGCTGCAGCGGCTGCGGCGCGACATGGGCTACCTGTTCCAGTACGGCGCGCTGATCAACTGGCTGACGGTGTTCGACAACATCGCCCTGCCGCTGCGCGAGACCACCGGGCTGGCCGAGGCCGAGATCCGCGAGCGCGTCGACCGGGTGCTCGGCCAGGTCCACCTCGAGGGCGCCCACACCAAGTACCCGTCCGAGATCTCGGGCGGCATGCAGAAGCGGGTCGGTCTGGCCCGCGCGCTGGTCACCGAGCCGCGCATCATCCTCTACGACGAGCCGGAGGCCGGCCTCGACCCGGGCATGTCCCAGGCCGTCAGCGAACTGATGCGCGAGATCCAGTCCGAGACCGGCATGACCTCGCTGGTCGTCACCCACAGCGAGCTGTGCGCCGGCATCGTGGCCGACCGCATGGGCATCTTCGAGAAGGGCCGCTTCCTCATCGAGGGCACCCCGCGCGAGGTGCTCGACTCCGACCACCCGCGGGTGCGCGAATTCCTCGGCGACAAGAGGACCTGAGATGGACAACCAAGACAACCGCCTGCGCGACTTCCTGCTCGGCCTCGTGTTCTTCGGCACCGTGGTGGCCCTGATCTACTACACGGTGGTCCTGACCGGCTTCACCTTCGGCGAGAAGACCTTCTTCGAGGTCAGCTTCCCCAACGCCAACGGCCTCAAGGAGGGCGACGCGGTGCTGGTCAGCGGGCACCAGGCGGGCAGCGTGCGGCAGGTCGTGTTCCGCGACGGCGCCGCCGAGGAGGAGCGCATCCGGGTCGTCCTGGAGATGGACCAGCCGATCGCGCTGCGCCGCGGCTACCAGATCCTGATCTCCGAGTTCACCATGCTCGGCGGCCGCGTGATCGAGATCGACCCCGGCCCCTTCGGCGGCCCCGAGCTCGCCCCGGGCACTCCGCTGCGCGGCACCGTCGGCTTCTCGGCCCTGGCCGCCTTCGGCGAGTTCGTCGGCGAGAACCGCGACGACGTGCGCGAGCTGATCGCCAACCTGCGCCAGGTCAGCGACGACCTCGCCGCTGGCCGCGGCGTGCTCGGCGGGCTGATCACCGACGAGGAGATGCGCGCCGACCTCGCCGAGGTGGTGGCCAAGGCGCAGACCGTGATGACCGACATCAGCGAGGGCCGCGGCACCCTCGGCATGCTGGTCGAGGACGAGGTCATCCGCGACCGCATCGTCAACCTGATCAGCGACGGCGCGGTGGCCATGATCGACCTGCGCCAGATCGCCGAGGACCTCAGCGCCGGCCGCGGCACCTTCGGCGCGCTGATCGCCGACGAGGCGATGCGCGAGGACGTGGTCGAGCTGGCCGCCAACCTGCGCCAGGGATCGGCCCGCATCCGCGCCCTGTTCGACGACGCCGCCGCCGGCAAGGGCCTGCTCGGCCGCGTGGTGGCCGACGAGGCCCTGGCCGAGGACGCCGCCCGGTTCCTCGAGGAGCTCGCCCTCATGGCGCGCGGCCTGCGCGAGGGCAAGGGCACGGCCGGCAAGCTCCTCACCGAGGAGGAGGCCTACGACCAGGTCATGCAGGCCCTGCGCACGCTCAACGCCCAGCTCGAGGACGCGCGCGAGGCCCAGCCCGTCTCCACCTTCGCCCAGATGCTGTTCGGCACGACCGTCGGCAACTGACCGCCCCCCCATCCCACAGAGGAAGACCCCCGTGGAGACGCGCAACGTCGCCATCATCGCGCACGTGGACCACGGCAAGACCAGCCTGGTCGACTGCCTGTTCCGCACCGCCGGCGCCCTGGCCCGCTCGCAGGAGGGCAGCGACCGGCTGCTCGACAGCAACGACCTCGAGCGCGAGCGCGGCATCACCATCCTGTCGAAGAACGCCGCGGTCGAGTGGCGCGGCGTGCACGTCAACCTGATCGACACGCCCGGCCACGCCGACTTCGGCGGCCAGGTCGAGCGCGTGCTGTCGATGGCCGACGGCGCGCTGCTCGTGGTCGACGCCTTCGAGGGGCCGATGCCGCAGACGCGGTTCGTGCTGCGCAAGGCCTTCGAGAACGGCCTGCGGCCGCTGGTGGTGATCAACAAGATGGACCGCCAGGACGCCCGCCCGGCCGACGTCATCGGCGAGCTGTTCGACCTGTTCGTCGAGCTCGGCGCGCCCGAGGAGCTGGCGCTCGACTTCCCGGTGGTCTACGCCTCGGCCCGCGAGGGCTGGGCCGGCAACGCGCCGGAGGACCGCGACCAGGCCATGGCGCCGCTGCTCGACGCGGTGCTGGCCCACTTCCCCGCGCCGGGTTTCGACGCCGGCGGGCCGCTGCGCTTCCAGGTCAGCACGCTGGACTGGAGCGACTACGTCGGCCGCATCGGCGTCGGCCGCGTGGTGCGCGGTGTGCTGCGCCGCGGCGAGGAGGTGGCCTGGGTGCGCAACGACGGGCGCCGCGCGCGCGGGAAGGTCAAGGAGCTCTACCGCTTCCAGGGCATGGAGCGCATCGCCTGCGACGCGGTCGAAGCGGGTGACATCGCCGCGCTGGCCGGCTTCGAGGGCCTCGGGCTGGGCGACACGCTGTGCGACCGCGAGGTGGTCGAGCCGCTGGCGCCGATCGCGGTCGAGGACCCGACCATCGAGATGGAGTTCCTGATCAACGACTCGCCGCTGGCCGGCCGCGAGGGCCGCTTCGTCACCTCGCGCCAGGTGCAGGAGCGCCTCGAGCGCGCGGCGATGGTCGACCCGGCGCTGCGCGTCGGCCCCGGCCCGCACGGCGGCATGCTCGTGTCGGGCCGCGGCGTGCTCCACCTCGGCATCCTGATCGAGAACATGCGCCGCGAGGGCTACGAGTTCGCCGTCGGCAAGCCCCGCGTGCTCGTGCGCGAGATCGACGGCAGGAAGATGGAGCCGCTCGAGGAGGTCCAGGTCGAGGTGCCCGAGGACGCGATGGGCCGGGTGATCGAGTTCTTCGGCCGCCGCGGCGCCGAGATCGACGGCATGGAGCGCCGCGGCGAGCGCGCCACCCTGTTCATGACGGTCAGCACGCGCGGCATGATCGGCGCCCGCACCCAGGTGCTGACGCTGACGCGCGGCGAGGGCACCGTCCACGCCGTCTCGGCCGGCTTCGGCCCCGACCAGGGGGCGCTCGAGACGCGCCACACCGGGGTGCTGGTCGCCTCGGACACCGGGCGGGCGACGGCCTACGCGCTGCGCGGCCTCGAGGACCGCGGCGACTTCTTCGTCCGCCCGGGCGACGAGGTCTACGAGGGCATGGTGGTCGGCGAGAACAACACCGACAAGGACCTGATCCTCAACGTCGTGCGCGCGCGCAAGGCGACCAACGTGCGCTCGGCCAACAAGGACATCGACGAGAAGTTGCGCACCGCGCGGGAGATGGGCCTGGAGGCCTGCCTCGAGTACCTCGAGGACGACGAGCTGCTCGAGGTGACGCCGGGCTCGCTGCGCCTGCGCAAGCGCCAGCTGCGCGAGAAGGACCGCCGACGCGCCACCTGATGACGCCCGCCGACGCCCCCGCCCCGCTCGTGGTGCTGCCGACCTACAACGAGGCCGGCAACCTGCCCGGGCTGGTGGCGGCGGTGCACGAGGCGGTGCCGCGCGCCCACGTCCTGGTGGTGGACGACGCTTCGCCCGACGGCACCGGGGCCTGGGTCGCGCAGGAGGCGGCGCACGAGCCGCGCCTCCACCTGCTGGCGCGCGAGGGCAAGCTCGGGCTCGGCTCGGCCTACCGCGCCGGCTGGGCCTGGGGGCTCGAGCGCGGCCACGACCCCTTGGTGACCATGGACGCCGACTGGTCGCACCACCCGCGCCACCTGCCGGCCCTGCTCGGCCTGCTGGAGGACGGCGCCGAGCTCGCCATCGGCTCGCGCTACGTGCCGGGCGGCGGTGTGCGCAACTGGGGCCTGCACCGCCGCGTTCTGTCGCGCGGCGCCAACCTCGTGTCCCGCCTGCTGCTGCGGCTGCCGGCGCGTGACGCCACCGCCGGCTTCCGCGCCTACCGCGCCTCCTGCCTGCGCGCGATGCGGCCGGAGGCCATCCTCGCCGACGGCTACTCCTTCCTCGAGGAGAGCCTGTGGCGCGTCCACCGCGCCGGCCTGCGCGTGGCCGAGACCCCGATCGTGTTCGAGGAGCGGCGCCACGGCCGCTCGAAGATCGACCGCAAGGAGATCCTCCGCGCCGTGGGTACCCTGTTGCGGCTGCGCTTCTCCTCCCCTCCGCGCCGCTGATCGTGCTGGGCAGCCTGTTCCGCGCCGTCCCCGTCGGACGCCTCTTCGGCATCCCCGTGCTGGTGATGCCGGCGGTGCTCGTGCTCACCATCCTGGTGCTGGCCGGGGCGACCCACGCCGGCGAGGTCGGCGAGCTGCTCGTGCTGCTCGCGCTGCTGACCGCCTCGCTGCTGGCGCACGAGCTCGGCCACGCGCTGACCGCGCGCCGCCTCGGCCTGCGCGTGATCGACATCACGATCTGGCCGCTCGGCGGGATGGCGCGGATGGAGGGCCTCTACGACCGCCCCTCCGCCGAGGCGCCGGTCGCCCTCGCCGGCCCGCTGGTCAACCTCGTCCTCGCCGGGATCTGCGCGCTGCTCCCCGGCCCGGTCGCCCTCGCCGGGCTCGGCATCAACCTGGTGCTCGGCCTCGGCAACCTGGTGCCCGCCTTCCCGCTCGACGGCGGCCGCGTGCTGCGCGCCTGGCTGGCGCGGCGCTCGCCGCTGTCCGACGCCACGCAGGCCGCGGTCCGCGTCGGCGGCTGGGCCGCGGTCGGCCTGCTCCTCCTGTCGGCCACGCTGCTCGACTCGATCGGCCTCGGCCTGCTGCTGCTCGCCTACGTGTGGTTCACCGGCCGGATGGAGCTCATGCAGGTCATCCTGCGCACCGGCCGGCCACCGGGCCTGGGCGCCGGCGAGGTCTTCCGCCGGGCCTTCCGCGGCGGCGACGCCGGGCAGGAGGTCCACTCGCAGCCCGACGAGCCGGCCGACCCCCGCGTCGACGAGCTGGAGAACTTCCGCGGCGACCTGGACGAGTTCTTCACCGGCCGCCGCCGCTGAGCCCCGCCCCGCCGGGGTATCCTGAACGGATGCTGAAGCACGTCTGGCGCTCCGTCGCGTGGGCGGCCCCCCTGGCCGTGGGCTGGGGAATCCTCGAGGCCCTGTACTACTACTTCCTGGGGTCCTCGCAGCTGGGCGGCCTGCGCATGGTCACCACGGCGATCCTCCTCTACTTGGTGATCGGCCTGGCCTGGGCGGTCCCCGTCGGGCTGCTCGTCGGCCTCACCGCCCGCCTGCGCCGCCGCGGAGCCCCGGCGCCCGGCTTCTACGGCGCCTGCCACCTGGCCCTCGGGTTCACCCTGGCCGCGACCTTCTGGGTCAACGTGGAGTTCCTCGGCGGCTTCCTCGACCGCACCAGCCTGCTGGTCGACCTCGCCCTGCTGGTCGTCCTCTGGCCGCTGCTGACCCGCCTGCTGGCGCGGCCGATGGGCGCCCTCGCCGCCGCCGCCGGCCCGGCCTGGCGCCGCCTCGGCCCGGCCTACGGCCTCGGCGTGCTCCTGCTCGGCGGCCTGCCGCTGCTCGGCGCCGACCCGCGGGTCGGCGCGCCGCCGCCGGTGGCCACCGCCCCCGCCGACGCGCCGAACGTCCTCTTCGTCCTCATCGACACGCTGCGCGCCGACCACCTCGGCTGCTACGGCTACGCGCGCGACACCTCGCCGCGCCTCGACCTGCTGGCCGAGCAGGGGCTGCTGTTCGAGGACTGCATCAGCCAGGCGCCGCACACCAAGCAGTCGACGGCGAGCATCCTGACCTCGCTCTACCCG
Source organism: uncultured Planctomycetales bacterium (assembly GCA_964342475.1). Classification (GTDB taxonomy): domain Bacteria; phylum Planctomycetota; class UBA1135; order UBA1135; family UBA1135; genus J029. The sequence continues at coordinate 26,976 of CAYFGE010000024.1, forward strand.
CCGACCCACAAGGTCGAGTCCTTCACCACCAGCCTGTCGCCCGAGGCCGAGACCCTGCCGCAGCTGTTCCACCGCGGCGGCTGGCGCACCGCGCTGATGTCGGCCAACAGCTTCCTCTCGCCGACCTACGGCTACGGCCGCGGCGTCGAGCGCTTCGAGGGCTCGCTGGTCAACCCGGCCTTCCAGCTGGCCGGCTCGGCGGTGCTCAACCGCTTCCGCCGCCTCGCGGTGCAGGAGCTGCGCCTGTGGCGCGCGCCGTGGGACCTCCTGCGCGACCTCGGCGGCTGGGCCTTCCTCGGCGGCGAGAACCCCTACCAGCACGGCATGCCCGGCGCGGCGATCCGCGACGAGTTCCTCGAATGGCAGGCCGGCCTCGACGACGAGCGTCCGTGGTTCGGCTACCTGCAGTTCATGGAGCCGCACGCGCCCTACGACCCGGCGCCCGAGCACCGGCTGTTCGACAACCCGCCGGCCGGTTCGGAGCAGGGCGTCTGGTTCCCCAGCATCACCGAGATCACCTTCCTGCCCTTCAAGCCCGGCCCGCCGGCCAGCGAGGAGGACCGGCAGGCCATGATCTCGAACTACGACGGCTGCATCCACGAGGTGGACGCGGTGATCGGCGAGATCCTCGACGAGCTCGAGCGGCGCGGCGAGCTGGAGGACACGCTCGTGGTGGTCACCTCCGACCACGGCGAGGAGTTCTATGACCACGGCGGCTGGGGCCACGGCCACTCGCTGCACCGCGAGCTGCTCCACGTGCCGCTGGTGCTGGCCGGGCCGGGCATCCCCCGCGGGCTGCGCGTGCCGGCGCGCGTGCGCAGCGTGGACCTGATGCCGACCCTGCTCGCGCTGGCCGGCCTGCCGGTGCCCGAGGCCTGCAGCGGCGAGCTGCTGCCGACCGCCGCCGACGCCGCCGGGCGCGAGGCCTACTCCGAGGTGCAGTGGGGCGGCCACTGGGCCGTCTCCTGGCGCGACGGCGACGGCACGCTGATCCGCAGCCACTTCCGCGGCGAGCAGCGCGACCAGCTGTTCGACGCCGGCGACGCCGCCGAGGCGGCCGACCGCGCCGGGGAGGACCCGGCGCGCGCCGCCGAGCTCGGCCGCCGCCTCGACGAGCGCCGGGCCGACTACGCCGCCCGCGCCCACCACACCACCTCGGTCGCCATCGACGAGGGCAGCCGCGCCGAGCTCGAGGCGCTGGGCTACGTCGACGGCAGCGACGAAGACTGATGCGATCTGCCATGCAAGGAATCCCGATGCGGTCCTCCCTCCTCCTCCTCAGCCTCGCCCTGCTCGCCCCCCTGGCCGACGCCCAGGACCGCGGGCGCGGGCGCCGCGGCGGCGAGCCGCCGGTGATCCGCGAGGACGCCCCGGCGCAGGACCCGGCGCAGCGGCCGGGCGACGCGACCGAGCAGCTGCTCGGCGGCGGCGTCCAGGGCAACCCCTTCGCGATGCCGCCCGGGGCGGACGACCCGAAGCAGCCGCGCCCGTTGCCGCAGGACATGCCGCTGTTCCACCAGGACCGCGCCCTGCTGCGCGTGGACGGGGTCGAGATCCGCGCCGCCGAACTCGACGAGCTGGTGCGCTACTACCGCAGCTTCCGCCCCGGCAGCAACGACCTGCTCCTGCGTGACGCGGTCGAGGCCCTGGTCTCGGCCAAGGTCTGTCAGGCCGCCTGGGGCCAGGAGCTGCCGGCGATGAAGGCGCGCATCGACGAGGCCTTCGCCGCCGTGAAGGGCGGCGCGGACTTCGCCCGCGTGGTCCAGAAGCACAGCGACGACCAGGAGGCCCCCACCCCGGACGGGCGCTACACCTTCGGCCGCGAGGTCGCGGTGCAGCCCTTCGACATGCAGTCGCACACCGGCCGGACCGGCGAGCTGCGCGGCCCCTTCCTGACCAAGTACGGCTACCACTTCCTCGAGGTGCTCGAGTACGAGCGCGGCGAGCAGCCGGCCGACGACCGCACCACGGTGCGTCACGTGCTGGTCATGTACCCGGCGATGGCCGAGGAGGGCGTGGACGCGCGCGAGCTGATCCGCCAACGCGTGGCCAGCTGCCGCATCGAGGTGCTCGAGCCGGCGCTGGCCAACGTGGTGCCGCCGGCCCTGCGCGGCAACGTGGTCCGCTAGGCGCTCAGGCGGTGTCCTCGGGCGGCGGCTCGAGCCGCACGAGGACGTCGCCGGCAGCCACCGTGTCGCCCTCGGCGACGCACAGCTCGGCGACCACGCCGCCCTCGCTGCCGATCTCGTTCTGCATCTTCATGGCCTCGAGGACGACCAGCGGCTGGTCGCGCTCGACCACCTGGCCGACCTCGGCCAGCACGCCGACGATGATGCCGGGCATGGCGGCCTTGATCGTCTGCGCCTTGCCGCCCGCGGCCGCGGCGAGCTCGCCCGCGGCGCGCTCGCGCTCGTCGAGCACCTGGAAGCGGAAGGCGCGGCCGGCGATGCGCACGGCGAGGTCGGTCTCGCCGCCCTCGGCGCGCTCGACCGAGGCGCCGAAGCTGCTGTCCCCCAGCTTCACGGCGCACTGGCCGAGCTGGTCGACGTCGTGGAAGTCGGCCTCCCACTCCTCGCCGTCCACCCGGACGAGGTAGCCGCCGCCCTCGGCGGGGAGCACCTCGACCTCGACGGCCGGGCCGGACGCGGGGGTGACGAAGTACTTCATCGGCCGCCTCCCACCTGCCAGCGGCGGCCCTGGGCCACCCAGGCCGAGCCGGTCCCGCCGGCGGCGCGGCGCACCCCGCGCTTGCGCGCCAGGTGGTGCCGGTGGAGCGCGGCGACCACCGCCGCCTCGCGCTGGTACGGCGACGCGCTGCGGCCGCCCTCGGCCATCCACCGCTCGAGGAAGCCGGTGTTGTAGCGTCCGCTGCGGAAGGCCTCGGTGCCGAGCACCTCGAGGGCCACCCCGGCGCTGGTCTTCACCCCGCCGATGTTCAGCTCCTGCAGGGCGCGCTCCATGCGCGCGATGGCCTGCGCCCGGTCCCCGGCGTGGACGATGATCTTCGCCAGCATCGAGTCGTAGTACGGCGTGACCTCCTGGTGCCGGTAGAGCGCGGAGTCGATGCGCACCCCGGGCCCGCCCGGCAGGCGCAGGTTGGTGATCGTGCCGACGGCCGGCATGAAGTTCTGGTCCGGGTCCTCGGCGTTGATGCGCACCTCGATCGAGTGGCCGCGCGGCTCGGCGCCCTCCTCGAGCTCGAGGGCTTCGCCGGCGGCGACGCGGATCATCCACTCGACCAGGTCGACGCCGTAGACCTCCTCGGTGATGGCGTGCTCGACCTGGATGCGGGTGTTCATCTCCAGGAAGTAGAACTCGCCGCGCGACCAGAGGAACTCCACCGTGCCGGCGGAGTGGTAGCCGACGGCGGCGGCCGCGGCGACGGCGGTCGCGCCCATCCGCGCGCGCGTCTCGGCGTCGACCACCGAGGAGGGCGTCTCCTCGATCAGCTTCTGGTGGCGCCGCTGCACCGAGCACTCGCGCTCACCCAGGTGGATCACGCGGCCGTGGAGGTCGCCGAGCACCTGCACCTCGATGTGGCGCGGCTCCTCGAGGAACTTCTCGACGTACATGCGGCCGTCCCCGAAGGCGCTGGCCGCCTCGGCGCTGGCGGTGCGGAAGGCGGCGGCCAGGTCCTCCGGCCGGCGCACGATCCGGATGCCCTTGCCGCCGCCGCCGGCGGAGGCCTTGAGCATCACGGGGAAGCCGATCTCCGCGGCGGCCGCGGCGGCGGCCGCGGCGTCGGCGCAGGGCTCGGTCATGCCGGGGATGACCGGCACGCCGGCCTCGACCATGGCCTGGCGCGAGCGGATCTTGTCGCCCATCACCTCCATGGCGCCGGGAGGCGGGCCGACGAAGGCCAGGCCGGCCTCGGTGACCGCGCGGGCGAAGCCCGAGTTCTCGGCCAGGAAGCCGAAGCCCGGGTGGATGGCCTGCGCGCCGCAGGCCAGCGCGATCTCGAGGATGCGGTCGCCGCGCAGGTAGGACTCCTGAGGCGTGCGGCCGCCGAGGGCGTAGGCCTCGTCGGCGTAGCGCACGTGCAGCGCGTTGCGGTCGACCTCGGAGTAGACCGCCACCGTGCGGATGCCGAGCTCGCGGCAGGTACGCAGGACGCGCACGGCGATCTCGCCGCGGTTGGCGATGAGCAGCTTGGCGAAGGGAGGCTTCACGAGCGTCCTCCTACAGCGGGATCGAGCCGTGCTTCTTGGGCGGGTTGCTGTCGCGCTTGGTCGCGCACAGCTCCAGCGCCCGGATGAGGCGCGCGCGCGTCTCGGAGGGCTCGATGACGTCGTCGATGTAGCCCCGCTCGGCGGCGATGAAGGGGTTGGCGAAGGTCTCCTCGTACTCGGCGATGCGCTTCGCCTCCTCGGCGGCCGGGTCCTCGGCGGCCTGGATCTCGCGGCGGAAGATGATCTTGGCCGCGCCCTCGGCCCCCATCACGGCGATCTGCGCGCTGGGCCAGGCCACGTTGTAGTCGCCGCGGATGTGCTTGCTCGAGAGCACGCAGTAGGCGCCGCCGTAGGCCTTGCGCGTGATCACGGTGAGCTTGGGCACCGTGGCCTCGCAGTAGGCGTAGAGCAGCTTGGCGCCGTGGCGGATGATGCCGCCGTGCTCCTGCTGGGTGCCGGGCATGAAGCCGGGCACGTCCTCGAAGGTCAGGATCGGGATGTTGAAGCAGTCGCAGAAGCGGATCAGCCGCGCCGCCTTCACGCTGGCGTCGATGTCCAGTACCCCGGCCAGCACCGCCGGCTGGTTGGCGATGATGCCCACGGGGCGCCCGCCGAGGCGGCCGAAGCCGCACACGATGTTGCGCGCGAAGCCCTCCTGGACCTCGAAGAAGTCCTGGTCGTCGAGCACCGGCACGATGGCCTTGCGGATGTCGTAGGGCTGGTTGGCGCTCTCCGGCACCAGCGTGTCCAGCTCGGGCGCGCGGCGGTGCGCCGGGTCGTCGGTCGGCTTGCGCGGCGGGTCCTCGGCGTTGTTGGACGGCAGGAAGGACATCAGCCGGCGGATGCGCGCCAGGCACTCGCCGTCGTCGGCGCAGCTGAAGTGGCTCACGCCGCTGATCCCCTCGTGGACCGCGGCGCCGCCGAGGTCCTCGCTGGTGACGTCCTCGTGGGTCACTGCCTTGACCACGTCGGGCCCGGTGATGTGCATGTAGCTCGAGCCCTCGACCATGAAGATGAAGTCGGTCAGGGCCGGGCTGTAGACCGCGCCGCCGGCGCAGGGGCCCATGATCGCCGAGATCTGCGGCACGACGCCGCTGGCCAGGGTGTTGCGCAGGAAGATGTCGCTGTAGCCGGCGAGGCTGACCACGCCCTCCTGGATGCGCGCGCCGCCGGAGTCGTTCAGGCCGATGACCGGGATCCCGAGCTTCATCGCCTTGTCCATGAGGTCGCAGATCTTGGCCGCGTAGGCCTCGGACAGCGACCCGCCGAAGACGGTGAAGTCCTGGCTGAAGACCGCCACCGGACGCCCCTCGATGGTGCCGGTGCCGGTGACCACGCCGTCGCCGGGGATGCGCTGGTCCTGCAGCCCGAAGCGGTGGCAGTGGTGGACGACCAGGGCCCCGATCTCCTCGAAGGAGTCCTGGTCGAGCAGCAGCTCGATGCGCTCGCGCGCGGTGAGCTTGCCCTTGGCGTGCTGCGCCTCGACGCGCTTGGGGCCGCCGCCGGCCAGGGCCTGGGCGCGGCGCTCTTCGAGGCGTTCTCGGACGGATCGGCTCATTCGGTCTCCTCGTTCTGCCACGGTCCCTCGCCGCCCTCGCACAGCTCCGTCAGCACCCAGCCGGTGGAGCGCGGGTGGAGGAAGGCGATGCGCGTGCCGTGGGCGCCGCCGCGGGGGGCGGCGTCGATCGCCTGCGCGCCGGCCGCGGTGGCCCGCTCGATGCCGCCGGCGCAGTCGTCGACGGCCAGGGCCAGGTGGTGCAGGCCCGGCCCCTTGCGGGCCAGGAAGGCGGCCACCGGCGAGTCCTCGCGGATCGGCCGCAGCAGCTCGACGCGGGTGTCGCCGGCGTACATCATCTGCACCTCGACGCCCTGGTCCTCGACGACCTCGCGGCCGCCGACGCGCAGGCCGAGCACCTCGCTCCACAGCCGCGTGGCTTCGTCGAGGTCGCTCACCGCGACGGCGATGTGGTCGATTCCCAGGGTCTGCGGCATCGGAGGGACGGCGGGGCGCGGGCGACGCCGCGGCGCGCGGCGTGGGAGGCAGGAGTATAGTCCCGCTCCGATGAGCCCCCCCATGGAAACGCCCCGCGTGCCGCCCTCGGACGAGGTCCGCTTCCGCGCCCGCGTCTGGACCCGCTGGTCCGACGAGGACAACCAGGGCGTGCTCAACAACGCCGTCTACCTCACCCTGCTCGAGGAGTCGCGCCACCGCTACTTCAGCCACCTCGGACTGGTCGGCGCCGACAACCGTTTCAGCTTCCTGCTCGGGCAGACCAACCTGCGCTTCCTCGCCCCCGGGCGCGGGCCGGCCGAGGTCGAGGTGGAGATCGCCACCACGCGCCTGGGGACCAAGTCCTTCGCCCAGGCCTACCGGGTGCGCGAGGCCGGCGGCGGACGGGTCTGGCTGGAGGCCGAGGCGGCGCTGGTGATCTGGGACGAGGAGGCGCGCGCCACCGCGCCGATCCCGCCCGCCTTCCGCCGCGCGGTGGCCGAGTTCGAGGGCCTCGGCGCCTGAGCGGCCGCGTTGGTCGGCCCGCGGGGCGCGCGTAGAGTGTGCCGTCCGGCGGCCGCCTCCGCCCCGCCGGGAGCCCCGAGGACCGACCTGCCATGCGCCGCCTGATCGAGTGCGTTCCCAACTTCTCCGAGGGCCGTGACCGCGCGGTCGTCGACGCGATCACCAGCCGCATCCGCGCCGTCGACGGCGTCGAGCTGCTCGACGTCGACCCGGGCGCGGCGACGAACCGCACCGTGGTGACCTTCGTCGGCGAGCCCGAGGCGGTGCTCGAGGCAGCCGTCGTCGCCGGCCGCGCCGCCGCCGAGCTGATCGACATGAGCCAGCACCACGGCGAGCACCCGCGCTTCGGCGGCATGGACGTCTGCCCGCTGGTGCCGATCGCCGGGGTGACCATGGAGGAGACGGTCGGATACGCCCGCGAGCTGGCCCGCCGCCTGGGCGAGGAGGCCGGCCTCACCGTGTTCTGCTACGAGAACGCCGCCCAGCGCCCCGAGCGGCGCAACCTGGCCCGCGTCCGCGCCGGCGAGTACGAGGCCCTCCCCGAGCGGCTGAAGGACCCGGAGTGGGCGCCGGACTTCGGCCCGGCGCGCTTCCAGCCGCGCACCGGCGCCACCGCGGTCGGCGCGCGCGACTTCCTGATCGCCTACAACGTCAACCTGAATACGACGAGCACCCGGCGCGCCAACGCGATCGCCTTCGACGTGCGCGAGAAGGGGCGCATGAAGCGCGCTCCCCACCCGATCACCGGCAAGCCCGTGCTCGGCGCCGACGGCCAGCCGGAGTGGATCCCCGGCTCGCTGAAGAGCGTGAAGGGCATCGGCTGGTTCATCGAGGAGTACGGCATCTGCCAGGTCTCGATGAACCTCACCAACGTCTCGGTGACGCCGCTGCACGTGGCCTTCGACGAGGTCTGCGAGCGCGCCCGCGACCGCGGCGTGCGCGTGACCGGCTCCGAGCTGGTCGGCCTGCTGCCGTTGTCGGCGATGCTCGACGCCGGCCGCTACTTCCTGCGCAAGCAGCAGCGCTCCACCGGCGTGTCCGACGCCGAGCTGATCAAGATCGCGGTGCGCTCGATGGGCCTCGACGAGCTCAAGCCCTTCGACCCGCGCGAGAAGATCATCGAGTACCGCATCGAGGACGCCGGCGCGCGCCGCCTGGTCGACCTCAGCGTGCGCGGCTTCGTCGAGGAGACCGCCTCCGAGTCGAAGGCGCCCGGCGGCGGCTCGGTCGCCGCCGTGCTCGGCGCGCTCGGCGCCGCCCTCGGCGGCATGGTCGCCAACCTGTCGAGCCACAAGCCCGGCTGGGACGAGCGCTGGGAGGAGTTCTCCGACTGGGCCGAGCGCGGCAAGCGCTGCCACGAGGAGCTGCTCCACCTGGTGGACGAGGACACCGCCAGCTTCAACGCCATCGTCGACGCCTGGCGCCTGCCCGACGGCACCCCCGAAGAGGCCGCCGCCAAGGAGCAAGCGGTGCAGGACGCCGTGCGGCGCGCCATCGAGGCGCCGTTGCGCGTGATGGAGGTCGCCCTCGAGTCGATGGAGGTCGCCGCGGCGATGGCCGAGCACGGCCTGTCCGCTTCGGTCTCCGACGCCGGGGTGGCGGCGCTGTGCGCCCGCTCGGCGGTGATCGGCGCCCACCTCAACGTGCGCATCAACGCCGGCGACCTGGCCGACGCGGCGGCGCGCGCGGCCTACCTGGCGCGCGGCGCGGAGCTCCAGGCGGCGGCCGAGGAGCGCGAGGCGGCGATCCTCGCCGCGGTGGACGGCGAGCTGGCCTAGGCCGGCAGCAGCTCGGCCAGCGAGCGCACCCCGAGGTCGGCCAGCTCCGGCCAGGGGAAGGCGCCGGAGGGGTCGACGTGCACCGTGGCGCAGCCCGCCGCGCGCCCGGCCTCGAGGTCGAAGCGGAAGTCCCCCACCATCACGGCGTCGGCCGGCGACGCGCCCCAGCGCGCCAGGAGGCGGTGGATGCCGTCCGGGTCGGGCTTCGGCGGGCCGTCGTCGCGGGTGACCCGGTCGGCCGGGTCGAAGGCCCCCTCCAGCCCGCTGTGGCGCAGGGTCCGCTCGGTGTTGGCGCGCGAGTTCCGCGTCAGCAGGCCGAGGCGGGCACCACGGCGGGCCAGCTCGGCCAGCAGCGCCGCGGCGCCGGGCGCGGCCTGGGCCCCGTCGGCCAACGCGGCCTCGATGCGGTCGAGGGCGGCCTGCTTCTCGCGCGCCACCGCCTCCGGCAGCTCCGCCAGCACCTCGAGGATGGGACGCCCCGCCGGCAGGCCGAGCTCGGCGCGGATGGCGTCGAAGTCGTGCACGGCGACGGTGAGGGTGCCGTCCATGTCGAACACCCAGTGGCGGCGCGCGAGGAGCTCGGTGGCCCTCACGGCGCGTCCGGCAGCAGCTCGACGACGACCAGCAGCGGGCGGTGGTCGCTGGCCACCGCCTCGGGCACGACGCGGGCCTCGAGCACCCGCCAGCGGGCGGCGGGGCGGAGCAGCACATGGTCGATGCGGCGCTCCGGACCGGCCGAGGGGTAGGTCGGGTCCGCGGCGCCGGCGGCCAGCGGAGCGTCCAGCCAGTCCGGCCCGAGCCGCGACAGGGGGGCGGAACCCGGCACCGCGTTGAGGTCCCCGATCAGGACGGTGGGTAGCCCCGGGCGGTCGGCCAGCCGCGCCAGGACCGCATCGACCTGGGCCACGCGGTCGGCGTCGTCGGCGGTGTGGTCGAGGTGCGTCGCGACGAAGCGGAAGGGCCCGGCCGGGCCGTCCAGCTCGACGAGGAGGGCGCAGCGCTCCTCGTGGCCGGGCGAGGCGGGCAGGGGCAGCGCTTCGACGGCGCGCAGCGGCAGCCGGCTCAGCACGGCCTCGCCGTACTCGCCGCCGGAGTAGTCGATGGCGCGGCCGAAGCGGCCCTCCATCCCGGTGAGCCGGGCCAGCTCGTCGGCCTGGAAGACGCCGCCGGCGCGGCGGGTCCCCTGGTCCACCTCCTGCAGCGCGACGAGGTCCGGGTCGAGCTCCGCCACCAGGCGCGCGATGCGCTCGAGGTCGAAGACCCCGTCCGTCCCCTCGCCGTGGTGGATGTTGTAGCTGAGCAGGCGGAGGCGCTGCGGCGCGCCGGCCGGCGGAGCGGCGCAGGCGGCCAGCAGGAGCAGCCCGGCCGCCAGCGCGGCGCGCAGCGGGCGTCGCGCGCCCCGGCTCACAGCAGCGCCGGCGCGCGGTAGGCCGGGAACACCTCGCCGAGGGCCTCGCAGATCTCGCCCACCGTGCAGTAGGCCTCGACCGCGGCCAGCACCGCCGGGCCGAGCGGCTCGGGCGTCGCCGCCACCGCCGCGAGGCGCTCCAGGGCGGCGGCCGCAGCCGCGCCGTCGCGCTCCGCGCGCACCGCCTCGAGCGAGGCGAAGATGCCGGCGCGGGCCGCCGGATCGGGGCGGAAGACCTCCGGCGCGGGCTCGCCCTCGACCTGGAAGCGGTTCACGCCGACCACCACGCGCTCGCCCTTCTCGACGGCGTACTGGTGGGCCAGCGCCTCGCCCTGGATCGCGCGCTGCACGTATCCGGCGGAGACCGCGCCGACCATGCCGCCGTAGTCCTCGTCGACCCGGGCGATCTCGGCCGCGGCCGCCTCCTCGACCCGGGCGGTCAGCTCCTCGACGAAGGGCGCGCCCCCCAGCGGGTCGACCACGTCGGCCACGCCGCTCTCGTGGGCCAGCACCTGCTGCGTGCGCAGCGCCAGCAGCGCGGACTGCTCGCCCGGCAGCGAGATCGCCTCGTCGTAGCCGTTCGTGTGCAGCGACTGGGTGCCGCCGAGCACCGCGGCCAGGGCCTGCACCGTCACGCGGACCGAGTTGACCAGCGGCTGCTGCGAGGTCAGGGTGCTGCCGCCGGTCTGGGTGTGGAAGCGCAGCATCTGCGCGCGCGGGTCGTCGACGCCGAAGCGCTCCTTCACGATGCGCGCCCACAGCCGCCGGGCGGCGCGGAACTTGGCCACCTCCTCGAACAGCTCGTTGTGGCCGTTGAAGAAGAAGCTGATCCGCCGCGCGGTGGCGGCGACGTCGAGGCCGGCGGCGCGCGCCGCCTCGAGGTAGGCGACCCCGTCGCCGAGGGTGAAGGCCACTTCCTGCACCGCCGAGCAGCCGGCCTCGCGCATGTGGTAGCCGGACACCGAGATCGCGTTGAAGCGCGGCGCCACCTCCTGCTGGAAGCGGAACAGGTCGGTGGTCAGGCGCATCGAGGGCTCGACGTCGAAGCGGTAGTTCCCGCGCGCCGCGAACTCCTTGAGGATGTCGTTCTGCACCGTGCCGAGGATGCGCTCGGCCGGGACGTCCTGCCGCTTGGCCAGGGCGACGTACATCGAGAACAGGACCAGCGCCGTGGCGTTGATCGTCATCGAGGTCGACACCTGCCCGAGCGGGATGCCGTCGAACAGCTGCTCGAAGTCGCGCAGCGAGTTGATCGCCACCCCCACCTTGCCGGCCTCCGCCACCGCCAACGGGTGGTCGGAGTCGTAGCCGATCTGGGTCGGCAGGTCGAAGGCCACGCTCAGGCCGGTCTGGCCCTGCTCGAGCAGGTAGCGGAAGCGGGCGTTGGTCTCCTGCGCGCTGGAGAAGCCCGCGTACTGGCGCATGGTCCAGTGCCGGCCGCGGTACATCGTCGGGTGGACGCCGCGGGTGAAGGGGTACTCGCCCGGTCCCTCCGGGGTGCGGGCGACGGCCGACGGGAAGTAGCAGGGCTCGAGGTCGAGGCCCGAGGCGGTCCGGAAGGCCTCCTGCCGCTCGCCGCGCGCCGCGCGGAAGGGCCCGTAGACCTTCTCGAGCCACTCCTGGGGAGGGTGCTCGCTCATGGCACGGGATTGTAGGGGCGTGCCCCGGGCCCGTTTCCCCTGCTATGTTGGGCCTCCCCCCCCTGGAGCCACCCGCTCCCTCCTTCCCCCATCCGCCATCCACATGAAGCGATCCGCCATCCTGCCCCTCGCATGCGCGGGCCTGCTCTGCGGCACCCTCTCCGCCCAGAGCAACGCCACCTCCGACCTGATGACCTACGGCGACGTCCTGGGCGCCCCTGCCCAGGCCCGGCTGACCGGCTCGGTGCCCTCCAAGCCCGCCTTCCTGATCCCCTCCTTCCAGAACACGGGGAGCAATTACCTGGTCGGCATCTCCGGCGACGCGAACGACCGTCTGGCGGTCGGCATCGACCTCGCCGGCGGCGGCACCTACTTCACCGGCTCGACCGACGCCAACGGCGACTGGACCTACAACTTCGCCTACCCCTCCACGCCGACCCTGCTCGACCGCAAGGTCTGGTTCCAGGCCTTCACCCGGCCGGGCGGCGGCGGCGCCACCGAGTTCGACGGCTTCAGCAACATCCGCCTGGTGACGCTGAACCACTCCGGCCGCTGGCAGGCCGCCACGGCTCTCCCGGTGGCCACCGCCCTGTGCGCCTCGACCGTGCTCGAGACCGGCGCCACCGGCGGCGCGACCAAGATCTTCTCCTGCGGCGGCGGACCGGCCCTGGTCACCAGCCCCACCAACCCCTACCCGACCAGTGACCTGGCCTGGATCCACGACGCCGCCACCGGCACCGACCAGGTGCTGAGCGCGCGGATGAACACCAGCCGCGCCTTCCACACCGCCACGCGCCTGGACGACGGCCGCGTGCTGCTCACCGGCGGCATCACCTTCGGCGGCCAGAAGCCGAGCGGCAACTACTACACCCTGGTGCTCGACGACGCCGAGATCTGGGACCCGGCCACCGGTAGCTTCACCACGGTGCCGATGAACGAGTTCCGCGCCGGGCACACGGCCAACCTGCTGCCCGACGGCCGCGTGCTCGTGGTCGGCGGCACCAAGGGCAACGGCGCCCACGAGCTGACCGACACCACCGACCTGCTCGGCACCTCGAACCGCAGCACCGAGATCTTCGACCCAGCCACGAACAGCTTCAGCCCCGGCCCGAACCTGAACGAGCCCAAGGCCGGCCACGGCGGCGTGGTGCTGCAGGACGGCCGCGTGTGGATCGCCGGCGGCATCACCCACACCACCCTGTTCGGCATCCCGATCCCGGACTTCTCGACCAAGGTGGAGGTCTACGACCCGGCCACCGGCAGCTTCAGCAACCGCGGCAACGTCGGCAACGCGCGCGCGCTGTTCGGCGCCGAGGTGCTGGCCGACGGCCGCGTGGCGGTGATCGGCGGCGCGGGCGGCGACATCTTCAACATCGGCCCGCTGACCGCCTGCAACATCTGGGACCCGGCCACCAACAGCTCGAGCTCGCTGGCCACCCTCCCCGCCGACAACGCCTTCTCCGGCGTCGTGCAGGGCTCGAACGGCATGATCATGGTCGTCGGCGGCGCCGGCGGCGTGATCGACGACCCGGTCCCGACCAACACGCTGTACAGCATCGACCCGTCCAGCGGCGCGCTGACCACCCTCGCCGCGATGGCGGTGGACCACGCCGGCGGCGTGGTGGCGCTGCTCGAGGACGGCACGATCTACGTCGGCGGCGGCGAGTCCAACTCGGGCGCCGCGGTGGCCGACTCCGAGTCCTACAGCTACTGAGCGGCCCGCGCCGCCCGGAACGCCGAAGGAGGAGCCGCGCGGCTCCTCCTTCTCCTTTCCGCCCGGCCCCCCGGGCTCACCAGCGCAGGCCGTAGCCCACCACCAGCGCCACGTTGGCCTGGGAGAACTCGTCCCCGCTCAGGTCGGAGAGCACCGCGTTGTCGCCGGCGGTCCAGCTCTGCGGCAGGGCGAGCACCAGCGCGAGGTGCCAGTCGCCGCTCCCCTCGCGGCCCCACAACGAGCAGCCGCCGGCGGCGTGGAGCTGGTTGATCGGCAGCAGGCCGGCCATCGGCGCGCCGCCCACCGGGTTGTTCGAGTAGCCCAGGCCGCCGCGCCAGGTCACCAGCGGGCCGTTGAGCAGGGTCCGCGTGCTGCCGTCCTCGGCGGCGACGGTCTTGCGGCGGAAGGCGTCGTGCTCCCAGCCGAGGGACAGGCGCAGGGTGTCGGTCCAGTCGAGGCCGAGGTCGACCTCGGTCTCGCCGTCGCCCAGCATCACGCCGATGTCGCCGCCCTGCGGGTCGTTCACCGTGGCGGTCCAGCCGTCGAAGGCCTGCGACCAGTCGGTCCACACCACGTCGGCGAACATCCGGTCCTGCTCGCCCAGGCGCTGCATCCAGGCCAGACCGAGCTGCTGCGGGAAGCGCACCCCGGGGATCTGCAGGCGGAAGTCGCTGGTCCCGCTGAGGCCGTAGAGGTCGAGGATCTGGCCGACGTCGGCGCTGACGTCCACCTCGACGTCGCCGTCGAGGTCGCTGCGGTTGCTGGGGCTGCGGTACCACAGCGAGAAGCGGCTGTCCTCGACCGGCTGCCACATCACGCCGAGCTGGAGGAAGGCGTGCAGGTCGGCGTCGGCCTCGGCGTCGATGTCGGCCTGGATCGAGTCGATGTCGCGCCCGCCGAGGGTGGCGAGCTGGCGGAAGAGGTCCTCCCAGGTCAGCCCGCCGAGCCCGGGCACCTCGCCCTGCAGCTGGTCCAGCCCGACGTCGGTGGCAGACTTCATCGAGATCGTCGTGTAGCGGACGCTGGCGCCGAGGCCGAAGGAGACCGTGTCGCTCGCCCGCCAGGCCAGGGCCGGCTCGAGGCCGAGCTGGACCAGGCTCGACTCCATCTCGACCTCGTGCTCGGCCGGGATCCACGGCGGCCCGTTGTTGTTCGAGGTGGCGATGTTCAGGTCCGTCGTGCGCGTGTAGCTGCCCTGGCCGCCGGCGGTCGGCAGCAGCGAGACGCCGGCGAAGAACTCGTCGCCCAGGGGCGCGGCCCAGCCGAGGAAGGGCCCGCCGCCGAGCGTGCCGTTCAGCGAGTACTCGCGGCCGGAGGCGGTGTCGATCGTGGTCGGGTTCCACAGCACGCGGCCGATGCCGTCGAAGCGCCCGGCCGAGGAGCGGACCGGGAAGAGGAAGCCGAGGCTGGCCGGGTTGACGGCGGCGTCGACCGAGCTGCCGGCGCCGGCCATGCCTGCGCCGGCCATCGCCGCGCGCTGAGGGGAGTCACCGGTGACCTCGCCGCCGAGTTGGGCGGCGAGGGAGGGGGCGGCGAGGAGCAGGGCTCCGGCCGTGACGACGGTGCGGGTCAGGTCCAAGGATCCTCCTGGGGGGCGGGCAGCCGCTCCTCGAGGCAGGCCAGGAAGGCGGCCAGGTCCTCGGGCAGCGGAGCCTCGAAGGTGGCGGACTCCCCGGTCGCCGGATGCTCGAAGCTCAGGCGCCGGGCGTGGAGCAGGGTGCGCGTCACCGCGGGGGCGCCGGGAGGGAACATGCCGGGGCCGAAGTTGCGGGCGCGGTAGAGGGGGTCGCCGACGATCGGCAGGTCGATCGAGGCGAGGTGGACGCGGATCTGGTGCATGCGTCCGGTGTGCGGCTTCGCGCGCAGGTGGGCGAAGCCCTCGAAGCGGCGGAGGACCTCCCAGTAGGTCAGCGCGTCGCGGCTCTCGGGGCCGGTGCTGCGCGTGGTGCGCACCCGCTCGGGCCGCTTCTCGTCGCGCGCCAGGCGCTGGTCCACCCAGTCCGAGCGGAAGCGCGGCCTGCCGTAGCAGACCGCCTCGTACTCCTTCTCCACCACCCGGTCGGCGAACTGCTGCATCAGGTCGAGGAAGGCGGACTGCTCGAGGGCCGCCACGCAGACCCCGCTGGTCTGCTTGTCCAGGCGGTGGACGATGCCCGGCCGCTCGGCGCCCTGGTTCGTGGGCAGGCCGGGGCCGAAGCGCTCCTCGAGGAAGCGGGCCACGGAGGGGCGGCGGTCGCCGACGTAGTTGCCGTGCATGGGCAGGCCGGCGGGCTTGTCGAGGACGACCAGGAACTCGTCCTGGTGGAGGATCCCGGGCGGGGTGAAGTCCTCGGCCGCGGCCTCCTCCGGGTCGTCCATCTCCAGGCGCTGGCCCTCCTGGACCGGCAGGCCGGCGCGGCGCACGATGCGGCCGTCGAGGCGCACCAGACCCTCCCGCAGCCGGCGCGTGATCTGGGAGCGGGACAGCCCGCCGCCGAGCAGCTCGGTCAGGACGCGGTCCAGCCGCTGGCCGTGGTGGGCGGCGGGGACATCGGCACGGCGTTGGGGCTTTTCTTCCGCGGGCATGGGGGGAAACCGACGGCTGGGAACAGTCTAGAGAGGCGCACAGGGTCCGGGGCGGTCGTGGTTGGCCGCCCTCCGGGCTTCGTTTACCCTGTGGGGCCCGGCCGCGAGCCGGCCCCCCCATCACCTGCGAGCATGCTCCACGCCGCCTTCCTCCTCGCCTCCGTCCTCGCTCCCCAGCAGACCCCCGGCCTGATCGACATCCCCGCCGGCCAGACCCAGCTCGGCGCCGAGCTCAAGGATCTGAAGGACCTGATGGAGGAGAAGCCCCAGCTCGCGCCGATCCTCGGCGGCGAGCTCCCGCGCTCCACCATCGACGTGCCGGCCTTCCGCATCGGCCCGACCGAGGTGACCAACGAGATGTACCAGCGCTTCGTCGAGGCGACCGGCTACCAGCCGCCGATGACCTGGCTGGTGCTGAGCAACGAGGAGTTGCAGGCCCTGATCCGCGAGGAGCAGGCCAAGAACCCGGCGTGGAAGTTCGAGGGCAAGTTCAAGGCCGACTGGTGGGACCGCCACTGGCAGGACGAAGGCCGCAAGTGGGAGATGCCGGCCGACCAGGCCCTCTACCCGGTGGTGGCGATCAGCCAGCGCGACGCCCACGCCTACTGCGAGTGGGCCGGCCTGCGGCTCCCCACCGAGGAGGAGTGGGTCCGCGCCGCCCGCGGCGACGACGGCCGCAACTACCCCTTCGGCGAGGCCTTCGACGCCAAGCTGGTGTCGCACAACAACACGAAGCCGGCCAACCTGATGTTCAAGCTGCTGCCGGCCAACGCCCTGCCGGGCAACGCCAGCGTGTTCGGCTGCGTGGACATGGTCGGCAACGCCTGGGAGTGGACCGACAGCCGTTACAAGGCCCTGCCCGACTTCAAGAGCTTCACGATCAAGGGCGCCGACGGCAAGAAGGCCGCCGTGCTGCCCGCCTTCGACGGCTCCAGCCCGGTCATCCGGGGCGGCTCCTACATGGACCCCGAGATCGGCGCCCGCATCGACCGCCGCCAGGGCGTGATGTCGGTGGCCCGCGCCGAGCACATCGGCTTCCGCGTGGCCTCCAGCCTGAAGCCCTGCGCCAACCAGATCACCTACGCGCTGCTCGGCGTCGAGACCAGCGTGCTCGGTGACCTGCCCGAGGACGCGGTCGACCCCGAGGACGCGATCGGCTTCGAGACCCGGCGCTACGCCGACCTCGACGAGGTCGCCGGCAAGCGCGCCAAGCCGACCATCCGCGGCCTCGAGGAGACCGCCACGCCCGAGACCTACGCGGTCTTCGACGGCCACGACGGCATCGCCCTCGCCCCGATCCGCGTGCTGGACGAGGCCTCCACCGCCAAGCTGGACCGCACCGCCTCCGAGCGCCCGGTCCCGGTCGGCGTCTTCTCGACCACCACCGACCTGGCCAAGCCCAACCTCACCGCCGGCACCTACGTGCTCTGCTACGTGCCGCCGATGAAGGACAAGGACATCATCGCGATCGGCGCCGGCCTTCCCGCCGAGCTGGCCGAGAAGGCGCCGAAGAGCGCCAAGAAGAACGAGGAGTACGCCGGCCCCGACTTCGCCGGGATCGAGCTCCTGCCGGACAAGAGCTACCTGGCCCTGGTCGACGACAAGAACGTCGCCGTGGCCGTGGTCGAGATGAAGGGCGAGGTCGGCACCGGCACGATGGGCAAGGTGGACCACAAGGTCGTCCTCAACCTGGCCAAGAAGACCCTCGACTACGCCTTCCGCGTCGGCGACGCCCGCGGAAAGAAGGCCTTCACCTTCGAGTTCTCCGTGGTCCCGGCCAAGCCGGAGATGCTGGGCGAGGGCTACTGGGACGGCGAGTACGAGGTCAAGGTGCCGAAGGAGTGAGCCTCCTCCCCCGGCCGGCCGCCGGGATGAACGAAGAGGGGCCGGTCCCGCACGGGACCGGCCCCTCCTGCCTTTCCGGCTGACGGTGGCTCAGCCCTCGGCCAGGAAGGCCAGGTTCTGCGCCAGGGTCTCGGCCTCACGCTGCAGTTCGAGCCGCCGCGCGCGCTCGGACTCGACCACCTCGGGGTCGGCGTTGGCCAGGAAGCGCTCGTTGCCGAGCTTCTTCTCGATGCCGCCGATGCCCTGCTCGACCTTCTTGCGCTTCTTCTCGAGCGAGGCGGCGAGCTGGCCGAGGTCCGTGCCGGCGGGGACCGGCAGGTAGACCGCGCCGCCCGAGAAGACGTCGGTGCCGCAGGGGCGCGCCACCTCGGACGGATCGGCGACCAGGCCGACCTCGCCGAGACCGGCCAGGAAGCGGAGCAGCGGCAGTCCGGCCTCGAAGGCCGCGCGGTCCTGGCCGGCGTCCAGGCGCACGGTGGCCGCCGGCCGCTCGGAGGGCGGCACCTCGAGCAGGGCACGGACGTTGCGGAAGCCGCGCACGGCGTCCTGCACCGCGGCGAAGCGCGCCTCGGCCTCGGCGTCCGCGCGCCCGGCGCCGCGCGGCCAGGGCGCGCCCATGACGAGCTCGTGGCCGTCGCGGAAGGTCGCGGGCAGGTGGCCCCACAGCGCCTCGGTCAGGTAGGGCGTGTAGGGGTGGAGCAGGCGCAGCAGCGCGCTGAGGACCTCGCCCAGGGTGCGGCGCACCCGCGCCGCCTCGGCGGCCTCGGGAGTGCCCGGCCCGGCGTCCTCGGCGGCGCGCAGGCGCAGCTTGGCCGCCTCGACGTACCAGTCGCAGAACTCGTCCCACACGAAGCGGTAGAGGGCCTGGGCCGCGTCGTGGAAGTGGTAGCCCTCGAGGCCCTCGGTGGCGGCCGCGGAGGCCGCCGCGAGGCGCGAGCGGATCCAGCGGTCCTCCAGGGCGTCGGCCTCCTCCTCGGCGACCTCGCCCTCGAGGTGACCGAGCACGAAGCGGGCGGCGTTCCAGATCTTGTTGCAGAAGCGCTGGCCCAGGTCGAAGCGGTTCTCGGCCAGCTTCACGTCCTGCCCCTCGCGGGTCAGGATCATGAGCGAGTAACGCACGGCGTCGGCGCCGTACTTCTCGATCATGTCGACCGGGTCGATGCCGTTGCCGGCCGACTTGGACATCCGCTTGCCGTGCGCGTCGAGGACGTTGGCGTGGATGTAGCAGACGGAGAAGGGGCAGCGCTGCTCCTCGGGAAGGTCCTCGAGGAACTCGTAGCCGGCCATGACCATCCGCGCCACCCACAGGTAGATGATGTCGCGCGCGGTGGACAGGAACTGCGTCGGGTAGAAGCGGCGCAGGTCCTCGGTCGACTCGGGCCAGCCCAGGGTGGCGAAGGGCCACAGCCAGGAGGAGGCCCAGGTGTCGAGCACGTCCTCGTCCTGGCGGACGATCGGCTTGCCCGTGTCGGGGTGCGGAGAGCCGATCTCCAGGTCGTGGACCGAAGCGACCGGCGTGCCGTCCTCGTCGTACCAGACCGGGATCCGGTGCCCCCACCACAGCTGGCGGCTGATGCACCAGTCGCGCACGTTCTCGAGCCAGTCGAGGTAGACCTTGGTCCAGCGCTCGGGCTGGATGCGCAGCGCGCCGGTGTTCAGGGCCTCGATGGCCGGCTTGGCCATCGGCTCCATCCGCACGAACCACTGCTCGGAGACCAGCGGCTCGATCGGCGTCTTCGAGCGGTCGGAGATCGTGACGTTGTGGCTGATCTCCTCGATCTTCTCGAGCAGGCCGCGCTCCTCGAACCAGGCGACCACGGCCTCGCGCGCCTTCTCCCGGGTCATCCCGGCGAAGGGCCCGGCGTTCTCGTTCAGGGTGCCGTCCTTCTCGAGGATGTCGATGATCGGCAGGTTGTGGCGCGCGCCGCGCTCGTAGTCGGCCGGGTCGTGGCCCGGCGTGACCTTGACCGCGCCGGTGCCGAAGCCCGACTCGACGGTCTCGTCGGCGACCACCGGGATCTCGCGGTCCACCACCGGCAGCAGGAGCTTGCGGCCGACCAGGTCGCCGTAGCGCTCGTCGTCGGGGTGCACCGCCACGCCGGTGTCGCCCAGCATGGTCTCGGGGCGCGTGGTGGCGACGGTCACGAAGCGGCCCTCCTCGCCGGCCACCGGGTAGCGCAGGTACCACAGGTGGCCCTTGCGCTGCACGTACTCGATCTCGTCGTCCGAGACCGCCGTCTGCAGCTTGCAGTCCCAGTTGACCAGCCGGGCGCCGCGGTAGACCAGGCCCTTCTCCCACATGCGCACGAAGGACTCGCGCACCGCGCGGGACATGTCCTCGTCGAGGGTGAACTTGGTGCGCGACCAGTCGCAGCTGGCGCCGAGGCGCTTGAGCTGCTCGAGGATGGTGTTGCCGTGGTGTTCCTTCCAGTCCCAGATCTCGGCCAGGAAGGCCTCGCGGCCCAGCTCCTCGCGCGTCACCGAGCGCTCCTGGTAGAGCTTCTTCTCGACCACCGCCTGGGTGGCGATGCCGGCGTGGTCCGTGCCCGGCAGCCAGAGCACGTCGTGCCCGGCCATGCGCCGCTGGCGCGCCACGATGTCCTGCATGGTGTTGTTGAGCGCGTGGCCCATGTGCAGGACGCCCGTGACGTTGGGCGGCGGGATCATGATCGTGAAGGTCGGCCGGCCGGCGTCCTCCGCCGGGGGCGTCATCAGGCCGCTCTCCAGCCACTGGGCGTAGATCGGCTGTTCGATCTCGCCCGGCGCGAAGCGGCTCGGCAGGCTCTTCGAGGTCTCGGTCATGGTGCGGTGGGGAACCGTCGAGCCAGGGATTGTCGCAGATCGGGGGCCTCCCATCCCAATTCCCGGCGCGCGCGCGCGCAGCCGAGGACGAGGCGGCGGGGCCGGGCGGGGGCGAGCTCGGCGGCCAGGGCGGCGTCGAAGGCCGGCGCCACGCCTGCCGCTGCGCAGATCCGCTCGCCGAGGGAGTGCCGGTCGACGGTCTCGCCGCCGACGAAGTGGAAGACCCCGCCGGGGGCGTCTCCGCGCGCGGCCCGCCGGACCAGCCCCAGCAGCGCCTCCGCCGCGAGTTCGGCGGCGACCGGCACGCGCAGCTCGTCGCGGAACAGGGCGAGGGCCGCGTCGTGGGCAGCCGGGTCGTCCAG
>CAYFGE010000025.1:0-41816 GCA_964342475.1 uncultured Planctomycetales bacterium
GCCTGCGCGAGATGCCCTCCGTCGCGCTGCGCGGCGCCGACGAGCCCTTCCGCGCCGCCGAGCGCACCGAGTCCGCCGTCGGCGCGCTCGCGCTGCTCGATCCGCCGCCCGCGGTGGAGCGGCCCGCGCGCGGCCCCGCGGCGCGTCCGGTGCGCCTCGCCTCGCGGGTGGTCGAGCACCCGCTCGACGAGGTGGCGCCGGCAGCCGACGCGCTGGTCTTCGCCGAGCGCGCGCCCGAGGAGCCGGCCGGCGGCCCCGCGCGCCTCGAGCACACGCCCTACCGCAACCGCTTCGGCAGCGAGAAGGCGGTGGCCCTGCGCGAGTTCGGCGGCAGCGTCGAGACCGAGGCGGCGGTGGCGGCCGGCCTGGCCTACCTCGCGCGGATCCAGGACGGCAACGGCTTCTGGGGCAGCGCCGAGGACAAGCACGAGAAGTACCGCCACGTGGTGATCGGCAAGACCGGCCTCGGCCTGCTCGCCTTCCTCGGCGCCGGGCACACGCCGGGCTCCGGCACCGAGTACTCCGCCGTGGCCGAGCGCGCCGTGCGCTTCCTGCTCGCGGTGCAGGACCCGGAGACCGGCCACTTCGGCGACTCGAACGCCTACAGCCACGGCGTCACCACCTACGCGCTCGCCGAGTGCTACGCGCTGACCCGCGACGAGCGCCTGCGCGCGCCGCTCGAGGCCGCGGTGGCCTGGATCCTGGCCAAGCAGGTCCGCTCCACCAACCCCGACCGTCACGGCGGCTGGGGCTACTACTACCCCGACGGCGCGGTGTGGCAGAACGACACCTGGCCGCGCGTCTCGGTCGCCTCGTGGCAGGTCATGGCGCTCGAGTCGGCCCGCCTCGGCGGGCTCGAGGTGCCGGACGCGGCCTTCGCCGCCGCGCGCGCCTTCCTGCGCCGCTCGGTCGACCGCGAGCACGGCTGGATCCGCTACAGCCACGACCCCGAGCGGCTGAACTCGAGCTACCCGACGCTGCCGGCCTCGACCCCGGCCGGCCTGTTCGCCGCCTCGCTGCTCGGCGAGGACCTGGACGAGGCCCACTACACGCGGGCGCGCGCCTACCTCGCGCAGCGTGCGCCGCGCGGCTTCCGCTTCACCACCGAGGACGAGTTCGTCTACCAGGCCACCGGCAACCTGTACTTCTGGTACTACGGCACGCTGGCCAGCTTCCGCATCGGCGGGCGCGACTGGGACCGCTGGAACGAGCGCATGAAGCCGACGCTGCTCGACAGCCAGGAGGCCGACGGCTCGTGGCGGCCGATCTCGCTCTACGCGCGCTACGCGGGCGACGACGAGGGCGACCGCAGCTACACCACGGCGATGTGCGTGCTCAGCCTCGAGATCTACTACCGCTACTTCACGCCGCTGCTGGCGGTGGACTAGCGGGCCTCGCCGAGCAGGCGCAGCAGGCCGTCGACCACCGCCCCGGGCGCGTCGACCGCCAGCGCGTGGCCCACGCCGGGGACCTCGGTCCAGCGCGCGTCCGGCAGCGCGGCGAGGCGGCCGCGCGCGCGGTCGAAGCGCGGCAGCAGGCCGTGCTCGGCGGCGAGCACCTCGACGCGCGCGCGCACCGCGCGGCACAGCGCGAGCCAGAAGTCCTCGCCGAAGCGGAAGGGGCTGGGGCCGCGCAGCCGGGCGTCGAGCGGGAACTCCCAGCGGCCGTCGTCGCGCTGCGCGAGCACCGGCAGGACCATGCGCGCGGCGCCGGCCCGGCTCAGGCCGGGGTTGTTCTGCATGACGCGCTCGACCGCCGCGTCCGGGTCGGCGAAGCTGCGGAAGGGGACCGGCGGGCGGCGGTGGCGCTCCAGCGCGCGGCCGAGGCGGGCGACCTCCTCCTCGGGAGTGGCCGGGAGCGCGCCGAGGCTCTCGACGAGGAGCAGGCGGTCCACGCGGTCGGGCAGGGCGCCGGCCAGCAGCAGCCCGATGATGCCGCCCATCGAGGCGCCGGCGAGGGCGACCGGGGCCAGGCCGCGCTCCTCGAGGCGGTCGAGCACGCCGAGCAGGTCCTTGAGGTGGTCGAGCTGGTGGTAGCTGGCGCAGCCCGGGACGCGGCCGGAGGCGCCGTGGCCGCGGAAGTCGAGGCCCAGCGCGCGCAGCGACGGCGGCAGCGCGGCGGCGACGGCGTCGAAGCTGCGCGCCGTGTCGAGGAAGCCGTGCAGGAAGAGCACGGGCCGTCCCTCGCCGCCGTGGTCCCACAGGCGCAGGCGGAGGTCCGGCAGGTCGAGGTCGATCGCTTCGGGCATGCGGCCGACGAGGCTAGCGCCGCGCCGGGCTAGGATCCGGCCCGATGGCCCCTGCTGCCCGCCCCGTCCTGTTCGCCGCCCCGCACACGCCGTGGCGGCCCGGCTCCGGCCTGTGGACCGAGCAGGTCGACGTGCAGGCCCGCCACCTCGCGGCCAGCGGCGTGGACGGCGTCTTCGTCGGCGGCTCGACGGGGGAGTGGAGCTCGCTGAGCGGCGCCGACCGCCGCCGCCTGGCCGAGGCGTGGGTGCCGGCGGCCGCCGCCGCAGGGCTGCGGCTGGTCGTCCACGTCGGCCACGACAGCCTCGACGAGGCGGCCGGCCTCGCGCGCCACGCCGCCGGGATCGGCGCGCCGGCGATCGCCGCGCTTTCGCCGAGCTACATGCCGCCGAGCCGCGTCGAGGACCTGGTCGACTTCTGCGCCGAGCTCGCCGCCGCCGCGCCGGCGACGCCCTTCTACTACTACGACATCCCCGAGCTGACCGGCGCAGCCTTCCCCATGGTGCGCTTCCTCGAGCTGGCCGAGGCGCGCATCCCCGGCCTGGCGGGGCTGAAGTTCACCAACCCCGACCTGATGGACCTGCAGGAGTGCCTGGCCGGCTTCGGCGCGCGCCACGAGATCCTGTTCGGCCGCGACGAGGAGCTGCTCGCAGGCCTCGCCCTCGGCGCGCACGGCGCGGTCGGCTCGACCTACAACTTCGCCGGGCCGGTGGCGCGGCGCCTGATCGACGCCTTCCTGGCCGGCGACCTCGCCGCCGCCCGCGCCGAGCAGCTGACGATCGTGCGCCTCGTGCGCGCCCTCGCCGCCCGCGGCTACCTGTCGGCCGCCAAGCAGCTGATGGCGTGGAACGGCGTGGACTGCGGCCAGCCGCTGCCGCCCCGCGCGCCGCTGACCGCCGCGGCGGCCGCCGCCCTGCGTGCCGAGCTCGAGGCCGCCGGCCTGCTGCCGACCGCCTAGGCCGGGCTCGACGGGCCCTGCTGCCAGTCGCCGAAGTGCTCGGCGCCGTCCGCGGTCACCGCGACGATGTCCTCGATGCGCACGCCGAACTCGCCGTAGAGGTAGATGCCCGGCTCGTTCGACAGGGTCATGCCCTCGCGCAGCACCACCCGGCTGCCGCCGTCGAAGTAGGGGTCCTCGTGGCCCTGCACGCCGATGCCGTGGCCGAGGCGGTGGGTGAAGGTCTCGTAGCCCTCGCCGTAGCCGGCGGCGGCGATCACGCGCCGCGCGGCGCGGTCGATCTCGCGGCACTCGACGCCGGGGCGGATGGCCTCGAAGGCGGCCTGCTGCGCCGCGCGCACCGTGCGCCACACTTCGGCCACCTTCTCGGGCACCGGGCCGTCGTGCACCCAGCTGCGCGTGTTGTCGCTCTGGTAGCCGTGCAGGCTGGCGCCGGTGTCGACGAGGATCACGTCCCCGCGCGCGATCGGCCGCGCCATCTCCTCGCCGTGCGGGTAGGCCGCCGCGGGCCCGACCAGGGCCAGGCACCAGCTGCCGCTCATGCCGAGCCTCCGGTGCGCCGCGGACATCATCGTCGACAGGTTGCGGCCGGTGAAGCCCGGCTCGACCTGCTCGCTCACCGCCACGATGGCCTGCTGGGTCAGCTCGTTGGCGCGGCGCAGCAGGGCCAGCTCGTGCGCGTCCTTGCGCCCGCGCAGCTCGACGACCACGTCGAGGCCGATGCCGACCTTCGCATCGCCGAGCTCGGCGCTCATGCCGTGGGCGAAGCGGTGGCGCAGCGAGGGCTCGATCGCCAGCCGCTCCGCGCCGCGCTCGGCCAGGGCGGCCGCCAGCGGGGCGAAGGGGTACTCGTGCTCCTGCCAGGTGACGATCTCGCCGCCGGGGCCGCCCTCGCCCGCGATGCGCAGCTTCGCCTTCTCGGCCTCGAAGCCGGGGCAGATCCAGAAGTGCGAGCCGTCGGCCATCACGACCAGGCCGAACAGGCGCTCGGAGTGGCCCCAGGAGACGTCGCTGAGCCAGCCCATCGTGGCGCCGCCCTCCATGAGGATGGCGTCCCAGCCGGCCGCGGTGAGGATGCGGCCGAGGCGGGCGCGGCGCGCGGCGCGCTCGGCGGCGCTGATCGGCTCGAGGCCGGCGGTGCCGTCCCGCAGGTGGGCGAAGCGCTCGAGCTCGCGGGCCAGGGCGTCCTCCTCGCGGGCTCCGGCGGGAGCGCCGAGGCCGAGGGCGGCGGCGCCGGCGCCGAGGGTGAGCAGCTCGCGGCGGGTGGGGGCGGGTCGTTTCATGGGCGGGTCGCGGGGTCGGGTAGGGTGATCGTGCCGCGAAGGTAGGGGAAGACGCGGCCTGCGATGGCGACGCGGCCGGCGGCGCGGTCGACGCGGCAGTCGAGCGCGCCGAGGCGGGCCGAGAGCTGGCGCGCGACCAGGGTGTCGCGGCCGAGGCGGTCGGCCCAGTAGGGGGCGAGCGTGCAGTGCGCCGAACCGGTGGCCGGGTCCTCGGGCACGCCGACCGCGGGAGCGAAGAAGCGCGACACGAAGTCCACGCCCGGCTCGTCGCCCGGCGCGGTGAGGATCAGGCCGCGGGCGGGGAGGGCGGCGACGCGGCGCAGGTCGGGCGCGGCGGCGCGCACCGCCGCGGCGTCGGGGAGCACCGCCATCCAGTCGGCGGCGGCGTACAGCTCGAGGGGGGCGGTGCCGAGCGCGGCGGCCACCGCGTCGAGCGCGTCGTGCGGCGCGCCGGGCTGGGCCGGGAAGTCGAGCTCGAGCCGCGCGCCGTCGCGGCGCACGGCGAGCGGCCCGCTGCGGCTGCGGAAGCGGACCGCCTCGCCGGCCCAGCCGAGCTCGCGGAACAGCACGTGGGCGGCGGCGAGGGTGGCGTGGCCGCACAGGTCGACCTCCACCGCCGGGGTGAACCAGCGCAGGTGGAAGTCGGCCTCGGCGCCGTCCTCGGGCACGAAGAAGGCGGTCTCGGCGAGGTGGTTCTCCTCGGCCACCGCCTGCATCCGCGCGTCGGGCAGCCAGGTCTCGAGCGGCACCACGGCCGCCGGGTTGCCCCCGAGCGGTGCGAGGGCGAAGGCGTCGACCTGGAAGAGCGGCAGCTCCACGGTTCAGAACCGCCAGCTGACCCCCACCAGGAAGAGCGGCCCGGGGACCACCTGGACGTGGTCGACCTGGACGTCGACCGGGATGCGGGCGAGCAGGTCGAGCTGGGTGTGTTCGCCGAGGGCCCAGGCCAGGGACGGAGTGACCGACCAGATCGAGGAGCCGGTCATCCCCAGGTCGGCGCCCTGGAGCCGGTCCTTGCCGCGGAACATGGCCTCGACGCCGAGGCCGGCGCTCCACTCCTCGTTCAGCGCGTAGGCGCCGCCGGCCTGCAGCTGCAGGACCTGCCCGGGCTTCAGCTCGGCGTCGCTCTCGCCCAGCGGGAACTGCCAGATCCCGCTGGCCGACCACATCAAGCCGTCCTCGGCGGTGACCCAGCGCAGCCCGACGAAGGGATCGAAGGTGCCGGTGCCGACCTGCAGCAGGGAGGGGGGGATCACGCCGGGACGCGGGCTCTCCTTCTCCTCGCCGGTCGGGAGCTTGAGGCCGGCCAGGCCGCTCAGACCGCCGACCAGCGGGTGCTCGCCGTAGAGGGCGAGGTCGCCGATCCCGGAGAGGTCCTCGTCGGGCGCGCCGGCCTCCCGCGCGTGGATCTCGACCCACGGCAGGCGCAGGCCGAGCACGGCCCCCGACTCGAAGCGGCGGCGCACGACGAGGGCGGTCTCGCGGAAGCGCGTGGAGGAGTCGTCCGCCACGCGGTCGTCACCGCGCTGCACGCCGTCGCTGGCGGCGAAGGTCTGGGCCAGGCGGACGGTCCAGGCCGCGCCGCCTTCCGCGTTGGGATCGAGGGCTTCCCTGCCGACCGGCAGGCTGGGGTTCTTTCACCCGCTTCACTGCGCCTGGAGCGCGGCGGTGGAGGCGAGGAAGGCGAAGAGGACGACCAGGACGGGGCCCAGGCGGAGGCGCATGGACCGAGTCTATCCCTGGCCGCTCTCCGGCGCGGCGGCACAATCGGAGGCATGCCTCGCTTCCTCCACCTGCTGCCCTGCTTCCTCCTCGCCGCCTGCGCCAGCGACCCGTACGCCCCGCCGGTCGACGAGGCGAGCGTCAAGGAGGGGATCAACGACAACTTCCTCGCCGAGGACGTCGACGTCGACCAGTGGGTGGCGCGCTTCGAGAACTCCGAGCGGCGCGAGATCGCGCGCAACCGCGACGCCATCGTCCAGGCCCTGGACCTCGCGCCGGGGATGGACATCGCCGACATCGGCGCCGGCACCGGCCTGTTCCTCGAGCCCTTCGTCAGCGCGGCCGGCCCCGAGGGGCGGGTCTGGGCGGTGGACATCTCGCCGGGCATGATCGAGCACCTCGACGCGCGCATCGCCGAGGCCGGCTGGGACAACGCCGCCGCCCTGCTGTGCACCGAGAAGTCCGCCGAGCTGCCCGAGGCCTCGGTGGACCTGGTGTTCATCTGCGACACCTACCACCACTTCGAGTACCCGATGCACACCGTGGCCAGCCTGCGCAAGGCGGTGCGCCCGGGCGGGCGCGTGGCGATCGTCGAATTCGTCCGCGACCCGGACAACGAGTGGGTGATGAACCACGTCCGCTGCAGCCAGGCCGACGTGGTCGCCGAGATGGAGGCGGCCGGCTTCCGCTTCCTCGGCGAGCGGGAGGTGCCCGGGCTCGTGGAGAACTACCTGGTCTTCTTCGAGCGCCGCTGAGCCGTTGACCGCGCGGCGGCAGCTCGGGCTCGGCAGCGCCGCCGCCGTGGTGGTGGCGAGCATGGTCGGGGCGGGGGTGTTCACCACCTCCGGCTTCGCGCTGGCCGACCTCGGCACGCCCGGCCGCGTGCTGGCCGCCTGGCTGGTCGGCGGCCTCGCCGCCCTGTGCGGCGCGCTGTGCTACGGCGCCCTCGGCCGCCGCTTCCCCGAGAGCGGCGGCGAGTACCACCTGCTGCGCGAGACGGTCCACCCGCTGGCCGGCTTCCTCGCCGGCTGGGTCTCGCTGCTGGCCGGCTTCACCGCGCCGACCGCCGCCGCGGCGCTCGGCCTGCAGGCCTACCTCGCGCCCTTCCTCGGGGACGTGGTGGATCCGCGTTGGATCGGCACGGGCGCCGTCGCCCTGGCCTGCCTGCTGCACGGCAGCCGGGTGGCCACCGGGGTGGTGGCGCAGAACCTGGCGGTGGCGCTGAAGCTCGTCCTCCTGTCCGGCTTCGTGCTGCTCGGCGGCTGGACCCTGCTCACCGGGGCGGACGCCGGCGGCGCGCCGCCCGCCCCGCCGCCCCCCTTCGAGTGGGGCGCCTTCGCCGTCTCGCTGGTGTGGATCGGCTTCGCCTACTCGGGGTGGAACGCGGCGGTCTACGTCGCCGGCGAGCTGCGCGACCCGGCGCGCGACCTGCACCGCTCGCTGCTGCTCGGTGCCGGCGCGGTGACCCTGCTCTACCTCGGGCTGAACGCCGTCTTCCTGCACGCCGCGCCGGTCGAGGCGCTGGCCGGCCGCGCCGAGGTCGGGGCGGTGGCCGCCGAGGCCCTCGGCGGCCCGGCGCTGAACCGCGCCGTCTCCGCGCTGGTCGCGCTGGCCCTGTTCACCTCGGTGAGCTCGCTGGTCATGCTGGGCCCGCGGGTCTACGCGCGCATGGCCGAGGACGGCCTCTTCCCGCGCGTCTTCCGCCCCGGGGCCGGCGCGCCCGCCGCCGCCGTGGCGCTCCAGGGCGGCCTGGCCGTCCTGGTGATCTGGCTGAGCGAGCTGGCCGAGCTGCTCGGCTACCTCGGCTTCACCCTCGGCATCTCGGCCGCCGCCACGGTGCTCGGGCTGGTGCGCCAGCGCCGCCGCGAGGGTCCGGAGGCCCTGCCGGTGCCGCTGTGGCCGCTGCCGCCGCTGCTGTTCCTGCTCGCCACGCTGGGCTCGGCCGCCTTCCTGCTCCTGCGCCGCCCGGCCGAGTCGCTCGGCGGCCTGCTCACCGTGCTGGCCGGAGTCCCGGTGTGGTGGCTCCTGCGCCGCGGCGGCCGGACGGCCGGGGACGCGGCCGCGCCGAAGGCCTAGGATGGCGGGGCGCTGAGGCGGCTCCCGACCGGGCCGCCGGGCGAGGAGACGCATGAGCAACGGAATGCAAGCGGCCGCGGGGCAGCAGAAGACCTTCTTCGGGCACCCGCACGGCCTGTCCACCCTCTTCTTCACCGAGCTGTGGGAGCGCTTCAGCTACTACGGCATGCGCGGCATCCTGGTCCTGTTCATGACCGCCGCGGTGGCGAACGGGGGCTTCGGCCTCGACACCTCGATGGCCACGGCCATCTACGGCCTCTACACCGCGAGCGTCTACCTCGTGGCGCTGCCCGGCGGCTGGATCGCCGACCGCATCATGGGCCAGCGCAAGGCGGTCTACGTCGGCGGCTGGATCATCGCCGCGGGCCACTTCTCGATGGCGGTGCCGAGCAAGATCACCTTCTTCCTCGGCCTGGTCCTCATCGTGATCGGCACCGGCCTGCTCAAGCCGAACGTCTCCGCCATCGTCGGCGGCCTCTACCCCGAGGACGCCGGCGCCCGCCGCGACGCGGGCTTCTCGATCTTCTACATGGGGATCAACCTCGGCGCCTTCCTCGGGCCGCTCATCTGCGGCTACCTGGGCGAGAACGTCTCCTGGCACCTCGGCTTCTCGGCCGCCGGCGTGGGCATGGTCTTCGGCCTGTTCCAGTACCGCCGCGGCATGAGCGGGATGGGGGACGCCGGCCTGCTGCCGGCGGAGGCCCTGCCGACGCGCCCGGCGGCGATCAGCAAGCTCGGCGCGGGAATCGCCGCCCTGGTGGTGGCGATCGGCGCCCTGGTCGGCCTCAACGCCGCCGGGGTCGTCTCGCTGCACATCAAGCAGGTCGCGCAGGTGCTCGGCTACGCGATGGCCGGCCTCGGCGTGGCCTACTTCGCCGGCGTGCTCACCCTGGCCAAGCTCAGCGCGGTCGAGCGCAAGCGCGTCTTCGTGATCTTCATGATGTTCCTCGGCGCGGCGCTGTTCTGGGGCGGCTTCGAGCAGGCCGGCTCGTCGATGAACATCTTCGCCAAGCACCTCACCGACCGCTCCATCGGCGGCTTCGAGGCGCCGGCCTCCTGGCTGCAGTCGGTCAACCCGATCTTCATCATCTGCCTGGCGCCGGTGTTCGGATCGCTGTGGGTGGCGCTGGGCAAGTGGAACCCCTCGTTGCCGCTGAAGTTCGCCTACGGCCTGTTCCTGCTCGGCGTCGGCTTCCTGGTCATGAAGTGGGCGGCGCTGCAGGCGGTCGGCGACAGCGTGGTCGAGATCGTCAAGAACACCGTCACCGGTCCGGACGGCGTCGAGGTCACCGAGGAGGTCATCCACCTCTCCGGCGGCGCCGAGGGCGCCACCCCGAACCTGATCTCGCCGATGTGGCTGGTGTCGACCTACTTCCTGCACACCTGGGGCGAGCTGTTCCTGAGCCCGGTCGGCCTGAGCTCGGTGACCTCCGGCGGCGCCGAGGGCGCCACCCCGAACCTGATCTCGCCGATGTGGCTGGTGTCGACCTACTTCCTGCACACCTGCGGCGAGCTGTTCCTGAGCCCGGTCGGCCTGAGCTCGGTGACCAAGCTGTCGCCGCCGCGCCTCGTCAGCCAGATGATGGGCACCTGGTTCCTCGGCGCCGCGCTGGGCAACCTGATCGCCGGCCTCGTCGCCGGCAACATCGAGTCGCTGCCGATGACCACCATCTTCGGCCTCGTCGCCATCGCCGCCGCCGTCGGCGGCTTCGTCTTCATGGTGCTGTACCCGGTCCTCAAGAAGATGACCGGCGGAGTCGAGTGATGATCGAGAAGGCCTACGGGCCCCACCTCTCCACGCGCCGCGAGCTGGCCGCCGCCGCCCTGGCGGAGGCCGGCTTCGACGCCCTGGTCCTGCACGCGGGCACGCCCTTCCGCTACCACGCGGACGACATGGACGCGCCCTTCCACACCAACCCGCACTTCGCGCACTGGACGCCGCTCCGCGGCCCCTTCCACCTGCTCGTCGTGCGTGGCGGGGCCAAGCCGAAGCTGGTCCGCGTCGCCCCCGAGGACTACTGGTACGAACAGGCCCCGCTCGGCAGCCCCTTCTGGGCCAAGGAGTTCGAGGTGGTCGAGGTCCCCGACGAGGCGGCCGCCTGGAAGGAGGTCGCGCCGGGCAAGGGCTTCGCCTACGTCGGCGACGCGCCGGAGCGCGCCGCGGCGGCCGGGGTGCCCGAGGCCGGCCTGAACCCGGCCGGCCTGCTCGCCCGCCTCGACTGGGACCGCAGCTTCAAGTCCGCCTACGAGGTGGCCTGCATCGAGGAGGCCGGCAGGAAGGCCGGGCGCGGCCACCTCGCCGCGCGCGACGCCTTCCTCGGCGGGGCCAGCGAGCTCGACATCCACCACGTCTACGTGCAGGCGGTCGGCTGCACCGACGCCGAGCTGCCCTACGAGACCATCGTCGCGCTCAACCCGCACGGCGCGATCCTGCACTACACCGGCAAGCGCACCGAGCGCGACGGCGACGCCCTGCTGCTCGACGCCGGGGCCACGCACCTCGGCTACGCCAGCGACATCACCCGCACCTGGGCGCGCCCGGGCGTGGACGAGGCCTTCCTCGCCCTGGTCGAGGGCATGGACGCCCTCGAGCTCGAGCTGTGCGAGATGGTCAAGCCCGGGCTGCCGTACCCGGAGCTGCAGTTCGCCGCGCACCGCAAGATCGCCGACCTGCTGTTCCGCGTCGGCGTGCTGCGCGTCGGCGGCCCCGAGGCCGTCGAGCGCGGGCTGACCGCGCCCTTCATGCCGCACGGCGTCGGCCACTTCCTCGGCATCCAGACGCACGACGTCGCCGGGCACCAGGCAGGACCCGAGGGCGGCACGGTGGCGCCGCCGGCCGAGCACCCCTTCCTGCGCACGACGCGCACGATCGAGCAGGGCCAGGTCTTCACCATCGAGCCGGGCTGCTACTTCATCGAGATGCTGCTGCGGCCCCACCGCGGCGGCGAGCACGACCGCCTGTTCGACTGGGACGCCATCGCCCGGCTCGCCCCCTACGGCGGCGTGCGGGTCGAGGACGACCTCCTCGCCACGGCCTACGGCCACCGGAACCTCACGCGCCCGGCCGTCTGAGGTCACGGCCGCGGGGCCGGTTCGGGCGTCACCCGGCCGGCCCCGCCGCCTAGGCTGGGGGCATGCTCTTCGCCACCCTGCTCCTGCTCGCGCCCCAGGCCGAGCCCGCCGCGGCCGACGGCCCGCCCACCGAGGTGCTGCTCGCGGTCACCCGCGGCGGCGCCCGGGTCGAGGTCGCCGAGGCCCCCGAGCGCGGCGCCCTGGAGGTGCAGACCCCCTGGGGGGTCTACTCCACGCCGACCGACCCGGTCGAGATCGTGCTGCGCACCACGGCCAAGCGCGACTGGATGCGGCCCGAGGAGGCCGCCCCCGGCCGCGCCTCGCTCGAGCGCGTCGAGGAACTGGCTGCCGACGGGCGCATCGGCGAGCTGCTCGAGCTGGCCGCCTGGGCCGAGCAGCGCTGGACCGGCCGCGACGACTTCTGGCGCGTGGTCGCGCTTCACCGCGCCCTGGAGGACTGGGGCGCGCGCCTGCGCGTGGTGCCGAGCGAGGTGGCCTACGCGGACCGCAGCGAGTGGCTGTGGGAGCGCATCGACGAGGCCGAGGGCGCGGAGGCCTCGCTGCTCACCGGGGCGCTGCTCGCCGAGCTGCCGCGCTACAGTGACACCTCGAACCTCCGCCGCCTGCCGCCGTCGGCGCTGAGCGGCGGCTTCGACGACCGCCGCCCGCGCGTGCGCCGCGCCGCCGGCCTGGCCGCCGCGCGCCAGGGCGACGGCGACCGCACCATGCTGCTGCGCCTGCTCGAGCGCTCGATGACCGAGCCCGACGCCGCCGCGCGCGAGGCCTTCGCCGCCGCCGCCTCCGCCTCGTGGACCGAGGTGGCCGGCTCCTACTGGTACCGCGTCCTCGCCCGCGGCCCCGCCGGCGCCCGCCACCTCGCGGCGCAGAACCTCACGGTCCACGACGACGGCTGGTCGCTCGACTACCTGGCCTTCACCCTCAGCGCCCACGACCAGCGCGTCGGCCGCCGCTACCGCCTCGGGCCGAAGAGCGTGCAGGTGACGCGCGACGGCCGCCATCTCGACAGCCTGCTGCAGGAGGCCGCTCCGCGCGGCTTCTTCGACGGCGACGTCATCGTGCCCGACGCCTCGAGCTTCGCGGTCGACGGCGTGATCACCGTGCGCCGCCTCGACGAGGAGCTGGTGAGCACCCTGACCACCGCGCTGTCCATCCTCACCGGCGGCGGCGACCCGTGGACCCCGCTGCAGTGGATGGACTGGTACCGCGAGATCGTCGGCGAGCGGCTGTGAGCCCCGGCAAAGGGAGAGCGGCCGCCGGATCGCTCCGGCGGCCGCTCGGGGGAACGGTCTCGTCGCCTACTGGATGGTGACGGCGAGGACGTCGGAGGCGCGGCCGCCGACGCCGTTCGAGTTGACCCAGCCCTGCAGGTACAGGGAGCGACCGACGGCGTTGGCCGGCGTCGGGAGGGTCTTGACCGCGGTGCCGTTGGCGGTGAAGCGGCCGGTCAGCGCGTTCAGGCGGGTCGAGACGAAGTTGTAGACCTGGGAGGCGCCGAGGTCGAGGGTGAGCGCCGGGTTCTCCGGGTGCGGCAGGGTGCCGAGCACGTCGGAGGCGGTCCAGCGCGCCACGCCGCTGCCGAGGGTGCGGTCGACGCCGGCCAGCGACAGGGTGAAGGTGCCGTTGAGCAGGTCCTGCTCGAAGCCGATGAACGGGAAGCGGATGCCCGCGGCCCAGGCGCCGTCCGGGTTGGCCGCGCCGCCGTCGGTCTGCCAGAAGCCGGTCAGGCTCTGGTTCGAGTAGTACCAGGCGGTGCCCTCGGTGTCGATGTCCTCGTCGGCCTCGAAGTTCGAGCCGAGCAGGAAGGGGCCCTCGAAGCTGGCGCCGAAGTCGGAGGAGTAGGCGAAGGCCGGCACCTCGTCGGCGGAGCCGGTGTTCAGGCTGTCGTCCTCGTAGACCAGGAAGATCATGCTGCCGTCGACGAAGACGCGCATCTGCTGGCCGTTCTCCGGGCCGCCGCCGCCGAAGCTCGGGATGGCGATCTCGGGGCCGAAGGTGGCGCCGCCGTCGTTCGACACGCGCACGCGGGTCAGCTGGTCGGTGCCGGTCTGGTCGTCGGTCCAGGTCACGGCGACGGTCGAGCCGTCGGCGTCCATCCACATGTAGTCGGTGTCGACCGGCGGGGCCTGCGACAGCTGCACCTCGGCGCTCAGGGTGCCGGTGGCGATGTCGTAGTTGCGGTAGAAGACCACGTCGTCCGTGGTGAAGGCCGGGTCGAGGTCGTCCTCGTTCCAGGCCACGTGGACCTTGCCGCCGTCGACGTCCATGCGGACGTAGATGTCGACGTTGCCGCCCGGGCT
Organism: uncultured Planctomycetales bacterium; assembly: GCA_964342475.1. Taxonomy (GTDB): domain Bacteria; phylum Planctomycetota; class UBA1135; order UBA1135; family UBA1135; genus J029. The sequence continues at coordinate 13,676 of CAYFGE010000025.1, forward strand.
GGCGACGGTGTCGTTGAGCTGCAGCGGGGCGCTCCAGGTGCCGGCGGCGAAGTCGTAGCTGGTCAGGTAGATGTCGTCCACCACGGCGACCACGCTGTCGTCCACGTAGGCGACGTGTGCCATGCCGTTGTCGACCACCAGGTCGTAGCCGTCGGCGTCGATGTCGCCGGCGCCGTTGATCTGGACCGCGGTGGCCGAGGCCAGGCCGGCCGCGCCGGTGGTGCTGGTGACCGCCTTCAGCGGGTTCGGCGTCGAGAGGTCGTTGTACCAGACCACCACGACGTCGTTGCCCTGGGCGGCGACGCGCGGGTTCTGGCCGTCCACGTCGAGGACCACGGTGCTCCAGGTGGCGCCGAGGTCGCTCGAGTAGGTCACCACCGCCTGCGGGGTGGTGCTGCCGAGGGCGTCGTCGTCGTAGCTGACGTAGATCGTGCCGCCGGCGACCTCGAGGTAGGCGTCGTCGATGTCGATCGCGCTGAAGGCGCCGTTGGTGACCTGGATCTCCTGACCCCAGGTCAGGCCGTTGTCCTGGGAGATGGCGATCCAGATGTCGTCGTCGAAGGTGTTCGTGGTGTCGCGCTCGTCGACCCACATCGCGACGCGCAGGTCGCCTTCGCCGTCGACGAAGATGTCGAAGCCGTCCGGGGTGTTGGCGGCGGCCGGGTCGTCGATGCGGACCTGGTCGCGGGCCTGCTGGGCGAGGGCCGCGGGAGCCAGGAGGAGGAGCGCTCCGGAGAGCAGGGTGAAGCGGTTCATCGTTGCTGTCGGGGTTCTCGGGAAGGCACGCACGCGCGCCGGGTCGGATCGGGTCGGGTCGGGGCGGCGGACGGGCGAGGGAGCCCGGTTCCAGGGGGAGAGGGGATAAGCCCCAGGACTTGTCAGGTTGGCGGCCCTCCGGGCAGAGGGCAACAAAGCAACTTGGTAAGCCGGTGAAGATCAGAAGGTCAGGAGAAGCGTGATCACGGCGTCGGGGAGGAGGGGGATCCGCACTTCCCCGTTCTGGATCGACAGCGCTTGCTCCCGCCGCTCCAGCAGGTCGGCGCTCCAGGCCTCGCGCGGGGGCGTGGGCATCCGTAGCCCGGCCTCTCCGCCGGCCGCGCTCCCGGCGCGGAGGCGCAGGACCAGTCCCGCGCCGTCGGCCGCGCGCTTCAGCGCCACCGCCTGGACGTCCCCGCTCAACTCGAGGAAGCGGTCCTCGGCCGGGGGCGCGGCCGCCGCCGCTCCCGAGCCGACCCACACCGCGCGCGGCGGGGCCAGGTCGTGCGCCAGGCGGGCGCGGCCGGGCGGGGGCTCCGCCGCCTCGCCGAAGCGCAGGACGCTGTGCTCGACCACGGTGCGCGGCATCCCCGGCTCGTCCTGGAAGGGGACGATGGCGCCGCCGATCACCTCGGTGGTGTCGATGTGCTGCGCCAGCTTGGTGGTCAGGGTGGTGGCCTGGTCGTCGATCGTGGCCGAGGGCGCGCCGGTCATCGCGCCGAGGTGGACGATCGGCGACTCGCGCGGCACCAGCGAGGCCCAGCGTCCGTCCGACCCGGTCAGCACCGCGCCGGTGGCGACGGAGAAGTTGCCGAGCGCGGCCCCGGGGAGCGAGTCGGGGCCGGGCCGGTAGAGCCCGCCCGGGCCGTCCACCTGCAGGCTGGTCGGCGTGCTCAGGGCGAAGGGGAAGGTGACCGCCCAGTGCTCGCTGTGGTCGGCGGGGTCGACCCAGGGCAGCCGGTCGAGCGGGACGCCGGCGACGAAGTCGAGGCGGCGGCCGCGGGCGTCGAGGCGGTACTCGGCGAGCGGGAGGCCCAGCGGTCCGATCACCCGCGCGCGGCGCTGAACCGGCCCGGGGTCCTCGACCAGGACCGTGACGCCCTGGAGCGCGAGCGCCCGGCTGATGCCGAAGAACATCGGCAGGTTGAAGGCGTGCTCGATGCCGCCGAAGCGGTGCTGCGAGCCGTCGATCCACTCGGCTCCGGTGGCGTCGGTCAGGTGGAGGGCCACGCCGCTCTGCGGATCGAACTCCAGGCGGTGGCCGCCCTGCTCGAGGACGGCGCCCGCGCTCCAGCCCGGCGGGGGCGGGGCGCTGCCGCCGCTCTCGACGCGCCAGCGCCGCCAGCCATGAGCCGGCACCGCGGCGTGGAAGGCCAGCGAGGAGCGGTCCGACGAGGTCCAGCGGAACACCAGGGGCGTCCCCGTCGCCGGATCGACCAGGGCCAGGTCGGCCGGCTGCGGCGCGCCGCAGTCCGCCTCGACGAGGTCGTCGAAGGCCGCGCCGAGCGGGTTGAGCACGACCAGCCCGGCCTCGCCCGCCGGCACCAGTCCCGGGGCCAGGCCGCCGTCCACCCGCGCGCCGAGGGCTCCGGCGCTGCGCTCGACGGTCTTCGCCAGCGCGACGAACTCGCGGTTCTGCTGGTCGACCTCGGCCAGGGTCATCAGCCCGGGCCAGCCGGCGCCGCCGCCCGAGTGCTCGAGGAAGAGCATGCAGGCGCGCCAGGCCCGCTCGAGCGCGGCGGCGGGGTGGCCGGCCGCGCCGCCGGCGGTGTGCAGCACGTTGAGCGCCTCGAGCGCCGGCAGCTGCGCCAGGCCGCGGCGCACGACCGCCTGCGAGGCCGGGGTCAGCTGCGAGCCCTCCTCCCAGTGTCCGCCGGCGTCGCCGCGGTGCACGGGGAAGCCGTCGCCGTACTTCGCGCGCAGGTGCTCGAAGAACTCCGCCGGCGTGGCCAGGATGATCTCGGGGTTGTCGTAGCGCGCGTTCCAGCGCCGCGCGAGGTCGGCCAGCCCGAGGCTCGGCCCGGTGTTGTCGAAGCCGCGCATGACCATCACGGCGTCGTAGGGGTAGCCGGCGGCCTCGAACTCGGCCAGCCGCGCGCCGAGCTTGGTGTAGGCCGAGTTGAGCGTCAGCAGGCCCCACTCGTCGAAGCCCTCGACGTAGGAGCCGTAGGTCTCCCAGGTCAGCACGCGGCTGCCGTCCGGGCCCTCCCACCAGAAGGGGCGCTCGGCCAGCGGGATGGCGGGCTTGCCGCCGATGAAGTCGTTCGGGCCGCACAGCAGGTAGTCCACGCCGGCGCGGGCCAGCGCGGTCGGCATGCCGAGGGTGTAGCCGGGCACGTCGTCGAGCAGGGCGGTGTCCGTGCGCGCGCCGTACTGCGCGGCGAGCCGCGCGGAGGGGTGGGTGAAGCGCAGCAGCAGCTCCTCGGTCCAGATGCCCGAGTGCGGGCCGACGTAGCCGGCGCCGAGCACGAAGCGGCCTTCGGCGAAGCGCTGGCTCATGCGGGCGCGGTCGGCCGGCGTCGCCAGCCGGTCGAACTGCTCGAGCTGGAAGCCGGTCTCGACCGTCCAGCGGAAATCGGCGTCGAGGTCGGCCAGGCGCAGCGCCTCGACCAGGTTGTCGTGGGCCACCTGCGCCACCACCGTCGGCGGGTCGGTGAAGCCGACGTCGGTGTGCGACATCTCGACGACGAAGACCTTCTCGATGCTCGAGGAGATGCCCGGGTCCTGCGCCGCGGCAGGACCGGCGGCGAGCAGGACGGGGAGGACGAGCCGGGGGACCAGCGTGCGCGTCATCACCCCTCCAGCCTAGACCGGGATCCACCGGGCGGGGCGCCGACCTCGGCGGATCACCAGGTCCACTCGGCGCGCAGGACCAGGATCCAGGCGTCGTCGAGGCCGGGCGCGGCGCCGGGGTGCCGCACCCACTGCAGGTCGGGGCGCAGCACGACGCCGTGGCCGAGGTCGAAGCCGTAGGACAGCTCGACGAAGGTCTCGTGCGCGCCGACGCCGGTGGCGCCGCGGTAGGTCGGGGAGAAGCCGACGCGGCCGAAGCCGAGGCCGAGCTCTTCGCCGGGGCGGGCGGCGAAGGGGCCGCGCCAGCGCAGGCCGCCGCCGGTGAACAGGGCCACCGCGTTGCGGTCCTCGGGCGCCCAGCCGGCCTTCAGGAAGCCGTCCAACCCGCGTCCATCCGCCTCGCCGGCGAGCAGGCCGCTGCCGACGGCGTAGAAGCCGTGGTTGCCGTCGAGGGCTCCGGCGGGGTCGGCGCCGGTGGCGTCGGCGGCGAAGCGCGTCGTGTGGCGCCAGGCGCCGAGCCGCGCCTCGAGGCCGCCCGCTTCCTCGCCGCGCGGGCGCCAGGCCGCTTCCCCGACCAGGAACAGGCCGTCGGAGTCGGGCGAGGTCAGCCGGATCCGCCCGTCGGTCTGCGCCGTCGTGGGGGGGATGCCGTCGAAGACCGCGGCGCGCAGGTCGAGCTGCGGGCTGGTCCAGAACAGGCGCGCGCCGAGCGTGCTGATCGGGAAGGTGCTGAGCGGCAGGTTCAGGCCGAGGTCCGGCTGGAAGCCGAAGGAGCTGTTGACGAAGGCCCCCGTCGGCTCGGCGACGGTGAAGCCGTCGCTCATGTCCCACAGGCCCACGCGCAGCTCGGCGCCGCTGTCGGCGAAGGCGTGCTCGTAGCCGAGGCGGTCGACCACGGTCACCGTCTCGCCCTCGATGTGGCTGCCGGTCTGGAACAGGCCGCTGCGCCGCGCGCTGGGCTCGCCGCCCGACAGCCGCCCGAGCCGCACGAAGAAGGCGCCGCCGTCCCACCAGCCGGCCGCCCCGGTGTCGAGGCGGGCGCCGGCGTGGAGCAGGCTCTGCTGCACGTGGCCGGTGCGCAGGCCGCCCTCGAGGACGTGGACCGACTCGAGGATCGCCGAGGCCTCGTAGCTCATCACCGCGGCCTCCTCCGCCTGCTGGGCCGCGGCGGGGGCGGCGGCGAGCAGGGCGAGGAGGGCGGCCGGCGGGGCGGCGCTCCTGTTGCGACACGATCTCATCTGACGGCGCAGGACTAAGCGATCCCGGCGCCGGGACAAGACGCCGAACCCCCAATTCTGCCGTCGCGGCGGGCTCAGGACGAGGGAACCGCGCCGAAGCCCTCGTGCTCGGTGCGGGTGATGATCTCCTCCTGCAGGGCCTCCGAGAGGTCGCAGAAGTAGTCGCTGTAGCCGGCCACGCGCACGATCAGGTCGCGGTGGGCCTCGGGGTCGCGCTGGGCGGCGCGCAGGGTCTCGGCCCCGACCACGTTGAACTGCAGGTGGTGCCCGTCGAGGCGGAAGTAGCTGCGCACGAGGTGGCGCAGCTGGTCGACGCCCTCCTCGCCGGCCACCAGGGACGGCGTGAACTTCAGGTTGAGCAGCGTGCCGCCGGTGCGGACGTGGTCCATCTTGCCCGCCGAGCGCAGCACCGCGGTGGGGCCCTGGCGGTCCACGCCCTGCACCGGGCTGATGCCCTCGCTGACCGGCGCGCCGGCGCGGCGGCCGTCGGGGGTCGCGCCGAGCACCTCGCCGAACCAGATGTGGCAGGTCGTCGGCAGCATCTCGACGCGGTAGTGGCCGCCCTTGGTGTTCGGCACGCCGTCGATCTCGTCGAACAGCAGCTCGAAGACGCGCACCATGAGCTCGTCGGCGCGGTCGTCGTCGTTGCCGTACTTCGGCATCTTGTTGCGCAGGCGCAGGCGCAGCGGCTCGTCGTCCTCGAAGTCGCGCGCCAGCGCGCGGTGCAGCTCGCCCACCCCGACCGCGCCGCGCTGCTCCCAGGTCTCGCGCAGCGCCGCCAGCGAGTCGGTGATCGTGCCGATGCCGACAGCCTGGACGAAGGTGTTGTTGTAGCGCGCGCCGCCGGCGTTGTAGTCCAGGCCGCGGGCGATGCAGTCGTCGGTCAGCACGGACAGGAAGGGGGCCGGCATGTGCTCGGCGTAGATCCGCTCGATCAGCTGGTTGCCGGCCAGCTTGACCCGCAGGAAGTGGCGCAGCTGGTCGTGGAAGGCGGCGAACAGGCCCTCGAAGCCGTCGTGCTCCTCGGCGCGGCCGGTGCGCGGGCCGAGCTGGCGCCCGGTGCGCTCGTCGAAGCCGTCGCCCAGGGCCAGCTCGAGCACCTTCGGCAGGTTGAAGTAGCCGGTGAGGATGTAGGCCTCCTTGCCGAAGGCGCCGACCTCGACGCAGCCGCTGCAGCCGCCCTCGCGCGCGTCCTCGAGGGTCTTGCCCATGCGCAGCTGCTCCTCGACCACGCTGTCGGCGTTGAACACCGAGGGGAAGCCGTAGCCGTTGCGGATCACGCGCAGCGCCGCGCGCAGGAAGCGGTCCGGCGTCTTGCGCGAGACCTGCACGTTGCTGCTCGGCTGCAGCAGGTGCAGCTCGTCGATCACCTCGAGCAGCAGGTAGCTGACCTCGTTGCTGCCGTCGGCGCCGTCGCGCAGCAGGCCGCCGAGGTTGATGTTGGCGAAGTCGGTGTAGGTGCCGCTCTCCGCCGCCGTGACGCCGACCTTGGGCGGCGCCGGGTGGTTGTTGAACTTGACGAAGAAGCACTCGAGCAGCTCGCGCGCGCCCTCGCGGTCGAGGCTGCCGTCCGCCAGGCCGCGGCGGTAGAGGGGCTCGAGGTGCTGGTCGAGGTGGCCGGGGCTGAAGGCGTCCCAGCCGTTCAGCTCGGTGACCACGGCGAGGTGGCACCACCAGTAGGCCTGCAGCGCCTCGTGGAAGTCGCGCGGCGGCTCGGCCGGGACGCGGCGGTTGACCGCGGCGATGCGCTCGAGCTCGGCGCGGCGCGCCGGGTCGGTGCAGGCCGCGGCCAGCTCCTCGGCGCGCTCGGCGTGGCGCTCGGCGTAGCGGACCACCGCCTCGCAGGCGATGCGCATCGCGGTCAGCTGCTCGCGGCGCGCGTAGGCCCGCGGGTCGGCGACGAAGTCGAGCCGCGCGACGGCAGCGTCGATGTCGGCCTGGAAGGCGCGCATCCCCTTGCGGTAGATCTTGCCGTCGGCCACCGTGTGACCGGGCGCGCGCTGCTCCATGAACTCGGTGAAGATCCCGGCCTCGTAGGCCTCGTGCCACTCCGCCGGCAGCTGGGCGAAGATGCGGTCGCGCAGGCTGCGGCCGCGCCAGTAGGGGATCACCTCCTCCTCGTAGGCGGCGAGCACCGCCGGCGGGACACGGTAGGCAGTCAGCGGCCGCGAGTCGAGGATGCGCAGGTCCTCCAGGCTGTGGCAGGTCAGCTCGGGGAAGGTCGGCACCTCCTTGGGCGCCGGCCCGCGCTCGCCGACGACCAGCTCGCCGTCGCCGATCCAGACCGTCTTGTGCTCGCAGAGGTGGGCGAAGGCGCGCGCGCGCAGCACCGGCGTGGACCAGCGGCCCTCGTTCTCCTTCACGAAGCGGGTGAGCAGGACGGCGCGCTCGGCGCTGATCGTCGGGACGGCGTCGAGGCTGGCGCGGCGCAGGGCGGCGGTGCGGTCGTTCATCTTTCGCTGACGGCCTCGCGGCCGCCCGGGGCGACGCGCAGGCCGCGCCGCCGGAAGGGAGCGGCCAGCTCCTCCAGCCGCTCGGGGGTGGGGGGGACGAGCTCCTCGAGCGGCGCGCGGCGGCCGAGGCGGCCGAACTTGTCGCGCCCGAGGGCGTGGTAGGGCAGGAGGTCGACGCCGAGCAGCCCGGGCAGCTCGGCGGCCAGCGCGGCGCTGGCCTCGACGTTCTCGTCGTCGTCGTTCCAGCCGGGGACCACCGGGATGCGCAGGCGGATGCCGCGGTGGACCTGGGCCAGCGCCCGCAGGTTGGCGACCGGGAGGGCGCTGCCGGCGCCGGTGGCGGCGCGGTGCCGCTCGTCGTCGACCAGCTTGAGGTCGTAGAGGAACAACCGGGTCAGCGGCGCGACGCGCAGCAGGTCCTCGAGCGGCGCGCAGCCGCTGGTGTCGACCGCGGTGTGCAGTTCCTCGGCGGCGCAGGCCTCGAGCAGGGCGGCGAGGAAGTCCGGCTGCGCCAGCGGCTCGCCGCCCGAGAAGGTGACGCCGCCGCCCGACTCGTCGTAGCCCAGGCGGTCGCGAAGCAGCTCGGCCATCAGCTCCGGGACGCTGCGCTCGCGCCCCAGCACGCGCCGCGCCTCGGCCGGGCAGGCGTCGGCGCAGCTGCCGCACAGCCGGCAGCGGCTCGCGGGCCGCGGCGGCAGGCCGGGCTCGGCCAGCAGGTCTTCCGGGCAGGCGTCGAGGCAGGCCTCGCAGGCCACGCAGCGGGCCGGGTCGACCGACACCCGCGCCCCGGCCGGCTGGCTCTCGGGGTTGTGGCACCAGCGGCAGGACAGCGGGCAGCCCTGGAGGAACACCGTGGTCCGGATGCCCGGACCGTCGTGGACGGACCAGCGCTGGATGTCGAGGACCAGGCCGCGGGTCATGGGGGGGGCGGGGCGGGTCGGGGGGATGGATCCCCTTAAACCCTGCGCGGCCCCTCGGGGAGGGCCCGGACGGCCGCTCAGCGCCGCAGCCAGCTCAGGTCGCGCTCGTACCAGGCCACCTGCAGCCCGGCGCCGTGGTCGGAGGTGCAGAAGCGGCCGGCCTGCAGCCGCCCCATGGCCAGGAAGGCGGTCGACAGGGCCTCGGCCTCGGCCGCGCGGCGCGCGATCACGGCGCAGGCGGCCGGGTCGGTCACCAGCCGGCCGTCACTCGGCCGCACGATGCCGGCCGGGCCGTGCTCGTCGACCGTGACCGCGTTCGACAGGGCCCGGCGGGAGAGCGGGAGGTGGGTGAAGCAGGCATCCCCGCCGGGCGACCCGGGCGGCCGCAGGCCGACCCGCCAGCCGCCGTCGAGCGCCAGCGCCAGGTCCGGCCCGGCGTGCAGCAGGCCCTGGAACACGCCGCGCGCGCGCAGCACCTCGGCCGCACGGTCCAGCGCGTAGCCGCGGGCCACCCCGCCGAAGTCGATCCGCACCCCCGGGCGGGAGAAGCGCAGCATGCGCCGCTTCGGGTCGAGCAGGATCGAGCCGAGCCCGTCGGTCGGCCCGGCGCCGCCGCGACCGGGCGCGGTCAGGTCGAAGTGGCCGGAGGTGCGGATGCCGAAGCCGCCGCACTCGACGAGCAGGTCCAGCACCTCGGGGTCGACCCGGACCATGCGCCGGCCGGCCACCCGGTTGAGCCGCGAGACCTCGCTGTCCGGCCGCTCGCGGGACAGCAGGCCCTCGACCCGCCGCACCTCCTCGAGCGCGGCTTTCGCCGCTTCCTCGAGCTCCTCGACCTCCTCGCCGACCAGCCGGAACTCGAACTCGCACCCCAGGGCAGACCGTCGATAGCCGTGTTGGAGGGGCGGAGGGGGGGCGGACACCCGATATGGGATAGCGAGCCCCGCGTTGGAAGTCAGCCCCTCCCCAAGAAAAATGCCGGTCTTCGGCTCTTGCAGAAGGGCATCCCGCAGGCTACCGTCCTGATCACTTGCCCTGGTATGGCCAATCATCCTGTCCCTCTGAACGGACGCTCATGAAATACCTCGCTACCTTGACCTTGGCCGTCTTTTTCACTTGCCAGATCGTTGCTGCGCAGACCGTGAACAACCCGTCGGGGACTTGGCAAAGGAAGAACTTCCCCTGGCCCCTGACTGAGAGCGACTCCGGCACCATCGGGAGCAAGACCGGGGAGCACTACAAGTACATCGACTACTACTGGACCCTGTCCCCCCCAGCTCGCGAACATCCCTATCCAAGAAGCCAAGTCCAAGAACCTGCAAGAACTGACTCGGTCCCTCGAGGATGATCTTCAGGCTCTCGAGACCTGGGATTATGTCGGGACCAAGTTGGGCGAGGTCGAGGAGTACGTCACCCTGGACGTCCTCGGCAATCACAACATCAAGAAGCCACAGGCCGCTGCCTACGCCGTTTCGACCCTGGAATATGTGTCGACGAGCATGTCGCCGGTTTCCGATGGTGTCGCCTGCAATAGCGGGAATGGTCGAGAAACCACCCAGGGTGCGATCGGGACGGTCACGATCCACCTGATGCTCTACGATCTTCAATTCAACATTACTGCCCATCAAGGGACCGGAGCAGGGATCGTCAACGACAGCGGATTGGTCTATGGCGATGTTTGTGATGTGAGGCAGTGGACCAGGCGTCAACACACCCAGGTCAATGGAATGGCTAGCGTTCGGTGGCCTGGTGGCGGAGCCGATCCTGCCGAGGCTCTGGCGATCTCGGACGGAGAGATTTCCGGAACGATCAGCCTGCTCGAGGTCGAAGTCTGCTCCTGAACCGAGCCCTTCACAGGGTGGTACTCGCTCCATGTCCGTAGAGGAGACCGAGCGGTCCGGAGGTCGATGACGACCTCCGGACCTCACTGGGCGGGGCGCATTAGAGGGTGTCAAAGTTGGCCGATGAACCGGAGACTCCACCTGTTCCTTACTTGGGTCCTGGCCCTGCTGGTCCTGGCCTACATCATCGGATCCGCGGTTCGTGATCACGAAGCAGGTTCCTCTTCCACTCGATCGTTGGATGGAATTGCGCCGCCGACCCCAACTGCCGATCTGGTCCTGGGACCTGATACGGACAGGAAGCCGGAGGAAACCTCGCCTTTCCTCCTCGTTCAGGATTCCAGGTCCTTGGTGCCCTTGGCCGGTGCTGGCGCGATCTACTTCCATGAGGATGGCGGACTGACGGGGTGGGCCGGACCTGGGGATTCCATTCCGGGTGGGAGTGACGACCTGGCGTGGATCATCGTGGGAGCGAGTGGGTATGCGCCCGTGGCTATCCGCGGGCCGGTACAGAAGTCGCAAGTCGTCCCCCTTGAAGCCCACAGTTCGCTTGTGATCGAGTTGAAGGACCATCAGGATCATCCGGTCCCCGGTGTCCGCATCCACCTCCAATTCGAGCCCGGGAAGAGCAAGGAGTTCAAGCTGGTGGGGCAGGTGCACAGCCTCCTCGACGGCATCGATGAGCTGTTCAGTCGCTGCGATGATCCGGAAGCGTTCCGGTCGGCGATCGCGACGGCGGCGGGTTCCTGGGAGACTGCCGGCGTCCCTGATGTCGTTGTTCCGGCCCTTGACCGAATCCAATCGCTTCTGGGGGCTTCCGGCTCGATCACGGGAATTGCCCTCTTCCCGGTTCCCGGGCCTGTGATGACGGACGAGGGTGGGATCGCCGAGTGGGGCCGTGCGCCGTGCGAGGTGGACCTGTACTGGCGGCATGACTCGGTCCTGCCGATCGATTGCCTCCCTCCCTTCGTCCCGGAGGAACTCTTTGTTCGACCAGACGGGAGTTTCCGACCCAGTTTCGAGTCCTTCTTGAATAGGAGATCCGGTCTCTTCCAGCTCGAGCCTGGGCGCAGGACGACGTTCTCGGTTCGGGCTGGGACCGTCCAGCGGGTGTGGGGGAGATTGGGGCCGGAGTTCGACCCGCGCGCTCCGATCCGGATCGCCCTGGTGAGCGCCTCGAATGTGGAGTCGTCCCAAGGGGCAGTCTTACGGAATTTCGACACGGAGGGATTGGTCCTTCCGTCCGAGGATGGTGGATTCGTCTTCGAGGGGGTTTCGCCGGGTTCCAAGCAGGTGACGGTGCTGCAGCAGCAGGATGGTCTTCGCTGGGTGTTCGCTGCGGCCGATTTCCGGATGCCCGAGGGCGAGGACTACTTCCTGGGTACCCTGTCCCCGGTACCCGGGCGGATGGAATTGACGGTCGGATTTGCCTTCTCGGATGGTCGGGCGATCCCGGTCTCCACTCTGATGCAGGACTTGGGATGGGATTCCGAACCCAGGTGTGACGTCGTCGTGAAGCAGAAGGCAGAGGGCTTGGCCTTCCCGTTCTGGGAGACCGTGCGCGGGGTCCCCGTGGGTGAGCAGTTGGCGTTCGAGGGGTTCCCCGAGGGGAAATGGAGCCTGCAAGCCCTTCCGGGCAGGTGGTTCTCGAACCTAGGGTCTTACCGCTTGGTGCGCATGGAGGCCTACGCAGAGTTTTTTTCGATGGAGAAGGGCAGGGTCGACTTCCTCCTGGAGAGGGACTGAACTCCGTCCACGTCGACGTGATGCCGCGGACAAGGGCGGGACGCCGTCCCCCGCGGCGCCACGCCCCGCCCCGGCACGGACCGGCGGCTACCCCCGTCCGCCGAGCACGTGGCTGTAGCGGTAGTAGACCTCGAGGATCAGCGCCCCGATGGCGGTCGAATCGACCCGGCCGCCGTCCTCCCCCCAGGGGCCGACCGGGTCCCAGGAGCCGTAGAGGTTGTCCTGCGGGTCCTCCAGGCGCTGGTGGTCGAGCATCGCCCGCTCGATCGCCTTGCGCCACTGGCGCCAGTGCTGGGCGCCCCACTGGTTCATGGCGAAGGTGCCGTAGTACCAGTAGTAGAGGTCGCAGGCGCCGTCCTCCTCGTCCCACACCGGCAGGGTGGTCCTTCCAACTCCGGAGCCGCGAGGTGTCGGCCATGAAGACGCGGCACAGCAGCGCGACCGCGGTCAGGGCCTCGGAGCGCTCCGGCGGGAAGCGCTCGACGTAGCGGCGCGGGCGCGACGGGCGGCTTCCCGGGCCGGCCTCCATGCTGTAGCCGGTCCGGCCGACGGCGTCCGTCATCGTGTCGAACCAGCTCTCGGCGTCGCGGAAGATCGCGTCGTCGATGGCCACGCCGGCGTCGCGCGCGGTCTCGAGAGCGAAGACCATCCAGCCGGTGATCGAGGTATCGTTGTCCCCGTTCGGCGTCAGCGAGTAGCGCCAGGCCCCGTAGTCGTTGCGCGAGCGCAGGATCGTGCCGACCGCCTGGTCCAGGGAGGGGCGCAGGATCGGCGAGCGGCCGAAGAGGTAGGCCTCGGCCATGGCCATGGTCGCGATCGAGTGGTTGTAGAGGGTCGGGTTGCCGACCTCGTCGCCGTAGAGGCCGTTCTCGAGCTGGCTGGCGCGCAGCCAGTTGACCCCGCGGATGACCTGGTCCTGGAACTGGCCGGTGTTCATCGTGTCGCCGTGGCCGAGGAAGGCGAGCAGCGCCAGGCCGGTGACGCCGACGTCGTTGACCGGGCTGCCGGGGCCGTCCGAGCCCGGGCGCTCCGGGTTCCGGTCGTGGGCCATGAACTCGTCGGCGTCCCAGAAGCCCTCCGGCGCCTGGTGGTCGCGCAGCCACTTCAGCGCCGCGAGCACCGACTTCTCGGTCGGGCTGCCCTGGCCGCGCGGGCCGCCGCGGCCGCCGCGCAGGCCCCGGTCGCCGCCGCCGCTGCCGAGGCCGATGTCGTTGCCTTCGAAGGCCTGGTCCCACGGGTCGTCCTCGGTGAAGTTCGGGTCGCCGAGGTCCTCGACCGCCTCGACGTCCTCCGGCGCGTCGACCTCGACCAGCTGCGGGTCGGGGATCTCCTGGGGCACCGGGTCGTCCGGCGGGACCGGCGGGTCGTCGATCACCTATCGAGCTGAGCTCGTGGCGCCGCTTGGTGAAGTGGTTCCAGACCAGGATGTCGCCGTTCAGGCCGTGGATCGGCTTGCCGGCCTTGGAGGTGCCGGGGGTGATCCAGTCGTCGTAGTCGGCCGCGCGCATCTCGTGCGGGTAGCCGTCGGCCAGCGGCCAGCCGATGCCGTAGATGAAGATCGTCGGGAACTCCTGCAGGATCGCCGTCTCGCGCTGCTTGCGCGGCAGGTCCGGGAAGCGCTCGAGGATCTCCTCGGCGTGCAGGAAGACGAGCTCGTCGGGCAGGGCCGGCACCTTCGTCTCGGCCAGCTTCGGGTACTTCGTGCGCAGCATCTCCTCGGTCTCCTTGAAGACCTTCCAGATGCCCTGCACGGTGGTCGTCAGGTTGTCGAGGTTGCGGTCCTCGGCGGTGAAGACCTTCTCCCAGTCCTACTGGTCGACGTAGGAGCTGTGGTCGTGGTCGAGGAAGTAGTCCTTGCGCACCGCCCGCATGTCGGTGTTGATGCCCTCGCCGGGCTTGCAGCCGAAGGTCTTCAGGGCGGGGCGCATCCACTTCGTCGCCGCCTGCACGACCTGGGCGTTGATGCGCGGGTCGATGCCGAGGCCGGCCGGGAACTCGACCGGGGTGCGCGAGCCGTCGCGGTCCAGCATGTCGTTGACGCCGCTCTCGCGGCTGACGATCAGCGGGACCTGGACCATGATCAGGTTCAGCTCCCGGCACAGCCCGTCTTCGATGGAGCGTTTCGCCTCGTAGAGCGCCTCCATCGCCTCGCCGGGGGTGAGCAGCGGGTCGTAGTCGGTCGGAAGGATCTTCGCGACCTCCTCGTAGGTGCTGATGCCAGGGCCGGCCAGGTCGGCGACTTCGTCGGACACGGTCATGTCTGCCTCGGAAAGATCAGGGAAAGGGAAGGTCCTCCGCCGGGGGACCGGTTTTCCCCAACCCCTTCCCGCTTTCCTTCAAGAAACCGAAGAGCCGAAGAAGGAGTTGCCAGCCCCGCCCGTGGCGGCCCGTAGCGCATTGCGAGTTAGAATCGACTCCCTGCGGCGCCGGGTTTCTGCGCCCCCTTCCCAGCCCTCCCCCGTGAGCCTCTGAAGCCATGAGTTCCCCCCCGCGCCCGCTGCGCCCCCTGACCGCCCTCCTGGCCCTCCTGCTGCTGCTCCTGCCGGGCCTCGCCGCGCAGCGAGGGGCGCTGCAGGAGCCCGCCCGCACGCTGCCCGAGTCCTGGGTCGACGCCATGACGTGGCGGTCGATCGGACCCTCGAACATGGGCGGCCGGATCACCGACATCGCGGTGCACCCGACCGACTCGCGCACGATCTGGATCGCCACCGCCTCGGGCGGCATCGTCAAGACCACCAACGGCGGCGTGACCTGGGAGCACCAGTTCGACCGCGAGGCGACGGTCTCGATCGGCGACGTCACCGTGGCCCCCTCCGACCCCTCGGTCGTCTGGGTCGGCACCGGTGAGGCCAACCCGCGCAACTCGGTGTCCTGGGGCAACGGGGTCTACAAGTCGACCGACGGCGGCGCGAGCTGGAAGCACATGGGCCTGGCCGAGAGCTTCCAGACCGGCCGCATCCTGATCCACCCGGCGGACGCGAACGTGGTCTACGTCGGCGCCCTCGGCCGCCTGTGGGGCCCGAACGAGGAGCGCGGCCTCTACAAGACCTCCGACGGCGGCGAGAGCTGGAGCAAGGTGCTCGACCTCGGCCCCGAGACCGGCGTGGTCGACATGCGCTTCAAGCCGGACGACCCCGAGACGCTGCTGGTGGCCTCCTACGAGCGCCAACGCGACGGCTTCGACACCAACGACCCGGCGAAGAAGTGGGGCGAGGGCAGCGGCATCTGGCGCACGACGGACGGCGGCGCGAGCTGGACCGAGGTCCGCGAGGGCCTGCCGAGCGGGAAGCTCGGCCGCATCGGCCTCGACTGGTACCCGCAGGATCCGGACGTGGTCTTCGCGGTGGTCGAGAGCGAGCGCATCACGCAGGAGCCCGAGGACGCCGCCTTCTTCGGCGTCGAGAGCCAGGACGCCGAGGTCGGCGCCCGCCTGACCACGGTCACCGCGGAGAGCCCGGCGGCGGCCGCCGGCCTCGAGGTCGGCGACATCGTGCTGCGCGTCGAGGACCAGCTGGTCCACTCCGCGGCGGACCTGACCCGCGAGATCCGCAAGCGCCTCGCCGGCGAGACCGTCGCCATGCAGGTGTCGCGCGAGCGCAAGACGGTGGACGTCGAGGTCAGCTTCACCGCGCGGCCCGAGTCGAAGGAGGACGAGGCCGAGGGCGAGGGGCAGCCCGAGCCGCGCCGCGGCCAGGTCAGCGACGACCTGCGCGACGACTCGCCCGAGCCCGGCCCCTTCCACATCGGCCTCGGCGGCCAGCGCGAGAACGCGCAGGACGAGCAGGGCCCGGACGGCCACGAGTACGGCGGCATCTACCGCTCGGACGACGCCGGCCTGACCTGGAAGCGGATCAACTCGCTGAACCCGCGCCCGATGTACTACAGCGAGGTGCGCGTGGACCCGAGCAGCGACCAGTACCTCTACGTGCTCGGCACGCAGCTGTACCGCTCCTCCGACGGCGGCGCGACCTTCACCGACGACGGCCACGACGGCGCGGTGCACGTCGACCACCACGCGCTGTGGATCGACCCGGCCGACGGCCGCCACATGATCCTCGGCAACGACGGCGGCATCTACGAGACCTGGGACCGCATGGAGAACTGGGACCACCACAACCAGGTTGCCATCGGCCAGTTCTACCGCGTCGAGGTCGGCCCCCGGATGGACTACCGCGTCTACGGCGGCCTGCAGGACAACGGCTCCTGGGGCGGCCCGAGCCGCTCGGCCTCCGGCAGCGGCCCGATCAACGCCGACTGGTTCCGCATCGGCGGCGGCGACGGCTTCGTCGTGCGTGTCGACCGCGAGGACCCCGACCAGCTCTACATGGAGAGCCAGAACGGCGCGATGGGCAGCATGAACCTGCGCACCGGCGCCCGCGGCTCGGCCCGCCCGCGCGCGCCGCGCGGCGAGCGCTACCGCTTCAACTGGAACACCCCCTTCCTCCTCTCGGCGCACAACTCGCGCATCCACTACAGCGCGGGCAACAAGGTGTTCCGCTCGCTGGACCGCGGCAGCAACCCGCAGGCGATCTCGCCCGAGATCACCGCGACCGACCGCGGCAGCGCGACCGCCCTCAGCGAGTCCGCGCGCGACTCCGACGTGCTCTACGTCGGCAGCGACGACGGCGGCCTGTGGGGAACCACCGACGGCGGCCACACCTGGACCGACCTGTGGGCGGTGACCGCGGAGGCGGCTCCCGCCGATGCGCCCGCCGAGGCGGTTCCCGCCGCGGCCGAGGGCGGGGAGGCTCCCGCCGCGGCTCCCACGGCTCCCGCGGCTCCCGCCGCCGAGCTGCCCGAACGCTTCCGGGAGTTCGACGCCAACGGCGACGGCAAGCTGCAGGCGGCCGAGCTGCCCGAGCGGATGGCCGGCTTCGTCGACCGCCTCGACGCCGACGGCGACGGGGTGGTGACCGGCGAGGAGTTCGCCGCCATGCGCGGCCGCGGCGGCCCGGGCGGCCCGGGCGGCCGGGAAGGCGGCCGCGGTGAGCGCGGCGAGCGTCCCGCTCCGCCGGCGCCGGAACCCGCCCCGGCCCAGGACCCGGCGCCCGCCGCGCCGGCCGCGCCGGCCGAGCGTGACGCCCTGACCGGCGCCTGGACGGCGCTGGGCGAGGCCGAGGGCCTGCCCGAGGGCGAGGGCGGCTTCACGTTGAACCTGAAGCTCGACGGCGAGGCCGTCAGCGGTAACCTCGACAGCCAGATGGGCGTGGCCGAGATCGAGTCGGGCAGCTTCGTCGACGGCGCGCTGAACTTCACCGCCAAGTCCGAGCTGGGCACGATGAACGGCTCGGGCACGGTCGAGGGCGACCGCATGACCGGCACGATCTCCTTCGGCGACGGCGCCTTCGAGCTGGGCTTCTCGGCCGAGCGCCCGCCCGCTCCGGCGGCGGCCCCCGCGCCGGCCGCGGAGGGCGAAGCCACCGCGCCCACCGGCCCGCAGCCGATCGCGACCCTGATGCCCGGCCGCCGCTGGGTCAGCAGCGTGGCCGCCTCGCGCCACGTCGACGGTCGCGTCTACGTGACCTTCGACGGCCACCGCTCCGACGACGACACGCCCTACCTGTTCGTCTCGGAGGACCACGGCCACACCTGGACCTCGCTGCGCGGCAACCTGCCCGACGCGGCCGGCACCACCCGGGCCCTGGTGGAGGACCTCGAGAACCCCGACCTGCTGTTCCTCGGCACCGAGTTCGGCGCCTGGGCCAGCATCGACCGCGGGGCCAGCTGGACCAGCCTGCACTCGAACCTGCCGACCGTGGCGGTCCACGACTTCGCCATCCACCCGCTGCGCCACGAGCTGGTCGCCGCCACGCACGGGCGCAGCCTGTGGATCCTCGACATCCTGCCGCTGCGCCAGCTCGCCGGCCGCGGCGCCGACGCGCCGGCCCTGCTCGCGCCGAACGACGTCGTGATGTGGCGCCGCCAGCCCGAGCGCGGCACCACCGTGCGCGAGTTCGTCGGCGAGAACCCCGCGGAGGGCGCCCGCATCCACTACGTGGTGCCGCGCCGCGCGCGCAGCGCCGAGCTGTGGATCGAGGACCTCTCCGGCGAGCGCGTGCGCGAGCTCGAGGCGGCCTCCGAGCCCGGCCTCCACCGCGCCGACTGGGACCTGCGCCTCACCCCCGAGGCCGGCGGCCGCCGCCGCTGGGCCCGGCGCGTCCAGCCGGGGACCTACGTCGCCGTGCTCCAGCTCGACGGCACCACCTGGCGCCAGCCGTTCGAGGTCGACCTCGACCCGAACTTCCCCGACGCGACCTGGTTCGAGGTCGAGCAGTCGGGCGAGGACTTCCTCGAGGTGGAGGAGGAGGGCGCCGCGCCGGCCGCCCCTCGGCGGATCTTCTAGGCGCGCCGGCCGCCTGGACGACGGCCCGGGGTCACTGGCCCCGGGCCGTCTTCCGCTTCCGCCGCTTCACGCCGTGGGGGAGCCACCACAGGTAGATCCCGGTGAACCACAGCACGAAGAGGATCACGGCGGAGGGCAGGAAGAGCCACAGCTTGAGCCCGTCGGAGAACCACGAGCCGTCGTGGATGCTCTCGATCAGGTCGCTGCGCCGGTAGGCCACCTGCACGACCTCGGCGGTGACGGTGTCGACCTGGATCTCCCAGCGGTTGTTGCCGCGCACCTTGACCACCCCCTTGCCCGGGCGCACGTCGAGGCGGTCGACGTCGCCCCAGCTCTCGATGCCCTTGCCGGCGCTGCGCGTCGCCTCGAGGATCGCCTCGAAGCTGACCACCGGGTCGCCGCCGACGCCCTTGGCGGTGGGGGGCTGCACCCAGGTCACCTGCTTCTTGACCTGCAGCAGGATGCCGGTGCAGATCACGGCGAGGAGCGGGAGGGCGATGAGGATCGCCCCCCAGCGGTGGAGCTTGCGGTTCAGGATCGAGGCCTTCATGGGGATGAACTCCCCATTCTAGGCCGGATCACATGTTCTTGAGGCGCTGCTCGAGCCCGCGGACCAGCTCGCGGCCGCGCGGGTGCTTCTTGACCGACTTGTCGGCGGCCTTGACCACCTTCTTCATCAGCTTGGAGTCGTCGACCGCCTCGGCGTGGTCGGCCAGCAGGCTCCAGAACTCGATCAGCCGCTCGACGTTCTCGGGTTCCAGGCCCTCGTCGTAGAGCTCGGCGCAGCGCTTGCCCGCCTCGCGGCGCTCGGCGAGGTCGCGCCCGGCCCCCTTGGCCAGCTCACGCACCTCGGTCTCGACCAGCTTGGTCTCGATCGCCGCGCGCTGTTTCTTCGACAGCTTGTCGAAAGTCTCCATCTCGGCGCGGGCCTCCTCGAGGCTGAGCCAGCCGAGGTCGAGCTTCATCATGAAGGCGCCGAGGCGCGCCTTCTCGTCGCCCTCGGCGGCCTGGGCCAGCAGCTCGAGGAAGGCGGTGGCCTCGTCGCGGCCCTTCTCGAACTCGCCCTGGCTGCGGCCGCTCAGCATGATCTTGCGGCCCTCGGCGTCGAGGAACATCAGGGTCGGGAAGCCGGTGCCGCCGTACTCACCCAGCAGGTTGTCGTGCTTCCGCCCCGGGATGCGCGTGGCGATGCTCAGGAAGGGGACGACGGTCTCGGCGAAGGCGGGGAACTTCTTGGAGGAGAACGGACCGTTCTCCAGGGCCGTGCACGGCGGTCACGGCGAATAGCTGCGCGAGAAGTAGACGAAGATCAGCTTGCCCTCCTCCTTCGCCTTCTCCTTCGCCTGGTCGAAGTCGGTGATCCAGCCGCCGTGGGCGATGAACGGCAGCTCGAGCTTGTGCTGCAGCTTCTCCTGCAGCGCGGCGGTGTCTTCCTGCGCGGCGGCGTCAGGGCTCCACACCAGGAAGGCGGCCAGGGCGGCCGCCAGGGGGAGGACGGTTCTCATGCCCCCATTGTGGGGCAGGGGCGGGGGATCGCGCCAGCACGATCCCCCGCGCGGCGCGGCCTCACTCGATGCGCCAGTCCGGGATGCGGCCCGGGGTCCACGGCGCGCCGGCCTCCTCGAGGCGCCGCTCGAGGCCGGCGAGGTCCTGCTCGACGGCGGCGCGCAGCTCGGCCAGCACCTCGGCGAAGGCCTCGCCCGCCCAGCGGTAGGCGTCGCGCTCGGTCTGCGTCGGCGCTGAGCTCGTGTTCCACTGGTTGCCGACGATGTTGCCGACGCGGTCGTGGATCGACAGCGCCGCCGGCTCGCTGCGCGAGGAGCGCGTCGAGTCGCCGTCGAGGGCGGTGCGGACCGCGGCGAGGCGGAGCTTCAGCGCCTCGGCCTCGGCCAGCAGCGCCGGGTCGGTGCCGGCGGCCTCGAGGGCGGCCTTGCGGCAGTGGCGCAGCCGGTCCTCGGCCTCACCGAGCGCGCGGCGGGCGCCCTGCAGGGCGCGCTGCAGGCGGCCGACCTTCTGCTGGAAGGCGAAGGCCTCCGCGCGGTCGGCGGCGGGCAGCGAGGCGATGCCGAGCGGCACGACGCGGACCTCCTGCGGGCCGGCGAGCTCGGTCATCGCGCCGTCGACCAGCTGGGACAGGGTGACCGTGTAGGTGCCGGGCAGGGCGAGCGGGCCGCGCGCCGGGTCCTCCCACGGGTCGAGCTGGCGGCCGCCGAAGGAGACCGGGTCGACCGAGGGCCAGCGCAGGTTCCACACCACGCGGTGCAGGCCCTTGCCGCGCGGGCCGGTGATGCGGCGGACGACCGCGCCGTCCTCGTCGCGGACGGTGAGCACCACCGCCGGCGTGGTCTCGAGGTCCTCGGCGCGCAGCTCCTCCCACGAGGGGTAGGGGTTGTCGCCGCCCTCCTTGCGCGCCTCCTTCTCGGCGCGGCGCCGCGCCTCCTGGCGCGACTCGACCTTCTCGGGCAGCCAGTAGCTGATCAGCGCGCCGAAGGGCGGGTTCGGCGCGGTGTAGAAGGCCGCGCCCTGCGAGCCGCGGCCCTCGCGCCCGCCGAGGCGGCTGGTCTCGATGTAGAGCAGCGCGTCGCGCACCGGGAACAGCTTCGGCGCGGCCAGCGCCTCCTCGGCCAGGTGGCGCAGCGCGGTGTAGTCGTCGAGCACGTAGAAGCTGCGGCCGAAGGTGCCCAGGACGAGGTCGCCCTCGCGTTCCTGGATGTCGAGGTCGCGCACCGCGATGGTCGGCAGCCCGCCCTTCAGGCGCAGCCAGTGCGCGCCCTGGTCGAGGGTGGTGTAGACGCCGAACTCGGTGCCGGCGAAGAGCAGGCCGGGCACCACCGGGTCCTCGCCGAGCGACCAGACGATCTCGCGCTCGGGCAGGTCGCCGGCGATCGAGCGCCAGCTCCGCCCGCGGTCCTCGCTGACGTACAGGTAGGGCGCGAAGTCGCCCATCTTGTGGTTGCTGAAGGCGGCGTAGACCGTGTCCGCGTCGTGCTTCGAGGCCTCGAGGCGCGACACGTAGGCCAGCTCGGGGACGCCGGGCAGGCCGTCCGCCGCGCGCCAGCTGCCGCCGCCGTCCTCGGAGACCTGGATCAGGCCGTCGTCGGTGCCGCAGTAGAGCAGCCCCTCGACCAGGCGCGACTCGCTCAGCGAGACGATGTTGCCGTAGAAGCTGGTCGAGCGGTTCTTCGACACCGCGTCCACGCTCCACACGCGGCCCATGACCTCGAGCTCGTTGCGGTCGAGCTGCCGGGTCAGGTCGGGGCTGACCTGGGTCCACGAGTCGCCGCGGTCGTCCGAGCGGAACAGCACGTTGGCGGCGAAGTAGAGGCGGGTGGGGGAGTGCGGGCTGACGATCAGCGGCGAGTCCCAGTTCCACTTCACCGGCGGCGCGCCGGGCGCCTCGCGCGGCTTGATGTCCACCGCCTCGCCGCTGCGCTTGTCGTAGCGCACGAGGCCGCCGTACTGCCACATGGTGTAGACGATGTCGGGGTTGCCCGGCTCGGCCAGCGCCTCGTAGCCGTCGCCGCCGACGGTGACGTACCAGTCCTCGTTGGCGATGCCGGCGCGCGAGATCGTGCGCGAGGGGCCGCCCTGCGAGTTGTTGTCCTGGGTGCCGCCGTAGACGTGGTAGAAGGGCTCGGTGTCGTCCACGCTGACGCGGTAGTACTGGCCGAGCTCCATGTTGGCCTTGAACTCCCAGGCCGCGCCGGCGTCCCAGCTCTCGTAGACCCCGCCGTCGCAGCCGACCAGCAGGTGCTCGGTGTTGGCCGGGTCGATCCACAGCGCGTGGTCGTCGACGTGGCGGTCCTTGCGCGGCACGCGCGACCAGGTGCTGCCGCCGTCCTCGGTGACCTGCAGGAAGGTGTCGAGCAGGTAGACCTTGTCGGCGTCGTGCGGGTCGCAGACCAGCTCGTTGTAGTACTGCGGGCTGGAGCTCATCTTCGAGCTCATCCGCTTCCAGCTCTCGCCGCGGTCGACGGAGCGATAGAAGCCGCCCTCGCCGGTCGCCGCCTCGACGATGGCGTAGACCACGTCGGGGTCGGACGGGGCAAGGTCGAGGCCGATGCGCCCCTTGTCCACCTTGGGCAGGCCCTTCTCGATCTTGCGCCAGCTCTCGCCGCCGTCCTCCGACTTCCACACGGTCGAGCCGGGGCCGCCGTTGATCAGCGTCCAGACGTGGCGCCGGCGCTGGTAGGAGCTGGCGTACATCACGTCCGGGTCGCGCGGGTCCAGGTGGACCTCGTTGACGCCGGTCTCCTCGTCGACGTGGAGCACGCGCCGCCAGGTGGCGCCGCCGTCGGTGGTCTTGTAGAGACCGCGGTCGCCGCCGGAGCGCCACAGCGGGCCCTGCGCGGCGACGAAGACGGTGTCGGAGTCGCGCGGGTCGATGGCGATCATGCCGATGTGCTCGGACTCCTCGAGGCCGAGCTTCTCCCAGCTCTTGCCGGCGTCGCGCGTGCGGTAGACGCCGTCGCCGAAGGACACCGACCGCTGCGAGTTGTTCTCGCCGGTGCCGACCCAGACCACCGCCGGGTTGTGCGGGTCCATCGCCAGGCAGCCGATCGAGTACGAGCCCTGGCCGTCGAACACCGTCTCCCAGGTCGTGCCCGAGTTGCGCGTCTTCCACACGCCGCCCGAGGCCGCCGCGGCCCAGAAGCGCTCGGGGTGGCCGGGCTCGACGGCGAAGTCGGTGATGCGGCCGCCGGTGAAGGCCGGCCCGATCGGGCGGAACTTCAGCCCGCCGAGGGCGGCGGCCTGCAGCGAGTCGGCCTTCTTCTCGGCGGCGGCCTCGTCGGCCTCCTGGGCGGTGATGGGGGCCGGGGCCGCGCAGGCGGCCAGGAGCAGCCAGGTCGTGGTCAGGGTGCGCATGATCATGTCCTCTTCCGGACGGGAAGTCCGGGCAGGGGATGATAGGCGCTCCCGCGCGGGGCGGGCCTATCATGCGAGCCCGCGCCCGAACCACGCCGGAGATCCCTGTCATGCGTCATCCCGTCCGCCGCGCCGCCGCCGGCCTGCTCTGCCTCACCGCCCTCCTCCTGGCCGCTCCCGCCGCGCCGGCCCAGGCCCACAAGGAGCTGGGCAAGATGTGGACCTTCGAGGGCCTGCCCCTCGACTACCTCGAGGCCGAGCACGGCTTCGTCCCCGACCTCGCCTGGCTGGAGCGCGTGCGCCTGGCCGCGCTGAAGTTCGGCGGCGGCTGCTCGTCGAGCTTCATCAGCCCGCGCGGCCTGGTGCTGACCAACCACCACTGCGCGCGCGGCAACGTCGGCCAGGCCTCCCCGGCCGGCGAGGACTGGCTCGGCGACGGCTTCGTCGCGCGCAGCCTCGAGGAGGAGCCGCGTCTCCCCGGCCTGCAGCTGCGCCAGCTGGTCGAGATGCTCGACGTCACCGAGGAGATGAACGCCGGGATCGGACCCGACGACGACGAGGACACCGTCCGCCTGCGCCTCAACGACAACCGCAAGGAGATCCTGGCCCGTGCGCAGCGCGAGGCTCCCGAGCTCGAGCCGCAGGTCGTCTCGCTCTACCAGGGCGGGGTCTACGCGCTGTACCGCTACCGGGTGTTCGACGACGTGCGCCTGGTCGCCTCGCCGCACCTGCAGAGCGCCAAGTTCGGCGGCGACCCGGACAACTTCACCTACCCGCGCTTCGGCCTCGACTTCGCCATGGTGCGGGTGTGGGAGGACGGCGCGCCGCTCGACAGCAGCGACTTCTACCTGAAGTGGCGGGCCGAGGGCGCCGACCCCGGCGAGACCGTGTTCACCGTCGGCTTCCCCGGCGACACCGGCCGCCTGAAGACCGTCGCCCAGATGGAGTTCCTGCGCGACGAGGTCTACCCGCAGCAGGTCGCCGCCTTCGAGCAGATGCTGGCCCAGCTCTACGAGCGCGCCGCCGCCGACCCCGAGGAGGGCAAGGCGATGCGCAGCCGCATCCTGAACATGGAGAACGGCCGCAAGGCCTTCCAGGGCTACCTCGACGGCCTGCGCAACGAGCGCATCATGGACGCCAAGCGCCGCGCCGAGGGCGAGATCCGCGACGCGGTGGCGCAGACCCCCGAGCTGGCCGAGCGCTTCGGCGACCCGTGGGCCGAGATCGAGGCCCTGCAGGAGGAGATGCGCGCCGCCAGCGGCCGCGCCGAGCGCCGCGAGCTGCAGCGGCGCGAGCAGCTGCTCGAGAAGCGGGTCGGCGAGGCCTACTTCGCGGTATACGGCACCGAGATCCCGCCCGACGCCACCGGCACGCTGCGCATCAGCGACGGCGTGCTCGACGGCTACCCCTACAACGGCACGGTGGCCCCGCCCTTCTCCAGCCTCTACGGGATGTACGCGCGTCACCACGAGTTCGGCGGCGCCGCGCCCTTCGACCTGCCGAAGATCTGGCTCGACCGCGAGCCCGAGCTCGACCTGGCCACGAAGTTCAACTTCGTCTGCACCTGCGACATCATCGGCGGCAACTCCGGCAGCCCGGTGATCGACACCCGCGGCGAGCTGGTCGGTCTGGCCTTCGACGGCAACATCGAGATGCTCGGCAACATGTACGTCTACGACGACGCCGTCGCGCGCACCGTGGCCGTGCACCCCGCGATCATCCTCGAGGCCCTCGAGGTCGTCTTCGGCGCCGACGAGCTGGTCGGCGAGATCCGCGGCGACGGCCCGGGGTACGAATAGGGCAGGGGCCGGCTTGGAGCGCCCCCTCCGCTTCGCCCTCGCCGCCCTCCTCGCCGCCCTCCCGGCGGCGGCGCCCGCCCAGGAAGCCAGCGTCGGCCGCGCCATCGACCGCGGCCGCGAGTGGCTGCTCCAGCAGCAGCTGCTCGACGGCTCCTGGGACGGCTGGGCCTCCGGCTACGCCGGGGGCATGACCGCCTTGTGCGCCTACACCCTGGTGAAGTCGGGGCTGCCGCCCGAGCACCCCGCGGTGCAGCGCGCGCTGGCCCACCTGCGCACGAAGTTCCCCGACAAGACCTACAGCGCCGGCTCGCTGCTCCTGCTGCTCGGCGCGGCGGGCGGCGAGGAGGACGAGGACTGGGCCGCCGAGGTGGCCGAGCAGCTCGACGACTGGCGGCGGCCCGACGGCACCTACGGCTACCCCGGCGGCGCCGCAGACCTGTCCAACGCCCTGTTCGCCGCGCTCGGCTTCCGCGCCGCGGCGCAGCTCGGGGTGAAGGTGCCGGCGAAGAGCTGGGTCGAGCTGGCCGAAGGGGCGCTCGAGTCCTGGGCCGCCGACGGCGGCTTCAGCTACGGCTTGCGCGGCGGCGGCGGGTGCGGTTCGATGAGCGCCGCGGGCATCACCATCCTCGAGTTCGCCCGCGAGGCCGCCGGGCGACGCCTCGGCGGCGACCTGTCGCGCCGCGCCGAGCGCGCCACCGAGTCCGCCCTCGCCTGGCTCGGGGAGAACTGGGATCTGTCGCGCAACCCGCCGGCGCGGCTGTGGCGCTTCTACCACTTCTACGGCCTCGAGCGCGTCGGCAGCCTGCTCGGCACTGACACGATCGGCGAGCACCGCTGGTACGAGGAGGGGGCGGAGGTGCTGCTGAAGACGCAGACCGCGCAGGGCACCTGGCACGAGGGCTACTTCAACGCCTCGGGCGCGCGGAACCGCGCCGAGTTCGAGGAGCTGAACACCTGCATGGCGATCCTGTTCCTCGAGCGCGCCACCGCCACGGCGGTGACCGGGGGCGGCGGCGGCACCCCCGACCTGCTCGAGACGCCCGGCGCCGACGCGCCGGTGGCGATCCGCGTCGTCGGGCGCTCGCCCGCCGTGGTCAGCGTGGTGCGCACCGCGCAGCCGGCCACGCGCGCCCGCCTGTACGGCCGCCACCACGCGCAGGGACCGGAGGAGCGGGCGCTGCTCGGCGAGGTGGAGTCGGCCGAGGGCCGCTTCGCCTGGCGCCAGGAGTTCGACCGCTCGGGGCGCTGGCAGCTGTGGGTGGAGGCGGACACCGCCGCCGGCGTCCTGGTGAGCCCGCCGCTCACCGTGACGGTCCACGGCGTGCTCGACGAGCCCTTCCTGCGCTACGCCGACGACTCGGCCCGCGACCTGCTGCTGCGCGCCCGCCGCGCGCGCCTGCAGGTCTCCTCCCAGCTCGACGGCGCGCACGCCGGCGAGCTGGCCCTCGACGGCCTGCTCGGGCGGGTGTGGCGCAGCGCGGCCGACGACGCGGCGCCGTGGCTCGAGTTCGAGCTCGAGGAGCCTATGCGCGGCCGCCGCCTGCTGTTCACCACGGCGGGCAACCGCCTCGCCGAGGCGGGCGAGGCCCGGCCGCGGCAGCTCCGCGTGACGGTCAACGGCCGCCGCGAGTTCGAGCTCGAGATGCCGCGCGACGCGCGCCGCAAGGGCGTGCTCGAGCTGGGCCGCAGCGTCACGCTGCGCGAGCTGCGCGTCGAGATCCTGTCGGCCTGGGACGGCGCGCCCGGCCAGCACCCCCTCGGCCTGGCCGAGATCGAGATGCAGGCGAAGTGAGTCCGGAGGGAGCATGAGCAGCAGCGACACGCGGGAACTCGCCCTGGTCCAGTTCGAGCCGGCGCTGCTCGACCGCGCCGCATCCGAGCGCCGGCTGGCGCCGCTGCTGGCCCGCGCCGCCGGCGCCGACCTGGTCGTGCTGCCCGAGCTCGCCGCCACCGGCTACGGCTTCGCCGACGCCGCCGAGGTCGGCCGCGCCAGCGAGGAGGTCGGCGACAGCCGCTTCCTCGACTTCCTCGCCGCGCAGTGTGCCGAGCACGGCTTCGACGTGGTGACCGGCTTCGCCGAGCGTCGCGGCGCGGCCCACTACAACGCGGCGGTCCTGGTCGGCGCCGAGGGCCCGGTCGCCACCTACCGCAAGCTGCACCTCTTCGACCGCGAGAAGCAGCGCTTCGCCCCCGGCGACCTCGGCGTGCCGGTGGTCGAGCGGCGCGGGATGCGCGTGGCGATGCTGGTCTGCTTCGACTGGGCCTTCCCCGAGGTGTGGCGCCTCGCCGCGCTCGGCGGCGCCGACGTGGTCGCCCACCCCGCCAACCTGGTCCTGGTCGGCTACGCCCAGCGCGCGGTGCCGGTGCACGCGCAGATCAACGGCTACGCGGTGGTCACCGCGAACCGGGTCGGCGAGGAGCGCGGGCTGCGCTTCACCGGCGGTTCGCTGATCGCGGCGCCGCGCGGCGAGGTGCTGGCGCGCGCCCCCGAGGAGGGCGAGGCCGTGGTGCGTGCGACGGTCGACCTGGCGCGCATCCGCGACAAGGGCGTGACCCCGCAGAACGACCTGCTCGGCGACCGGCGACCGGATTGCTACGGTCCGCTGACGGCGCCGCGGCCCTGAGCGATTGCGCCCCGGGGCATCCCGGTCCAGGATGGGGGAGCCGTGTCCGTCCCCATCCGACCGCTCCTCTTCGTCCTCCCCGCGGGGACGGCCCTCCTCGCCCTGCTCGCCCCGCCGTCCGAACCGGCGGATCCGGGCCTGCCGCCGCAGCTGGCGGAGCAGCGCGCCAGCGTCTTCACCGCCTCGACGCAGGAGCGCGCCGCCGTCGACCTCGCGCCCGACGGCCGCAGCGTCGTGGTGTGGGACAGCCGCCGTCAGGAGGCGGGAGGCTACGGCGTCTACGCGCGCTGGTTCGACGCCGCCGGCCGCCCGGCGAGCCACGAGCTGCGCGTGAACCGCACCGTCGCCGGCATGCAGTCGCACCCCGCGGTGGCGGTGGACGCCGACGGCGCGGCCTGGTTCGCCTGGCAGTCCTTCGGCCAGGACGGCGACGCCGGCGCGGTGGTCGCGCGGCGTTTCGCCCCCGACGGCGCGCCCGGCCCCGAGATCGCGGTGAACCGCCGCCGCGAAGGCCACCAGGGCGAGGTCGCGCTGGCCGCGCTGCCGGACGGCGGCGTGCTCGCGGCCTGGACCTCGGCCGAGGCGCAGGCCGACGGCGCGCCGCACACGCGCGTGCTCGCGCGGCGCCTCGACGGTGACGGCCCCGAGTTCGAGCTCGAGGCCGGCGAGCAGCGCAGCCTCCCGGCCCTCGCCGCCCGTCCCGGCGGCGCGGCGGCCGGATCGGCGGCGCCCTTGCGGGCCTGGCGCGGCGCGTCGGAGGGC
>CAYFGE010000025.1:41826-42150 GCA_964342475.1 uncultured Planctomycetales bacterium
TCGGCGGCGGCGGCCTGGGCCCGCGTCGAGGCGGGCCGCGCCGGCGTCGCGCTGCAGCTGCTCGACGCCGCCGGCCGCCCCTCCGGCGCCGAGCTGCGCACCGGCGCCTCGGCCGACGCGGTCGAGCCGGCGCTGGCCGCCGACGCCGCCGGTCGCCTCTACCTGGCCTGGATGGAGCCGGCCGGCGAGGGCTACGCCGTCCACCTGCAGCGCTTCGACGCCGCAGGCGCCCCGCTCGGCCCGGCCGCGCGCGTGGCCTCGGCGGAGGCGGGCTGGCTGGCCGGCGTGGCGGACCTGACGGCCGTGACGGGCCGCCCGCGGGTG
>CAYFGE010000026.1:0-40054 GCA_964342475.1 uncultured Planctomycetales bacterium
GCGCAGGAGCTGCTCACCGCGGCCGGCGGGCAGGCCGCCGCCCAGCTGGCGCCGGAGCTCGCCGCGCGCGCTCTCGAAGCGGTGCGCGAGCACGGGGCCGCCGCCGCCCTGACCGGGCCCGTCGCGCGCGGCGACGCCGGGACGCTGCGCCAGCACCTCGCCGCGCTGCGCGGGTCCGAACGTCGCCGCTACGCCGACGAGCTGCGCGGCCTGATCGCCTTCGCCGCCGGGGCCGGTCGCCTCGACGCCGCCACCGCCCGCCGCCTGCGCCGCCTGCTCGGGGAATGAGCTTCGCCGTCAGCCTGTTCGTCGAGTCCGCGGAGCAGACCGCGCGCGACGCCGCGCTCGCCGCCGCGCAGGGGGCCGGATGGATCGAGCTGCGCCTCGACCGCGCGCCCGAACTCGACTTCGCCGCGGTGGTGCGCGCGATGCCGCTCCCGGTGATCGCGGCCTGTCCGCTCGCCTCGGAGAACGGCCACTTCGCCGGGGGAGAGGGAGCCCGCCGCGCGCGCCTCGCCGCGGCGGCCGCGGGCGGCGCCGCCTTCCTCGACCTGCCGCACCCCGGGCACGGCGAGGACGACCCGAGCTGGTGGTCCGCGCTGCCGGCCGGTGGGTGGCGCGCGGTGCGCTCCTGGCACGAGCCGCGCGGCGCGCGCGCCGACCTCGCCGCCGTCCACCGCGCGCTGCGCGCCGCCGCGCGTCCCGGCGACGTGGTCAAACTGGTCGCCTGGGCCGAGGACGAGGCCGAGTCCTGGCGCGTGAACGCGCTCGCCGCGCACACCGCAGGCCCGCCGCAGGTCGTTTTCGCCCAGGGCCCGGGCGGCCGGCCCTCGCGGCTGTGGACTCTGGCCTCCGGCGCGCCCTGGAGCTACGCCTCGCTGCCCGGCCGCCCGACCGCGCCCGGACAGTGGAGCGCGGAGGAGATGGCCGCCGCCCTCGGCGGGCAGCCGCCGGCCGGCGCTCCCCTCTACGCCGTGGTCGGCCGCCCGGTGGCCCACTCGCGTTCGCCGCTGCTGTGGCGCGCCGCGCTGCGCGCCGCCGGCCTGCCCGGACTCTACGACCGGGTCGAGCCTCCGGCCGACTTCGCCGCCTTCCTCGCCGCGCACGCGCCCCCTTCCTTCCGCGGCTTCTCGGTGACCGCCCCCTTCAAGGCGGCCGCGCTGGCCGCCGCGGACGAGGCCGACGAGAGCGCCGCCCGCGTCGGCGCGGCGAACACCCTGCAGCGCACCGCGCGCGGCTGGAAGGCCTGGAACTCGGACGGGCCGGCCGCCCTGGACGCCCTGCTCGCCGCCGGAGCGCCGGCGGGGGCGCCGCTGCTCGTCCTCGGGGCCGGCGGGGCCGCCGCCGCGGTGGCCGCCGAGGCGGTCCGCCGGGGCCAGCCGGTCACCCTGGCCGCGCGGCGCCCGGAGGCCGCCGCGGCCCTCGCCGACCGCCTCGGCGCGCGCGGCGCGGCCCTGGGAGAGGTCCGCGCCGCCGACTTCCCCTGCGTGGTTCAAGCCACTCCGGTCGGTGGTTCGATGAAGGAGGGGAACCTGCTCGCCGCCGACCCCCCGGCGCCGGGGAGCTTCGTCCTCGACATGGTCTACCAGCCCGCCGCCACCGCCCTGCTCCGCGCCGCCGCTGCGCGCGGTGCCGTGGCCGTCGGCGGGGCCGAGATGCTGCTGCGCCAGATGCTCGCGCAGTTCCGCATCCTGACCGGCCGCGAGGCCGAGGCCGGCCCCCTGCGCCGCCTCCTGCTCGCCGACCTCGCCCGGGAGCCGCGCGGATGAGCGCCGCGGTCCTGCTGGTCGGGCCGCGCGGCGCGGGCAAGACGACGCTCGGACGCCTGCTGGCCGGCCACCTGGACTGGGACTTCGAGGACGCCGACCGCCTGCTCGAGGAGCGCCACGGCCGGCGCATCGCCGACTGGCTGCCGCTGGACCCGGCCGGTTTCCGCGCCGCCGAGTCCGCCCTCCTCGGCGAACTGCTCGGCCGTGAGGACTGCGTGGTCGCCCTCGGCGGGGGCGTGGTCGAGGACCCGGCCAACGTCGACCGGCTCGCGGCGCACGACCGCGTCCTCGCCCTGCGTGCGAGCACCGCGCGCCTCGTCGCGCGGCAGCGCGGCGCGCCGCGTCCCGCGCTCACGCAGCTCCCGCTCGAACAGGAGGTCGAACGCCTGCTCGCCTCGCGCGTAGAGGCCTACGACCGCGCCGCCCGCGGGCGCTGGGTGGAGACCGACGGCGGCGTCGACGACGCCTTCCGACGTTTGCTCGAAGCCGTGGGCCGGATCGGCTGTCTGAATTGTTAGGATTGTTTCGTGGTGCGTCTCCTCGCCATCTGGGTGCTCGCGACCGGGATCCTCCAAGGTCCCGAGATGCCGCCGTTGCCCCAGGACCTGGCGCAGGACGCAGCCCTCCAGGCTGCGGTCACCGCGGTCGAGCAGGCGGCCGACGCCGAGCAGCGCCTGGCGGCCGCCCAGGCCCTCCTGGCCGCGCTGAGCGGCGCCGAGCCCGCCCAGCACGCGGCCTACCTGATGGCCTGCGACGGCGCCGGCGTGCTTCCGGCCGAGCTCGACCTGCGCGCGGCCTGGCGCTCGCTCGCCGCCGGCTGGCCCGGCGCCGGCGCCGCCGTGCTCGACACCCTGCGGCAGAAGGAGAACGCCGACCGCGCGCCCCTGCGCGGCGCGGTGCGCGCCGCCGGGCACCTCGAGCTGGGCAACGCCGAGGTCGTCCAGGCCCTCGGCCCGCAGCTCGACCAGCTCGACACGGGCGCCGACGCGCGCCGCTCGCTGCGCCGCATCACCGGCTTCGACTTCGACAGCTGGGCCGACTTCGAGGCCTGGTGGGGCGCCCACCGCAGCCACGACCGCGCCGCCTGGCTGCGCGCGGCGCTCGACTCGAGCGAGCAGCGCGAGATCGAGGACCAGCGCGCCCTGCTCGCGCTGCGTCCGGAGAGCGCGCTCCAGGCCGTGCAGCACCCGCTGCCCGAGGTCGTCCTGCTGGCCCTCGAGGCGATGAAGACGCTGAAGGCCGACACGCCCGGCGCCGCCGACAGCCTGCGCGCGGCCTACGAGCGCGAGCAGGACCCGGTGCGCAAGGCGATGGTCGTCCAGCTCGTGCCGCGCTTCCTGCAGGGCCAGGAGGCCGGCAGCCTGCTCGACCTCGCGATGACCGGAAACGTGCCCGCGGTCCGCCTCGAGGCGGTCAAGGCGCTGGCGCGGGTCCAGCCCCCCGAGCAGGCGCGCAAGAGCGTGGTGGGGGCGATGTCCCGGATCTACGGCTCGAAGGAGGGCCCGAAGGGCGACGCGGACTTCCGCCGCGAGCTGCTCGTCACCCTCGAGAAGGTGTTCGCCGGCGCTCCCGCCGCCGAGGGCCCCGAGGAGGAGGCCCTGACCACCTTCCTGCTGCGCGCCCTCGACCGCGAGGCCGCGCCGCGCGTGCGGACGGCCCTCTACGGCTCGCTCGGCGCGCTCCGCCGCCCGGCCTACTTCGCCATGTTGCGGCCGATCGCGGCCGACGAGGACCGCGACACGGCCGACCGCAGCTCCGCCCTCGAGGCCCTGACGAAGATCGGCGTCGCCCACACCCGCGGCGACGACCTGGTCGAGCTGCTCCACCCTCTGCTCAGCCACCGCGAGCCCGACCTGCGCTACCGCGCGATCCAGTGCCTGCGCCAGGTCAAGGACGACCGCAGCCTCGCGCAGCTCAACCTGCGCCTGGCCCAGGAGGGCGACCCCTCCCTGCGCACCGAGCTGCTGCGCGCCTACCGCGACTTCGGCGAGGTGGCGGCGCCGGCCGAGCTCGACCCGCTGCTCGAGTTCCAGCCGCACGCCAACGACTACGCCGTCCACCGCGACTCGCTGATCCACCAGATCGGCGGCACCGACCTGGCCAAGCTGGACCACGCGGTGGCCAAGCTCGAGCAGCGTCAGTCCTGGCAGCTGGCCCAGGAGCTGCTCGAGGCCTTCCCGCGCGCCGGACTCGAGGAGTCCGTGCTGCTGCGCCTCGACCGCAAGCTGACCGAGGTGTCGGCGCGGTGGCTCCTGGTCGGCAAGCTCGAGAACGGACGCATTCGCCAGGCCGAGGCCATGGTGGGCAAGCTGGCGGCGCTGGCCGAGGCCGAGCCGGCCCAGGCGCGCTGGTCGGTGCTGCTGGCCCGCTTGCAGGAGAAGCGCGGGGAGGTGCAGGCCGCCTTCGCGAGCTACCGCTCGGCGCTGGGGGCGACCCCCGCCGCCGCTCCGGACCGCTGGAGCCTCACCCTCGACGCGGTGCGGCTGGTCCTGTCGCAGGCCGCGCCCGCGCCGGAACAGGCCGCCGAGGCCCTGGCGCTGCTCGAGGCCGCCGGCGCGGCTCCCGAGGCCCTGGCCGAGGAGGTCGAGCGGCTGCGGACCCAGCTCCGCGCCCTGGCCCCGGCGCCCGCGGCCGAGCCGCCGGCGCCCCAGCCGGAGCCTCCGCCGGTCCCGGATCCCGCCCCGGCGGGGGGGGACGGTGACGGTGGCGACGGCGGTGTCACCGAGGAGGGCGGCGGCGATCCGCCCCCGGCGGGCGGCGACGGCGGAAACGGTTGAAAAGGGCGCGCGCGGCCCTAGAATCTCTCCCCTCAACGACGCGGGGTGGAGCAGCTGGCAGCTCGTCGGGCTCATAACCCGGAGGTCGCAGGTTCGAATCCTGCCCCCGCTACCAAACACCGGAGAACCCCAGGCGCCACTCAGGCGGCTGGGGTTCTTCCATTCCTGGGCGAGGAAGGTGCGGTCGGTTCCCGGCGCCGGGTCGAGGTGAGGGGGCCGACGTGGCGGAACCCGTCCGCCTGGGTTGCTTCAATAGGAGACAGATTCTCCCAGGCGGGCGGGTGGGCCGGCCTAGGGTGGGAATCGGACCCATGACCAGCCACCACCGCCCCGTTTTCGATCCCCTCCAGTACAAGCAGACCACCCGCGCCCAGTGGGAGACCGCCGCGGAGCCCTGGCACCGCTGGGGGCCGCTCCTGGAATCCTGGCTCGGGCCCGCCACGGAGACCATGTTGGACATGGCGGGCATCCGGGCGGGGAGCCGGGTGCTCGACGTCGCCGCCGGCGCCGGCGGCCAGACCCTGGCTGCCGCCGAGCGGGTGGGGCCGGACGGCCACGTGCTCGCGACCGACATCTCCCCGGCCATCCTGGGTTTCGCTGCGGAACTCGCACGGGAGGCCGGCCACCACCAGGTCCAGACCCTGGAACTCGACGGCGAGCGCCTCGACGAGCTCGAGGCCGGGACCTTCGACGCGGTCCTCTCCCGTGTGGGGATGATCTACTTCCCCGACCAGCAGCGTGCGCTCGCCGGGATGAAGCACGCGCTCCGCAGCGGGGGCAAGGTCGCCGCGATGGTCTTTTCGACCGCGGACCGCAACGGCTTCTTCTCCGTGCCGGTCTCCATCATCCGCAGCCGCGCCAGCCTGCCGCCGCCGCTCCCGGGCCAGCCGGGGCCGTTCAGCCTGGGCGGCGAGGGGGTCCTCGCCGAGGCCTTCGAGCGCGCCGGCTTCGTCGACGTGGAGAGCGTCACCCTCGATGCGCCCGTGCGTCTGGGGACGGCCAAGGAGTGCCTCGACTTCGAGAAGGAGTCCTTCGGCGCCCTGCACCAGATGCTCTCCGGTCTCTCCGAGGAGGAGAAGGACGCTGCCTGGGCCGAGATCGACACGGAGCTGGGCAAGTTCGAGGTCGACGGCTCCTTCGTCGGGCCGTGCGAACTGATCGTCGCGGTCGGCACCAAGCCCTAGGCCGGTCCGCCCTCTTCAGCGCCGCGTCTCGGCGAGCGCCCAGGCGTGTTCCC
The DNA here is from genome assembly GCA_964342475.1 of uncultured Planctomycetales bacterium. Taxonomy (GTDB): domain Bacteria; phylum Planctomycetota; class UBA1135; order UBA1135; family UBA1135; genus J029. The sequence goes on from CAYFGE010000026.1 coordinate 5,784, forward strand.
GCGCGATCGGGGAAGGGGAAGCCGGAGCCAGCTCGGTCCAGGCGCGGTGCGGCCAGTGAGGCTCGCGGAGCAGCTGGCGGCCGAGCAGGACGAGGTCGGCGCGGCCTTCCGCAAGGATGGCCTCGGCCTGGGCCGGCTCGGTGATCAGCCCGACGGCCCCGGTGGGGATCTCCGCCTCGCGGCGGATCCGCTCGGCCAGCGCGACCTGGTAGCCGGGGCCGACGGGGATCGAGGCGGCGCGGCTCGCCCCGCCGCTGGAGCAGTCGATCAGGTCCACGCCCTCCGCGCGCAGGAGGCGGGCCACCGCAACCGAGTCGTCGAGGGTCCAACCGCCCTCGGCCCAGTCGGTGCAGGATAGGCGCACCAGCAGCGGGACCGCCTCCCCAAGAGCGGGGCGGACGGCCCGGACCGTCTCGAGCAGGAAGCGGATCCGGTGTTCGAAGGGACCGCCGTACTCGTCGGTGCGGCGGTTCATCAGCGGCGACAGGAAGCTGTGGCCGAGGTAGCCGTGGGCGAAGTGGAGCTCCACCACGCGGAAGCCCGCGTCCACCGCCCGTTGCGCCGCGGCGACGAAGGCGGCGGTGACCGCGCGGATCTCCGCCGGCGTCAGCTCGTGGGGCACCAGGCCGTCGCGGCCGAAGCGCTCGGCGGAGGGCCCGACCGGCTGCCAGCCGCCCTCCTCGGGCGGGACGAAGGCGTTGGGGGTCGGGTGCAGCGGCCGGCGGCGCGAGGCCTTCACCCCGGCGTGGGCGAGCTGGATGCCGGCCACCGCGCCGTGGGCGTGGACGAAGTCGGTGAGGCGGTGGAGGCCGGGGACGTGCTCGTCCTTCCAGATGCCGAGGCAGTGGGGGGTGATCCGGCCGCGGGGCTCGACCCCGGTGGCCTCCGCGATGAGGAGGCCCGCCCCGCCGATCGCGCGGGCGCCGTGGTGCACGAGGTGCCAGTCGCCGGCGAAACCGTCCTCGCTGGCGTACTGGCACATCGGCGACATCGCGATGCGGTTGCGCAGGGTCACCCCGCGGAGCTCGAGCAGAGTGAAGAGCTTCCCCGGGGCGGGCGCGGACGCTGCCGGGCCCGCCGGCCCGGTGCCCTGCCCGGTCGCGGTGGCGGCGGCCGCTGCGGCCAGGCCGGCGGCGGCGGTGGAGCGGATGAAGCGGCGTCGGTCCATGGTCGTCCTCCTGCGGGCCGGGTGCGTCCTCGCGGGCCACGCCGATCCTAGACGATCCCGCCCGCGGCCCGGGCACCTAGGATCCACCCATGGCCCGCGTCCCGCACTCGCTCGCCGCCGTCCTCCTCCTCGCCGCCGCCCTGCCCGCCCCGGCGCTCGCCCAGCGCGACAAGCCGGCGGTGCCCGACCTCACCGCGGGCGGGCAGCCGGACGGCAAGCACGACTGGAACCTCGGCCCGACCGGCCTGCGCGGCTGGATGTGGGGCTGGAAGCTCGAGACCCTCGATGCGCGCCAGGTGCTGGTCACCGAGGTCGCCGAGGGTTCGCCGGCCGACGGCCTGTTCGAACCGGGCGACGTCCTCCTCGGCGTGGGCGGCGACCGCTTCGAGGAGGATCCGCGCGAAGCCCTCGGCCGCGCCGTGACCGCCGCCGAGGCGGGGGAGGGGCGCGGGCGGATCCGCCTGCTGCGCTGGCGCGGAGGGAGGGAGAAGTGGGTCAGCCTGGCGCTGCCCCGGCTGGGCGCCTGGGCCGACGGCGCGCCGTGGGACTGCGAGAAGTCCGAGCGCATCCTCGAGGCCGCCTGCCGCCACATCGTCGAGAACCCGAAGGGCGACATCGACGGCATGGTGAACGCCCTGGCCCTGCTCGCCACCGGCGAACCCCGCTACCACCGCTTCGTGCGCGAGCTGGCGCGCGAGGTCGGCCCGAAGCGGCTGCGCCTGTCCCTCGAGGGACGCACCTCGGGCCTGTTCTCCTGGCAGTGGGGCTACCGCAACCTGTTCCTCTGCGAGTACTACCTCGCCACCGGCGACGCGGAGGTGCTGCCGGCCATCGCGGAGTACTCGACCAAGCTGGCCCAGGGGCAGAGCGGCGTCGGCACCTGGGGGCACGGCATGGCCTGGCCCGACCTGAACGGCGGCCGCCTCCACGGCAGCCTGGGCGGCTACGGCGCGCTGAACCAGGCCGGGCTGATCTGCCACCTCTCGCTCGTGCTCGCCCGCGAGTGCGGCGTGGACAGCGTCGAGGTGCGCCAGGCCATCGCGCGCGCGAACCGCTTCGCCGCCTTCTACGCCGGCAAGGGCGCCATCCCCTACGGCGACCACCGGCCGGGCTGGGACTCCCACGACGACAACGGCAAGAACTCGGTGGCGGCGGTGCTCTTCGCGCTGCAGGGGATGGAGGAGGAGGCGCGCTTCTTCGCGCGCATGACGGTGGCCAGCCACGGCGAGCGCGAGCGCGGCCACACCGGCAATTACTTCAGCTTCCTCTGGGGGCCGCTCGGCGCGGCGCGCGCCGGCGACGCGGCGGCGGCCGCCTTCCTCGCCGAGCAGCGCGCCTACCTCGACCTGGCGCGGCGCTTCGACGGCGCCTTCCCGTACCAGGGCGGCGCCGGGATGGACGGCGGCGAGCACTCCTACGCCGGCTGGGACTGCACCGGAGCCTTCGTGCTGGCGCTGACGCTGCCGCGCCGCGCGCTGCGCATCACCGGCAAGGGGATGGAGGTCCGTGAGCCGCTGACCGGGGAGGAGCTGGCCGCGGTCGTCGAGGCCGGGCGCGGCTTCGACTGCTGGGAGCTCGGCGCGCCGCACTACGCGGCGATGCGCACCGGCGAGCTGCTCTCCTTGCTCGAGAGCTGGTCCCCGGCGGTCCGCCACCGCGCGGCCCAGGCGCTGGCCGGGCGCGAGGAGGAGCTGGTCCCGCGCCTGCTGCGGCTGCTGCGCGCGGACGCGCCCGACGCCCGCTACGGCGCCTGCCAGGCCCTGACCGCGCTCGGCCCGGCGGCGGCGGAGGCGGTGCCCGCGCTGACCGCGGTCCTCGCCGAGGACGACGTCTGGCTGCGCATCCAGGCCTGCTACGCGCTCGCCGCCATCGGGGACGCGGCGCGCTCGGCGGTGCCGGCCATGCTGCGGCTGGCGGTCAGCGAGCACGCCGACGACCCGCGCGAGTTCACCCAGCGCTACCTGGGCTTCTGCCTGTTCTACCCCGGCGGCGCGCTGGGCATGCGCGGGCTGCTCGCGCGCTCCTTGGAGGGCGTCGACGCGGAGCTGCTCGTGCCGGCCGTGCGCCGCCTGCTCACCAACGACGACGGCCGCGCGCGCGGGGCCACCGGCAACGTGTTCCGCCTGCTCGACCTCGAACAGGCGAAGCCTCTGCTGCCCGATCTGCTGCGCGCGATCGAGACGCCCTCGCCGAGCGGGGTGATGTTCGCCAACGACATCCGCCTGCGCGGCCTCGACTTCTTCGCCGAACACCGCATCGCCGAGGGCATGGCGCTGTGCCTGGCGGTCCCCGAGATCGACAAGTGGGGGAAGCAGGACCGGGTGCTGCGCTGCATGAAGGCGCTGCAGCGGTACGGCGGCGCGGCGCGCGGGCAGCTCCCCGACCTGCGGCAGCTGCTCGCCGACCTGGAGGCCCACCGCGAGGCCAAGAACCTGGGCAAGCAGATCGAGGCGGTCCGCGAGACGATTGCGGTGGTGGAGGCGGACCGCGACCCGGAGCCGGTGGTCGGCCTGGCCGAGCTGGCCGGGGTCCAAAAAGTCTAGAAATAAACTTGGACGAACGGCGCCGGGGTCCTAAACCAGCCCCATGAAGCTCTCCCTCCTGCTCCCCCTGGCCCTCGTGGCGCTCCCCGCCGCCGAGGAGCGCCGCCTGATGTTCGACTTCGGGCCCGCGGACGGTGCCCGCTGGTCGACGGTCCACGACACGGTGATGGGGGGCCGCTCCCAGGGCCGCCTCGAGTTCACCGAGGCCGGCACGATGCGCTTCGCCGGGCGGCTCTCGCTCGAGAACAACGGCGGCTTCACGAGCTTCCGCTCGAACTCCGCCGAGCTGGACCTGGCCGGGAGCACCGGGGTGGAGCTGCGCGTCCGCGGGGACGGCCGGACCTACATCTTCTCGACCGAGCGGCGCGACGTGCCGCTGTTCGGCGGCGGCTACTGGCAGGAGTTCCCGACCGTGGACGGCGAGTGGACCACCGTGCGGCTGCCGTGGAGCGGCTTCGTCCCGACCAGCTTCGGGCGCGAGGTCGACGGCCTGCCGGCCTTCGACCCGGCCGCGCTGAGCTCGGTCGGCGTGTACCTCTACGACAAGAAGGCGGGCCCCTTCGCCCTCGAGCTGGACGAGATCGCCGCCTACTGGGGCGAGCCCGAGTCCCTCCCGGCGGCGCCGGCCTTCCCGGACGACTTCGGCACCGTGCTGAGCCTGGCGACCACGCTCGGCATCGACGGCGCCCTCGCCGACCTCGACGGGGACTTCACCCTGTTCGCCCCGACCGACGCCGCCTTCCAGGCCCTGCCGGTCGATTCCTTCCAGGCCCTCGCCCAGCCGGAGAACGCCGAACTGCTCGAGGCGATCCTCCTGCACCACGTCGTTCCCGGCCGCTTCCCGGCCGAGCGGGCCGTCGGCCTGTCCTCCGCCCCGACCCTGGGCGGCGGCACCCTCGGCCTGGCCCTCGACGGCGGCGTGCTGCGGGTCGACGGGGCCCGCGTGCTGGCCACCGACCTCGAGTTCGCCGGCGGCGTGGTCCACGCCATCGACGCGGTGATCATCCCGGACGAGGTCGCCGAGCTGCTCGAGGGCGTCGCGGCCGCCGACGAAGGTCCGCTCCCCGGGGTGTCGACGGTCTTCTCGCTGGTCGAGGCCGCCGGCCTGACCGAGGCGCTGGCCGAGCGCGAGCGCTTCACCCTGTTCGCGCCGAGCGACGCGGCCTTCGCCGCCCTGCCCGAGGAGGCGGTGGCCGCCCTGCTGCGCCCGGAGAACCGCGAAGAGCTGCGCCGCGTGCTGCTCCACCACGTCGTCGAGGGCGGGGTGACCGCCTACCAGGCCCTGGGGCTGACCTCCGGCGGTCCGGCCGAGGTCGCGGCGCTCGACGGCAGCCCGTTGGCCCTGTCGGCCGCCGACGGCGCGCTGAGCGTCTCCGGCGCGGGGGTCGAACGCGCCGACGTCCTGTTGGGCAACGCCGTGGTCCACGTGGTGGACGCGGTCCTGCTGCCCGCCGGCCTCGACCTGGCGCCCGCCGACCCGGTGGAGAGCTTCCTCGTCGAGGTCGTCGACCGCGGCTCGGCGGCCTTCAACGCCGGCGACACCTCCGGCTGCGCGGCCAGCTACCGCACCGCCCTCGAGTCCCTGGTCCGCTTCGGCCAACTGGAGGACCCGCAACTGCTCGCCACGGTGGAGCAGGCGCTGCGGCGCTCGGCGGGAGAGGGCTCGCGGCAAGCCGCCTGGACCCTGCGCCGGGCGATCGACGAGGTCCGCCTGAGCCGCTGAGCCGCGCCGACCGGCCCGAGGGCTGGCCGGCGAGCAGGGGGGCGTCATCCTGGGGAGGATGACGCCCCTTCTCCGTCCCTGCCGGGCGGCCGCGTGGACGGCTGCGCTCCTCTCCGCCGCCTGCGGCGCGCCGCCGACCAGCGGCAACCCGGTGTTCGACGGCTGGTACGCCGACCCCGAGGGCGCCGTCCTCGACGGCCGCTACTGGATCTTCCCGACCACCTCCGCGCCCTACGACGAGCAGCGCGCCTTCGACGCCTTCTCCTCCCCCGACCTCGTGCGCTGGACGAAGCACGAGCGCGTGCTGTCGGTCGACGAGATCGCCTGGGCCCAGCGCGCGATGTGGGCGCCGTCGGTGGTGGAGAAGGACGGCCGCTACTGGTTCTTCTTCTCGGCCAACGACCTGCAGCGACCCGGCGGCCCGCTGTGGGACCCGGCCGACCCGCGCAGCCAAACCGGCGGGATCGGCGTGGCGGTGGCCGACCGCCCGGAGGGACCGTACCGCGACCACCTCGGCGCGCCGCTCGTGGGGGACTTCCACCACGACGCGCAGCCGATCGACCCCTTCGTCTTCCGCGACGAGGACGGCAGCCATTACCTCTTCTACGGCGGGTGGGGGAAGTGCAACCTCGCGCGCCTGGCCGAGGACTTCACCGGCTTCCTGCCGTGGCCGGACGGCGCGGTGTTCCGCGACGTCACGCCCGAGGGCTACGTCGAGGGGCCGCTGATGTTCGTCCGCGAGGGCCGCTACTACTTCCTGTGGTCGGAGGGCGGCTGGGGGGACGCCAGCTACCGCGTGGCCTACGCCGTGGCCGACTCGCTCGACGGGCCCTTCCGGCGCGCGGGGGTGATCCTCGAGCAGGATCCGGCGGTGGCGACCGGCGCCGGCCACGCTTCGGTGCTGCACCCGCCGGGGAGCGACGACTGGTACATCGTCTACCACCGCCGGCCGATCCCGAACCTCGGCCGCGACCACCGGGTGAGCTGCATCGACCGCCTCGAGTTCGACGCCGCGGGCAACATCCTCCCGGTGAGGATGAGCTTCGAGGGGGTGGCGGCGCGCCGGGTCGACGGCTGAGCACCCCCCGACCGATCGATACATGACGTCGCAAGGTATGCGAGGTAGAGTAAACGGTCATGGGGGCCACCACCTTCTCCTCCGACCTCGTCCGCAGCAGCGCCGATCTGGTCCTCCTCGCCCTGCTGGCCGAGCAGCCGATGCACGGCTACCAGGTCCTCACCAGCCTCGGCGAGCGGGGGAGCGGGGAGTTCCGGCTGGCCCAGGGGACGCTCTACCCGCTGCTCTACCGCCTCGAACGCGAGGGCTGGGTCCGCGCGCGATGGGAGACCCCCCCGCGTGGCAAGCGGCGCAAGGTCTACTCCCTCACCGCGGCGGGCCGGAAGGAGCTCCAGAAGCAGCGGGCGGAGTGGACGCGCTTCACCGCCGCCATCCACTCGATCCTCGAGGAGTGCGACCGTGCTTGAGGCCCATCACCGCGCCTGCGATGCCTTCCTGGACCGCCTCGAGCGGGCTCTGCGTGGCCATGGCCCCCGCGTCGGGGAGGTCGTCGAGGAGGTCCGCGCCGACCTCGAGGCCCGCATCGCCGCAGAGGTGGCCGGCGGGGCGGACGAGGCCGACGCCGTGGCGCGCGTCCTCGCCGATCTCGGCAGCCCGGAAGAGCTGGCGGACGGAGTGCGACGGACCCTGGCGCCCTTCGGTGGGCCGGTGGCGACCGTGCTGCGCGCCCTGGCCGTCCTGGCCCTGACCGGGTGGGCGCTGATGGTCCTCCACCTCTTCCGCACCTGGCGGTACGGCTTCGAGCCTTACCAGGCCGCCCTCATCGCGCTGCTCCACTTCCCCTTCGTGCTGCTCCTCTGGCCGCGGCTGGTGTGGCGCTGGAACCTTCTGTTCCGCTCCCGCTTCGGCGTCGCGGCGCTGTTGCTGGGGGTCGCCCTGACGGTCGCCGGGATGTTCCTCGGGCGGGAGCAGAGCACGGAAGCGCTGGCTGTGGTGGAGGCCGGAGCCACCGTCCCGCCGGTCGAAGCGGTCGGGGCCAACCCGGTCGAGGAATCCGGGCCCGCCGTGTCGCTGCCCGTCAAGCTCATCGTCAGCTGGCTCGCCGCCCTCTCCCTGGCGGTCCTCGGTGCCCTCCAACGTCCGGCCCAGCGGAAGTGGGCGGTGGGAGGCCTGTTGCTCGCCGTCGGCCTGGTCGAGGCCGTCGCCCAGGCCGAGGAGGCCGCCTTCCGTAGCCTCCGCACTCGCCTCTTCGACTGGGCGGACGCCCATCACGCGCAGCACGGCGTCTGGCCCGACCAGGAGACCATCGATGCCCAACTCCAGTCCGAAGGGATGGACCGCGTCCGTCTGAGCAACTGGCGCGGGCAGGACCTCACCCTGTTCTGGAGCCGCCCGACGTCGCCGAGCTTCTCCTTCGGCGCCTCGCACCCGGATCCCCGGGGCAAGATCTGGGTGAACGACTGAGACCGCTCAGCGGTCAGCAGCGGGTGGGGCGAAGCGCGATCCGGGCAGCGGCGCGCCGTAGCGGCCGACCAGGGCGTCGGTGCGGCGGCGCAGGCGCTCGAGGTCGGCGGCCCGCGCCGGGTCGCGCGCCAGGTTGACGAGTTCGTCGGGGTCGGCGCGCAGGTCGTGGAGGAACTCGGCGTCCTCGGTCTGGTCGAAGTAGCGCGCGTACTTCAGGTCGCCGGCGCGCACGCCCTCCCAGGAGATCCTCGGCCGCAGCACGAGGTGCTCGAGGAACATCTCCTCGCGCCATTCCGCCGGCGCGCGGCCTTCGACCACCGGCGCCAGGTCGCGGCCCTGGTAGGCGGCAGGCATGGGCACCCCGGCCCAGCCCAGGAAGCTGGCCGGCAGGTCGAGGTTCATCGCCCAGCGCTCCTCGACCCGGCCGCGCGTGGCGTCCGCCTGCGGCCGCGGGTCGAACACGATCAGCGGAACGCGCAGCGACTGCTCGTAGTGCGACCACTTGCCGGCGAAGCCGCGGTCGCCGAGGTAGTAGCCGTTGTCGGCCGAGTAGACCACGATGGTGTCGTCGGCCAGGCCCTCCTGCTCGAGCGCCGCGAGCACGCGCGCCACCGCGTGGTCGATGCCGCTGATCATGCGCAGGTAGGCGCGCAGGTTGGCCTGGTACTTCTCCGGCGTGTCCCAGCGCCAGTGCCAGCGCTCGCGGTGGATCGAGTCGCGCAGGTAGCCCGGCTGCGCGGCGAACACCGCGGGGTCGCCGAGCGGCGGCGGCGGCAGCTCGAGGCCGTCGTAGAGGCCGTCCACCGCGGCGGGCCAGGGGTAGTGGCCGTGCCCGGGGCGGTGGTCGCCGTCCTCGGCGTGGCCGGCGTTGAACCACAGGTTGAGCGCGAAGGGCTGCCCCGCCGGCTGGGAGCGCAGGAAGGCGACGGCGTGGTCCGCGATCAGGTCCGTCGTGTGGCGCCGCGAGCCGTCCGGCTGCTCGTGGAAGTAGGGCGCGCGGTGGATGGAGACGAACTCGTCGAACAGCTCGGCCGGCCGCCGCCCGGCGGGCAGGCGGGCGTGGAACTTGCCGAAGTGCCCGGTGCGGTAGCCGGCCTCGCGCAGCAGCGGCGGGTAGAGCAGGGGCATGCGGTCGGGCAGCAGGCGGTCGGGCTCCTCCGGGCTGCCCAGGCTGCGCGCGTGCAGCCCGCTGAGCACGCTGGCGCGGCTGACCCAGCAGATCGAGTGGTTGACGAAGGCGTTCGAGAAGCGCACCCCGCGCGCGGCCAGCGCGTCGAGGTTGGGCGTCTGCAGCTGCGGATGTCCGGCGCTGCCGAGGGTGTCGTGGCGCTGGTCGTCGGCGAACAGGAACAGCAGGTTGGGGCGCGCGGCGGCCGGACGCGCGGCGGCGGCCGGGCGCGGTCGCACCAGGAAGCGGTAGCTGCCGCTCGCCACCCGGAAGCGCTGGCGCTCCTCGGTCGGCGGCAGCACCTCGACCCCCGGCGAGGCGGCGGCGGCGCGCCCGGACTCGAGCACCTCCGCGCCCGGACCCGCCGGCAGCTCGACCACGGCGCGCGCGGTGGGGGGGACCTCCACCTCGAACTCGACGCCGTCGGCCGTCCGCCGCCAGGAGGACCCGACGCGGCCGCGCGTCGTGCGGTGCGCGCTCTCCACCCAGTCGAGACCGGCCGGGGCCTCCGGGCGGATCACGATGCGGTCGAAGCCCACCGCGTCCACCGCCGGCTGGATGCCGCCGAGGCGGCGGAAGAACCAGGCCGACACCGAGCCGAACATCGGGTGGTTGTGCGAGAAGGTGTTGTCGCTCCCGGCCCAGTGCTCCCACAGCGTGGTGGCGCCGTTCTCGAGCATCCAGCCCCAGGAGGGGAACTGCTCGCCGCGCGCCAGCGCGAGGGCGAGGTCGGCGCGGCCGCCGCGGCACAGCTCCTCGAGCAGGAAGCGCGTGCCGAAGATGCCGGTGCGCAGGCGCGGGCCCTCGGGCGTGTCGAGCGCTTCGACGAGTCGCGCGAGGGTGCGCGGGCGCAGGGCGTCGGGCACCACGTCGAAGCCGAGGGCGCAGGCCAGCTCGCTCTGGGTGCCGCCGCCGACGCCGCCGGTGACGGGGTCGAGGAAGGCCGCTTCCCAGGCCCGCGCCGACTCCTCGGCCCAGCGCGCGCAGCGGGCGGCGTCCTCGGGGCGGTCGAGCACCCGCGCCAGCCGCGCCAGGCGGCGGGCGGTGTCGACGAACATCGGGGTGAGGAGCGCCGGACCGCCGGCGCGGTCGAGGGCTTCGTGGTCGCCCAGGCCCTTCACCACCAGGCCGTCCTGCCGCGCGGCGGCCTCGGTGGCCAGCCAGCGCAGCGCGACGGGCAGCTGCTCCTCGAGCAGGCGGCGGTCGCCGTGCTGGCGGTACAGCTGCTCGAGCAGCAGCGGGTGCACCATCGCCCAGCCGATGCCGCAGTAGTCGATGCCGACGAAGGGTGCGGTGTCGGTGAAGCGGCCGTCCTCGCGCGCCGCATCGGCCCAGTCGCGCACCGTCTTGGCGTAGAAGCCGCTCATGTCGAAATTCGCGAGCAGCGCCTCGCTGGTCGCCACGATGTCGCCGCCGTAGGCGAAGCGCTCGCGGTGCGGACAGTCCGACTGCACGCTGACCAGGTTCGACAGGAAGGTGCCGCGGCACAGGGCCTGGATGCGGTTCAGGAGCTCGTCGGAGCAGGCGAACTCGCCGGCCGGCGCGACGTCCGAGTGGAGCGGGATGCCGCGCACCGTTTCGAGCGCCGGGGCCGACTCCAGGCCGCGGATCTCCAGGTAGCGGAAGCCGTGGAAGGTGAAGGCCGGGCGCCAGGTCACGGGGCCGCCCGCGGCGGTGTAGACGTCCTGCTGCCAGGCCACCGTCGGCGCGCCGGGGCCGCCGACGGAGACCTCGTCGCCGTCCTCCGTCTTCCGCGTGCCCTTGATCTGCCCGCACACGCTGGTCATCGGGTTCAGCCGTCCCTGCGCGTCGAGCAGCTCGCCGTAGCGCAGGACGAGGCGCGTGCCCGCCGGCAGGTCCAGGTCCAGCTCGGCCAGGCCGGTGAAGTTGCGGCCGAAGTCGACGAGGTGGACGCCGGGTTCGGGGCTGCTCACCGCGACCGCGGGGACCGGTGCGGCGGCGCGCACCGGCGGAGTCACCCGCGGCTGCAACGGATCCAGCGGGTGCGCCGTGACCCGCGCCGCGCCCCACGCCGAGGCGTCGAAGCCGGGCCGGCTCCAGCCGGGCTGCTCGAGTCGGGCGTCGTGCTCGACGCCGAGGTAGACGTTGTCGCGCAGCCGCGGGCCGCCGGCCGTCTGCCAGTCCGGTCCGGTGACCACGCTCGTGCGGCTGCCGTCGGCGTGCTCGACGACCAGGCGGGCGACCGCCCGCGGGCGCCCGGTCGGCAGGCTCGCGCGCAGGTCGAGGTGGCCCCACATGCGCAGCGGCAGCGGTTGGTACCAGCCCTTGCCGAGCTCCAGCCCCAGGCAGTTGGCGCCGGGCTGCAGCAGCTCGGTGACCTCGTGGCTGCTGAACAGGATGCGCTCCTCGAAGTCGGTCCACGGCGGGTCGAGCGCGAGGTCGCCGACGGCGCGGCCGTTCAGGCGCGGCGCGCACCAGCCGAGTCCGGCGAGGTGCAGGGTGGCGCGCACGACCGGCTGCTCGAGGTGGAACTCGTGGCGCAGCAGGGGCGCGGGGTCCTCGGCGTAGAGCGCCTCGGCCGTCCCGGGGACCGGCCGCCCGTCGTCGATCCAGCGCGCGCCGCCCCATTCGGACGGCTGGACGGGAGCGCGGCTCCAGGTGGCGGGTGCGCTCCAGGGCGAGGGGCGGCCCTCGGCGTCCCAGACGCGCACGGTCCAGTACACCTGCTCGTCCACCTCCAACGGCTGCCCGGCGTAGGCCTGCGCTGCGGCGCGACCGGCCTCGACGCGACCCGAGTCCCAGCGGTCGGCTTGCCCGGGCAGGAGCCGCTCGGGCCGCGTCGCGACGAGGATCTGCCAGGCCGCGGGGTCGGCGCCGCGCGCGCCGGCGGGGAGCCGCCAGCTCAGCCGCGGCGCCGTGCCGGTGAAGGGCGCGCCGGCCAGGCCCTCGCAGCGCAGCTCGACCGGGGCGGCCGGTCCCGCCACCGTCGCGTCCGGCGCGCCGACGCAACCGGCCAGCGTCAGAGCGAACAGAGCGGCCGCGCCGCGCCGCATCACTCCCGCTCCTCGGCCAGGCGCAGCAGCGCGAGCGCCATGCCCTCGCCGATGAGGGTGTAGGTCTCGGCGTTGTTGTTCCAGTGGAAGGCCTGGCCGGAAGGCGACTCCTCCTTCGGGCGGAAGAAGTCCCGCGTGCCGACGAAGGCCACCGTGCCGGCGAACTCGGGGCGCTCGGCCACCGCCGCCTGCGCGCGCATCAGCGACAGCGCCCGCGGGTGCTTCTCCTCGTGACCGCTCATGCCGGTCTCGGCGACCACGAAGGGCAGCTCCGGCGCGTCGAGGTCGCGGCGCAGGTCGCGGACCAAGTGCGCCAGGTTCTCCTCGTAGGCGTCGTTGAACTCCTGGTTGATGCGGTCGTTCCAGCCCTGGTGCCAGCCGAAGCCGGCCAGCTCCGCGTCGCGCCCGGCGAGGGCGGGGAACAGCTCCTCCATGCCGGCGAGGGTGTCGCGCACGTGGCCGACCAGCTCGGTGTAGAAGGGGCCGGTCTCGCCGCCGGCGCTCGGCGGGCGGAAGTCGACGGCGAGACTCTTGCCGCCCCAGGCCACCTTGACGAGCAGGACCGGCTCCTCGAAGTGCTCGCCCATCACGGTGCCGAAGCCGAGCTCCGGTCCGACCAGGTCGGGCCGTGCGCCGTAGCCGGCGGTCAGGCCGCCGTGGCGGCCGAGGGACCAGATCCAGACGTCGTCGCGCACGACCCAGCCGCCGTCCTCGTCCTGCAGGCCGCCCCAGCGGCCGGCCGTCGCTGCGTCGGTGGCGAGCCACTCCAGGCTGCCGCGTCCGCCGTTGCGCGCGGGGTCCGCGTCGATCACGCCGTGTCCCTGCATGTTCGACTGCCCGGCGAGGACGAAGACCTTCACTGGCACCGGGCGCGGGGACTGGGGGCCGGCCCCGGCCGCGAGGGCGAGGAGGGCGAGGAGGGCACGGGGAAGAGCGGGGAGACGGGAGGCGGCCATGCCCCATCCTGGCGCGGCGGGAGGGGGAAGCAAGGCGGGCGCGGAACCCCGCCGCGTCGCCGGGGTAGGCTGCGGAGATGATCGCTTCCCTCGCCGCTCTGGTCCTCGCCAACACGCCAACTCCGCTTCTGCTGGCGAGTGCCGCCCCGCCGGCGGTTGTCCAGGATCCGGCGCCTCCGAAGGCCGAGATCGACGCCCGCAAGGAGCTCCAGGCCGTCGCCTCGCGCACGCTGACCTGGCTCACCGGCGGCTCGGAGCAGAACGACCACGTGTCGGTGGGGCGTTTGGCCCACTACTTCGGCTTCATCCGCTTCCGCGTCGCCAGCGGGCACACCCTGGACCGCAGCACTGCGGGGCAGGAGACCTATGCGCTGCTCGACCCGGCCCAGCGCGCCCGTCTCCACGCGCTCCTCGAGGAGCAACGGGAGCCCCACGCCGCAGTGGTCGCCGCGCGGATCCGCATGAACCGGGCTCTGGAGGGCATGCTGGTCGGCGACCCGCCTGCAGAGCAGGACTTCCTCGCGCTGGGACGCGCATTCGGAGCGGCCGAGGCCGAGCTGGGACGCGTACTCGCCCAGGGGCTGGGCGAGGTAGCCTCAGGGCTGCGTCCTGACCAGCGCACCGACCTGGCCGCGATGCGCGAGCGCTACCTGGCCGGCGGCATGGGGAGGTTCCGTCTGCCGCGCGAGCTGGCCGCTTTCTCGCGCGACCTGCCCCGCGCCGACCGCCAGGAGTTCTGGGCCCTCACCTGCCGCCTCCTCACCTGGGTGACCGGCACGCCGGAGGACAACGACTTCGAGACCGTCGGCAAGCCGAGCCAGCACTTCGGCTTCGTCAGCCTGCGCGTGGAGTCGGACCACGGCGTGCAGCGCGGCGGCGTCGCCCGCGAGGTCCTCGACCTGCTCGACGCCGGGCAGCGCCGGATCCTGGAAGAGGTCGTCGTGCGCGAGGTGGCCTGGTTCCGGACCTACCTGGCGCGCCGCTCGCTGCTGCTGCGCGAACTCGAGCGGGCCCTCGCGGGGGAAGAGCCCGATCCGTCGGTGGTGGCCGAGCACGGCGCCGAACTGGGTGGAATCGAGGCCCGCATGACCTGGGGGCAGGCCCGCGGCATCCTCGCCGTGCGCGACACGATGAGCGCGGAGCAGGCCGAGGCTCTCCTGGCGCTGCGGGCGCGCTTCGTGCCTGCGGCCGCCGCTCCGGGGGAGGGGTCCGGCGGGGAGGATGCTCCCGTCGAGCCCCCCACGCGCACCGGTCGCGAGCTCTTCGCCCTCTGCGCCCTGTGCCACGTCGCGCCGGCCGGCGGCCGCGCGGCGGGCCCGGACCTCACCGGCGTTCTCGGCCGGCCGATCGCCGGGGACCCGGAGTACGGCTTCTACACGCCGGCGCTGCGCGAGCTCGCTGCCGCCCGCGGTCGCTGGGACGAGGCGCTGCTCGACGAGTACCTGACGCGGCCTCGCGCGCTGGTCCCCGGGACCGGGATGGGCTTCGACGGCCTGGCCTCGGCAGCGGAGCGTCGCGCCCTGATCGCCTATCTGGGCGGGAAGGACGAGCCGGTGCCCGACGCCGCTGCGGCTCCACCTCCGCCTGCGTCGGCAGGAGGTGAGCGTCCGAACATCGTCCTGCTGCTGGCGGACGACCAGGGCTGGGACGGCCTCTCCGTCGAGATGCTCCCCGGCGAGCCGCGTTCGGCCCATCCGCTGGCGCGGACTCCGAACCTGGCCGAGCTGGCTGCCCAGGGCATGCGCTTCTCCGCCGCCTACGCGCCGGCGCCGGTCTGCTCGCCGACGCGCGTGAGCCTGCAGACGGGCAAGAACCCGGCGCGGCTCGGCTGGACCAAGGCGGCGAAGCCGGTCGAGGCCGGCACGCGCTACCGCCTCGTCCCGCCCGAACAGCCGCGCGGGCTCGCGGCGTCCGAAGTCACCGTGGCCGAGCGCCTGCGCGCCCGCGGCTACGCGACGGCGCACTTCGGCAAATGGCATCTCTCCGGCGGCGGCCCGGGTGAGCACGGCTACGACGTGCACGACGGTGACACCTCGAACCAGGACGCGATCCCCTTCACCGACCCCAATCCGGTCGACGTCTTCGGCATGGTCGAGCGCGCCATCGCCTTCTTCGCGGCCAACGCCGAGGAGGGCCGGCCCTTCTTCGCCCAGCTCTCCTTCCATGCGCTGCACCACCCCGAGAACGCCAGCGCCGCCAGCCTGGAGGATGTCGCCGCCCGCGCCGGCCGGCCGGCGGACGACCGTCGGGTCCAGCGCGCCGCGCTGGCGCAGGACCTCGACCGCGGTGTCGGGCAGCTGCTCGACGCCCTCGACGAGCTCGGCCTGGCCGAGGACACCTTCGTCCTCTACCTGTCGGACAACGGCAGCGGCGGCG
The DNA here is from genome assembly GCA_964342475.1 of uncultured Planctomycetales bacterium. Lineage (GTDB taxonomy): Bacteria > Planctomycetota > UBA1135 > UBA1135 > UBA1135 > J029. The sequence goes on from CAYFGE010000026.1 coordinate 21,214, forward strand.
CTGAGCGCGGCCTTCTCTCCGCCGGCAAGGGCAGCCTGGGCGAGGGTGGCATCCGCGTGCCGTTGATCGTGCGCGGGCCGGGGGTGGCCGCCGGGTCGGTGCGGCACGAGCCGGTCGTCGGCTGGGACCTCTACCCGACCTTCCTCGACTGGGCCGGCGATCGCGAGCCGCTGCCCGAGGGGGTGGAGGGAGTCAGTCTGGTCGGCCTGCTGCGCGGAGAGGACGAGCTGCCCGCGCGCCCGACCCCCGGCCTGCTGTTCCATTTCCCGCACTACCAGGGGCGTGGCGGGCCGCAGAGCGCGATCCGGGTGGGGGACGAGAAACTGCTGCGGACCTACGAGGACGGGAGGGACCGCCTCTTCGACCTCGCTCGCGATCCTGGCGAGCAGGTCGACCTCGCCGACGCGCGGCCGGAGCGGGCAGCCGAACTCGCCGCGCTGCTCGAGGCCGAGCTCGCGCGGGTCGGGGCCCGGTTGCCCACGCCCAACCCGGCCTTCGACCCGGCCGCCGCGCCCGCCGAGCCGCGGCGCAAGGGCGGTCGCCGCGGCGGCTAGCCCGACCCGAGGAGGAAGTCCTGGCGATCGAACCGCTCGCGGACCTCCCCGCTGGTCATGTCGGCGTCGAGCAGGCGCACCCGGAACCAAAGGCTGCGGCTGCCGTCGGCGTGCTCGTCGACGAAGCAGGCGCCGGTCCACCCGAGCGGGGCGGGCAGCTCACCGACCGGCTCGACCGTCGTCGCGCGGCGGCGGGTGCGCGCTTCGACGGTGAGGAAGTGGTCCTCGGCGTTGCGCTTCTCGGCGCCGTGCCAGCGGCTCTCGACCGCCACGCCGGCGCCGCGCCAGGAGTAGAGGGTGGGGATCGTGCAGCCCCACTCCTCGAGCGGGGCGTAGGGGAAGCAGTGCCACCGCTCGGGTCCGGTCACGCGCACGCGGCGCCCCGTGACCTCGGCGCGCGCCGGCGCCTCGGCCGCGTCCCGGCGCAGGCCGAGCTGCAGGCCCGGGTCGCCGTAGACCGTCTGGTTGTGCAGCTGGTAGTAGTAGGGCCCGCCGCCGGTCTGCCCCTTCTCGAGGACGGCGACCGTCACGCGGTTGAGCGCCTCCCGGTTCGCGCGGCCCAGCGTCGCGCCGCCGAGCAGCGCGTTCCACAACTCGCTGCGGTAGAGGTCCTGCTGCGCGATGCCGCGGCGCGTGTTCCCGGCGAAGGCGACGGCGCCGTTGCGCAGGAGCCGCGCGGCGACCGAGCGGCGCTCGGGGTCCTGGTCGACCGAGGCCGTGCTGCAGCCGGCGGATTCGACCAGCGCGGGGGCCATCAGGACGGCGGAGTCCCAGGTGTAGGTCGCGCCGAGGACGGTCCACATCGCGTGGGAGCCGTGCACGACCAGCTCGGCCTCGGTGAGGGGCGAGTCGGCGGCGATCGCCGCGCCGCCCTCGTGGTGGCCGGTGAAGCGCAGCCCGGCGCCCTCGAGCGGGTCGCGGCACACGCCCTCCCACTCGGCGGTGGCGAAGCGGTCGCGCCAGGACTGGTCGGGCATCGCGTCGCGCACGAAGCCGCGGCAGGCGAGCAGGGTGGCGGAGGGGAGGTCCTCGGTCAGGAAGCGGGCGAAGTCGAGCTCGAGGAAGGGGTCGTCGTCGAGCTGGGCGTAGGGCAGGTCGCTGACCAGGTCGGCGTCGATGCCCTGCCCGTGGGCGACGACGGCTGAGGGGAGGGCGTCCGGCCAGCCGACCAGGCACAGCGTGCTCGGGGGCTTGCGGGCGGCGTCGGCGTAGCGCGCCAGCTCGGCGCGCAGTTCGTCCGGCGTGGGCGAGCAGAGCCAGACGGCCTGGCCGCGCAGCTTCTCGTCGGCGTCGAGGTCGGCGGTCCAGCGGCGGCCGCCGAGCTCGACGACCTCTCCCGTGCGCACCGGCGCCTCGTCCTCGCGGTGGAAGGCACCGTCTCCGTCGCGGTCGGGCTGGAACCACCAGCGACCGTCGCGCGGGTCGCGGCCGATGACGAAGGGGAATTCGGCCCCGGCGATCTGCAGCGCGCCGCGGCGCCAGCCGGCCGAACTCGGGGCGGCATCCTCCGGCGCGCCGGCCAGCTCCTCGGGCGCGTCGTGCTTCCGCTTCCACACCGTGGCGACGGGCAGCGGTACGACGGCGCCGGCGCGACCGGCGGCCAGGAGCGGCGCGGCCAGGGCGAGGTGGCGGTCGCGCCCGGCCACGCCCTCGTCGGGGTTCACCGCGGCGAGGTAGTCCACCGGCAGGCGGTGGCGCGTCATCCAGCGCACCGCGGCGGCGGCGTCGCCCAGGGTCTCGCCCTTCAGGCCGTCCTGGGCGGTCGGCCCCAACCGCACGGCGCGCTCCGCCCCGAGCTGATCCAGGGCGGCCGCGACGGACGGGTCGAGGCCCGAGGCGGGCGCCGGCAGGAGCGGCGCGTCGAGCCGCGCGGCGAGGGCGGCGGCGGCCAGCGCGAGGGAGGCGTCCTGCGGGTCGACCAGCACCACCGTCTCGGTCTCGCTCCAGGCGAGCAGGGCGAGCGCGGCGGCGGCGGCGCTGGGGTCGTCGGCCTCGACCCGCTCGAGCGCGCGACCGTCCGGCGGCGCGGTCGGCGCGGGTCCGGCCCAGATCGTCCGCTGCGGCTCCCAGCGGCGCAGGAAGTCGAGCAGCTCGGGACGCCAGGGGGCGGCGGCGTCCACCGCGAGCGCCACCGGCACGCCTCCGCCGAGGTGCGCCGCGGCGGGGATCGCGGCGAGGTAGGCGGCGTCCCAGGCGCCGGCTTCGGCGCTCACGGGGACCAGGACGACGATGCGCTCGGCGGGCGGCGCCGGCGCCGGGAGCAGCGAGAGGAGGAGCGCGAGCATCGGAGGGCGCCCCGATCCTACGGCGCGTCCTCCGCCCGGCTCAGCGCACCAGCCCCTTCTTCTCGTAGTACTGCTGGTGGTACTCCTCGGCGCGGACGAAGTCCGGCGCCGCCTCGATCACCGTGGTGATCGGTCGCGTGAAGGCGCCGCTCGCGGCCAGCGCCTCGCGCGAGGCGCGCGCGACCGCCTCCTGCTCGGGCGTGTGGAAGAAGACCGCCGAGCGGTACTGGTCGCCCAGGTCGAGCCCCTGGCCGCCGACCTGCGTCGGGTCGTGGTTCTCCCAGAAGATGTCGAGCAGCCGCTCATAGGACACGCGCGCGGGGTCGTAGGTGAGGTGCACGGCCTCGGCGTGGCCCGTCGTGCCGGAGCAGACCATCTCGTAGGTCGCCTCCGGGACGTCGCCGCCGGTGTAGCCCACCTCCGTGGTCAGGACGCCGTCCACAGCACGGTAGACGGCTTCGACGCCCCAGAATCAGCCGGCGGCGAAGGTGGCGTGCTGCACGGCGGGGGACTCGGCGGGGGCGGGGGCGGGGCGGCTCATGGCTTCGGGAGGACCGCCGGGCCCGGCGCTGCAGGCCAGCGCGAGCAGGGCGGGGGCGGCGAGGATCGATCGCATTCCTCCGTTGTAGGACCGGGGGCCGAGGAATGGAGCATGGAAACCGTGCTCATTCGGCATGTTTTCGTGATAAATGCCCTTGCGCCTCGCGCCCTGTGTGCCATTCTGGAAACAGGTATTCCCGCGTTCTTCGTCATGCCCTTTGTCCACGATCCCACGCTTTCCGCCTCCCCCGGCGCCGCCCGCTCCGTCGCGCCCGCCAGCTCTCTGCCGCCTCCGCCGCGCGGCATCTGCTTCGGCTCCTCGCCCGCCGCACAGCAGGCCTTCGCCGCCGCCCGCCGCGCCGCGCGCGTCGACTCCACCGTCGTCCTCCAGGGCGAGACCGGCGCGGGCAAGGACGTCCTCGCCCGCCTGATCCACGACTGGAGCGACCGTGCGGCCGGACCCTTCGTGACCCTGTGCTGCGCCGAGTTCCCCGACGGCCTGCTCCACGGCGAGCTCTTCGGCCACGAGGCCGGCGCCTTCACCGGGGCGGTCGGCCGCCGCGTCGGGCGCTTCGAGCGCGCGCACGGCGGCACCCTCTACCTCGACGAGGTGGGGGAGATCGAGCCGGCGGTGCAGCTCTCCCTGCTGCGCGTCCTCGAGTCAGGACGCTTCGACCGCCTCGGCGGCGGTGAGACGCAGCAGGCCGACTTCCGCCTGATCTGCGCCACCCACGTCGACCTCGCCGCGCGCGTGCGCGAGGGCGCCTTCCGCGAAGACCTCTACTACCGGCTGCAGGTGCTCGGCATCCGCGTGCCGCCGCTGCGTGAGCGCCCCGAGGACGTCCTCCCGCTGGCCGCCTTCTTCCTGCGCCGCTGCTGCGAACGGATGGAGCGCCCCGCGCTGTCGTGGAGCCCCGAGGCCGAGGACGCCCTGCCGCGTCGCGCCTGGCCCGGCAACGTCCGCGAGCTGGCCAACGTGATCGAGCGCGCGGCGGTGCAGGCCCGCGGTCCGCGCCTCGAGGCCGCTGACCTGGCCAGCCCCTTCGAGGCCGCTCCGTCGGCGCCGCCCGCCTCCGACCCGGGGCAACGCAGCTGGGAGGAGGAGCAGCGCGAGATCCTGCGGCGCACCATGCTGCGCTGCCGCGGCAACCGCCACGAGGCGGCCCGCCTGCTGTCCATGCCGCGCTCCTCGCTGATCGGCAAGCTGCGCCGCTGGGGGCTGGAGGAGGTCGGCCGCGAGGCTCCGCCGGGTCGCTGAGCCGACCCCCTCGCGACGCCCGGCCGACTCCCCTCCGGCTGCCGCGCGGCGCGGAAACCCGCTCCGAACCGCTCTTTCCACTTCCTTCTCTCCCGACCCTGCCCGCCGCGCGACGCGGCACGGGCTTTGCAATCCCGCCACCGCTGCGGGGCACCCACGCCCCGCGGCTTCCCTTCCCCGGACTTTCCATCATCATGAAACTGAACCGGATCTCCACGCTGGGGGTCGTCTTCGCTGCCATGGGCGCTTCGGCCCTGGCGCAGGGCCCCGACCTCCTCACTCCGCAGAACTACGCCGCGGGTCCCGCTCCGCTCGGCTTCGCCGTCGGTGACGTGACCGGCGACGGCCGGCCCGACGTGCTGATCGCCAACTCCGGCGACGGCACGGTCCGCGTCCTGCAGAACGGCAGCCAGACCGCGGTCCCGCTGCTCTACTTCCAGGCCGACTACGCGGCCGGCAACGGCGCCTGCGACGTCGCCCTCGGCGACTTCGACCAGGACGGCTTCGAGGACTTCGTCGTGGCCAACGGCACGGACGGCACCGTCTCGACCTTCTTCGGCGACGGGACCGCGGTCGGCTTCGTGCCGGCGCGACCTACACGGTGGGCGTCCAGCCCTGCGCCGTGACCGCCGGCGACCTCGACGGCGACGGCTACCCCGAGCTGGTCGTGGCCGAAGCCGGCACGACCTTCGAGTCCGGCGGCGTGACCCTGCTCTACAACGACGGCCTCGGCGGCTTCGGCAGCAGCCTGGTCCTCAGCGGCGTGGGCGCCTTCAGTGACGTCCGCCTCGGCGACCTCGACGGCGTCGGCGGTCTCGACGTGATCGCCACCGATGCCGGCGGCCTCTATCCGGCGGTGACCGACTCCGCCGTGATGGTGTGGCTGAACGACGGCGCCGGCACCTTCCTCAGCCCGCAGACCTGGGAGCAGGACTTCGAGACGGGCATCGAGGGCTGGGACGTCTTCTCCGACCCGGTCTGGCACGCCGACCGCGTGGCGAGCGGCACCCACGGGGTGACCTCGCGCAGCGGCAGCTGGCACGCGGAGCGGGACACCGTGTTCCACCAGAACCAGGGTGGCCCGGCGACCAATTTCGGCAGCTACTCCGCCGCCTTCCCGGCCGGCGGGTACAAGACCGAGATCGCGGTCTACCTCGACGACGCGCTGTTCGCGACCCAGGCCGGCAAGCACTTCGAGTGGGATTCGGCGGTGAGCACCCCGCAGGGGAGCCACCGGCGCGACTTCATCTTCTACCTCGGCGTCAACACCGCCGGAGACGCCTGGTCGGTGTTCTGCGGCAACGGCGCTCCGGGCAACCACGAGGCCCCCGGCGCGGTGAGCTTCACCGGCAGCGGCTGGTACGTGCTGCGCCACGAATTCCGTGACGACGGCACGGGCGTGCTCGAGGTGGTGTTCAGCGTGCTCGACCCGCTCGGCAACCTGGTCGCCGGCGGCGACACCGACCCGAACTTCGTGCTGAGCAACGCGGCGGACGTCATCGGCTCGACCGTCGGCGGCAACCGCTACGGCTGGTTCACCCAGATCGAGTTCCCGTTCCTCGCCTACGACGACTCCTCGATCACCCGTTACGACGCCTACGGCAACCCGACCGCCACGGGCGTGGAGCTGAAGGGCATGGAGCTGGCCGACCTGGACGGCGACGGCAACCTCGACGTGCTCGCCGCCGACCCGGGCGACATCTACACCCCGGGCCAGGTCCACTACCTGCCGGGCGACGGCCTGGGCGGCTTCGGCGCGCCGACGGCCTGGACCGCCGGTCTGACCGGCCCGATGGCCCTCGCGGTCGGCGACCTCGGTGAGGACGGCGACCTCGACCTGGTGGCGGCCGACGCCGGCGGCGACGACCTGACCGTGCTGCTCGACAGCATGGCCAACTTCGGCACCGCCTACGACGTGGCCTCCGGCTCGCTGCCTGTGGCGATCGCGGTCACCGACCTCGACCTGGACGACACGCCGGACATCCTGGTGCTGTGCACCGGCGCCGACAAGCTCTACGTCCACCCGGCCCAGCCGCGTGCGCTCGTCGAGTACTTCGGCAACGGCTGCCCCGGCACCAGCGGCAACGTGCCGCAGATCGCGGCGGTCGGCCTGCCCACCATCGGCAACACGGCCTTCGAGGTCGAGGTCAGCAACGCCCGTGCGCTGAGCACGGCCGTGCTGGTCTTCGGCAACGAACAGGTCGAGATGGGGGTCGGCACGCTCGGCTGCACCTTCTACGTCGGCGGCAACCGCCGCCAGGTGTTCGCCTTCACCGACGCGACCGGCGCGGCCAGCGCGCTGACGCCGATCCCGAACATCTGGAACCTGGAAGGGAAGAACTACTACGCCCAGTGGGCCGTGTTCGACCCCAACGGCAACGTGGGCGGCCTGTACTCGCTGAGTGACGCGATGCGGGTCAAGCTCGGTTACTGATCCCGGATGAAACGGCCGGGTGGCGGCTCACGCGCCGCCGCCCGGCGCTCGTCCCACCTCGTCCTATTCCGCTCGCCATGCGTCCCGTCTCCGTTCTCCTGCTCGCGGCGACCGCCGCCCTCACCGCTCCGGCCTCCGCCCAGGCCTGGGGCGACGTCGTCACGGCCGACGTCACCCTGACCCAGGACCTGCAGTACGACGGCGTCCACCCCGTGGGCCTCACCGTCGCCGCCAGCGGCGTGCGCATCGACCTCGGCGGCCACCGCATCGACGGCCTCGGTGCGGCCAGCGTGGGCATCCACGTCCTGCCGGGCGTGGACGACGTGACGATCACCCGCGGCGTCGTGCGCCGCAACCAGACGCAGGTCCTGCTCGAGGGGCACGCGACCGCGCACAGCTCGGGGCACCTCGTCCAGCGCGTGGGGCTGGACCAGGGCTGGCTCGGCGCCGCCGGCCTGGCCCTGCGCCACGGCAGCGGCATCGCGCTGCGCCACTGCGACGACGTGGTCGTCGAGCAGTGCCGCTTCACGCAGCTCGAGGGGAGCGGGGTGGACGCCTTCGGGGCCGACCGCCTCACCGTGCAGGGCTGCGAGTTCCGCGGAACCGGCACCGGCGACCGCGGCGGCGCGGCGGGCGCGGGCGTCTCGGTCTGCGCGGCGGACCCCGTGCTGCGCGAGAACCTCTTCCTCCTCACCGACGGTCCGGCCGTGCTGCTGCGCGGCCCGGCGGCGGGATACGCGCCCGCCGGCGGCGGCGAGCTGACCCGCAACCACCTGCGCCGCTGCCTGGCGCGGCCGGTGGCGGGGCGCGACCTCGGCGTGGTCTCGGTCGTCGACGGCTGGCCCGGCGCCCTGGTCGGTGGCAACGTCTTCACGCAGTACCAGCGCAGCCTGGCCGCCGCCGCCCCCGCGGCGCACGCCGTCGGCCTGCGCGACGCGCCGCGCGCCCGGGTGGTGGACAACACCCTGCGCGGCCTGCCGGGGACCGGCGGCGTCCTCGTCGGCACCGGTTGCGGGGACCTCGTCGTGGCCGGCAACCTGATCCAGGCCAACGGCGCCTTCGGCCTGCGCCTGCTCGCCGGCGCTGCGCCCGTCGACGCACGCGGCAACTGGTGGGGCGCGGCCGACGGCCCCTCCGGCGCCGGCGCGGGTTCCGGGGACGCTCTGCTGCTCGACGGCGGCGCGGCCGCCGACGTCTCCGGCTGGAATCCCCGCACCGCCCGCTTCGGCCTGCGCTCGGTGCTGGCCAACGGCACCGAGGCGAGCGGCTTCGCCCTCGGTGACCTCGACCTCGACGGCGATCCCGACCTGGTCACGGCCCTCGACGGTTCGGGCACCCTGGCGGTCCACCAGAACGTCCAGGGCCGCTTCTTCGGCCCCGGCCCGGCCTTCCCGGCCGGGCTCTCGGCGGGGCGGCCGCGCGTGGCCCCGCTCGACGCCGGCTTCGCGCCCGACGTCGTGGTCGGCGATCCGGTCGGAGGCGCCGTGGTCGTCCTGGCCGGCGACGGCGCCGGCGGCCTCGGCCCGCCCCAGGTGGTGTCCGTCGGCGTCGCGCCGATGGCGGCCGTCCCGGGCGACCTCGACGGCGACGGCTGGCTCGACCTCCTGGTCGTCGATCCGGGCTGGGTGTTCCAGCCGGGCGAACTGCTGTGGTTGCGCAACGACAAGAACGGCGGGTGGATCCCGGCGGCCGCACCGGCCAGCGGTCCGGGCGCCTGGGAGGACGCCGCCCTGGCCGACCTCGACGGCGACGGCGACCTCGACCTGGTCGCGGTGGACGCGGGCAGCCTCCACCCGGTCGGTCCGCGGCGTCTGCTGCTGCGCTTCAACGACGGCCTCGGCAGCTTCTCGGGCGACGTGGAGCTGGCCGTCCCCTTCGACCCGCGCCGCCTCGTGGTCACCGACCTCGACGACGACGGCAACCTCGACGTCGCGGTCGCCGGCATCGGCGAGGCGGGGGAGGCCGGCGGCGTGGCCTGGTACGCCGGGCAGCCCGGCGGCGGCCTGGTGCCGGCGGTCGAGATCCGCGGCGGCCTGTACGCGCCGTCCGCGATCACCGCGGCCGACGCCGACGGGGACGACGTCCCCGACCTGGTCGTGGCCGACACCGCGCTCGGACGCCTGGTGATCCTGTCCGGTCCCGACCCGGCGGTGGCGGTCCCCGAGACCGTCGGCAGCGGCGCCTCCCTGCTCGAGGTGCTGGCCGCCGACGTGGACGGCGACTCCCGCCTCGACCTGCTCGCCCTCGAGCCGCAGCGCGGCGTTCTCGACCACCGGCAGCTGCAGCGCCCCTTCGCCGAGTTCTACGGCGCGGGCTGCGGCGGCGGCAGCGGGCTGGCGCCGACCATCGGTCACCGCGGCGAACCCTACCGCGACAACCCGAACTTCGTGGTCACGCTCAGCGGCGCCGCACCGCTCACCCCCGCCTACCTGCTGGGGGGGCGCACCGCGATCGCCGACCCCTACGCGGGCGGCTGCACCCTGCTCGTCGGCAACCGCTTCAACCCCGTCTTCCTGGCCGTGACCGACGCCAACGGCAACGCCGAGTTGAGCTTCTGGTTCAACCCCGACGCGCGCTTCATCAGCTCGGGGATCCACCTCTACGGCCAGTGGGCCGTGCTGGATCCGGGCGGCGGCGCGCTCGGGCAGTGGGCTCTGAGCGACGCGATCCACGTCCTGCCCGGCGAGTGAGCCGGGCGGGACGTCCCGCCGCGCGCGCGTCGGGGGAAGGGCTCAGCGCCCGCCGCGCCGGCCGCGGCCGCGCTGGGCGTCCGGGCTGGGGCGGCCGCCGCGGTCCCATTCGGGAGCCTCGAGCAGCTGCGGGTCGATCTCGCGCAGGCGCGCGAGCTCGGCCTGAACGGCTTCGGCCAGGTCCTCGCGCTGGGCGTCGCGGCAGCGCTGCAGCAGGCTGCGCGCGGTGTCGACGGCGGACAGGTTGAGGCCGTCCCGCGTCGCCGCGCCCTGCGGCTGGCGCGCGAAGCTGCTGCGCAGCTCGGCCAGCGCGCGCTCGAGCTCGCCGGCGGTCATCGCCAGGCGGGCGCGGCCGGCCTCGCACAGGGCGATGTAGGTGTCGGCGGTCTCGCGCGTCTCGGGGCTGGCGGCGACGCCGCGCTCCCAGTGGGCGACGGCGCGGTCGTAGGCCGCCAGGGCCTCGGCGTCCATGTTGTTGCGGCGGTGGAACTCCGCCGTGACCAGCGAGGCGTACCCGGCGAACCACTCAAGGTAGGCGTGGGCGTCCGGCCGCGCCAGCATCTCCTCGTAGGCCTTCTCCAGGCCGGCCACGCCGCGGTCGCGCAGCAGCTGCGAGCGCAGCCGCGCGTGCAGCGCCCAGGAGTCGGGGAAGCGCCCCAGGCCCTGCCCGAGTACCTCGGCCGCGGGGCCGAAGGCCTCGAGGGTGAGCAGGAAGTCGTGGTGCTCGGCGACCTGGGTGTCGGTGCAGAGCGGGTGCCGCGCGATGACCGAGTACGCGGCGTGGACGTCGGTCAGCCACTCGGGCGGGAAGTCCTCCTTGGCCTGCACCTTCTCGGTGATCGCGCGCTGGCGCGCCCCGGCGAACAGCGACAGCGTGGCGACGGCGTTCCAGCTGCTCTCGCCGGCCGGCAGGGTGGCGACGGCCGCGGCGGCGCGGCGCTCGGCCTCGTCCGCCTCACCCAGGTAGTGGGCGGCCAGCGCCAGCACGGCCTGCACGCGCCAGCCCTCGGCGCCGAGCGACTCGGCCTCGAGGGCGGCGTTGCGCGCGTCCTCGAACATCAGCTGGGCGTACTTCGCGCCGTTGCGGCGGTCGGCGGCCAGGCTGGCCGCGGTGTTCGGATCGACGGCGTAGGCCAGGTAGGCCTCCGCGGCCTCGAGCTTCGCCTCCGGCCCGGCCGCGCCGCCGCGCGCCTGCGCGTCGACGTAGTCGAGCTGGGTCTTCAGCGCGTCCCGGTCCACGGCGAGGTCCGCGGCCTCGAGCTCGGCCAGGCCGGCGGCCCAGCCCTCGACGTCGACGGTGTCGGAGCGGCGCCCCAAGCCGCGGTGGACGCCGGCCAGCTTGCGCGCCTTCGGGTCGTCCTGGCCGAGGCGCTCGAGCGCGCCGATCAGCCCCTCCCGCTCGGCCTGCGCCAGCGGCACGCGCAGCGCCTCGGAGATCAGCGGCACCGCGCCCGGCTGGTTGCTCTGCGCCAGCGCGCGGCGGGCCATCTCGCTCAGCTCGAGGTCGTAGCCGTAGACGGCGAGGCGCAGCAGGTCCACCGGCGCCTCTCCGCCGAGGGCCAGGGCGGCCTCGAGCAGGGCCTTCCGGGTCCCGGGGTCGCCCTCGGTGTAGGCCTGCTCGACCTCGGCGCGGTCCTGCGCGTCGCGGCTGGCCACCTTGTCGAGCAGCGAGCGGTCGCCGCGCGGCGGCTCCGGCGGCTGGTACTCGCGCTGGGTGATGCCGTCCTCGATGGTCTGGAAGACCGAGTCGGTGTCCCAGGCGTAGTAGACGTCGTAGACCTCGCTCTGGTCGAGCTCGACCATGATGTGGCGCGGCGCCACGCGGGTGCCCTCGAAGTACTTGCCGAACAGGACCGGCTCGATCCAGATGTGCTCGCCGCAGGTCACGGTGCCGAAGCGCGGGCACTCGACGCGCTGGCCGTTCTCGTCGTAGTCGCGCGGCGTGTGGCGGTAGACCGAGGCGATCACGCAGACGTAGGGCTCGTACAGCTGCGCGATGTCCGGCTGGCGGTAGCGCACGCCGGCGTAGTGCTCGCTGGCGATCTCGCCGTCCATGTTGACGCAGACGAGGATGGCCTTGCCCGTCTCCTTCGACACCGCGATGGCGTCGTCCCAGGTGCGCTGCCACTCGATCAGGCAGGGCTTGGCCCAGTCCTCCGCGGTGGGGGCGTACCACATCGCCTCGCGGTCGAGCCCGGGCGGGGCCTGGCCGCCCTGCTGCGCCGGCGCGGTTGCCGAGCCGGCCAGGAGGAGGGCGGGGAGGAGGAGGCCAGGATGGGGGCGGACGGCGGGTCGGCGCATGTCGGTTCTCCGCTACGGGGATCGGCCGTTCGGCTCGGTCGGCCAGCCTACCACGGGCGGCGGGGGGCGCGCGCGGCGGCGCTATGCTCGTCCAGCCCTGCCCCGCAGGCCCCGCAGCAGCCGAACCTTGACCGACGTCTCCGCCGTCAGCGCCCGCATCGAGCGGGAGAGTGAGTTCCTCCGCGCCCTGACCGAGGAGGTCGAGCGCGTCCTGGTCGGCCAGCGCGCCCTGCTCCGATCGATGCTGGTCGGCCTGCTGGCGGACGGCCACGTGCTGCTGGAGGGGGTGCCCGGCCTGGCCAAGTCGCTGGCCGTCGAGTCCTTGGCCACGGCTCTCGGCGGCAGTTACCGGCGCATCCAGTTCACCCCGGACCTGCTGCCCGCCGACCTGCTCGGAACCCAGGTCTACCACCCCGGCACCGGCGAGTGGTCGGTGCGCGAGGGCCCGGTCTTCGCCCACTTCCTGGTCGCCGACGAGATCAACCGCGCCCCGGCCAAGGTGCAGTCGGCCCTGCTCGAGGCGATGCAGGAGCGGCAGGTCTCGCTGGCCGGGGAGACGCGGCCGCTGCCGCAGCCCTTCCTCGTGCTGGCGACGCAGAACCCGCTCGAGCAGGAGGGCACCTACGCCCTGCCCGAGGCCCAGGTCGACCGCTTCATGCTCAAGGTGCTCGTGGGATTCCCCAGCCGCGAGGAGGAGGAGGAGATCGTCGCCCGCATGGCGACCACCGGCCACAAGCCGCGCGCGCGCTGCGTCGCCTCGCCCGAGCAGGTGCTGGCCGCGCGCGCGCTGCTCGACGAGGTCCACGTCGAGCCGAAGCTGCGCCGCTACGTGGTGGACCTGGTCTTCGCCACGCGCGAGCCGGCCGCCGCCGGGATGGCGGAGCTCGGCCCGCTGATCCTTTACGGCGCCTCGCCGCGCGCCTCGATCGCGCTGGTGCAGGGCGCGCGCGCCCACGCCTTCCTCGAGGGCCGCGGCTACGCGACGCCGCACGACGTCAAGGCGGTGGCCCCCGAGGTGCTGCGCCACCGCGTGGTCACCACCTACGAGGCCGAGGCCGAGGGCGTGGACAGCGACCGGATCGTGCGCCGCGTGCTCGACACGGTGCCGGTGCCCTGAGCCGGATGGCCGCGGTCGTCGACCCCGCGCTGCAGGAACTCCTCGAGGAGGTGCGGCGGGTCGAGCTGTTCGGCCGCCGCCTGTCCACCGGCACGATGTCCGGCGAGTACGCCTCGGTGTTCCGCGGCGCGGGCATCGAGTTCGACGAGGTGCGCGACTACGTCGAGGGCGACGACCCGCGCGCGGTCGACTGGAACGTGACCGCGCGCGCCGGGCGGCCGCAGGTGAAGCAGTTCGTCGACGAGCGGCAGCAGAGCGTGCACTTCGTCGTCGACCTGTCGGCGTCGATGGCCTGCGGGCCGGACGGCTGGTCGGGCCGGTCGGCCGCCGCCCGCGTCGTCGCCTGCCTGGCGCAGGCCGCGCTGCGCAACCAGGACCGCATCGCCCTGACCGCGGTCGGCCACCGCGTGGAGCGCTACCTGCCGCCGGGCAAGGGGCGGCGGGCGCTGTTGCGCATCCTGCGCGACTGCCTGGCCCTGCCCGCGCCGCCGGGGCCGACCGACCTGGCCCCCGGCCTGCAGTGGGTCGGGCGCGTGGCGCGGCGCAACTCGCTGGTCTTCCTGGTGTCGGACTTCCTGGCCGACGGCTGGCAGCGCGCCGCGCGGGCCTGCGCGGCGCGCCACGACCTCGTCGCGGTGCGGTTGAGCGGCCCCGCCCTGCAGCTGCCGCGCGGCGGCGGCCTGCTGCGGCTGCGCGACCCCGAGCACGGCGTCGAACGCTGGGTGGACGCCGACCACGCGCCCGCGCGCGCGGCCTGGGCGCAGCGCCTCGACGGCTGGCAGCGCCGCGTCGAGCAGGAGCTGGCCCGCGCGCGCGTAGAGCTGCTCGACGTCGCGCTGCCGCCCGGAGCCCAACCCGACGCGGTGGCGCGTCCGATCCTGCGCTTCTTCCACCGCCGCCGCACGCGGCGCGGCGGGCGATGAGGTCGTCCCTCCCCGCCTCGCTGCTGCTGGCCGCGGCCTGTGCGCCGGCGGCCGACCCCGCGGCTCCCGCTCTGATGGTCCGCATCGAAGCTCCCGCCGCGGGGACGGACGGCGCGGTCGAGGTCGAGGCGGGCCTCGGCTTCGAGCTGATCGTCGAGCGCGGCTGGCGCAGCGACCTGGCCGCCGAGGCCTGGGACCCCGACGCCCTCGCGCCGCTCGTGGTGCGCGAGCTCGAGCGCAGCGAGTGGCGGCGGAGCGGCCGGCGGGGCGAGATCCTGCGCCTGCGCCTGCACGCCTTCGAGGCCGGCGAGGCGCAGCTCGGTCCTCTGGTCCTCCGCGCGCGCGCGGCGGACGGCAGCGGCCCGCTGCTCGAGGCCGAGTCGGCGGCGCTGCCGCTGCGGGTGACCCCGGCTCTGGCGGAGGGGGAGGTCGGCGAGCCCGAGTTCCCCGCCGGGCCGCTGTTGCGGCCCCCGGCCGCGCGCTGGCCCTGGCTGCTCCCGCCGCTCGCGCTGGCGCTCGCCCTGGCGCTGCGGTGGGGGCGGCGCGGCGCGCAACGGCGGGCGGAGCGCGGCGCGGTGCGCTCGGGCCGCGCGGCCGGGCGCGCTCGCCGCCGCCTCGCCCTCGCGGAGCTGGCGGCTGGCACTCCGACCGGTGCCGCTGCCTACGCCGCCGAGGCGCAGGCCTTCGCCGCCCTGCTGCGCGACGACCTGGCGGAGGTCCACGGCCTGCCCGCCGCGCGGCGCACCAGCCCCGAGCTCCTGGCCTCGCTCCTGGCCGACTCCTGCCCCCAGGTCGCCGAGGTCCTGGCCCCTTGCCTGGCCTACTGTGACCGCGAGAAGTTCGGGCCGGGCGAGGAGCTGGCCGCCGAGCGGGCCCGCGCCTTCGCCGCGGCGCGAGCCCACCTCGCGGAGGAGCCGGCATGAGAGCGCTCTTCCTCTGGCTGAACGAGGTCGAGCTGCGCGAGCCGGGCTGGATGCTGCTCGTCCTCCTCGTGCCCCTCGCGGTCGCCGTCGGGCGCGCGCGCCGCGGCCTGCCCGCGGCCGCTGCTGCCACCGCCGGCCTGCCCGCGGCGCCCCGCTCCTGGCGCCAGCGCCTGCGCTTCCTGCCGCCGCTCCTGCGCGTCTTCGGCCTGCTGCTCCTGGTCGTGGCGCTGGCCCGCCCGACCCAGCGCGAGCCGTTGCCGCTCGAGGCCGAGGGCATCGACGTCCTGCTCTGCCTCGACGTCTCCTCGTCGATGACCGCCCGCGACCTCGACGGCGAGCGCAGCCGGCTCGAGGTGGCGCGCGAGGCCGCCGCCGCCTTCGCCGCCGAGCGGTCGGACGACCGGGTCGGCCTGGTGCGCTTCGCGCGTTTCCCCGACGTGGCCTGCCCGCTGACCCTCGACCACGCGGCCCTCGGCCGCATCCTGCGTGAGACCACGAGCGTCGCGGCGGAGGGGCCCGAGGACGCCACCGGCATCGGGCTGGCGGTGGCGCGCGCGGCGCAGGTGCTCGAGGGCAGCGAGGCGAGCTCGAAGGTGGTCGTCCTGCTCACCGACGGCGAGGAGAACGTGGCCACGCCGGGATCCTCGGAGGCGGTCGGGCCGCGTGACGCCGCCCGGCTCTGCAGTCGCCTCGGCGTGCGGGTCTATGCCGTCGTGGCCGGCCGCGGCAGCCGCGCCGCCGACGGCAGCTGGCAGGCGCTCGACACCGGTCCGGTGCAGGAGCTCGCGGCGGTCACCGGCGGCCGCTTCTTCGAGGCCCGCGACGCGGAGGCGCTGCGCGGCGTCTACGAGGCCATCGACCAGCTCGAGCGCACCGGCTTCCGCGAGCCGCGCTTCCGCCGTGTCGACGTCTACCCCTGGTTCCTGGCCGCCGCGCTGCTGCTGCTCGTGGCCGGGCGCGCGCTCGGCGCCGCCGCGCGGGAGGGTTGGTCGTGAACCCGCCGCTGCTCGCCCGGCCCGAGGCCCTCGGCCTGCTGCTGCTCGTGCCGCTGCTCGGGTGGTGGCTGCGTCACGCCGAGGAGCTCCGCCTGGGTGCGCTCGCCGCCTGGGGCGGCGCCGCCACGCCGTCGCGGGGACGGGTGGGCTTCCGCCGCCGCGTCTTCCTCGGGGCCGTGACCCTGGCCGTGTTGGCCCTGGCCGGGCCGCAGGGTTCCCGCGAGGCGGGGGAGGACGATCCGCGCGCCGTCGACGTGGTCGTCTGCCTGGACGTCTCCCGCTCGATGCTGGCCCAGGACCTCCGCCCCACCCGCCTCGCGCGCGCCCAGGCCGAGGTGCGCGCCCTCGCCGAGCACGCCGCGCGGGACCGTTTCGCCCTGGTCTGCTTCGCCGGCGAGGCGCGGCTGGCCGTTCCCCTGACCGAGGACCGACGCACCTTCGCCGGCCTCGTGGACCTGGCCGGCCCGGCCAGCGTCCCCCGCGGCGGCACCGACCTCGGCGCCGCCCTCGAGCAGGCCCTGGTCGCCCTCGAGGGGGGCGAGGCCGAGCACGCCGTGGTGCTGCTCCTGACCGACGGCGAGGACCTGGAGGAGCGCGGCCGCGCCGCCGCCGAGGCCTGCCGCGAGGCGGGAGTGGTGGTGCACGCCGTCGGCTTCGGCTCGGCGCTCGGCAGCCGCATCGCGGTGCGCGAGGACGGCGTCGAGAGCTTCGTCCGGGACCCGGCCGGTGCCGAGGTGCTCTCGCGGCTGGACGCCGCGGGGCTGCGCGCGGTGGCCCAGACGGCCGGTGGCGAATACGTCGAGGCGGCGGCCGGCGCGGACGTCCTGGTCCCGTTGTGGGAGCGGCGCGTGCGGCCGATGGCCGGGCGCCGCGTCGAGGGGGCGCCGACCGGCGCGCCGCGTCCGCTGCACCAGCCGCTCTTGTTGCTCGCCTTCCTCCTCGGGATACTGGAGCTCGGCGCGCGGCGCCGTCAGGAATGAAGGTCTCGCTCACCCTGGCTCTGCTGCTCGGCGGCGGCGCGCTCGCCGCCGGCCTCGCCGCCTACGAGGAGGGCCGCTGGGACGAGGCGGCGGCCGTCTTCGCCGCCGCCGCCGCGGAGGCCGGCGCGGACGCCTCCGCCGAGCTGCTCGACGCCTGGGCCCTCGCCGCCGCCCGGCGCGGGGACTGGCTGGTGGTCGAGGACGCCGGAAGGCGGGCGGCCTCGCGCGGTGGGGAGCCCTTCGTCGCCCGCCGCAGCTTCCTGCGCGGCAACGCGGCCTTCTCCCGCGCCGAGGCTGCCGCCCAGGCCGCGCGGGTCGGCGCCGGCGGCCTGGCCGCCTGGGACAAGGCGGTGGTCCTCACCGAGGCCGCCCGCCTGGCCTGGGTCGAGGCGGCGAGCAGCCGCGCCGACTGGCCCGAGGCCCGGCGCAACGTGGCCCGCGCCCAGCGCGCGCTGGAGGGCCTGCGCGCCGAACGCGAGGCCGCCCGCGCCGCCGCCGGCGAGAAGCCGAGCGGCGACCCACCGCCCGCGCCGGACCGGCCGCCCACGCCGCCGCCCGAGCTGAGCGAGGAGCAGAAGAAGGACCTCCTCGAGCGCCTGGCGCGGATGGAGCAGCGCAAGGTCGAGCAGCGCCGCAAGCGCCCGGCGACGCAGGGGGTGCGGGACTGGTGATCGGAGTCCTCCTGCTCTGCGCCTGCGCCGCCGCGCAGGATCCCGTCGCCGGGCCCTTCGTCGAGCTGCGCGGGCCGGACCGCGCCGTCCGGGTCGGCGAGCGGGTCGAGCTCGAGCTGCGCTTCGGCTTCCCGCGGGCCCAGTACGAGGAGGAGCTGGTCCAGCCCTTCCGTCAGCCCCTGGACGTCCCGGTGCAGCTGCGCGCGGCCTGGCCCGCCGCCCTGCAGCGCGCCGTCCCGGCGCCGGCCGCGGCGCTGCGCGTGGCGGGGGACGGCGGCGCGGCCTGGGTGCTGCCGGCGGGCACGGAGCTGCGCGCGGGCGTCGAGCACCTCGTCTTCTCGCAGCCGCGCCGCGTGGTGCCCGACGCGCCCGGACCGCTCGAGCTGGCCGCGCCCGCGCTCCACTTCGCCGAGGCTGCCGGCTGGGTGGACGACTTCGTGCAGGGGCGGGTGCCGACCGGGATCGAGCGGCGCGAGACGCAGGGCGAGCCCCTGCTGCTCGAGGTCCTGCCGCTGCCTCCGGAGGCGGAGGCCGGAGCCGTGGCGGTCGGCCGCTTCGAGCTGCGCGCCGAGCGCGGTCCCGCGACCGAGGACGGCCATGAGCGCTGGGTGGTCACGGTGAGCGGCGCGGGCGACTTCGAACACCTGCCCGCGCCGCGCCTCGAGGGCGCGAGCCACCACGAGCTGGGCCGCCTGCGCGAGGCCTCCCCGGACGCCCTGCGCGTCGACTTCGAGCTGGCGCGCGTCGGGGGTGCGGGCGACCCGGTCTTCGTCCTCGACGCCTTCGACCCGCAGAGCGGGGAGCTGCGCCGCCTGGTGCACCCGCCGGAGGCGGCGGCGCCCGCCGATCCGGTGGCGGTGGCGCCGTCGACCGACCCGACGGCCGAGGCGGGAGCCGCGCCTGCGGAGCCCGCCGGCCCCGACCCGTGGACGCGGCTCTTCCTGGTCGCCCTCTTCCTCGGCCCGGTGGCGGTGGTCGGCGTGGTCTTCCTCGGCTGGCAGCGTCGCCGCGGCCCCGCGCCGTCCTCCTTCGAAGCTTCACCGCCCGAGGAGGGGCCTGCGCCCGCCGATCCGCTCGAGGCGGCGCTGGTCGCGCGCCTCGGCTGCCCGCCGGCCGCGCTGGTCGGCCCCGGCCTGGCCTCGCGGCTCCAGGCGGCCGGGGCCGATCCGG
>CAYFGE010000027.1:0-12203 GCA_964342475.1 uncultured Planctomycetales bacterium
CCTCGCCGCCGCCCCGGTGGCGGACACCCTGAAGCGCGCCGACGCGGCGGGCCGGGTGGCCGCCACGGTCGACCGCGAGGCCCTCTGGGCCGCCCAGACCCCGCAGGGCGCGCGCCGCGAACTGCTGCTCGCCGCCTTCGCCGCCTGGCCGGAGGGCGCGGGCCTGCCGACCGACGAGGCGATGCTGCTCGAAGCCGCCGGCCACGCCCCGGCCCTGGTGGACTCCCCCGCCCCGAACCCCAAGGTCACCACCCCGGCCGACCTCGCCATGGCCTCCGCGCTGCTCGGAGCCCGCTCCGCCTCATGAGCTCCCTCGACCCCCTGCCCCGCGTCGGCCTCGGCTGGGACCGCCACCGCCTCCAGGCCGGCCGCCCCTGCCGCCTGGCCGGCGTCCTGCTCGACAGCCCCGTCGGCCCCGTCGGGCACAGCGACGCCGACGCCGTCCTCCACGCGCTGACCGACGCCCTGCTCGGCGCCGCCGGGCTGGACGACCTCGGCACCCTCTTCCCCGACACCGAACCGGCCTGGAGCGGGGCCGACTCGCGGCGCTTCCTGGCCGAGGCCCTGCGCATGCTGGCCGACCGCGGGCTGCGGCCCCTGTCGGCCGACCTGGTGCTGGTCTGCGAGCGCCCGAAGGTCGCCCCCCACCGCGCGGCGATGCGCCACTCGCTGGCCGCGCTGCTCGGCCTGCCCCTCGACCGCGTGAACCTGAAGGGCAAGACCACCGAGGGCGGGGACGCCGAGCGCATCGACGTCCAGGCCGTGGTGCTGGTCGGACCGGCCTGAGGCTCAGTCCGCGGCGCCCGCGGCCTGGCCCGAGGCCTGCAGCTGCCACATCTTGGCGTAGGCGCCGCCGGCCGCGACCAGGGTGTCGTGGTCGCCGTCCTCGACGATGCGGCCGTGCTCCATCACCAGGATGCGGTCGGCGTTGCGGATCGTGCTCAGGCGGTGCGCGATCGCGAAGGAGGTGCGGCCGGCGACGAGGTTCTCGAGGGCGAGCTGCACGCGGCGCTCCGACTCGGAGTCGAGCGCGCTGGTCGCCTCGTCGAGCAGCAGGACGTCGGCGTCGCGCAGGATGGCGCGCGCGATGGTCACCCGCTGGGCCTGGCCACCGCTCAGGCGCGTCCCGGCCTCGCCGGCGGGCGTGTCGAGCCCCTGCGGCAGGCCGGCCACGAAGTCGCCGAGGTTGGCCGCGGCGCAGGCGCGCTCGACCTCCTCGGGCGCGGCCTCCGGCCGCCCGTAACGCACGTTCTCGCGCAGCGAGGTCTGGAACAGGAAGGGCTGCTGGCCGACGATCGCCAGGCGGTCGAGCCAGTCGGCGACGCGCAGCTCGCGCAGGTCCACCCCGTCGACCAGGATGCGGCCCTCGGTCGGGTCGTAGAAGCGCGCCACCAGGTCGAGCAGGGTGCTCTTGCCGGCGCCGGAGGAGCCGACCAGGGCGACGCGCTCGCCGCGGCGCACGGTGAAGCTGATGTCGTGCAGCGCCGGGCCGTCGCCGGTGCCGTAGTCGAAGCCGACGCCCTCGAAGCGGATCTCGCCCTGCAGGCCGCCGAAGGGCCGCTCCGCGCCGGTCTCGCGGATCTCGGGCTCGAGGTCGAGCACCTCGAACACGCGCTCGGTGGCCCCCATCGAGGAGTAGATGATCGACACCGCCTTGGTCAGCCGCTTCACGCTGGTGAAGAGGAAGCCGGTGGCGGCGAAGAAGGTGATCATCGAGCCGACGTCGGCGAACAGGCTGCCGTCGAGCCAGGCGTTGGCCAGCGCGATCAGGCCGATGGCGACGCCGATGCCGCCCTGGGCGAGGAAGTTGGTGATCGACAGGCTGGTGGCCTGCGCCTTCACCATGCGGTCGGTCTGGTGGACGAACTCCTGGTTGACGCGGCGGAACTCGTCGGCCTCGCGCTCCTCCATGCGGAAGGCCTTGACCACGCGGATGCCCGAGAACATCTGGGTCATCGTCTGCGTGGTGTCCCCGAGCTTGGCCAGCGACTTCTGGCTGCGCTTGCGCACCTTCGGGCCGAGCAGCAGCACCGGGAGCGCCAGCGCCGGCAGGAAGACCAGCATGCCCAGCGTCGCCATCGGCGCGGCGAACCAGGCCATGAGGAAGGCGCCGATGATGTTGAAGGGCTCCTGCACGAGCTCCTCGACCACCAGGGTGAGCAGGCGCAGGCTGGTCGAGACGTCGGCGGTCAGGCGCGACAGCAGGTCGCCGAGGCGGCGGCCGGAGTGGTAGCGCATGCCGAGCTTCAGAACGTGCGCGGCCAGGTCTTGGCGCAGGTCGGCCACCATCCACACCCCGAGCATGCGCGACAGGCGCAGGAAGACGAACTGGATCAGCGAGAAGACCGCGGCGCTGACCAGCAGGCAGCCGCCGATCATCGCCACCGCGCTGGCCGCCTCGCCGAGGCCGAACAGGGTGAAGCCGCTCAGCCGCTCGTCCAGCCAGAGCTCGAAGCCCTTGAGGGTCGAGAGCTCGGCGGTCTCGGAGCGGGCCTCCGGGAACAGCCGGTTGACCAGCGGCGTCAGGAAGGCGAGGTTGGCCTTCGAGCCCAGCGCGGCGACCGCGCCGAGCACCACCGTGAGAAACGCCTGCCGCCGGTACCGCCGCAGGTACGGCAGCATCCGGCGGTAGGTCTCGCGGAATCCGGTTCGCTGGGCCAAGGCCCGGGCGATTGTCGCTCGCGCCCTACTCGGACGCCATCACTTCGTCGACGAAGCCGAAGAAGCGCACGTTGAGGAGGTCGTCGTTCACCAGGTACTGGTGCCGCTCGCTGTTCTCGAGGTCGATCTCGACCTCGGGGGCCAGGCGGCGGGTCAGCTTGTAGACCATCCAGCCGGTCGGACCCATCACGGGGCCGTAGATCGTGCCCGGCTCGGCGTCGAAGAAGATCTGGTCGCCGACCGAGATCCCGTAGAGGAAGTCGAAGTAGTCGTTCTCCCCGAGGAAGTCGCGCAGCTGGTTGCGCGGCATGGCGCCGAAGCGGCCGCGGTTCGGCGTCGGCATGCCCGGCTGGGTGCCCGGGTAGGCCTCGGGGAAGTCGCTGTACTTCAGCAGCACGGCGGCCCAGTCGGAGCCGGCGCGCAGCTCGGCGGCGGCCTTGGCGGCGCGCTGCTCGGCCTCGGCGAAGGGGTCGCCCTCCTTGGCGTAGGTGCCGTTGCTCATGTCGCGGGCCGAGAAGTAGATCACCTCGGCGTCGGCCTTGCCCTGGCCGAGGAAGCTCAGCCGCGCGGCGACGTGGGCGTCGATCTCCGCCTGCGGCACCTCGCCCATGCGGTCGCGGAAGGACTCGCGCAGGCGGTGGACGCGGTGGAAGACCTCCATCGACGGGTAGCCGAGGAACTGCAGCTGCATCTGCTCGTAGGAGATCGGCGAGTTGACGTACTGCTCGCGGTCCTTGGCGATGCGGGCCTTCGCCTCCTCGACCGTCAGGAGTGCGCCGTCGGCGTCCAGCGCGGACTGGACCGCCCACAGGGTGTCGACCAGCATGCGGGCGCGCTCGCGCTCGACCGGGCCGACCAGGCTCTCGATGCGCGCGAGCAGGTCGGCGGTGGCGAACTCACGGCCGTTGACGCGCAGGGCGACGCCGGCCGGCAGCCCGTCGTAGGGCTCCTCCACGACCGCCTTGTCGAGCAGCCACTTCATGACGCCGGGGCGCAGGATGTACTGGGCGACGAAGCCGCCGACCTCGAACTCCTCCCCGGTCTCGTGGGCCTTCTTGACCTCCTCGTAGGTCGGCAGGATGGTCTGCTCGTAGATCGAGGCGGCGTTCTGGGCGAACAGGCCGCCCTCGGTGCCGTCGCCGGAGCCCTCCGGCGGACCGAAGATCTCCTTCAGCGTCTCGAGCGGCCACTTCGCCGGGTCGTCCGGGAAGAACAGCTGGTCGACCAGCACCATGCGGCCGATCTCCTCGCGGTAGGTCTCGCGGGTGTTGCCCATCGCCTCGACCGTCTTCCAGAAGTCGACGCCGGGGTTCTTCTCGGCGAAGGTCTTCTGCAGGCTGGCGATGCGGGCGTCGACGACGGCGTCCTCGACCACGCAGTGGCTGACGTCGATGCCGGCGTCCTTGCGGCGCTGGACCTCGTCGGCGATCAGGGCGTTGACCGTCTCCTGGTTGAGGAGCTGCGAGCCGGCCGTGTAGATCAGGGCGCGGCGGACGGCCTCGTCGTAGCGGATCCCGTTCGGGCCGACGACGGCGGCCTCCTCGGCGGTGAGGGCCAGGCCCGCGTCCTGCGGCGCGGCGGCCAGCGGGGCGGGGAGGAGGAATCCGGCCAGCAGACCGGCGGTCAGGAGCGGAAGGAAGCGGGTCTTCATGCTTTCTCGAAACCGTGGAAGCGCATCATTCTACGGAGAGCCCGCAGATTCGATAATGGCATTCCGTGAGATCGGCCACCCTCCTCCTGTCCTGTCTGCCCCTCCTGACCGCCTGCGGCCAGGAACGAGACGGCCTCGCCGTCGGAGACGCCTGGATCCCTGGTGAAGCTATCGACACCGCCGTCGCCGAAATGAAGGGGAGTTTTCCGCAATGGGGCACGGATTCGCTCGCCTGGCACATCCTCGACGGCGGCTTCGGCCCGGCGCACCTGCTCCACGCCGCGCTGCCCTCCGAGAGCGCTGCGGCGCTCCAGGAGGCGGAGATCTGGGCGGAAAGGCTGCGGAACGGGGAGGATTCCGAGGCCCTGGCCCGCGAGCGCACCGTCCTCGGCGAGGAGGACCCCGCCGACCCGATGCGCGCGCCCTCGCCCTTCGAGATCGGCAGCGGCCGCGTCGCCGCCGCCGCGGGCGGGCTGGAACCCGGACAGTGGACCGGGCCGGTCCTCACCGTGCGCGGCTGGGAGATCGTCTATTTGCGCGCGCGCGGCGAGGGCCACCGCAACCGCGCCTCGGTGCAGCTCGTGCGCCTCGAGTTCCCCGTCGGCGACGAGGCGGCCCGTCAGCGGGCGGAGCAGGAGTGGAATACACTGCCGCTCGGGGGAACGCCGCGACGCCTCCGCGCCCTGCCGTCGAGCTTCCGTCACGGGCGCGTGGCCGCCCCCGCCGCATCATGATCGCCGCCACCCTGCTGTTCCTGGCCGCGCCCGCCGCGCCGCTCCCGCTGTTCCTCCCCGCGCACGACGCCGGGGCCGCCGAGCGCCAGGACGGCCAGGACGAGGAGAAGCGCGAGAAGCGCCGCTTCCCCTCGCTCAACTCGAGCGAGCGCAAGAAGGCCAGCGAAGGGCTCCACGAGCTGCGGCGCTCGAAGAAGATCGAGACCGCCGAGGCCGCCCTCGAGGAGCTCGTCGCGCTCGGCGCCGGCGTGGTCCCCGACGCGCTGGACGCCTGGGCCCGCTTCGAGGACGGCGAGGAGGAGGAGCGCGCGCGGCTGCCGCTGCTGGTCGCCCTGCTCGACCGCGCCCTCGCCGACGCCGACCTCGACCTGGCCTGGAGGGAGGTCGGCCGCAGGACCGCCGCCGGCGCCCGCCGCTACCTCGTGCGGCGCCTCGCCGACAGCGAGCGGAAGGACGCCGCCGAGATGCTCGCCGAACGCCTCGAGGAGGCCGGCGACGCGCGCGAGGCCTACGAGGCGGCGCGCGGCCTGGCCTGGCGCGAGCTCGACGCCGGCCTGCCGGCGCTGCTCGCCGCCGCCGCCGAGGACTGGGGCGAGAACCGCGCCCGCCTGCGCGCCGACTTCGCCGGCCTGGAGCGCGGCCCGCTGTCGGTGCAGGTCTCGGGGATGATCCGCGCGGCGAAGACACGCGACGACAAGCTGGCGGCCCTGCGCCTGTTCGAGCTCGTCGGCGGCAAGGCGCAGCTCAGCGGGCTCAAGCCGGCCCTGCGCGACCCGGACAACGCGGTCAAGCTGGCGGTGATCAACGCCTGCCGGGCGGTCCACGGCCAGGACCCTGTGGACCAGGCCTCGGTGATGCAGATCATCCAGTTCTGCCAGGAGTGGGAGGGCAAGCTGTGAGCCGCGCCGTCCGCCTGCTGCTCGTCCTGCTGGCCGTCCTGCTCGCCGCCGACGCGGCCAGCGCCCAGGGCGAGCGGCCGAAGCGCAAGCGCGACCGGTGCACCTTCTGCGACCACGACCCGGAGGTGCTGGCCACCAACGGCATGCACCACGGCCCCTTCCCCTTCGCCCGCACCGACAGCGCGAAGATCGCCGAGGAGGGCGTGTGGGAGCCGATGCTGCTCGAGACCGAGCACTTCCGCATCCTCGGCGACTTCCCCAAGTGGAAGGTCCCGGTCGACGAGATCAAGGTCTACCGCGCCGAGCTCGCCGCGCTGCAGGAGCGCTGGCCCGAGGTCGTGCCCAAGCAGGGCTCGCTGGACCCGTGGTACCGCGTCCACCTGCTCGGCGAGCGCCTCGAGGCCCTGTACGACCGCTTCCTGGCCCTCGCCGGCAACAGCGACGACGACTTCCTCGACGCCGACCGCAACACGATGCGCGGCATCGGCCGCTTCCTCGGACAGGGCGAGAAGTTCGAGATCATGGTGTTCGAACGCGCCAACCCCTACCGCGAGTTCATGCGCGCGACCTGGGGCCTGGGCTACGTCAAGCCGCAGTGCTGGAACAACGTCGACCGCGACTGCCTGTGGTTCGGCGTGAACATGGAGACCGAGCAGATCCAGCACGACAAGCACCTGTCGGCGGTGATCACGCACGGCGTCGGCCACAACCTCCTCAACGGCTACATGCACTACAGCTACGAGATGCCGGTGTGGATCTACGAGGGCACGGGGCACTGGCTCGAGCGGCAGTTCGACGGCCGCTTCGACACCTTCTGCTCGATCGAGGGCAACGTCGACGTCGGCCGCGCCACGCACGACTGGGCCCCCGAGGTGCGCAAGCTGGTGGCCAAGGACCGCGGCGCCTCCTTCGCCCAGCTGGTGCGCAAGAACTCCCTGGCCGAGATCGACTACGAGGACCACCTGGTCTCCTGGTCGAAGGTGGACTTCCTCGCCCAGGCCCACCCCGAGGCCTTCGGCAAGTGGCTGACGCAGCTCAAGACGCGCAAGACCCGCGACGGCTACCCCGACGGCACCAAGATGGACGACGCGCAACGCGACGCCTTCAAGGAGCACTTCGGCTGGACGATGGCGCAGGCCGAGGAGGCCTGGAAGGAGTGGGTCGAGAGCACCTACCCGCTGAAGTGACGGCGCGGCGCGCCGCGCGAGCGGACTTCGTCTTCCTCGTCCTCGCGGGCCTGTTCATCGGCTCGCTGGTGGTCTGCAACCTGATCGCCAACAAGTTCCTCGAGGCCGACCTGGGCTTCAAGGTCTTCGTCCTGTCGGCCGGCGCGCTCCCCTACCCGGTGACCTTCCTGGTCACCGACCTGCTGTCCGAGGTCTACGGCCAGCGCCGCGCCAACCAGGTCGTGCGCGCCGGCTTCGTGGTCTCGCTTTTCGTCCTCGGCGTGCTGTGGCTGGGGGCGCAGTTCCCCGCCATCCCCGACTCGATGGTGGACGACGCGACCTACGACCGCGTGTTCCACTCGGCCTGGCGCGTGATCGCGGCCTCGATGACCGCCTACCTCGTGGCGCAGTTCGTCGACATCCGCCTGTTCCACTTCTGGAAGCGCCTGACCCGCGGCAAGCACCTGTGGCTGCGCAACAACGCCAGCACGGTGCTGTCGCAGCTGCTCGACTCGGCGCTGGTCGTGCTCGTGCTGTTCGCCGGGCAGTGGCCGGCCGAGCAGATGGTGTCGGTGATCCTCGACCTGTGGCTGTTCAAGGCTCTGGTCGCCCTGGCCGACACCCCCCTCTTCTACGCCGGCACCTACGCCCTGCGCCGCCTCGTCGGCCCGCAGGCCGCGGACGAGTAGACTGCGGGGGATGGGCCTCCCCCGCGAGTTCGTCGTCTTCGACACCGAGACCACCGGCGCCCCGCCGTCGGCGCGCCTGGTCGAGATCGGGGCCCTCAAGATCCGCGGCCGCACCGTCGTCGAGCGCTTCGAGGCGCTGATCTTCCCCGAGTGCCCGATCCCGCCGGAGGTCATCCGCGTGCACGGCATCCGCGACGAGGACGTGGCCGACAGCCCGACGGCCGCCGAGGTGGTGCCGCGCTTCCTCGACTGGTGCGACGGGCGCCCCCTGGTGGCGCACAACGCCTCCTTCGACGCCTCGATGCTCGCCGCCGAGTGCGCCCGCCTCGGCCTCGCCACCCCGGCCAACCGGATCCTCTGCACCCTGCGCGCCTCGCGCAAGCTACTGCAGCGGCGCTCCCACTCGCTCGAGAACCTGGTGCGCGACCTCGGCCTGCCGCCGGCGCAGCACCACCGCGCCCTGGACGACGCCACCCACGCCTACCACCTCATGCTCCACCTGCTCGAGGCGGCGCCCGGCGAGGACGGCGAGGGCGCCTTCGGAGGCGGACGCGGGCTCGACAGCTACGCCCCCGACCGGCCGCGCCTGGGCGGGCAGAAACAGATCCTCGGCGATGCGGCCGAGAACGGCGAAACCGTAGAGATTCACTACATGTTGCGCGACCAGAGGGTCATCCCATTGCGCGTCACTCCGCGATTTCTCTTCCGCCGGGGAAGTTCTTCGGTCATGGAGGCCCTCTGCCACCTCGACCACTTCTACAAGTCCTACCGCATCGACCGAATCGTCCGGGCCCACCCATGCCCCGACGCGCCGCCCGTCGAGGTCCGCCGCCTGCGGAACGGTCGTTAATCCGCTCGGGGCGGACTTGTGACAGGTTTTTGGGCCCAACGCCTATAATCCACTCTCCCGCCGTCCTATTCGACCCGGGATCTCCACCGTTCCTCCCCATCGGAACGTCTTCCAAGCTTCGAACCATGTCAGACACCGAGACCATCGAGGCCGGTACGTCCGGATCGGACGACCCCGCCTCCCAGCAACCCGCCTTCCCCGAGACACCCTCCGCACCGACCGGCAGCGGGGCCGGTCCCGTCCTCGACCAGGACGAGAACGTCGAGGGGCTCGAGCGCGAAGACCTCGAGGACCGCTACCTCGACCTCAAGGACGAGGTCTGGCGACTACGCCGCCAGCTCAACCTGAACCCGGCGACCGGGGAACTCCCGAGCAACGGCGGCTACGCCACTCCCGGGGGCTTCCTCAAGCGCCAACGCGTGGCCGTCTTCATCGACGTCCAGAACATGTACCACTCGGCCAAGAAGACCTTCGGCCGCAACCTCTCCTATTCGAAGATGCTGCGCCAGTGCGTGCGCAGCCGCCGCCTCAGCCGCGCGATCGCCTACGTGATCGACCGCGAGGGCATCGACCAGGTCAGCTTCCTCGACCACCTGCGCTACTGCGGCTTCGAGGTCCGCAAGCGCGAGGTGATCGAGCGCATGGACGGCTCGCGCAAGGCCGAGTGGGAGCTCGGCATGGCGATGGACATGCTGCGAGTCGCCGAGAAGGTGGACGTGATCATCGTGGTCAGCGGCAACGGCGTCTTCGCCGACGTCGCCGACGCGGTCCGCGCCAAGGGCTGCAAGTTCGAGTGCTGCGCCTTCCGCGAGAGCCTGAGCGACGTGCTCCTGCGCGCGGTGGACCAGTACCACGTGCTGAGCGAGGAGCACCTCTACTGAGCCCCGCCGGGCTCCCGACCGCGGCCGCGGCCCTCCGGGGCCGCGGCCGCGCTGCTTTCCGCCCGGAACGCGTGACCGGCGGCCCCGGTTACCGTATCCCGGCCATGCGCCTCACCCCCTGGATCCTCCTCCTCACCGCCGGCTGCGCCTCCGCGCCCGCTGGCGACGCCCTCCCGGCCGGCCAGAGCCCCTGGGCCCGCTTCGGCGACGCGGTCCAGGACGGAGCTCCGGCCCCCGGACAGGGCCAGTACCGCGTGGACGTCCTCCTCCTGCGCGGCCCGGCCGACGCGCCCTCCCCCTTCCAGCGCCCCGAGGCCTGGCGCGTGATCTCGGAACCCCGCCTCGTCGTCCTGGCCGGCCGCGAGGCCTCGATGACGGTGAGCTCGGCGCAGGCCTACGTGGCCGACTTCACCGAGGTCCGCAGCGAGCAGCTGGTCCTTGCCGACCCGCAGGTGGGCGAGCTGCACACCGGCTTCCGCCTCGACGCGGTCGTGCGGGAGGGCGAGGACGGCGCGCTGAGCGCCGAGCTGCGCTTCCACCGCAGCGAGCTCGAGCGCATGGTCGTGCAGGACCTCGCCCTCGACGCCGGGACCGGCCGCGTCCAGATCCAGCTCCCCGCCCTCGCCCAGGTCGACTCCCTCGCCCGCCTGGAGGGAACGGAGGCACTGGTCGGGTTGTTCCAGCTGCCCCTGCTCCCCGGGGACGACGAGGTCGAGCTCGCCGCGGTGCGGGTGTACCCGGCCGGCGCGTGGCCGCCGGACACCGCGGTGGCGCGCCAGCGGCTGCGCCCGCGGCAGACCATCGACGAGGCCTGGCCGCCGGCCGGCTAGGCGCGGCCCCAGCCGCCGCCCCCGGGCGTGGCCAGCACGAGGCGGTCCCCCGCTTGCAGCTCGAGGGTCTCGCCCGCCCGCACCGTCCTGCGACGCCCCGCGAGGACCACCGTGTCGCGACCGGACCGGCCGTCGCCGCCGCCGGCGCTCCCCGCGGGTGCCGTGCGGCGCCGGGTCGCGATCACCGAGACGCGGGCCGGCACGAGGAACTCCACCTCCTTGAGCAGACCGTCGCCGCCGCGGTGGAGGCCGCGGCCGCCGCTGCCGCGGCGCAGCTCGAGCCGCCGAACGCGCAGCGGCAGCTCGGCCTCGAGCACCTCGACCGGCGTGTTGCGGGTGTTCGTCATGTGGACCTGTACCGCGCTGGCGCCGTCGCCGCGCGGGCCCGCCCCCGCGCCGCCGCCGACCGTCTCGTAGTAGACCCACTCGCCGCCCTCGGGCCGGCGGCCGCCGCAGGTCCAGTTGTTCATCGTCCCCTGGCTGG
This sequence comes from uncultured Planctomycetales bacterium, assembly GCA_964342475.1. Classification (GTDB taxonomy): domain Bacteria; phylum Planctomycetota; class UBA1135; order UBA1135; family UBA1135; genus J029. Next base: position 10,846 of record CAYFGE010000027.1, read on the forward strand.
CGGCGGGCACGCGCTCGCCGACCAGGCCCGCCAGCGCGGCGAGCAGCACGTCGGTGATCCGCTGGCTGGTCTCCACGTTGCCGGCCGCCACGCCGGCCGGGAAGGAGGAGGAGACCACCGAGGCCTCGGGCAGGACGAGGTCGACCTGCTGCAGCACCCCGCTCGACTCGGGCAGCTCCTCCGGCGCCAGCGCCTGCAGCACGTAGAACAGCGCCGAGCTGACCACCGCGCGGTGGGTGTTCCAGGAGCCGGGCACCTGGGCCGAGCTGCCGCTGAAGTCGACGCGCAGGCGGCCGCGGCGGTTGCGGACGCTCACGGCGATGCGCGGGGTGTCCTCGCCGTCGAGGTGGTCCACGGCCCGGGCCTCGCCCTCCGGCCAGCCGCGCAGCAGGGCCGCGGTCATCCGCGCGCCGTGCTCGACCAGCCCGCCCATGCCGCGGGCCACGCCGCTCACGCCGAACCGTTCGACCAGCTCGGCGAAGCGCTCGGCCCCGCGGTGCAGCGCGGCGAGTTGCGCCTGCAGGTCGGCGCGGCGGGCCTCGGCCTCGCGGGTGTTGGCGAGGAAGAGCTTCCACACCTCTTCGACCGGCGCGCCGCGACGGACGAGGTGGACCGGCGGCAGGATCAGGCCCTCGCCGTAGAGGTCGGTCGCCCCGGCCAGGCTGCCGGGCTCGGCGCCGCCGACGTCGGCGTGGTGCGCGCGGTCGAGCAGGAAGCCGAGGCGGCGGCGGCCGGCGAACAGCGGCGCCACGACCGTGACGTCGTTCAGGTGCGTGCCGCCGCGGTGCGGGTCGTTGAGCACGATCACGTCGCCCGGGCCGGGGTCGAGTTCGGCGAGAACCGCGGGGACGGTCAGGTGCGCGCTGCCGAGGTGCACGGGGATGTGCGCGGCGTGCGCCACCAGCCGGCCCTCGGCGTCGAGCAGCGCGCAGGAGTAGTCGCGCCGCTCCTTGATGTTCGGCGACACCGAGCTGAGCCGCAGGGCCACCCCCATCTCCTCGGCCACGCTGGCGAAGAGGTGGCGGAAGACGCCGAGCTCGGCGGCGGCGCGGGCGTCCGGTCGGCGGCTCACGGCGCGGCCTCCAGGACGAGCTCGCCGAAGGCGCCGACCGCGGCGGTCCAGCCCTCGGGGACCACGGTGGTGCCGGAGTACTCGGCCACCACGGCGGGGCCGGCGAGGTGGTGCCCGGGCGCCAGTTCCTCGCGGCGGTACCACCCGCAGGAGAGGCCGCGGGCGCCGCCGCTCTCGGGCAGGAGCGCCGCAGCGCGGAAGCGGGGCGGCGCGGCGCGGCGGCGCAGGCGGCCGGCGCGCCACGGCGAGGCGGCGGGGCCGTCGGCCTGCACCCCCACCCCCCCCA
>CAYFGE010000027.1:12213-13315 GCA_964342475.1 uncultured Planctomycetales bacterium
GGCGGTGCTCCGCGGGGAAGCGCGCGAGGGCGCGCGGGCCGTCCGGCAGGGCGAACTCCCCCGCCTGGCCCTCGCCGCGCAGCTCGAGCACGCGCCGCACGCGGACGCGCGTGGGCGGCACTCCCTCGGCGACCAGCTCCGCGCGCGCGCGCTCGGCCAGCGGGGCGAACAGGGCGCGCCGCGCCGCAGCGGCGGGCAGAGGGGCGAGCACGCTGCGCGCCAGGGTGCGGCGCGGCGCGGCGGCGAGCAGGCCGAGCGCGGAGAAGGCGCCCGGGAAGGGCGGGACGACGACGCGCCGCATGCCGAGGCGCGCCGCCACCCAGGCCGCGTGGAGACCGCCCGCGCCGCCGAAGGCGTAGAGGGCGAGGCCGCGCGGGTCGTGTCCTTCGGCCAGGCTGACCCGCCGCAGCGCCCGCTCCATGCCCGTGGTCGCCACCTCGAGCAGCGCGCGGGCGGCCTCGGCGGGCTTCCAGCCGACCTCCCCGCCGAGCGCGGCGAGCGCCTCCTCGGCCCGCGCGGCGTCGAGCCGGAAGCCGCCGCCGAGGAACTCCTCGGGGTGCAGCCGGCCGGCGACGAGGTGGGCGTCGGTCACGGTCGCGCACGTTCCGCCCCGGCCGTAGCAGGCCGGGCCGGGCTCGGCGCCGGCGGAGGCCGGGCCGACCGCCAACGCGCCGCCGGCGTCCCAGCGCGCCAGGCTGCCGCCGCCGGTCCCGACGGTGTGGAGCGGCAGGCCGCGGGCGAGCAGCGGCAGGCCGGCCAGGCTCATCGGCTCGAGCGGCAGCTCGCCGGGGGGCAGCAGCGCGACGTCGGTCGAGGTGCCGCCCATGTCGAGGGTGAGGACGGTGCCGTCGCCGCGCGCGTCGGCCAGGCCGCGGGCGGCGGAGAGGCCCCCGGCCGGCCCGCTCAGGGCGAGGGTCACGGGCTGCTCGGCCGCGGCGGCGGCGGCGCAGGTGCCGCCGTCGCTGCGCATCACCGACAGCTTCGAGGCCGCGCCCCAGCCCTCGCGCAGGGTGAGCTCGAGCAGCTGCAGCGCGGGGTCATCACCCAGGCGGACCTCACGGAGATGAAGAAGCTCATCGAGCGCGCGAAGGCCAACCCCCAG
>CAYFGE010000027.1:13325-28074 GCA_964342475.1 uncultured Planctomycetales bacterium
AGGGTGAGCTCGAGCAGCTGCAGCGCGGGGCCGACGACCGGGCGCAGGCCGGCGTCCGCCCAGGCGGTGGTGAAGCGCTCGTACTCGCGCACCTCCGGCGCGACCTCGCTGGACAGCACCACCGGCACCCCGAGGCGACGCAGCGCGCGGCCGAGGCGGCGCTCGTGCCGCGGCTCGCGCCAGGCGTTGAGCAGGGCCACCGCCACGGCCTGCGGCCCGCGCTCCGCCACCTCGGCGGCGACCCGCTCGACCTCCGCCGCGGTCAGCGCCTCCACGGCGCGCCCCGCGGCGTCCAGCCGCTCGGCCACCTCGACGACGAGGCGGCGCGGCTGCGGCGGGCGCGGCGGGCGCGGTTCGAGCTCGTAGAGGCGGTCGCGTTCCTGCCGGCCGACCGCCAGCACGTCGGCGAAGCCGCGCGTGGTGACCAGGACGACCCGGCCCAGCTCCCCGGTCAGCAGCGCGTTGGTCGCGTGGGTGGTGCCGTGGACCAGGTCGACCGCCGCGCTGCCGCGCGGCACCAGGGCGTGCAGGCCGCTGAGCACGCCGACCGCGGGCGCCCGCGGCGTGGTGGGCACCTTGGCCACGCGCCACTCCCCCGGCCCGACCGCGAGGACCGCGTCGGTGAAGGTGCCACCGGTGTCCACGCCGACTCGGGGGAGGGACATGGCGGCCCAGGATAGCGTCGGCCGGCGGGCGCCTCAGGAGAGCGGCGCCGCGTGCGCGCTGAACTCGGTGATCTCCGCGCCGAACCCGTCCACCGTCTCCAGCTCGAGCCGCAGCGCGGTCAGCGAGACCGGCGCGCAGGGGTGGATGCGCCGGTTGCCGACGCAGCTGCCCGCGCCGAGCGGCTGCCAGCTCCCGTCCGGCCGCCGGCCGACCAGTCGGTAGCCGCGGACGCGGTGGCCCTCCTCGATCCGCTCGCGGATCACCACCCGGTCCACCACGGCGGGCCGCGCCAGGTGGAGCTCGTGCCGCGCCCGCCGCCCGGCGGTGCGCGCCAGGGGCCGGCCGAAACGCGCCCGCCAGGCCGCGCCGAGTTCGACGCAGCGCGCCGTGTCGCCGTCGGGCACGCGGCCGTGCGCGTCAGGCGTCAGGCCGAGGATCAGCGTACTGTTGCGGCCGACCGAGTGCTCGAGCATCGTCACCAGCGCCTCCAGCGAGTGGAGGTTCTCCTCGTCGCCCGGCTCCCAGAACCACTCGTGGCGGCCGTTCGCCCCGCGCAACGGCGCGTCGCTCATCGCCGGGCACCACACCGCGCCGTCCGGGTCGCCGTGCCGCAGCATCGGGTAGTCCGGCGGCCCGGTGCGGATCCGCGCCGGGTCGGCGGTGGCCCAGCACGGGTCGGGGACGGTGCCCGACTCGCTGCCGCCCCAGCGCGCGTCCCGCCGCTCGTCGCTGTGGTAGTAGAGGATGCCGGGCTGGTGCCGCTCGAAGACCGGCAGGACGTCCGGGCCGCCCTCCTCAGGCGCCAGGATGCCGCCGTCGAACCAGATCTCGAACAGCTCGCCGTAGCGCGTGGCGAGCTCCTCGCACTCGGCCTCGATCAGCGCGCGGTAGGCGGCCTGGGTCAGCGGCGAGCGCTCGGTGACGCGGTGGTCGAGCACGCCGAGCTGCGCGTTCCAGCGCGCGCCGTGGTAGAGCCCCGGCGCGACGCCGTGGCGGCGCGCGGCGTCGACGAAGTCGCGCACGATGTCGCCCCGGCCGCCGCGCCAGGCGAGCCGCTTCATGCAGAAGGGGTTGGCGTCGGACTGCCACAGGCGGAAGCCGGTCTCGTGACAGGCAGTGAGCAGGGCGAAGCGCGCGCCCATCCCCACCACCGCCTCGAACCACTGGTCGACGTCGTAGCGGTCGGGCGCGAAGAGCTGCGGATCGGGCGGCGCGGCGCGGCGGTTCTCGGCCTGCGAGTAGCGCCGCCCGTCGAAGACGTGGAGGTCCCAGTGGAAGACCACGCCGAGCTCGGCGCGCTGCCAGGCGAGCTGGGCCGGCGTGGGCGTGGGCAGGGGGCGACCCGGCGCGGCGGTCCCCCAGCGCCCCGGCAGCGCGAGGCTGGCGGCGGCGGCGCCGGCGCGCAGGAAGCCGCGGCGGTCGGTCGGCGGGAGCCCGCTCACTCCGCCGCCTCGAAGCGCAGGCGCAGGAGGTGCTCCCCCACCGCCGCCGACAGCGTGAAGCGCCCGTCGCGCCAGAACTCGCTCCAGTCGTTGCCGGAGAAGTCGGTGGCCTCGACCAGGCGGAGGCCGTCGGGCGGGACGAGGTGCAGCGCCTCGCGCGCCGGCCAGTCGACCACCACCTCGCGCAGGACGCCGTCCGCCCAGCGCAGGTCGAGGGTCGCGCCGCCGCGCGCGCGCAGCCCGCGCACCGCGCCGTCGCGCCAGCCGGGCGGCAGCGCGGGCAGCAGGCGGACCAGGTGCCCGCGCTCGACGCCCTCGCCCGCCGCGGCCTCGTGGCTCTGCAACAGGGCTTCGGCCACGCCGGCGGTGGCGCCGAAGTTGCCGTCGATCTGGAACGGCGGGTGGTCGTCGAACAGGTTCGGCAGGGTCGACTTCTCGAGCAGCGCGCGCAGGTTGGCGCCGACCTCGCCGCCCTCGCCGAGCCGCGCCCAGAAATTGATCATCCAGGCCCGCGACCAGCCGGTGTGGCCGCCGCCGTGGGCGAGGCGGTACTCGAGCGAGGCGCGGGCGGCATCGACCAGCTCGGGGGTCGCGCTGGCGGTGAACTGGCGCCCGGGGTGCAGGCCGTAGAGGTGCGACATGTGGCGGTGGCCGGGCTCGGCTTCGCCGTAGGGCCGCGCCCACTCGAGCAGGCGCCCGTCCGCGCCGATCCGCGGCGGGAGCAGGCGGTCGCGCGCCGCGGCGACCTCAGCGACCAAGGGGTCGCGCAGGCTCTCGCCGAGCACCTCGGCCGCCTCGAGCAGGTTGGTGAACAGGTCCCACACCACCTGCTGGTCCATCGAGGCCCCCATCGAGGTGTCGGCGCGCTGGCCGTCCTCGGTGAGGAAGGTGTTCTCGGGGCTGGACGAGGGGCCGCTGACGAGCAGCCCGGTCGCGGGGTCCTCGGCGAGGTAGTCGAGGAAGAACTGCGCCGCGCCGCGCATCGCCGGCCAGGCCCGCTCACGCAGGAAGTCCCCGTCGCCGGTGTAGAGGTAGTGCTCCCAGGCGTGACGCGTGCACCAGGCACCGCCGACCGGCCACAGACCCCACACCGTGCGGCCGATCGGCACGCTGAACCACCAGGCGTCGGTGGTGTGGTGGGCGACCCAGCCGCGCGCGCCGTACAGCTTCTCGGCGGTCCGCTGGCCGCGCGCGCGGATGCCGTCGAGCATCTCGAAGAAGGGCAGGTGGAACTCGGCCAGGTTCGTCACCTCGGCCGGCCAGTAGTTCATCTGCAGGTTGATGTTGATGTGGTAGTCGGCGTTCCACGGCGCCTCGAGGTGCTCGTTCCACAGGCCCTGCAGGTTCGCCGGGAGCGTGCCCGGCCGCGAGGAGGCGATGAGCAGGTAGCGGCCGAAGTGGAAGTGGAGCGCGAGCAGGGCCGGGTCGGCCGCGCCCGCACGGAAGGCGGCCAGGCGCGCGTCGGTGGGCGCGGCGGCGGCCTCGCCGGGCGCGAGCTCGAGGGAGCAGCGCTCGTAGGGCCCGCGGTGCGCCTCGAGGGCGCGGGCCAGCAGCGCGTCGGCGTCCTTGCGCCAGCCGGCCAGCGTGAGGTCGGACTCGGCACGCGCGAGCGGGTCGGCCTCGCCACGGTAGTCGGTGCGCCCGGCCACGAGGACGAGGACCTCGTCGGCGCCGACCACGCGCAGTGCGCCGGGCTCGCCGGGGACGGCCTCGACGCTGCCGCCCACGGCGCGCAGCTCGACGGCGGCGGCGAAGCGCACCCCGGCGTGCTCGCCGTTCACGGCGCGGCCGCTCAGGCGGATGCGGCCGGTCGCGGAGTCGGCCTCGAGGCGGCCCTCGGGCAGCGCCGGCCGCGACAGGGAGGCCACCAGCTCGATCGCACCGGGCCGGTCGGCGCGCAACCGGGTGACGAGGACCTGGTCGGGCGCCGAGGCCCAGGTCTCGCGGCGGAAGGCCACGCCGTCGGCGCTCCAGCGCGTGCTGGCCACGCCGCTGCGCAGGTCGAGGGCGCGCGCGTAGCCCTCGGCGCGGTCCGGCGCCGGCAGGCGCAGCTCGAGGTCGCCGAGGGTCTGGTGGCTGCGCGTCAGCCGCTCGCTCATGAAGCGTTCCTGCATGAGCGCCTGCCCGGCCTGCACCTCGCCGGCGAAGAACAGCCGGCGGGCCTCGGCCAGGTCCGCCGGGCCACCCGCCGCCTCGCGGTCGAGGGGCTGGCCGGCCCACACCGAGTCCTCGTTCAGCTGCAGCCGCTCGGTGGCGATGCCGCCGTGGACCATGGCGCCGAGCCGGCCGTTGCCGATCGGGAGCGCCTCGGCCCAGCGCGCGGCGGGTTGGCGGTACCACAGCACGTGGGCGGGGTCGAAGCCGGCCGGCGGCCCTGGCGCGCCGAGGACCACAGTGCTGCGCTGCTGCGGCAGACGCCCGTTGTTGGCGGCGAGCAGGGCCGCGCCGACCTCCTCGACATCGACCGCGGCGAGGTCGGCCAGGTCGCCGGCGTGCAGCAACCAGTCGCCCACCAGCGCGATCGCCCCGGTCGGGCCGCGCAGCACCGGAGCCTCGTCGCCGAGGCCGCCGTTGCCTCCCGAGTCGTGGACGCGCACCGCCAGGAGGTGGCGCCGCGCGGGCGCGTGGCCGGCCTCGAAGGCGTAGCGCCGCGGCGCGCTCCAAGCGCTCCGGGCGGCGGGCGGCATGCCGCCGGTGGCGCCGACCTCGACGCCGTCCCAGAAGGTCTGGTCGGCGTCGTCCACGGTGCCGAGCTCGAGCACGAGCGGCTGCCCCTCCCACTCCTCGGGCAGCTCGACCACCGTGGCGTACCAGGCGAAGCCGTCGAGGTCGGCGAAGAGGCGCGCGCCGCCGGCGGCGACGTGCTGCTCCCAGCGGCCGGGCACGCGCACCGGCTGCCAGGCCGGCGGACCGTCCTGGGCCGGCGCGGGAGCCGGAGCGGAGAGGGCGAGACCGAGCAGGGCCGCGATCAGCATGCGGCGATTCTGCCCGCGCCGGCGGACCGCGTCACCCTGCGGCGGCGATCAGTCGGGGAAGGCGACCGCGCCCGCCTCGGCGCGCGCGCCGGCGGCGTCGCACACGGCGAAGGTGTTCTGCCCCGGTCGCCCGAGCAGGCGCGCGCTGCCGTAGAGGCCGTCCTTGCGCACCGCGTAGAAGCTGAGGTTGAAGGCCGGGCGCTTCTTCTCCTCGTCCCACAGCGCCGGCTGCCAGGCCTTCTGGCGCTGGACCTGCTCGGCCACGCGGCGCAGCGCGAAGAGGCAGGCCTCGAGCGGGGTGTCGCCGGCGCGCATGCGCTCGACCACCAGCCAGGAGCCGCCCGAGTGGATCGCCGCCTCGCCGCGCCCTGTCGCGCCGGCGCTGCCGACCTCGTTGTCGCAGTAGAGGCCGCAGCCGATCAGCGGCGAGTCGCCGATGCGGCCGGGGATCTTGAAGCTGAGCCCGCTCGTCGTCGTGCAGCAGCCGAGGTCGCCGCCCGGCGCCAGCACCGAGCAGTGGATCGTGCCGTAGATCCGCTCGAGGTCGGCGTTGCTCGTCCCCCCGCCCTGCGGCGCGAGGTAGTCGTCGTCCTTCGAGTGCGAGGCGCGCCAGCGCAGCCACACCTCGCGCGCCTCCGGCGTCAGCAGGTCGACCTCGGGGAAGCCCCAGTCGTGGGCGAAGCGGGTCGCGCCCTCGCCGACCAGGTTGACGTGGTCGGTCCGGTCCATGACCACCTCGGCGACCTGCGCCGGGTGCATCACCCGCTCGATGCAGCCGACCGAGCCGGCGTTGTGGCGTGGGCCGTCCATGCAGGCGGCGTCGAGCTGGACCACGCCGTGCTCGTTGGGCAGGCCGCCGTAGCCGACCGACATGTCCTTCGGGTCGGCCTCGACGATGGCCACGCCCTGCACCGCAGCGCTGACCGGGCGCATGCCCTCGGCGACCAGCGCGCAGGCCTTCTCGACGGTCTTCACGCCGTTCAGCGAGGCGATGGCGACGGCCTGCCCGGCGGGGCGGAAGGGCGCCGCGGCGCGCGCGGCGGAGGGCAGGGAGGCGGCGGCGAGGCCGGCGCCGGCGGCACCGAGGAAGCCGCGACGGGTCAGCGGGGAGCGATCCATGCGGCCAAAATAGGAAATCGCCCCGCGCCGGGAAGGGGATGGGTTGCAGACCGTGCGTGCCCTCGGAGGGGCGGGCCTGATTCCCGGCGCAGAGCGGAGGATCGTTCCCGAAAAGAGGACGGGGCCGCCGCCGCCGGGGTTCCCGGCTTTCCCGGCAGAGCTCAGCCGCGCGCCCGGAAATCCTGCTCCGGCAGAGGTTTCCGGCGCAGGAGGCCGCGCTCGCCCAGCTCCCAGACCTGCGACCAGGGGGCCTCCTCCTCCGCCTCGGGGCGGAAGCGGAGGACGGCGCCCTCGCGCTCGCCCTCGAGGCGCTGGTGCGTGCCGTCGGCGTCCCACCAGTGCAGCCCGAGGCTGCCGAACCAGCCGGTGGACCACACGGCGTGGCCGTCCGGCAGCTCGAGCACCCCCCACTCGTCGAACAGGAGGCGCCCGCGGCAGGGACCGGCCGGGGACTCCCACGCGCCGACGAGGCTGCTGCGCCAACCCTTCGCCCCCGCCGGGTCGGGCAGGAAGTCCGCCGGCGGCTCGACCGCCTCGCGCCGCCAGTCCGTCTCCATGAAGGGCTCCCACTCCTCGCCGTCGGCGTGCTCGTTGGCGAAGTGGAAGGCGAGGCCGTCGACCCCGAGGCGGTAGGTGTAGCGGCGCAGGACCTCGCGGTCGTCGTCGAGAACGCGCAGCACGAGGCGCTCGGGGGTCCACTCGCCCTCGGCGTAGGCCTCGTCGCCGCGGCTGCCGAACCACCAGTGGCGCGCGCCGCCGTCCTCGCGCAGCTCGAGCACGTCGTGACCGGCGTAGACGCGGCGCTCGCCGGCCTGCGACCAGTAGTCACGCGCGACGAAGCCGCCGGGCAGGGCGCGGGCGCGGATGTGGCCGCGCGCCTCGCGGCCGTCCTTGCGCTCGACCCCGACGAAGTCGCCGCTCATCGCCGCGCGGATGCGCTCGACGGCCGTCGGCTCCGCGTCGGGAGGCGCGCCGGGCGCGGCCGGTTCCTGGAGCAGCAGCAGGGCGGTCAGCAGCAGGCTCATCGCGGGCGACCGTACCACGCGGCCAGCCGCTCGGCCGGGACGCCGAGGCGGAAGAGCAGCGGGAAGAGCCGCCAGGCCAGGAAGGTGCGCCAGGGCCGCTGCTCGAAGCGGCGGGCGGAGGCGCGCACCTCCGCCGCGACGAGGCGGACCGGGCCGAGCCGGCGCAGGCGCCACGCCAGCTCGAGGTCCTCGAACAGCGGCAGCGGCGGCACGCCGCCGGCCTGCTCCAGGCGCTCGCGGCGCAGGAACAGGGCCTGGTCGCCGTAGGGCAGCGGGCTGCGGCGCGAGCGGCGGTCGGCCAAGCGGACCAGGCGGCGCACCACCGGCCCTGCCGACGAACGGCACTCGTGGCGCACGGCGAAGGCGCCGGCCACGGCGGCGGGGTCGGCGAGGACGGCGGCGATCCGCGCGGCGGCGTCCTCGGGCAGCCGGCAGTCGGCGTGGAGGAAGAGGAGGACCTCGCGGGTGGCGGCGGCCGCCCCGGCCGCCAGCTGCGGCCCGCGGCCCCGCGGAGCGGAGAGCACCCGGTCGGCGCCGGCGGCGCGCGCCGCGGCAACGGTGCCGTCGGTGCTGCCGCCGTCGACGACCACGACCTCCCAGTCGCCGGGCAGTGCGCGCAGCGCTTCGATGCAGGCGGCGACCCCCTGCGCCTCGTCGAGCACCGGGATCACGACCGAGACGGCGGGAGGTGGAGCGTCCGCGCCCGGGTCGGCCTCCGCCGCGGACGTCCCTCCCTCCACCACCTCGGGCGCCGCCTCGACCAGGGCGCGCTTGGCGGCGCGGGCGATCAGCAGGGTCGCGGCCAAGGTGGCGAGCAGGCCGACGGCCTTCAGGGCGGTCCCGGCAGCCCCCGCCTCGGGCGCGCCGGCGCCGAGCTGCGCCAGGTCGCCGACCGTCGAGCCGAGGAAGACGTGGAGCCAGGTCCCCGGGAGCATGCCGAGGAAGGAGCCGAGCACGTAGACGCCGAGCGGCAGCCGCGTCAGCCCGAAGGCGTAGTTCGACAGGTTGAAGGGGAAGACCGGCGACAGGCGGACGAGGACCAGGATGCGCGCGCCCTCGCGGTCGACGGCGCGCTGCAGGGCGCGGAAGCGCGCGCCGCCGCCCCAGCGCTGCTCCACCGCGGGACGCAGCGCGCCGCGGCCGAGGAGGAAGGCCAGCGTGGCGCCGGCCAGGCTGGCGGGCGCGACCAGGGCGTAGCCGAGCCAGGGGCCGTAGACGGCGCCGATCACCAGCGTCAACCAAGAGGCGGGCAGCAGCAGCACCGTGGCGACGACGTAGACCAGGGCGACGAGCAGCGCGCCGCCGAGGCCACGCGCGCGCAGCCACTCCGCGAGCTCCGGCCAGCGCTCGGCCGGCACGGCGGCCACCGCGGCAGCCCCGGCGGCAGCGAGCAGGAGGAGCAGGAGCAGGCGCTTCATCGGGCTTCCCGGCGCGGCCGGGCGTGGCTCAGACCTCGAAGCCGGGGTTGCAGCTGAGCCGGCTGGCGCTGGCGGCGGGCAGGTCCTCGGCGGCGCCTCCCGCGTCTTCCTCGCCCGCCAGGGCGCCGCCGCAGCTGGAGCCGGCGCCCGCGGTGCAGGCGAAGCAGTGCGGCTCGGTGGTGACGGCCAGCCCGTCGAGCGCGGCCACGCCGCCCTCCAGTGCGAGGAGGTCGTCGATGCGGGCCTCGCGCCCGTCGGCCCACCGCATCGGCAGGTCCTGCACCAGGTTGAAGTCGCAGTCGAACAGGCGGCCGTCCCAGCGCACGGACACCGCGCGCCGGCACATCAGCCCTCCCAGCGTCGCCTTGTTGAAGCTGTCCTTCAGCAGCCGCAGGTAGCCGTCGTACTCGCCGCTGCGCTCGAGCGCCTCGCGGAAGCGGTGGATCGGCTGGTTGGTGATCGTCAGCAGCTGGTCGAAGACCACCCCGTGGTCGGCGTCGAGCCGCTCGCGGTAGTCGGCCTCCAGCGCGGCCTGCGGCGGCGGCAGCTTGGCGCCGAGCGGGTTGTAGACCAGCCGCAGCTCGAGGCCGCCGCCGCCGCCGTAGCCGACCGCGTTCAGCCGGCGCAGCGCCGCGAGGCTCTTGGCGTAGACGCCGCCGCCGCGCTGGGCGTCGACGTTCTCCTCGAGGTAGCACGGCAGGCTGCAGAACAGGACGACGCCCTGCGCGGCGAACCACTGCGGCAGGTCGTCCTGGCCGGGCTCCTCCTGGACGGTCAGGTTGTGGCGCACGTAGACGGTGCGCCCCATCCCCCGCGTGGCCTCGACCAGGCGGCGGAAGTGGGGGTTCAGCTCGGGCGCGCCGCCGGTCAGGTCGAGCACCTGCAGGCCCGGCTCGCGGCGCAGCAGCGCGAGCACGGCGTCGACCAGGGCGCCGGAGGCGTTGTCCTCGGGCCCGCTGCGCGCCGGGCTGCTGTCCACGTGGCAGTGGCGGCAGGCCTGGTTGCACAGCCGGCCGAGGTTGAACTGCAGGGTCTCCGTCCGCGCCCGCGCGACGTAGGGGAAGTCCTCGGCGGCGGAGCGGAAGGGCGGAGGGGATCCGGCCGCGCTCAACAGCATCCTCCGCTCGGCGTGCAGCAGCCCTCGCCGGCCGCTTCGCGGCCCTCGGCGTCGAAGCGCGAGAAGGCGCCGGCGTAGGGCTCGCGGCCGAGGCGGGCGAAGGCCCCGGAGCGCACCGGCACCCGCTCGCCGCGCGCGAAGCGGTTGCCGTTCTCGTCGACCACCTCGGCGAAGGGGCCGCGGTAGGCCACCGACTGGCCGAGGTCGGCGCAGGCGCCTTCGGCCTTGTAGGCCGCCACGGTGACGGAGCGGAACTCGATGCCCTCCACCTCGCGCCACGGCTCGGCCTGGCGCACGAGCACCTCGACGCCGTGGAAGCCGGCGGCGACGAAGGCCTCGAGGAAGGCGCGCTCCTCGAAGGCGCCCGAGATGCAGCCGGCCCACAGCTCGGGGTCCTGCTGCAGCGCCAGCGGCACCTCGCGGTCGCACACGATGTCCGAGATCACCGCTCGGCCGCCGTCGCGCAGCACGCGGTGGATCTCCTCGAACAGCTGCCGCTTCAGCCCGGGCGCGACCAGGTTGAGCACGCAGTTCGACACCACGACGTCGACGCTGGCGTCGGGCACCATCGGCTCCTCACGGCGCAGACGCTCGCACTCGGCCTCGAGGGCGCGGTGGCCGTCCAGGTCGGTGACCGGGTTCTCGGCCAGCCAGGCGGCGAGGCGGTCGAGGTCGAGCGCCAGGTCCTCGATGCGGCCGCGCCGGAAGGAGACGTTGTCCCAGCCGATGCGCTGCGCCATCTCACCCTGCCAGCGGCGGGCCAGCTCGAGCATCTCGCTGGTCATGTCGACGCCGATCACGCGGCCCTCGGCGCCGACCACCTGGCTGGCGATGTAGCAGATCTTGCCGCCGCCCGAGCCGAGGTCGAGCACGGTCTCGCCCGGCCGCACGTGCTTCGAGGGGTCGCCGCAGCCGTAGTCGCGCTGGAGGATCTCCTCCGGCAGGACCTCGAGCCAGCGGGCGTCGTAGTCGACGGGGCAGCAGAGTTCGGGCTGGACGGCCTGCGCGCCGGCGGCGTAGGTGCTCGAGACGGACCGCGTGACGGAGGCGGGATCGAGGGATTCGTCGTGCTTCACACCCCTCAGGATAGACTCCCCGCCGCGCCGCCATGAGCCCGAGCCGCCCCGCCGAACCGCCGGCCGCCCCCGTGGTCCACGTCTTCGCCCGCTGGTGGGCCGAGGGGCCGGTGAAGACGCGGCTCGCCGCGGAGCTCGGGCAGGAGGCCGCGCGCGAGGTCTACCGGCGGCTGGCCGAGCACTGCTGGAGCGCCGTCGCCGGCGCGGATTGGCAGCGCTGGCTGTGGGTCGAGCCGGGCGAGCGGACCGCCGAGGCCGGCCGCTGGCTGGGCGGGGCGGACCAGGTCCTGGCGCAGCCGCCCGGGGACCTCGGCGCGCGGATGCTGCACGCCTTCGAGGCCGCCGCAGCAGCCGGCGCCCCCTGGTCGGCGGTGGTCGGCACCGACGCGCCCCAACTGGGGGCCGCGCAGATCACGGAGGCCGCCGCCGCCCTCGGCGCGCCCCCGGCGGACGGAGTGCCGGGGGGCCCGGCGGCGGATGTCGCCCTGGTCCCCACCCTGGACGGCGGCTACGCCCTGCTCGCCGCCCGAGAACCCCATCCCGAGCTCTTCCGCGGCATCCCGTGGAGCACCCCCGAGGTCGCCGCCGCCACCCGCCGCGCGGCCGCCGCGGCCGGGCTGGGTGCGCGAACCCTGTCGCCGACCTTCGACGTCGACCGGGCAGAGGACTGGAAGCGGTGGAACCGCGAGGCCACCTCGGGAAACGGGACCTGAGGGCACGCAGCTCCATCCATGTATCTTGGATCGGTCTCGATCCCGACGAACCCGATGCTTATCCGCCCTCTCGCGCTCGCCGCTCTGCTCACCGCTCCGCTCGCCGCTCAGGATCCTGCTCCGACCAAGACGGTCAAGCAGATCCTCGACCGGGCGACTCCCTGCGTCGCCCTGGTCCAGGTCTTCGATGCCAGCGGAGACCTCGTCTCACAAGGGACGGGGTTCTTGATCGCCCCGGGCTTCGTCGCCACCAACCATCATGTGGTGGAAGGCGCTGCCGAAGTGAAGGTCAAGATGACCGGACTGGCTCGCGGACTCCCGGCCGTGGGCATGATCGCCTCGGACGAGACCGCGGATCTCGCCGTCCTGGCCGTCCCCTCCCTGCCCCGGACTTCCACCCTCCTCCTGGCCGAGGACGCTCCGGAGATCGGAGATCCCGTGTTCGTGATCGGGAATCCCCTGGGACTGGAAGGCACCGTCTCCGCGGGAATGATCTCCGCCCGGCGCGTCCTCGACGACCTGGAACTCTTCCAACTCACCGCCCCGATCTCCCCGGGCAGCAGCGGGAGCCCGGTCCTGGACCGCTCAGGTCAGGTGATCGGGATCGCGACCGGGTCCAAGGAGGGAGGCCAGAACCTGAACTTCGCCGTCCCTGCAGCGCGGCTCCGGTTCATCTGGGAGAACCGGATCCACATCCAGGGTTTTGCCACGGATCCTGCGAACGTCGGGGGTGCCTCCAGGACCTACGACGATGCCGGGCGCCTGGACTTCGAGGGGATCGAGGAGGGCGAGGCCTCCCTCACGGCCCTGAAGGACTTCCTGGAAGACCTCGGCGCCTCGACGGGGTACTTCAGCGACGAGACGATCTTGGTCAGATGGGACGTCATCGGCGACGACATGGAGGAAGTGTTCCTCATCGCCTGCAAGGGCCGCATCAGTGACGAGATCCAATACCTGGAGATCGCGCAGTTGTTCGAGCTCCAGGCGAACATCACCGGGAACACCTACCGCGAGAGTCGCCTCCTCGACCTCCTGGACGAGACGGAACCCGGGCTGTTCCAGCTGGGCCTCCTGGGGCAGAACGTGATCGCGATCCAGAACGCTCCCGTCGTGGAGCCCCTCTCAGGAGAAGCGCTGAAGCGGATCCTCATGGGGTTCGACCTGTCCACGACCATCTGGATGGTCGCGAACCTCGATGAACTGATGGACTACCTCGAGTTCTGACCCTCGTTCCGGTCAGGGCTCCCCGAGCGTGAGGCGCGCGCGGCCTGCGCCGTGCTCGCGGACGATCTCGGCCAGGCGGGCGGCGTCGGGCAGGGTGACGCGCACCCGGCCCTCCCAGCCGTCGTCGGTGTAGGCGCCGTCGAAGCGCGCCGAAGGGCAGAGGGCCTCGATCTCGTTGCGCAGCCCGAGCAGGTCGAAGGGCAGGCGCAGCCAGCCCTCGGCCTCGGCGGCCAGCGTGCGGCGCTCGGCGGCGTCCGCCGCGCGCGCGGTGGCGCCGGAGTAGGCCCGCGCCAGCCCTCCGGTGCCGAGCTTGACGCCGCCGAAGTAGCGCACGCAGACGGCGCCGACCTCGAGCATGCCGCTGCCCTCGAGCACCTGCAGCATCGGCCGCCCGGCGGTGCCGCCCGGCTCGCCGTCGTCGTGGAAGCGGTAGCGCGAGGCGTCGCCGTACCAGGCCCAGCAGTGGTGGCGCGCCTTCGGGTGCAGGGCGCGCAGCTGCTCGAGGCGGGCGCGCAGGGCGTCCTCGTCGGGGGCGCGGAAGACCCAGGCCAGGAAGCGCGAGCCGCGGTCCTCGTGCTCGCCGCAGCCCTCCTCGCCGGGCACGACGCGGTCGCCCTCGGCCACCTCAGTCGCGCCGGAACAGCGCCTCGGTGCGCTCGCGCGCGTCCGCCGGGATGAGCTCGGGCCGCGTCATCACGGCGCCGTCCAGCACGCGCCGCCAGGGC
This sequence comes from uncultured Planctomycetales bacterium, assembly GCA_964342475.1. Classification (GTDB taxonomy): domain Bacteria; phylum Planctomycetota; class UBA1135; order UBA1135; family UBA1135; genus J029. The sequence continues at coordinate 26,826 of CAYFGE010000027.1, forward strand.
GAGGGGCCGAGCGCGGCGAGCCGCGGGATCGACAGCCGCACCAGGTCACGCACGTTCTCGGCGTTCTGGTGCGCGATCCGGATCACCTGCTCGACGTCCACGTCGTCGTGCTCGTCGTGCCAGCAGTCGTAGTCGGTGACCATCGCGATGCAGGCGAAGCCCAGGCCCGCCTCGCGCGCCAGCTTGGCCTCGGTCACGTTGGTCATTCCGATGATCTTGCAGCCCCAGGAGCGGAACAGCTCGGACTCGGCCTTGGTCGAGAACTGCGGGCCCTCGATGCACACGTAGGCGCCGCCGCGGTGGACGCGCGGCTCGACCTCCTCGGCGGCGGCGAGCACCGCCTCGACCATCGCGGGGTCGACCGGCTCCCCCATCGGCACGTGGGCCACGATGCCGTCGCCGAAGAAGGTCTGCACGCGGCGGTGGGTGCGGTCGACGAACTGGTCGACGAGGACGAAGTCACCGGGGGCGTACTCCTCCCACAGCGAGCCGACGGCCGACACCGAGAGCAGGCGCTCGACGCCGAGCATGCGCAGCGCGTAGACGTTGGCGCGGTAGGGCACCTCGCTCGGGGTGAAGCGGTGGCCACGGCCGTGGCGCGGAAGGAAGGCGACCTCGACCCCGTCGAGGCGGCCGACGACCACGCGGTCGCTGGGCATGCCGTAGGGGGTGTTGAGCTCGAGCTCCTCCACGTCCTCGAGGCCGCGGATGTCGTAGACGCCGCTGCCCCCGATGACGCCGATCGCGGCGCGCGGTTTCATTCCTGGTCCTCCTGGCGGTCGCCGTCGGGGCGCGGACGCTGCTTCCAGGCGCCGCCCCAGGGAGACGGTCGCGTGCCGCCGTCCGGCTTCGGGCCGGGCTTGCCGCCCGGCTTCTTGCAGCCGCCCCACGGCGGCTTGCCCCCGGGCTTGCCGGAGGGCTTCCCGCCCGGCTTGCGGTCGCCCCAGGGCTTCCCGCCCGGCTTGCTTCCCGGCTTGCTTCCCGGCTTGCTTCCCGGCTTGCTTCCCGGCTTGCCGCCCCAGCCCGGCTTGCCGCCGCCCCAGCCCGGCTTCCCGGCCGGACGGCGGCGGTCGTCCCCGCGGGGGTCGCGGCCCTCGTCACCGTCGCGTTCGTCGCGGCCGCGCCAGGGCTTGCCCGCGGGCTTCCCGCCGGGCTTCCTGTCGCCCCAGCCGGGCTTCCCGCCGGGCTTGCCTCCTCCCCAGGGCTTGCCGCCCGGGCTTCCGCCCGGACGCCCGCCCGGACGCCCGCC
>CAYFGE010000027.1:28174-37973 GCA_964342475.1 uncultured Planctomycetales bacterium
CCGCCCGGACGCCCGCCCGGACGCCCGCCGGGGCCGCGGCGCGGGCCGCGCTCGGCGTACTCCTTCTTCTGCTCGAAGCGGCGCTGCTGCCAGCGGCGCTCGTCGTCGCGGCGGACGCGCTCCTCCTCGTCGGGCATCCGACCCTCGGCGTCGGGGAAGTCCAGCCGGTGGCGCGACACGAAGAGGCGCGGCGCCGGGTCGTTCTCCGAGGTCGGCATGGCCAGACGCTTGGCGACGAGCGTGGCGTAGTGGCCGCGCGGCAGGGTGAAGCGCAGGCGCATCTTGCTGCGCCGGCGGTGCAGGTCGTCGGGTTCGGCCGGCGCGGCCCGCAGGAAGGCCGGCTCCATGAGCAACGGTCGGTCCTCGCCCTGCGGCCGGAAGCCGGAGATGTCGAGCGCGCGGAAGGCCTCGGGGTCGACGCCCTCGGCGCGGAACACCGCGGCGTAGTAGCGCTCGGCCTCGGGCGACAGCTGGTCGCCCTCGCCGAACAGCGGCAGGCGCGCGGCGGCGAGCTCGCGGCGGAGCTCGGGGGGCAGCTCGGTGAAGACCGGCAGGGCGCCGTCGTCGCCGGGCAGCCAGCCGACCGAGCCCTCCGGCGCGACCGCGCGCACCCACAGGGCCGCGGCGCGGTTCCACAGGTGCGACTGGTAGGCGAACAGGTGGATCGTCCGCTCGCGCGTGGCGATGCCGCGCACCAGGGCGCCGAGGAAGTCCCCCGGCTGGTCGCGCAGGTGCTCGAACAGCGAGGCGCCGCGGCGGCCGCGGCAGTACGAGGCCAGCTCCGCCCAGTCGCCCCAGCGCCGCGCCATGCCGGCCTTGAAGCGCTCGATCTCCTCGCTGCCGTACTTCGACGGCGCGCACATCAGCGAGCGCAGCGCGCCCTCGGCGTCGCCCCGCAGCAGCTGACGCACGATGAAGCCCTGGCCGTGCCGCAGGCAGCCGAAGCGCTGGTCGTCGAAGTAGGCCGGCAGCCCGACCTGCTTGACCACCGCCAGGTTGCGGCGGATGCGCGCCATGTCGGCCGCCTCGAGGTCGCGCAAGATGATCTCGAAGCTGTTGCCGGTGTTGTCCTTGCTCTCGATCGCGCGCCGCGCCGGTCCGATGCCGCGCAGGGTCAGGGTGCGGTCCTTGAACTGCACCGGCCGCCCGCCGCGCACGGTCATGAACTGGCCGGTGACGCCGTCCTTGTCCTTGAGCCCGGCGTAGGCCACGTCCTCGCGCGGGACGCCGGCCTCGCGGGCCAGGGCGTCGGCCGCCTCGTGCGTGGTCAGGCCGCGCTTGGTGACGCGGTAGAGGGTGAAGGGGCCGGGCCCGAGCAGGGCGTCCTCGTCGAGGACCTCGAAGACCCGGAAGTCATCTTGAATTCTCTTCAGGCGCACGGCGCCATCTCTCCATTTTGCTGAGGAGGACCCGCAGGTCCTTGGGGTGCTCCGCGGCGATGCGGAGCTCTTCACCGTCCAGCCCGGTCAGCCGCAGCTCGGCGGCGTGCAGGGTGAGGCGTTCGATCAGGGGCGACTCCGCGCGGCCGGACTTCGGCTTGTAGCCCGGCTTGAGCTCGGAGAGCAGGATTCTATCACGCCCGCCGTAGCGCGGGTCGACGGCCAGCGGGTGGCCGATGCTCGAGAGGTGGACGCGGATCTGGTGCGTGCGCCCGGTGCGCGGGCGGCATTCCACCAGCGTGTAGCCGCGGAAGCGCTGCAGCGGCAGGTAGTCGGTCTGCGCCGGCTTGCCGCCGCGCATCACCTTCATGCGCCCGCCGTCCCGCGTGTCGGGGGCCAGCGGGGCGTCGACCGTGCCGGCCTCGCGCACCTCGCCGAGCACCAGCGCGTGGTAGACCTTGTCGACCTGGCGCGTCTGGAACAGGTGGCGGAAGTGGCGCTCCGCCTCGAGGCTCAGCGCGTAGAGCAGCACGCCGCTGGTGCCGAGATCGAGGCGGTGCAGCGCGCGCGGGCGCGGCGCCGGGCTGCCGTCGGGTCGCGGGCGCGACTCGGCCCAGTCGAGCAGGGCCCCGGTCAGGGTGACCGGGTGCTCGCCCCAGCGGCCGGGCTCGACCGGGAAGCCGGGCGGCTTGTCCACCGCGACGAGGTGCTCGTCCTGGAAGATCACGCGCGGCTCGAAGTCGGCGCGGGCCACCTGCGGCAGGGCCTCGGGCTCGGCCTCGACCAGGACGACGTCCGAGGCGCGCAGGCGGTGGTTCGGCTGCACCGCCTGCCCCCCCACCGTGATCCGCCCGGTGCGGATCAGGTCGCGCAGCCGCCCCTTGGCCACGCGCGGCCAGTGGCCGGCGACGAATTCGTCCAAGGGCGCGCCGACGAAGTCGTCGGGGACCTCGAAGTAGCGGGTCACGGCTGGGTCTGCGGCTCCAGCGCGAGCAGGTCGGGGAGGTTGCGGTAGCGCCCGGCCAGGTCGAGGCCGTAGCCGACCAGGAACAGGTCTTCCTCGAGCAGGACGACGCGGTCGTCGGCCTGCAGGTCCACCGCGCGGCGCACCGGCTTGTCGACCAGCACCGCGATCACCACCTCGGCGGCGCCCAGTTCCTCGAGCAGCAGGCGGCGCGCCTCGGCCATCGTGCGGCCGGTGTCCAGGATGTCGTCGAGCAGCAGCACGGTGCGGCCGCGGACGTTCTCCGGGTGGGGCCGCCAGTCGGCGTCGGCGGCCTTCTGCGGCGCCATCGCGTCGCCGTAGGTCTGGATGCGCAGGAAGTCGAGCACCAGGCCCGCCGGCAGGCGCCGCATCAGGTCGGCGGCGAAGATCAGCGCGCCGCCCAGGATCGGGATCACCGTGACCTCGCGGCCCTCGAGCCGGGGACGCAGGCGCTCGGCCATCTCGTCGAGGCCGCGGGCGAGGCCCTCGCGGTCGAGCAGCGTGGTGCGGTGGTAACCCTCCATCCGCGCATTCTAACCGCTTGAGATCGCCCCCCTCCGGCGGTCAGAATGGCCCGCGGCGGCCGCCGGTCGCGGCCGGACGCCCCTCCTCCCCCAGTCGAAGACCGCGAAGAGACCTCCGTGACTGAACCCGGATCCGGCTTCTCCGTCCTGCTCGTCGAGGACGACCTCGAACAGATGCACGTGGCCCGCGCCGCCCTGCTCGACCAGGGCTTCGAGGTCACCTCCGCCAGCGACGTGCGCAACGCGGTCCGCGAGTTCAACGGCGAGCCCTACGACGCCATCCTCTGCGACCTCGGCCTGCCCGACATGAACGGCGGCGAGCTGCTGCGCTACGTGCGCCTGTCGGGGGACGAGGTGGCCTTCGTCATGCTGACCGGCCACGACGACGTGCCGACCGCCGTGCAGAGCATGCGCGACGGGGCCGACGAGTACCTGGTCAAGCCCGCCCTGCCCCACCGCCTGACCGAGGCCCTGCTGGGCGCCATCGAGCGCCGCCGCCAGATCGCCAGCAGCAACCGCCGCGCGCAGAAGGCCGAGCTCGGCCCGCTGATCGGCTACCTGCGCGGAGTGCAGGCGCTGGTCAACTCGCTCGAGACGAAGGACTCCTACACCCACGGCCACTCCAAGACGGTGGCCGAGATCTCGGTGATGATGGGACGCGCGATGAACCTCAGCCGCCGCGAGATGCGCGAGATCCGCCTCGGCGCGCTGCTGCACGACATCGGCAAGATCGGCATCCCGCTGTCCATCCTGCACAAGGAGGGCCCGCTCGCCGACGACGAGTGGGAGGTGGTCAAGCAGCACCCCGAGGACGGCCACCGCATCCTCGAGCCGCTGTCGCGCTCCTACCCCGAGGTGCAGCGCATCGTGCGCCACGAGCACGAGCGCTGGGACGGCCGCGGCTACCCCGACGGCATCGCCGGCGAGGAGATCCCGCTCGGCGCGCGCCTGGTGATGATCGCCGACACCTACGACGCGGTCTGCTCGACGCGCCCCTACCGCAAGGCGATGAGCAAGGCCGACGCGCTCGACATCATGCGCTCCGGCGCCGGCACGCAGTTCGACCCCGGGCTGATCCCGGTGTTCGAGCAGGTCCTCGACGACCTGCCGGCCCCGCGCGAGGCCTGATGCTGCTCGCGGCCGTCGCGCTGCTGGCCGGCGCCGCCGGTCCGCCCGAGCACCCGATGTCGGTGAGCCACCTCCAGTTCGAGCTGGAGGCCGAGCGCATCCGCCTCGAGATGGTCCTGCAGGTCGAGACCCTGCTCGAGGTGCCGGCGCTGGCCGGCCTCGACCTCGACCAGGACGGCGCGCTCGACGAGGCCGAGCTGAACGCCAGCTGGGCTGAGCTGCGGGGCTACCTCGAGCCCCGGCTGGCCCTGAGCCTGGACGGCGAGGCGGCCGACCTCGCCTTCGACTCCTGGGCCTTCGGCGGCGGCTCGAGCGAGCTGGTCGGTGAGGTGAGCGACCGCTTCTCCTGGCTGACCCTGCGCGGCGGCGCGCCGGCCGCCGGCCTGCCGGGCACGGTCGAGGTGCGCAGCGACCTCTTCTTCGACGACGGCAACCCGGACCACCGCAGCTTCGTCGCCCTGGCCGGCCTGGCCGGCCCCGAGCTCTACGGCCTGCTCTCCCGCGCAGAACGCGCCTGCGACTTCCGCAGCGCGCCGCTGCGCGACTACCTGGCCTTCGGCTTCGAGCACGTCCTCGAGGGCATCGACCACCTGGCCTTCGTCCTCGCCCTGCTGTTCGGGGTCGGCGGCCTGCGCGCCCTGCTCGGCGCGGTGACCGCCTTCACCCTGGCCCACACCCTGACCCTGGGCTGCTCAGCGCTCGGCCTCCTCAGCCTGCCGGCGGCGGTGGTCGAGCCGGGCATCGCCCTCAGCGTGGCCCTGGTCCTCTGGCTGCACCTAGCGCAGGGCACCGGCCGCGCCCGGCCCTGGCTGCCCGCGCTGGCCTTCGGCCTGCTGCACGGTTTCGGCTTCGCCGGGGCCCTCGGCGAGGTCGGCCTGCCACCCCACGCGCGCCTGACGGCGCTGCTCGGCTTCAATCTCGGCGTCGAGGCCGGCCAGCTGGCCTTCGTGCTGCCGGTCGCCCTGGTGGCCGGATGGGCCGCGCGGCACCGCCCGTCCTGGCGCCCCGCCGGCCGCCGCAGCGGCGGCGTGCTGCTCGGCGCGCTGGCCTTCGTGCTGTGCGGCGAGGTGATCGCCGACCGCTGGATGGACGCCGCCGCCGTGCCCTGGGCCGCGCCCGTGGCCGCAGCCGGCCTGGCCGCCCTGCTCGCGCTGGCCCTGCGCGGGCGCCGCAGCCCCGAGGGCTTCCCCCTCACTCCGATGCTGGGCAGCGCGCTGCTGCTCGCGCTGAGCTACGCCGGCGGGCGCGCCCTGTCCGGACTCTGATCAGAGGGCGGCGCCCTCGGCCTCGAGCATGCGCTGCTTCATCGGCAACCCGCCGCCGAAGCCGCCGAGCCCCTGCGTGGCCACCACCCGGTGGCAGGGCACGATCAGCGGCAGCGGGTTGCGCGCCATGGCGTTGCCCACCGCGCGCGAGGCGCCGGGCGAGCCGCAGCGGGCGGCCACCTCGCCGTACTGGCGCACGCGGCCGGCGGGGATGCGGGCCACCTCGGCGTAGACGCGGCGGAAGAAGGGCGAGCCCCCGGGCATGCGCCAGCGGCCGGGGAAGGCGGCGCGGCCGTCTCGACACCACTGCCCCACCCAGCGCGACACCGCGGCGGCGCTCGGCGCGCCGGCGGGCCGTCGCCCCGAGCCGCGCAGCCGGCGGCCGGCCGCGGGCAGCCGGATCTCGACCAGCTCGCCGTCCTCGGCGTAGGCGAACCAGAGATTGCCGATCGGGCTCTCGAGCACCTCGGCGAAGACCCACGCGTCCTTGTTCCCCAAGACCATTCTCCGCAGCGGCACCACGCCGCCCGGCTAGGATAGCCGCGATGATCCGAGTGCGGTTGAGCCAGCTGGTCGTGATCGAGGACGGCGACAGCCAGATCGTGCGACTGGAGGAGGCCGAGCCGGCCGAGGGCCGGCCCCGGCGCGTCCTCACGCTGGTGATCGGACCTTCCGAAGCCGCCGAGATCGGCCGCTGCCTGCGGCAGGTGCAGACCCCGCGCCCTCTCACCCACCAGACCGCCCTGGCCCTCGTGGAACAGCTCGGCGGGAGCCTCCGGGAGGTCGTGATCCACGACCTCCACGGCGGCACCTACTTCGCCGAGCTGCGGCTCGACGGCCCGGCCGGCGAGGTGCGGGTAGACTGCCGCCCGAGCGATGGGATCGCCCTGGCGCTGCGCGCCGACCGGCCGGTCCTGGTCGCCGAGCAGGTCCTGGCCGAGGCCGGGACCGAGCGGCCCTGAGGGTCCGCGCGGAGAGGTGCCGGAGCTGGCCGAACGGACCGGTTTTGAAAACCGGGGACCCGCGAGGGTCCGTGGGTTCGAATCCCACCCTCTCCGCCATTCCCCGGCCTCTCTGGACGCCCCGCCCGGGCAGCCGTAAACTCCCCGCCGCGCGGAGAGGTGGCAGAGTGGCCGAATGCGGCAGCTTGCTAAGCTGTTGTGTCCCTAACGGGGCACCGAGGGTTCGAATCCCTCCCTCTCCGCCAACCCCTGCATGAGCCCCGGCCCCCTGCGATCGCTTCGCCCGGGCGAGCCGGTCCTCGTCCTCGGGCTGGGCTCCTTCGGCGGCGGCGCCGGCTCGGCAGCCGCCCTGTGCCGCCTGGGCGCCCGGGTCACGGTCACCGACCTGCGCCCGGCCGAGGACCTCGGCGAGGCGCGCGCCCTGCTCGACGGCCTGCCGGTGGAATTCGCCCTCGGCGGCCATCCCGAGGCGCTCTTCCGGGGCCAGCTCGTGGTGGTCAACCCGGCCGTCCCGGCCGGCGCGCCGGTGCTGGCCCTGGCGCGGGAGCGCGGCTGCCGCCTGACCACCCAGGTCAACCTGGCGCTCGAGGCCCTCGGCGCGAGTCCGGCCCTGGCCGTGACCGGGACGCACGGCAAGTCCACCTGCGTCTCGCTGGCCGCCCACCTGCTCGAGCGGGCCGGCCTGGACACCGCGCTGGCCGGCAACCTCGGCGGCTCCTTCCTCGACGCCGCGCTCGACTCCCCCGCCGACCGTCGCTGGGTGCTCGAGCTCTCCTCCTTCCAGCTCGAACGCCTCGAGGCCCCTGCGGGCTGGCCGGCCACCGCCGTCCTGACCTCGCTGGGCGACGACCACCTCGACCGCCACGGCGACCGCGCGACCTACTGGGCGGCCAAGCGCCGGCTCCTCGAGTACCAGGACGCCGACGGCCTCCTCGTCCTGCCCGCAGGCCTGGCCGACGCCCCGGCCTGGGAGGCCGCCGCCCACGGCCGGGTGGCCTGGACCTCGGCCCGCCCCCTCCCCGCCGGCCAGGAGGGCTGGTTCGTCCGGGAGGACGCCCTGGTCGAGCGCTTCGACGGCCGGGAGACCGTGCTGGCTCCGCTGGCCGCGGCCCCCTTCGCCGAGCCCTACCGGCTGCCCTCCCTGCTCGGCGCCCTGGCCGGGGCCCGCCGCCTCGGACTGCCGGCCGAGACCGTCGCGGAGGGTCTGAGCGGCTGGCCCGGGCTGCCCCACCGCATGCAACCCCTCCCCGCCCCCGCCGGGCGGCGCTGGATCGACAACGGGGTGGCCACCCACCCCGAGCCGACGGCCGCCGCCCTGGCCGCGCTGCCGGAGGGGACCGTCCTCTGCGCCGGCGGCTACGACAAGGGGCTCGACCTGGGGGCCCTCGCCTCCGCCTGCCGCCGCTGCGCCGGGGTCCACCTGTCCGGTCCGGGCGGCGCCCGCCTCGCCCCCCTGCTGGCCGCAGCCGGGGTCGCCCACACCTTCCACGACGGGGCCGAGCCGGCGATGCGGGCCGCCCTGGCGGCGGCGCTGGAATCCCCCGGCGTACTGCTCTACTCTCCTTCCTTCAGCTCCTTCGACGAGTTCCGCAACTTCCGCGACCGCGCGCTCTTGTTCCAGGATCTTTGCCGCGAGTTCGCCGCTCCGGGCATTTCTCCCCGGTGACACGGCGGCCTCGGCGTACTAAGGAGGAGAGCCATGCTTTGCCAGTCCTGCCAGAAACACGAAGCGAGCGTCCACCAGTACGACGTCAGCTACGACGCCGCGGGGAAGGCCCAGCTCAAGATGCTGGACCTGTGCGCTCCGTGCGCCAAGCAGCGGGGCCTGCCCCTGCCGGGCAAGGTGCCGACCTACTCCAACGTGGTCAGCATGCTGAGCAAGGCCTTCCTCGGCCTGCAGAGCGCCAAGCAGGAGGGCGCCGCGCCGGAGGAGAAGAAATCCGAACGGAGTTGTCCGGATTGCGGCTGGACCCTGCGCGACTTCCGCCAGACCAGCCGCTTCGGCTGCGCCAAGGACTACGAGGTCTTCTCCGACTTCGTCGACGAGGTCCTCGAGCGCATCCACGGCAGCTGTGAGCACCCGGCCCACCCCGAGGAGGCCGAGCTCGCACGCCTGCGCGAGGAGATGGACGAGGCGGTCCGCTGCGAGGACTACGAACTCGCCGCCGGGCTGCGCGACCGGATCCGCGACCTCGAGGAGCGCCTCCAGGACACGGAGAGCCTCGAATTCTGACCCGAAGACTAAGGAATCCCTGCTCCCAGGGCCGATGGAGGTCATGAGACTTGGCCCGGAGAGACACGTAGATGTTCGACCGATTCACTGAACGCGCACGCAAGGTCATGAGCTTCGCCCGCCGCGAAGCCCAGGGCTTCCACCACGAGTACATCGGCACCGAGCACATCCTGCTCGGCCTGATCCAGGAGGGTCACGGCGTCGCCGCCAGCGTGCTCAAGACCATGAACGTCGACCTCGACCGCATCCGCCGCGAGGTCGAGAAGATCGTCAAGCGGGGCCCGGCCCACGAGCCCTCGGTGCAGATCCCCTTCACGCCGCGCGCGAAGAAGGTCGTCGAGCTGGCCCTCGAGGAGGCCACCCAGCTCGGCCACAACTACATCGGCACCGAGCACCTGCTGCTCGCCCTGCTGCGCGAGCAGGAGGGCATCGCCGCCCACGTCCTCATGGCCCTCGGCGTCAAGCTCGAGGAGGTCCGCGAGGAGGTCATCGAGATCCTCGGCGGCCCGGTCCCCGAGGAGGACGAGGCCGAGGACGACGCCCCCGCCGAGGCGGGCGGCGCCACGCCGCAGGCCGGCAAGTCGAAGACGCCCGCCCTCGACTCCTTCGGCCGCGACCTGACCGAGCGCGCGCGCAACCGCGAGCTCGACCCGGTGATCGGCCGCGCCGACGAGATCGAACGCGTCATCCAGGTCCTGTCGCGCCGCACCAAGAACAACCCGGTGCTGCTCGGCGAGCCCGGCGTCGGCAAGACCGCCATCGTCGAGGGCCTGGCACAGCGCATCATCGACAGCCAGACGCCCGAGGTGCTGCGCGACAAGCGCATCGTGGTCCTCGACCTGGCGATGATGGTCGCCGGCACCAAGTACCGCGGCCAGTTCGAGGAGCGCATCAAGGCCGTGATGACCGAGGTGCGCCGCTCGAAGAACGTGATCCTGTTCATCGACGAGCTGCACACGCTGGTCGGCGCCGGCGGCGCCGAGGGCGCGATCGACGCCTCCAACGTGCTCAAGCCCGCCCTGTCGCGCGGCGAGATCCAGTGCATCGGCGCGACCACGCTCGACGAGTACCGCAAGTTCATCGAGAAGGACGGCGCGCTCGAGCGACGCTTCCAGTCGGTGATGGTCGAGCCGCCGAACCGCGACGACGCGATCGCCATCCTCCACGGCCTGGCCGAGCGCTACCAGGACCACCACAAGGTGCGCTACACCGACGAGGCCCTCGAGGCCGCCGTCGACCTGTCCATCAAGTTCATCAACGGCCGCTTCCTGCCCGACAAGGCGATCGACGTGATCGACGAGGCCGGCGCGCGCCTGCGCCTGC
>CAYFGE010000028.1:0-35024 GCA_964342475.1 uncultured Planctomycetales bacterium
GAGTGTAACTGGTCAGAGCCCGGGATCGATTCCCTGTTCCATCGCGGGCTATCACCTAAACCTTGCGCGAACGAATCCTCGTTCCTTCACAGGATTCGGGAGGGTGGGGGGGGGGGGGGGGGGGGGGGGGGGGGGGCAGCTCAGCCCTTCTCCCGCATCTGCTCCCGCTTCTCCTCGGCGCGCGCGGCGGAGAGCGCGCTGGAGAGCAGGCCGGTGGGGACGGCGACGATGCCCAGGCCGATGATCAGGATCAGGAAGGTGAACACGCGGCCGCCGAGGGTGTGGGGCACGACGTCGCCGTAGCCCACGGTGGTCAGGGTGATCACGGCCCACCACAGGCCGTCGAAGAGGGAGGAGAAGACCTCCGGCTGGACCGGGTTCTCGAAGTAGTAGATGCCGGTCCCGGCGAAGAACAGCAGGATCAGGGTCGCGCAGCCGAACAGGACGAGCTCGTCACGCGCGATCGAGAAGGCGCGGTGGTAGCGCCGCACCGCCTGGTTGTAGCGGAACAGCTTGAGGGCCCGGAAGATCCGCAGGAAGCGCAGGATGCGCAGCGAGCGGAGGTCCACCCCGAGGGAGAGGTAGAAGGGCAGGATCGCGAGCAGGTCCACCAGCCCGAAGAAGCTGAGGGCGAAGGTCCGCGCGCGGTCGGCGACCCACAGCCGCAGGAGGTACTCGGCGCTGAAGACCACGATGCAGACGGCCTCGATGCGCTGCAGCACGCCGCGCTCGGCCTCGCTCAGGTCCGGCAGCGTCTCGAGCGAGAAGGACACCAGGGAGGTGACGATCAGCGCCTGGACCGCGAGGTCGAAGACCCGGCCCATCCCCTTGCGGTTGTCCTCGACGACGGCCTTGATCCTTGCCTTGTCCATCCTGGCATCCAGGTTCGGGTTGCGGGGGAGCGAGGGACGAGGGGAGGGCGGCTGCGGAGCAGACGGTGCCGCGAGGACGATGCTAGGCTCCCGCCCATGAACCCGCACGACCAGATCTTCCTCCCCGTCTCCCTGGCGGGGCTGGTCTTCGCCCTCGGCACCTCGCTGTGGGCGATGCGGAAGCGCGGGGTGTCCTCGGTGCTCCTCTTCCTGCTCGGCGCGTTCGTGCTGTGGATGGCCCTGTGGCTGGGCTCGGAGCTCGGCTACCGCGCCTGGCAGGCGATGGACGACCCGCCGGACGAGGCCTTCGCCGATCCGGAGCCGGCCGGCTACCTCTTCATGGGCTGGATCCTGGCCGGGATCTACTGCCGGGTGGTCCAGTACGCCGCCCTGGGGGTGAACCGCTGGCGCAAGGGGCGGACGGCGGACGGCCCGCCGGCCTGAGCCACGACAGGAGAGGCGTATCCTGGGGGCCTCGGATCCGTCTTCCCTCCGTCCCCCGCCGTGATCGCCGCCCTCCTGCTCGCCCTGGCCCCCTGCCAGGACCTCGCCGCCCTCGAACGCACGCTCGAGCGCGCGGTGGACAAGGCCACCTACGAGGACGGCGCCTACGCCGCCGCCCAGCAGCTGGCCTCGCTCGAGGGGCCCGCGGCCATGGCGCTGCGCCTGCGCCTGTTCGACGACAAGCTCGACACCTACCGCGGGGTCTACCTGCGGGACTGGTTCTACTCGGGCATGCAGCGCTGGTCCTCCCCCGAGGAGGCCGAGCTGCTCGTCGAGGCGGCCGCCGACAAGAAGGCCAGCGAACTGAAGCGGGTGCTGGCGCTGCGCGCGCTGGCCGCCGGCGACGGCGTGGTGGCGGCGAAGCCGCTGCTGGCCGCCGCGCTGCGCAGGTCGCCCGACCCGGTGCGGCGCGAGTGGCAGCACAGCCTCGGCACGCTGCTCGCCGCCGACCGCCTCGACCTGGGCGGCGTGCGCGGCAAGGACCCGCGCGGCGAGGTGCTCGACGCGCTGGCCGCCGCCCCCGCGCTGACCGGCCTGGCCCAGGTGCCGGGCCTCGAGCCGGCCCGCATCGCGCAGCTCGTCGAGGGCGCGCGCAAGGCCAAGGACCCGGGCGACTTCGCCGCGCTGCTGCGCGCGCTCGTGCGCCGCGGCGACGTCAGCCGCAGCTACCTCGTCGGCCTGGTCCAGCAGGGCCTCGAGGACGACGCGCCCGGCGCGCGGCTGGCGGCGCTCGAGGCCGCCGCGCGCGGGCGGGTCTACGAGGCCGCGCCGCTGCTGGTCGAGGCGCTGGCGAAGGCCGAGGGCCGCTTCGTGCGCGCCACCGGCGACGCGCTGGCCGAGCTGACCGGGCAGAAGCTGGGCTGGTCGGCGCGCACCTGGAAGCGCTGGTGGGACGACCGCGGCGGCGAGTGGCTGCGCGCGGCGCGCGCCGGCGAGCTCGACCCCGCGCCGGGCGCGAACGAGGAGGCCGAGGGCGACGACGCCCCCAGCGTGGCCGTGATGTTCGGCATCCCCGTCGACAGCCGGCGCCTCGTGGTGGTGGTGGACGGCTCGGGCAGCATGCGCATGGACCGGCTCGGCGAGCGCAGCTGCGCCGAGGCCGCCGCGGCCGAGCTCGACTTCTTCCTCGGCCAGCTCGGCGACGACACCCGCTTCGAGGTGGTGGTCATCGGCGACCAGCCGGCCGAGGTCTTCGGCAAGCTGGTGCCGGCCGGCGGGCGCAACCGCGCGGCCGCCGTCGAGGCGCTGCGGAAGCACGACTTCGGCGGCACCTCGGCGCTCTACGACGTGCTGCTGCACGCCCAGCGCCTGCCCGAGGTGGACACCCTGCTGCTGATCTCGGACGGCGGCGGATCGAGCGGCAGCCACCAGTACGCCGGGCACATGCTCGAGGGCCTGCGGCGCGAGTACGAGCGCACCGGGGTGCGCATCCACGGCATCTGCGTGGGGAAGGACGGGGCCAAGGTGCGCTTCATGCGCGATCTGGCCGCCGCCACGGGGGGTATCATGGTCCAGCCCTCTGGCTCCTGAGCTCCGGCTCGCCCCTCCCCTCCTCAGATCGATGCTCCGCCTCCCCTTCCGGGCCCTCGGGCCCGCCGCCGCCCTTTTCCTGTCCCCGCTGCTGGCCGCCCAGGACCTCCAGGTCCACTTCATCGACGTCGGCCAGGGTGACTCGACCCTGATCGTCTCGCCGACCGGCCAGAGCTTCCTGCTCGACGGCGGCTACTGGGGCGAGGGCTCGGGCAAGATCGTGCCGCTGCTCAACCAGCTCGGCATCACCCACCTCGACCACGTCGGCGCCACCCACTACCACGCCGACCACGTCGGCGGCCTCGACGAGGTGTGGAACGCGGGCATCCGCGCGTCGAACGCCTGGGACCGCGGCACCAACAACACCCCCGGCACGCAGAGCTACAGCGAGTACGCCAGCACCTTCGGCGGCGTCCGCCGCACCGTGACGCCCGGCCAGGTGATCCAGCTCGGCGGCGGCGCGTCCATGACCTGCCTGGTGGTCGAGGGCGACCTGATCGGAGGCGGCAGCGTCAACATCTCGGGCTCGGCGCAGTGGGAGAACTCGGCCTCGGTGGCCTGGCGCCTCGACTACGGCGACTTCGACCTCTTCCTCGGCGGTGACCTGACCGGCGGCGGCAACTCCACCGCCGACGTCGAGACCTCCGTCGGCCCGCGCTGCGGCGACGTCGACGTCTACCAGGTCAACCACCACTGCTCGCGGACCAGCTCGAACGCCAGCTTCCTGGCCGCCATCGACCCCGAGTTCGCCGTCATCGCCTGCGGCACCGGCAACAGCTACGGCTACCCCAAGCAGGACGTGGTCGACCGCATGCACAGCCGCAGCTGGGCCATCCCGGTGTGGAGCCTGACCGACGGGGTCGGCACCGAGGGCTACGTCGACACCGGCGGCAACGTGGTGCTGACCACCGACGGTACGACCTACACCGCCACGGCGGCCAACGGCGCCACCTTCACCGCCTTCTGCGACGAGGCCGCCCCGCCGGCCGCCGCCCCGGGCGACGTCGTCGTGGCCGAGTTCATGCGCGACCCCGCGCGCGTGGCCGACACCGAAGGCGAGTGGGTCGAGCTGACCGGCGCCCGCGTCTCCTCGGCGGTCAGCCTGCGCGAGCTCGTGCTGACCGACAACGCCGCCGACAGCCTGACCCTCGGCGCGCCGATCCGCCTCGAGGCGGGCGACGAGTGCCTGCTGGCCGCCGACGGCCTGGCCTCGCGCAACGGCGGCCTGAAGCCGGTGATCGCCTGGCCGACCGGCAGCCTGGCGCTCGGCAACACCAGCGACACCCTGCGCCTGCGCCGCGGCGGCACGACCCTCGACCAGGTCGACTACACCAGCGCCTGGCCCGGCGGCAGCGGGGTCTCCGCCGAACGGATCGACCTGCTCGGCAGCGCCGGCGCGGGCAACTTCGCCGCCGGCACGACGACCTACGGGCTCGGCGACCGCGGCACCCCGGGCGAGACCAACGCGGCCGACACCACCAACTTCGGCGGCGGCGGGACGGGCGTCCGCGTCGAGATCACCTCGCCGCCCGTGATCGGCCAGACCCTGACCATGGACTGGTACGCCCCCGGCGAGGCCAACATGCTCTACCAGGGCTGGATCACGCTGAACACCACGCCCGGCATGAACATCAACGGCACGAACGTCCCCGGCAACATGGACGCCGGCTGGGCGGCCACCGCCGGCCTGCCCGGCTGGAGCGGCTTCGTCCCGCCCAGCGAGGTCATGCCCGTCGCGATGAGCGTGCCCAACAACCCGAGCCTGGTCGGCCGGCAGGTCTACGCCCTGTTCGCCACCTACCAGGACCTCGTGCCGCAGGGGATCACGATCCGCGAGATCGGCGGCCCCGAGCCGATGGTGATCCAGTAGGATCCGCCGCGCGCCGGGCGGGGAAGTGGAAGTCCCTGCCGGGGAAATGCCCTGCCCTCCCCCATCGGAGGGCTTAAGGAGGGAAGCCATGGCCCGAGAACTGTCCGCAGAGCAACTCGCCCAGCTGGAGGGACGCCTCTTCGAGGCGGAGGAGGCCGTCGGGATGATCCCGTCGGGCCGCCGCATCTTCCTCGGCTCGGGCGCCGCCGCCCCCCTCAAGCTGCTCCGCGCCCTCGCCCGCCCCGACGTGGGACCGGACGACGCGGAGACCGTCGGCATCCTCACCCTCGGCGACCACCCGCTGGCCGCCCCGGAGCTGAAGGACCGCTTCCGCCACAACGCGCTCTTCATCGGCCCGAACATGCGCGAGGCCGTCAGCGACGGGCGCGCCGACTACACGCCGATCCACCTGCACGAGATCCCCGACCTGTTCCGGCCCGGCGGCAACCTGCCGCTCGACGTCGCGCTGGTCGCGGTCAGCCCGCCCGACCAGGCCGGCTTCGTCAGCCTCGGCGTGTCGGTCGACGTGGTGCGCGCGGCGGTCGACCACGCCCAGATGGTCATCGCCGAGGTCAACCCGAACATGCCGCGGACGCACGGCGACAGCTTCGTGCCGGTCGAGCGGATCGACGCCTTCGTCCTGTCGGACGAGCCGATCCCCGAGCTGGACTCGCCGCCGCCCGGCCCGGTCGAGAAGCGCATCGGCCGCTTCGTCGCCGACCTGGTCGAGGACGGCGACACCCTGCAGCTGGGCATCGGCAAGATCCCGGACGCGGTGCTGGACGCGCTGGCCGACAAGAAGGACCTCGGCGTCCACACCGAGATGCTGTCGGACGGCGTCGCCGCGCTGGCCGCGAAGGGCGTGGTCAACGGCCGCCGCAAGACGCTGCACAAGCGCAAGATCGTGGCCAGCTTCGCCATGGGCTCGCGCAAGCTGTACGACTTCATCCACGACAACCCCGAGTGCGAGTTCCGCGGCTGCGACTACGTCAACGACCCGGTCGTGATCGCGCGCAACCGCCGCCTGGTGGCGGTGAACAGCGCGCTGCAGGTCGACCTCACCGGCCAGGTGTGCAGCGACTCGCAGGGCACGCGCTTCTACTCCGGCGTCGGCGGCCAGGTCGACTTCATCCGCGGCGCCGCGATGTGCAAGGGCGGCAAGCCGATCATCGCCATGCCGGCCACCGCCAAGGGCGGCACCGTGTCGCGCATCGTGCCGACGCTGGCCGAGGGCGCGGGCGTGGTCACCAGCCGCGCCGACGTCCACTACGTGATCACCGAGTACGGCGTCGCCTACCTGCACGGCCGCACCGTGCGCGAGCGGGCGCTCGAGCTGATCCACGTCGCCCACCCGAAGTTCCGCGCCGAGCTGCTCGAGGCGATCCAGGACCGCGCCTACCTGTACAAGGACCAGCCGCGCGCGCCGCTGCTGGCCGAGTACCCGCAGGCGCGCGAGTCGAAGCTGACGCTGCGCGACGACACCGTGCTGCGCATGCGCCCGCTGCGCCCGACCGACGAGGAGCTGCTGCGCGACATGTTCCGCCGCTGCTCGGAGGAGACGGTGCACCGCCGCTTCCTCTCGGCCGTGCGCTCGATCGGCCACGCCGACCTGCGCGACTTCCTCGACATCGACTACAAGAACCGCTACGCGCACGCCGTGATGCACGGCCCTCCCGGGCAGGGGCAGATGATCGGGCTGGCGCAGTACAGCTTCGACCCCGACACGGGCATGGCCGACGTGGCCTTCACCGTCGAGGACGCCTGGCAGCACCGCGGCATCGGCACCGCCCTGCTGCAGGAGCTGCTCAAGGTCGCTCGCGAGAACATCGCCGGCGGGGTCACGGCCAACGTCCAGGTCGAGAACTCGCCGATGCTCAAGGTCTTCCACCGCTGCGGCTTCCCCGTCGAGACCAAGCTCGACGAGGGGCAGTACAGCCTGAAGATCCGCTTCGAGGACCCGGTCGGGGCGGTCACCGCGTAGGCTGGCGGGGGCCGACGGCCCCGCCCGCATGCGCCGCTTCCTGTTCGCCTTCTTCGGCCGCGTCGCCGACATCTTCTACCGCCGCTCGCTCCTCGGCGGGGAGGTGCCGGCGGCGGGGCCGCTGGTCCTGGTCGCCAACCACCCCAACGGCCTGGTCGACCCGGTGGTGGCCTCGCGCGTGACGCCCCGGCCCTTCCGCATGCTGGCCAAGGCGCCGATCTTCCGCATCCCGGTGATCGGCTGGATGGCCGCCCGCGCCGGCGCGATCCCGGTGCACCGGCCGATGGACGGCGGCGACCCGGCGGACAACGAGGCCATGTTCGCGGCCGCCCACGCCGTCCTGGCCGCCGGCGAGGCGATCTTCCTCTTCCCCGAGGGGGTCAGCCACAACGAGCCCGGCCTGCAGCGCATGAAGACCGGCGCGGCGCGCATCGCCCTGGGCGCCGAGGCCGCCCGCGGCTACGGCCTCGGCGTGCGCGTCGTGCCGGTCGGCATCGTCTACCGCGACAAGACCCGCTTCGGCTCGGCGGTGGCCCTGGAGATCGGCGCGCCGATCGAGGTGGCGGACTTCGCCGCGGCCCACCGCGCCGAACCCTGGCGCGCGGTCGAGGAGCTGACCGCCGCCATCGACGCCGGCCTGCGCCGGCTGGTGCTCGACCTCGAGAGCTGGGAGGACCTGCCGCTCGTGCGCCTGGCCGAGAAGCTGCTCGGGGGGCGCGAGGGCCACGTCGTGCCGCGGCTGCGCGCGATGGCCGCCTCCGGCCGGCGGCAGGAGCAGGCCGACCCCGCCGCGATGGTCGCCCTGCGCCGCCGCCTGCGCCGCTTCCAGGAGGAGCTCGACCGCCTCGGCCTCGAGGTGGACCACCTCGACGCGCGCTATTCCCCCGCCACGGTGGCCCGCTTCGTCGTGCGCAACCTGCTGGCCACCGCCCTCGGCCTGCCGGTCGCCGTGCTCGCCGGGCTGCTGTACGCCCCGCCGCTGGCCTTCGTGCGCTTCGCCGGGCAGCGCTGGTCCGAGTCGGAGGACGTCCTGGTCACGGTGAAGCTGCTGGCCGCGACCCTCGCCTACCCGCTGTGGCACGCCGCCGTGGTGGCGGCCGCCTGGTGGGCGGGCGGCGGCTGGGCGGCGCTGGCCGCCGGCCTCCTGCTCCCGCCCGCGGCGGTCTGGTCGCGCTACTTCTGGCGCCAGCGCGGGCGCGCCTGGCGCGACACCCGCGCCTTCCTGAACCTGCCGCTGCAGCGCCGCACGCGCGCCGCCCTGGCGCGCGAGCGCGCCGCGCTGGTCGAGCTCATCCTGGCCAGCGGCCCGGGCGATGACGCGGGCGCCGGCTCAGAGCCGGCGTAGCCGCACCCGCGCGTCGAGCACGCAGCTGTTCTTGCCGCGGTACCCCGCCAGGTAGGGGTTCAGGTCGAGCTCGCGGATCTCGGGCAGATCGGCGAGCATGCGGTTCAGCCGCATCAGCACCTCGACCAGCTGCTCCTCGTCCACCGGCGGCTTGCCCCGCGCGCCGTGCAGCATCGCCTTGCCGCGGATGCCCTCGACCATCTCGCGGGCGTCGGCCGGGCTCAGCGGGTGCAGGCGGAAGACCACGTCCTTGAGCACCTCGACGTGGATGCCGCCGAGACCGAAGGCGATCAGGCGGCCGTACTGCGGGTCGGTGGTCGTGCCGAAGAAGGTCTCGACCCCGTCGCGGCGCATGGCCTGCACCAGCACGCGCATCTCGCCGCTGGCCTCGGGGAAGCGCTTCTCGAGCTCCTTCCACGCGTTCATCAGCTCGTCGGCGTTGCGCAGGTCGAGGATCACGCCGCCGCGGTCGCTCTTGTGCACCACGCCGGGGGCCTCGATCTTCAGCACCACCG
Source organism: uncultured Planctomycetales bacterium (assembly GCA_964342475.1). GTDB lineage: Bacteria > Planctomycetota > UBA1135 > UBA1135 > UBA1135 > J029. The sequence continues at coordinate 8,618 of CAYFGE010000028.1, forward strand.
GCCAGCCGATCTTGGCCGCCGCCTCGATCGCCTCGCTCGGACGCTTGACGATGCGGCTCGGCACCAGCGGGATGCCGTAGGCGTTGAGCAGCTCGTAGAGCTCGGTGCCCTTGAGCATCTCTCGGCCGGCCGCCAGCGCACGCTCGACGGCGTCGCGCCCACGCTTCTTCTGCACGCGGAAGCGCGGCGGCGGCTCGGCCGGGCGCTCGCGCAGCTCGGCCAGGCGCCACAGGCCGCCCAGCGCGCGCGCGGTGTCCTCCGGGAAGCGGAAGTTCGGCACGCCGGCCTCGGCCAGGATGGCGGAGGCCTCCTCGCCCTGCGACTTGCCCAGCAAGCAGCCGACGAAGGGCTTGTCGGTCGACGCAGCGTGGCGCGCGAAGGAGCGCGCCACCGCCGAGGCGTCGATCATCACCGGCGACACGAAGATGGCGATGACCATGTCCACGTTGGCGTCGGCCACCACCGCCTCGAGCGCGCGGTCGTAGCGCTCGCCGTCGGCGCTGGCGATGAGGTCGACCGGGTTGTGCGAGCTGGCCTCGGGCGGCAGGGCCTTCTCCAGCTTGCGCACGGTCGCGGCCTCGAGCTCGACCACCTCGAGCCCGGCGGCCTCGCAGGCGTCGGTGGCCAGGATGGCCGGGCCGCCGGCGTTGGTCACGATCCCCACCCGCTTGCCGCGTGGCATGCGCCCGGTCTGGGCCACGCGCGCGTGGGTGAAGAGGTCCTTCATGTTGTCGACGCGCAGCACGCCGCACTGGTTGAACAGCGAGTCGATGGCGGCCTCGGAGCCGGCCAGCGATCCGGTGTGCGAGATCGCGGCCTTGGCGCCCGCCGCGGTGCGGCCCGACTTCACCACCATGATCGGCTTGCGCCGCGAGACGCGCCGCGCGATCTCCATGAAGCGCTCGGGCTCGCCGAGCGACTCGAGGTACATCAGGATCTGCGTGGTGCGCGGGTCGCGGTCCCAGTACTCGAGCAGGTCGGGCGGGCCGACGTCGGCGCGGTTGCCGACGCTGGCGAACTGGCTCATGCCCACGCCCAGCGAGCGCGCGTCGCTGAGGATGGCCTCGCCCAGCGCGCCCGACTGCGACAGGAAGGCCGCGCCGCCGGGCGTCGGCGTGGTCGCCGCGAAGGTCGAGTTCATCGACACCTCGGGGTCGGTGTTCAGCACGCCCATGCAGTTCGGGCCGATGATGCGGATGCCGTGCTTGCGGCACAGCTTGACCAGCTCCTTCTGCCGCTGCTCGCCCTCGCCGCCGACCTCGGAGAAGCCGGCCGAGATGACCACGATCGCGCCGACGCCCTTGCGCGCGCAGTCGCGCGCCGCCTTGAGCACGTGCGGGCCGGGCACCACGATCACCGCCAGGTCCACCGGGCCGGGGATGGCCGTGACCTTCGGGTAGCAGTGGGTCGAGTGGACCACCGAGGCGGTCGGGTTGACCGGGTAGACCGGGCCCTGGAAGCCGCCCTCGACGAGGTTGCGGACGATCTCGTGGCCGATCTGGTGACGCCGGCGGCTGGCCCCCACCACCGCGATCGAGCGCGGGCGGAAGACGGCGTCGAGGGACTGGATCTGCTTCTGGTTCATGCGCGGAGGACGGCGCGGAGCTCCTCGGCGAGGGCGGTGCGCACCTCGCCCAGGGCGGGCGCCTGGGGCAGCTCGGCGGCCATCGAGGTCATCAGTTCGGGCTCCAGGCCGCAGGGGTCGAAGCGCCGGAACCAGGACAGATCGGTGGCCACGTTCAGGGCGACCCCGTGATAGGTCACCCAGCGGCGCACCGCCACCCCGATCGAGGCGATCTTGCGGCCGCCGACCCAGCAGCCGGTGTTGCGCGGGTCGCGCCCGCCGGCGAGGCCGAAGCGGGCCACGGTGCGGATCAGGGCCTCCTCCAGGGCGTGGAGGTAGGCGTGGAGGTCGCGCGCGGCGCCCTCGAGGCCGACCACGGGGTAGGCGACGAGCTGGCCCGGCCCGTGGAAGGTGGCCTTGCCGCCGCGGCTGACCTCGTGGACCGGCACCCCCACCCCGGCGTAGGCCGCCGCCCCGCCGCCGGCCCGGCCGACGGTGAGCACGGGGTCGAACTCGGCGAACAGGATGCGGTCGTCGCCGCCGGCGGCGCGCGCCTCGAGCGCGGCGTCCATGCGCGCCTGGGCGTCGAGGTAGGCGCAGCGCCCGAGGTCCTCGACCTCGAGGCGCGGCGCGGTGCTGAAGGCCACGGCGGGCGGCGCGGCTACTTGGCCGAGTGGACCGCCAGCCCGTGCACGTCCTCGGCCGCTTCCATGATGGTCTCGGCCAGGGTCGGGTGCGGGTGGATGGTCAGCGCCAGGTCCTCGGCGGTCAGCCCGCCCTCGATGGCGAGCGCGCCCTCCGAGATCATGTCGGTCACGTTCGGGCCGACCATGTGCAGGCCGAGGACGGTGTCGTCCTTGGCGTCCACGATCATCTTCACCAGGCCGTCGGTGCTCTGCAGCGACATCGCGCGGCCGTTGGCGCCGAAGTTGAAGCGCCCGACCTTGACCTCGATCCCCTTCTCCTTCGCCTCGGCCTCGGTCAGGCCGACGGTGGCGATCTCCGGGTCGGTGAAGATCACGCCCGGCACCACCTTGGGGTCGTAGGCCGCGCCCGCCTTGCCGGCGATGGCGGCGGCGGCGGCCAGGCCCTCGGCCGAGCCCTTGTGGGCCAGCATCGGCCCGTGGCCGATGTCGCCGATGGCGTAGACGTGCGGCACGTTGGTCTCGCGCTTCTCGTTGACCGCGATGAAGCCGCGCGGGTCGATCTTCACGCCGACCTCCTCGAGGCCGAAGCCGCGCGTCACCGGGCGGCGGCCGACGGTGAGCAGGATCACGTCGGCGTCGAAGACCTGCTCCTTGCCCTGCACCTCGACGGTCACCTCGACGCCCTTGCCCTTCTTCTTCCAGCTCTTGGCGGCGGACTTCGTGTGGACCTGGATGCCGGCCTTCTTGGCCTTGCGAGCGACCACCTTGACCAGCTCGGGGTCGATGCCCGGCAGGATCTGGTCCATGAACTCGACCACGGTGACCTCGGTGCCGACCTGGGCGTAGAACATGCCGAGCTCCATCCCGATCACGCCGCCGCCGATGATCAGCATCTTCTTCGGCAGCTCCTTCGGCGACAGGGCCTCGGTGCTCGACCAGACCTGCGGGCCGAAGTCGAAGCCGGGGATCGGGGCCGGCTCGGAGCCGGTCGCCAGGACCACGTCGCGCGCGGTCAGCGCCACCGGACCGTCGGCGGTCTGCACCTCGACGCGGTTGGGGGCGGTCAGGCGGGCGTCGCCCTTGACCACCTCGACCTTGCGCTTCTTGAACAGCATGCCGATGCCCCCGGTGAGCTTCTTGACGATGCCGTCCTTCCACTCGACCAGCTTGGCGAGGTCGAGCTTCGGCTCCTCGACCGTGAAGCCCATCGCGGCGGCATGCTTGGTCGACTCGACGAAGTGGCCGGCGGCGATCAGCGCCTTCGACGGGATGCAGCCCCAGTTCAGGCAGGTGCCGCCGAGCTCCTCGCGCTCGACGCAGACCACCTTCTTGCCGTACTGGGCCAGCCGGATGGCGCAGACGTAGCCGGCCGGGCCGGCGCCGATCACCACGGTGTCACAAGCGATTTCCTTCATTTTCGCCTCTTTTCGCGGCTTTTCAGCAGGTCGAGCCGCAGCCACAAGGGGGCGGATTATAGGGCATCGGCGCGACCGGCGTCGGCCCCGGCGACGGATCCAGACCTGGACAACGGCCCAGGGGAGGCTATCCCTTCCCGACCATGCCCACCCCCTCCACCCCCTCCTTCGTCGAGCTGGACCGGGTCCACGAGGCCATCATGGAGGAGCTCCAGCTCCACCAGGACGCGGTGGTCCAGAGCGACCTGCCGACCGCCCGCCGCCACCTCGACCGGCTGACCCGGATGCTCAAGGCCCACATCCGGGCCGAGGACGAGGTGCTGCTGCCGATCTACGCCGAGCGCATCCCGCCCCAGATCGGCTGCACCCCGGAGCTGCTCTTCGACGAGCATCGAAAGCTCGAGCGCTTGTTGAAGCGCACCCAGGAGCGGATGCTGGTCTTCGAGGCCGCCGGGGAGATCCGGCCCCGCGAGCGGGTCTACATGATCGAGGAGGAGCGGATGCTCAAGGAGGTCCTCGACCACCACGACCGGCGCGAGCGGGCCGTCTTCTTCCCCAAGCTGGACGAGTGCCTCCAGGGCGAGGAGCGCCAGCGGGTCTGGGACGAGTGCGCCGCGATCCAGGACGTCTGAGCCGGCGGCTGCCGGGCGGCCGCGCCCCCGCCTAGAATGCGCCCATGCGCCTCCGCGCCTGTCTGCTCCCGCTGCTCCTGACGGCCTGCTCCCGCGAGCTCGTCGACGAGACCTACTACGCCCCCACCGAGGTCGAGGTGGTCGTCGCCCTGTCCGACGGGGACGAGCGCCTGGTGGCCCCGGCGACGACCGGCGAGATCGACGGCTGGGCCTGGTCCTGGCAGCAGCGGACGCCCGAGCTCGTCACGGCGCGCCCGAGCGCGCCGGACGGCGCCGCCACCGTCGCCCGGGCGGCCTACGCCTCGGCCCCGGTCCCGGCCGAGGGCCCCGCGGTCGCGCTGCACGACGTGGCGGTCGAGCGCCTGCCCTCCGGCGAGTGGCGCACCTGCCTGCGCCTGAGCTACCGCGCGGCGCGCGGCGGCGCGGTGTGGAGCCAGCGCCTGCGCCTGGACGCCGACGCCGACGGCGTGTGGACCGTCGACCTCGGCCGCCACCCGCTGACCGGGCAGCCGCACCACGCGGTGGTGCGCGTCGGGGAGCGCAGCGGACGCGCCGCCGCCGCGGCCGACTAGTCCTCGACGCCGAGCACCCAGCGGTCGAACCAGGCCAGGTCCCACTCCAGCTTGGCGCGGCGGTGGGCGGCCGTGCCCAGGCTGTGGCCCGCGCCCGGGTAGACGATCAGCTCGACCGGCACGTCGAGGTAGTCGTAGAGCGCGCGGTGGAGCGCGACGCTGTGCTGCACCGGCACGCGCGGGTCGTTCGAGCCGACGTGGATCAGGGTCGGCGTGGTGATGCGGTCGGCGGCGTAGATCGGCGAGCTGCGGTGCATCCGCGCGCCGGCGTCCCACGGCAGGCCCTGCGAGTAGTTCATCACGTGGCCGGGAGTGTCCTCGATCGACCACTGCATCACGGTGTCGAAGACGCCGGCGCCGCTCGAGGCGGCGCGGAAGCGCGGGCCGCGCGTGATCAGGCAGTTGACCAGGTAGCCGCCGTTGCTCCAGCCGGTGACCGCCATGCGCTCGGGGTCGGCGATGCCGCGCGCCACCAGCCGGTCCACACCGGTCTCGATGTCGGCGACGTCGCGGTCGTTCTTGTGCCCGATCAGCTCGGTCATGAAGCGGTCGCCGTAGCCGGTCGAGCCGCGGTAGTTGGGCGAGAACACCGCCCAGCCGCGCGCCGCCCACAGCGTGCGGCCGTAGACCCAGTAGCGGAAGGCGGCGTAGGTCGAGGCGGTCGGGCCGCCGTGCAGCTCGACCAGGGTGGGCAGCGGGCCGTCCCCCTCGCTCCAGCCCGGCGGCAGCTCGAGCACGCCCTCGACCGGGGTGCCGTCGGCCGAGATCCAGCGCACGGTGCGGATCTGCGGCAGCCGCCACGAGCTCATCTGCGGGTTGAGCTCGGTCAGGCGGCGGTAGCCGCCGTCGGCCACCTCGAAGACGTCGGCGTCGCTGCCGGCGTCCTTCTTCGACACGTAGAGGTCGCCGAGCGAGGAGAAGCCGAAGGGCTGCACGACGACCTCGCCGGGCGTGACCACGCGCAGCGGGGCGGCGCCGTCGCGGCGGGCGGCGTCGGGCGCGCCGAACAGCAGGCAGCGCGCGCGGTCGTCGGCCAGCAGGCACAGCTCCTCGCTGCGCGGCCGCCAGGCCATCGGGCCGGTCGGGTGCACCTCGCCGGTGCGCTCGATGCGCCGCAGCCAGTTCGCGCCGTCGTCCTCGAAGCCGGCGACGAAGACCTCGCCCGGGTAGCCGTCGAAGTCGACGCGGAAGGCGAGGCGGTCGCCGGCGTCGTTCCAGCAGGGCTGCACGATCCACCCGTTGGGCGAGGGCGCGCGGGCGCGCCACAGCTCGTCGGGCAGCCGCGTGATGCGCCGCGTGCGGGTGTCGTAGACGTCCACGTGCGAGCGGCCCTCGAAGCTGATCTCGCGCTCGTCCGGCGTGGTCACCATGGCCACGCGGCTGCCGTCCGGCGCCAGCGCGAAGCTCTTGATCTTGCGCCCCTCGTCCACGACGGCCTCGCTCTCCCCGGTGGCGAGGTCGATGCGCCACACCTGCGACAGCTCGGGGCGGCCGTGGGCGTAGCCGAGGAAGGGGAAGCGCTTCTTCAGGTCGCCGGAGAAGCCGTCCTCCACGCGCTGGTAGTCGAGCACGGCGTAGAGCCAGCGGCCGTCGGCGGTGATGCGGAAGGACTCCACCCCGCCCGGACTGGTGGTGACCGGGCGCGGCTCGCCGCCGTCGGCCGGCGCGCGGAAGACCTGCGGGCGGCCGTTGAAGGGCGGTGCGGCGTCCTCGCCGCGCGCGCTGAGGAAGTAGACCCAGGCGCCGTCGGGCGTGAACACCGGGTCCTGGTCCCAGGCCGGGTCGTCGGTCAGGCGCAGGCGCTCGAGCGTGACCGTGTCGGTGATCCAGAGGTCGGCGTTGCGCCGGTCGGCGCCGGGCTCCCAGCGCAGTTCCTGCGTGGCGACGCGCGAGCCGTCGGGCGAGACGACGACCTGGGTCAGCGCCGTCATCCCGAAGTAGTCGTCGAGCGTGATGTCGTGGTCCGCCTGCTGAGCCGCGGCGGCGGCGGCGAGGACCAGGCCGAAGGGGAGCACGAAGGGGCGGGACCGGCGCATGGGACGACGCCAGGATACGGGCGGGGCGGCGGCGCGGTTCAGGCGGCGGACCACCAGTCGGCGCCCTCGACGAAGCCGAGGTCGTCGAGCGCGGCGGCGATCAGGCGGCGCGCCTGCGGCACGGCCACCGCGACCAGCACCACGCGGCCGCGCAGCCCGGGGAGGGCCGAGGGTGCGACCACCGGCGCGCCGTCCACCTCCTGGCCGATGCGCGACGGGTGGATCTCGACCACGTGGCTCGGCGCGAGCCCGCGCTCGAGCAGCGCCGCGCGCAGCGCCTTGCCGGAGGAGCCGTAGCCCCACAGCACGTAGTCCTCGCGGCCGGCCAGCGCCTGCTCGGCGAGGAAGGCGGCGCGGCAGCGCGAGAAGGCCTCGAGGGTGTAGGCCGGGGCGGTGGCCGACAGGCTGGCCGGGTCGAGACGCCAGGAGTGCAGCCGCTCGGGCACCACGCCGAGGCGCGCGCCGCCGCCGAGCAGGCGCAGGAGGAGGTCCCAGTCCTCGGGCCAGCCGCGATCGCGCCAGCCGTGGCGGCGCAGGAGCGCGGTGTCGAGCAGCAGCGTCGGGTGGCCGAGCGGCATCTCGCGGTAACGCTCGAGGGCGACGCGCGCGGGAGTGGTGACCGAGTTCAGCCAGGCCTCGTATTCGGCGCGACCGGGGCCGACCGCCGCGCGCGGGAAGTAACGCACGTGGCAGCCGACGCCGTCGAGGCCCGGGTCGGCCGCGAGGGCGGCGAGCTGCGCCTCGAGCCGGCGGCGGTGCATGAGGTCGTCGGCGTCGAGCAGGGCGACGCGCGCGCCGCGGCAGCGTTCGAGGCCGGTGTTGCGCGCCGCCACCACGCCGCGGCCGCCGGCGGCGACGACGCGGAAGCGCGGGTCGCGCGCGGCGAAGTCCTCAGCCACGGCGCTGGTCGCGTCGGCGGAGTGGTCGTCGACCACGACGCACTCCCAGTCGCGGAAGCTCTGGCGGGCCACCGAGCTCAGGGCGGCGGGGAGGGTCGCGGCGGCGTCGCGCGCGGCCACCAGCACGGAGACGGCGGGCGCGCGGTCCGCGGCGCCGCTCATGCCGCGCCGAAGAACTCGACCTCGCCGCTGTCGAGCGAGTACTCGGCGCCGACCACGACCAGGCCGTCCTCGGCGGCGAGCTGCTGCAGGATCTCGCTCTGGCGCATCAGCTCGGCGACCGAGGCGTGGACGTTGGCCTTCACCGCGGCGTCGACCAGCGCGTCGCCCTCGGCCCCGCCAGCGGCGAGCAGCGGCGCGACCACCGGCTCGATGCGCGCGACGATCGAGTGCAGCCCGGGCGAGGGGCGCTCGCCCGCGGCGCGTAGGCCGTCGAGCGTGGCCTTGACCGCGCCGCAGTTGCTGTGGCCGAGCACGACGACGAGGCGCGTGCCGAAGACCTGCGCGGCGAACTCGACGCTGCCGACCTGCGAGGAGGCGACGATGTTGCCGGCCACGCGCACGACGAACAGGTCGCCCAGGCCCTGGTCGAAGACCGTCTCGACCGGCACGCGCGAGTCGGAGCAGCCGAGCACGACGGCGAAGGGCGTCTGCCCGCCGGCCAGCTCGCGGCGCTGGTCCTGGCTGGGCTCGGCGACCTTCTTCAGGCGTCCGGCGACGTAGCGCTGGTTGCCGTCCTGCAGGCGTCGGAGAGCGTCGGAGGCGGGGATCATGGCGAGCGGCGGCGAACGCACCCGCTCGCCGCCGCTCAGTCTAGGCCCGCGCCGCTACCGGGTCGCGTCGTACACCGCGCGGATCTGCGCCTCGCTGAGGGCGCCGTTCCAGGTGCGCACGTCGTCCATCCAGCCGCGGAAGTAGCGCAGGTAGCTGGACGGGTCCTGGCCCAGGGTGAGGACGCCGTCGAACTCCTCGGGGTCGTGCGCCACCCAGTGGGTGGAGCTCTGCAGCACGCCGTTGTCGCCGAGGTAGATCGTGGCGCGGTCCGGCTCGACCACCCAGGCGACGAAGACCCACTGCTGGTCGGGCACCGTCAGGCCGCTCTTCCAGTCCCAGTTCCAGTTGTTCCAGTGGTAGCGCAGGCCCTGGTTCTTGCCGAAGTGCAGGCCGGCGATGGTCGAGTTCTTGCGGCTGAAGACCAGGCCGGCGTAGTCGGGCTGGTCCCCGTCGCGGCGGATCCACGCGCTGGCGCTGAAGCGGTTGGAGTACAGGTTCAGCGCCGGGATCTCGACCTCGTCGTCGCTGCCGTCGAAGTACACCGCCGAGCCGGTGCGCGGCGTGGCGCCCGGCTCGCCCAGGGAGGGCGCGCCCAGATAGCTGCCGTCATGGCTGGCGAACTCGTCGGCCGCGGTCGTCCCGCCGGTCTCGTCGAGGCGCCAGTGGTGGCCCTCGGCCATGTCGAAGCGCCACACCGCGCCCTTCGTGCGCGCGCCGTTGGCGACCTCGTCGACGCGCCAGAACCAGCGGCCCGCGGCGAGCGGCGGGAGCATGAACTCGGCTTGGGTCGTGCTGCCGAGGTACTCGGCGGAACCGAGGTTCGCCGCGCCGACGGCGGCGTAGTCGCTGCCGAGGTAGAGCTCGTGCGAGGTGGCGCCGTAGGCGGGGAACCAGCGCAGCGGCAGGCCCGCGCCGAGCGCGCCGTCGTCGGGCGGGTCGGGGAACTCGGCCGGGCCGAGCAGCTGGCCGAGCGCCTCGACCTCGGCCGGCGCCAGGGCGCGGCGGTAGACGCGCACGTCGTCGATGCTGCCCTGGAAGCTGCGCAGCGTCGGGACGCCCGGGTCCTGGCCGACGACGAAGTCGCTGTCGAAGGCCTCGGGCGCGTGCGGCGCGGAGCGCGCGGCGGTCTGCAGGGTGGCGCCGTCGTGCACCAGGAGCTGCGCGCCGTCCGGCTCGACCACGAGCGCGACGAGCGCCCACCGGCGGTCGGGGATCACCAGGCCGCTGTCCCAGGCCTGCGCGCCGGGGTCGTCGTCCCAGCTGTAGGCCAGGCGGTTGCCGCCGGTCACGCGCAGGCCGGCGACGGTCGAGCCGCCGCGCGCGAACAGGATTCCGGCGTCCTGGTTCTGCGGGCCGCGGCGGAAGACCCAGGCCGCCAGCGTGAGGCGGTCGGCGTTCAGCCCGAGCGGCGGCACCGTGACCTTGTCGGCCGTGGAGAGGAAGCGCAGCGCGGCGCCGTCGCGGCCGCTGGTCCACTGCGTCATCCCGCTGATCAGGCCGTCGTGGCCGCCGGGCGCGCTGTTGGCGACCAGCGTCCCGCTGCCCTCGTCGAAGCGCCACAGCTCGGACAGCCCGGCGGTGGCGACCTCGACCGTGACCGTACCGGTGGCGAGCATGCCGTCCGAGCCGCCCGCCTGGTACTGGAAGCTGTCGGTGCCGCGCGCCGGGGCGGAGCCCGGCGTGTAGCGGATGCGGAAGCGCTCGCCCGGCGCGATCGGCGGCACCACCTCGAGGCTCGCGCCCTGCGCGCTGAGCGGGTCGACCGCAGCGATCCACACCGGCTCGCAGTTGCCGTCCTCGTCGTTGGCCGTCGGGTCGATCAGCAGCGGGCCGAGGTCGAGGGCCTCGCTGGTGGTGTGCACCGTGTCGGGCAGTACGTAGGGCGGCACCGGCGTGTCGTAGCTGCCCGCGTCGAGGCACCTGCGGCTGTCGCGGTGGGCCTGGATGATCGAGCGCGTGACCGGCGCGATGTAGAGGCAGGCGCCGCACATGTTGTTGCACGGCGAGACGTCGTGGCAGTGGCCCGCCGCCCAGTTGTGGCCGACCTCGTGCCCGACGATGCCGGCGCTGTCCATCGACCAGCCGAAGGCCAGGTCGGTGCACACCACCCCGACCCAGGCCAGGCCGCCGTACTGGATGATGCTGCCCGGCTTGCCCGTCATCAGGTGCGCGATGTCGCGCGTGACGTGGCCCTGGTTGTTCAGCCACTCGGCGCGGAACAGGTCGAGCAGGTTGCCCCCGCTGCTCGGGTTGTAGAACGGCGCGGTGCGCACGATGGTGTGGGTCAGCGTGTAGCTGATGCGCGCGTCGCGGGCGTAGAAGTAGTCGACCTCGTTGAGGTGCGACTCGACGCGGGCCACCGCGCCGGCCACCGTCCCGCCCATCGCCAGGTAGTACTCGTAGTCGGTGTCGAAGGCGATCTCGGCCACGCGGTGGCAGTCCGGGTCCATCGGCGGGGTCCAGCCGCTGCCGGGCGGGGGCACGGCGGCGCCCCCGGCGGGCGCGGCGAGGCTCTCGGAGCCGCAGGCGGGCAGGCGCAGGTCGGGCGCGTCGGCCGGCAGCAGCAGGTGGAGCCCCGCGGGCGCATCGGGCAGCAGCTCGCGCGCCGGCACCAGGCGCCGGTCCGGGCCGAGGTCGGACTCGAGCCGGGCGCTGAGCCCGAAGGGACCGAGCGCGGCGAGCACCATGGTCCCGGGCAGACCGCGCAGGCGGCCGCGGTAGGTGGCCGGCGCCGGCGCCTCGACCTCGACCGTGCCGTCGCGCGTCCAGGCCTCGAGGCGGAAGCCGGGCGCGCGCAGCGAGTGGCGCTCGAGGCGCACGCCGGTGTCCAGGCCGTCGAGGGTCAGCGGCAGCTCGAAGGAGTCCGGCAGGCCGGCCGGCAGGGCCAGCTCGACGAACTCGACGTCGGAGGTGCCGTAGCGCTCCAGGACCGCCGCGGCGAGGTCGCCGGCGGACGCCGGCTCCTGCGGGCGGCAGGCGGCCAGGGACAGCAGGGTGGCGGCACCGAGAGCCACGCGGGCAGCGCTCGAGGGGAGGAGCATCCTCCCAGGGTAACCCGGATTCCGCGTCCGGGGCGGCCCTGCCCCGCGCCTAGACTGAGCGCCCCTCGCACGTCATGTCCGCACTCGACCAACCGCTCGACCTGCCCTGCGGCCTGCGCCTGCCGAACCGCATCGCGCTCGCCCCGCTCACCAACCAGCAGTCGGAGGAGGACGGCCGCCTCGGCGAGGAGGAGCGGCGCTGGCTGACGCGGCGCGCCGGCTCCTTCGGCCTGGTCTCGACCTGCGCCGCCTCGGTGGCGCTCGACGGGCGCGCCTGGCCCGGGCAGCTCGGCATCCACGACGACCGCCACCTGCCCGGCCTGACCCAGCTCGCCCACGAGCTGCGCGCCGGCGGCAGCGCGGCGGTCGTGCAGATCCACCACGGCGGCGCGCTGGCCGAGCGCTCGGACGAGCGCATCGCGCCGGCGGCCGGCGAACATGCGCGCGCCGCCACCGACGACGACCTCGAGCGAGTGATCGCCGACTTCACCGCCGCCGCGCTGCGCGCGCAGGAGGCGGGCTTCGACGGCGTCGAGATCCACGGCGCCAACGGCTACCTGCTGACCCAGTTCCTCGCGCCCCTCGACAACCCGCGCGACGACGCCTGGGGAGGCGACCTCGAGCGCCGCGCCGCGCTCCTCCGCCGCACCCTGCGCGCGGTCCGCGCGGCCACCGATCCGGCCTTCGCCGTCGGGGTTCGCCTCTCGCCGGTGGACGTGTGGGCGCAGCGCGGCCTGGTGCTCGCCGACGGCGTCCGCGTGGCCGCCTGGTGCGCCGAGGACGGCGCCGACTTCGTCCACCTCTCGCTGGCCGACGCCTGCGGCCCGCCGCCCTTCGAGGACACGGACGAGCCGGTGCTCGCCGCGGTGCGCGCGGCCGTGCCCGACGAGGTGCCGCTCTTCGTCGCCGGCCGCATCTGGACACGGAAGCGCGCCGAACGCGCCGAGGCGCTCGGCGCCAGCGTGGTGGCGCTGGGCCTGGCCGGGATCGTCCACCCCGACTGGCCGCAGGACTCGCTCCGCCCCGACTTCGCCCCCGCCGCCCCGCCCTGGTCGCCGGACCAGCTGCGCGCGGCGGCAGTCGGCGAGGCCTTCCTCGGCTACCTCCAGCTCTTCCCCGGCCTCGTCGAGGGCGGCAGGACGGCGCGGGCGGAGGCATGAGGCGGCGCGGCTTCCTCCGGCAGGCAGGCGCGGCCCTCCTCCTCGCCGCAGCCCTGCCGCTGCTGACCGCCTGCGGCAGCGCCGCACCCGCCGCCGCGCCCCTGCGCATCGCCGCCTTCGGCGACGTGCACGGCGACCTCGACGCCGCGCTGCGCGCGCTGCGCCTGGCCGGGGCGGTCGACGCGGCCGGGGACTGGTGCGGCGGCGAGCTCGTCGTGGTGCAGACCGGCGACCAGCTCGACCGCGGCGACGACGAGGCCGAGATCCTGCTGCTGTTCGAGAAGCTGGCGACGCAGGCCGAGGCGGCCGGCGGCGCCTTCCACTCCCTGCTCGGCAACCACGAGCTGATGAACGTCGCCGGCGACCTGCGCTACGTCACCCCCGGCGGCTTCGCCGACTTCGCCGCCCGGGTCGAGGTCGACCCCGCCGACGCCGATCTGGCCCGGGCACCCGCCGAGCAGCGCGCGCGGATCGCCGCCCTCCGCCCCGGCGGCCCGTGGGCCCGGCGGCTGGCCGAGCACCCGGTGGTCCTCCAGCTCGGCGGCACGGTCTTCGTGCACGGCGGCCTCCTCCCCGCCCACCTCGAGTACGGCGTCGCGCGCATCAACACCGAGACGCGCGCCTGGCTGCGCGGCGAGGCCGGTGAGCCGGCGATCTTCGAGCAGCGCGACAGCCCCGTCTGGGCGCGGACCTACTCCCACGAGCCCCGCCCGGAGGCCGCCGCGACCGCGGCAGGCGTCCTGCGCGCCCTCGGCGCCGAGCGGATGGTGGTCGGCCACACGGTGCAGGAGGGGGGCATCACCGCCACCTGCGACGGGCAGGTCTGGTGCATCGACGTCGGCCTCGCCGCGCACTACGGAGGGCCGGTCGAGGTGCTGCTGATCGAGGACGGCGTGGCCCGCGTGCTGCGCGGCTGAGGCCCGCGGCGGCTCAGCGCCGTCCCGCCGCGCGCGCGACCGCCGCAGCCGCCGCCGGGTCCACCTCGGCGCCGACGCGGTCCCCCTCGACGGTCAGCCGCTCGGGGCCGGTGGCGTTGAAGAAGTAGGGCGCCACGCCCTCGGCCGGCTCGAGCAGGTTCCCGGACAGGGTGTTCTCGCCCGACATGTGGAAGCGGATCGCCGCGTGGCCGACGTCGTGGATCCAGTTGCCCTCGAGGAGCAGCTCGGTCGAGCCCTGGTCGACGAAGACGCCGTTGCTCGGCGCGCGACCGGCGTGGCGCGGCACGCCGTGCAGGTGGTTGGCGCGGATCACCGTGCCCGGCTGCCGTCCCAGGGTGTAGATGCAGCCGCCGTCCGACAGCAGCCGCATCACGTCGTGGATGTGGTTGCGCTCGACCCGGTGGCCGCCGCCCGGCAGCGGCTCGTCGTGCCAGGCCCAGCCCAGCGAAAGGCCGGTGTAGGGCAGCTCGGTGATCTCGTTGCCGCGGATCACCGCCGCCTCGGCGAAGCCGACCCACACGCCGACCGCGCCGCCGTAGAGGCGGCCGCAGCGGCGCACCAGGCAGCCCTCGACGCGCAGCCCCCGCGGCAGCGCCCCCTGCGCGCCGGGGAGACCCAGGTCGAGGCCGTTGGCGCCGACGTCCTCGACCGTGCAATCGAGCAGCTCGACGCGCACGCAGCCGGCGCCGAGGGCGACGCCGCTGCCGTCGACGCGGCGCAGGCCCACGTCCACCATCGCGCCGTCGACGGCGTGGCTCCAGCTCACCGCGGCGGGCACGAAGACGCGCTCGGGTCCTTCGCCCGGCTCGCGGCGGTCGTGCATGCCGGCCTGCACCCCGGCCCAGCCCTGCGAGGGCGGCAGGAAGCGGCACAGCTCGAAGTCGATGCCCTCGAAGCGCAGGCCGCGCACCGGGCGGCCGGGCTCGCCGTCCACGCGCAGCAGCTGGTCGAGCACCGCGACCTCGACCATCGCGCCGCGCTCCGCGCCGACAGGCGGACGCACGAGCAACTCCCCCGCTGCGGCGTCGAAGTGCCACTCGCCCGGCGCGTCGAGGAAGCTCCGGCTGCCCTCGAGGGCGAAGCGCGGGTGCGGCTCCCAGTTGTCCAGGGCGAAGAAGGGCAGGCTGCAGCCGATCGGCGCGCGCGTCGTGAGCCAGCCGGTGTCGCGGTCCAGCGCCGCGACCGGGATGCGCGAGCTCGACCAGTCGTGCAGGACGAGCACCTCGGCGCCGGGGTCGAGCGGACCGTCCGGCAGGGCGGCCGGGTCGAGGCGGAAGGAGCTGCGCCGGTCGGGCCCGACCTCCTCCACGCGCAGCCAGCCGGCGTCGGGATGGCGCGCGCGGCGCAGGCGGACGCCGTCGAGGAAGACCCCGCGGAAGGGCGGCGCGGCACCGACGCCGGCCGGCCACGGCGCGCGCCACACGCCGTCTTCACCGGCCTCCGTCCCGCGCACGACGCGGCCGCCGGAGACCACCGGACGCGCGCCCGGCGCGGCGCGCCACACGACGGCCACCCCCTCGCCTCCGCCGTCCTCCGGGCCGAAGACCAGGGTCGCCGCGGGCCGGTACACGCCCTCGTGCAGCAGCACCTCGACGTCCTCGGACGGCGCGGCCGCGCGCCGCTCACGCACCGCGCGCTGCGCGCGGGCCAGGGTGGCGAAGGGCCGCGCCGCGTCGCCCGGTCCGCGGTCGTCGCCGCCCGGCGCGACGTGGATCTGCGCCGGAGCGGCGGCGGCGAGGAGCAGCAGGGCGATCGGCGGGAGGAGGTTCACGGCAGCTCGACGAGGAGGTGGAAGGCGGCGCGCGCCCGGACCGCGAAGGTAGCCGCTTCCGGCCCCACCGGATCGCCCAGGGCGTCGGCGGGCTGGAGCCGCCAGGCCTCCCCGTCCGCGCCGCGCACCGACAGCACGCCGTCCTCGCCCGCCGCCTCGCGCAGCTGGAGGTGCAGCTTGCCGCCCGCGGCGCGCGCGCCGACCAGCACCACCTTCGCGCCCTCCAGACGGAACCACGACCGCGGCGGCGGCAGCGGCGCGCCCTGCGGAGTGGGCGGCAGCACCCGCGCGAGCAACGGCAGCTGGTGGTCCCAGCCGAAGCGGGTGGCCGACCAGGCGGCCTGGGCCGCGTCGCCGCCGTCGTCCTCGGAGCTCAGCGCCAGGGTCCACACCAGCTCGCCGCTCTCGTCGGCGAGGAAGTTCGTCACCCAGTAGTTGTTGAGCAGCCAGGGGAAGAGCTGCGCGCCCTCGGCGACGGCGCGGTCGGCGAAGCGCCCGAGGTTGAGGCCGCCGAGGTGGTGCAGCAGCACCTCGGTGCTCGACAGGTGGACGCGCACGCCGTCGCCGCGCAGGCCGACGAAGCGCTGCGCGGCGCTCCAGTCGCTCGAGGTGCGCGGCAGCTGGTCGCGCTCGGGGTCGACCGCCCCGCCGGCCGCTTCGTAGACCAGGCGGCTGCGGTCGATCGCGAAGGGGAGCGCGGCGTAGAGTCCCTCGGGCGCGGTCGACGGGCGCTTGCGCAGCCGGTAGCGCAGCTCGAGCTTCTTCTCGCGCTCGTAGAGCCGCACCTCCGTCCGCAGGGCGTCCCCCGCCTCGCCGATCGAGCTGGGCCCGTGGAGGACCAGGCTGCGCCACAGCGGCCCCGCATCCCCCGCCTCGACGCGCGACGCCGGCAGGGCCTCACGCTCGAAGTCGTCGAGGAGGAAGCGCTCGAGCTGCCAACGGTTGCCGAGGCGCTCGTGAACCAGCTGGCCGAAGCCCCAGGGCGCGTCCGGGTCGACCAGCTCGCGCCCGGTGGCGCGCTCGGCCCAGCTGACCAGGCCGCCGCGGGCGGGGTCGACCTCGACCTGGTACCAGGCGTTGCGGAGGACGCCGCCTTCCGGCGCTGCGGCGGCGGGCGCGGCGTCCAGCGCCTCGAGGCGGTAGCTGCGCCAACCCATCGCCGGGACCTCCTCGACGTGCGCCGCCCACCAGTCGCCGTCGTGCTGCGCCTTCCAACGCTGCACCGGCACGGGGGCTCCGGTCTCGTCCACCAGGCGGAAGGCGCGGCTCTCCGGCAGCAAGGCCTCGTCGACGAAGAAGCGGACCAGGCCCGAGCGCGGCCAGGCCCCCGGGTTGACCACGGTGACCGTCGGAGCGTCGCTGCGCGGCATGCGGCCCTGCACCAGACCGAAGGCCAGCTCGCGCAGCAGCGCGACCTCCTTGACCGCGTGCCAAACGAAGGCCGCCTTCTCCGCCCACTGCACCTGGCTGTTCTCGGCGCCCGGGTCGCGCACCGACTCGGCCGCGCCGTAGGTGTGCTCGGCGTAGAGCACGAGCTGCTCGCGCGCGCGGGACACGCGGGGGGCCAGGTCCTCCGGCACGGCGAGGCCCTCGAGGGCCGCCATCGCCAGCAGGGCCTCCACCGCGGTCAGCTCGTCCTGCGCCTTCCGCGCGGCTGCGGCCTCGCGCGGCGCCGAGCCGACGCCGTCCGACCACCAGTCGGGCCAGGCCGCGCGCCACACGGCGAGCTCCTCCCCCGCCTCGGCCTCGAGGGTGCGCGGCAGCTCGCTCACCGTCGCCGCGCGCAGCCGCGGCCAGGCGTAGCGCTCGTTCCAGTCGCGGATGAAGTCGTTGGCCGCCAGCCCGGGCGGCGCGTTGTCGAGGAACACCCCCGAGTACTGCACCGCGACGCGGTCGTGCGGGTAGCCGCGCTCGCGCAGGCCGCCGAGGTAGGCGAACAGCTCGGGCTCGACCGTCTCGAGGCGGCCGGAGTGGATGCCCCAGAAGTTGCCGGTGTTGTAGTGGTCGGGGCGCCACGCGAGCAGCCGCGAGCCCGAGGGCGACTCCCACCAGAAGGCGGTCGGCACGTCGAAGGGGATGCGCGCGCGGTGGCCGTGCTCGCCCATCACCAGGTAGCGCACGCCGAGCTCCGGCAGCAGGTCGGCGAAGCTCCAGGCGACGCCGTTGACGTCGTCCTGCATCGCGGCGACCACCGGCAGGCCCGCGCGGCGCATCCAGGCGACCGGCTCGAGGCTGGCGGCGCAGCCACGCTCGTCGAGCAGCTCGCTCGAGTTGGCGAACAGCGCGGTCAGCTCGATGCGGCCCTCGGCGACGCGGCAGCGCAGCCGCGCGACCTGCTCGGCCGGCCGGTAGCGCAGCCACTCGCGCACCGGCCAGGAGGCCTCGCAGGTCCAGCGGAAGCGCGCGTCGTCCGGGTAGTCGTCGGTGAGGTCGCAGTAGTCGAGCGCGTAGTCGAGGTAGCGCAGGTGGTCGGGCAGGATCTCCGTCTGCGGCCGCGTGTAGCCGAGGTCGGTGTGCGTGTGCTGGACGAGGTGGACGGTCCAGCGCCGCACCGCGCCGACCTGCGCCGTGGCGCGCACCGGCGCGGCGCCGGGGAGGCGCAGCGCGACCTCGGCGGCGCGCGGCGCGTCCACCTCGGGGTGCGACAGCTCGAAGCGGTTGGCGCCCAGCCGCAGCGCGACCTCGCGCGGCGCGCCCCAGCCGGTCTCGAGCGCGGCCGTCACCGGGTCGCCGAGGTGGACGACCTCGAGCACCAGCGGCTGCTCGAGCCCCGCGGGCGTGCGCCGCAGGGCGTCGCGCGCGAGCAGGCGCATGCCGGCGCGCGGCGCGGCGCGGAAGGTCATCGCCCAGACGCTGCTGCCGGCGCTCTCGCCGGTCAGGCGCAGGCGCAGCGGCGCGCCGGGGCGCAGCCGCTCGCGCGGCAGGGTGAGCACGGCGAAGCCGAACAGGTCGTCGTGGCGGTCGATGCGCGTCGGGCGCAGCTCGAGCCGCGCGCCGCCCGCCCCCTCGACGCTCCATGCGTCGAACGAGGCCACGGTCGGGTTGCGGAAGCGCAGCAGCGCCTCGCCGTCGACCGACAGCTCGAACTCGCGGGGGCGGTCGTCGACGTCGAGGCCGAAGAGCCACACGAAGGAGGCCCGGTCCCCGTCCCAGGCCTCGGGGACGGCCGCCGTCTCCCACTCGATGAAGCGCGCCGCGTCGATCGAGCGCACGAGCAGCGCCGAGCCGACCTCGGGCAGCGCGGAGCCGTAGTCGATGAGCTCGCCGGCGTGGTCGCGGGACCAGCCGTCGAGCCAGGGGGAACCACCGGGGAGAGGGAGCAGCGCGAGCATGGCCACGGATGCGCAGAGCATGGCTGGGGATAAGCCACGCCGCCCCTGGGCGGAACGCCTGATCCGCCGGCGCGCCGGCTCAGAGGCCGGAGAAGGAGACGGCCAGGACGACGAAGGTGAAGAAGGCCAGCCAGCCGGAGGAGAGGACCAGCGCCACCCAGGCGAGGCGGCGCCACGGTGCCGGCGCCTCCGGCTGCCGCGCGCGCCGCCGGCGCAGCCGCAGCAGGTGGAGGGCCGCCGCCGGCGCGCACATCAGGGTGGCGAGGATCTGCGTGGCGTGGACGGGCGCCTCGGGCCAGTCGTAGCGCTCGGCCAGCAGGACGACGGGCGCGCACAGCACCGCCAGCGCGCCGGGGATCAGGAAGAGCGGGCGCGGAGGGCGTTCCATCGGGCTGCCGCCGGCCGCCTCACTCCGCCCACACCGGTGAGCTCCAGGCCACGCCGCGGCCCTGCTGGACCACGCGCAGGTAGAGGTACTCGCCTGCCTCGAGCGCCGGCACCTCGCCCTCGAAGCTGAACACGCGGCGCCCCTCGGCGGGGATCGAGTCGACCACGCTGCCCGCCAGGCGGTAGCCCTCGGCGTCGGGCGCGGCCAGGCGCACGCCCAGCACGACGTCCACCCGCTCGATCGGCTCGGTGCCGATCACGCGGCAGCGCAGCGTCGGGTGCGCGCCGCCCGCGGGGATCGTCCCGCCCATGTCGGCGTCGCCGAGCGAGTAGCGCAGGAAGATGCGCTCGCCGTTGGTGGCGTAGACACGGCGCGCGCGCAGCGCGGCGAACACGGCCTCGCGCGTGTTCTCCTCGGCGAAGACCGCCACCAGGCCGCCGTTGCCGCCGGCCAGGTGCGACAGGCCGGGGTGGCCGTCGTGGCCGTCGGTGCTGCCGACGAAGCCGAGGCGGTGGCCGCGGTCCAGCGCGTCGCGCACGTAGCCGCCGGCCTCGGCGCGGTAGATCCGCCCGGGCGTGTCGGCCGCCTCGGAGCTGCCGTGGACCGACACCACCTCGACCACCGGCTCGAGCACCGGGTCGGGCGCGACGCGCCAGTCCACCGCCACCGGACCGCCGGCACTGTGGTGCGCGATGGTCATCGCGTCCTGGCCGGCCAGCGCCGCCCACAGCTCCTCGGGGTGGTCCCAGCGCGCGTCGAAGCTGCTGTACAGCGCGCCGTCGTCGCCGCCGTAGACGACGTGGCGGTGGCCGTAGATCCAGTTGGTCCACTCGTAGCCGAGGAAGGCGGTGAAGCGGCCCGGCTCGTCGCGCGCGTTGGCCACGCGCTTCATCTCCTCCCACATCTCGGGGTGCTCGTCGAGGAACAGCAGGCCCCAGCGGTCGTGATCGGTGATGCAGGCGAAGTCGAGCGCGGCGGCGTCGCGCGCGTAGCGCCACACCTCCTCGAGCACGCCGGTGCCGTCGGACAGCCCGGTGTGGATCTGCAGGTCGCCCCACAGGATGCGCGGCGCGCCGGCGCGGGCGAGCATCGGGTTCGACTCGCCCTCGATCCCGGCGAAGGATGCCTTCACGCGGTGGATGCCCGCCGCCTTCACCTCGAGCTCGACGCTGCCGGTGCCGCCGCTCAGGCCGACCGGGCCGCGCAGCTCGAGGCCCTCGGGCAGCTCGAGGTCGAGCTCGGCCAGCTCGCGGCATCCGGCGTTGCCGCGCGCGTCGAGGGCGGCGATCGACAGGCGCACGACGTCGCCGGGGGCGCAGGTGGTCGGCAGGACGAGGTGCAGCCGCGCGGGCGGGCCGGGGCCGACCGCCACGCCCGGCGAGTCGGGCAGGACGCGGCGGACGCCGTCGCCGTCGCCGTCGACCGCGATCCAGAAGCGCGAGTCGCTCTCCGCGAAGCGGTCGGCCGCGCCGTGGTAGACGAAGCGCAGCCGGTCGCCGGGGGCGAGCCCGCCCTCCTCGAGCGTCACGGCGAGCAGCTGCTGGTCGACCGTCTCGGGCCGCAGCACGACGCCCGCGGCCGAGCAGCTCAGCTCGGTCCATCCGGGCGCGGTCTCCGACTCGGTCTGCGGGGTGCTCCAGCCCCAGAAGGGCGAGACCTGCAGGTAGACCGCGCCGCCCTCGGCGACGCCGAGCTCGCCGGCCACGTACTCGATCGTCCAGCGCCCCGGCCGCCCGGCCACGGCGGCCGGCTCCGACTCCTCGGCCACGATCCGGGCGCGGCCACCGCCGTCCGCCGGGTGCTGCGCCGCCGCCGCGCCCTGCCGCAGCGACTCGAGCACCTCCGCGCGCGCGCCGGGCGGCGGCCCCTGCGCGGCGGTCGGTTCCTGGAGGAGGAGAACGGCGGTCAGCGCGAGCATCGAATGGTCAGCCTACGCAGCCCCCCAGGAATCACTGCAGGAACTCGACCTCGGGGAGGCGCGCGCGCACCCAGGAGATCACGCGCGCCTCGCCGTCGTCCTGCGCCGGCCACATCTGCACCACGGCGGTGTCGCCGGCGAGGAAGGTGAGCAGGCCGTCGACCAGGAAGAAGGGCGACGGGGTGTGGCTGATCCACTCGACCTCGTCGAGGCGCAGCTGGTCGACCACCGGCTCGTCGACGAAGGCCATCCACGACACCGCGCGGCGGTCGGTCAGGTACTGCCCGTCCTCCTCCCAGTCGACGAAGCCGCCGAAGTAGGCGAAGACCAGCTCCTCGCCCGGCTCGAGCGGGCAGACCGCGGCGATGGCCGCGCGGCCGCGCTCGGGCAGCGTTTCCGCGGTGTAGACCTGCTCGTCGGGGATCAGGCCGCCCTCGATGAGCAGGCCGAGCGTGACGAGGCCGATCAGGAGGAGGGCGGCGCAGGCCGCCGCGCCGATGAGCAGCGCACGGAGCAGCGGGCGGCGGCGCTTGCGCGGGGCCTCCGCGGCGGGCGGGACGGGCGGCGGCAGCGGGTCGAGGCCGCTCACAGCGGGAACTTGCCCTCCACGGCGTCGGCCTCGCCCCGCTCGGCGACCACGCGCAGCGCCTCGACCACCTGGCGGCGCAGGTGCTTGGGCGGGTCGGCGTAGACGTCCTCGACCAGGGTCTCGAGCGGCGGCGGGCCGACCTGCTCGGCGCGCTCGACCGCGGCGGCGATGCGCCCGGTGATCTCCTCGCGCCAGGCCGCCTCCTCCGCGTCGTCGAGCAGGCCCTCGGCGCGCAGCCAGGTGGCGAAGCGCTGCAGCGGCTCGCGCGCCTCCCAGTGGGCGACCTCCGCCGGGTCGCGGTACTTGGTCGGGTCGTCGCTGCTCGAGTGGCCGCCGAGGCGGTAGCTGCGCAGCGCGACCAGGGTGGGTCCCTCGCCGGCGCGGGCGCGGTCGGCCGCCTGCTGCACGGCGCGGTAGCAGGCGAGCACGTCGTTGCCGTCGACGTCCACGCCGGGCATGCCGTAGGCGCGCGCCTTGGCGCCGTAGCTCTTGGCAGCAGTCTGCTTGGCGCTCGGCACGCTGATCGCCCAGCCGTTGTCGATCACCACGAAGACCACCGGCGCGCGGTCCACCGCGGCGAAGTTCAGCGCCGAGTGGAAGCCGTTGCTGCTCGTCGCCCCGTCGCCCGAGTAGGCGCAGACGACGCGGTCCTCGCCGCGGCGGCGGAAGGCCATCGCCGCCCCCACCGCGTGGGGCAGCTGCGTGCCGATGACCGAGCTCCAGCTGGGGAAGTGGACCTCCTTGCACTGGAAGTGGTTCGTCATCTGCCGGCCCTTCGCGGTGTCGTCGGCGTTGCCGAACATGTGGCCGACGTACTCCTGCAGCGGCATGCCGCGCTGCACCGCGGCGCCGCCCTCGCGCAGGGCGCTGAACACCCAGTCCTCCGGGCCGAAGGCCGCGGCGCTGCCGTGGATCGCCGCCTCGAGGCCGGTCGCGGTGCCGACGAAGGCCACCCGCCCCTGGCGCTGCAGCTTGAGCATGCGGTCGTCGAGCAGCCGCGTGGTGAGCATCGCCCGGTAGAGCGCGGGCAGCTCCTCGCGCGGCGGCAGCGGGCCGCCGTCGCCGTCGAGGAGGCCGGAGCCGTCCTCGGCAAGGACGCGGAGCAGCTCGAGGCCGTCGGGGGCGGCCACGCGGAGGGGAGCCTGCTTCATCCCCTGATTCTAGAGGGTCGCAACCGTCCCGGATCGGGACAGGCCGGACCCGGCAACACAGGATCTTCGTCCAGCACACGGGCCGGACTCATAGGTTCTTGCTATGTATGGGGCTTCCCTCCGTTCCCCGCGTCCCCCGACGGGACGGGAGCCACCACACATGAATGCCACCCCCTTCCTGGCCGGGCTCGCCCTGGCCGCTCTCCCCTCGGGTGTGCTGGCGCAGCAAGTCGCGCCGCCGCCCTCCCTCTTCGAGCCGGTCCCGGTGAGCCAGATCACCCGCTTCCACGAGGACGCGGCCGCCATCCGGCAGGACAACGTCACCCTCAACGAGGAGCTGATCCTCGGCGAGCTCGTCGGCCGCGCGGCCGCCGAAGAGGTCACCCTGAACCTCTTCCCGGACGTCAGCTTCACCGGCCGCCTGATGGACACCGAGACCGCCTATGCCGGCGGTTACGTGGTCCGCTACGACCTCGGCAACGACGGCTGGGACTACGCCGCCCTCTCCGTGCTGGGCGACGCCGTCTCCGGCGTGGTCCACGTCGGCGAGCAGATCTTCACGATCGGCAACGTCGGCGGCGGCGAGCTGACCGTGTCCGAGATCGACCCTGCGCTCTACGAGCCCTGCGGCGTCGACGCCTCGCACACCGTGGGCGCGCAGAGCTTCGGCCAGGGCGGCGGCAACGGCCGCGCCTCCGGCCACACCGCCCACGTGATGGTGGTCTTCACCGCCGACTGCGTCACCGCCGAGGGCGGCATCGACGGCGCCAACTCGCTGGCCAACCTGGCCATGAGCGAGGCCAACCGCGCCCTCTCGCAGGGCGACTCGACCTTCCGCCTGAACCTGGTCCACACCTACGAGACGGTCTACACCCAGTCCGGCAACCAGAGCACCGACCTCGCCCGCCTGCGCGACACCAGCGACGGCTTCATGGACGAGGTGCACGGCTTCCGCGACGCCTACGGCGCCGACTTCGTCGAGTTGTTCATCGCCAACTACGGATCCGGCGTCGCCTACGTCAACTGCGACGGCACCTCCGGCTGGGCCGGCAACGCCTTCTCGGTCGGCAAGAACACCCGCGTCGCCGCGACCTACACGCTCGCCCACGAGCTGGGCCACAACTTCGGCCTGCAGCACGACCGCGCCAACTCGGGCGGCTCCTGCACCAACAACTACTGCTACGGCTACGAGACCACCAACCCGACCGGCACCACCTACGGCTCGGTCATGAGCTACCTCGGCAGCCGCCGCCCGATCTTCTCGAACCCGGACGTCGACGCCCCGAACGGCTACGCCATGGGCGTGGTCGACAACGAGGACAGCGCCCGCCACATCGGCGAGTGGTACTCCAGCTTCGTCGCCTTCCGCAGCGGCGTGTCGATCTACCACCAGGTGCAGACCACCTTCGCCAGCAACAACGGCTCGGGCGGCAACATGTTCGACATCAAGCCGAAGACGGACATCAGCCTGACGCAGATCGCCGTCAACAGCCGCATCGCCGCGGGCTCGCCCGTCGACATCAACCTGTGGTACCGCACCGGCTCCTGGGTCGGCAACGACAGCAGCTCGGCCGGCTGGACCCAGATCGGCTCCTACAGCGGCACCAGCGCCGGCCAGGACGCCCCCACCGTGATCAGCCTCGGCAGCGCCGCGGACGTGATCTTCGAGGCCGGCGAGACCTACGGCATCTACGTCGAGGCGACCAACGGCGTCAGCGGTGACTTCCGCTACACCAACGGCGTCGAGACCTACGAGGACAGCTTCCTGCGCATCGAGTCCGGCTGCGGCAAGGCCTTCGGCAGCGGCTTCGCCGGCTCGACCTTCGGCGACCGCATCTGGAACGGCATCCTCTACTACGAGGGCGCCTGGGGCGCGCACTACCTGACCACCGAGTACACCGGCTCGATCAGCACCTTCACCGGCAACATGTTCGACGTCGAGGCGCTGGAGGACATCGTCATCAGCAGCTTCGAGGTCAACGTGGACACCCCGGCCGGCACGGTCACCGGCGTCGACGTGTGGTACCGCAACGGCAGCTACGTCGGCAACGAAGGCAACGCCGACGGCTGGATCTTCGCCGGCACCGACACCAAGGCGGTCAGCGCCGGCCCCGGCGCGGGCACGGTGATCTCGGTCGGCGGCATCGAGCTGAGCGCCGGCAGCACCTACGGCTTCTACATCCGCGCCGGCGGCGGCGACCACATGGTGTACAGCAGCGGCGCCTCGACCACCGAGAACTCGGACCTGCGCATCGTCAGCGGCGCCGGCCTCGGCGGCACGAACCCCTTCGGCACGCTGGTCAACGGCCGCACCTGGAACGGCACGATCCGCTACCGCTCGGCCAGCGACGCGCCGCACCTCGTCGCGCGCAACATGGTCGCGGGCGGCACCGCCTACCTCGAGTTCTCGAACTGCACGCCGAGCAGCCAGGTGCGCTCCGCCTACTCGACGCGCGGCGGCGGCCCGATCAGCACGGTCTACGGCACGGTCTACATGACCCCGCCGATCAAGAACCTGCCGAACCGCAACACCGACGCGGTCGGTGAGGCGACCCTGCCGCTGAGCCTGGGCATCAGCACCGCCGGCCTCTCGGTCTGGTTCCAGGGCCTCGACCTCTCCACCGGCACGCTGACCAACGGCGTGGCGGTGACCATTCAGTAACGGCCCAGAGGCCGACAAGGAGAGCGGTCCCTCCCCGACGGGGAGGGACCGCATTCTTCTTCCCGGGGCTGCGGGGCCGGAGGCCTACAGCAGCATCAGGCTCGGATCCTCGATCAGGTCGCGGACGCGCACCATGAAGCGCGCGCCGTCCGCGCCGTCCACCAGGCGGTGGTCGATCGAGATCGACAGGTTCATCACCTCGCGCGCGACGATGTCGTCGCCGACGCAGCGCGGCATCCTGCGCATGGCGTGCACGCCGACGATCGCCACCTCGGGGAAGTTGATGATCGGGGTGGCCAGCACGCCGCCGATGTTGCCGGCGTTGGTGATGCTGAAGGTCGAGTCCTGGAAGTCCTCGGGCTTGAGCTGCCCCGCGCGCGCGCGGGCCGCGATGTCGGCCAGCTCGGCGCTGAGCTGCAGCAGGCCCTTGAGGTGGACGTCCTTCACCACCGGCACGACCAGGCCGTTCGGCGTGTCGACCGCGATGCCCAGGTTCACGTAGCGCTTCTGCACGATGACCTGGCGCTCCTCGTCGAGCTCGGCGTTGAGCTGCGGGAACTCGGTCAGGGCGATGGCGACCGCCTTCATGATGTAGGGCATGAAGGTGACCTTGACGCCGTAGCCCTCGCCGACCGCCTTGGCCTTGCCGCGGGCGGCGACGAGCTCGGTGCAGTCGACCTCCTCGATCAGGCTGAAGTGCGTGGCGGTGTACTTCGAGCGCGCCATCGCCTCGGCCGTCTTGCGCCGGATGCCGCGGAAGGGGATCTCCTCCACCTCGCGCGCGCCCTGCACCATCGGGAAGGCCGGGATCGGCTTCGGCGCCGGCGCCGGGGCGGCGGCCGGAGCCGCGGCGGGCGCGGCGGGCGCGGCGGGCGCGGCGGCCGGGGCCGGCGCGGCCTGCGCGGCGCGCACGTCGTC
>CAYFGE010000029.1:0-33047 GCA_964342475.1 uncultured Planctomycetales bacterium
ACCGCTCCAGCGTCCGCAGCGTCACCGCCATCATCGCCGCGACCCTCGTCTTCTCGCCCCGCGGCGGCGCTTCGCTTTCGAGCCACGCCGCGACCGCTTGCCGCAGCCCCTCGACGTACCGCCGCCCGCTTTTTTTCCCCGGCGGCCTCCGCCCCTTCCGCCTCCCGCACCATCGGGAGATCCCGTAACAGCTGCACCAGCCGCTCCGTCACCTCCAGCTGCCCCTTCAGTCTCTCGATCTCCTTGCGGAGCTTCTTCGGATCGTCCTCGGGCTTCGTCATCACTCCCGGCGTCCTCCGGCGCGGCTGTTTCAAGAGGCCGCACACCATACCGCTCAGCGCCAATTGCGACAGCTGCCACACCCGCAAGGGAGTCACCTGCAAACGCTTCGCCAATTCCCCCTTCGAGGCCTTGCCCAGCCACAGCTCCAAGATCCCCATCGCCGTCTGGTGCGCCTTCTCCCGCTCCTCCTGTGTCGCGTGCTGCCACAGCCCGCGCACCGGCACCGCCGGGTCCGGCATCTTGAAGCGCGTCCGCTTGCGCGTCCTTCGCGGCGTCTTCGTCGCCTCCGTCATCGCTCTCCCTCCTTTCTGGTTTCTCCGCCGTCTCGATTCCGAGACGGTCCATCGAGATCTCCTGCCTCTTGCCGTCGGGTGTCTGGATCACCAGACGACCCTTCTCCCCGTGCAGCGAAATCGGCTGGTCGCCGACCTGGCCCACGAGGTAGACCTGCTGCCGCCGCGGCGGGTCCACCGCCGCCCGGATCGGGTCCGCCATGCCCTGCTCGAGCCGCTCCCGCACCTCGCTCTCCTGGCCGAAGTAGCGGTCCGCGGGCACCATGCCGCCGATGCCCTGGTGCGGGCGGAAGTGGTTGTAATGGGCGAAGAAGTGGCCGAGGCGCTCCCGCGCCTCCTCCAGGTCCTGCGGCCGCACCCGCTCCCAGAATTCCTGATTCACCGTCGCCCACAGGCGCTCGCACTTCCCCAGCGTCTGCGGATGATGCGCGCGGCTCACCACGTGCTGGATGCCCTCGCGGATCAGGAGCTTCTGGAAGCCGCTCTTGCCCCGCCAGGCGAAGTACTGCCGCCCCTGGTCCGTCAGCACCTCCTCCGGCTTGCCGAAGCGGGCGGTGCCCTGCAGCAGAGCCTCCGTGACGAGTTCCTGGCGCTGGTGCAGGCCGAGGGCCCAGCTCACCACGTAGCGGCTGTGGTCGTCCAGGAAGACCGTCAGATACGCCCGCTGGCTGTGCCGCGCCAAGTGGAAGCTCGTGATGTCGCTCTGCCACAGCTGGTTGGGCAAGGCGCGCTCGAAGCGGCGCGGCAGCGGCTTCTTCGGCCGCCTGCGCGGCTTCGGCGGCGGGTCCGCCAGGGCCGCCGTCTTGAGCGTCTTCGACACCGTGCCCGCGGAGACCTTCACCCCGCGGAAGCGGTACAGGAAGTCCCGCACCTTGCGCAGGCCGAAGCGGGGGTGCGCCCGCTTCGTGCGCACGATCTCCTCGTGCACGGACTCAGGTAGCGCCTTCTTGCGCCGCTTGCGCGCCGGGGCGTCCTCCAGGGCCTTCGGGCCGCCCTCCTGGTAGCGCTTGATCCACTTGCCGAGCGAGCTCGTGCCCACTCCCCACAGCGCAGCGAAGTCCGCCCTGCGCATCCCCGACTGCAGCCAGGCCTCGACCGCCTCGCGGCGCTGGTCGGGGCTGAAGCGGCCGCGGTGGGCGCCGTGGGTGTTGCGGGGATTGGGGCGGGGCTCCAGGCCGGCCGCGCCCTCGGCCTCGTAGCGCCGCTTCCAGGCGCAGAAGGTCGCCGTGCTCAGGTGGTGCGCCGCGCAGAAGCTGCGCAGCGGCGCGCCGGTGCGCGCTTGCTCTTGGAGGAGCTGCAGCCGCTCCGCCGCGGTGTAGGTTTTTGCCACGGTCGCGCCGCCACCCCCGGGGGTGGCAGAGGCGCCCGGGGCGGGGCCCTCCGGGCCCCGATGCTCTGTCGTTTCCTTGGTCGCCATGTCTCCGTCCTCCCCTCTCAAGAGGGGGGCTGGGAGACGGCGCTACGGCTCGTGCTGCGTCAGCCGAATGCGACAGGGTTTCGTTCTACGGGACACTCTAGCCCCCGGTTCGCTCGTTGCCACCCTCGCGTGCCGGGAGGATGAGAAGCCCCGCTAAGCTCACCTCCCCCGTCCCCACCCCGAGCCCCTTCGCCATGCATCCCGCCACCCGGGCCTTCGCGGCCGTCCTGCTCCTGCTCCCCGCCTGCGCCAGCGCGCACGGCGGTCACGACCACCTCCACTCCCACCCGCGGCCCGAGCTGGTCGCGCTGGACGGCGCGCGGGAGATCGACTTCCCCGGCCACCGCATGCGGGTGCTGCTCGAGGCCGAGGCGCTCGAGGGCGACCTGGCGGTGTTCGAGCTCACCGTTCCGCCGAAGTCGCTGGGGGCGCCGCCGCACGTCCACAGCCGCGAGGACGAGTCCTTCTTCGTGCTCGAGGGCGAGCTGGTCTTCCTGTCCGGCGAGGAGGAGATCCGCGCCGCGGCCGGCACCACGGCCAACCTCCCGCGCGGCCACCTGCACGGCTTCTGGAACGCCGGCGACACCCCCGCCCGCGCGCTGCTCACGATCACCCCGGCCGGCTTCGCCCCCTTCTTCGACGAGGTGGTCGCGGAGCTGCGCGCCCGCGGCCTGAGCGCGCCCCACGAGATCGGCGCCCTGCTGACCGAGGTCGCCGCCCGCTACGGCTGCGAGATCGACGGCGCCCGCATCGGGCCGATCGTGGAGCGCTACGGGCTGCGCTGAGCGACCAGGTTTCGAACTAGTTTATGACTTTTTTTCTCTTCCCGGTCTCGCCGGGGTGGTTTAGGCTCTCCCCATGCCCGAACTCACCCTCGAGGAACTCGCCGCCGACGCCGGCCTGGAGCCCCGACGGATCCGCTTCCTGATCGCGAAGGGCCTTCTCGAGGGCGCCGACCGCCGAGGACCGAAAGCCCGCTACCCGGCCCAGAACCTGGCCCGCCTGGCCCTGATCGAGCGGTACAAGGACCGGATGACCCTGGACGAGATCCGCCAGCTCTTCCAGGAGATCGGGGAGAACGGGATCCGCCAGCTGGTCGGCGAGTCCTCGGCACCCCAGGAGGGGTTCGCCATGGCCTGCTCCTACCCGAGCCGCCCCGACCTGGGTTCCGCATCGGATTACGTCAGTCGTTTCGCCAGTCTTCGGGCCGCCCCTCCCCCGCGCCAGGAGGACCGCCCCTGGCACCGTCTCGCGCTCCATCCCGACCTCGAGATCCACTACCGCCACCCCAGTCCCCACGCGGGCTCCGAGCTGATTCTCGAACTGCTCCGCCTCGCCGAGGACCTCTTCTCCGACCTTTCCGACTCCGAAGAATCATGACGCAACCGAACGAACTCCGAGCCCGCCTCCGCCTCGACCGTGCCGCCTCCCCCGGGGACCTGCGCGCCGTCCATCAACTCCTGATCGAGCTCGAGGCGCCGGCCTCCCCCGCCTCGGCCGAGCGCCCGGTGGTCCCCCTCGACCTCGCGCTGGTCCTCGACGTGTCCGGCTCGATGAGCGGTGCGCCGCTCGAGTTCGCCCGCCGCGCCGCGATGCGCGTGGTCGAGGGGCTCGGCGCCGACGACCGCCTCACCGTGGTCAGCTTCGCCGACGATGTCCGGACGGACCTCGAGCCGACCCGGATGGACGCCACGGGCCGCACCCGGGCCCTCGCGGCCCTCGGCGCTCTCCACACCCGCGGTTGCACTGCGCTTGCCGATGGGTGGTTCGCCGGGGTCGCCGCCGTCGGCCAGGACACCGGCCCGGCCCGCCGCCGGCGCGTCGTCCTGCTCAGCGACGGCCATGCCAACGTGGGCATCACCGACCCGCGCGAACTCGCCGGTCACGCCCGCGAGATCGCCGCGCGCGGGGTGACCACCAGCTGCGTCGGCGTCGGCGTCGGCTACTCGCCCGCGCAGCTCCAGGCCCTGGCCGAGGCCGGCGGCGGCGGCGTCCACCACGCAGCCCGTCCCGAGGAGATCGTCGAGGTGATCCTGGGCGAACTGCAGGAGACCCGCGCCGTCTTCGCCGAGGGCCTGGCCCTCGAGCTCGAACTGCCGCCCGCCGTCCTGGCCGAGAACCTGCACGGCAGCCCCGAGGAGCACGGCACCGACGGCTACCGCATGGAGATCGGTCCGCTCCTCGACGGGCGCAGCCGGGACCTCGTCGTGCGGCTGCTGTGCCGCCCCGACGGATCGGCCGGGCATCTCTTCTCCGACGGCGACCTCCGCCTCAGCGGCCGCGTGGTCGGCCGCCGTGCCGACGGCGAGCCCTTCACGCCGGTCGAGTTCGCGCCGCTCCTCATCGAACGCCGCGACGCCGACGCCCCCCTCGACGCCGAGGTCGCGCGCCGGGTGGTCCCGGTGTGGGCCGCCGACAGCCTGCGCAAGACGAACCAGCTGCGCGAGGGCGGCGAGACCGAAGCCGCCCGCAACCTGCTGCGGACCCACGTGCGCGAGATGCGCGCCTACACCCGCGACCTGCCCGACCTGGTTCACCACGTGCGGGACCTCGAGCTCCTCGGCCGGCACCTCGGCCGCCGGCTCCGCCCCGAGACCGAACGCGAGCTGTCGGCTTCCCTTTACAAGGCGCAGAAGTGCCAGGCGGATTTCCGCATGGAAGCCCCGGACTGGCGTGCCTGCCTCAGCGACGACCAGTGAGCCCCGCCGCCTCCCTGCCGCTCGAGGCTCGCCGCCACCACCTCTTCACCCACCGCGACGGCCGCCGCGAACTGCTCGACACCGGTTCGCCGCTCAGCCTGCCGGCCGACGCCCTCGGCCCGGTGGTCGGGGAGGTCGGCGTCCGCTTCGAGCGGCTGGTGGGCATGGACGAGCTCGGGCAGCAGAGTCTGCTCTTCGACCTGCCGGGGCGCCGCCTGCGCCTCGGAGGGGCTGCAGATCCGGCCGACGCCTTCCCGGTGGACTTCGGGCTCACCGTGCCGCGCCTCGACCTCCGCGTCGCCGGCGCCGAGCTCGCCGCCGTCCTCGACACCGGCGCGCCCCTCAGCTACCTGCCGCCGGAGACGCTGCCCGACACTCCTCCGCTCGGCAGCTACGAGGACTTCCACCCCGACCTCCGCACTCCCTTCCGCACCGAGCTCCACCGCGTCGAGCTGGAGGTCGGCGGCCGCCGGCTGACCACCGTCGCCGGTCGGCTGCCCGGGATCCTCCAGGAAGCGCTCGCCCTCTTCGGTTGTCGCGCGATCCTCGGCCTGCCGGTCCTGCGCCGCGCCCGCCTCTGGCTCGACCCGGTCGCCGGCCGCGGCGCCTGGCTGGGCGCGTGACGCCCCTCCCGCGCTAGGGTGGGAACCCGGGCGGATCGCCGCCTCCCCCATCCATGCCGCTGACCCGACGCTTCGCCGCTCCTCTCCGCTCCGCACTGCTGGCCGCGCTCGCCCTCGCGCCTCCGCTGCTGGCGCAGGCCGCGGCGCCCGCCTCGCCCCCGGTCCCCTCCCCGGCCGCGCTCGAGGTGATCCGCACCGAGGGCATCCGCGCCGACCTCGCCTTCCTGGCCTCCGACGAGATGCGCGGGCGCGACACCGTCTCGCGCGGCCAGCGCATCGCGGCCCGCTACCTCGTCGCGCGGCTCGAGCGCCTCGGCTTCCTGCCCGGCGCCGGCGAGGACTACCTGCACGAGTACCCGCTCGACCGCGTCACCCTGCAGCGCGACTCCCTGGGCGCCGAACTCACCCTCGGCGGCGCGACGCGGGCGCTGAGCCACGGCGTCGACTACGCCGTCGCCGGCCGCTGGGCCGCAGCCGACCTCGAGACCGCCGGCGGCCTGGTCTGGTGCGACCCCGCCGCCGAGGACCCCTTCCCGGCCGCGCTGGCCGGCAACTGGGCCGTCTGCGCCCACAGCGGCGAGAGCCTGTGGCGGCTGTTCGGCCCGGCCCAGCGCGCCGGCGCCGTCGGCCTGCTGCTCGTCAGCGCCGAGGGCGAGGACGCCGTCGAGGTGCTGCCCCACTATGCCGGCTCGAACGCCTCGGCCTTCGAGCCGCGCGTCAGCTGGCCGGCCGACGGCAGCAGCAACCGCCGCCGCCGCCCGCCCTTCCCCGTCCTCGCGCTGAGCGACGCGCTGCGCGACGAGCTGCTGGCCGGCGCGCCGGCGCCCGGCACCGTGCTCGACGCGCGCCTGACCGAGCGCCGCGAGGCCGACGAGGGCGCCACCGCCGCCGAGAACGTCTGCGGCCTGTGGCCGGGTAGCGACCCCGCGCTGCGCGACGAGGTGATCCTCGTCTCGGCGCACTACGACCACGTCGGCGCGAACGGCGAGGAGATCTTCAACGGCGCCGACGACAACGGCTCGGGCACCACCGGCCTGCTCGCGCTGGCCGACGGCCTCGCCGCGCACGGCCCGCTGCGTCGCTCGGTGATGCTGGTGTGGGTCTCCGGCGAGGAGAAGGGCCTGTGGGGCTCGCGCGCCTGGGCGCAGGACCCGCCGCTGCCCGAGGGCATGCGCGCCGTCGCCAACCTGAACTGCGACATGATCGGGCGCAACGGCCCGCGCGTGCTCTACGTCACGCCGAGCGCGAAGCACGAGGCCTACAACGGGCTGACCGCGCTGTTCGAGCGGCTGGCGCCGGCCGAGGGCTTCGGCGGCTTCGACGCCGCCCGCGAGCA
The DNA here is from genome assembly GCA_964342475.1 of uncultured Planctomycetales bacterium. Lineage (GTDB taxonomy): Bacteria > Planctomycetota > UBA1135 > UBA1135 > UBA1135 > J029. The sequence continues at coordinate 6,651 of CAYFGE010000029.1, forward strand.
GGGCTTCGAGGGCCTGGGCAGCGCCGACGAGTTCTACGGCCGCAGCGACCACGCCGAGTTCGCCAAGCTCGGCATCCCGGTCAGCTTCCTGTTCGCCGGCCTGCACGAGGACTACCACCGCGCGAGCGACACGGTCGACAAGATCGACCACGACAAGATCCGCCGCGTGGCGCGGCTCGTCCTGCGCGCGCTGCTCGAGCTGCAGAGCGGCGAGATCCCAGGCCCAGCACCGGGCCAGGGCTGAGCCGCGCGGCGGAGGCCGCCGCCGCCCGCCCGCCGGACCGGATCGAGGTTCCCGCGCGGGAACCTTGAATTCCGACATCCTATCCGCGAAGATGGGCCCCGACCTGCTCCGCGCAGGGCTATTCCTGCTCTTCCACAACCCGAGAGACTCCGTGCAACGCCAAGCACTCCGTTCCCCCATGACCTGGGCCGACTCCCTCGAGGAGATGGTCCGCCGCTCCCAACCGCCCGAGCCGCCGCGCGCTGCGTACGCTGAGCTCGTGGTCTCCCGCGAGGACATCGAGTTCTGGGACCTCGACGAGGACACCGTCCGCCTGCAGGTCCGCGTCCACAACCGTGGAGCGCGGCCGTCGGTCGCCACCCGGATGTCCATCGGGGCGGCCCCTCTGGGCGCCTTCCTCGACTCCGTCCCGATGGGCCGGGCCGATATTCCCCCCATCCCGCCGGGTGGATCGACCGTCGTGACGGCCGACTTCCCGCGGGACGATCTGCCGGAGTCGTCCTCCTCCCGGAAGGATTCACACCTGCTCGGCCTCAGGAGTGAGGCCAGCCTTCCTTGCGGCTGGGTCGGCAACTTCGACATCCATGTCTCGGACGTCGGTGCGGAGCGGCACTGCGCCCGCCTGGTCGCTCTGACCGCCGGCCGCATCAATCTTGCCTTCTTCCAGACAGGCACCGGAACCCGAGACCACTACTTGTTCCGGTTCCTGGGAGATCAGAGCTGGGCCTGGAACCCTCGTATCGTTTGGAGAGGAAGTCCGCTCCCGACTGAGGAGCCCGTGGCCATCACCCGTGCGTTCCTCCAACTCCTGATCGAACCCCAGGAAGGCACGACCGTGGGCTGCCTGGCCGTCGAGGTGACGCAGGAATCGACCGGCAAAGTCGCCCTGGTCGAGTTCGGCTTCGGGGTCGATGCCATTCCTGGACGCTGCTTCCGCAGCTGACGCTGTCCATCAGCGAATCGGGCGGAGGAGATCAACCTCCTCCGCCCGATTCGGCTTCCAGGCATCCTGCCGGGATCAGTCCCGCCAGGTGGACACCTTGCGCCGATTGACCGCGACGGGTCCCGACTCCTAATCGGCACTCGTCTTGGCGCTGACAGGTCCGGCCATCCCGAGTTGGAGGACCGCTCCATCCGCACCCTCGATGCGGTAACGGTTCTGCGCAGGAACCGGCTAGTCGTTCGGGCCGAGGCGCAGTTGCCCAGGGACGATCTGGCGCGGGTAGTTCTTGATCCCCTTGATGAAGCCGGGGAAGCCCTTCACCTGGACCTTGTACTCCGTGACGAAGATGTTCTCGTTGGCGAACCACTGGAAGATCGGGTAGGCCAGGACATCGCAGCCGGCCTTCTTGCAGGCATCCAGCACCGCCGCGCGCTTGACCTCGTCGAGGCGGATGTCGCCGAGGAAGGCGGAGAGCGGGCTGAACGACTTCCCGTCGAAGGCGAGGTACTCGGCGTAGTCCTGCGTCCCGGTCTCGAACAGACCGAGGAAGGTGCCGCCAACGGCCGATCCGGTGACGGCCTCGGACGAGATCTGGACGTCCGCCACGTAGTCGTTCAGGGACTCCATCACCCCGATCGGGCGCGGGGTGGTGTGGGTCTCGTGATGGGTCGTGGCGCAGCTCGCGAGGAGGGCACACGACAAGAGGAGAGCTTTCATTCCCATGATGAAGGGGTGTGGGTGAAAAGGGTGGTGGGCTCGATGCCGAACCCGAAAGAGTCCCGGAGTATAAGGCTCGTCCGATCGGTTTCAAGGGTGGGAAACCGCCGGAACGGCCTCCCTCATGAGGGGCTGGCCCGGGGCCGGTCCCCCGTTCCAGCGCAACCCCAGTGGATCGATCACCCACCCCCATACCTGCCCGTGCCGGCCGGGCACTTGGGAGCCTTCGGAAACCATGAGACGGGGAGCCTCCTGCAAGGGCTGTGCCGTTGCGCGACAGCCTGACGCGCGGCCGGCGCGCTCGCGTCTCTCGCGTCGAGAGAGCGTCACGCAGGACGAGAGGGCGCGACCGGCGCCCGACCGGCTCACTCCAGGCCGGAGTCCTTGATCCTGCGGTAGAGGGTGGCTTCGCTCACGCCGAGCAGGCGCGCGGCCTCGCGGCGGTTGCCGCCGGTGCGCGCGAGGGCCTGCTGGTAGGCCCAGCGTTCGAGTTCGTCGAGTCGCAGGCTCGGCGGCCCCCCCGCCCCCTGCGCGCCGACCGGCGGCGCGGCTCCCTCCCCCAGCCCGAGGTGCTTGGCCCGGATCGCCTCGCCCTCGGCGTCGAGCACCGCGACCTGCGCCACCCGCTTGAGCTCGCGCAGGTTTCCGGGCCAGGCGTAGGCGCGGACGGCGTCCACCGCGTCCTCGGCCAGCTCGGCCAGCGGCACGCGCAGGCGCTTCGCCGCCTGCTCGGTGAACTCGCGCGCCAGCAGCACGGCGTCCTCGCCGCGCTCGCGCAGCGGCGGCAGGCGGAAGACCGCCCCCTTGAGGCGGTAGTGCAGGTCGGCGCGCAGCCGCCCCGCGGCCACCTCGGCGTCGGGATCGCCCTGGATGCCGACCACGAGCCGCGCGTCGGTGCGCTTCTCCTCGACCCCGCCGACGGGGCGGAACTTGCGGTATTCGACCACGCCGAGCAGCTTCGACTGCAGCGTGTCGTCGAGCTCGAGCAGCTCGTCGAGGAACAGCGTGCCCCCGGCGGCGCCCTCGATCAGCCCGGGATGGTCGCGGTCCGCGCCGGTGAAGGCGCCGCGGCGGTGCCCGAACAGGATCGAGTCCGCCAGGGTCCCGGGCAGGTCGGCCGGGCCGACGGCGACGAAGGGGCCCCTCACGCCGGAGGCGTTGTGGATGGCCTGCGCCAGCAGGTTCTTGCCGGTCCCCGTCTCGCCGACCACCATCACCGGAAGGTCGCTCGGCGCCACCTTGCGCGCACGGTCGAGCATGCGCCGCGTGGCCGGGTCGGCCGTGCGGATGTGCTGGAAGCCCACCTTGTGGGCGCGATAAGCGGAACTTACCGTGGGAGAGTCGTCGCTCGGAGCCACGGTCTTCCAATCTAGCAGTCCTCTTCTCATTTTCCGGGTGCCTCCTCCCGACCCGAGTGCAAATCGCGGGCCGCACCGCGGTCCCCTGCCGGCAGGCTACCGCGTGGGAGAGGTCGTGCACCGCGGCGGAATGGGCGAGATCGCCGAGGTCACCGCGCCCGACGGCCGCCGGCTGGCTCTGAAGCGGATGCCGCCGAGCCTGCTCGCCGGCGTGACCGAGATCGAGCGCTTCCGCCGTGAGATCCGCCTGCTCGCCTCGCTCGAGATGGAGGGCGTGCCGCGGGTCGAGGCCTACGACGACGACCCGGGCGAGCCCTACCTGCTCATGGAGTGGGTCGAGGGCGACACCTTCGAGGCGCGCTTCGCCGCCCTGCGCGAGCGCCCGGTGGCCGAGCGGGTCGCCGCGGCGGTGGAGCTCGGCCGCGGGCTCGCCGAGGTCCTCGAGCAGGTCCACGACCTGCGCGTCTTCCACCGCGACCTCAGCCCGCGCAACGTCGTCGTGCGGCCGGACGGCGGCGTCGTCCTGCTCGACTTCGGCCTGGCGCGCCACGAGGACCGCAGCCTGGTCACCCAGAGCGGCGACCTGCTCGGCACCCTGCGCTACGCGCCGCCCGAACAGGTCGGCGGCAGCGGACGCCTCGAACCGACGCCGAGCGGCGACCTCTACGCGCTCGGCCTGCTGCTCTTCGAGTGCGTCGCCGGGCGGCCGGCGCGCTGCGGAGAGGACCGCGCCACGCTGGTCAACGAGGCGCTGCTGTTCGACCCGCCCGATCTCGGCGCGGTGGTCGCCGGCGTGCCGCCCGCCTTCCGCCGGGTCCTCGCCTCGCTGCTCGCGCGGGATCCGCGCGACCGCTACGCGCGCGGGTCGGAGCTCGCGCGCGACCTCGCCGCCCTCGCCCAGGGCGCGGGGCCGACGGCTCCGAAGCCGCCCTGGCACCGGCGGCTGCTGCGCGCGTGGCGGCGCCTGCGCGCGCCGCAGCGCAGGCGGCTCCTGGCCACGAGCCTCGCCACCGTCCTGCTGCTCGGGGCGGCCGTGTCCTCCTGGTTGCTGCTGCCGCGCCGCTGGGCCGCCGAAGCCGCCCGCAGCCCGCGGTTCGCCGTCGCCTCCCCGCTGCTCGACCGCGCCGCGGCCTGGCGGCCGAGCGCCGAGCACCTGCTGCAGAAGGCGCTCACCGAACTGGCCTTCGGCGAGACGGAAGCCGCCCGCGCCACCCTCGGCGAGTTGGAGGAGGCCCCCGAATGGCGCGAGGTCGCGGTCGCGCTGCGCCACTGGGAGGAGCACGCGCGCGCCCAGGGCAGCGAGTGGCAGCGCGCCGACCGCACGCAGTGCGGCGAGGACCACAGCGGGCTGATCCCGCTGCTCGAACGCGCCCGCAGCGAACACGACGGCAACGCCTGGCTGGCGGCCTGGCTGGCCTGGGTCGAGTTCTCCACCCACGACTCGCCCGACGCGCGCAGCTGGCTGCAGTCGGCCATCGCGCTGGCGCCGCACACGCACCTGTTCCACCGCGCGCTGATCTGGGCGCGCATTCAGTTCGGCACGACCAGCGAGGACCTGCTTCCCCTGCTCGCCGACGCGCGCGAGCAGGTGCCGAGCGCCGAGTGGGACCTGTGGGAGGCCTGGGCCACCGGCGTCCTCGGCTGGGAGCTGCGCGACCGGTCCGGCGAGCCGGGGCCGCAGGCGCGCGCGCTGCTCGCGCGAGCGGCGCCCCACTGCGGACCGGGCAGCGGGCTCGCCGCGCTCGAGCAAGCGGTGCGCGCCCACCTCGCCCACCAGGGCGGGTTGCCCTTCGAGGAGGCCTGGCTGCCCAGCCGCGATCCGCTGGTCCACTGGCTGCGCGCCTTCCCGCGGCTGGCGCGCGGCGAGGCGGTCGAGCTCGAGCGGCAGGCCCTGGTCACCGGCTTCCGCCCGGCCGACCTCGGCCGGATGCTGAACCGCGGCCCCGTGGCGGCGCCCCCGGAGGGCTCCGCCGACGCGCCCTCCACCTTCGCCCCCGACCTCAGCAGCCTCGCCGGTCTTGCGCGCGACTTCCGCATCGAGGGGGATCCGCTGCAGCTGCGCTTCGCCGACGGCGGCGTGTGGCTGGTCCCCGCCGGCGGCGACCTCGAGGACCAGCGCGAGTCCACGCCCGCGATCACCGCGGTGGCCGGGCGCCTCCCGGCGACGACGGAATGGCAGCTCGAGGTCGAGCTGGCCTTCGTCGGCCACGGCGACTACGGCAGCGCCTTCCGCATCGGTCCCTTCCACCTCGTGCAGGACCACGTGCTGCGGATGGAGCTCGGTCCCTATGGCAAGGAGGTGGCGGAGCGCGAGGGCTGGCGGCGGCTGCGGGTGCGGCGATCGGGCGAGCTCTTCGAGGTCTGGCTCGACGGCGAGCTCCAGCTGGCCAACCGCCTGCCGGGCCAGCCCGCGACCGCCGGGCTGGGCATCGGCAAGGGCGCGCCGAAGGCCGACGTCAGCCTCGGCCTGCGCGGGCTGTGCTGGGCCGCCGGCGGAGGATCCTAGGTTTTGCTTCACGACGGCCGGCCGGGAGGCCTTGATCAAGTTGGGAACCTCACTGGATCCAACCGAATTGCGCCGCTCCCGATCTCCTCGACCGGAAACCTGCCCGACCACCGTGGACGAGTCCGAGAGCTGGGTGCTGCACGCGACTGCGGCGTTCTTCCAACTCGACGAGGAGGAGCGCCGGCTCGTCCGCGAACGGCTCGCCGGAGGAACCGCAGCCCCTCCGTCCCGCGAGGCGGAGCGGCGCCTGCGGCGAGCCCTGGAGCGGCTGCGTCATCTGCTAGGCTGAGCGCTCTCCCGCCCGACCTGCGCCCGCGCCTTTCCCTCCCGCCCTCCTCCCCTCCTTGAGCCGCGCCCGAGACCGCTTCGAAGCCTGGATGGAGGCACGCCTCGCGGGTGCGGCCCCTCCGCCCGACCGCTTCGCGGACGGGCTGGGCGAGGTCGAGGAGGCGGACTTCCGTGCCCTCGTCGCCGAGTTCGAGGCCAGCCGCGAGCTCCTCGGCCGCCACCTGCTGCGCGCCGAGGAGGGGTCGGCCCTGCTGCCCGGCGCCCGCTTCGGCCAGCACCGGCTCGTCGCGCGGCTCGGTGCAGGCGGGTCGGGTGTGGTCTGGGAAGCGGAGGACGGCGCACTCGGCCGGCGGGTGGCGCTCAAGCTGCTCCACCCGATCTCTGCGGTGGACGACGCCGCGCGGAAGCACTTCGCCCACGAAGCCCGCGTCCTCGCCCGCCTCACCCACCCCGGCATCGCTCCGCTGCTCGGGCACGGAGAGACGAACGGGCTGGACTGGATCGCCACCGAACTGGCGCCAGGGGGACGCACGCTCGCAGGACGGCTGCAGGAACAACGGCGGGACGACCGGGCCCACGACCTGCGCGAGACGGCGCAGCGGCTCGCGGTCCTCGCCGACGCTCTCGCCCACTGCCACGAGCGCGGCATCCTGCACGGCGACCCGAAACCGAGCAACGTCGTGATCGCTGCCGACGGGAGTTGGAAGTGGGTGGACTTCGGGCTGGCCCGACGCCTCGACCCGCAGGCCTCCGCGCAGGGCTGGAGCGTGAGCGGCTGGCGCGGCACGCCGGCCTTCGCCGCCCCCGAGTGCTGTGGCCCCGACCCGGCACCGCCCGACCCCTGCAGCGAGGTCTTCTCCTTCGGCGCGCTGGCCTTCGAGGCGGTCTGCGGCGTCCCCGCCTTCCCGGGCACGTCCGCGGGCACCTTCGCTCCCGGACGCGGCGCGGACCGGCCGGCGCTGCGCCAACTGCTCCCGGAGACGCCAGCCGAGCTGGCCTGGATCATCGAGAAGGCGCTCGAACCCGAGCGCCGCCACCGCTACGCCACGATGGCCGAGCTGGCCGCCGACCTGCGCCGCTTCCTCGCCGGCGAAGCCACGCTCGCCGGCCCGCCCTCCGTGTTCCGCCGCACGGCCTCCTGGGTCCGCCGCCGGCCTTGGCGCGCCGCCGCCCTCGCGGCTGGACTCGGGGCGATCACCCTCACCAGCGCGCTGGCCGTGCGCGCCACGACGCTGCGCGACCGCACGGTCGACCTCGCGCTCGCCGCCACCCACTTCGTCGACATGCTCGACCCCGACCGGGCGCTCGAGCTGCGCCGCACCGGCTTCGAGCCGCTGCTCCGCATCGGGGAGCGAGCCCTCACCTTCGAGGGTTTCGACGAGGAACGCGCCGAGATCCTCTTCGCCGCCGGCCGTGCGCTGCGCTGGTCCGAGGACTTCGAGCGCGCCCTCCCCTTCCTCGAACAGGCGATGGAGCTCCGGCGGGAGCTGCACGGCCACCACTCGGCCCCGGCGCTCGAAGCGGAGCTGCAATACGCATGGGCACTGGCCCGCGCCGCGTCGGACCCCACCCTCGCTCTGCCCATCCTCGAGGAAGTGATCGCCACGGCGCCGCGGGAGGAGCCGGCCCTACGCGCCCTGGCCCTCAACCGCCTCGGCCAGGCCCGGATCGAGATCCTGCACGGCTGGGACCGCTGGCTCGGCAGCGGACCCAGTCTGGCCCACGCTCCGGCGCGCGACGACATGCTCGAGCCCTTCAGCCGTTGCGACCAGCTGATCGAGGAGTTCGGGATCGAGGATCCGGGCCTACTCGCGCTGCAGGACCTCGACATGGCGCTCGCCTTGGTCCACCTCAGCCATCATCGCCAGGGCGGCGTCTCCCCCGAAGTCGCGCAGCGCCTCGAGCGGGCCGAGCAGCAACTCCTCGAACACTTCGGGCCGATCCACCCGGAGCTGGCCTATGTCCAGGTGGCGCGGGCCGACGCGGAGGGCGCCGGAGGCGCTCCCGCCGCCGAGGTCCAAGCGCTGCTCTACCGAGGAATCCAGACCGCACGCCGCATCTTCGGCCCGGACAACGCGCAGGTGCTCCTCTGGGAGGGCGACTTCTTCGGACAGGCGCGCAACCACCCGCCCCGCTCCCTCCTCGACCAGCTCCCTTCCCCTGGTGATGACTCCCCTCGCTGAAGGTCAACGCCTCGCCCGCTTCCATCTGATCCGGCGGCTCGGCCGCGGCGGCAACGGCGAAGTGTGGGAGGCCGAGGAGATCCACCTGCGACGCCGTGTCGCGCTCAAGGTGCTCCACCTGGTCGTCGGCCTGCTCAGCAGCCACGCGGTCGAGCGCTTCGCCCGCGAAGCGCGGGCGGCTGCCCAGGCCGGAGGCCAGCTCGTCCCCCAGGTCTACGACACGGGGACCACCCGCGACGGCCTGCACTGGATCGCGATGGAACTGGTCGGGACCGGGCGGAACCTGCGCGACTGGGTCAACGAGGAGCGCGAGGCCGGCCACGCGACCGACCCGGTCGGACTGGCCCGTCGGTTCGCCGGTCTCGCCCGCACCCTGCACGGCATGCACGAGGCCGGCATCCTCCACCGCGACCTGAAGCCGGGGAACATCCTGCTGGCCGGTGACGGGACCTGGAAGGTGGCCAACTTCGGCCACGCCCGGGTGGAGGACGAGGTCACGATCAGCGTTCCGGACGAGGAGCTCGGCACCTACGCCTACCTCGCGCCCGAGATCCTCGCCCGGGGAAGAAAGGGCGCCTCTGAACGCAGCGACGTGTTCGCCCTCGGGGCGACCCTGTACGAAGCTCTCACGCTGCACCGCGCCTTCCCGGCCGCCACCGTCGCGGGCACCGTGGAACAGATCCTCCACGGGTCGCCCGCCCCGCTGCGCCCGCTGCGGCCCGACCTCCCGCGCGAGCTCGAGCTGGTGGTGTCCAAAGCCCTCGAGAAGGATCCGGGCCACCGCTACCCCTCGATGGCAGCCTTCGCGGAGGACCTCGAGCGCTTCGTCCGCAGGGAGCCGGTGACGGCGCAGCCGCCGACGCCCCTGCGCCGGCTCCACTCCTGGAGCCGCCAAGAGCCCTGGCGAGCGGCCGCGCTGGGCCTGGGGATGGTGGCCCTGGCGGCCTCGCTCCTGTTCTGGCGCAGGGCGGAAGAGGAACTCGTGCGCTCCGTGCGGTTGGCCGAGCTCGCCACGACCTTCGTGGACCTGCTCGATCCGGAGGACGTCGCGCACAAGCAGCGCAGGAGCCGCGCGGAGATCCGTGAGCTGGTCCGCCTGACCCAGGAGCACTTCGGGGACCGGGAGCGAGCGCAAGCGCGCATCCTCGGCTCGGCCGCCCGAGCCTTGCGCTGGGCCGAGGACCACGACGAAGCCCTGCCCGCCGCCGAAGAAGCGTGGCGGATCACCCAGCTCACCGAAGGGGCGGACAGCGTGGCCGCGCTCGAAGCGCAGCTCGAGTACGCCTGGAATCTCGACCAGCTCAGCCAGCACGAGGAGGCCCGCGAAGTGCTGGAGGACGTTCTTGCGCGGTTGGGCGCCCCACCCGGTCCGCTGCGCGCGCGGGCGCTGAACCGGCTCGGGCGTTGTTTGTGGGAGCTGGACCGCCCCGCGGAGGCACGCGAGCGCTTCCTCGAGTGCGAACGGGTGCTCGACGCGAGCGGGGAGGATGATCCTGCCCTTCGCGCTCTGAACGCGCTCGGCATGGCGTCGGTCCACTTCCGCGACGCGCGCGAGGGCGACGACGCCGATGCAGGGGCCGCGAGAGAGCGGGCCGAAGAGGACTTCGCGCGCGCCGAGCTCGGCTTCCTGGACGTCGCCGGCCCCTTCCATCCCGAGCTGGTCTACGTCCACATCGGGCGCGCCCAGCTGGCGAGATTCTTCGGGGATGTGGAGTCGGCCTGCGAGTCCTACCGCCGGGCCTTGGACCTGGCGGAGAAGGTCTGGGGCCCGGAGCACGAGAAGACGGTCGGCCTCCGGCGAGAGGCGGCCGGTCCCTGCGACTGAGCCGCCGCCGCCGGCCTCACTCGACCGCGCCGACTTCGCGCAGGAGCTCGGCGGTCTCGGGGCTGGCGGCGGCCAGCTCCTCGAGGATCGACTCCTTGACCTCGCGCAGCTCGGCGGCGAGGTCGTTGATCTCGTGACGACGCAGCACGATGCCGTCGATCAGCTTGGCGGCGTGGTCGTAGGCCTGGGCGAACTCCAGTGCGCGCGGGCTGAGGCCGTTCGAGGTCATCGGCGGCAGCGCGGCCGAGGCGGCGGGGGCCGTGGGCTTCGGCTTGCCGGCGGCGAGCTGGCGCTTGGTCTTGGGCTTGGCCTGCCCCTTCTTCGCCTTGCGCGCGCGGCCGAAGAGGGCGCGCGACACGCGGAAGGGACCGCCGTCGACGTGGGCGCCGTCGGCCTCGGCGTGGATCTGCCACTGCTCGAGGATGAGCTTGCCCTCGGCGTCGAGCGGGATCTTCCCGTTCTCATGACACCAGATGGCATAGAGCTCGTTGTCGGTATATCCGGGGAAGTCCGCTTGGAGACCACGAAGGGTCTTGTCGGCTTGATCCTTGGACCAGGCTTTCGTCATGGAGGGTTCGGCTTCGATCTTGCCACGAATGTTGCCGGGGAAGTCTTCTGACCTCGACCCGGTGTCTGGGACGGCAAATTGTATCAGCATTCCCGGAACAGGAATGTTCGCCAATTCGCCGGTCTTGCTCTAGTCTCCAAGGAACTCGCCCCTCTCCACCGCCACCGTTTGACCCCCCTTCCCTGGATCCTGGGCGCCGTCCTCCTGGCGTCCTCCTCCTCCCCCCTTCTCCACCTCCCCCACGACGACGCGCAGGGCGTCGCCTGTGGTCTCGGTGCGTCCGGGGAGCTCGAGATCGTCGTCGCGGCCAACGCCTTCTCCAAGGTGCTGCGCTCCTCCGACCTGGGCCTGAGCTGGAGCCCGGTGGCCGGGGACGGCCTCGAGTTCCGCGAGAGCTTCGTGGTCGAGTGGGACGGCAGCGGCGCCGAGCCGCGCTTCTGGATCGGCACCGACCGCGGGGTGTGGAGCTACGCCCCGGGGAGCGGCGAGGTGCGCGAGCGCTCGGCCGGACTCGACCCGGCCGACCGGCGCATCGCCGACCTGGCTGCGCCCCTGCGCGGCGGCGGTCCGCCGGCCCTCGCCACCACGGGAGGCCGCGTGCACCGGTGGGACGAGGCCGCCCAGCGCTGGGAGGAGGTGCTCGCCACCGGACACGGCGACGCGCTGGCGCGGGTCGCGGTGGCGCCCGACTTCGACCCTGCCGGGGCCACGGCCGCCGCCCGCACCGTGCTGGCCGCGGTCGCCGGGCGTCTGCACCGCTCGACCGACGGCGGCGCCACCTGGAGCCTCGTCGCCCCCTTCGACGGCCCCGCCGCCACCGCCGAGGACGACTGGTGGATCGGCGGCCTGGCCACCGCCGAGGACTTCGCGACGAGCGGCGTCGTCCTGCTCAGGCGCGGGCGCGCCGACGCCGCCAGCGCCACCGGGGAGGCCGGCGAGCTGTGGCGCAGCGACGACCGCGGCGCGAGCTTCACGCTCGCCACGGCGACGGTGGGTGCCGTGCGCCGGATGGCCACCGCGCCGCCCGACGCGGCCGGCAGCCGCGCCGCCTTCGCCGTGCTGCAGGCCTGGCCCGAGGCCGGCGCCGTCCCCGGCGTGCTGCGCAGTGACGACGGCGGGCTGAGCTGGAGCGACCAGGGCTCGGCGCAGGACTTCTGCCTGGAGGACGAGGACGAGCTGAGCCTCGCCCCCGGACTCGAGCGGCTGATGGGGCTCGCGGTGTCGCCGCGCTTCGCCCAGGACGGCGTCCTGCTGCTCGCCCGCGGCGCCGGCCTCCACCGCAGCCGCGACGGCGGCGCGCGCTGGCGCGGCGTGGCCATCCGCCCGCCCTCGAACGTGCGCGAGCTCGGCCTGGCTCTCGACGCCGACGGCAGCGTGCTGGCCTTCGGTGCGACCAACGGCGGCGGCTTCGTGCGCGCCGACCTCGACGGCTCCCCGGCGCAGGTCCTCGACGAGAGCCCGATCCACTTCGCCCGCGCCGTCGCCCCCTCGTCGAACCACGCGGTCGACGGCGGCGTGGCCCTCGCCGGCGAGGGCGGCGTCGCGGCCTGGTTCGACCCGGCCCGGCCGCCGGCCAACCCCTTCGGCCTGAGCGGGCTGCTGTTCGGCCGCGGGCCGCGCAACATCCGCCACCTCGCCGGCCATCCGACGCTGGACTTCGCCGCGCCGCCGAGCGGGGGCAGCGGCACGCTGTTCTGGAGCTACCTCACGCCGGCGCAGGTCGTCGCCACCGACGACGGCGGCCGCTCCCTGCGCGTGATCGACCGCCTCGTCGACGGCAGCCCCGCGCCCTACATGCGGCGGCTCGCCGTCTCGCGCGGCTACGACCCCGGGCGCTCCGGGGGCCGCACCGACGTCTACGGCTTCAACCAGCGCTTCCTCTTCCGCCTCGAGGGCGACGCCTGGAACCTGGCCGCGATCCTGCCGACCAATCTGTTCGCGATCGCGGTCGATCCCGACTTCGCACGCCCCGCCCTGCCGCGCCTCTTCGTCGGCGAGCTGGCGCGCCCGGTGGTCAGCGTGGTGCTCGACCAGCCCGGCGGCGCGGTGGTGCAGGAGCTGCCCTCCGAGGGCCTCGACGGCCAGGTGCGCGGCCTGGCCGTCCCGCCCGACTTCTCCCGGCGCCCGGTGCTCTACGCCGCGGTGTGGGGCGCCGGCGTGCGCAAGCTCGACCTCGCCGCCGCGCAGCCGCGCTGGGAGCCGGTCGGCAGCGGCTTCCCCGCGCTGTGGTGCGACGTGGTTCGGCTCTCGCCCGACTTCGAGCAGGACCGCACCCTCGTCGTCGGGACGCAGCGCGGCCTGTGGACCTGCACCGACGCGCCCGGCGCGGCCTGGACCGAGGTGCCGGCGCCGTGGACGGTGGACGACGACGAGGCCGTCCTGCAGCGCTTCGCCCCCGGCGCCCCCGGCAACCCCGACCCGGCGCGGCCCTGGCCGTGGGAGACCCTCGACCGCTGGACCGCCTCGCTGGGCTTCGGCGTCCCGGTGGTCGGCATGGCGCTCAGCTGGACCGACCGCGACGGCGCGGCGGTCGAGTGGGAGGGCCACGCCACGCGCGTCGAGCTGCGCAGCTTCGCCGGGCCCGCCATGGGCGAGGTGGTCCTCACCGCCTACGACCACATCGACGGCAGCCCGGTCGCCACCACAACCGTCGACCTGCGCGCGCCCAAGCGCAGCGCCCGCCGCGTGCCGCTCGACCTCCCGTCGCGGCGCGCGGTCACCGTGCGCGCCGAGGCCCGCCTCGACGCCGGCGAGGTCCTGGTCCTCGACGCCTTCACCATCCACCCCTGAGCTCCCTGGAAACGATGCTCGTCCTCCCCGCCCTCCTCCTGGCCGCGGCGCCCCACCTGCCGCACGACGACGTCCACGGCATCGCGGTGGCCCCGCTGCCGAACGGCGCGACCGAGCTGGTGCTCGCCGCCAACCCCCACGCCAAGTTCCTGCGCAGCGTCGACGGCGGCCTCAGCTGGACCACGATCGGCGGCCAGGGGCTCGGCTTCCAGCAGGGTCACGCCGCGGTCTACCACGACGACCCGGCCGCCCCGCAGTTCTTCCTGGCCACGAACGGCGGCGTGTGGACCTGCGCACGCGGCAGCAGCGAGGCCCTCGCGGCCAGCGCCGGGCTGCTGCCGGGCGACCGCTCGGTGAGCCGCATCACCGCGCCTGCGGCGGGTGCCGGCCCCGTGCTGCTCGCCACCACCCGCGGCAACCTCTACCGCTGGCGTGGCGCGACGCGCGACTGGGAGCTCGTCCTCCAGACCGGCCTCGCGGACGCCCACGCGCAGGTCGTCCTGGTGGCCGACTACGCCGCCGGCGACCCGCCCGGACCGAGCCGCGCGGCGGCCGCCGCGGTGGCCGGCGTGCTGTGGTGGAGCGGCGACGGCGGCGCGAGCTGGACGCCGCACGCCCAGTTCTCCTCGCCCGCGGGCGGCCCGGGCGACTGGCACCTGAGCGCCCTCGCGCTCAGCCTCTGCTTCGCCGCCGACGGCGGCCTGCTGCTCGGCCGCGGCCGCGAGGAGGCCGGCAGCCCGACCGGCACCGTGGGCGAGATCTGGCGGAGCGAGGACCACGGTCAGAGCTTCCAGCTCGTGCGCAGCACGGGCTCGGCGGTGCGCGCCCTCCGCTCGCTGCCCGCAGGGCCGGGCGGCCCGCGCCGCTCGCTGGCGGCGCTCGAGGCCCACCCCTACAGCGAGGCCTACCCCAGGCAGGCCGGCGTCCTGGTGAGCGACGACGGGGCCAGCTGGAACGACCTCGGCAACGCGCAGGACTTCTCGCTCGACGACGAGGACGACACCGGCGTGCCGACCGACCTGTTCCGCCGCCTCGACCTGGTGGCGTCGCCGCACCACGCCGCCGACGGTACGGTGTGGCTCGGCCGCCCCTCCGGGCTGTTCCGCAGCCGCGACGCCGGCCGCACCTGGCAGCAGGTGGACTTCCGCCCGCCGAGCCACGTGCGCGACCTCGCGCTGGCCACCGGCCCGAACGGCGAGCTGCACGCCTTCGGCGCCTGCTACGGCTCCGGCCTGCTGCGGGTGGACGTCGACCCGGCCGCCGCCGAGCTGCTCGACGGGCCGATCTCCTACGGCCGCAGCGTCGAGACCTCGGCGCACTTCGCCACCGACGGCGTGGTCGGGCTGTCCGGCGAGGGCGGCGTGGCCCTGTGGTACGACACCCGGCGGCCGCCGCTCAGCTCGACCGGGCGCACCGGCTTCCTGTACGAGCGCACCTGGACCAACGCGCGCGCGCTGGCCTTCCACCCCGCCTTCGACCAGGGCGTGGCGGCGGCGGCCAACGCCGCCGTGATGGCCTGGACCTTCCTCACGCCGGCCTCCGCCTTCCTGTCGCACGACGGCGGGCTGCACCAGCACGACATCTCCTTCGCCGCCGGCGGCGGGCCGGCGCCCTACGAACGCCGCCTGGCCTTCGCACCGACCTACGACCCGAACGGCCTGGCCACGGTGCAGGACCTCTACGGCCTGGCCAGCGCCTGGCTGACGCGCTTCGGCGCGGCGGGCTGGGAGCCGGTCACGCAGGCGCCGGGCAACCTCTTCTCGCTGGCCGTGGACCCCTCCTACTCGCGGCCGGCCAACCCGCGCGTCTTCGTCGCCGAGCTGCAGGCGCCGGCGGTGCACGAGGTGCTCGACCACCCCGGCGGCGCGGTGGTGAACCCGCTGCCCACCGCCGGCCTCGAGGGCCAGGTCCGCGCGCTCGCCCTGGGCCCCGACTTCGCCCAGCGCCCGGTGGTCTACGCGACGACCTGGGGCACCGGCGTGCGGCGCCTCGACCTCGCCGCGGCGAACCCGGTGTGGGAGCCGGTCGGCGGCCCCTTCCCCGCCGTGTGGGCCGAGCCGATCGCCCTGCCGGCCGACTTCGCCGGCGACCGCCGCGTGGTGGTCGGCACGCAGGACGGCGTGTGGGTGGGCCGCGACCAGCCTGGCGCGCCCTGGGTGCGCATCCCCGCGCCGTACACGGTCGACGACCAGGCCAGCGGGGTGCGCTACTACTCACCCGCCGCCGCCGGCAACCGCCATCCCGAGCGGGTCTGGCCGTGGACCCTGGCACGTCGGGCCGAGGCCCCGACCGGCCTGCGCGAGGCGGTGAACGGCCAGACCCTGCGCTGGACCGGCGAGGACGGCGCCTTCGTCGAGCGCGAGTGCCGCGCGCGCGAGGTGCGGCTGCGCAGCTTCCGCGGCCCGACCCGCGGGACGGCGCGGCTCGAGCTCTGGAGCCTCGACGGCGCCAGCCTCCTCGCCGCGGTCGACGAGGACCTGGCCGCCGCGACCGAGGAGGCCTGCTCGGTCTCCCTGGCCCTGCCGGCCGTCGAGGGGGTCCTGGTCCGGGTCACCGCGCTGCTCGACCCGGGCGAGAGCCTGCTGTTCGACGGGCTGACGGTCGACGCCGACTGAGAAGTCCAACTCCCCCGCCTTCCGTCCGTATCCTGGAGCCATGTCCTGGTTCCTGGTTCCGCTCCTGCTCGCCGCCGCCCAGCTGCCCGGCGACGAGGACCTCGCCGCCCGCTTCGGCGACCGCCTCACGACCGAGGCGCGGGTCTACCAGATGGCCGGCCCGGCCGTGGTCAGCATCGACGTGGCCGGCACGGTGCGCTCCTTCGGCCCCTTCCGGCCCAGCGCCACGCACACCAGCCTGGGCCAGGGCACCGGCGTGGTCATCGACCCCTCCGGCCTGGTGATCACCAACGCCCACGTCGCCGTGCCGCAGGAGCAGGGCCTCGACCCCGAGTCGATCGAGATCGAGGTCAGCTTCGGCAGCGACTTCGGCGCCGCGCGCCACCCCGCCAAGCTGCTCAGCCTGGACCGCGAGTGGGACCTCGCCCTGCTCAAGATCGAGGCGCCGGGCCCCTTCCGCTTCATCCCGATCGAGGACAGCGGCGAGCTGCTCATCGGCGAGAAGGTGATCACCATCGGCACCCCCTTCGGCAACGAGCACTCGATCACCTCCGGCATCCTGTCGGGCAAGCGGCGCGACGTCGTGGTGCGGACGCCGAGCGGCGGGCGCGCGCAGCTGTCGGGGCTGATCCAGACCGACGCGGCGATCAACCCGGGCAACTCCGGCGGGCCGCTGCTCAACGCCTACGGCCAGCTGATCGGCATCAACTCCGCCACGCTGATCGCCGCGGACGGCATCGGCTACGCCATCCCGGTCGACCGCGTGCGCGAGATCCTCGGCCAGCGCCTGCTCGACGCCGACCGCTCGAGCCGCTTCTGGTCCGGCATGCGCGTGCGCGAGACCGCCGCCGGCCTCGAGGTCACCGACCTGCACCCGCGCGGGCCCGCCGCGCTGGCCGGCCTCGCCACCGGCGACCGCATCCTCAGCGTGGACGGCGAGGCCGTCGCCACCCTGCAGGACTACGCCGCGCGCCTGCTCGAGCACGACGCGGGCGACGGCGTCGTGCTGCGCGCCGAGCGCGACGGCGGCCGCCCGCGCGAGTTCGGCCTGCGCCTGCGCGGCGCCGCCGAGCGCGAGACCTTCGGGCTGCTCGGCTTCGAGGCCCGCACCGACAGCATCACCTACCGCCGCGGCTTGCAGAGCCGCACGAAGCGCGTGCTGCGCCTGACGCGGGTCTTCCCCGGCACCTCCGCCGAGCGCCTCGGCCTCGAGCCCGGCGACATCGTGGTCGCCGTGCGCACCCGCGCCGCCGACGAGGACGCCGGCTGGACGCCGGTGCGCTCGATGCCCGAGCTGGTCAGCCTGGTGCGCGGCCCGGACTTCCGCCTCGACGCCGACAACATCTGGATCCTGCGCGAGAACGAGAGCTTCCAGGGCCGCCTGGTGTTCGACGACCCCGACCTCGCGGCGCGCCTGCGCGAGCGCTAGCGCTCGCCGCCGGCCAGCCAGGCGGCGTAGCTCGCCAAGCCGTCCACCACCAGCGTGTGCGGGTCGTAGCCGAGCAGCGCCCGCGCCTTCGACACGTCGGCGTAGGTGATCGTCACGTCGCCGGGCTGCAGCGGCTTCTGGTCGACCACCGGCTCGACCCCGAGGGCGGCGCCGAGCTGCTCGATCAGCTCGCGCAGCGTGGTGGTGCGCGACTCGCCGAGGTTGAAGACCTCGTAGCCGGAGCAGCGCTCCATCGAGCGCACCACCCCGTCGATGATGTCGTCGACGTAGGTGTAGTCGCGCGCCGTGCTGCCGTCGCCGAACATCGGCACCGGCTTCCCGTCCAGCATCAGGCGGGCGAACTTGGCGATCGCCATCTCGGGGCGCTGGCGCGGCCCGTAGACGGTGAAGAAGCGCAGGCTGACCGTGTCGATACCGTAGAGGTGGTGGTAGGTGTAGCACAGCACCTCGCCGGCCTTCTTGCTCGCCGCGTAGGGCGAGACCGGGCGCGAGTTCTCGTCGGCCTCGGCGAAGGGGGTGACGGTCAGGCCGCCGTAGACGCTGGAGGAGCTGGCGTTGACGAAGCGGATCGAGGGGTCGACCTCGCGCACCGCGTCGAGCAGCGACAGCGTGCCCTGGACGTTGACGTCGTAGTAGAGCGCGGGCTGCTCGAGCGAGGGGCGCACGCCGGCGCGGGCGGCGAGGTGCACGATGACGTCGAAGCCGCCCTCGGCGACCAGGGCGCGCACCGCCTCGCGGTCGCGGATGTCGCCCTCGACCAGGCGGTAGCCGGGCTGCGCCAGCGCGCGCGCCACGTTGGCCCGCTTCAGCGCCGGGTCGTAGAAGTCGTCGAACAGGTCGAGGCCGACGACCTCGGCGCCCATGGCCAGGCAGCGCTCGGCGAGGTGCGAGCCGATGAAGCCGGCGGCGCCGGTGATCAGGACCTTGCGGAAGGGGCGCGGGGCGATCTCGCTCATCTCACTCCACCGTGACGGACTTGGCCAGGTTGCGCGGCTGGTCGATCTCGCGGCCGAGCCGGCGCGCCACCTCGTAGGACAGCTGCTGCAGCGGGATCACGTTGACCAGCGGCGACAGCAGCTCGGGGACCTCGGGGACCGGCAGCACGGCGTCGGCCAGCGCGGCCACCCGCTCGTCCCCGCGCACGGCGACCGCCACCACCTTGCCCTCGCGCGCCTTGACCTCCTCGATGTTGCTGAGCATCTTCTCGTAGGTCCGGCCGGGCGTGGCGATGGCCACCACCGGGAACTCGGGCGAGATCAGCGCGATCGGCCCGTGCTTCATCTCGCCGGCGGGGTAGCCCTCGGCGTGGATGTAGCTGATCTCCTTCAGCTTGAGCGCCCCCTCGAGGGCGATCGGGTAGTTCAGGCTGCGGCCGAGGAACAGGCAGCCGGCGGCGTCCTCGAGCAGCGCGGCGGCGCGGCCGACCGCGGCGGCCTCCTCGGCGCCGAACAGCACGTCGAGCTTCGGCCGCAGGTGGCGCAGGTCGTCGAGGAAGCGGCGCCCCGCGCCGGCGTCGAGCACGCCGCGGGCGCGGCCCACGCGCACCGCCAGCAGGTAGAGGGCGGCGACCTGGCCGAAGAAGGCCTTGGTCGAGGCCACCCCGACCTCCGGGCCGCAGTGGGTCAGGACGACGTGGTCGGCCTCGCGGTCGAGGGTCGAGCCGCGCACGTTGCACACGCCGAGCACCTGGCCGCCGCGTGCCTGGACCTCGCGCATCGCGCGCAGGGTGTCGGCGGTCTCGCCGGACTGCGAGATGACCACGGTCAGGGCGCGCGCCTCGGGCAGCCGCGGGCTGTAGAGGAACTCGCTGGCGTTCAGCGTGTCCCCGGGCAGCGCGGCCAGCTCCTCGAGCAGCAGCTTGCCGAGCACCGCCGAGTGGAAGCTGGTGCCCATGGCCATGAAGCGCAGCCGCTCGAAGCCCGCCAGCTCCTCGTCGCTCAGGGCGAAGGAGTCCTCGAAGCGCACGTCGCCCTCGGCGTCGCGCAGCCGCTCGAAGGCGGTGCGCGCCAGCACGTCGGGCTGCTCCTCGATCTCCTTGAGCATGAAGTGCGGGTAGCCGCCCTTCTGCGCCTGCTCCGGGGTCCAGTCGCAGCGCGTGGTGGCCCGCTCGACGGCCGCGCCGGCCGGGTCGTGCACCTGCGCGCCCTGCGGGGTGAGCACCGCGGTCTCGCCGTTCTCCAGCACCAGGAAGTCGCGCGTCAGGTGCAAGAGCGCCGGCATGTCGGAGGCGGCGTAGCACACCCCCTCGCCGACGCCGACCACCAGCGGCGAGTCGTGCCGCGCCACGACCAGCACGCCCGGCTCGTCGGCCGAGGCCACGACCAGGGCGTAGGCGCCGCTGACCTTCTCGACCGCGGCGCGGGTGGCGTCGTGCAGCGGCAGCCCGCTGCGGTGGTAGTGGCTGACCAGGTGGGCCAGCACCTCGGAGTCGGTGTCCGAGCTGAAGGCGTGCCCCTGGGCCTGCAGCAGGCCGCGCAGCTCGATGTAGTTCTCGATGATGCCGTTGTGCACCACCACCACGCGGCCGCTGTCGTCGGTGTGCGGGTGCGCGTTGCGGTCGGCCGGCGCGCCGTGCGTGGCCCAGCGGGTGTGGGCGATGGCCTGCGGCGAGGGCGGCAGGGCCTCGGTCGCCAGCAGCTTCTCGAGCTCGGCGATCTTGCCCATCTTGCGGCGCAGCTCGATCCCGCCGGCGGTCATCACCGCCACCCCGGCGGAGTCGTAGCCGCGGTACTCGAGCGTCTTCAGCCCGGTGATCGTGTCGCCGACGACGTCCCCGTCGGCGCGGATGGCCGCGACGATGCCGCACATGGGCTCAGCCGCGGGACGGCGCCAGCTTCACCCGCTCCTGGAAGAAGGGGATCGTGCGGCGCAGGCCCTCGTCGAGGTCCACCTGCGGCTCCCAGCCGAGCAGGGCCTTGGCCTTGGTGATGTCGGGCTGGCGCACCTTCGGGTCGTTCTCCGGCAGCGGGCGCGACTCGACCGGCTGGGTGGTGCCGAGGGTGGCCTGGATCTTGGTGGCGAAGTCCATGATGGTCATCTCGGCCGGGTTGCCGATGTTGACCGGGTAGACCTCGTCCGACTGCATCAGGCGGTAGATGCCCTCGAGAAGGTCGTCGACGTAGCAGAAGCTGCGCGTCTGCGAGCCGTCGCCGAAGACCGTCAGCGGCTCGCCGCGCAGGGCCTGGCCGATGAAGGCCGGCAGCACGCGGCCGTCGTCGAGGCGCATGCGCGGGCCGTAGGTGTTGAAGATCCGCACGATGCGGGTCTGCAGGCCGTGGTGCCGGTGGTAGGCCATGGTGATGGCCTCGGCGAAGCGCTTGGCCTCGTCGTAGCAGCCGCGCGGGCCGACCGGGTTGACGTTGCCGTAGTAGTCCTCGGTCTGCGGGTGGACCAGCGGGTCGCCGTAGCACTCGGAGGTCGAGGCGATCAGGAAGCGCGCGCCCTTGGTCAGCGCCAGGCCCAGGCAGTTGTGCGTGCCCAGCGCGCCGACCTTCATGGTCTGGATCGGGATCTTCAGGTAGTCGATCGGCGAGGCCGGCGAGGCGAAGTGGTAGACCTCGTCGAGCGGCCCGGGCAGGTGGATGAACTGCGTGACGTCGTGGCGGACGAAGCTGAAGTTCGGGTCGTCGTGCAGGTGCGCGAGGTTGCGCTGGTCGCCCGTGATCAGGTTGTCCATGCCGACGACCTCGTAGCCGAGGCCGAGCAGCTTGTCGCAGAGGTGGGAACCGAGGAAGCCGGCGGCGCCGGTGACGAGTGCGCGGGGCATGACTCAGGACTCCAGGAATCGCTCCAGGTACCCGGTGTCGACCGACCCGTTGACGAAGTCGGCCTGCTCCAGGATCTGGCGGTGCAGAGGGGTGGTGTTCTTCAGGCCCGGACCCTCGATGCGGACCTCGCCGAGGGCGCGGCGGCCGATGCGGAGGGCCTCCGCGCGGTCCTTGCCGTAGACGATCAGCTTGGCCACCATCGAGTCGTAGTGGCGCGGGATGGTGCAGCCGGCCGCCAGGTAGGTGTCGAGGCGGACGCCGGGGCCGCCCGGCAGCACCAGGCGCTCGATCCTCCCGGGCGTCGGCGCGAAGTTCATGTCCGGGTTCTCGGCGTTGATGCGGAACTCGATGGCGTGGCCGCTGAGGCGCACGTCCTCCTGGCGGATGCTGAGCTTCTCGCCGCCGGCGATGCGCAGCTGCCACTGCACGAGGTCGACGCCGCTGACCATCTCGGTCACGCAGTGCTCGACCTGGATGCGGGCGTTGAGCTCCATGAAGTAGTAGTTGCCGTGCTTGTCGAGCAGGAACTCGACCGTGCCGGCGTTGCGGTAGCCGGCCTCCTGGCAGAAGGCGACCGCCGAGGCCCCCATCCGCTCGCGCAGCTCGGCGTCGAGCGCGGGGGACGGCGACTCCTCGATCAGCTTCTGGTGGCGGCGCTGGATCGAGCAGTCGCGCTCGCCGAGGTGGATGACGTTGCCGTCGGGCCCGGCCAGCACCTGGATCTCGACGTGGCGCGGGTTCTCGACGAACTTCTCGACGTAGACCGCCGGGTTGCTGAAGGCGGTGGCGGCTTCGGTGCGGGCCTGGTGGAAGCCGTTGACCAGGCTGGCCTCGTTGTGGGCCACGCGCATGCCGCGGCCGCCGCCGCCGGCGGTGGCCTTGATGATCACCGGGTAGCCGATCTCGCGGGCGATGCGGACGGCTTCTTCGGGGGTGTCGACCAGGCCGTCGGAGCCCGGCACCACCGGCACGCCGGCGCGCAGGGCCAGCTCCTTGGCGTTGGCCTTGTCGCCGCAGCCGTCGATGACCTCGGGCGGCGGGCCGATCCAGACGATGCCGCTGGCGGCGCACATCTCGGCGAAGCGGGCGTTCTCGGCCAGGAAGCCGTAGCCCGGGTGCAGCGCGTCGACGTCGGTGATCTCGGCCGCAGCCAGGATGCTCGGGATGTGCAGGTAGCTCTTCGCCGCCTCGGCCGGGCCGATGCACACCGCGTCGTCGGCCAGCTCGACGTAGGGCATGTCGCGGTCGGCCTCCGAGTAGACCGCGACCGCCTCGATGCCGAGCTCGTGGCAGGCGCGGATCACGCGCAGGGCGATCTCGCCGCGGTTGGCGATCAGGACGCGCCGCAGCATGGCTCAGGCCGGGCGGATCTTGAAGAGGGGCTGCCCGTACTCGACCGGCTCGCCGTTCTCGACCAGGATGGCGACGATCTCGCCGCTGGTCTCGGCCTTGATCTCGTTCATCACCTTCATGGCCTCGAGGATGCACAGCACCGTGTCGGGGCCGACCTGGTCGCCGACCGAGACGTAGGGACCGGCCTCGGGGTTGGGCGAGCGGTAGAAGGTGCCGACCATCGGCGCCGGGAAGGCGGTCAGGCTGGGGTCCTCGGCGGGCTCGGCCGGGGCCGCGGGGGCGGCGGCCGGAGCGGCGGCCGGGGCGGGCGCGGCCATCGGCATGCCCATCGGGGCGCCGGCCATGACCACGGTGCCGGAATCCTGCTGGCGCGACATCCGGACCCGCGCCTCCTCGGTCTCGTACTCGATCTCGGTGAGGGATCCCTCGTCCATCAGGGCGAGGAGCTGCTTGAGGCGTTCCTGGTCCAAAACGATCTCTCAGGGGCGGGAATCGGGGGGTCGGGGGACCGGATGGTCCTCAGGAAGGGTCATTGTGACACCACGGACCGGATTTTCCGCCCGATTTCCGCAGCAGGCGCAGCCCCTCGACGCGGATCCCCTTGTCCAGCGCCTTGGTCATGTCGTAGACCGCCAGGGCGGCCCCGGCGGCCCCCGTCATGGCCTCCATCTCGACCCCGGTGCGGGCCACGGCGGCGGCGGTGCAGCGCACGCGCAGGGTGTGCTCCGCCGGGACGGCCTCGACCTCCACGTCCACCCGGTCGAGCGGCAGCGGATGGCAGAGCGGGATCAGGTCGGCCGTGCGCTTGGCGGCCTGGATGCCGGCCAGGCGCGCCGGCTCGACCACCCCGCCCTTGGGCGCGCCGCCGTCGAGCAGGCGGGCGAAGGCGGCCGGCGGGAAGACCACGCGGGCCTCGGCCTCGGCCTCGCGCCGGGTGGCGGGCTTGTCGCCGACGTCGACCATGCGCGCGCGGCCGGCGTCGTCGAGGTGGCTCAGGTCGGGGGGGTCGGCGGGTCCGGTCACGACGGCACTCACGCGGGGCCGCCGGATCCGTACGGGAGACGCGGCGCTCCCCGTCCGATAGTGTAGGAGCCCCGCGCACCCGCCCCGCATGCTCCGCACGCTCCTCCTGATCCCCTTCCTGCTCCAGGACCCGGCCGCCGGCGACCTCGAGCAGCTCATCGCCGCCGCCGCCGAGGCGGCCCCGGCCGAGATCCTCCAGCTGGTCGACGCCTTCGAGCCGGACGGCGCGTGGCAGGCCGAGGCCGCCGAGCGCCTCGGCGAGGCCGCCCCGGGCGCCCGCCTGGCCCTGGCCCGGCTGCTGGCCCAGTTCGACGACCCGGCCGGCGCCGCCGCCCTGGCCGGCCTGCTGGACGCCGGCTCCCCGGTCCTCTCCCGGGCGGCCCTGGCCACGTTGGCCCTGCCGGTCTTCCTCGAGGACGAGGCGGCGCTCGACGGGCTCGGCGGCTGGCTGGTCGCGCACGACCCCGAGGAGGCGCCCGAGCTCTACGCCGAGGCCGCCCGCACCCTGCACCGGATCGGCGACGCCACGCGCCGCCGCGCCGCGATGCAGATGCTGCGCAGCGCGATGCGCTCGCCGGACGCGCCCGCGGCCGCCGCGGCCACCGTCGCCCTGGCGCGCGCCGGGGCGCTCGAGGACGAGGAGGTGCTCGACCGCCTCGAGCAGCTCGCCCAGGGCATCGACCCGCGCGCCGAGCTGGCCCAGGCCCTGCTCGACCAGCGCGACCAGGAGGCGCGCTACCAGCGCAAGATCGAGGCCCTCGACACCGCGCTGGTCGAGCGCGTCGGCCTGCGCGGCAAGGCGCAGAGCGAGGGCGACCTGCGCGTGCTGCTCGAGGTCATGCGCCTGGTGCGCACGCGCCACATGGAGGGCGAGAAGTTCGACGACGCCGAGATGATGGCCGCCGCCGCGAACGGCCTGCTGTCGAGCCTCGACCCGCACTCCAACTTCATGCCGGGCGAGGTCTACAAGGAGTTCATCTTCGACATGAACCCGAACTACGGCGGCATCGGCGCCTACGTCAACGTGCTCGACGGGGTGTTCACGATCACCCGCCCGATCTACTCCGGCCCGGCCTACGAGGCCGGCCTGCTGAGCGGCGACCGCATCCTCGAGGTCGAGGGCTGGTCCACGCTCGACCAGCCGGCCGACGAGACGATCAACCGGCTGAAGGGCGTCCCCGGCACGCACGTCAACGTCAAGGTGATGCGCACCGGCTGGACCGAGCCGAAGGACATCGACATCGAGCGCCGCGTCATCGAGCTGCCCTCGCTGTTCACCGAGCTGCTGCCCGGCGACATCCTCTACCTCGACCTGCTCAACTTCACCGACGGCTGCACCCGCGAGATCCTCACCGCCATCGCCGATGCGCGCGCGCGCGGCCCGCTGCGCGGGGTGGTCCTCGACCTGCGCGACAACCCCGGCGGCTACATGAGCGAGGCGGTCGGCATCTGCGACCTGTTCCTGCCGCCCGACCAGCTGGTGGTCTCGACCCGCACGCGGTCGGGCTACCGCGAGGAGTACCGCACCGAGAACCCGGCGGTGGTCGGGCCCGAGGTGCCGGTCATGGTGCTGATCAACCGCTTCAGCGCCTCGGCCTCGGAGATCGTGTCCGGCGCCCTGTCCTTCCACCAGCGCGCCACCACCATCGGCGAGCGCACGCACGGCAAGGGCTCGGTGCAGAACATCTACTCGCTGCGCATCATCCAGGACGAGCCCTGGGACGACGAGGACGGCAACGGCAAGCTCGACGACTGGGAGGACTTCGAGGACCTGAACGGCAACGGCCGCCACGACCTCAGCCCGCGCGTCAAGCTGACGATGGCCTACTACTTCCTGCCGGACGGCTCGACCATCCACACGCAGCGGCGCAAGGACGGCACGGTCGAGCAGGCCGGCGGCGTCGCGCCCGACGTGCCCGTCGAGGAGGAGGAGCTCGACATCCAGGCCCTGCGCGAGCTGCAGCGCCTGCTCGAGGACGACGCCTTCCGCGTGTACGCCAAGGAGGTGCTGGCCGCCGACGCCGACCGCGCGCTCGAGCTGGCCACGGCCGACGGCCGCGATCCGCAGGCCTACCCCGGCTGGGACGCCTTCCTCGAGGGCCTGCACACCACCCTCGACCCGAACGAGGTGCGCCGCTGGGTGCGCCGCAACCTGCGCAACGAGGTGGCCGACGCGCGCGGCCAGCGCTTCGCCGGCTCGGGCTTCCGCGGCGACTTCCAGGAGGACGTCCAGCTGCAGGAGGCGCTGCGCCGCATCCTGCGGGACACCGGCCTCAGCTCGGCCGAGATCGCCGAGTACGAGCAGGTCTTCTAGGCCGGCGCGAGCGCCGCGATCAGGCCCAGGCGGCCGGTCGCGGCGCCGTCGCGGCGGTGGCTGAAGAAGCGCCCGTCGCGCGCGGTGTTGCAGCCGCTGCGTTCGACGGCCGCGGGCGGCAGGCCGGCGGCGCGCAGGGCGTGCGCGGCCCAGGCCGCGAGGTCGAGCTGCCAGCGCTCCGCCGCGGCGTCGGGCCCGACCGCCGCGGGCGGCGCGTCCTCGACCACCTCGGGCCCGACCTGGTAGGCGGGCGGACCGATGCAGGGGCCGATCCCGGCGAGGAGCTCGCCCGGCGCCGCGCCCGACAGCGCGCAGAGCTCGCTCACCGCAGCCGCCACCACCCCGGCGCGCAGCCCGCGCCAGCCGGCGTGCGCCACGGCCAGCGCCGGCCGCGGCCCGCGCGCCCACAGGAGCAACGGCGCGCAGTCGGCGCCCGCGCAGTAGAGCGGGACG
>CAYFGE010000030.1:0-29286 GCA_964342475.1 uncultured Planctomycetales bacterium
GCCTTGGCCGGGGTCGGGGCCGGGGCACCCGAGCGCGCCGGGCGCGCGGCCGGGGCGGCGGCAGCAGGCCGCGCAGGAGCCGCGGGGAGTCCCTCGCCCTGCAGGCCCGCCAGGACGGCGCCGGTGCCGAGCAGCTCGCCGAGGCGGCAGGCCCGCAGGAGGGTCCACTCGAGCAGCGCGCGCGCGGCCAGCGGGGCCTGGCGGATGCGCGCCTCCAGCGTGAACATCATGCCGAGCAGGGTCTCGAGCCGGTCGCGACCGAAGGCCCGCGCCAGCGCGTTGCTGCGCTCGCGCCGCTCGGCGGAGGGGATCACGCCGAGCGCGTCCTCCCCCAGCAGCGCGACGTGGAGGAGGTCGCGCAGGGCGTCGACGGCCTGCTCGACCAGGTCGCGCTCGGTGCCGCCGCGCTGCAGGAACTCCTCGAGCACGGCCAGCACGGCCGGCGGGTCGTCCCGCTCCACCGCCTCGAAGAGGTCGAGCCAGCGCTCGGGGCGGGCCAGCCCGGCGATCATCTCGAGGTCGTCGAGGGTCGGGCTGTCGTCGGCGACGGCGAGCACCTGGTCGAGCATCGACTCGGCGTCGCGCAGGCCGCCGCGGCAGCCGCGGGCGATGGCCACCAGGACCTCCTCCGGCACCGCGGCGCCCTCGGCCTCGCAGACCTGCGCCAGCTTGGCCTGGATGTCCTCCTCGCGGAGCCGACGGAACTCGAACACCTGGCAGCGCGAGGTGATCGTCTCCGGGATCTTGTGCGGGTCGGTGGTCGCGAACAGGAAGGTCGCGTGGCCGGGCGGCTCCTCGAGCGTCTTCAGCAGGGCGTCGAAGGCCGGGCCGCTGAGCCGCTGGACCTCGTCGATGATGTAGATCTTCGAGCGGTCGCGCAGCGGGCGGTAGTGGACGCGCTCGCGGATCGCCCGCACGTCGTCGACGCCGTTGTTCGAGGCGCCGTCGATCTCGACCACGTCGACGTCGGCGCCGATCTCGATCTCCCGGCAGGCGTCGCACTCGAGGCAGGGCGCGGCGGTCGGCCCCTGCACGCAGTTCAGCGACTTGGCCAGGATCCGGGCCGTGCTCGTCTTGCCCACCCCGCGGGGGCCGACCAGGAGGTAGGCCTGCCCGACCCGCTCGCGCTCGATGGCGCGGCTCAGGGCGCGCACGATGTGGTCCTGCCCGATGACCTCGGCGAAGGTCCGCGGGCGGTACTTCCGGGCCAGGACGCGATAGGACATGGCGGTCGCACTTTAGCAGGCCGGGGGGCGCGCGCGTGGCGCTGGAAAAGGAGCCGGCGGAGCCGGAGGCCCGGACAGCCACGGCACCCGGACGAGAAACCTTAGGGCTGCTCCGTTCCCGGCCTGACCCGGTTCGGAAACCGTCCGCTGCGTGGCGCCGGACCCCCGGCTCCGCCGGCGGTCCGAATGGCGGAGAGGGTGGGATTCGAACCCACGGTGCCTTGCGACACACACGCTTTCCAAGCGTGCTCCTTCGGCCACTCGGACACCTCTCCAGCGTCGTTCGGAATGATCGAACTCCCGCATGAGAAGGGAGTTGGCGGAGAGGGAGGGATTCGAACCCTCGGTAGGCAGGACCTACACTGGTTTTCGAAACCAGCCCGTTCGGCCAGCTCCGGCACCTCTCCGTTCGGGGCCGAATAGGATAGCGGCTCCTCAGCCGCGCTTGGCCTGAAAAAACCGCCGCATCAGGGCCGCGGACTCGTCCGCCAGGACGCCCCCGAGGGACTCCACGCGGTGGTTCAGGCCCGGGAGGTCGAGCAGGCGGGCCAGGGATTCGACGCCGCCGAACTTGGGGTCCGGAGCGCCGTAGACCAGGCGCCGGATCCTCGCGTGGAGGATCGCCCCGGTGCACTGGATGCAGGGCTCCAGGGTGCAGTAGAGCTCCGCCTCGGGCAGGCGCTTCTCCCCCGCCGCGGCGAAGGCCTGGGTCAGGGCGACCATCTCGGCGTGGGCCGTGGGATCGAGCAGCTGCTCGACCTGGTTGCCGCCGCGGGCCAGCAGGTGGTCGCCGCGCACGACCACGGCGCCGACCGGGACCTCGTCGCGCTCCATCGCGGCCTGGGCCTCACGCAGGGCCAGCTGCATGATCCGGCGGTCGCGCTCCTCCGGGCTCGCGGGCTGCTGGAGGGGGAAGAGCAGGCTCATCGCGGGGAGGGTGGTGCGCCCGAGAGGATTCGAACCCCTAGCCTCCTGATCCGTAGTCAGGTGCTCTATCCAGTTGAGCTACGGGCGCAAACGGGGCGGAGATTTCACCCTTTCCCCGGCCTCCCGTCAAGCATCAAGCCAGGAAACCTGCGCGGCGGTAGGCCGCCGCGGTTTGGCGGAGGCCGTCCTCGAGCGGGAAGCGGGCCTGCCAGCCGGTCGCCCGCCGCAGCCCCTCGGCCTCGCAGACCCAGGCCGGGGCCGTCAGCTCGCGCATCTTGTCGAGGGACAGGAAGGCGGGCCGGCCGCTGAGCCGGCGGACCGGGACGAGCAGGAAGGCCGCCGCCCTGCCGAGCGCGGCGGGCACCCGGAAGCTGCGCGGCCGCCCCTCCACCGCCGCCGCGACGGCCGCGACGAACCCGGGCAGGGTCGGACGCTCGGGTCCGGCGACGTGGAACACGCGGCCGGCGACGGCACCTTCCGGAGCGTCGAGGACGTCGAGGACCGCGCCGGCCAGGTCCTCGACGTGGACGAAGGACAAGCGCGCCGGGCCGCGCCGCGGCAGGGGCACCGGACGACCGCGGGCGAGGTCGCGGAAGTAGGGCAGGAAGGCGCGGTCGCCCGGCCCGTAGACCGCGGGGGGCCGCAGCACGATCCGGCCGGGGAAGCCGTTCTCGGCGACCGCGGCCTCCCCCGCCAGCTTGCTGGCACCGTAGCGGCTCACGGGCCGCGGCGGATCGGTGTCCCGCGCCGGGTCGCCGGGGCCGGTGGCGGCCAGGCTGCTGATCTGGATCCACCGCGCGCGCGGAGTGACCGCCGCCACGGCGGCGGCGAGGCGGCCGCTGGCGCGCGCGTTGACCCGGTCGAAGTCCGAGGGGCGGCGGGCGTCGACCAGGCCCGCCACGTGGACCACCGCGTCGAGATCGGCCAGGGCGGCGGAGGGAGGGTCCTCGAGCGAGCCCTGGACCACGCGCAGCGCGCGACCGTCCGAGCCGGCGGGCAGCCGCGCCGGGTCGCGCACCAGGGCGAGCACTTCGTCCCCGCGGCGCGCCAGGGCGGCCAGCACCGCGCCGCCGACGAATCCCGTCGCGCCCGTCAGGAGCACCCGCATGCGGGGATTGTAGGAATCTGCGGAGAAAAGCAGTTGGCCGCGGCGCGGCCGCAAGGCGAGAATCGACCGGGATGGGCCCGGACATCTTCGCCAAGTGCCGACAGCCGCAGGTCTACAACCACCTCCAGGAGGCCGGCCTCTATCCGTACTTCATCCCGATCGAGTCCTCCGAGGGCACCGAGGTCGAGGTGGAGGGGCGCCGCGCCCTGATGTTCGGCTCGAACAACTACCTCGGGCTGACCCACGACCCGCGGGTCATGGAGGCCGCGCGCTCGGCCATCTCCGAGTACGGCACCGGCTGCACGGGCTCGCGCTTCCTGAACGGCACGCTGCGCCTCCACCTCGACCTCGAGGAGCGGCTGGCGCGGATCATGCACAAGGAGGCCGCGCTGGTCTTCTCGACCGGCTTCCAGACCTGCCTCGGCGTGATCACCGCCCTGGTCCGCCGGGACGACCTGATCCTCTGCGACCGCGAGAACCACGCCTCCATCCTGGACGGCTGCCGCCTCTCCTTCGGCGAGGTGCGCAAGTTCCCCCACTGCGACCTCGACGCCCTCGAGCGGCACCTGACCGCCACCGAGGACCGCCCGCGGCTGATCGTCACCGACGGGCTGTTCAGCATGATGGGCGACCTGGCGCCGATCCCGCGCATGGTCGAGCTGGCCCAGAAGCACGGCGCCCGGCTGCTGGTGGACGACGCCCACGGCTTCGGCGTCCTCGGCCCCCACGGCACCGGGACGGCCGACTACTTCGGGCTGAACGGCGAGGTCGACCTCGTGATGGCCACCTTCTCCAAGTCGATGGCCGGGATCGGCGGCTTCGTGGCCGGCCCGCGCGAGGTGATCGAGTTCATCCGCCACAACGCCCGGACCATGATCTTCTCCGCCTCGGTGCCGCCGCCGGTGTGCGCCGCCAGCCTGGCCTGCCTCGACATCATCGAGCAGGAGCCCGAGCGGCGCGTGCGGGTCAAGGAGCTGGCCGAGCGCGGGCGCATCGGGCTGCGCGAGTTGGGCTTCGACACCGGCCCCTCCGAGGGCCCGATCGTCCCCGTCATCCTGGGCAACCGCGAGCGCACCTTCGTCTTCTGGCGCATGCTGCTCGAGGAGGGCGTGTTCGTGAACCCGGTGACCACGCCGGCCGTCCCGCCCGGCATGGACCTGCTGCGTTGCTCCTTCATGGCCACCCACACGGAGGAGCAGGTCGACCGCTTCGTCGCCGCCTTCGGGCGGGTCCGCGAGCGCATGCCGCGCACGCCGCAGGAGCCCGGGGCGGCCCTCAGCTGAGCCCCCGGAGGCGGGCTTCGGAGCCGGGGCGGGTCGCCGCTAGAGTAGGCGGTCCCCCCGATGGAACCCTTCGTCCACCTCCACGTCCACACCGAGTACTCCCTCCTCGACGGGGCCAACCACATCCCGGCCCTGGTCCAGGCGGCGGTCGAGGACGGCCACCAGGCCCTCGCCATCACCGACCACGGCAACCTCTTCGGGGCGGTCGAGTTCTACAAAGCCTGCCGCAAGAACGGGGTCAACCCGCTGCTCGGCTGCGAGGTCTACGTCGCGGCCAAGTCGCGCAAGGAGCGGCACCACAAGCGGGAGAACCCCTACACCCACCTGACCTTGCTGGCGCGCGACGCGGCGGGCTGGAAGAACCTGATGAAGCTCAGCTCGCTGGCCCACCTCGAGGGCCAGCACTTCCGGCCCCGCATCGACATGGAGCTCCTCCACCAGTACGCCGGCGGCATCACCTGCCTGTCCGGCTGCATGTCGGGGCCGGTCAACCGACGGCTGCGCGAGGGGGACGAGGACGGCGCGCTGCGCGCGGCCGGCGAGCTGCAAGACCTCTTCGGCAAGGAGCACTTCTTCCTCGAGGTCATGCGCAACGGCATGGAGGAGCAGGACCGGCTGACGGAGGGGATGACCCGCCTGATGCCGCGGGTGGACGCGCCGCTGGTGGCGACCAACGACATCCACTACCTGCGCCACGAGGACTGCGCCGCCCAGGACGCCCTGATCTGCCTCGCCCAGGGCGCCAAGCTGGCCGACCCGAACCGCTGGCGGATGGAGACCGACACCCTCTTCTTCCGCACGCGGGAGCAGATGAACCGCATCTTCTCCGACCTGCCGGGCGCCCTCGCCAACACGCTGAAGGTCGCCGAGCAGATCGACGTGGAGATCGAGCTGGGGCGCCACCGCCTGCCCCTGTTCGTGCCCGACGACGGCAGCACCCCGGACGAGCTGTTCCGCCGCCTGTGCGAGGAGGGCTTCGCCCAGCGCTACCCGGGCAACCCGGGGCCGGCACGCGAGCGCCTCGAGTACGAGATGAAGGTCATCAGCGAGATGGGCTTCGTCTCCTACTTCCTCATCGTGTGGGACCTGATCCACCACGCGCGCCAGCAGGGCATCCCCGTCGGCCCCGGCCGCGGCTCGGCCGCCGGCTCGCTGGTCGCCTTCTGCCTCGACATCACCCGGATCGACCCGCTGCGCTACGACCTGCTGTTCGAGCGCTTCCTCAACAGCTCGCGCGTGTCGATGCCCGACATCGACATCGACTTCTGCAAGGCGCGGCGCGAGGAGATGCTGGCCTACACGCGGCAACGCTACGGCGACGAGAACGTCTGCCAGATCATCACCTTCGGCAAGCTGAAGGCGAAGAACGCGCTGCGCGACATGGCGCGGGTGCTGGAGGTCCCGCTGCCCGAGGTCGACAAGGCGGCGAAGAAGGTGCCGGACGGCCCCGGGGTGAAGCTGCCCAAGGTCCTCGAGGACGAGCCCGAGCTGCGCGAGATCCGCGAGAGCTCCGAGCTGCACCGCCAGTGGTTCGACCTGGCCCTCAAGGTCGAGGGCTTCTCCCGCAACTCGGGCGTCCACGCCGCGGGCGTGATCATCGCCGACGAGCCGCTGATGGAGATCGTGCCGCTGTCGCGCCAGCACGACTCGACCACCACGCAGTGGGACATGAAGGTCTGCGAGGAGTTCGGCCTCCTCAAGATGGACTTCCTCGGCCTGCGGACGCTGACCATCCTGCACGACGCGGTGCGCATGGTCTCCGAGCGGCTGGGTGAGGAGATCGACCTGTCCGCGCTGCCGCTCGACGACCCCGCGGTCTACGAGCTGCTGCGCGCCGCCGACACCGAGGGCGTGTTCCAGCTCGAGTCCGGCGGCATGCGGCGCCTCCTCGGTGACCTGAAGCCGGACTGCTACGAGGACGTGATCGCGGTGCTGGCGCTGTTCCGGCCCGGCCCGCTCGGCTCCGGCCTCCACGAGACCTACGCGCGGCGCAAGCACGGCACCGAGGCGGTCAGTTTCGCCCACCCGCTGCTCGAGGAGGTCCTGCGCGAGACCTACGGCGTGCTGATCTACCAGGAGCAGATCATGCGGGTCGCGCAGCGCATGGGCGGCTTCAGCCTCAACGAGGCCGACACGCTGCGCAAGGCGATGGGCAAGAAGAAGCGCGCCCTGATGGAGCCCTTCGAGCAACCCTTCCTGAGCGGCGCGGCCGAGCGGGACGTGCCCGAGCCGGTCGCCCGCGAGGTCTGGGAGACCATGGTCAAGTTCGCGGAGTACGGCTTCAACAAGAGCCACTCGGCGGCCTACGCCATGGTGACCTACCAGGCCGCCTACATGAAGGCGCACCACCCGGCCGAGTTCTACGCCGCCTCCTTCACCCACGAGGCGCACGACTCCGACAAGCTGCGCGTGCTGATCGAGGACGCGCGGCGCCACGACATCCGCGTGGTCCCTCCCTGCGTCCTCGAGTCCCCGGCCGACTTCGGCGTCAACGCCGCCGGCGAGATCCGCTTCGGGCTGGGCGCGGTCAAGGGGGTCGGCACCGGCGCCGCCCAGGCCCTGGTCGAGGCGCGCGAGGCGCGGGAGGGGAAGGCCTGGCCCTCCCTCCACGAGCTGTACATCGACGCGGCGGACCACGGTCTGACCAAGACCACGCTCGAGGCCCTGGTGAAGGCCGGCGCGATGGACGCCTTCCCCGGCGTCCGCACCGACCAGTTGGAGGACCTCGACAGCGCCCTCAAGACCGCCGCCCAGGCCGCGAGGGACCGCCAGAAGGGACAGGGGAACCTGTTCGACGCTCCGGCCGCGTCCGGCGATCCGCCCGCCGGCGGCCCCGCCCCGGCCGAGAAGCGCGAGCTCTCCGACGAGGAGCGCAAGCAGCTCCTGGCCCGCGAGAAGGAGGTCCTCGGCCTCTACCTCACCCAGCACCCGCTCGACCCCTTCCGCGAGCTGCTCCCCGGCCTGTCCCCCTGGGACAGCCGCAACGTGGCCGAGGTGCCGGACCGCGGCGTGATCAGCCTGGCGGGAATCGCCACCCTGGTGGAGGTCCGCGGCACCCGCAAGGACCCGACGCGGAAGTTCGCCCGGCTGCGCGTCGAGGACCTCTACGGCTCGACCGCGGCGATCGCCTGGCCGAACACCTACGACCAGCAGCGCGAGCTCATCCGCGAGGACTTCATCGGCATCTTCACCGGCACCCTCGAGCGCAGCAACGACACCCCGACCCTGCTCATCGACGAGGTGCGGCCGCTCGGGGAGCGCGCGGAGCTGAAGCTGGAGGGGAGCCTGGAGATGCGGATCGACCGCCCGGACGCGCCGCTCGAGGCCATCGGCCGCGCACTGCGCGCCCACCCCGGGCCGTCGACCGTCCGCTTCCGCTACCGCAAGCCCGGAGGCGAGACCGTCCTCATGCGCTGCGGCAGCGACTGGAACGTCCGCCTGCACGCGGAGCTGCTGGACGAGCTCACCCGCCTGCTCGGCCCGGAGAAGGTGGCCGTGGTGGCTCCGCTGAAGCCCACCAAGCGGGCGCCGGAGCCGCGCTGGAAGAGCAACGGGGCCGGCAGCTGAGTGCTGCCGGCCCCGTCGACGAGGCGCGGGCCTCGGAACCGACTACTCGATCTCAGGATCGAAGGCCGCCTCCTTCTCGCTCCGCTCGACGAACTCGAACAGGGCGCGGTCGGCCTTGTCGCCGAGGCGGGGCTTGGCGAGCTTGATGATGCGCGTGTAGCCGCCGGGACGCTCCTTGAAGCGCGGGCCGATCACGTGGAACAGCTTGTGGGCGGCGTCCTCCTGGTTGCCCAGCAGGGACATGGCGCGGCGGTAGTTGGCCAGGGTGTTCTCCTTGGCCAGCGTGACCAGCTTCTCGACGTAGGCGCGGTGGGCCTTGGCCTTGGTCAGCGTGGTCTCGATGCGCTCGTGCTCGATGAGGGCACAGGCCAGGTTGCGCGCCAGGGCTCGACGGTGAGCGCCGGTGCGGGAGAGCTTGCGGGTCTTGACGCGGTGTCGCATGGGTCTAGACGTTCACGCCCTCGTCGCGGGGCATGCCGATGTTCAGGTCGAGCTCGGCGAGCTTCTTCTCGATCTCGGTCAGGACGGTCTGACCCAGGTTCTTGATGCCGAGCAGGTCGTCCTTGGTGCGGTGCACCAGGTCGCCCAGGGTGACGATCGCCGCGGTGTCGAGGCAGTTGCGGGCGCGGGTGGAGAGCTCCAGCCGCTCGATCGGCTCGTTGAGGAGCGAGCTGAGGCGCTCGCGGCGCCGCTCCGCGGCGGCGTCGATGGCCTGCACCTCGTGGACCACCGGCACGCCGGCGGCGGGCTGGTTGAACTGCACGAAGGGGTTGAGGTGCTTGCGGTAGATCTTCGCCGCCTCGACCAGCGCCATCTCGGGGCGCACGGTGCCGTCGGTCCAGATCTCGAGGACCAGGCGGTCGTAGTTGGTGAACTTGCCGACGCGGGTGGCCTCGATGGAGTAGCGGACGCGCTTGACCGGCGAGAAGCCGGCGTCGACCGGGATCAGCCCGATCTGGTCCATCTGCTCGCCGGTCTCCTCGGCGGCGACGAAGCCGCGGCCGCGGCGGACGGTGATCTTGGCGCGGAAGCCGGCGCCGTCGTCGCTGACGGTGCAGATCGGCTGGTCCGCGTTGACCACGGTCACCCCGGTCGGGCACTCGACGTCCGCTCCGGTGACGGCACCGGCGCCGGACTTGTCGATGGTCAGCGTGACCGGGGCCTCGCCCTCGATCTGGACCAGCAGCCGCTTGATGCGCAGCACGATGTCCGTGACGTCCTCGACCACGCCGGGGATCGACTTGAACTCGTGCTCCACGCCGTCGATCTCGACCGCGGTGATCGCGGTCCCCTCGATCGAGCTCAGCAGCACGCGGCGCAGGCCGTTGCCGATGGTGTGGCCGAAGCCGCGCTCGAAGGGTTCGACGCCGAAGCGACCGTAGGTCGCGGTGGCGCTCTCCTGGTCCATGCTGACCCCGGAGGGCAGCTCGAAATCTCGCCAGCGGATGCGCATTCTTCCCGTGTCCCTCCGTTACTTCGAGCAGAGCTCGACGATGAACTGTTCCTGGATGTCCTGGAACCGCACGTCCTCGCGGGCGGGGTTGTTCAGGACCTTCACGGTCTTGGAGCCGCCGTCGACCTGGATCCAGGCCGGGACGCTCTTGTCACTGTTCAGCGTCAGGCAGTCCTCGACCGCCTTCTTCGACTTCTCGTTGCCGCGCGGCGTGATCACGTCACCGGGGCGGACCAGGTAGCTGGCCACGTCGACCTTGCGGCCGTTGACGGTGAAGTGGCCGTGGCTGATCAGCTGGCGCGCGTGGGGGCGCGACAGCGACATGCCGGCGGCGTCGACGACGTTGTCCAGGCGGCGCTCGAGCAGGCTCATCAGGTTGACCCCGGTGTTGCCCTTCATGCGCTCGGCCATCTCGAAGTAGCGCTTGAACTGGCGCTCGAGGACGCCGTAGATCCGCTTGACCTTCTGCTTCTCACGGAGGTGCACCCCGTAGTCGGACAGGCGGCGGGTGCGGGCGCGGACGTTCATGCCCGGGGGCACGTTGCGCCGGTCGACGGCGCACTTCTCACTCTCGCAGCGGCGCCCCTTGAGGAAGAGCTTGTAGCCCTCCCGGCGGCACAGACGACAGACGTTTCCGGTGTAACGAGCCATGGATCAGACGCGGCGCTTCTTGCGGGGGCGGCAGCCGTTGTGCGGCAGCGGGGTGACGTCCTCGATCGAGGAGACCTTCAGACCGGCCTGGTGCAGGCCGCGGACGGCGCTCTCCCGACCGGAGCCGGGACCCTTGACGCGGATCTCGACCTCGCGGAGGCCCATCTTGTAGGCCGCCTCGGCGCACTTGCGGGCGGCGGACTGGGCGGCGAAGGGGGTGGACTTGCGCGAGCCCTTGTAGCCCACGATTCCCGAGGAACCCCAGCCGATCACGTTGCCCTGAAGGTCGGTCAGGGTAGTGATCGTGTTGTTGAACGTGGAGCGGATGTGGGCGATCCCCTTGGCGGCGACCTTCTTGCCCTTCCGCTTGCTCGACTTGGCAGCACTCATGTTCTGTTCAGCGTGTGTCCCCGGGGGATCACTTCATCGCCTTGACGGACTTCTTGCCGGCGACGGTCTTCTTCGGACCCTTGCGCGTCCGGGAGTTGGTCTTGGTGCGCTGACCGCGGACCGGGAGGCCGCGCCGGTGGCGCAGGCCGCGGTAGCAGGCGATGTCACGCAGGCGGTGGATGTTCTGGGTGTTCCGGCGGCGCAGCGCACCCTCGACCAGGAAGTGGTTCTCGAGGTGGCTGGTGATCGCGCCGAGCTCTTCGTCGGAGAGCTCCTTGGCGCGCCGGTCCGGGTCGAGGCCGAGGGCCTCGCAGGTCTTCGCCGCGGTCGTCGGACCGACGCCGAAGAGGTAGGTCAGCGCCACGACGGTGCGCTTGTTGTCGGGAATTTCGACACCAATGAGACGGGCCATGCTGCTTTACCTCGCTCAGCCTTGGCGTTGCTTGTGACGCGGATCGCGGGAACAGATCACCCGGAGCTTGCCGTGCCGGCGGATGATCTTGCAGTAGTCGCAAACGCGACGGACGCTGCTTCGGACTTTCATGTTCTGGTGCTCGCGGGTTGGATCAGCGGCGACCGCCGCCCCCACGACGACGCGCACCCCCGCGGCGCCGGGCATCGGGCCGGCGCTCGCCGCGGTAGACGACGCGGCAGCGGGTGAGGTCGTACGGGGACATTTCGACGGTGACTGTGTCGCCCGGGGTGATCCGGATGTAGTGCTTCCGCATCCGCCCCGAGATGTGGGCCAGGACCTGGTGGCCGTTCTCGAGTTCCACCTTGAACATCGCGTTCGGGAGGGCTTCCCGCACGACGGCTTTCACGGTGATCGGCTCTTCTTTGGCCATGTCCTAGGAGAGAGAACTGGACTCCAGGGCGGTCCGGACCAGCTGGACCAGATCCGCCTGGATGGTTTCGATGCTCCGGTCGGCGTCCACCTCGCCCAGGATGCCTGCGGCGCGGTAGTAGTCGACCAGCGGTTCAGTGGTCTGGCGGTAGACCGCCAGACGGTGTTCGACGACCTCCCGGGTGTCGTCCGGGCGTCCTCGGCCCAGCAAACGCCGGATCAGGACCTCGTCGGGAGCCCGGAAGTATACCGAAAGCCCGATGGCCCCGCTAGACGCGCGGTCGGCCAGGGCCTCGGCCTGGGGCAGGGTCCGCGGGAAGCCGTCGAGGAGGAGGACGTCCTGGGCAGGGACCTCCCCCACCCGGCCGGCCACCATGCCGACCATGACCTCGTCCGGGACCAGGTCCCCCCGGCTCATGTACTCGTCCGCAGCCACGCCCAGCTCGGTTCCCTCGGTCACCTCCTGGCGCAGCAGCTCTCCGGTGGAGAGGTGGGTCCAGCCCTGCGCAGCGGCAGCTGCCTGCGCCTGGGTGCCCTTGCCGACCCCGGGAGGACCGAGGAGGATCGCGATCACGGCCTAGCCCTTCCTCCGGGCCCAGCCCGAGCCCCCCGCCTTCATGAAGCCCTCGTAGTTGCGCATCAGGAGGTGGGAGTTGAGCTTGTCCACGACGTCCAGCGCGACGCCCACCACGATCAGGATCGAGGTGCCGCCGAGGAAGTAGCCGATGGTCGGGTGGACGTTCAGGTTGGAGGTCAGCAGGTCCGGCAGGACGGCGATCGCCGCCAGGAAGGCCGAACCGGCCAGGGTGACGCGGTCGAGCACGTAGCTCAGGTAGTCGGACGTCGCCTTGCCCGGGCGGATGCCGGGGATGAAGGAGCCGTGCTCCTTCAGGTTGTTGGCGATCTCCTCCGGCTGGAACATCAGGCGGACCCAGAAGAAGGAGAAGAAGAAGATCATCGCCACCTTGGCCAGCATGAACATGAAGCCCACGCGACCGAAGATGTCGTTCATCCAACCCAGGCCGGGGATCTGACCGGCGACCGAAGGGACGATGAACAGCGCCGAGGCGAAGATGATCGGCATCACCCCGGCCTGGTTGACCCGCAGCGGCAGGTAGTGGCGGGAGCCCCCCATCACCTTGCGCCCGCGGGTCAGCTTGGCCTGCTGGATCGGGATCCGGCGCTGACCGCGCGTGATGTAGACCACGACGAGGACCGTCGTGACCCAGATCAGCCCCAGCGTCACGGCCATCTGGTGCGCGTTCTCGGCCATGTCGAGGAACTGCTGCACCGCGGTCGGGATGTTGGAGATGATGCCGCACATGATGATCACCGACACGCCGTTGCCCAGGCCGTGCTCGGAGATCTGCTCGCCCAGCCACATGATGAACATGGTGCCGGCGGTGAGCGACAGGATGATGTTCAGGCCGTACAGGAAGGAGGCCGACCCGACGGTGATGCCGTACTCGGGGTTCAGGATGACGCCCCACAGCACGAAGAAGGCCTGCAGGATGCAGATCGGAATCGTCGCCAGTCGCGTGTACTGGGAGATCTTCTTCTGACCGGCGGCGCCCTCCTTGGAGATCGCCTCGAGGGCCGGCACGACCTTCACCAGCAGGCTGAAGATGATCGAGGCCGAGATGTACGGCATCACGCCCAGCGAGAACAGGGTGGCGCTGCCGATCCCCGCTCCGGTGAAGGCGTTCATGATGCCGAACAGACCGGCCAGGCCGCCCCCGATGCGCTGCTCGGCGGCTTCCTTGATGATCTCGAGGTTGACCCCGGGCAGCGGGATCTGGAAGCCGATGCGGTAGAGGAAGAGCAGGCCGAACGTGATCGAGATCCGCCGGCGCAGCTCGGGGATGCGGAACAGGGCGAGGAACTGCTCCATCGCTCCGGTCCTACTCCACCACCACGACGGTGCCGCCCGCCGCTTCGATCTTGGCCTTGGCCGAAGCGGAGAACTTGTGCGCCTTGACGGTCAGCTTCTGGCTGATCTCGCCCTGGCCGAGGACCTTCAGCATCTCGCCGGTGCGGCGGCTGAGCCCCTTCTCGAGGACCGCCTCCAGGCAGACCTCGGCGCCCTCTTCGAAGGCGGCGAGCATCTCGACGTTGAGGAGGGTGTAGTGCTTCTTGAAGCGGGCGTTGGTGAAGCCGCGCTTCGGCACCTTGCGGAACAGGGGCATCTGGCCGCCCTCGAAGCCGGGGCGGGAGTTGTCGCCCGAGCGGGAGCGCTGGCCCTTGTGGCCGCGGCCGGCGGTCTTGCCGGTGCCGGAGCCGGGGCCGCGACCGACCCGCTTGCGGTCCGGGTACTTGGTGCCCTTCGCGGTGACGTCGTGGATTTGCATCAGAGTTCCACCCCGCGGGCCTCGGAGATCTCCTCCTTGGTCCGCAGCTGGGCCAGGCCGTCGATGGTGGCCTTGACCAGGTTGATCGGGTTGGTCGAGCCGTAGGCCTTGGTCAGGACGTCCTTGACGCCGGCCAGCTCGAGGACCGCCCGCACCGTGCCGCCGGCGATGATGCCGGTACCGGGAGCGGCCGGGATGAGGCGCACCTTCGAGGAGCAGAACTCCCCCTCCACCTCGTGCGGGATGGAGGTGCCGACGCGCGGCACGCGGACCAGGTGCTTGCGGCCGTCCTTGAAGGCCTTCTGCATGGCGGCGGGGATCTCCTTCGCCTTGCCGAAGCCGTAGCCGACGACGCCGTCCTGGTTGCCGACCACGGTCAGCGCGGAGAAGGCGAAGCGACGGCCACCCTTCACCACCTTGGCGGTGCGGTTGACCTTGAGGCGCTCCTCCTTCAGCTCGCCGAGGCGCTCGGCCTCGGCGCGGTCGAGGTACTGGACTCTCTCTCTGCTCTTGCCCATGTCGGATCTCAGAACTTCATGCCGCCTTCGCGGGCGGCTTCGGCGAGCGCCTTCACTCGCCCGTGGTAGAGGAAACGACCCCGGTCGAAGACCACCTCGGTCACGCCGGCAGCGGCGGCGCGCTCGGCGAAGGCGGCCCCGACGATGGCGGCGCGCTCGGACTTGGTCTTGCCCTTCACCTGCTCGGCCAGGGCCTTCTCGAAGTCGCTGGCGGCGCAGAGGGTCTTGCCCTGCTCGTCGTCGATGAGCTGGACGGAGATGTGCTTCAGGCTGCGGTGGATCGACATCCGCGGCTTGTCGCTGACGGCGCGGAGACGGCGGCGCACGCCCAGGGCCTTGCGCTCACGCCGCTTCCACTTTCTCTTCTGCTGCATGTGGTCCATGGCTCATCAAGCAAGCGCCTTACCGGCCTTGCGACGCACTTCCTCACCCTTGTAACGAATGCCCTTGCCCTTGTACGGCTCCGGCGGACGGACGCCGCGGATGTCGGCCGCGAACTGGCCCACCGCGTGCTTGTCGAAGCCGCTGACCAGGATCTCGGTCGGCGAGGTCACGACGACGGTGACCCCGGCGGGCGGATCGCACTTCACCG
Source organism: uncultured Planctomycetales bacterium (assembly GCA_964342475.1). Classification (GTDB taxonomy): domain Bacteria; phylum Planctomycetota; class UBA1135; order UBA1135; family UBA1135; genus J029. The sequence continues at coordinate 14,908 of CAYFGE010000030.1, forward strand.
TGTGGCAGAAGCCGATCTGCATCTCGATGCCCTGGCCGTTCTGCTTGGCGTTCCAGCCGGTGCCGACGATCTCGAGCCCCTTGCTGTAGCCCTCGTTGACGCCGGTGACCATGTTGGCCACATGGGCGCGGACCAGGCCCTGCAGGGCACTGGCCTTCTTCGCCGAGCCGGCCCCGGAGAGCGCGACGACGACCTGGCCGTCGGCGACCTCGGCGGTGACCTCCCGGAACAGCGGGAAGCTCAGCTGGCCCTTCGGGCCCTTCACCTCGACCGCGCCCGGCTTGACCGTGACCTCGGTCCCGTTCGGGATGGTGACGGGGGTGTTTCCGATGCGAGACATGGATCTAGAAGACGCTGCAGAGGACTTCGCCGCCGATGCCGAGTTCGCTGGCCTTGCGGTGGCTCATGACCCCCTGGGAGGTCGACAGGATGGTGGTGCCGAGACCGCGGCGGACCTGCGGGACGTCGGCGGCGCCGGAGTAGACCCGGCAGCCGGGCTTGGACACCCGCTTGATCTCGGTGATGGCGTTGCGGCCGTCCTCGTCGTACTTGAGGGACAGGCGCAGGAGGCCGAAGCCGCGCTCGTCCTGGGTCGCCTCGAGGTCGCTCAGGTAGCCCTCGTCCTTCAGGACCAGGGCGACGGCGCTCTTCAGCTTGGACGAGGGGACGTCGACTTGCTTGCGGCGCACCTGGATCCCGTTGCGGATCCGGGTGAGCATGTCGGCAAGGGGGTCGGTCATGGTCATGGCTTGTTCTCGCTTACCAGGAGGCCTTGCGGACGCCGGGCAGCTCGCCGGCGTGGGCGAGACGGCGGAACACCAGGCGGGAGATGCCGAACTTGCGGTAGTAGGCGCGCGGACGGCCGGTCAGCGCGCAGCGGTTGTGCATGCGCACCTTGCTGGAGTCGCGCGGCATGCTGAGCAGCTTCTTGTAGGCGGCGGCCTTTTCCTCGAGGGAGGCCTCCGGGTCCTTGACCACCTTCACCAGGGCAGCCCGCTTCTCGGCGTGCTGCGCGACCAGCTTCTGGCGCTTCAGTTCACGGTTCTTGGCGCTCGTCTTGGCCATCGGTTCAGTTCTCCTGGGGTCGGCGGAAGGGCATGCCGAAGGCTTGGAGCAGGGCGCGGCCGTGCTCGTCGGTCTGGGCGGTGGTCACGAAGGTCACGTTCATGCCCTGCTGGAACTCGACCTTGTCCAGGTCGATCTCCGGGAACAGGGACTGCTCGGTCAGGCCGAGGCTGAAGTTGCCGCGGCCGTCGAAGTTGTCCTTCACGCCCTGGAAGTCGCGGATCCGGGGCAGCACCACCGAGATCAGGCGGTCCATGAACTCGAACATGCGGGTGCCCCGCAGGGTGGTGACCGCGCCGACGGGCATGCCCTCGCGGACCTTGAAGCCGGCGACCGACTTCTTGGCCTTGGTGATCATCGCCTTCTGGCCGGTGATCTTCGACAGGTCCTTGGCGGCGGACTCCACGCGGGCCTTGTTCTCGACCGCCTGGCCCACGCCCATGCTGACCACGATCTTGGTCATGCGGGGAGTGTCCAGGTCGTTCTTGAACGAGAACTGGCTCTTGAGCGCCGGGTGGATCTCCGAGCGGTACTTCTCAGCGAGACGGGTCATGGGATCAGTCGAACTTGGTGCCGCAGGGGATGCCGACGCGGCCCTTCTTGCCGCCCTCGGTCACCATCTTGGTGCGCACGCCCTTGCCGGCCTTCTCGCTCCACAGGAGCACGTTGGAGGCGGCGATGGGCATCTCGCGGTCGACCGTGCCGCCCTGCGGGTTGGCGGTGGTCTTCGGCAGGTGCTTGGTGCGGACGTTGACGCCCTCCACCACGACGCGGTCCTTGTCGTTCAGGACACGCAGGACTCGGCCGCGCTTGCCCCGCTCGTTGCCGGCGGTGACGACCACTTCATCTCCCTTCTTCACGTGCATGGTCAGACGACCTCCTGGGCGAGCGAGACGATCTTCATGTAGTTGCGCTCGCGCAGCTCGCGGGCCACGGCGCCGAAGATGCGGGTGCCCTTCGGGTTGCCGTCACCGTCGATCAGGACCAGCGCGTTGCGGTCGAAGCGGACGTAGCTGCCGTCGGCGCGGCGGACGCGCTGCTTGGTGCGGACGATCACGCCCCGGACCACCTGGCCGGTCTTGACGTCGGCGCCGGGCACGGCCTTCTTCACCGAGGCGACGATCACGTCGCCCACTCCGGCGAAGCGGCGCTTCGAGCCGCCCAGCACCTTGATGCACATCACTTCCCTGGCGCCGCTGTTGTCGGCGACGTCCAGCCGGGTCTGCATCTGAATCATGGTTCTCTCCTCAACTCTCCGCGGTTCAGGCGGAGGCCTCCAGGACTCGGACCAGGCGCCAGCGCTTCAGCTTGCTGAGCGGGCGCGTGCCCATGATCTCGACCTTGTCCCCCACCTTGGCGGCGCCGGTCTCGTCGTGGGCGTAGAACTTCCGGCGGACCCGGACGGTCTTCTTGTAGAGCGGGTGACGGGTCACGTGCTCGACGCGCACCACGATGGTCTTCTCCATCTTGGCGCCGACCACGAGGCCGCGCATGACCTTGCGGGTGCCGCGCTCAGCCTGGGCTTGGGTGTCAGCTTGCTCGGTCATCGTTCTCAGCGCGGCTCCTGGCCACGGATGCGCAGCTCGCGCTCTTGCAGGATGGTCTTCATGCGGGCGACTTCGCGACGGAGCCGGCGGATCTTGGCCGGGTCGGCGTTGCCCTCGGTCAGGGTGCGGAACTTCATGTCGAACAGCTCCCGCTCGGCCTTGGCCAGGTCGAAGAGGATTTCGCTGTTCTCCTTACCGCGGATTTCGGTGGAGTCCATGGCTCAGATGTGCTTCCTGGCGACCATGCGGACCCGCATCGGCAGCTTGTGCGCGAGGCGGTTGAAGGCCTTCCGGGCGGTGGCCTCGTCGACACCGCCGAGTTCGTAGAGGACGGTCCCGGGCTTGATCACCGCGACCCAGCGGTCGACGTCGCCCTTGCCCGAGCCCATGCGGACCTCGAGGGGCTTGGCGGTGACCGGCTTGTGCGGGAAGACCCGGATCCACAGCTTGGCGTCGGCGGCGGCGCGGCCGGCCGCGATGCGGCCCGCCTCGATGGTGCGGGCGCTCAGCCAGCTCCACTCCAGGGCCTGCAGACCGTAGTCGCCGAAGGCGACCGTGTTGCCGCGCGTGGCCTTGGCCGCGCAGGGCCCCTTGATGGGCTGGCGGCGGGTCTTGATGTGCTGCTTGCGCGCGGCCGGGCCGCGACCACCCGGCACCTTCGAGGCGTAGGTGCCCTTGATCTTGCCCCGTTGCGTCTTGCGGTACTTGACTCGCTTCGGCATCAACATGGTTCTTCCTCCTCTACAGGCGCACGTTGTCGCCGGTGTAGATCCAGACCTTCACGCCGAGCACCCCGTAGGTGGTCTTCGCCTCGGCGAAGCCGTAGTCGGTGCGGGCCGAGAGGGTCTGGAGGGGGATCCGGCCCATGCGCTGCGACATGGTCCGGCTCATCTCGGAGCCGTCGATCCGGCCGGAGACCTGGATCTTCGCGCCCTCGGCGCCGGCGTTCATCGTGTTCTCGAGCACGCGCTTCATCTGGCGGCGCGGCGAGACGCGGCGCTCGATGGCGGCGGCCAGGTTCTCGGCGACCGTCACGGCGTCGAGGTCCCAGTGGCGCACCTCCTGGATGTCGAGCTTCACCTCGAGGCCGGTCAGCTTCTCCAGGTCGGCGACCAGGGCGTCGCGCGTGGCGTAGCCGCGGCCGATCACCTCGCCCTTGCGGGTGGCGAGCAGCTGGATCGTCATCCGCTCGCCGCGGCGCTGGATCTCGATGCGCGAGATGATGCCCTTGCGGAAGCGGTCCTTGATCATCCGGCGGACCTTGAAGTCCAGCTGGAGCTTCTCGCCGTACTCGCGGCCGCGGGCGAACCAGCGCGAGCGCCAGGGCTCGCTGATGCCGACCCGGAAGCCGATGGGGTGGATCTTCTGTCCCATGTCTAGCTGGCCTCCCGCTCGGAGAGGACGATCTTGATGTGAGAGGTGCGCCGACGGATGGGCGTGGTGCGGCCCATGGAGCCGGGGCGGAAACGCATCCGGCCGTGGATCAACGGGCCCTCGTCGACGCGGGCGTCGCGCACGACCAGGGTGTTGACGTCGACCGCCTCGTTCTGGCCGGCGTTGGCGACCGCGGAGCGCAGCACCTTGCTGAACAAGGCGGCGCCGCGGGTCTGGCTGACCGACAGCACGTCGAGGGCGCGGTTCACGTCCAGGCCTCGGATCAGGTCCGCGGCGGGGCGGGCCTTCTTGGCCGAGATGTGGGCGTAGCGGTGGGAAGCGCGGAAATCCATGGGAGGGTCCCTACTTCTTCTCGTGGCCGCGGAAGGTGCGGGTGGGCGAGAACTCGCCCAGTCGGTGACCGACCATGTCCTCGGTGACGAAGACCTTCCAGAAGGTCTTGCCGTTGTGGACCATGAAGGTCATCCCGACGTACTCGGGGAGGATGGTGGAGGCGCGAGCCCAGGTCTTGATGGGCTTGCGGTCCCCTTCGGCCTGGGCCTTCTCGACCTTGCGGTGGAGCCGCGGCTCCACCCAGGGGCCCTTCTTTACGCTGCGAGCCATTGGACTACCTCACCCCCTTCTTGCGGCGGCGGACGATGAACTTGCTGGTGGTCTTGCGGACGTTCCGCGTCTTGGCACCCTTCGCGGGCTTGCCCCACGGGCTGACCGGGTGCTTGCCCTTGGTGCGGCCCTCGCCACCACCGTGCGGGTGGGCGGCGGGGTACATCGCGACACCGCGGACGTGCGGCCGCTTGCCCATGTGGCGCTTGCGGCCGGCCTTGCCGAGGGTGATGTTCTGGTGGTCCGCGTTGCCGACCTCGCCGATGGTGGCGCGGCAGGTGACGTGGACCTTGCGCAGCTCACCGCTGGGCAGGGCGATGAGGGCGTAGTCGCCCTCGCGGGCGGCCAGGCGCGCGCTGGCGCCGGCCGAGCGGACCATCTTGGCACCCTGGCCGGGGCGCAGCTCGACGTTGTGGATGGTCATGCCGAGCGGCATGTCCCCCAGCGCCATGGCGCAGCCCGTCTTGGGCTCGGCGTCCGCCCCGGAGGAGACCACGTCGCCCTGCTGCAGGCCCTTCGGCCAGATGATGTAGCGCTTCTCGCCGTCGGCGTAGTGCAGCAGCGCGATGTACGCCGTGCGGTTCGGGTCGTACTCGATGTGGGCGACCTTGGCCGGCACGCCGTCCTTCAGGCGCTTGAAGTCGATGATCCGGTAGCGGCGCTTGGCGCCGCCGCCGCGGTGGCGGGCGGTCACGCGGCCGCGGTTGTTGCGGCCGCCGGTCTTCTTGAGCGGCGCCAGCAGGCTCTTCTCGGGGGTGTTCCGGGTGAGCTCGGCGCGATCCAGCACCGAGCCGCCGCGGCGGCCGGGAGAAGTGGGCTTGTAGTACTTGATTCCCATGGGTCAGCCTCCGCTCAGAGCAGGTCGATCTTTTGACCCTCCGCGAGGCGCACGACGGCGATCTTGCGCGGGGCGGTGTGGAAGGCGTTCATGCCGCGGCGGCGCGGCTTGCCGGTGCGGATCATGGTCCGGACGCTCTCGACCTTGACCTCGAACAGGGCCTCGACGGCCTCGCGGATCTCGATCTTGTTGGCGCCGCCGGCCACCTCGAAACGGTAGTCGTTGAGGCGGTGGGTCTCCTCGGTCGACTTCTCGGTCAGGACCGGGCGGATCAGGATCTGGTAGTGGTTGGAGCTGGCTTCCATCGCTCAGTCCTCAGGATTCCTTGCTCCCCGGGAAGCGGCTGGAGAGGTCCTCCAGCGCGCCCTCTTGGAGCAGCAGCCACTTGTGGGCCAGCAGGTCGTAGGCGGTCGCCTCGGCGGCAGGCTTGACCGACACGCGCGGGAAGTTGCGGAAGGACTTCCAGGCGTTCTCGTCGCGGCCGTGGGTCAGGACCAGGGCACTGCCCTCCGCCGCGGCGCCGGCCAGGACCTGGCGGGCGGTCTTCGCGGAGGGGGCGTCGAACCGGAGGCCGACGAGCTCCTTGACCTCGCCGTCCTGGATCTTGCCGAGCAGGGCGCTGCGCAGGGCCACCTGGCGCTGCTTGCGCGGCAGGTGGTAGCTCCAGTTGCGCGTGTTGCGGGGGCCGAAGATCGTGCCGCCGCCGCGCCACAGGGGGCTCTTGCGGTCACCGGCGCGGGCGCGACCGGTCTTCTTCTGCTTCCAGGGCTTCTTGGTGTTGCCCGCGACCTCGGCCCGGATCTTGGTGTGGGCGTCGCCCTGGCGGCGGTTGGCCTCGTACTGGACCACCGCGTCCTTCATCGTCCGGTACAGGATCTTGCTGCCCAGATCGACGCCGGCCTCCTTCTGGCCGGTGGCACCGCTCGCGACGTCGTAGGTGTGGATGGTGCTCATGGCTCTACTTCTTCACGCCCGTCTTGGCGGTGCGGATCTGGACGATGCCGTTCGGCGCGCCGGGGACACCGCCGCGGACGAGGATCAGGCCGCGCTCGGCGTCGACGCCCTCGACGGTGAGGTTCTTCACCGTGCGGCGCACGTCGCCGTAGTGCTTGGCCATGCGGGTGCCCTTGAACACCCGGCCCGGATAGGCGCAGGCGCCGATGGCGCCGGGCTGGCGCACGTTCATCGAGCCGTGCGTCTCGTTGCCGCGGGCGAAGCTGTGCGCCTTGACGGTGCCGGCGAAGCCGCGGCCCTTGCTCCGGCCGATCACGTCGACGACGTCCCCGACCTCGAAGACCTCGGCCTTCAGCTCCTGGCCCATCTCGTAGCCGGCGGCGTCGGCCACGCGGAACTCGCGCAGGACGCGGAAGGGCTTCACCCCCGCCTTCTCGGCGGCGGCGCGCTGCGGCTTGGCGACGTGCTTGTCGCGGGCGGCGATGTAGCCGACCTGGACCGCGCAGTAGCCGTCGCGGTCCGCGGTGCGCAGGCCGGTCACCGTGCAGGGACCGGCCTCGAGCACGGTCACCGGGACGACGGTGCCGTCCTCGCGGAAGAACTGGGTCATGCCCTTCTTCCGAGCCAACAGGAACTTGTTCTGGGACATCTCTCTTCTCGTTGCGCCGGTTTCCAGCCGGCAGAGTCGCAGCGGTTCGGGCGAACTTGCGGGATGACGTGGGACGGCCGCCTCAGATCTTGATGCGGACGTCGACCCCGGCGGACAGAACCAGGCGGTTCAGCGCGTCCACCGTCTGCGGGGTGGGCTCGAGCAGGTACATGAGCCGCTTGTGGGTGCGGATCTCGAACTGCTCCCGCGACTTCTTGTCGATGTGCGGGCTGCGCAGCACGGTGTAGCGCTCGATTCGGGTGGGAAGCGGAATCGGGCCCGAGACCTTGACACCGGTCAGGCGCGCGGCCTCCATGATGGATTCCGTGGCTTGATCGATGGCCTCGTGGTCGTAGGCCTCGAGTCGGATCTGGATGCGATTGTCCATGGGGGGTGCGTAGGGGCACACAGCTAGCCTCGGCTCTCCTATCCGCTGCGTTTTCCGCAGGAGGTCCAGGCAAAAACCGAGGCTGGTCCCGAATTCGGGCCAAGCATCTTAGCAGCGAACGATTTGGGGTCAAGGACGGAGGCCCGGAAATCGGCCCCCACCGCGCCGGGAGGCGGAAAAGCCGCCCTCGGCGGCCTCAGACCATTCCCTGAAGGATCTCCGCCGCCCGCGCGGCCGGGACCGGGGCGTAGCCGCTGGGGCTGAGGCCGAAGTCCCCCCGCCCCTGGGTCAGCGAGCGGAGCTTGGTCGAGTACGCAAACATCGCTTCCAGCGGGGCTTGGGCTCGGATGCGGCTGATCCCCTCGTCCAGGTCCATGGCCTGGACCTCGGCGCGGCGGGTCTGCAGGTCGGCCAGGACCCCGGAGAGGAACTCCTCGGGGACCTCGACCCTCAGGCTCATGATCGGCTCGAGCAGGCCGGTGGCGCCCCGCAGGGCCTCGTCCAGGGCCCGGGCCGCAGCTCCGAGGACCATCTCGACCGGGGGTTCCTCCCCCGCCGGGCTCCACTCGAGGGTCTCCAGGACCACTCGCAGGCGGGCCAGGGGGTAGCCCAGGTCCCCGCCCCCCTCCACCAGCTCGTGGGCGGCCGCCGCCAGGTCGTGGCGCAGGGCCCGGCCCAGCCCGTCGAGGCCGGGCCCGAGCAGCACGGAGGGCCGGGTCTCCTCGGTCGGGGCGGCGCTCAGGTCAGCCGTGACCGTGAGGCGGCCGCCGTCCCCGGTCGGGCGGTCGACGGAGGCGCTCCCCCGGGCCGGCGAGAGCAGGGTCTCGCGGTAGGCCACGATCGGGCGGCCGGCGCGGGCGGCCACGCGGAACTCCCGCTGCAGGCGGTGGAGCGCCACCTCGAGGTGGAGTTCCCCCATCCCGGCGAGGACGGCCTGGTCGGTGTCCTCGTCGATCTCCACGGTCAGGGTCGGGTCCTCGCGGTCGAGCACGCGCAGGGCGTCGAGCAGCTTGTCGCGGTCACCCAGGACCTCGGGCTCGACGGTCTGCCGGATGACGGGCTCGGGGAACTCGATCGGCTCCAGCGCGATGGCGTGCCCCTTGGGGAACAGGGTGTCGCCGGTGCGGGCCTTCTTCAGCGCCGGGACGACCACGATCTCGCCCGGGCCGGCGCGCTCCAGGCGCTCCCGGTGGTCGGCGTGCATGCGCCAGATCTGCCCGACCCGCTCGAAGCCCTTCTCGCGCGCGTTCTGCAGCTGCATGCCCTCGGTCAGCTCGCCCGAGTAGATGCGCAGGTAGCAGAGGTCGCCGTGGCGCTCGTGGAAGACCTTGAAGACCAGGGCGCAGAGCGGGGCGTCCGCCTCGGCCGGCCGCTCCAACTCGCGGTCCTCGTCGCCCGGCTCGTGGCCTCTCACCGGCGGGCGGTCGGCGGGCGAGGGCAGCCAGGCCAGCACCGCGTCGAGCAACGGCTGAACGCCCTGGTAGTGCAGCGCAGAGCCGCACAGGACCGGGACGAAGCGGCGCTCGAGGGTGCCCTGGCGCAGGCCGCGGTGGAGCTGCTCCTCGTCGAGCTCCCCGGCCTCGAGCCAGGCCTCGAGGAGGGCGTCGTCGACCTCGGCCACCGCCTCGCAGAGCTCGGCGCGCGCGGCCTCGGCGGCCTCGCGCAGGTCGGCGGGGATCTCCTCCGCGTGGACCTCCGCCCCCTTCTCGGCGGCGTCCCAGCGCAGCAGACGACGGCCGACCAGGTCGACCACGCCGGCGAAGTCGCGGCCGTCCCCGGCCGGGACCTGCACCGGCACCGGGCGCACGCCGCCCCGCTCGCGGAGAGAGTCCACGGCGCGGCCGAAGTCGGCCCCCTGGCGGTCCATCTTGTTGACGAAGGCGATCCAGGGGACCTCGTAGCGCGCGGCCTGGCGCAGCACGGTCTCGGTCTGGGCCTGGACGCCGGCCACGGCGCAGACCACGACCACCGCCCCGTCGAGCACGCGCAGGGAGCGGCTCACCTCGCCGGTGAAGTCGACGTGCCCGGGCGTGTCGATCACCTGCACCGCGTGGTCTCGCCAGGGGCAGCGCGTGGCGGCGGCGGTGATCGTGATGCCCCGCTCGCGCTCCTCCTCCATCCAGTCCATCACCGTGTTGCCGAGATGGACCTCGCCCATGCGGTGCTCGACCCCGGTGTAGTAGAGGATGCGCTCGGTCACCGTCGTCTTGCCCGCGTCGATGTGGGCGACGATGCCGATGTTGCGCAGCCGGGTGAGGTCCATGGTCGGATTCTAGGGGCCGAGGAGCCCGCGGTTGGCCTCGAGCCACTGCTCCCGCCAGTGGTAGCCGTCGAGCAGGGTGTCGTCCCGCGCGCCGAGCAGCACGCAGGCGGCGTGCAGGGCCTCGATACTGGCTAAGCCCGTGTCCGGGTCGGCGAAAGTGCTGCTGCGCCGCGGGTACGCCGTGCGCAGGCCGGCGGGCAGGCGGCGGCGGTGGAGCTCCCCGCGCACCCCGCGGAGCACCCGCGGGAGGTCGCGCCAGGAGGAGTCGACCAGGAGCAGGGGGCGGCCGGCGTCGGCCGGGCCGAGCTCCTCGCCCTCCGGGTGGAGCAGGGTGACCTCCCCCACCTCGACCTCGTCCCCGATGCGGCAGCGGATCCAGCGGATCGGCAGGTCCTCGCGGCGGCGCAGCGGGGTCAGGCTGCACTTCTTCGGGTCCTCCTTGTCGAGGCGCAGCAGGATGAGGTCCGGCGGCATGGCCCGCAGAGCATAGGAAAACGAAGCGGGCGGCTCCTCCAGGAGCCGCCCGCGGGCCGGAGCCGGGGCTCGGGCTAGAAGTTGGCGAAGTGGCTGTAGGCCTTGTTCGCCTCGGCCATGCGGTGGACGTTCTCCTTCCACTGCACGGACGCGCCGGTGTTGTTGCAGGCGTCCACGAACTCGGAGGCCAGGCGCTGCGCCATCGGCATGCCCTTCTTCTTGCGCGCGTTGCCCACGATCCAGCGGATGGCCAGGGCCTGGGACCGCTTGGCGCTGACCTCGCGCGGGACCTGGTAGTTCGAACCGCCGACCCGCTTGGAGCGGACCTCGACGGCCGGGCGCACGTTCTCGAGCGCGTTGACGAAGACCTCCTCGACGGGGACCTCCTTCAGGCGCTTGGCCGCGGCGTCGACGGCGTCGTAGAAGATCTTCATCGCCACCGCCTTCTTGCCGTGGCTCATGATCTGGTTGATGTACTTCGTGGCCAGGAGCGACTGGAAGCGCGGATCCGGCTTGACGTACTTGGCCGTGGACTTGTAGCTGCGGGGCATCCTTACTTACCGCGACGGGTTCCGTACTTGGAGCGCGAGCGCTTGCGGTCGTCGACGCCGGCGGCGTCGAGGGTCCCGCGGATGATGTGGTAGCGAACACCCGGCAGGTCGCGGACCCGGCCGCCCCGCACGAGGACGATCGAGTGCTCCTGCAGGTTGTGGCCCTCGCCCGGGATGTAGGCGGTGATCTCCTTGCCGTTGGACAGGCGCACACGGGCGACCTTCCGCAGAGCCGAGTTCGGCTTCTTCGGGGTCATGGTCTTGACCTGGGTGCAGACCCCCCGCTTCTGCGGGCAGGCGTCGAGCACGGGGCTCTTCGACTTCTTCCGCACCGGCTTGCGGCCCTTGCGGACGAGTTGGTTGATCGTGGGCATGGAGGTTGGGCGATTTCGTGAACCGGCTCAGCGGCTCGAAAGGGGGTAAAAGTCTACCGATTCAGGCGCAGAGGTCAAGATCCAGGGTCACTCCCCGGCCTCCAGGGCCGGCTCCGGGGGGGCCTCCGCCCCGCCCAGGCCCAGGTCGGCGAACTGGCTGAAGTCCACCTTCTTCTTGATCCGGGTGTGCAGGTGGGCCCGGCAGCCGGTGCCGGCCGGGATCAGGTTGCCGAGGATGACGTTCTCCTTCAGGCCGTGGAGCTGGTCCCGCTTGCCCTTCAGGGCGGCCTCCGTGAGGACCTTGGTGGTCTCCTGGAAGGAGGCGGCCGAGATGAAGGAGTCGGACTGCACCGAGGCCTTGGTGATGCCCATGATCATCGGCTGGGCGGACGGCGGGTCCTGGTCGGCCTCGACCAGCTCCTCGACGATCTTGCGGAAGGCGTAGCGGTCCATCAGGGAGTTGGGCAGCAGCTTGCTGGAGCCCGGGTCCTCGACCTGCACCTTGCGCATCATCTGCATGACGATGATCTCGATGTGCTTGTCGTTGATGGCCACGCCCTGGGCGCGGTACACGTTCTGCACCTCGTCGACGAGGTACTTCTGCAGCTCCTCCTCGCCCTTGATGGCCAGGATCTCCTGGGGCGGCAGCGGGCCGTCGACCAGCTTGTCGCCGGCGCGCACGCGGTCGCCGGTGTGCACCCGCAGGTGCTTGGACTGCGACACCAGGTGCTCGCGCTCCTCGCCGGTCTCCAGGTCGCGGACCGCGATCACCCGCTTGCCTCGGCGCTTCTCCTTCAGCTCGACGATGCCGTCGATCTCGGCCATGGTGGCCGGATCCTTCGGGATGCGGGCCTCGAACAGCTCGGTGACCCGCGGCAGACCGCCGGTGATGTCCTGCGTGCCGCCCACGGCCCGCGGCGACTTGGCGAGCATGGTGCCCGCCTTGACCGCCTGGCCGTCCTTGACCTCGAGGTAGGCGTTCTCGGGCAGCGAGGTGTAGTAGAGCACCTCGTCGTCCTTGCCGACCAGGAGGATCTGCGGGTGCAGGTCGCCCTTGGACTCGACGATCTTGCGGCGCTGGATCTTGGTCTTCGGGTCCTCCTCGATGGACATGGTCTTGCCTTCGACCACGTCCTCGAAGCGGACCTTGCCGTCGAACTCGGCCAGGATCGGCACGAAGTGCGGGTCCCATTCGTAGAGCTTCTGGCCCTTCGAGATCTTGGACCCGTCCTCGACGTTCATGATCGAGCCGACGCCGACCTCGTGGCGGTCGATCTCGCGGCCCTTGGCGTCGCGGATGATCAGGGCGCCGGTGCGGGACAGCACCACGTCCTGCTTGGCCGGGTTCTTCACGGTCAGCAGGTCGAGGTACTCGGCCACGCCGCCGCGCTTGGCCTTGCGCGTGGACTCGACCACGTCGCGGCTCGCGGTGCCGCCGATGTGGAAGGTCCGCATGGTCAGCTGCGTGCCGGGCTCGCCGATCGACTGGGCGGCGATGATGCCCACCGCGAGGCCCTCCTCGACCAGGCGGCCGCGGGCGAGGTCCTCGCCGTAGCACAGGCGGCACACGCCGTTGCCCGACTCGCAGGTCAGCGGGCTGCGCACACGGATCTTCGTGTAGCCCATCTTCTCGATCTTCTCCGCGACGTCCAGCGTGATCAGCTGGCCGGCCTCGATGACGAGTTCGTCGGTGATCCGGTCGCGGATCGTGTCGCAGGCGGTGCGCCCGCGGATCACGCGCGACAGCGACAGGACCTGCTTGTCGCCCTGGTAGACGGCGGCCTTGGTCAGGCCCTTGGGCGTGCCGCAGTCCATGCCGTTGGCGACCACGTTCTGCGCCACGTCGGCCAGCTTGCGGGTCAGGTAGCCGGAGTCGGCGGTCTTCAGCGCGGTGTCCGCCAGACCCTTGCGCGCGCCGTGGGTCGAGGAGAAGTACTCCAGCACCCGCAGGCCCTCGCGGAAGTTCGCGCGGATCGGCGTCTCGATGATCTCGCCGCTCGGCTTGGCCATCAGACCACGCATACCGGCCAGCTGGCGGATCTGGTCGACGCCGCCCCGCGCGCCGGAGTGCGCCATCACGAACACCGGGTTCAGGTACGGGCGGCCGTCGCGCTCGTCGCGCTTGAGGCGCTCCATCAGCGCCTTGGAGACCTCCTCCCGCGCCGTGGTCCAGTGGTCGATGGTCTTGGAGTAGCGCTCGTTGTTGGTGATCGCGCCCTCCTGGAAGTCGGCCTGGACCTTCTCGACCTTCTTCGAGGTCTCCTTGATGATCTCCCACTTCTCGTCGGGGATCAGCATGTCGCCCTTGGCGAAGGACATGCCCGAGCGGGTCGCGCCCTTGAAGCCGAGCGCCTTCAGGTCGTCGAGCAGGTCGAGGGTCGCCGAGCGGCCGCACAGGCGGTGGCAGTCGTGGATCAGGTCGTGGATCGCCTTCTTCTGCCACGGGTAGTTGTAGTACGGCATGCCCGCCGGCAGCACGTCGTTGCAGATCGCGCGGCCGGGGGTGGTGACGACCAGCTCGTCCTTGCGCAGGGTGCGGAAGGCCTTGCCGTACTCGTCGGCGATCAGGGTGCCGGCCGGGAAGTTCACCCGCACCTTCGAGTGGGTCTCGAGGTGGCCGTGGGCGTACGCCAGCATCAGCTCGTCGAGGTCGGCGAAGGTGCCCCCGCGCTGCTCCTCCTGCCAGGCGTTGCGGCACTTCTCCTTCTCGGCGGTGAGGAAGAAGAGGCCGAGGATGATGTCCTGGTGGGGCGAGATCAGCGGCTGGCCGTTGGACGGCGAGAACACGTTGTTCGGCGACAGCATCAGGGTGCTGGCCTCGATCTGCGCCTCGTAGCTGAGCGGCAGGTGGACCGCCATCTGGTCGCCGTCGAAGTCCGCGTTGAAGGCCGGGCAGACCAGCGGGTGGAGCTGGATCGCGTTGCCCTCGATGAGCACCGGCTCGAAGGCCTGGATGCCCATGCGGTGCAGGGTCGGCGCGCGGTTGAGCAGCACCGGGTGGCCCTGGATGACCTCCTCGAGGATGTCCCAGACCTCCTCGTCGCGGCGCTCGAGCATCTTCTTGGCCGCCTTGATCGTCTCGGCCAGCTTGAGCTCCTTGAGGCGGCGGATGATGAAGGGCTGGAACAGCTCCAGCGCGATGACCTTGGGCAGGCCGCACTGGTGCAGCTTCAGCTCCGGGCCGACCACGATCACCGAGCGGGCCGAGTAGTCGACGCGCTTGCCGAGCAGGTTGAGGCGGAAGCGCCCCTGCTTGCCCTTGATCATGTCGGTCAGCG
>CAYFGE010000031.1:0-25145 GCA_964342475.1 uncultured Planctomycetales bacterium
CGGCCCTCGCGCAGCTGCCGGCTGCCGCGCCGCTCGGGGCCGCCGAGCAGGTGGACCGCACGCTGGCGGCCTACGGCTGCTCGGCCTGCCACGCGCGCGGCGGCGTCGGCGGCCCGGCGCCCGACCGCCTGGTCCACTTCAGCACCGACGAGGAGCTCGGCGACGAGGGGCGCATCCCGCCGCCGCTCGACGGCGTCGGCGCCAAGCTGCGCCCCGCCTGGCTGGCGCGCGTGATCGGCGAGGGCGCGAGCGTGCGGCCCTACATGAAGGTGCGCATGCCGGTGTTCCGCGGCGCGGCGGTCGAGGCCCTGCCCGCGCTGCTGCGCGAGGCGGACGGCCCGGTCGCCGGCGCGGCGCCGCCCTTCGACGCCGAGCGCGTCGAGGTCGGCCGCAGCCTGGTCGGCGCGCAGGGCTTCTCCTGCTTCGCCTGCCACGACGTCGCCGGCCACGCCTCGCAGGGCGTGCGCGCGATGGACCTGGCGGAGGCGGCTGCGCGGCTCGAGCCGTCCTGGTTCCGCGCCTACCTGCTCGAGCCGGCGCGCCTGCGGCCCGGCACGCGCATGCCCGGCTTCTGGAACCCGCAGGGGCAGGTCTTCCCCGACCGGCTCGGCGGCGACCCGGTGGCGCAGGTGGACGCGGTCTACTCCTACCTCTCGCTCGGCGATGCGATGCCGCTGCCGCAGGGCCTGGTGGTCGACCCCGAGGGCTACCGCCTGGTGCCGGTGGAGCGCCCGCTGCTGTTCGGTACCTTCCTGAAGGACGTCGGCCCGCGCGTGCTCGGCGTCGGCTTCCCCGAGCGCGTCCACTACGCCTACGACATGGCGGCCGGACGCACGGTGCGGCTGTGGCGCGGCGACTTCCTCGACGCGCGCGGCACCTGGGAGGGCCGAGCCGGCCAGCTGGCCGTGCCGCCGGGCGACGCGGTGGTCACCCTGCCCGCGCAGCCGCTGGTCGGGGCGGAGGGCGGCGTCGCCCTCGGCCGCTCGCTCGAAGCGGACGGTACGCCGGTGTTCCGCTCGCAGGTCGGCGAGGTCGCGCTGCGCGAGCGGCTGCGCCCCGAGCTGGCGGAGGGCGGCGCGCAGCTGCTGCGCCGCTTCGAGGCGGTCGCGCCCTCCGGCGCGGCGCCCGCCCTGCGCGCGCTGCGCGTGCTCGACGGCGACGGGCTGCGCGCCCTCGACGGCGGCGGCTTCCGCAACGCCGCCGGCGTGAGCGTCCTCCCCGTGGACGGCGCCGCGCTGCGCCTCGACGGGGACGGCACGGTCCACGCCGAGCTCCCCTGGACCCCGGACGGCCGCGCCGCGGTCGAGCTGCGCTACGCATGGTGACCCCCTTCCTCCTCGCCGCCCTCGCCGTCGCCCAGCAACCGATCGAGGACGACTACTACCGCATCGTGGACGTGCCCTACCCCGAGGGCGTCAGCCTCGAGGTCAGCGGCCTGCTGCCGCGCGCGGACGACCAGCTGCTCGTCGCCACCCGCCGCGGCGAGGTGTGGCGGGTCGAGGGCGCCTCGGGCGAGGCGCCGGCCTTCCACCTCTTCGCCCAGGGCCTGCAGGAGCCGCTCGGCCTGCTCGAGCACGCCGGCTGGGTCTGGTGCGCCGAGCGCGGCGCGCTCAGCCGCATGCGCGACACCGACGGCGACGGCCGCGCCGACGAGTTCGAGGCCTTCTGCGACGACTGGGAGCTCAGCGGCAACTACCACGAGTACGCCTTCGGCCCGCGCCTCGACCCGGACGGCAACCTGTGGGTGACGCTGAACAAGCCCTTCGGCGCCGAGCCCTTCGGCCGCGCGAAGTGGCGCGGCTGGGCCGTGCGCGTCACGCCCGAGGGCGAGATGCAGCCGGTGTGCGGCGGCCTGCGCTCGCCGGCCGGGATCGAGGCCAGCCCGTGGGGCGAGATGTTCGCCACCGACAACCAGGGCGAGTGGTGCGGCGCGAACAAGCTGACCCACCTAGAGGTGGGGGACTTCCTCGGCCACCCGCACGGCATCGACGACGCCAGCCTGCCCGAGTCGCGGGTCGAGCACCCGGGCGAGGTGCCCGACGGCGAGACCATGCCGGCGGTCGCCGCGCGCATGCCGAACTTCAAGCTGCCGGCCGTGTGGTTCCCCTACGGCAAGATGGGGCAGAGCGCTTCGGGGCTGGTGTGGGACACCACCGGCGGCGCCTTCGGTCCCTTCGACGGGCAGCTCTTCGTCGCCGACCAGTTCGGCGCCAACGTGATGCGCGTCACGCTGGAGCGGGTCGGCGGCCGCTGGCAGGGCGCCTGCTACCCCTTCCGCGAGGGCTTCGCCTGCGGCATCGTGCGCCTGGCCTGGGGCCCCGACGGCGCGCTGTTCGCCGGCCAGACCAACCGCGGCTGGGGCTCGAAGGGCACGCGCAGCGAGGGCCTGCAGCGGCTGGTGTGGACCGGGGCGACGCCCTTCGAGATCCACGAGATGCGCGCCCTGCCCGACGGCTTCGAGCTGCGCCTGACCGCGCCGGCCGACGCGGACAGCGTCGCCGCGGCCTCCTTCACGATGTCGAGCTACACCTACCGGCTGCAGAGCCGCTACGGCAGCGACGAGACCGACCGGGCCGAGGTGCCGGTGACGGCGGCCGAGCTGTCGGCGGACGGCCTGACCGTGCGGCTGCGCTGCGCGGGGCTGCGCGCCGGCTTCGTGCACGAGCTCCACGCCGACGGGCTGCGCGCGGCCGACGGCCGCCCCCTGCTCCACCCGCAGGCCTACTACACGCTGATCGAGCGGCCCTGAACCCGGCTCAGGAGGCCAGGATGCGGTCCATCCGCTCGGCCAGGAAGGCCAGGCGGTCGCGGCCGCCGCCGGCCACCTCGGCGGTGAACCAGCCCGCGTAGCCGACCGCCTTCAGGGCCTTCATCACCGCCGGCCAGTCGTTGTCGCCCTCGAGCAGCTCGGCCTGGAAGCCCTTCCACAGGCCCTCGTCGTTCTGCTTCTTGCGGCTGTACTCCTTGACGTCGATCTTGAGGATCTTGTCGGCCAGCACCTCGATCCAGTGCTCGGGCCAGGCGTAGCGCACCACGTTGCCGACGTCGAAGTAGGCGCCGACGTGGTCGCTGGCGAAGCTCTCGATGAAGCGGCGCGTCTCGAGCGGCGAGAGCAGGAACTGGTTCCACACGTTCTCGAAGGCGATCTTCACGCCCAGCTCCTCGGCCAGCGGCAGCGCCTTGGCGATCTCGGTGCGCGCGTGGTCCCAGGCCGGGCCGTAGCCGTGCTGCTTGGTGACCACCGCGGGCACCACGAGCACCGTGCTGGCGCCGTAGGCGTGGGCGTCGCGCAGCGCGGTCTCGAGCGCGGCCACGCCGGCGGCGCGCACCGCGGCGTCCGGGTGGTTGAAGGGCTTGCCCCAGTGGACCGAGTCGACCACCCCGTGGATCACCAGGCCGGTCGCGTCGCGCGCGGCCAGCACCTCGGCCTCGTCCAGGCCGTTCGGGCTGTCGAGCTCGACGCCGTCGAAGCCGAGCTCGCGCAGTAGCTCGAACTTCTCGAGCAGGCTGGCGCCCTCGCCGACCATGCCCAGCTTGACCGCCTTGCGGAAGGGCGGCGGCGTGGCGGGGGAGGGCGCGGCGCCGAGACCGGCGAGGGGGAGGGCGGCGCCGGAGGCGGCGAGGCCGGCGACGAAGGACCTGCGGCTGATCGGTTCGGTCATGGCGGGCTTAGGATAAGCCGCCCCTCGGAGCCCCGCGCATGACCCACGACCCGGAACGGCCGCTCGAGCCCTCCGCCGACCAGCTCCGCGGGCTGGTCGAGCAGGCGCTCGACCGCCTGCTGCCCTTCCTCGACAGCCTGCCCGAGCAGCCGGCGGCGGTGTGGGAGGGCGGCGAGGCGCTGGCCCGCGCGCTGGCCGAGCCCGCCCCGGAGCAGGGCGCGCCCTTCGAGGAGCTGCTCGCCACGCTGTTCGACCGCGTGGTGCCGCACGCCTTCAACACCGCCGGACCGGGCTACCTGGCCTACGTGCCCGGCGGCGGCCTGCCCCTGACCGCGGTGGCCGACCTGATCGGCGACGCGGTCAACCGCTATGTCGGCGTCTGGCTGGCCGCGCCGGGGATGGTGCGGCTCGAGCAGAACGTGGTGCAGTGGTTCTGCGACCTGGTCGGCATGCCGGCCGGCTCCGGCGGCCTGCTCACCACCGGCGGCTCGATGGCCAACTTCACCGCGGTCGTGGCGGCGCGGCGCGAGAAGCTGCCGCCCGACTTCCTGCGCGGCACGGTCTACGTCTCCGACCAGGTGCACCACTCGGTGGCCAAGGCCTGCGTGCTGGCCGGACTGCCTCCCGAGCGCGTGCGCGCCGTGCCGAGCGACGCGCGCTTCCGCATGATCCCCGCCGCGCTCGCGGCGCAGGTGGCCGCCGACCGCGCCGCCGGGCTGCAGCCCTTCCTGCTGGTCGCCTCGGGCGGCACGACCAACTCCGGCGCGGTCGACCCGCTGCCCGAGCTGGCCGACCTCGCCGCGCGCGAGGGCCTCTGGTTCCACGTCGACGCGGCCTACGGCGGCTTCTTCTGCCTGACCGAGCGCGGGCGCGCCGCGCTGCGCGGCATCGGGCGCGCCGACTCGGTGTGCCTCGACCCGCACAAGGGGATGTTCCTGCCCTACGGCACCGGCTCGCTGCTCGTGCGCGACCCGGGCGCGCTGCGCCGGGCGCACGCCACCGCGGCCGACTACATGCCGCCCTTCCAGGACGCGCCCGACCTGGTCGACTACTGCGAGATCAGCCCCGAGCTGTCGCGCGACAACCGCGGCCTGCGCGTCTGGCTGCCGGTCAAGCTGCTCGGCCTCGGCGCCTGGCGCGCCGCGCTCGACGAGAAGCTCGACCTCGCGCGCCACGCCGCCGAGGCGCTGCGCGCCACACCCGGGGTCGAGATCCTCGCCGAGCCCGAGCTGTCGCTGCTCGCCTTCCGCCTCGCCCCGGAGGGGCGCGACGCGGCCGCCCTCGACGCGCTGAACCGCGCCTGGATGGACCGCGTCAACCGCCGCGGCCGGGTCTTCCTGACCGGCACGCAGCTGCACGGCCGCTTCGCCGTGCGGATGTGCATCCTGCACTTCCGCACCCACCGCGACCGCGTGGACGAGGCACTGGCGCAGCTGCGCGAGGAGGCCGCCGCGCTGCTCGCGGCGGACTGAGCTCAGGCGGCGCGGCGGCGCGCCGGCAGCACGGCGGCGAAGACCCCGGCCAGGATCACCGCGCCCCAGGCCACCGTGGCCGCCTGCGGCACCTCGTCGAGCAGGAGGAAGGCGATCAGGCTGCCGAGCACCGGCTCGGTCAGCGGCGCGACGGCGACGGTCGGCGTCGGCAGCCAGCGCAGCGCGAGGTTGTAGCTCGAGTGGCCGATCAGCTGCGGCACGACCGCGAGGCCGACCAGGGCCGCGGTGGTGCGACCGTCGAAGCCGGCCAGCGGGACGCCGCCGGCCAGGCAGGCGGCGACGAGCAGCAGCGCGGCGCTGCCGTAGCAGGCGCTGAGGAAGGCCACGGTGGGGACGCGGCGCTGGATGCGGCGGCTGAGCAGCAGGTAGACCGCGGCCGCCAGCGCGCCGAGCAGCGCGAGCAGGTCGCCGATCCAGGCCTCGCCGCCGACGCGGAAGTCGTCGGCGCCGATGCCGGCCACCCCGACCAGCGCGACCGCCATGCCGGCCAGCTCGCGCGGCTTCGGCTTCTCGCCCGCCATCCACGGCGACAGCAGCGCGGTCCACAGCGGCGTCGTGCAGACGAGCACCAGGCTGCTCGCCACCGAGGTGAACTCGAAGGAGGCGATCCAGCTGGCGAAGTGCAGCGCCAGCGCGCCGCCGGCGACGAACTGCAGCGCGCGCTCGCGCGGCGGCAGGGCGCGCCAGGCCGGCGCGAGGTGGCGGCGCGCGAAGGGCAGCAGGAAGAGCGTCGCCAGCCCGCAGCGCCAGGCCGCCTTGGCCAGCGGGTCGGCGGCCTCGGCGAGCAGGACGATCGGGCCGCCCCACGCGGTGGCGAGGGCGCCCGCCACCAGGCAGAGCCAGGCGGCCGGAGGAGGGCGGTCGGCGCTCATGGCCGGATTCTGCGTCCGCGCCGCTCCGGCGGCGAGGAGTAGACTCGGGTGACCGCCACCGCGATGTCCTTCCCCCGCCTGCGCCCGCGCTTCGAGATGGAGCTCCCGCTGACCGCCGCCGAGGCGGTCGCCCGGCTGCGCGCGCGGCTGGCCGAGGAGGGCTGCCCCTGCCGCGGCATGGTGGCCGACCAGCAGCGCCACGTCGACCTCCGCGTCCACCGCACCGAGCAGCACCTGTGGTCGCCCGCGCTGGCGATGGAGATCCGCGACCGCGAGGAGGGCGGCTCGCGCGTCCACGCCCTGGTCGGCCCGAACCCCTCGGTGTGGACCATGGTGGCCTTCAGCCAGTTGGCCCTGGTCACCGCCGCGCTGTTCCTGTTCACCCTCGGCGGCGTGCAGCTGCTGCTCGAGCGGCGCCCCTGGGCCCTCGGCGCGGGCGGAGCGGCGCTGCTGCTCGTCGTCGCCGTGTGGCTGGCGGCGCGCGTCGGCCAGCGCCTCGCGGCGCCGCAGACCGCCCTGCTGCGGCGCTTCCTCGAGGAGTCCTTCGAGGGCGGCGGCGCCGCGCGCTAGTTCAGGGTCACGCTGCGCGCGTCGGTCAGGCTGCCGGCGCGGCCGTGCGGCCCGAAGGCGAAGGCGGCGTAGTGCAGCGTGCGGCCGCTCGCCATGGTCGGCGGGATGGTCAGCGCGGGCGTCTGCCCGACCCCGCCGGGCAGCACGGTGCCGCTCAGCTCGCCGGGGATGCGCGTCAGCGCGGCGTCGAGGATCGCGTCGTGGCTGAGGCCGGTGTCGCGGCCGCCGGGCGGCGCCCAGGCACCGGCCGCGCCGGACACGAGCACGCCGAAGCTCATCCCTTCGTCGCGGGCGGGGAAGCCGCCGATCTCGAACCAGGCGTGGCCGCCGGGCACGAGGTGGCCCTGGGCCTCGACCCACTGTGGGCGGAAGCCGCCGGCGAAGCTGCGGATGCGCTGGATCGCGTTGCTGCCGAGCCAGGCCACCACCGCGTTGCCGTAGCGCTCGTTCCAGGCCACGCGCGCCTCGAGCACGCGCTCGGGGCGGCTGCTCACCGGGAAGCCCGGAGTCCAGTGCAGGCCGCGGTCGCGCGAGGTCGAGCACTCGACCTCGCCCTGCACGAGGTCGGTCGTGTAGGCCAGGACGAGGTGGCCGGCGCGGCGCCCGGCGTCGGCGAAGCGCGGGGTGCGTCCCTCGCCCGCGCTGACGCGGGTCTCGGACCAGGTGTGCCCCGCGTCGCGCGAGGAGGCGACGAAGGCCTGGAAGAAGTCGTTGCCGGGCATCGCGCGGTTGTCGGCCCAGGCCAGCGCCACCGTGTCGTGGTGCACGACGAGGTCGGGGTCGCGCACCGAGGTGCCGGCCGGGTAGTTGCCGACCCGGCGGGGCAGGCCCCAGCGGCGGCCGCCGTCGGTCGACACGGCGGCGTGGAGCAGGGGGGCGTAGCCCAGGGCGCTGCGCTCGCTCCACGAGACGGCGACCAGCGGTCCGTCGGCGTCGAGGGCCAGTCCGTTGTTCAGCACGGTCGTGCTGCCCGGCGTCAGCGAGACGGACGGCTGCCAGCTCTGGCCGCCGTCGTCGCTGCGCAGGTAGTGGACCTCGGGCAGCGTGCCGTGCCACTCGTACCAGGCGAGGTGCACAAGGGGGCCGTCGACCGCCAGGCGCAGGTCCTGCACCCAGTCGGCGCGGAGCGCGCGCGTCGGCTCCCAGCTCGCGCCGCCGTCGGTCGAGCGCAGGTACCACACCCCCGAGACCGAAGCGGCCGGTTCGCTCGCCACCACCACGAGGTGGAGGACGTCGTCGGCCGCGCTGGGCGTGCGGCGGCCGTCCACCGCGAAGCGGAAGTCGCCGACCAGGCCGACGCCGGAGGGGATGCCCTTGTCGAGCAGCTGCTCGGCCGACCAGCTCGCGCCGGCGTCGTGGCTGGCGGCGAAGTAGAGTTCGGACTCGAGGCCGTACTGCGAGGTCTGGTTGCGGCTGTCGATCCACACCGCGTAGGCCCCGTCGCCGGCGGCGCGCAGCGAGTCGGGGCGCAGCTGCGCGGCCTCGTCGTTCGGGTCGGCGTCGAGCCGCACCGGCGCGCCGAAGCCGACCCCGCGGCCGCCGGCGGGCGAGACCCAGACCCCGCTGCGCCCGCCGTTCAGGTGACCGGACAGCCACATCACGCCGCTGAACTCGCCGGCGGAGGCGACCGCGAGCTGGCCGTAGGCCGAGCCGCCGGTGAGGTCGACGTTCTCGTTCTCGCGGACGGGCGGATCCTGCGCCGGAGCGGCCAGGGCGAGGGCGGTGAAGATGGGGATCAGCAAGGGGCCTCCAGGGGCGGGCGCGCGGGAGGGCGCAGCCCGGATCCAGGATAGACCGCATCCCGGCGGGGGTTCCCCATTTCCGGGGTGCCGGCGACCGCCCGCTATCCTGCGCCCATGCTGCGCCGCGCGTTCCTCGCCGCCTGCCCGCTCCTGCTCGCCTGCCAGGGTCCGCCGCCGTCGGCGGAGGCGGCCGACCTGCTGTTCCACGGTGGTCCGATCCACACCGCCGACCCGGCGCAGCCGACGGTGGAGGCCCTGCTGGTGCGCGACGGCCGCGTGCTCCTCGCGGGCAGCCTGGCGGAGGCCGAGGCCGGCTGCGGCCCGGCCACGCGACGCATCGACCTCGCCGGCCGCGCGCTGCTGCCGGGCTTCGCCGACGGCCACGCCCACCTGATGGGCATCGGCGCCGCGGCGGAGCGCGTCGACCTGATGGGCACCACGAGCTACGCCGAGGTGGTCGAGCGCGCCCGCGCCGCCGCCGCCGCGCTGCCGGAGGGGGCCTGGCTGCAGGGCCGCGGCTGGGACCAGAACGACTGGGCCGACACCGCCTTCCCGCACCACGGGCCGCTCAGCGCGGCGCTGCCCGACCGCCCCGCGGTGCTGACCCGCGTGGACGGCCACGCCCTGCTCGCCAACGCCGCGGCCATGGCGGCGGCCGGCGTCGGACCGGAGACGCCCGACCCGCCGGGCGGCCGCATCCTGCGCGACGCCTCCGGCGCGCCGACCGGCGTCTTCGTCGACGCCGCCGAGGCCCTGGTGCGGCGCGCGGTGCCGCCCGAGGGGCCGGAGGCGCTGCGCCGCCACGCGCGCCTCGCCGCCGCCGAGCTGCACCGCCACGGCATCACCGCGATCCACGACGCCGGCATCGGCGCCGCCGGGCTGGCCGCGCTCGAGGAGCTGGCCCGCGCCGGCGAGTTCCGCCTGCGCTACCACGGCATGCTCGACGGCTCCGACGCGCCCCTGCTCGCGGACTGGTTCGCGCGCGGGCCGTCCGCCGACCTGACCGGTGACGGCGTCCTCGCCGTGCGCGCGGTCAAGCTCTACGCCGACGGCGCGCTCGGCTCGCGCGGCGCCGCCCTGCACGAGGACTACCACGACGAGCCGGGCAACCGCGGGCTGCTGGTCACGCCGCCCGAGCAGCTGCGCGCGGTCACCGAACGCGCCCTGCGCGCCGGCTTCCAGGTCGGCATCCACGCCATCGGCGACCGCGGCAACACCCTGGCCCTCGACGCCTTCGAGGCCGCGCTGGCCACGGTGCCGACCGCTGACGCCCGCCTGCGCGTCGAGCACGCCCAGGTGCTGCGTCCGGCCGACGCCGCACGCTTCGCCGAGCTCGGCCTGGTCGCCGCGGTGCAGGCCCAGCACCAGACCAGCGACATGCCCTGGGCCGGCGCCCGCCTCGGCCCCGAGCGCGAGAAGGGGGCCTACGCCTGGCGCTGGCTGCTCGACCGCGGGGTGCCGCTGTGCGGCGGCAGCGACGCGCCGGTCGAGCGCCTCGACCCGCTGGCCGCCTTCCGCGCCGCGGTCGCGCGGGTGGACGCCGACGGCCGCCCGCCCGGCGGCTGGCACCCCGAGCACTGCATGAGCCGCGAGGAGGCCCTGCTCCACCTGACCGCGTGGCCGGCTCACGCCGCCTTCCGCGAGGCCGACCTCGGCGCCCTGCGCCCCGGCATGCGCGCCGACCTCGTCGTCCTGTCGGGCGACCCGATGACCGCGCCGGTCGCCGCGCTCGACGCCATCGAGGTGGTGGCGACCTACTTCGAGGGCGCGCAGGTCTATCCGGCCGGCGGCGCGGATGGCATCCTGGAGGGGCGATGAGCGAAACCCGCATCGAACGCCGCCTCCTCCCGCGCAAAGAAGCCGCCGCCGCCGGCATCAAGACCGGCACGACCTTCGCCTACGAGTCCGTCTGGGTCGTCCTCGAGCAGGAGGGCGGCGCCTGGGCCGAGCGCGCGGTGCTGCCGACCGAGGCCGAGGCCCGCGCCTGGTCGCCCGAGCCGGCCGCGGCCGCGGACGCGCCGCAGGCCTGAGCCGCGGCCCGCCGCCGCGGCGGGAACGGAGAGCGGGCGGCCCCCCGGAGGGAGCCGCCCGCGGGAGGCGCGCCGAAGCGGGCCTACTGGATGGTCTCGGTGCGGACGTTCGACTTGACCGAGTCGACGTTGCCCGCGCCACGCTGGATCACGGCCTGCAGGTGGACCGGGATCAGCGGCGCGCCGCCCGGGACCGCGATGTTGAAGTTCGCCGAGCCGCCGCTCGAGATCGAGCTGCCGGCGATGCTCACCGGGTTGAGCAGGTCGAGGCACAGGCCGCCGAGCTGCGGCGGGCAGGGCCCGCTGCCGGTGCCGGCCAGGCTGTAGAGGAACCAGACCCGCTCGCCGTCGCTGGCGCCGGTGGTGGTCAGCGTGGCAGTGGTGCCGCGCACCAGCGGGCTGCTGGTCAGGTTGATGCCCGGGTCGACGGCGAAGTTGCCGATCCAGGTGCGCCAGCTCGAGGTGCGGTACTCGTGGTGGTTCCAGAAGGTGCCCGGGTTGGCCGGGTCCTCCTCGAGGCCCGCGTAGTCGCCCCAGCGGCCGCCGCCCTCGGGCGAGGTGCTGGTCTGCATCTCGACGCCCGGGCGCACGGTGCCGGCCGGGTCGCCGGCCAGGCGGAAGCTGCGGTAGACGCCGACGTACTCGGCCGAGGAGGAGCGGTTGAAGGCGATCGCCATGTTGCCATTGGCGTCGACGTTGATGTCGCCGAACCAGGTGTCCACGTTGTTGCCCTCGTCCACGTCGCCCTGGTCGAGCAGCACCGGGGTGCTGCCGCTGGTCGGCCAGCCGCGCAGGTCGATCTTGTACCAGCGCGACTTCGCCGCGCCGTCGTTGCCGGCCACCGAGTGGCACAGCCACATCACGCCGTTGCGCACCACGCCGTTCTTGATGCGGTGGTCGATGGTGGCCACGCGGTTCGAGGAGCCGAGCTGCTCGGCGTCCGGCGGGCTGCTGAAGCCGCCGACGAACATGTCGTAGTAGGACTTCGACGGCGAGGTGGTGTTCTGGTAGGCGTACAGGCGGATGTACGGCGTGCCTCGCGCGTAGGAGCTGGCGAAGTAGCCGACGCCGCCGCCGTCGTAGTTGTGCGTCGCGCCGGTCGAGACGATGCCGTTCTCGTTGAGGAAGCTCGTCTTGTTCGGCGTGCCGCCGCTCAGCATCGGCGCCTTCTCCATGATGTGGATGTAGTTGCGCCCGTTGCCGAAGCAGTCCGCCACCAGGTAGATCGCGTCCGAACCGACGCCCAGGTTGGGGAAGTCGATGAAGTCGCAGATCGAGTTCACGTCGAACACGTACTTGTGGAAGCTGCCGTTCGACGGGTCGCCCGAGGTGCTCACCGCGATGTGGTAGCGGTCCACGTTGCTGTTGAAGTGCTCGACCGCGCCGATGATGTAGCGGCCGGAGTGCTCGTCGTAGGTCGCGACCGGGTCGAACACGAAGCCGTTGGTGTTGAAGAAGGGCTCGAGCGCCGTGCTGTACAGCGAGTTGCCGTTCTTGTCGAACACCTGCATGTCGACGTTGACCACCGCCACGATGTGGTTCGGGCCGACGGCGAGGTCCGGGTCCGGCGGGTTCCAGCCGGTCGAGGTGAAGGCGGTGAAGCCGAAGTCGGGACCCTGCGGGCCGGGGTTCGGCGCGTAGCTGTCGTCGACCCAGTTCGGGTCCCACTCCGGCGGGGCGGTCGGGGCGGTGACGTCCTCGCGGGTCAGGTCGAGGCAGGCGGCCAGCGGCTCGACGTACTCCGGCGCGGCCGGGTTCAGGCCCTCCGGCGCGAACAGGCTGAGGCCGACGGCGCGCTTGTCGCCCTCGACGTTGCCGTGCCACACCAGGGCGAGCTGGTCGAGGCCGCTCCAGGCGGCGTGGCGCGAGTTGAGGCCGACCTGCAGCGTCTGCTCGCCGTCGGTCTCCTGGTTGACCACGAAGCGCTCGCCGACCGGCTGGCCGTCGGCGGCGTAGAACTGGCCGACCACGTCGACCGGCTGCTTCGAGCCGGGCTCGCCGGCCTTGCCGGTCTTCACGCCGTGGGCGTTGTAGGCCACCAGGTAGCGGCCGTCCTTCGCCATGGCGACGGTGGCGCCGTTGCGGTGGCCGGCGTCCACGCCGGGCATCGCGGCGGGTTCGGTGAGCGGGGCGCCGTCGGCGTCGAACAGGCGCGAGTGGACCTCCCACTCGGCGCCGGGCTCGGAGGCCATCCAGGCCAGCGCCAGGCGGCCGGTGCCGTCGGTGTCGAGGCTGGGCTCGACGTGGAAGCGGCCGTCCTGCGGGCTGAGCGCGAACTCCTCTCCCGCGACGCCCTCGGCGCCGATGCGGCGGCCGAACAGGCCCTGCGGACGCCCCGACTCGTCGGTGCGGCCCCAGGCGGCGACGAAGCCGTCGCCCAGCGCGACCACGGTCGGGAGGTTCTCGCGGCCGGCTTCGCAGGCGCCGAGGCGGAACTCGCCGCCCAGCGGCGCGCCGGCGGCGTCGAAGCGGCGGGCGAAGACGGACTCGGCGCCGGTGTGCTCGGACACCCAGACCACGAGCAGCTCGCCGGCGGCGTTCACCGCCAGGGCCGGGTCGACCTGGTCGCCCAGGCGGCTCTCGTTGACCAGGATCTCGTCGCCGGTCGCCTCGAAGCGGCTGCGCGTGGCGCCGTCCTCGTCGGTGGTCTCCACCTCGGCCAGCCGGCGCAGGTAGACGCCGTTGCGCGAGCCGTCCTGACCGACCGAGCTCCAGGCCACCCAGGCCGAGCCGTCCGGCGCGAAGGCGGCGGCGGGCTCCATCTGGCCGTCGGGCAGGTAGTCGTTGACGTGCAGCTCGGTGCCGATGCGGCGGCCGAGCGGGTCGAGGAGCTGGGCGAACACCCCGAAGGTGCCGTGCTCCTGCCGGCGGCTGCCCCAGGCGACCAGGATGCGGCCGTCCTCGGCGATGGCCAGGGTCGCGTCCTGCTGCCGGTTGTACTCGAAGGTGTTGGCGCGGGTTTCGATGCGCTGGTGCTGCGGCAGCGCCGGGTCCGCCTCCTGGGCGAGACCGGCGCCGGCGAGCAGACCCAGACCGGCACCCAGCCGGAGGAGGGTGGAGACTCGGGTGATCAAGGTTCTGTCGGGATGGAGTGGGGTCCGCCCCGCGGGGCGGAGCCGGATGGGGGACGGCGGGGATGGAGACGCCGCCTGATGGGGGGACGGAGCGAGCCCGTTGCGAGATCCCTCCTTCGACCAGAATAAACAGCGACTCCAGCCGGAGTCACCGAATCCGCGGCCCGCCCGGATGCCTCCAGGGGTCCGCCCCGGAATCTCCAGGAAAGAATCCGACATCCTATGAAACTTGAGGTAGATTTCAGCGTCTCGGTTGGGTTCGTCGCTTCCTCCCGGCCGCAGACGACGCCCCGACGAGGGCCTGCTTCCCCCGCTGATCGGGCACCTGCGTTCCTTCTCCTGGTTTGTTCTCTGCTTGGGTTGGGGACCCTCCCTCCCTCTGGCCGCAGCCGCATGGGGCGCTGCGCCGGGGGAGGGAGGGGGACCCCGCCTCTCCGGTTCCCCTGGAGCCATCCCTTCGGAGTGTTTTCCCCGGCCGTGGCGGGGTCCGGTCCCCCCGCCACGGCCACCCTCCTCCCTAAGATGCGGCGCATGAACGAGCGTCGCGACTTCCTGCGCCGAGCCGCCGCCCTCGCGGCGGCTTCCTTCGTCTCCGGCTGCGCCGCCCCCGCGCGCCGGCCCCGCGCGGCCAACGAGAAGCTCGACCTCGGCTTCGTCGGCGTGGCCAACCGCGCCGCGGCCAACCTCGGCGGCCTGGCGGGCGAGAACGTGGTCGCCCTGTGCGACGTGGACCAGGGCTACCTCGACGCCGCCGGCGCGGCGCACCCCGGCGCGAAGCGCTACGCCGACTTCCGCGCGATGATCGAGCGCGAGCGGCTCGACGCGGTGGTCGTGAGCACCGCCGACCACACCCACGCCCCGGCCACGCTGATGGCCCTCGAGGCCGGCCTCGACGTCTACTGCGAGAAGCCGCTGACCCACAACGTCGAGGAGGCGCGCCGCGTCGCCCGCGCCGCCCGCCGCCGAGGCGCGGTGACGCAGATGGGGACGCAGATCCACGCCACCGGCAACTACCGGCGGGTGGTCGAGATCGTGCAGAGCGGCGCGCTCGGCGCGGTGCGCGAGTGCCACGCCTGGGTCGGCAAGGCCTGGGGCGGCGGCGAACGGCCCGCCGACCGGCCGCCCGTCCCGCCCGGCCTGCACTACAACCTCTGGCTCGGCCCGGCCGCCTACCGGCCGTACCACCCGACCTACCTGCCGGCGAACTGGCGCCGCTGGTGGGACTTCGGCGGCGGCACGCTCGGCGACATGGGCTGCCACCTGATCGACCTCGCCTTCTGGGCGCTCGAGCTGCGCCACCCGGTGCGCGTCGCCGCGGAGGGCCCGCCGGTCCACCCGCTGACCGCGCCGCTGTGGATGCGCGCGCACTGGGACTTCCCGGCCCGGCGCAGCGCGCGCGGCGGCCTGCTCGACCCGGTCGAGCTCCACTGGCACGACGGCGGCAAGCTCCCGCCGCAGATGGAGTCGGGCGAGATCCCCGCGCGCGGCATGGGCGTCCTCTTCGTCGGCGAGGAGGCCAGCCTGTTCGCCGACTACGGCGGCTGGCAGCTGTTCCCGGACGCCTTCGCCGCCGGCTTCACCGCGCCCGAGCCGTGGATCCCCGACTCGATCGGCCACTACCGCGAGTGGACCGAGGCCTGCCGCAGTCGCGGCGCGACGACCTGCGACTTCGACTACGCCGGCGCGCTGACCGAGACCGTGCTGCTCGGCAACGTGGCCTACCGCTGCGGCCGGGCCTTCGACTGGGACTCGGCCTCGATGCGGACCAGCGAGCCCGCGGCGCAGCCGCTGCTGCGCCGCGAGTACCGCGAGGGCTGGGAGCTCTGAGCCGGGCTCAGAGCTGGAAGTCGAAGGGCGTCGGCGGACCCGCGGCCACGACCACCGGCTCGGAGGTCGAGGTCTTGCCGCCCGCGTTCACCCGGAGGCGGTAGGTGCCGGGCGCCACGTCGCCGAAGCGGTAGCGGCCGTTGGGCTGGATGATCGAGAACTGCACGTCCTCGTCGTCCTCGTCGATCAGCTGCACCGAGTTCATGGTGAACGCGCCGGTAGCCGGGTCGCCGGCCGGGGGCAGGCCGAGGATCGTCCCGCGCAGGCTGCCCGAGCCGGGCAGCTCGATCATGCCGTAGTCGAGGCGCGCGCCCTCGGCCAGCTCGACGGCGTCGCTCGTGCGGCTGCTGCAGCCGGGCGCGCGGGCGTCGAGGTGCCAGGTGCCGGGCGGCACGTCGCGGAAGCGGAACACGCCGTCGGCGTCGGTGGTGACCGTGGTCGAGCCGGGCGAGAAGTCGATGGTCTCGAAGGCGGCCTCGTCGTCGTCGCCGCCGATGGCCACGCTCATCACCATGCGGCCGCGGATGCCGGCGCCCTCCTCGTCGGGGGCGCCCTTCTTCAGGCGCACGGTGGCGCCGGCCAGCACGCCGCCGGGGCCGGCGACCACGCCGCTGATCTCGCCGGAGGCCAGCGCCAGGTCGAAGCTCTGCGGTCCGGCGCCGAGGTCCACCTCGCGCGTGGTGGGGGGGTGGGTGCCCGCGGCGCGCGCGCTGAGCTCGAAGGCGCCGGGATCGCAGGGCGGAAGCTCCGCCCAGCCCTCGGCGTCGGTCTTCGCGCTCGGGCCGCCGCCGAAGCCGCCGAAGCCGCCCAGGAACATGCCGCCGCCCTCGCCCCGCGGCTCGAGCTGCACCGAGGCGCCGGCGACCGGCTCGCCGAGGCGGGTGACGCGCACGCGCACCATCGCCTTGGTGGCGACGACGAGCTGCTCGTCGAGAGTCGCGCCGGCGGGCAGGACCACGGTCAGGGTCGGTGTGCCCGCCGCGGCCTGGCCGGGCATCCCGGTGTCGATGCCCCAGTTGGAGTCGCCGCTGCTGGCGAAGGCGAACTGCGGGCTGCCGCCGGCCTCGTGCACGCCGTAGCGGCCGGGCGGCAGGTCCTCCCACACCGCCACGCCCCAGTCGTCGGCCTGCGCGCGCTGCGGCCGGAAGCCGCTGTCGGGGTCGGTCGAACGCAGCTCGAGGCCGAGCCGCGGCACCGGCGCGCCGAAGGTGTCCACGGCGCGAACGACCAGGGTGCCGGCGGGCTGGAGGACCAGCTCCTCCTCCTGCCGCTCGGCGGCGGTGCGCTCGACGGCGCGGTCGAGGGTGGCGAAGCCGTCGAGGCGCGCGCGCAGGTTCCAGGTGCCAGGGTCCAGCCCGACGAGGCGCACCCGGCCGGCTTCGTCCGACACGCCGCGGCGGACCTCCTGACCGAAGCCGGGGCCGGCCACGCTGACGCGGGCCTGCCCGGGGGCGAGCATGAGGTCGCCCGGGCCGTTGGCGGTCGAGCGCGCGCTGAGCTCCACGTCGGAGAGCGGCCGGCCGGCGGGATCCTTCAGGGTGACCACCAGCGCCGGTCCGCCGCCGAGCACGAGGCGCAGCGGCTCGCCCAGCGCCTCGGGCACGCGCAGGCCGGGCTGCTCGAGCTTGCCGGCGGCGGCCACCGCGCGCAGCAGGTACTCGCCGTCCTCGACGCCCTCGAGGCGGAAGCTGCCGTCCGCCTCGGTGCGCGTGTTCTCCATGCGCAGCATGCCGAAGCCGGAGTTGCCCGGGTCCTGCGGCACCAGGGTGATCTCGCCGCCCGCCACCGGTCGCCCGTCGGCGTCCACCAGCAACCCGCTCAGCTCGTGCAGCGCGCCGAGCTGGATCTCGAGCTCCTGTCCGGCGCGCACGGTGCCGGAGCGGTGCAGGGAGTGGCCCTCGGCGGTGGCCAGGACGCGCATGCGCTCGGCGCCGAGGCCGCCGAGGGTGAAGCGGCCGTCGGCGCCGGTCTCGAGCCCCTCGCGCACGAGGCGCTCGCGCTGCCAGGAGAAGGCGGCGAAGCCGTCGGCGGGGGCCAGCACGACCCGCGCCCCGGCCAGCGGCGCGCCGTCGGCATCGAGGACGCGCCCGCGCACCTCGCCGCCGGCGGTCAGCGCGAGCTCGGCGTGGTGGTCGCGCGGCGCCGGAGTGAGCTCGATCTTGCGCTCGGCGGCCAGCGCGCCGGGGCGCTCGGCCTTGAGGCGGAAGCTGCCGGTGGGCAGCCCGGCCAGGCGGTAGCTGCCGTCCTCGGCGGTGGTGGCGCGGCCGACCTCGGCGGCGGCCATCGGGCCGAAGCGGAAGCCGTCGCCGCTCTCCTGCGCCACCGAGACCACGGCGCCCGCGGCCGGGCGGCTGTCGGGGCCGGTCACCCGGCCGGCGAGCACCACGCCGTTGGCCAACGCCAGCTCGCCCAGGTCGCGGACCTCGCCGGCGAGCAGCGGCGCGAGGTCGAGGCGGCGCTCGACCCGGTAGTCGCCGCTCACCACGAGGCGGTGGCGGCGGCCGGCCTCGACGCCGTCGAAGCGCACGCGGCCCTGGCCGTCGGGGCGGCGCCGCACGGCGTCGGCGTCCTCCGTGTCCCGTCGCATCCCCGGCAGGACGAAGTCCCGCGGGAAGTCGCCGCCGCGCTCCTCGCGGGCGCTCAGGCTCAGCTCGACGTCGCGCACCGGCCGGCCGCGGCCGTCCACCAGCTCCAGGAGGAGCGAGCCGGTGCCTCGCGAGGCGGCTCCGGCGGTCGCCGCCTCGGCGGGAGCGCCGCCCAGCTCGGTGCGGCCGGCGGCCTCGAGTTCGGGCGCGGCCTCGGCGGCGGCGCGGCGGTCGGCCTCACCGGGAGCGGCCGCGGCCTCGGCGGCGGTCGGGTCGCCGTCCGTCCCGGTCGGTCCGGCCGGCTCGGGTTCGGGCCCGAGGAGGAGGTAGACCAGGCCGGCGGCGACCAGGAGCAGCGGGAGGAGGAGCTTGCGGTTCATGGTGGGAGAGGCGGCAGCGGGGCGCCGACCCGGGTTCTACGACCCCGGGCCCACCCTGCTTGGCGCAAAGCGGACGGAAGCGGCCTCAATCCTCGTCCAGCCGGCGGGAGATCACGGTCCCCAGCCAGGTGGCGGTGTCGAGGTCCGGCGAGAGGCCGGACAGGCGGCGGGCCTTCACGCGGACCCGCTGGTAGCCCTGTTCGGTGGTCTCGACGGTGATCGTGACCTCCGCGTCCTCGCAGCGGCCTTCGAGCACCCCGCGCAGGTCGTCCGAGGCGGTCACCTCGCCGGCGCGCTCGAGCTGGGCCTCGCAGACGTCGTAGACCTCGGCGAAGGGAGCCCGGTAGAGGAGCTCGACGGTGTCCTCGGAGGTGGCGATGGAGGGCGCCGGCGCCGAGGGCCGCCCCGACCAGCACGGCACAGCCGGGGAGCAGGGTCAGCAGGCCCAGGGCGAGGAGGGTGCGGAGCATCGGCCAGCAGGATAACCCGTTCCAAGATGATGCGCGTAAGCACCGATCATGGCGCATAATAGGGGGAAGTCGGAAAACCGTGGGGGAAGTCCCGCCGAGTCCCGCAACAGGGGGATAATCCGTGCGTAGTTCTCCCTCCGCGGTCTCCCTCCGCACGCTTCCATGCTCCTGTCCCTCCTCCTGTCCGCCCATCTCGTCGCCCTCGCCCCGGCCCAGTCCGGCCCGGACGAGGAGTACCAATTCCTCGTCGGTCTGGCCGACAAGGGCCTGAACGAGATGGTCGTCGAGGAGGCCACCGGCTTCCTGGGGCGCTATCCGCGCCACGCCAAGGCCGATCCGGCGCGCTACCGCCTGGGCCTCGCGCTGTTCGAGCTGGGCCGCCTGGACGAGGCCGCGCCGCACTTCGGCCGCCTCATGGCCACCGAGGCCTTCGAGTTCGCCCCTGAGGCCGCGCTGCGCTTCGGCCAGTGCCGCCTGGCGGCCGATGCCTGGCCCGAGGCCGCGGCCGCCTTCGAGCAGGTGCTCGCCTCGGGCAGCGACTACCTCGAGCTGCCGGCCACCTTCCTGCTCGGTGAGGCGCTGTTCCGCGCCGAGGACTTCGCCGCCGCGGAGCAGAACTACCTGCGCGTGCTCGAGCTGCCCGATCCGCAGGCCTACGACCGCGACGCCCTGGCCGGGGCGGCCTGGTGCGCCTTCCGCCTCGGGGAGTACGACGCCGCGGCCGAGCGCGCGGCGCGCTTCGAGGCCGCGCACCCCGGCGACGCCCAGGTGCAGGAGCTGCGCTTCCTCGCCGGCGAGGCGCGCCTCGAGCAGGGCGAGGCCGGGCCCGCGCTGGCCGCCTACGCCAGCGTCGAGGGCGGTCCCTTCGCCGACGCCGCGCTGCGCGGCGCGGGCTTCGCCGCTGCGGCGCTCGACCGCCCGGGCGAGGCCGCCGACTGGTTCGGTCGCGTCCTGGCCGAGCATCCCGACAGCCGCTTCCGCGCCGAGGCCGCGCTGCAGCAGGGCATCCAGCTGCTGCGGGCCGAGCGCGCCGAGGAGGCGCTGGCGGTACTCTCCGGCGGCGCGACGGACGGCGGGGCGGAGGCCTCCTACTGGCTGGGCGTCGCGCAGGCGCGCACCGGCGACGCCGAAGCCGCGCTGGCCAGTTACGCCGCCGCGCTGGCCGCCGAGCCCGACGAGGAGCTGGCCGGGCGGCTGCAGACGGCGCGCGGCGACGCGCTCTACGAGCTCGGGCGCCTCGAGGAGGCGGCCGAGAGCTACCGCAACGCGGAGTCCGACTACGCGCTGCACGCGGCGGTGGTGTCGAGCCTGAACGACGGCCGCCACGCCGAGGCTGCCCAGCTCGCCTCGCGCCTGCTCGAGGAGTACCCCGAAAGCCGCTACGCCGCGCAGACCCAGCTGGCGCGCGGCGAGGCCCTGCTGCGCCTCGGGCAGCCGGCCGAGGCCGAGGCCGCCTTCCTCGCCTCGCTCGAGGAGGAGGCCGACGAGGCGCACCGGGCGCGCGCCACCTCGCGGCTCGGCTGGTGCCGCTACCTGCAGGAGGACCCGGGCGCGGCCGCCGTCCGCTTCGCCGCGGTGGTGGAGGAGCACCCCGCCAGCGCCGAGGCCGAGGAGGCCGCCTACATGGAGGGCCGCGCGCGCTTCGAGAGCGGCGACGAGGAGGGCGCTGCGGCGGCCTGGACGCGCTACCTCGAACGCCACCCCGAGGGTGGCCGCGTCTCCGAGGTGATGTTCCGCCTCGGCCGCCTGGCGCAGGGCGCGGACGGCCTGGCGCGGCTCGAGCAGCTGATCGCCGCGCACGAGGGTTCCGCCGAGGCGCCGAAGGCCCTCTACGAGCTCGGCGAGCGCCTCTACGCCGAGGGCCGCGTGGCCGAGGCCGAGGCCAAGTTCATGGCGCTGCTCGGCGCGCACCCGCGTCACGAGCTCGCGCCCGCCGCCGGCTACGCGCTGGCCTGGTGCCAGTACGACCTCGGCCGCCCCGAGGACGCCGCCGCGCTGCTGCCGCAGATCGCCGAGGGTGCCGGCGCGGCAGGGGACGCCGAGCTGCAGCGCGCCGCGCTCGAGCTGGCGGTGTGGGCCAGCAAGGCGGCGGGCGAGGCCGCGGACAGCGTGCGCGCCTACCGCGCCTTCGCCGCCGCCGGCGCGGATGCGCCCGCGCGGGTGGCGGCGGCCAAGGTGGCCGCCGCCGCGCTCGGCGAGGACGGCGACCCCGCCGCCGGGCACGCGCTGCTCGTCGAGGTGCTCGGCGGGATCGAGGAGCCCGCGCTGCGCGGCGAGCTCGAGGTCGAGCGCTGCTACCTGGCCCTCGACGCCGGCCTGGTCGACGAGGCCTCCGCCGCGGCCCGCGCCGCCCTGGCCGCCGCGCCGGGCGCCTCCGCCGGCGAGGCCGCCTTCTTCGTCGCCGAGGTCCGGTTCGAGGCCGGCGACGACGGCGCCGCCATCGCGCTGTACGCCCTGGCCGCGGAAGCGGAGGGCAACCCGGTCGCCGACCGCGCGCTCTACAAGAAGGGCTACGCCGAGCTGCGCGGGGAGGACGCGGCAGCGGCCGCCGCCTCCTTCGCCCGCCTGCTCGAGGAGCACCCCGCCAGCGTGCTGCGCGGCGAGAGCCTGTTCCTGCACGGCGAGGCGCTGTTCCGCCTGGGCCGCCACGCCGAAGCCGTCGCGCCGCTGAGCCGCCTGCGCGAGGAGCTCCCCGAGCACGAGGCGGTCGACCGCGCGCTGTTCCGCCTCGGCCTCGCCCAGTGCCAGACCGAGGCCTGGGCCGACGCCTCGTCCACGCTGGCCGAGCTGGCCCGCCGCTTCCCCGAGTTCGCCAACGGCACCGAGGGCGAGCTGTGGCGCGGCCGCGCGCTGGCCGCGCTCGACCAGCGCCGCGAGGCGCGTCAGGCCTTCGAGCGCGTGATCGCGCGCGACCAGGGCGTGCTCGCCGCGCGCGCGCGCCTCGGCCTCGGCAAGCTCTCGCTGGCCGCCGGCGAGGTCGACGCCGCGCTGAGCGAGTTCCTCAAGGTCGCGGTGCTCTTCGCCCACGACGCCGAGGTGTCCGAGGGCCTCTACTTCGCCGGCCTGTGCCTCGAGCGCCTCGGCGACCCCGACCGCGCCGCCGACCAGTACCGCGAGGTGATCGCGCAGTACCCCTCCAGCCCCTACGCCGCCCAGGCCCGCGAGCGCCTGAAGCAGCTCGAGTCCTGAGCCCATGTTCCCGACCGCTCTCGCCGTCCCGGTGCAGGAGGCCCCCGGCTTCCGCTCCCTCTTCGACATGATCGCCAACGGCGGCCCGGTGATGTGGCCGCTCGGCATCTGCTCGATCCTGGCCGCCGCCTTCATGGTCGAGCGCGGCCTGCGCCTGCGCCGCGGCGCGCTCGGCACCCACGCCGACGGCCGCCGCCTGCTCGCCGCCTACGACGAGGGCGGCGCCCCGCGCGCGCTCGAGGAGGGCGCGCGGCAGGGCACGCCGCTGGCCCGCGTGCTCGTCGCCGGCCTCAAGCGCCTCGACCAGCCGGTGCTCGAGATGGAGAAGGCGGTCGAGGACGCCGGCGCGCGCGAGGTCCGCGTGCTGTCGGCCAAGCTGCGCCCGCTGGTCGTGATCGCGGCCATCGCGCCGCTGCTCGGCCTGCTCGGCACGGTGTGGGGCATGATCCAGGCCTTCACCCAGATCGCGATGTCCGACGCGCTGGGCAAGGCGGAGATGCTGGCCGACGGCATCAGCTCGGCGCTGATCACCACCGCGGTCGGCCTGACCATCGCCATCCCGTCCCAGGCGGCCTACTACTTCTTCCGCAGCCGCCTCGACCGCTTCGTCGTCGCGGTGGAGGACACCTACGGCGAGCTCACCGAACGCCTGCTCGGCTGGGGCGGGGAGTGAGGATCCCGGACGTCGCGCCGGACGAGGAGCCGGCCCTGAACCTGACGTCGATGATCGACGTCGTGTTCCTGCTGCTGATCTTCTTCATGGTCTCGACGACCTTCCTCGACCCCGAGCGGCAGGTCGAGCTCGACCTGCCCGAGGCGGCCGAGGCCGGCGCCACCGCGCAGGAGCTCGAGGAGATCGTGGTCAACGTGCTGCAGGACGG
This sequence comes from uncultured Planctomycetales bacterium, assembly GCA_964342475.1. GTDB lineage: Bacteria > Planctomycetota > UBA1135 > UBA1135 > UBA1135 > J029. The sequence continues at coordinate 22,776 of CAYFGE010000031.1, forward strand.
CAGCATCTCGGTGGGCGGCGCGGTGGTCGACGAGGAGGGGCTGCGCACGGCCCTGCGGCAGGCCGCGGCGACCGACCCCGAGGTCCAGGTCACGATCCGCGGCGACCGGCGCACGCACCACGAGAACATCGTGAAGGTGATGAACGCCTGCGGCGCGGCCGGCCTGGGCAACCTGGCGGTGAGCGTGCTGGAGCGCGACTGACGGCGGATGAAGCACCTCGGCAAGAACCTCGTCATCGTGATCACGCTGGTCGCGGCGGGGTTCTTCCTGGCCTGGTTGCGCTTCCGCCCCTACCTGGGGGAGGAGGCCGGCTACACCGACGGCGAGCGGCGCTACGAGGCGGCGGCCTTCGAGGACCTGCGCTTCGCCGTGTGGGAGGACCCGGCGCCGGCGCCCGCGGCCGTCAACTCGCGCGCGGACGAGGGGCGCCCCGCCGTCTCGCCGGACGGCAGCTGGCTGGTCTTCGCGGTCGGCGAGCGCGGCCTGAACCAGGACCTGTGGATCGCGGAGCTCGTCGAGGGCGTGCCGCGCGAGGCGCAGCCGCTGGCCGCGGCGAACAGCCCGCGTGACGAGTGCGCGCCGGCCTTCGGCCGCGACGCCCTCTACTTCGCCAGCGACCGCCCCGGCACCGCCGGCGGCCTCGACTTGTTCCGCATCGGCTACCGCGACGGCGTGTTCGGCGGGGTGGAGGCGGTGCCCGGGGTCGGCAACAGCGCCTACGACGAGACCGACCCGGCGCCGCTGCCGGGCAGCGACGCCGTGGCCTTCGCCAGCGACCGCCCGCGCGGCGCGCGGCGCGACTTCGACCTGTGGCTCGCCCCCGGCGGCGGCGGCGAGGCCGAGCCGATCGCCGAGCTGAACACGCCCTTCGACGAGCGCGAGCCGGCCTTCGTCGGCGACGCCCGCACGCTGCTGTTCAGCAGCGACCGCAGCGGCGGCGCCGGCGGCTTCGACCTGTGGCGCAGCGTGCGCGACCGCGGCGTCTGGCTGGCCCCCGAGCCGCTCCCCGGCCTGAACGGGCCCGGGGACGAGCGCGGCCCGGCGCCCTCGCCCGACGGCTTCGCGCTGTGGTTCTCCCTCGACGGCGGCGCGGGCGGCGACCTGCAGCGCGCCGCCTCGCGCGAGCTGTTCCCGGTGCCGGGCCGCCCGGTCGGCTGGCTCGACCTCGCCATCCTCGGCTCGCTGCTCCTCGTCGCCCTGCTCGCGGTGCTGGCCAAGCGCTGGGAGACCATGGACCTGATCTACAAGTGCGTGCTGGCGGCGCTGCTGCTGCACGTGCTGCTGCTGTGGTGGTTCCGCGGCCTCTACCCCGAGGGCAGCGACGTGCCCCTGCCCGGCCGCGAGGCGATGTTCCGCATCAAGCTGGCCGCGGTGACGGCGCCGAGCCGGGCGACCAACCGCGCCTTCGGCGGCCTGCTCGACACCGACCGCTCGGCCGCGCTGGCCGTGGCCCCCTCGCGCACGCGCGCCGAGTTCGAGGACGCGCCGGTGGTCGCGGCTCCCGAGCGCGAGCTGTCCCGCGCCGAGGCCGAGCAGGCCGCTTCCCCCGAGCGGCGCGAAGCCGCCGTGGCGCGCGCCGCCGCGCCGGAGACCGCCGCCGCCGCGGAGCGCCTGGAGCGTCCCCGCGAGGAGTTCGAGCGCCGCCGCGCGGATGCCCCGGCGATGGCGGTGGAGACCGACGCGCTGGCCCGCGCCGCCGACCGCGCCCCGGTGGTCACCGTGACCCCGCTGCGCGCCGAGGTGGAGCGCCCGGCCGACGAGGCCGCCGCGCTGCCCGAGGCCGCGCTGGACCGCTCCGCAGCCGCACCGGTCCGCGCGCCCGCCTTCGTGCGCGCGGCCGCGGCGCCCAGCAGCCCCGCCGCGGCGGCCGAGCGCGAGCTGGCGGTCGCCGCGCCGGCCGAGACCGTCGAGCGGCTGGACGACGAGGCGCGCGAGTTCCGCATCCAGCAGCCGGACGCAGCGGTGCGCGAGCGCGGTGCCTCCGCCGCCAGCCCGGAGCGTGTCGGCCTGGCCCGCGCCGACCTGCTCGACGCGCCGAGCGAGCTCTCGATGCGTGACGGCGGACCGCTGAGCCGCTCGCGCAGCTCGCTGGACTCCGGCCCGCAGCGGCGCAGCTTCGCCGCGGCGCCCACGCGGACGGGGGTGAGCGCCTCGCCTTCGGTGCGCGCCGATGAGGTCGCGCTGCCGGCGGCGCCCGAGGCGCCGCCGGAGATGGAGCTGCTGGCGGTGGCCGCCGAGGCGGCGCCCGTCCGCCGCAGTGCGCCGCCGCCGGAGCGCCCGTCCCCGGCCCGCCGGCCCGGGCGGGCCGCCGTTGCGGCCGACGACGACCCGGCCCTGCCCGCGGCCTCCGGTTTGGCCCCCGCCGAGCG
>CAYFGE010000032.1:0-16910 GCA_964342475.1 uncultured Planctomycetales bacterium
CGCGCGGAGATCCCGGCGCGCCGCGCGCGCGCCTGCCAGGCCCCCCTGCGCCGTCCGAGCAGAGTGGTGCTCTCCCCCGCCGCGGCGAGTCGGGCGGCCACCGCGCTCCCGGCGCGGCCGGGGCCGACGACGAGCGCGCCGCTCACGCCGCGATCTCCTGCGGCGCCGGACTGGGGAGGAAGGCGGCGGCCAGCGCGGCGTGGCCGGCGGCGTGGACGGAGGCGGCCAGTCGCTGGGCCTCGGCCAGGTCGGCGCAGACCGCGAAGTGCGCGCCGCCGCTGCCGCTCATCGTGAAGCGCCCGAATGCACCGAGCGCCCCGGCGAAGGCCGCCAGCGCGGGGTGGCTCTCGCGCGCCGCGGCGACCAGGTCGTTGCGTCCGGGCAGCGGAGGCAGGACCGGGACCGCCTCGGGCGCGGCGTCCGGGTCGAAGGCCGGGGCTCCCAACGCCGCGAAGACCTCCGGCGTGGCCACCGCGAAGGACGGCCAGGCCAGGGCGACCGCGCCGAAGGGAGCCGAGTCGTGAGCCAGCAGCTCCTCGCCGCGGCCGCCGCGCAGCTCGGCGCCGTGGGCGCCGAGGAAGAAGCTGAGGTCGCTGCCGAGCGAGGCGGCGACGGCCTCCAGGGTGTCGTCCGCGAGCGGCTCGTCGCCGAGTTCCTGCAGCGCGAGCAGCACCCCGGCGGCGTCGGCGCTTCCCGCGCCGAGCCCGGTGCCGGCGGGGAGGCGTTTCTCGAGGGTCCAACCCACCGCGGGCGCGCGTCCGCCCGCCTCGCGCCAGGCGCGCTCGGCGCGCTGCGCCAGGTTGGACGGCCCCTCCGGCACACCGGCCGTGTGCGGACCGGTCAGGCGCAGGCCGCCTCCGCCCGGCTCGACGGCCAGACGGTCGCCGGCGTCGACGGCGACGAACCAGCTGCGCAGCTCGTGGAAGCCGTCCGCCCGCTTGCCCAGGACCTCGAGGGTCCAGTTCAGCTTGGCGGGCAGCTGCCAGCGCTTCAGCATGCGCCCAGCACCAGGTTGTCGATCAGGCGGGTCGCGCCGAGGCGGGCGGCGGTGACGGCGCGCCAGGTGCCGCCGCCGAGCGGCGGGCGGAAGGTGGCGTCGTCGACCACCGCGGCGTACTCCGGCTCGATCCCCTCCGTGGCGTAGACGGCGAGCATGGTCCGCTCCAGCGCGGCCGCCTCGCGCTCCCCGGCGGCGAAGGCGGCCTGCGCGGCGGACAGGGCGCGGAACAGCACGGTGGCGCGGGCGCGGTCCGCCGGGCCGAGGTGACGGTTGCGGCTCGAGCGGGCCAGCCCGTCCTCCTCGCGCTGGGTCGGGCAGCCGATGACGTCGACCGGGGGGCGCCGCCGCCGGCCCAGCTCGCCCACCAGGAACAGCTGCTGCGCGTCCTTCTCGCCGAAGTAGGCGCGCTGCGGCCGCGCCTGCGCGAACAACCGGTCGACCACGGTGAGCATGCCGGCGAAGTGGCCGGGGCGCGACTCCCCCTCGTAGAGCTCGCCGCCCGGCCCCGGCTCGAGGCGCGGCGGGTCGGCCTCGGGGTAGAGGTCGGCGACGCGCGGCAGGTAGACGGCGTCGGCCCCCCACCCGGCCAGCAGGGCGCAGTCCGCCTCCTCCGTGCGCGGGTAGCGCTCGAAGTCGGCCGCCTCGTCGAACTGCAGCGGGTTGACGAAGACCGAGACGAGCACCGCGTCGCACTCGGCGGCGGCCCGCCGCACCAGCGAGCCGTGGCCCTCGTGCAGGGCGCCCATGGTCGGCACGAAGCCGACGCGCACGCCCTCACCGCGCGCCGCGCGCCAACCGGCCAGGGCGGCCGCGCCCTCCAGCCGCTCCATCAGTCGCGCAGCGCGGCCAGGCATCGGCGCGGATCACGGCCGGCGCCCAGCGGCAGCGAGGGGGCGAGCTCGGCCAGGGGTTCGAGGACGAAGCGCCGCTCGGCGAGGCGCGGGTGCGGCAGCGTGAGCTCGTCCTCGGCGCACTCCACGCCGCGGTAGACGAGCAGGTCGAGGTCGAGGGTGCGCGGCCCGTCCTTCAGCTCGCGGCGGCGGCCACGGCGCTGCTCGGTGGCGAGCAGGCGGTCGAGCAGCGCGCGCGGCGCGAGGCTGGTCTCGAGGCGGGCGACGGCGTTGACGAAGTCGGGCTGCGGCGGGCCGCCGACCGGGGCGGTGCGGCGGAAGCCGCTGACCTGGCGCAGGCGCAGGCCGGGTTCGGCGGCCAGCGCCCGCAGGGCGAAGCGCAGGTGGCCCGCGCGGTCGCCGAGGTTCGAGCCGAGGCCGACGTAGACGTCGCTCATGCGGAGCCGGTCGAGCGCTTCAGGCGGCCGCGCAGGGCCCGGAAGCTGCTCAGGAGTGCCGGGAAGGCGATGAAGAAGATCGAGAGCAGCAGCAGCGCCAGCTCGGGCTCGACCAGGAGCATGCCGAAGAGGATGACCATCTCGGCGAGGCGCTGGAAGGGGTTGCGCACCCGGGTGGCCCAGGCGACGAAGTGCGGGAAGGGCAGCCGCGTGACCATCAGCGCCCCCACCACGACGAGCAGGAAGGGCATCACCTGCAGCGTGGTGGTGCGCACCGCGTGGATCAGGAACTCGTCGTGCCCGAACAGGAAGTTCGGGTCGGCCACGCCGAAGTAGAACAGCAGCAGCGAGACGGGCAGCGAGGCGGCCGCCGGCGAGGGCAGGCCGACGAAGACGCTGTGGTCGCGTCCCGGGTCCTCCTTGGCGTGCTCGACGTTGAAGCGGGCCAGGCGGAGCGCGGCGCAGCAGCCGTAGACGATCGGGGCGACGACCAGCAGCCGCGGGTGCATGCGGATGTCCAGCGCCGGCCCCTCGAGCACCACCAGGGCCCGGGCCAGCATCGCCGGCACCACGCCGAAGGTGACCATGTCGGACAGCGAGTCCAGCTGCGCGCCGAGCTCGCTGGTCGAGCCGGTCAGGCGGGCCAGCTTGCCGTCCACCGCGTCGAGGGTCATGGCCAGCACGAGCAGCCAGCCGGCGTGGCCGAGCAGCCCCGAATCCTCCAGGCGGTGGGCCTCGAGGGCGTAGACCAGCGCGCCCAGGCCGCAGGCCAGCCCGCCGAGGGTGACCATGCTGGGCAGCATCGAGGCCGAGCGCATGCGGGGGCCGGATTCCACGACCCGCGGATTCTACCCGGCGGGGCCCGCCCCGCCTCCCCCGGCCGGGCCGCTGCTATTCTCACGCCATGAACGTCAGCCGGTCCTGCCTCTGGTTGCTCCCCCTGGTCTCCTGCGCCTCTCCTTCCATGGACGACTCCACCCTGGCCGACGACGCCGCCCTCCTCGCCGAACACGCCGACGTCCTGCGGCTGGCGAGCGGCGACGGCTGGGTGCTGGTCAGCCCGCAGCTCCAGGGCCGCGTGATGACCAGCGGCTTCGCCGACGGCGAGGCCGGCCTGGGCTTCGTCAACCGGGGGATGATCGCCGCGCCGCCGGAGAGCGCCGCCTTCTTCAACTACGGCGGCGAGGACCGCTTCTGGTTCGGCCCGGAGGGCGGTCCCTACGCCCTCTACTTCGGCGACAGCGCGGAGCGCGACCTCGACCACTGGCAGGTCCCGGCCGCCCTCCACGAGGGCGCCTTCGCGGTGGAGGCCAAGGGCGCGGCGCGGGTCGCGATGAGCCGCCGCATGCAGCTGCGCAACGCGGTCGGCACGACCTTCGACGCCGAGGTCGAGCGCACCGTCGAGGTGCCGAGCCGCGCCGAGGTCGACCTGTGGGTCGGCGGCCTGCCCGAGGACGCCGAGTGGGTCGGCTTCCGCACCCGCAACCGGGTCACCAACAGCGGCGCGAAGGCCTGGATCCCCGAGGCCGGCCTGCCCTGCATCTGGATCCTCGGCATGTTCGCCCCGGGCGACGAGGCCTTCGTCATCGCGCCCTTCCTGCCCGACGGGCCGGGCGCGCCGGTGCGCGACAGCTACTTCGGCGCGGTGCCGGAGGACCGCCTGCGGACGGGCTCGAACTTCGCCCTGTTCCGCGCCGACGCCCAGCGTCGCAGCAAGATCGGCGTGCTGCGCGGCCGCGCGGTGGACGTCGCCGGCAGCTACGACCCCGGCAGCGGCGTGCTGACCCTGGTGCGCTTCGGCCCGGTCGACCACACGGCGCGCTACGTCGACGAGACCTGGCCGGTGGACCAGCCGGGCCCCTGGTCGGGCGACGTGATGAACTCGTACAACCACGGCGGCCCGGAGCCCTTCTACGAGATCGAGTCGAGCTCCCCCGCCCTCGAGCTGCGGCCGGGCTCCTCCCACGAGCACGCCCACACCACGGTCCACCTGCGCTTCGCCGACGAGGCCGACCTGGCCCGCGCGGTGGAGAACGCCCTCGGCGTCCGCTGGGACGAGGTGAAGGAGCTGGCCGGGTGGTCGGGAAGCTGAGCGCCGAGCAGGCCGCGGCGCGGCTGGCCGAGGATCTGCGCGACTGGGCCCTGGTCGACGGCCGCCTCGCGAAGGAGTGGCGCTTCGCCGACTTCGCGGCGGCCCTGGCCTTCCTCAACCGCGCCGCCGCGGTGTGCGAGGAGCGGAACCACCACGCCGACTTCGAGCTCGGCTGGGGCCGCGTCGCCGCCGCCGTCTCCACCCACTCGGTCGGCGGCCTGACCGAGCTCGACTTCGACCTCGCCCGGCGGCTGGACGAGCTGCCCGCCGCATGAGCGACGCCGCGCCCGCCGGCCTCCACGTGCGCCTCGCCGACCTCGTCGGCCGCCGCATCCGCACCGAGCGCCGCGTCGAGTTCCTCGACTGCGACGGCTACCTGCACCTCGGTGCGGCCGACTTCCTGCGCTTCGCCATCGACCACCGCTTCACCGCCACGCACGACGCGCTGGGGCTGGACAGCTTCACGCGGCCCGAGGACACCGGCCTGGCCTGGCCGATCGTGCGCAGCGAGATGGACTTCCTCGCCGAGGCCAAGCTGGGCGACTGGCTGGCCATCGAGTCGTGGATCGACGAGTGCCACAACTCCCGCGCCGTGGTCCGCCTGCGCATCTCCCACCGCGACAGCGGCCGAGAGTGCTGCCGCGTCGCCCTGACCATCATCGCGCTGGACGTCGCCACGCGCCGCGCGATCCCGCTCCCCGAGACCCTGCCGGTCCGCCGGCAGGTGGCGCTCGAGGCCCTGCCGTGGGCCGAGGGCCACCCCCGCAAGCCATGAAGACGACCCTGCTGCTCTCCCTCCCCCTCCTCCTCGCCGGCCTCGCCCCCGCCCAGGAGACGGGCCCGGTCACCGGCCTGCCCGTCGACGACCCGGTCTGCGAGGCCATCCTCGCCGAGGCCGCGGCCGGCAACCGGGTGATGGAGCACCTCGACGAACTGGTCAACGGCATCGGCCCGCGCCTGACCAGCTCGACCGCCTGCACCGAGGCCTGCGAGTGGGCGGTGCAGCGCTTCCGCGACTTCGGCGTGCCCGAGGTGCGCATGGAGGCCTGGGGCGAGTGGCCGGTCGGCTTCGACCGCCACGGCATGCGCGGCCGGGTGGTCGAGCCGAAGAAGCTGCCGCTGGTCATGACCACGCGCTCGTGGACCCCCGGCACGGACGGCATGACCCGCGGCCGCGTGGTGGCCGCGCCGAGCGACCAGGCGGAGCTGGACGCGGCGCGCGGCAGCCTGGCCGGCACCTGGGTGCTGCTCGGCGGCACCCGCCCGCGCTTCGGCGAGGGCGACTCCTTCGGCCACGCGCTCGGCGCCTTCCTGCTCGAGGAGGGCGTCCACGGCACGCTCACCGCCTCGCGCGGCGAGCTGGTCACCACCGGCGGCAACCACCGCATCGAGTGGGACGAGCTGCCGCAGCTGACCCAGGTCACCCTGCGCCGCGACCAGGCCAAGGACCTCGGCGCCTGGCTCGAGGAGGGCCGCGAGGTGGTGGTCGAGCTCGACCTCGACCAGGAGTTCGTGCAGGGCCCGATCCCGCTCTACAACGTGATCGCCGAGATCCCCGGCAGCGAGAAGCCCGAGGAGCTGGTCATCTTCGGCGGCCACATCGACTCGTGGGACGGCGCCACCGGCACGAACGACAACGGCACCGGCTGCGCCACCACGATGGAGGCGGCGCGCCTGCTCATGGCCGCGCTGGAGAAGACCGGGATGCGGCCGAAGCGCACGATCCGCTTCATGCTGTGGAGCGGCGAGGAGCAGGGCCTGTGGGGCTCGCGCGAGTACATCGCCCAGCACCCCGAGGAGAACGACCGCATCAGCGGCGTGCTGGTGCACGACGGCGGCACCAACTACCTGTCCGGCATCGTCGCCACGCCGGCCATGCTGCCGATGTTCGAGGAGGTCTTCGCCCCCGTCGAGGCGATGGTGGCCGGACTCGACGACCCGGAGTTCGACTTCGAGATCCGCACCGTCGACCGCCTGCCGCAGGGCATCGGCAGCGACCACGACAGCTACGTGCGCGTCGACGTGCCCGGCTTCTTCTGGAGCCAGGCCGGCGAGTCGAACTACAACTACGTCCACCACACCCAGCACGACACCTACGACAGCGCGATCGCGCGCTACGAGGAGCACAGCGCCAAGATCATCGCCATGACGGCGTGGCGGCTGGGCGCGGCCGAGCAGATGATCCCGCGCGGCGAGGCCCCGCGCCGCCTGCTCGGCGTGCGGCTGGCCGACGAGGCCCTGCGCGTGACCGGGCTGACCGACGGCGGCCAGGCCGCGGCGCTCGGCCTGCTCGAGGGCGACCTGATCGTGCGCGTGGGCGACGTGATCGTCGTCGACCGCCGCGACCTGAGCCGGGCGATCCGCTCGGGCGAGCCGCGCAAGACGATCACCGTCGAGCGCGGGGGCGAGCTGCTGAGCTTCGAGTTCTCCTGGTGAGACGGGCGCTCAGCGGCGCGCCGGGGCGCCGGGCGCCTCGTGGCCGCTGAGCCGCACGTAGTCGCGGTAGCCGCCGTGCCAGACGGTGCCGGCGCCGTCCTCGAGCTCGAGCACCTTCGTGGCCACGGCCTCCAGGAAGTGGCGGTCGTGGCTGACGAAGATCATCGTGCCGTCGTAGCTGGCCAGCGCGTCGACCAGGGCCTGGCGCGACTCGACGTCGAGGTGGTTGGTCGGCTCGTCGAGGATCAGGAAGTTCGGCGGGTCGTAGAGCATCCGCGCCAGCACCAGGCGGGCCTTCTCCCCGCCGGAGAGCCAGGAGGTGCTCTTGTCCAGGTCGTGCTCCTCGAAGCCGAAGCCGGCCAGGCACTTGCGCAGCGAGCCGATGGCCGCGGCGGGGAACTCGGCGGTCATCGTGCCGAGCACGGTCTGGTCGGGGTGCAGCAGCTCGGTGGTGTGCTGGGCGAAGTAGCCCGAGGTCAGCGAGGCGCCGATCTTGCACTCGCCGTCGTCGGCCCCGAGTTCGCCGCGCACGATGCGCAGCAGGGTGGTCTTGCCGGCGCCGTTCACCCCCATCACCGCCCACCGCTCGCCGCGGCGCACGTGGCAGTGGAGGTCGAGGAAGACCAGGTTGTCGCCGAAGGCCTTGCCCAGCGAGCGCGCCACGAAGACGTCGTCGCCCGAGCGCGGCACCGGCGGGATGCGGAACACCACCCGCTTGCGCCGGCTGCGCGGCGGCTCGAGCTTGTCGAGCTTCTCCAGCCGCTTGAGGCGGCTCTGCGCCTGCCCCGCCGAGCGGGCCTTGGCGCGGAAGCTGTTGATCCACTTCATCTCGCGGTCGATGTGCGCCTGCTGCTTCTCGAAGGCGGCGTTGCGCTGCGAGTCCTCGAGCGCGCGCTGGGCGAGGTAGAAGTCGTAGTCGCCGGGGAACACGCGCAGGCGGCCCTCGTCGATCTCGACGATGCGGTCGACCACGCGGTTCATGAACTCGTGGTCGTGGCAGGTCATGAGCACCGTGCCGCGGTAGTCGGCGATGAAGCCCTCGAGCCACAGGATCGACTCGAGGTCGAGGTGGTTGGTCGGCTCGTCGAGCAGCAGTACGTCCGGCTGCTGGACCAGGATGCCGGCCAGCGCCACGCGCACCTTCCAGCCGCCGCTGAGCAGGCCGACGTCGCCCTCCATGCGCTCGGTGGAGAAGCCGAGGCCGGCCAGCACCTCGCGCGCGCGCGGCTCGAGGTCGTAGCCGCCCAGGGCCTGGAACTCGGCCTGCAGCTCGCTGTAGCGGGCCAGGATCCGGTCCATGTCGTCGGCCTTGTCCGGGTCGCCCAGGTCGTGCTCGAGGCCCTCGAGCACCCCGCGCAGCTCGGCCACCCGGCCGGCGCAGCGGACGGCCTGCTCGACCGCGCTGCAGCCGGACATCTCCCCCACCTTCTGGTCGAAGTAGCCGAGGCGGGTGCCGGTCGGCAGGCCGATCTCGCCGGCCTCGGGGCGGTCGATGCCGCAGACCAGCCGGAACAGGGTCGACTTGCCGCTGCCGTTCGGCCCGATCAGGCCGACCTTCCAGCCCTTCTCCACCTTGAGGCCGGCCTCGCGGAAGAGGATCTGGGAGCCGTAGCGGAAGTCGAGACCGGTGATGCTGAGCATGGGCGGGGCGGGAAGTCCGGCATTGTCGCCGATCCGGCCGCGGCGGGGAAGCTCCCCCCTCGGAGGCGGGGGGCGCGGGGTTAGGATGAGCGCTCCGGAAGACCCCCCGACATGACCGAAATCGCCCACGTCCACGCCCGCGAGATCCTCGATTCCCGCGGCAACCCCACCCTCGAGGTCGAAGTCGAGGTGATCAACGGCTACGCCGGCCGCGCCGCGGTCCCCTCCGGGGCCTCGACCGGCAAGCACGAGGCCCTCGAGCTGCGCGACGGGGACGCCCGCTACCTCGGCAAGGGGGTCCAGCAGGCCGTCCAGAACGTCAACGAGATCCTCGGCCCGAAGCTGATCGGCATGGACGCCGACCAGCAGGAGGAGGTCGACCGCGCCCTGCTCGAGCTCGACGGCTCGGAGGACAAGTCCGGCCTCGGCGCCAACGCCCTGCTGGGCATCTCGCTGGCCGTGGCCCGGGCCGCCGCCAACGACGCCGAGCTGCCCCTGTTCCGCTACCTCGGCGGCGCCGGCGCCAACCGCCTGCCCGTGCCGATGATGAACGTGCTGAACGGCGGCGCCCACGCCGACAACAACGTGGACTTCCAGGAGTTCATGATCCAGCCCTGGGGCTCCGGCAGCTTCTCCGAGGGCCTGCGCTGGTGCGCCGAGACCTACCACGCGCTCAAGGCGCTGCTGAAGAGCAAGGGCTACTCGACCGCCATCGGCGACGAGGGCGGCTTCGCCCCGGACCTGCGCAGCAACGAGGAGGCCGTCGAGCTGCTGCTCGAGGCCATCGAGCGCGCCGGTCTGAAGCCCGGCGACAAGCACATGGCGCTGGCCCTCGACGTGGCCTCGACCGAGATCTACGCCGACGGCCACTACGGCTTCGACGGCCGCACCGTCGGCGCCGAGCAGCTGATCGGCGTCTACCAGGACTGGTGCGGCAAGTACCCCATCGTGTCGATCGAGGACGGCCTCGCCGAGGACGACTGGGAGGGCTGGGCCGCGCTGACCGAGGCCCTGGGCGACGACGTCCAGCTGGTCGGCGACGACCTCTTCGTGACCAACCCGAAGCGCCTGCAGCGCGGCATCGAGGGCGGCCAGGCCAACTCGATCCTGATCAAGGTCAACCAGATCGGCACCCTGTCCGAGACCCTGCGCACGATCGACATGGCGCGCGACGCGAACTACCGCGCGGTGATCAGCCACCGCTCGGGCGAGACCGAGGACACCACCATCGCCGACCTGGCCGTGGCCGTCGGCGCCGGGCAGATCAAGACCGGCGCGCCCTGCCGCAGCGACCGGGTGGCCAAGTACAACCAGCTGCTCCGCATCGAGGAGTGGCTCGGCCAGTCCGCCCGTTACGGCGAGGCCCTGCCCCTGTGAAGCGCGACCGCTCCGCCGCCCACCAGCGCCTCGCCGAGGTCCTGCTGTGGGCGGCGGTCGGTCTGTGCGGCTATTTCGTCCTGATCCCCGCCGCCGCCGAGCTGCTGCGCGCCCGCCAGCTCGAGGCCGAGGAGGCGGAGAAGGGTGAAACCGCCCGCGATCTGGCCGAAGAGGCGGAGCGGGACCTGGACTGGGCCCACAACGACCCCCTCACCGACCGGAGAGTTCAGGAAACGCCCGGCCAGGACCTCCGTAACTACCGGGCCGAGAGACAGCAAGGCACGACGCAATGACCCAGGACATCCCCACCGACGAAGCCGGCGCCGCGCGCTTCTTCTCCGAGGCCTTCGGGCGGCTCCAGGAACAGGTCGGGCGGGTGATCGTCGGCCAGGAGGCCGTCCTCGAGGAGCTCATGCTGGCGGTCGCCGCCCGCGGGCACGCCATCCTGGTCGGCGTCCCCGGCCTGGCAAAGACCCTGATGGTGTCCAGCTTCGCCCAGGCCCTCGAGCTGGACTTCCGCCGCATCCAGTTCACCCCGGACCTCATGCCGGCGGACATCACCGGCGCCGAGGTGCTGCACAGCGACCCCGGCAGCGGCGAGCGCAGCTTCCGCTTCAGCCGCGGCCCGATCTTCGGCAACGTGGTGCTGGCGGACGAGATCAACCGCACGCCGCCGAAGACCCAGGCCGCGCTGCTCGAGGCCATGCAGGAGCGCCAGGTCACCGCCGGCGGCCAGCGCTACCCGCTGCCCGAGCCCTTCTTCGTGCTCGCCACGCAGAACCCGATCGAGCAGGAGGGGACCTTCCCCCTGCCCGAGGCCGCCCTCGACCGCTTCCTGTTCCTGATCCGCGTCGAGTACCCCGACGCCGCCGAGGAGGCCGAGATCCTGCGCCGCACCACCGGCTCGGCGCCGCCGGCCATCGAGCCGGTGCTCGACGCCGAGCAGCTGGTCGAGCTGCAGAAGCTGGTGCGCGCCGTTCCGGCCGCGGACTCGGTGCTCGACCACGCCGTGGCCCTGGCCCGCGCCTCGCGCCCGGACGACCCCACCGCCCCCGCCTTCGTGCGCCAGTGGGTGACCTGGGGCGCCGGCCCGCGCGCCTCGCAGAACATGGTGCTGGCGGCCAAGGCCCGCGCCCTGCTGCAGGGCCGCTTCCACGTCTCCGCCGACGACGTCCGCGCCGTCGCGCCCTCGGTCCTGCGCCACCGCGTGCTGACCAACTTCGCCGCCGAGGCGGAGGGCATCCGCCCGGACGACGTCGTCGCCCGCCTGCTCGAAGCCGTCGAGCCCAACCGAAGCGCCCTGGACGGAGAGCGTGCAGCCGGCATCGGATCCTGAACTGCTGGCGCGGCTGGCGCGGCTCGAGCTCCGCGCGCGTACGGCGGTCGAGGGTCTGACCGGAGGTCGCCACGTCTCGCCGCGGCGGGGCTCCGGCTCGACCTTCGCCGAACACCGCGAGTACGTGCCCGGCGACGAGCTGCGCCACATCGACTGGAAGCTGATGGCGCGCACGGACCGCCCCTTCGTGCGCCGCTACGAGGAGGAGACCCGCCTGACCGGCTACGTCGTGCTCGACGGCTCGGCCTCGATGCGCTTCGGCAGCCTGGACTGGAGCAAGCACGACTACGCGGTGTGGCTGGCCGCCGCCCTCGCGCGGCTGCTCGAGATGCAGAGCGACCGCTTCGGCCTGGCGGTGGCCTGCGGCCGCGAGCTGCGCGACTGGCTGCCGCCGCGCGCCGGCGAAGCCCACTTCCGCGCCACCATCGAGGCGCTCGAGCGCGCCGCCCCCGAGGGGGAAGGTGACCCGGCAGAGGCCCTGGCCGCCGCTGCCGGGCGCTTCGCCCGCCGCGGCCTGGTGGTGTGGATCAGCGACTGCCTCGGCCAGCCCGAGGCCGCGGCCCGCGCCGCTGCGCAGCTGCGCCTCGCCGGCCACGACCTGCTGGTCCTGCGCGTGCTCGACCCGGCCGAGATCGAGTTCCCCTACGGCCGCAACACCCGCTTCGACCCGCTCGAGGGCGGCGAGTTCCTGCGCCTCGACCCGCGCGCCGTGCGCCAGGCCTACCTCGACGAGTTCGAGGAGCACGGCGCCGCCCTGCGCCGCGGGCTGCGCGCGCTCGGCGCGGACTTCCGTCGCATGCCGACCGACGAGCCGCTGGCCGTCGGCCTGACCGAGTTCCTGTCGCGCCGCGCCGCGCGCCTCCGGAGGGCCGGCCGGTGAGCTTCCTGCGGCCGGAGTTCCTCTGGGGGCTGCCGCTGGTGGCAGTGCCGGTGCTCATCCACCTGCTCAACCGGCAGCGCTTCGTCCGGGTCGACTTCGCCGCGATGGCCTTCCTGCAGCGCGCGCTGCGCCGCACGCGCCGCCGCCTGTTCCTCGAGGACCTGCTGCTGCTGCTGCTGCGCACCCTCGCCGTCCTGCTCCTGGTCCTCGCCCTGGCCAAGCCCGGCGTCGACCCGGGCGCGCTGCTCGCCGGCCGCGCCGCCCGCGGCGAGGTCGTCGTGCTCGACGCCTCGCTGTCGATGGACCACCGCGCCGAGGGCGCGAGCGCCTTCGAGCGCGCCGCCGAAGAGGCCTACGCCCGCCTCGACGCGCTGGAGGTGGCGCGCGGCGACCAGGCCGCCCTGGTCCGCGCCGGCGCCTGCGCCGAGCGCCTCGCCTTCGGCGATCCGCTCGAGGTGGCGGGCGCGGTGAACGAGCTCGGCCCGCCCGACGCCGCGGTCGCGGACCTGCGCGCCGCGCTGGCGGTGGCGCGGCAGACCGCCGCCGCGCTGGCCGAGGACGGCTGCGAGGAGGTCCGCGTCAGCCTGTGGACCGACTTCCAGGCCACCAACTGGGACCTCGAGGACCCCGCCCTGCTCGACCTGGTCCGCGCCCTGGTCGCCGAGGGCCGTCCGGTCGAGCTGCTCGACTGCGGCGCGCCCGAGCGCGCCAACCTGGCGGTCGAGTCGGTCGAGGTCGAGCCGGCCGAGATCGTTCCCGGCGACGCCGCCCTGGTCAGCGCGCGGCTGCGCAGCCACGAGGGGCGCGACCGCACGGTCACCGTGCGGCTGCTGGTCGACGGCGCGCCGGTGGCCAGCGACACGGTCGAGCTCCCCGCCGGCGCGGAGGTGGTGTGGAGCCACCCGGTCGGCGCCGCCGAACCCGGCACGCGCGGCGTCGAGGTGGCCATCGACCTCGACGCGCTGGCCGCCGACGACCGGCGCAGCACCGTGCTCGCCGTGCGCGCGGCGCCGCGGCTGCTGCTGATCGGCGAGGAGGCCCCGACCGGCGAGGCGCCGGGCGTCCACGACCTGCTGCGCCGCTTCTGGAACCTCGGCCCCGACGCGCCGGTGGCGCTGGCCGAGGCGCCGCCCTCGCGCGCCGCGCGGGAGCTGGCCGAGGCCGAGATCGCGGTGCTGGCCGACCCGGCGCGCCTCGACCCCGGCCTGCGCGATGCCCTGCTCGACCACGTCGCCGCGGGCGGCGGGCTGCTGGT
Source organism: uncultured Planctomycetales bacterium (assembly GCA_964342475.1). Classification (GTDB taxonomy): domain Bacteria; phylum Planctomycetota; class UBA1135; order UBA1135; family UBA1135; genus J029. Next base: position 13,306 of record CAYFGE010000032.1, read on the forward strand.
CGCCGCCGGCCCCGAGGCGGCCGCCGCCGACCTCGACGCCCTGTTCGCCGGGCTGGGGCGGCCCTCCCTGCGCCTCGGCGAGGCGGTCGAGGTCGAGACGCCCAGCGCGCGCCTGCGCATCGAGGACCCGCGCCACCCCGCGCTGGCCCTGTTCACCGACCCGCGCTGGCAGCCGCTGCTGACCGAGGTCCCCCACCGCGTCTTCCGCCGCCTCGTGCCCGGCCCCGAGCCCGGGCTGACCCCGGTGCTGGGCTTCGTGCGCGGCGCCGGCGAGGACACCGACCAGGAGCTCGGCCCGGCGCTGCTCAGCTGGCGTCACGAGGGGGCTTCCTGCGCGGTCCTCGCCGCCCCGCCGCTGCCGGCCTGGAACCGGATGACCAGCGTTCCCGGCGGCACCCTCCCTTTCCTCCTCGACCTCGCGCTCAGCCTCGCTCCGCGCCCGCGCCACGAGCGCGTGGTCGGGGTCGGCCGGCCGCTGGCCGTCGAACTGCCGTCGGCGCCCACCGACCTGCGCCTGACCGATCCGCGCGGCGGCGTCGGCCGGCCGCAGCAGGAGGCGCGCCTGCTCGGCGGCGGCCGCGCGCTGCAACCGCTGCTCGACACCGCGCTGGTGCCCGGCGTGTGGACGATCGAGGCCCGGCTGCTCGACCGCACCGGCGCCGAGCTGGAGCACCGCGAGCGCCTCGCCGTGGTCCCGCCGTCGGCCGAGAGCGACCTCGCTCCGCTCGACCTCGAGGCCCTGCGGGCGCAGCTGCCGCCCGGCGTGATCCTCGGCGACGACCGCGGTGGTCCGGCCGGCGGGACCGACGCCGGCGCCGAGCGCCAACAGGACCTCTCCGGCCTGCTCTACACCCTGATGGCCCTGTTCCTGGTCGGCGAGACCCTGCTCGCCGCCCTCCTCGACCGGAGGCGCGGATGAACCCGCCCGCCGAGCAGACCACGCGCCTCCTGTTCGAGAACCTGCCGCCGAGCTGGGTGCTCGGCCTGGTCCTCACGCCGGCGGTGGTCCTGCTGGCGGCGTGGGCCTACCGCCGGCCCGAGCGGGGCCCGCGCCGCCTGCTCGGCGTCCTGCGCGGGCTCCTGCTGGCTCTCGCCGTCGCCCTCGCCCTCGGCCCCTACCTGCGCCGCAGCGAGGTCGCCGAGGAACCGGCGCCGCTGGCGCTGCTGGTCGACGACTCCGCCTCGCTGCAGCGGCGCGACGCCCTCGCCCCCGATGCCCTCGAGCGGCTCCAGCAGATGGGGCTGCAGGCGGCGGCCGAGCCGCAGCGGATCGAGCTGCTGCGCGCCCTGCTCGCCGGATCCTGGCCCGCCGACCTCGCCGAGCGCTACGAGCTGAGCAGCTGGCGCTTCGCCGATCGCCTCGCCCCCGCGGCGCAGGACGGCTCCGACCTCGCCGCCGAGGGTCGCGCCACCGCGCTCGGCAGCGCCCTGCTCGACCTCCTCGCCGAGCACCGCGGGCGCCGCGTGCCCGACGTGGTCGTGCTCAGCGACGGCCGCAGCAACGCCGGCGCCGACCTCGAGGAGGCCGTCGCGCGGCTCGCCCCCGAGGGCGTGCGGGTCCACGCCGTGGCGCTGGGCGACCCGCGCCCCGCCCCCGACCTGGCCCTCGAGCGGGTGCAGGCGCCGGACCTGGTCCTGGCCGGGGACGAGGCCCTGTTCACGCTGCGCCTGCGGGCCACCGGCGAGGAGCTGCCGGCCGCGGCCACCGTCCGCCTCGCCACCGCCGACGGCGAGCTGCTCGACACGCAGGAGGTCGAGCTGGCCGGCGAGGCCGGCGCGCAGTTCGCCCTCAGCGCGGTGCTGCGCGAACCGGGCTTGACCACGCTCCGCGCCACGGTCGAGCCGCTGCCGGGGGAGCACGCCCTCGACAACAACCTGCTCGAGCTGGTCGTCGAGGTGAAGGAGGCGCGCGTGCGCGTGCTCTACGTCGAGGGCCGCCCGCGCTACGAGTACCGCTTCCTCAAGGACCGCCTGCTGCGCCAGGACGAGAGCACGCGCGACATCGACGTGCGCGTGTGGCTGGCCGACGCCAGCCGCGACTTCCTGCAGGAGTCGAGCGATCCTTCCCAGCGGCTGCGCGAGGTGCCGACGGACGTCGAACTGCTGCTGCGCGACTTCGACGTGATCGTGCTCGGCGACGTCGACCCGGCGGCGATCGGCCGCGACCCGCTCGACGGCACCCGCTTCCTGGAGTCCGCCGCCGAGTTCGTCCGCCGCGGCGGCGGCCTGCTCCTGCTGGCCGGGCCGCGCGCCATGCCCTCGGCCTACCTCGGTTCGCCGATCGAGCCCCTGCTGCCGGTGGTGATCGGCCGCGAGGCTCCCACCGAGGGCCGCGCCTTCCGCGCGCTGCCGGCCGACCTCGAGCTGCCCCACCCCGTCGTCCGGCTGGAGAGCGACCCGGCGCGCAACGCCGCGCTGTGGGGCGGATCCACGCCGCTGCTCTGGTTCCGCCCGGTCGAGAGCCTCAAGCCCGGGGCGCAGGCCTGGCTGGTGCACGACGCCGCCAGCAACCGTCACGGCCCCCTGGTCGTCGCCGCCGGCGCGTACGTGCCCGACGGCCGCGTCGGCTGGATCGGCACCGACGAGACCTGGCGCTGGCGCGACCCGGGCGGCGAGCGGATGCCGCAGCGCTTCTGGCGCGCCGTGCTGCGCCACCTCGCCGCCGGCCGCCTGCGCGGCGAGCAGGGCCGCGTGCGCCTCGACCTCGACCGCACGCGGATCGACCTCGGCGAGAGCGTCACGGTCGAGGCCCGCCTGCTCGACGAGGCCTACCTTCCCGAGCTGCGCGACGAGGGCGTCCAGGTGTGGGACGAGGGCGGCGCCGCGGCGGTCGAGCTGGCCGCGGTCCCCGGCGAGCCGGGCCGCTTCCGCGGCGTGCTGCGCCCCTCGGCCCCCGGGGTGCACGGCCTGGTGCTGACCGACGACGGCAGCGCCGAGGGCGAGGTGGTCGCCGGCGCCCGCCTGACCGTCGTGCTGCCCTCGGCCGAGATGCGCTCGACCGCGCAGGACCGCGCCGCCCTCGCGCTGCTGACCTCGCGCACCGGCGGCGAGCTGGTCGACCTCGACCGCGCCGACGAGCTGCTCGGGGTCCTCGACGGCCGCGACCGCCTGGTCCGCACCCTGGCCACCCGCGACGAGCCGCTCGACGGCGGCGGCGCGCTGGCCCTGTTCCTGCTGCTCGCCGCCGGCGAGTGGCTGCTGCGCAAGAGGAGCAACCTGTCGTGATCGCCGCCGCCCTGCTCGTCGCGCTTGCCGCTCCGCAGGAGGCCGCGCCCCTCCCCGGCGGCGTCACCGTGCTCGAGTCGCGCGAGCTCGAGGAGCTGCTGCGCGACGCCGAGGGCCTGCTCGCCGCCGGCGAGACGCGCCGCGCCCTGGCCGACCTGCAGCGCGTGCTCGACGCCGACCCGGCGGCGCTCGTGCGGGTGTCGCCCGACGACCTGCTCTTCGTCGGGGCCAGCCGCCGCGCGCGCGAGATCCTCGCCGGACTCTCGCCCGAGGCCGCGGCCGAGCGCGAGCGCACCGTCGGCCCGCGCGCCGAGGACGAGCTGCGCCGCGCGCTCGATCCGCCGGACCTGCTCGCCCTGCGCCGCGTCGAGGCGCGCTAC
>CAYFGE010000033.1:0-13171 GCA_964342475.1 uncultured Planctomycetales bacterium
GAGCCGCGGGCGGGCGGCCCCGGCGGGCGGGGCGGCGGCGAGGCGGCGCGCGGCGCGCTCCAGGCGGGCGCGGGCGCGCCGCAGCCGCCGCTCGAGGCCCAGACCCAGCTCGCCGTGGAGCCGCTCGACGCGGTCGCGCAGGCGCTCGAGGCGACGCGAGGGCCGCTGCTCCCGCAGGAGCAGACGCAGCCGGTCCAGGGCCTGGCGGCGGCCGGCGACCGCGGCGAGGGCGCCGTCCTCCAGCTCGTCGCCGAGGGCGGTGACCCGGCGGCGCGCTTCGCGCCAGCCCTCGAGCAGGCCGACCGCGCCCGCGGTGGGCGTCTTGGCGCGGTGGTCGGCGGCGAAGTCGGCCAGGGTGAAGTCGCTCTCGTGGCCGACCGCGCTCACCACCGGGACCGGACAGGCGGCCACCGCGCGCACCACCGCCTCCTCGTTGAAGGCCCACAGGTCCTCGAGCGAGCCGCCGCCGCGCGCGAGCAGCACGACGTCGGGGCGCGCCCGGCCCGCCTGCTCCAGCGCCGCGCACAGGTCGGCCACGGCCTCGGCCCCCTGCACCCGCGCCGGACGCAGCAGGACGCGGAAGGGCGCGGCCCCCTCCTCCCAGGTGCGCAGGACGTCGGCCGCGGCGGCGGAGGGATGCGCCGTGATCAGCGCCACCCGCGCCGGGCGCGCGGGCAGCGGCCGCTTGCGCGCCTCCTCGAACAGCCCCTCGGCGCGCAGCCTCTGCTTCAGTTGCTCGAAGCGCCGCGCGAGGTCGCCGGCGCCGTCGTCGATCACCTCGTCGAGCACGAAGGAGAGGTTGCCGCGCTTGGGCCACACGTCGAAGCGCCCGTGCGCGAGGACCTGCATGCCCTCGGCCAGCTCGCAGCGCAGGCCGCGCCGCGCGGTGCCGGCCCACATCTTCACGTCGAGCTGCGCGTTCGCGTCGCGCAGCTTGAAGTAGTAGTGGCCGCTGCCGCGGTAGGGACCGCGGTACTCGAAGACCTCGCCGCGGACCCACAGCCCGCCGAGGCCGTCGAGGGCGTCCTGCGCGGCTCCGACCGCCTGTTCGACGCCGAAGACCTCGCCGGTGCCGCCGCTCGCGCCGCCGCGCGGGCTCACCCGGGCAGCTCCGTCAGCGGCACGCCGGCGCTGCGCCAGGCCTCGAGGGGCTGCCGCGGCAGGAAGACGCGGAAGCGGTCCTCGTAGAAGGGGCGGCGCACGCCGCCCTCCTGGATCGCGCCGTTGAGCAGCAGCAGCTCGACCTCGCCCGAAGGGTGCAGGCGCACCTCCAGGCTGTCGGCCTCGAGCGCCCGCACCAGGCGCCCGACACCGTCGAAGCGCTGCAACTGCACCAGCTTCAGGGTGGTGCCGTCGAGGCCGCCGAGCTCGGCCAGGCGGTAGTAGCCCATCGGCCGGCGCACCGCGAGCAGCGCGTCGAGGGCCTCGCGCACGCGCAGGACGCGCCCGGGCTCGCTCGCCAGCGGCGTGCGCAGCTCGGGGAAGTGCTCGGCCCAGGGGCGCGGGTCGATGCCGGCGAACTCGAGGCGCGTGCCCTCCTCGCCCAGCGGCGTGTTGGCGCCGGCGTGGTGGCGGTTGCCGCGCAGCAGCTCGACCACGAGGAGACCGGTCATCTGGTGCAGCGCGAAGCGCGCCTCCTCGGCGCGGTAGATCGAGGCGACCCGCCCCTCGGTGTCCCACTCGACCAGGGTGACCTCGCGCAGCAGGGGCTCGCCCCGCACGCGCGTGCCCTGGTCGAACTGGAAGCGGCTGAAGCCCGACACCGCGAACAGGCCGTTCAGGGCGCCGAGCCAGGGGTCCCGCAGCCCGGACAGCACCGGGGCCGCCTCGGCGGCGGCCTCGGCCGGCGCGGGCCCGGCCTCCGGTGCGGCGGCCTCCCCACCGGGGGCCAGGCGTCCGAGGTTGCGCAGCGCCTCCAGCGCGGCCTCCTCGCGCTCGAGCAGGCGCTCGCTCAGCTCGGCGATCGTGCGGCGTGAAGCCTCCTCCGAGACGCGCGAGGCCTCGAGCTGGCGGATCAGGGCCTCGAGGGTGGCGGCGTCCACCGCGCTCTCCGGGGCCTGGACGGTCACCGGCGGCGGCTCGACCACGATCTCGGCGCGCCCGGCCTCGAGCGCCGCCTGCAGCTCGGCGGCGGAGGGCTGGTGCGCCACGACCCAGGACAGGACGACCAGCGCGCCGACCAGGACCAGGGCGGCGGCGCCGGCGAGCGGCAGCCACATCCGCTGGCGGCGGGAGCGCTCCTCCTCCATCGCCTCGAGCCGGTCGAGCAGGCCCTCCTGCACCTCGGCCAGCTGGTGGAAGGCGCGGTTCAGGGCCTGGACGTCGCGCACCCGCAAGAGCGGCGCGCCGCCCGCGCTCGGCACGAGCGAGGAGCCGTCGTCCTCCGGCGGCCGCGGCTCGTCGATCACGGGCGCCCCTCCTCCACCGCGTCGGTGTCGGCGACCCCGGGGTCGACCGGCGGGTGGTCCGGCGGCAGCTCCGGACCGGCGGCGGCGGCGGCGACCGGGTCGAGGAAGGCCATCCGCTCCTTGCCGGTCCACTCGCGACGTTGCAGCTCGACCTCCTCCTCGTCGCGGGTCCAGGTCAGGCTCGGCGCGGCGGTCGGCGGCTCCCCGCGCAGGAGGAAGCTGCGCCGCGCGGGCCCGGCCCCGGGAAGGGCCTCGCTCCCGGCGCGGACCAGCCACAGGCTGCGGGCCCGCGGGCTGAGGCCGGCCGGCGGCTCGCCCAGGCCGGTCAACCGGCCGCCGGCGGGAGTGCGCAGCTCCCCGCTGCCGCGCAGGGCGGCGGCGTCGCCGACGAGGTGGAGCTGGAACAGCTCCTCGCCGGGCAGGCCGAGCTCGCGCTCGACGAGCTGGTGCTCGCTCCATTGCGAGGCTTCGCTCAACGCCGGCTCGAGCAGCGGCTCGGCCACCAGGCGCAGCCCGGCGGCGGTCTCGGCGGTCCAGGCCACCGAGCGCGCCACGGCGTCGGCCGGCGGGCCGGGCACCACCTCCTCGGCGCAGGCGGCGAGGAGCGGGAGCAGGACCAGGGCGGCGGCCGTCAGCAGGGATCGACGCGGGCTCAATCCTCTTCCCAGAAGTCCTTCTTGCTGCCCACGTTGTTCCACCACTTCGTCCAGTCGAGAGGGTCGCGGAAGCTCTGCCCGGTGAGGGCGGTGAGGGCGCGCGTCATCGGGTCGCGGACGGTGCGGTAGATGCGGCGGGCGGTGTCGTCCTCGCCGCTCAACACGGCGTTCTGGTAGCTCTCGAGCCGCTTGACCAGGACCTTGACCGAGTCCTGGCGCACGTCGGCGGGGGCGTCGCGGAACTTGGCGAGCGCCTCGCCGGCAGCGGCGATGACCAGCTCGTCCTTGTAGTCGAGCAGGTCGACCAGCTCCTTCCACTGGTCCCAGTCGCGGGTCGAGCCGACCTGCTTGACGATGTGGGCGCGGAACTCGACGTCCTTGTTGAAGCGCTTGTCCTCGAAGGCGTCCCACAGCTTCTCGGCGCCGCCCGGCCCCATCTGGCCGAGGACCACGGCCGCGGTGCGCCACAGCTCGACGTTCTCCGGCGGCCGGTCGCGCTTGCGCGTCTTGGCGTTGAAGGCCATCCAGGTCGCGTCGACCAGGTCCTCCTGCTGCTTGCCGATCTCCTTGGCCTCCTTGGTGAGGGCCTTCTTGTCGCCCTCGCCGATGTCGAGCGACTCCTCGATCTCCTCGAGGCGGGACTGGAGCTTCTTGTAGTGCTGCAACAGGCCGTCGAGGTGGGCGATCGCCTCGGGCACGCGGCCCTTGTCCTGGATCACCTCCTCGTAGGCCTCGAGCTTGGCCTCGAGGTCGTCCTGGACGGTGACGTCCTGGGGCGCGGCGCACAGGGCGCTCAGGATGAGGATGTGGATCATGAGGACCTCCGGGTTGGGACGGTGCGGGAGAGCCGCTCCTTCCGACCAAGATACGCCTCGCGCACCCGCGGCAGGAAGGAACCGTGGCGGCCGGGGAAGTCCTCGCGCAGGCCGAGGACGGCCCGGACGGGGATCACCCCGATGACGGCGTTGGTCAGGTAGACCTCGTCCGCCGCCGCCAGCTCCTCTACGGACAGGACGCCCTCGGTGACCGGGATTCCGGCCTCGGCGCAGCCGGCGATCAGGGCGTGACGGGTGACCCCGCCCAGGATGCCCTGGTCCAGCCCGGGGGTGAGCAGGCCGCCGTGGCATGCGACGAAGAGGTTGGCGCTGGTGCCCTCGGCCACCGCGCCGTCGAGGTTGAGCATCAGGGCCTCGAAGGCGCCGGCGGCGACGGCCTCGCGCCGCGCGTGCTGCTCGCGGGCGCGCGAGCTGGTCTTGGCCGCCACCAGCGGGTCGAGCGGATCCCGCCGCGCGGCCGCGAGGGCCAGCGCGACCTCCTCCGGCGGAGGCGCCAGCGGCCCGGCGCTCCACATGCGGAACAGCTCGAGCCCGGTGCCGCGGAAGACCGAGTAGCGCACGCGCCACGAGCCCTGCTGCAGGTGCGGGCGGAAGGCCTCGAACTCCTCGACCAGGCCGCGGCCCTCGAGGTCGAAGCCGATGCGGCAGGCGCTGTGCTCGAGGCGCTGGTGGTGCAGCTCGAGGAAGGGCGTCGGCGCGCCGTCCTCGACCACGAAGGTCTCGAAGATGCCCTCGCCGCGCAGGAGGCCGAGGATGCTCGCCGGCACGCTGGGGGCCGCCGGGTCGTGGAGCCGCCCGCCGATCATCAGCAGGGTCATCTCGCGACCGGGGATGGCTGCGCTCACGCCCCCACCTCCGCGGCGCGCGCGGCCCCCAGGTAGCGCGCCTTCCACAGGGTCTCCTCCCACTCGCGGGCGGGATCGGAGTCCCACACGATGCCGGCGCCGACCCGCGCCGAGAGGCGGCCGCCGGCCACCACCGCGGTGCGGATGAGCACGGACAGGTCGCCGCGCGGGTCGCCGGGCTCCCAGGCCATGAAACTGCCGCAGTAGGGTCCGCGGCCCTCGCCCTCGAGCTCGGCGATGGCCTGCAGCGCGCGCACCTTGGGCGCGCCGGTGACCGAGGCCGGCGGGAAGGTGGCGGCGAGCAGGGCGGCCACGCCGCGCGCCGGGTCCCACCGGGCGCGGACCGTGGCGACGCGGTGGTGCACGGTCGGCAGGGGCTCGATGGTGCCGGCCGACAGAACCTCGACGGTCCCGGGCCGCGCCACCCGACCGAGGTCGTTGCGCGCCATGTCGACGATCATCGTGAGCTCGGCGCGCTCCTTGACCGAGGCGTCGAGGGCGGCGGCGCGGGCGCGGTCCTCGGCCGGGTCGGCCGCGCGCGGCGCGGTGCCCTTGATCGGCCGCGTCTCCAGCTCCTCGCCGCGCACGCGCAGGAAGCGCTCGGGCGACCAGGAGAGCAGGGCGCGGCCGGCCCCGTCCTCCCAGTAGGCGCTCATGGCGGTCGGCTGGGCCCGCCGCAACAGGCGGTAGAGCGCGCGCGGATCGGCCGGCGCCGGCCCTTCGAGGCGGTGCGAGAGGTTGGCCTGGAACAGCTCGCCGGCGCCGATGGCCTCGCGCAGCCGCCCCACCGCCGCGCGGTAGGCGGCGCCGTCCTGCAGCGGCGTCGGAGGCGCGGCCAGCGGCGCCGGCTCGTCGGGAGCGCCCGCCCCCGCCAGGAGGCGGGCGAAGTCGGCCTCGACCTCGGCGCGCTCGTCGCCGCCGCCGGGCAGCTCCGCCCACAGCAGGCGCGCCTCGCCCTGGGGCGACCAGGCCACGGCGCGGCGGTAGCGGCCGATGGAGTAGTCGGGCAGACCGGCCGGGTCGGGCGGGGTCCACGGGTAGGGCTCCCAGGCGTGGCCGCACTCGAAGCCGAGCCAGCCGAGCCAGCCGCCGGCCAGCGGCGGCTCCTCGTCCTCGCGCTGCCACTCCTCGCCGGCGCAGGCCTGCTCGAGGAGCCGCACGGGGTCGGGTGCGCCGAGGGCCGGGCGCCCGGCGGCGACCGGCAGTCCCGCGTCGGGGCGCAACCGTCCCTCCAGACTGCGGTCGGGCGACCAGGCCAGGAGGCTCCAGCCGCGGCCGTCCGAGCTGTCGAGCAGCACGGGCCGCGCGGCGGCGGGCACCGCAGCGAGCAGCCGGTCCGGCGGCGGCGCGCCGGCCAGCGTCCGCAGCGTGCGCACCCGGATCTGGGCCATCGTCCCCTATTATGACGGCGATGCCGCCCGAAGGCCCGGCTCCGCCGCCCGCCTGGCACAGCGCCCGCCAGGACTTCCTGCGCCACCTGCGCGAGGTGCGCCAGGTCAGCCCGCACACCCTGCGCGCCTACCACCGCGACCTCGAGCGCTTCCTGGTCACCCTCACCGCGGAGGACGGCGCCGGCCTGCGCCCGCCGCGGCCCGCGCGCCTGCGCATCCACCTCGGCACCCTGGCGGCCGAGGGTCTCGGCAGCTCCTCGATCGCGCGCCACCTCTCGGCCCTGCGCACCTTCTTCCGCTGGCTCGAGGAGACCGGCCGAATCGAGGCCAACCCGGCGGTGGCCCTGCGCGCGCCGCGCAAGCCGCGCCGCCTGCCCCGCTTCCTCGAGGAGCACGAGATCGACGCCCTGCTGGCCGCCCCCCACCCGGAGGAGGACACCGAGGGGAAGCGTGACAAGGCGCTGCTCGAGGTGCTCTACTCGACCGGCTGCCGGGCCTCCGAACTGGTCGGCCTCGACGAGGGCGACCTCGACCTGGGCCGCGGCCTGGTCCTGCTGCGCGGCAAGGGGCGCAAGGAGCGCTTCGGCATGCTCGGCCGCCCGGCGGTCGACGCCCTGCGCGACTACATGACCTCGAAGTCGATCCGTGGCCTCGACCGCCAAGCGCTGTTCCTCAACCACCGCGGCGGCCGCCTGACCGACCGCTCGCTGCGGAGGATCCTGCTGCGCTGCCTGGAGAGGGCCGGCATCCACCGGAGCTGCACGCCGCACACCCTGCGCCACAGCTTCGCCACCCACCTCCTGCGGCGCGGGGCGGACCTGCGTACGGTGCAGGAGCTGCTCGGCCACGCCAGCCTCGGCACCACGCAGATCTACACCCACGTCGACCTGCAGCAGCTGCGCCGGCTCTACCAGCAGGCCCACCCGCTGGCCGACTGAGGCCGCAAAAAAAAAAGAACCCGGCGACCGCAGCCGCCGGGTGGAGTGGTGACCCCTAGGGGATTCGAACCCCTGTTGCCAGGATGAAAACCTGGTGTCCTAGGCCAGACTAGACGAAGGGGCCGTTCCCGGCGTGGGATGTCCGGGAAGGGGCGGAAAAGATACGCGGCCCCGGCGGCCGTGTCAACCGCCGGCCGGCTGGTCGGCCAGATCGAGGGCCCGCGCGCAGCAGGCCATCTCGTCGACCATGGTGCCCACCCGGTCGCAGCCGGTGTAGGCCTCCGGGAGCACCGGCAGGGTGTAGGTCTCCAGCTCGAAGTCGGCGCAGCCGGCGGCGCGGGCGGCCTGCAGCCCGGCGCGCCAGTCGGTGCCGCGCAGGCCGTCGCCGAAGTCCTCGGTGTGGACCGGGACGTGGCAGTGGATGCGCGCCGATTCCACCTGCTCCAGCACGGCGGGCTGGTCCAGCAGTCGTGCGAGGTCGCCGCTGGCGAAGGGGCGGCCGTCGCGCAGGCGCCCGCGCACCTGGTGCAGGTAGGGGTCGGCTGCCAGGGCGCGCAGGCGCGCGGTGCGGGCCGCGTCGAGGCCGCCGTCGAACTCGAGCGCGGCGGAGATCTGCACCTTGGCCAGCGGCACCCCGGTGGCCTCGAGCGCGCCCACCACATCGGCCGGGGACTCCCCCACCACCGCGGAGTGGCACAGGTCCCAGCAAACGCCGACGCGGCGCTCGGAGGGGCCGACGTGCGCCCCGAGCTGCTCGTCCAGCCAGCCGGCCAGCTCGTCCACGCGCTCGAAGGCGCCGTCCGGCTCGGGCTCGAGGGCGAGCAGGACGCGCACCCCGCGGCGCTCCTCGAGCGAGAGCAGGCCGTCCTGGGCTCGCTTGAGGTGGTCCACCGTCCGCCGCGTGCGGCGCGCGTCGGGGCCGTAGCCCAGCGGGCAGGTGGAGACCGAGCCGGTGTCGCCGGGCATGAGGAGACCGGCCAGGGTCTCGCTGACCCGGCAGGTGAAGGCGAGGCGCTGACGCGAGCGCCAGTCGGGCAGGAAGGCGCGCTCCTTCACGCGCTGGTCGTGGAAGCCGCCGAAGGGGAAGGCGTTGGCGGTCCAGGTCTCGACGCCGGCGTCGAACAACCCCTGGACCAGGCGCTCGCGCTTCGCAGGGGAACGGGCCACCCGGCTGGCGGCGGTGGCCGAGAGATAGAGGCCGAAGCCGACCGGGGCCGGATGTCCCGCGCCGCGCAGGCGGCCGGCCCACTCGCGCACCGGCCCCTCCAGCACCGAGAAGACCTCCCCGGGCGTGTCACCCGGGAAGACGTTGCCGCACATCGCCAGCCGCGCGGGCGGCGGCGGAGGGTGGCCGGGAGGCTCGGGAGCGGGACCCACGAGCCTCCAAGCTACCACGGAACGGGATCAGCCGTTCCAGGCCGCCGCGGCGGCGAGGAAGGCCTCCTGCGCCCGCGGGAAGCGGTCGAGGAAGCCGGCCGCCCGCTCGGCGGCGAAGTCGGCGAGCCCGGCCTCGGCCATCTGCCGCAGCAGGGCCAGTTCGGCCTCGGACGACGCGGGAGCGGCCTCGGCCCAGGCGCGGGCCTTGGCCAGGCGCCCGGCGGCGTCCACCGCCTCGTCGGCCAGGGCGGCCTCGAAGGCCGCGCGGGCCTCGGCGCCCGGCTCGGCGGCGGCTCCGGTCTCGGCCTCGGCCTCGGCAGCCTCCAGCTGTGGGCGCAGCACGCGCAGCGGCACCCGGGCCAGCTCGACCCCGCCCTCGCGCACGCTGAGGTGGCCGAACCAGCGCTGGCCGGCGGGCAGGGCGGCGAGCTCGGGGATGCGCGCGTAGACCGTGCGGGCGCCGGCGTAGGGCACGCGCACCGCGCTCGAGGCCACACCGCCCTTCAGCGCCTCGTCGAGGTCGGCGTAGAGCGTGGGCGCCGGGTGGTTGCCGTAGAGCAGGACCTCGGCGCCGGCGTAGCGGTTCTCGAGGGCCTCCTTGCCGAGCGAGGGGTAGCGCAGCAGGAAGGTGTAGCTCCCGGCGTCGAGCCGGCCGAGGTCGGTCTCGACCTCGTAGGCGATGTGGCGGCCGACCACCGCGCCCTGCGCGTCGAAGATCTCGAGCATCAGGTCCTCGCGGATCTCGGTGGTCTGGATCGAGTGCGGCGTGTGCAGGCCGACGCGCGCGCCGCCCTCCGGGATCTCGACCTGCCACTCGACGCGGCCCTGGAACATACCGCGCCCCCCCATCACCGTCGCGCGGATCGGGTCGGGCACGATCTCCATCGGAGCGGTGACCGGGATGGCGACCCCCTCGATCGAGGCGCTGGCCCGCGCGTCCACCGCGGCCAGCGGGGCCTTCAGCGCGAGGTAGGCGATGCCCTGCCCGGCCGGGGCGACCATCTCGCCCTGCTGCGGCGCCAGGCCGTGGAAGCGGACGCGGATGTCCAGCCCGGCCGCGCGGTTGACCGCCCAACGCGAGGCGACCGTGTACTCGAACACCGTCCCCGGTTCCACCGGGACGGTCTGCTCGACGCTGTCGCCGTCGTCGAGGAACCAGCGGCCGCGGGCCTGGCGGTCACCGGCGTAGCGGAAGCCGCTCACCGAGCCCGCGCCGGTGCGGTACTCGTTGCGCCCCGCGCCGCGCTGCAGCAGCTCCACCGTGGCCGCGGTGGCGCCGAGCGGCACGCGCAGGAAGCTGCGCTCGAGCTGGCCGGGTTCGAGGCGGACCTGCTTGCGGTACTCGTGGCCGTGCGCGGCCGAGGTGGTCTCGGGCACCACCACGGTGACCGGGACGACGAGCTCGGCGCCGACCTCCGCCGGCCGGTCGGCGTCGAACAGCAGCACCCGCGTGCTGTGCAGGCCGGCGGCCAGCCCCGAGGGGTCGACGGTGAGCGCGAAGCGCGCGCCCATCGCGCTGGTGTAGACCGCGTCCGGCGTCTGCACCCAGTCGGACTCGGAGACCACGCGCAGGGTGCGGCGGAAGGCCGCCTTCTCGGCGTTGGCCGCATCGTCGGCGAAGACGGGGCGCAGCGAGACCGTGCGCTCGAAGGGCGTACGCGCCGAGAGGTCGCGCTCGTAGACCCCGGCGCCGGCGCCGAAGGGGTTCTGCGCGCGCACCTCCCACACGGTCTCCCCGTCGCCGTGCGCGGCGAGGGCGCGCAGCGCGGCGAGCGAGGGCAGCATGCGGATCGCGCCGTGCCCCTGCTCGACCCAGGCGTGGCCCTCCATCGGCTGCGCGCCGAGGCGCATCGCGCGACGCAGGCGCTCGGGGCCGGCGGGCAGCCCCTCGGCGCGGGCGGCGGAGATCAGCAGGGCCACGCAGCCGGCCGCCTGGGGCGAGGCCATCGAGGTGCCGTTGAAGTTCTCGGCCGGCGTGATCAGCCAGGACGGCAGCGCGCTGACCGCCGCGCCCGGGGCGGTGAAGTCGACGCCGAGGTCGCCGCTCGGCAGCGGCCCGCGGCTCGAGAAGTCGAACAGCACCGGGCCGCTCGGCCGCATCGAGGCGTAGTTCGAGCGCTGGGTGTCGGGCCACACGGCCGCGGCAATGGCGAAGGCGGCGCGCGAGGTGGCCGGCGCGCCGACGGTGGTCAGGGTCGGCCCTTCGTTGCCGGCGCTGGTGACCACGGCGAGGCCGCGGCGGGTGGCCTCCTCGATCACCCAGGCGTCGGGCTCGTGGCCGTCGGCGAAGAAGCTCGGGCCGCCGAAGCTCATGTTGACCACCTGGCAGCCGGACTCGACCGCGTAGTCGAGCGCCTTGGCGATGGCGAAGCCGCTGGTCGAGCCGCCGAACTTGCCGTCGCCGATCTTGATGGCGACGAACTCCACGCCGGGGGCGATGCCGTTCAGGCGGCCGTCCGGGCCCTCCCAGGCGCCGACGATGCCGGCGACGTGCGTGCCGTGTCCGTTGGTGTCGAAGTAGAAGACCGTGCGGTCCCCCTCCGCCTCGACCTGCACCGCGTAGTTGAGCAGCGCCTCGTCGCCGAGGGTGGCCCAGTCGCCGGTGGCGCGGAAGCCGCCGAGGGCCCGCTCCTCGCCGAGCTCGCCGTCCTCGTCCGAGTCGACGACCACCTTCCAGGAGCCGCCGCTGCGGAAGGCGACGACGTCGTGGACCGGGCCGTGGTCCTCGAAGCGTTTCCAGCGCTGCGCCAGGGCCTCCTGGCGCGGGCCCTCGGGTTCGCCGTCGCCGCTCGCGTGTTCGCGGCGCAGGCGGGCCTCCTCGAAGGCGGCGCGGCCCTTCTCCCACTCGGCGCGGCGCTCGGCCTCGATGCGGTGGGCCAGGTCGCCGGGCAGGAAGCCGGCGGCGATGCGGCCGAGGTGGTAGCGGCCGTCCTCGGCGCGGTGGCCGCCCAGGATGAGGCGGCGGCCGCTCAGGCCGGTCAGGGCGCCGTCCGCGGCCTCGGCCACGGTGCTCGTGTCGAGCCGGCCGTCGGTCGTGGCGTCGTACCAGTCGACGATCTTCCGGCCGCCCTGCGGGGTGGTCTGCAGGAAGGGGTGGCCCGGATCGATGCCGGTGTCGAGCACCGCGACGCGCACCCCCCGGCCGTCGTAGTCCGGGTGCTCGGCGAGGAAGGCGTCGACCCCCAGGTCGCGCTTGGGCAGCTGGCCCTCGAGCGGGTCCTGGAGCAGGGAGAAGGAGGCGAAGAGGAAGGAAAGGGTCGGGAGCATGGTGCGCACACGCCCGCGATCGGGCGCTCGGCGCCCAGTCTACGCACCGCCCCGGAGGGCGCGCCTACTCTTCCCCTTCCGCAGCCGGCTGCGGCGGCGACCAGATCTCGGCGCCGACCAGGATGCGCAGGCAGGAGCGGCAGCGCACCAGCTTCGCGCCGCCGGTCACGGCGACGCAGTCGTTCGGCGGAACGGCCATGCCGCAGCCTCCGCAGGAGCTGCCCTTGAGCGGCGCCATCGCGCGGCCCTTGCGCTTCTCCAGCATCTGCTCGTAGACGTCGACGGCCTGGGAGGGCAGGGCGGCGAGCCGCCCCACGCGGTCGGCCACCAACTCCTCGACCTGGCCGCGCAGCTCGGCGGCGTCGGCCTCGACGCCGGCGCGGAACTGCGCGAGCTCGGCGGCCTCCTCGGCCAGCCGGGCGCGCGCCCCCGCGCCGTCGGCGGCCAGGCGGTCGACGTCCTCGAGCAGCTGGAGCTCCTCGTCCTGGAAGCGCGAGATCTTGTCGCGCAGCTCCTGCGCCTCGTGCTGGGCGACCTGGACCGCCCCCGCGTCCCGCAGGCTGCGGGTCTTCTGCTCGAGCGATTCCACGCGCTGCTCGGCGGCGCGCACCTCGTTCTCGAGCTCGCGGCAGCGCAGCAGCGCCGCCTTGCGGCGGCCCTCGACCGCCTCGCACTCGGCCTCCTTGACGGCGTGTCGCGACTCGCGTTCGCCCAGTTCGACGGGCAGCGAGTCCAGGCGGCGGCGCAGCACGGCCAGCCGCTCGTCGAGCTTCTGGACGTCCACCAGGGCCGAGAGGGTTTCCTTCACCCCCTCAGGTTACCGGCGTCCGGGCGCCGAGGCGAGAGCGCAGGTGCTCAGGCCTCGACCGCGCCGTCGAGGAAGCCGACCAGCTTGCGCGCCCGGATCGGGTGCTGGAGCTTCCGGATCGCCTTGGCCTCGATCTGGCGGACCCGCTCGCGGGTGACGCGGAAGATCCGGCCCACCTCCTCGAGCGTGTAGGTGTAGCCGTCGCCGATGCCGTAGCGCAGCTTGATGATCTCCCGCTCGCGGAAGGTCAGCGAGCCGAGGACGTCGTCGATGCGCTCCTTGAGCATCTCCTGCCCCGCCTTCTCGACCGGGTTCTCGGAGGACTCGTCCTCGATGAAGTCGCCGAAGTAGCTGTCCTCGCTGTCGCCGATCGGCCGGTCGAGGCTGATCGGGTGCTTGGCGATCTTCATGACGCGGCGCGCCTCGTCGATGGTGATCTCGGCGGCCTCGGCCATCTCCTCGAGGCTGGGCTCGCGGCCGATGGTCTGCAGGAGGCGCTTCTGCACCGCGCGCAGCTTCGACATCGTCTCGATCATGTGGACCGGGATGCGGATGGTCCGCGCCTGGTCGGCGATCGAGCGGGTGATGGCCTGGCGGATCCACCAGGTCGCGTAGGTCGAGAACTTGTAGCCGCGGCGGTACTCG
>CAYFGE010000034.1:0-10025 GCA_964342475.1 uncultured Planctomycetales bacterium
CGTGGACCTGGCCGCCGACGGCCAGCGCCGCGGGGTCGAGGCCGAGCGCCCCGCACCAGCGCGCGCGCTCGGCGCAGGCGGCGGCGCGGTCGCGGCCGCCGCTCAGCGACAGGTTGCCGGCCGCCCCGTCGCGCGTCGGCAGCACGTGGAGCAGCCCGCGCTCGTCGCCGAGGCGCTCGAACTGCAGCCCGGTCCGGCCGTCCGCGGTGCGGAGTTCGCGCATGGCGCGATCCTAGCCGCGCGGCTCAGGCCTCCGCGGTGCCCATCACCGGGCGCAGGAACTCGTCGTAGAGCACCAGCCCGATGGCCACCAGCGGGATCGCCACCAGCATGCCGAAGATGCCGCCGAGCACGCCGCCGGCCATCACCGCGAGGATCACGGCGAAGTCGCCCAGTCCGAGGCCGCGGCCCACCAGCCGCGGCATGAGGACGTAGCCCTCGAAGGCCTCGGCCACGCCGTAGGCCACCACGCAGTAGACCAGGCCGCCGACGCCGCTGGTCGGGTCGGCGAAGGAGACCAGCGCCAGGCCGGCGAAGGCCAGCAGCGGGCCGAACACCGGGAGCAGGGAGAGCACGCCGGCGAGCAGCGCGAGCGTGTAGGCGCCCGGCACGCCGCCGATGAGCAGCAGCGCGAACCACACCAGCCCCTTGAACAGCGCCACGAGCACGCGGGCGCGGGCGTAGCGGCGCATGATCTCGAGGATGCGCGGCACGACGCGGTCGTAGCTCGCGCGCCACTCCGGCGGCAGCTCGGCGCGCGCCCGCGGCTCCCACGGCGCGCCCTGCAGCAGGAAGAAGGTGAACACCGGCAGCAGCAGCAGCGTGCTGAGGATGCCGAAGAAGCCGCCCAGGAAGGCGGCCAGCGAGCTGCCGAGGCCGGTGAGCCGCTTGCCCAGCGCCGCGCTCCACTCGCGCACGCGGTCCTCGCGGAAGTCGAGCAGGCCGGCCACCTCCTCGGGCAGCTCGGCGCGCAGCTCGTCGAGCCGCGCCTGCAGCTCCTGCGCCCAGCCCTCGGCGCGCTCCTGCGTCGGCAGCAGCGCGACGAAGTCGTCGAACTCGAGCGCGGTGGGCAGCGCCAGCACGAGCGGGACGACCAGCAGCAGCGAGAGGCAGACGATGATCGCGCCGGTCGCGCCGAGGCGCGGCTGCAAGCGCGTCTTCAGCGGCACGAGCAGCAGGCAGAGCAGGTAGCTCGCCAGCAGCGGGACGGTGATCGAGCGCAGCAGCCAGCCGAGCCAGAGCACCGCGGCGCCGACGGCCAGGCGGACCCACGAGCGGCCCGTCACGCGGCTTCCTCCGGCAGGGCGCGGCACGCGGCCACGGCGCTCAGCTGCCCAGCTGCTCGACCTCGGCGAAGGCCTCGGTGAGGTCGAAGCCGTTGGCGAAGTCCTCGGCCCGGTCCTCGTCGCGCTTGTTCAGGAGGCCGACCTCGCACATCTGGAACACGATCTCGCCGAAGTCCTCGGTGCGGTGCACGCCCCAGGAGCGGAAGGCGTACGGCGCCAGCGGGCCGAACTCCTCCTTGGCGTACTGCTTGATGCCGTCGAGCAGCTCCACGCAGCCGATGTGCTTCTCCTCGCCCTGGCTGCGGCTGCGGCCGAGCAGGAAGATCGTGTAGTCGAGGGCCTCGAGGACGAAGAAGTAGGCCGCCTCGGCGTAGCGCCGCTGGTGGTGTTGCCGCAGGCTGCGGATGACGGCTTCGAGCTTCTGGTCGTCCATCTGGTGAGTACCCGGGCTTAGACATCGGCACCCCCCGAGGAGGTTTGCCGCCATTCTCCGGCCATCTTCCGGGCCCCCCACCAGTTTAGGAAGTCGCAATCACGCAACCCCGCCCGGGGCGGGACTTGGGGCCTCAGTCCCGCTCCAGGAGAATTTCCGCGAGGTCCTCGAAGAGGACGGCCGGGCTGACCTGGCCGCGGAGCTCGCCGAGGGCCTCGACCAGGGCCCTCGCGGCCCGATCCAGGCGCAGGGCTTGATCCGGGTCGGAATCGGCGTACATGCCCGCCAGCCACCCCAGGGCGGCCCCCAGGCGCTGCTCGCCGTCGCGCCGCTGCTCGGCCAGGTTGGAGCCCTCCGGCGGGGCCAGCCAGGCCCCCTCGGCGGTCTCCCCCGCCGCCCAGCGGGCGAAGGCCGGGTGGAGGGCCAGCAGGGCCTCGCGCTCGCCCGGCTCGAGCGCCAGGGCGGCCTCGGGGCCGCCGCAGGCCTGGCAGAGGAGGGTCCAGCCCGGTTCCTCCAGGCCGGCGGCGGCGGCGCGGCGGTCGATCTCGGCGGCCGGCGGCGCGGTCACGCGGTAGGTCCGGCAGCGCGAACGCAGGGCCGGCAGCAGCGGCGACAGGTCGCCCGCGGTGAGCAGCAGCACGGTGCCGGGCGGCGGCTCCTCGGCGGTCTTGAGCAGGGCGGCCTGGGCGTCCGGGCCCATGCGGTCGGCCTCGAAGAGCAGCAGGCAGCGCCGCTCCCCCGCCACCGGGCGGAAGCGCAGCGCGCCCTCGACGCTGGCGACGCCCTCCTTGCGCTCGGCCACGTGCTCGACCTTGAGGCCCAGCGTGCCGAGCTCGTCGGGATCGAAGACCGCGCAGTCGGGGTGCTCGCGGGCCGGGCCGCGGGCGCCGAGCAGGAGCCCGGCGGCGTCCTCGGCGCAGCGGCGCAGGCCGCGGCGCGAGCGGCCGACGAAGAGGTAGGCGTCGGCGCCGCGGTCGCGTTCGAGCTCGCGGGCGATGCGCTCGAGGACCGTGGTCATCCGCCCAGCACCTCGGCCAGGGCCGCGGCCACGCGCGCCTCGACCTCCTCGAGGCCGAGGCCGTCGACGCGGATCACCCGGCTGCGCTCGGGGCGCGCCTCGGCGTAGCGCAGGTAGCCGCGCCGCACGCGCTCCTGGAAGGCCGCGCCGCGCGCCTCGAAGCCGTCGGCGGCGCCGCGGCCCGTGGCCCGCGCCAGCCCCAGGCTGGGCTCGACGTCGAGGATCAGGACGCAGTCCGGCCGCAGCTCCGGGGCGACGACCAGCTCGTCGAGGGCCAGGACGAAGCGCTCGGTCTCCTCGCTCTGCCCCTGGTAGGCCAGGGTGGAGGGCGTGAAGCGCTCGCAGACCACGTCGCGGCCGGCCGCCAGGGCCGGGGCCACCTCGGCCCGCAGCAGCTCGTTGCGGGCGGTGAAGAACATCAACGCCTCGGTGCGCGGGTCCCAGGCCTCGCGGTCGGGGGCCAGCAGCAGGGCGCGGAGGCGCTCCCCCACCGGGGTCGTGCCGGGCTCGCGCAGGTGGAGCGGGTCGCGCCCCTCGGCGCGCCAGCGCGCCACCAGGCGCTCGGCCTGGGTGGACTTGCCGGAGCCGTCCGGCCCCTCCAGCACCACGAAGTGTCCGCCCATGGCGGAATCCTAGCGGCGCGTGCTGGAAAAGCGGGAAGTCCCGGCGGTAGGCTGCGGCCCCATGCTTGCGGCTTCCTTGCGTCCCCTCTGCCTGCTCGGCCTCGCGGCCGCGCTGCCCCTTGCCGGATGCGTCGCGCCCGCTGCGGCGCCGAAGCCACTGGCGCTGGAGGCCCCGGTCCCCTCGCCCCCCGGCGACTGGCCGCTCGAGCAGCGCATCGGCTACTGGGAGGACCTCCTTCCCTCGCTGGTGGACGCCGACCGCGACGAGGCCCGCCTGCGCCTCGGCCAGCTCTACCTGGACGCCGGCCGCCCGGTCGACGCGCGCATCGCCTACCGCGAGGCGCGCCTGGGCTGGCTGTCGGCGCGGGAGGAGGCCCAGGCCGAGTACGGCCTCGCCCTGAGCTACCTGCTCGAGGGCCGCAGCGAGGACGCCCACTCGCACCTGCTCATGGCCGAGCCGGGCCTGGCCGGGCCGGAGCTGGACGAATGCCGCTTCCTGCTCGAGGTCGGCCGCGGCACCGCCGGCGCCGGGGATCCCGCCCTGCTCGCCCGCCTCGAGCGCTACCTGCCCGAGGACGCCCTGGTGGCCGCGCGCCCCGCGAAGGGCCCCGGCCCGCTGACCGGCGTGCTCGACGTGACCCGCCCGCAGTGGCACGCGCGCGGCATGAAGGCGAACCACGACCCGATGACGACGCCTTGGCGCATCACCGTGCACCACAGCGCCGAACCGATCGCCTCCGGTTCGCTGGCGGCGACCAAGGCCGAGGTCCGGCGCATCCAGCAGTTCCACCAGGACGGCCGGGGCTGGGCCGACATCGGCTACCACTTCCTGGTCGACCGCGAGGGCCGCGTGGTCGAGGGCCGCCCGCTCGACTACCAGGGCGCGCACGCCTTCGGCGACAACAACATCGGCAACATCGGCATCTGCCTGCTCGGCAACTTCGCCGCCGACACCGAGCGCGGCGGCAGCTACGCCGTGGTGCAGTCGGTCCCGGCGGCGCAGCTCGCCGGCCTGGAGGAGCTGGTCGAGACCCTGCGCAGCCACTACGGCATCGCGCGCGGCGAGGTGCACGGCCACAGCGAGATGCGCGGCACCGAGTGCCCCGGTCCCTTCCTCATGGGCTGGGTGAAGCGCTACCGCGCCGGCGCCTGATCAGGCCTCGTCCAGCGACTCGCCGGCGGCCACGCGCCGCCGCGCGTCGGCCATCAGCTCGTCGAGCAGCGCGTCGACGTCGAGCTGCGGCGCGGCGCCGAGCAGGCCGGCCAGGCGGGACGGGTCGCCGACCAGGACGTCGGCGTCGGCCGCGCCGCGCAAGCGGGAGGCGTCGCCGCGGCGCTCGACCGGGGCCTCGACGCGGCTCATCAGGCCGTCGAGCAGCGCGCCGATGCGCTGCCCCGTGCCGGAGCAGACGTTCACCACCCCGAGCTCGCCGGCGTGCTCGAGCAGGGCGAGGTAGGCGTCGACCACCTGGGAGACGTGGAGGAAGTCGCGCCGGGCGTCGAGTCGCCCCACCTCGAGCGCGCCGCCGCCGGCGGCCTCGAGCGCGGCGAGGCGCAGCGCGAAGCTCGGCAGGGCGAAGCTCGCGGCCTGGCCGGCGCCGGTGTGGTTGAAGGGCCGCACGACGCTGACCCGGTGGCCGCGGTCGCGCAGGCCGAGGGCGACCGCCTCGCCCTGCAGCTTGGTCGCACCGTAGACGTTGACCGGCACCAGCGGCTGGTCCTCGCGCAGCGGCTCGGCCTGCGGCCGGTAGACGTGGCCGCTCGAGACGTGCAACACGGGCAGCTCCGGCCAGCGCGCCAGCAGCTGCTCGTAGAGCCGCGCCGGACCGGTGACGTGCACCGCCCGCGCCAGCTCCGGGTCGCGCTCGCAGGCGGGCGGGAAGCTCAGCGCGGCGAGGTGGACCAGGCCGCGCGGGGGCGGCATCCCGTCGAGTTCGACGACCGGCGCGCCGGGGGCGGCGGCCGCAGCCTCGGCCAGGTCGAGGCGCGCGCAGGGCAGCTCGCCGGCCAGCCCGCCCGGGTCGAGGGAGAGGGCGGCGGCCGCCACGCCGCGCCGCGCCAGCTCGCGCCGCAGCCAGCCGCCGACGAAGCCCTCGGCGCCGGTGATCCAGACCGCGCCGGCCATGCTCAGACGGCCACCGCGCCGCGCGCCGGCTTCCTGCCGGCGTCGAGGCGGCGCTGCACGTCGTGGTCGACCATGCGCTCGACCAGCTCGCGGAAGCCGACCTCGGGCCGCCAGCCCAGCTCGCGCTCGGCCTTCGAGGCGTCGCCGAGCAGCAGGTCGACCTCGGCCGGGCGGTAGAAGCGCGGGTCGATGGTCACGAAGTCCTGCCACTCGAGGCCGACGCGGCCGAAGGCGTGCTCGCAGAACTCGCGCACCGAGTGCGTCTCGCCGGTGGCGACGACGAAGTCGCCCGCCTCGTCCTGCTGCAGCATGGCGTGCATGGCGCGCACGTAGTCGCCGGCGAAGCCCCAGTCGCGCCGCGCGTCGAGGTTGCCGAGCGGCAGCTCCTCGCGCTCGCCGAAGGCGATCCCGGCGACCGCGTCGCTGATCTTGCGCGTGACGAACTCGAGCCCGCGCCGCGGCGACTCGTGGTTGAACAGGATGCCCGAGCTGGCGTGCATGCCGTAGCTCTCGCGGTAGTTCACGGTCGCCCAGTGGCCGTACACCTTGGCCACGCCGTAGGGCGAGCGCGGGTGGAAGGGCGTGTCCTCGTGCTGCGGCGTCTCGCGCACCTTGCCGAACATCTCGCTCGACGAGGCCTGGTAGAAGCGCGCCTCCGGCTTGACCAGGCGCACCGCCTCGAGCAGCCGCGTGACCCCCAGCGCGGTGACCTCGCCGGTGTGGATCGGCTCGGAGAAGCTGGCGTGGACGAAGCTCTGCGCCGCGAGGTTGTAGACCTCGTCCGGCTGGAACTCGGTCATCACGCGGATCAGCGAGCTCTGGTCGAGCAGGTCGCCGGCGGTCAGCTCGACGCGGTCGAGGCAGCCCTCGAGCCGCTCGGTGGAGGGGGTCGCGGAGCGGCGCACGATGCCGACGACGCGGTAGCCCAGGCCGAGGAGGTGCTCCGCCAGGTAGGAGCCGTCCTGCCCGGTGATGCCGGTGATGAGTGCGGTCTTCATGAGGTCAGCGAGACGGCGAGGCCGGCCAGCCCGAGCAGCCAGCAGTAGGGCGCGAACCACGACAAGCGCCGCGCGCGCATGATCCAGAGGAGCATACCAAGGGCCAGGTAACCGACGACGAAGCTGGTCGCCGCGGCCAGCAGCAGCTCGCCGCCGCCGGGGCCGCCGGCGGCCGGCGCGGTCAGCTCGGGCAGCTTGAGCACCGTGGCGCCGAGGATCGCGGGGATCGACATGAGGAAGCTGAAGGCGGCGGCGGCCTCGACGCTGGCGCCGAGCGCCATGCCGGTGACGATGGTCGCGCCGCTGCGCGAGATGCCCGGCAGGATGGCCACGGCCTGCGCCAGGCCCATCGCCAGCGCCAGCCGTGCGCCCAGCTCGAGCAGGTCGCGGCGGCCGCCGGCGTGGCGCCGCGACCACCACAGGCCGGTGCCGGTGACCAGCAGGCAGGCGGCGGCGACCAACGGGGTGGTGAAGCTGGCCTCGATCCATTCCTTCGCGCCGAGGCCGACGGCCACCGCCGGGAGCGTGGCGAGGACCAGCCAGCCGAACAGGCGGCGCTGCGCGGCCGGGTCCTCGCCGCCGCCGAACACGCCGACGGCCAGGCGCGCCACCTCGCGGCGGTAGAACAGCACCACCGCGAGCAGGGTGCCGAGGTGGAGCAGCACCTCGATCGTGGCGTCCTCCGGCAGGGCCTCGCCGCCGGGCAGGAGCTCGCGCCCGAGCACGAGGTGGCCGCTCGAGCTGACGGGCAGGTATTCCGTCAGCCCCTGGAGGACGGCGAGCAGGAGCAGGAGGGCGAGGGGTCCCATGCGGGAGAGGCGGCGGCGCCTCGGGCGTCCGGCTTGATCCCCTCCCGGAGGAGCGGGATCATGCGCGGGTGCGGCCGTCCGGCGTGCGCGTCCCAGTCTAGCCCTGCGCCCGCCCGTCCTCGCCGCCAGCCCCCTGATGGAGCCCCTCGCCAGCCGCCTCGCCGAGGTCCGCCAGCGCATCGACGCGGCGGCCGCCCGCAGCGGGCGCGACGGCGCCGCCGTCGAGCTGGTGGCCGTGGCCAAGACCGCCGACGCGGCGGCCCTGCGCGCCGCCTGGGACGCCGGCCAGCGGGCCTTCGGTCACAACCGCGTACAGGCCCTGGCCGCCCACCACGCCGTCCTGCCCGCGGCCGAGTGGCACCTGATCGGACCGCTCCAGCGCAACAAGGCGGGCGACGCCCTCGGGCTGGCGAGTGTGGTCCAGACCGTCGGCGACCGGCGCATCGCCGAGCGCCTCGCGCGCCTGCTCGAGGCCCGGGGCGCCGCGCCGCTGCCCGTCCTGGTCCAGGTCAACCTGACGCCGGATGACGGTCGCTACGGCTGCACCGCCGAGGCCCTGCCGGCGCTGCTCGAGCACCTCGCCGGCGGCCCCTTCGCCGTGCGCGGGCTGATGACCCTCGGGCCGCACGGCGCGGCGGAAGGCGCGCTCCGCCGCCACTTCGCCGCGCTGCGCGAGCTGGCCCGCGCCGCCGCCGGGAGCGCCCTGCCCGCCTCACCCGCGCTGTCGATGGGCATGACGGAAGACTATGAAATCGCGATCGAGGAAGGGGCTACCCTGGTGCGCGTTGGACGCGCCCTGTTCCCCCCTGGCGCGATCGGCGAGCCCGGACGACCCTGACGAGCCGTTTTGAGCCTGAAGATCCACTGGCAGATCGAGGACGAGCAAGGCGTGGTGCCGCTGCGCGGCGGCCAGGCCTGGGTCGTCCACGTCGACGGCATGCTCGACCGGCTCGGCCGCCCGCCCGGCGAGGGCGAGGACGGCTTCTCCGCCGGCGAGTCCGACGGGCGCCTGGCCCTCGAGGCCAGCGGCGAGCTGGCCTTCGTGGTCGGCGGCAAGCGCGGCCGCAAGGTGCTGCTGCCGCCCGGCGGCCAGGTCGAGTTCGAGATCGACGAGCTGGCCGGCTCGCTGCGCGTCTCCGGCGAGCCGAGCGCCGCCGACCCGATGGTCGGGCGCGAGATCGGCGGCTTCCGCCTGCTCGGGCGGCTGGGCAGCGGCGCGGTCGGCGCGGTCTACCGCGCGCTGCAGACCAGCCTCGACCGCGAGGTGGCGCTCAAGGTGCTCCACCCCGAGGCCTCGAAGGACCCGGCGAAGGTCAGCAGCTTCCGGGGCGAGGCCGTCGCCGCCGGACGCCTCAGCCACCCGAACCTGGTCCAGGTCTTCGACGTCGCCGACGAGGGCGAGCTGCACTTCTTCGCCATGGAGCTGGTGCCCGGCGGCACCCTCGAGGACAAGCTGCGCGAGAGCGGGCCGATGGCCTGGCGCGACGCCGTCCTCGCCCTGCGCGACACCGCGCAGGCGCTGTCCTTCGCCGAGGCCCACGAGCTGGTCCACCGCGACGTGAAGCCGGAGAACCTGATGGTCACCGCCAGCGGCCACGTGAAGCTGGCCGACCTCGGGCTGGCCGCGACCCGCGGCATGATCGACCAGGAGGCGGCCGGCGGTACGCCGCACTTCATGGCGCCGGAGAGCATCCGGCCGGAGAACGTCGACCACCGCAGCGACCTCTACTCGCTCGGCTGCACGCTGTACCGACTGCTCACCGCCGACACCGTGTTCCACGGCGACAGCGTGCGCGACATCCTGCGCGCGCACCGCGAGGAGGCCCCGCCCACCCTGCGCGAGGCCGGGGTCGCCGCGCCGCGCGAGCTCGAGGAGCTGCTCGCCGCGCTGCTCGCCAAGGACCCCGACGCCCGGCCCGCCTCCGCGCTCGCCGTGGTCGAGGCCTGCGAGCGCATCCTCGCCCACCGCAAGCAGCGCCGCGGGGCCGGCATCGCCCTCGTCGTCCTGCTCGCCGCCGCCGGCGCCTGGGCGGTGCTCGGGCCGAAGGACGAGGTCGTCGAGCCCCCCACCCCGGCCGTCACCGGGCCGAGCGAGGAGGACCGCCAGCGCGCCGAGGAGCAGCGCCTGCAGCAGGAGGGCCAGCGCGCCTTCACCGCGGCGATGGCGCAGACCGACGCCGCGGCCAAGGCCGAAGCGCTGCGCGCCTTCCTCGAGGAGCACGCCGGGCACGGGCTGGCGCAGACCGCGCGCACCGAGCTCGAGGCCCTGGAGCGCGCCGCCGCCGAGGCCGCGGCGGGAGCCGGCGATCCTGCCGTGCCGACCGGCCCCTCGGCCGCCTTCACCGCGCTGGCCGCCGAGGTCGCCGCGGACCTCGAGGCCGGCCGACCGGGAGCCGCGCTCGGCCGCATCGACGCGCTGCCCGAGCTCGCCGCCGAGACCGGCGCGCTGCGGGTCGGCGCCGTGCAGGCCGCCGAGGCCGCCGTCACCGCTGCCGAGGAGGCCCACGCGGCGCAACTGGCAGCCGAGGACTGGGACGGCGCCGCCGCGACGCTGCAGTCCCTGGCCACCGCCCTCGAGGGGACGAGCTCGGCCGAGGCCGCCGGCTGGGTGGCGCGCCGCCGTGCGCTGGAGGAAGCCGCGGCCGCCCGCGTGCGCGTGGCGATCCTGCGGGGCGGGGGAGGGAAGGCGTTCTGCTCGGGCTACGACCTGTCCGAGTTGCCGTCGGGCGAGGC
>CAYFGE010000035.1:0-8789 GCA_964342475.1 uncultured Planctomycetales bacterium
GCCGCGTAGGACGCCTCGTAGGGCGCGTCGAAGGCGACGCTCGCGGCGCAGTGACACAGGTGGGTGGTCCGGGCGGCCAGCGCCTCGAAGTCCGCGTCCGAGAGGCCCATGCTGGGCTGCTCGATGTCGCCGGCCACGAAGGTGACCTTGGCCCGCAGCTCGGCGT
Organism: uncultured Planctomycetales bacterium; assembly: GCA_964342475.1. Taxonomy (GTDB): domain Bacteria; phylum Planctomycetota; class UBA1135; order UBA1135; family UBA1135; genus J029. The sequence continues at coordinate 167 of CAYFGE010000035.1, forward strand.
CGCCGATGCCCAGCTGATCGAGCAGGTGGGCCCCACGCTGCTCGGGCGTGAGGTGCCCGACGACCTCCTTGGTGCGTCGGTCGTGGATGGTCTTGGGCCGGATCAGCGCCACCACCTCGGCGACGTCCGGATCGCGTACCGCCTGCCAGAGGATCTCCTTGCCCACGAAGCCGGTGGCCCCGGTGAGCAGCACCCGCAGGGCCAACCGGCCGTCGCCCTGCCGCGCGCGGGCCAGCTGGCCGCGCGCGGCGTCCCGGTGCACGAGCTGCCGCTGGCCGGCGACGCCGCGGAGCTGCGCCTGGTCGGCCTCGTGCCCGAGGGTGAGCTGCGCCGCGGGCACCCCGCCCGCCTGCGCCTGACCCTCGCGGGCCGCGGCCGTGTCCGCGTCGCGCTGCGCCCGGCGGGCGAGGAGCTCGCCCTGGCCGAGGCCGACGAGGTGCTCGTCGACGGCCGCCGCGAGCTGGTGCTCGAGTTCGAACCGGCCGAGGCCGGCTTCCTCCGCGTCGAGGCCGCGCTCGAGGCGCTCGAGGGACGCAACGCGCGCCCGGCCGACGACCGCCTCGCCGTCACCCTGCCGGTGCAGGATCCGGTCGAGGTGCTCTACCTCGGTGAGCGGCAGCGCGGCGGCGCCGAGGCCCTCGCGCAGCTGGTCGGCCCCGGCTTCCGCTTCGCCGAGGCCGGCGACCTCGAGGGCGCCGACCCGTCCGGCTTCCCGCTGGTCGTGCTCGACGACCGCACCGCGGCCAGCGTGCCCGCGTCCTTCCAGCAGCGCCTCGGCGCGGCGGTGGAGGAGGGCGGCACCGGCCTCCTGATGAGCGGCGGCGCGGCCTTCGGCCCCGGCGGCTGGGCCGACACCCCGCTCGAGGAGCTGCTCCCCGTCGAGCTCGTGCAGAAGGAGGAGAAGCGCGACCCGAGCACCACGCTGTGCGTGATCATCGACACCTCGGGTTCGATGGGCGGCAACCGGGTGCAGCTGGCCAAGGAGGTCGCGCGGCTGGCCATCCGCCGCCTGCTGCCGCACGACAAGGTCGGCATCGTCGAGTTCTACGGCGCCAAGCGCTGGGCCGCGCCGATCCAGCCGGCCAGCAACCTGATCGAGCTCGAGCGCGCGCTGAACCGGCTCGACGCCGGCGGCGGCACGGTGATCCTGCCGGCGATCGAGGAGGCCTTCTACGGCATGCAGAACGTGCAGACGCGCTACAAGCACGTGCTCGTGCTGACCGACGGCGGCGTCGAGACCGGGCCCTTCGAGAGCATGCTGCGCCGCATGGCCGACGAGGGCATGAACGTGTCCACCGTGCTGATCGGCCCGGAGGCGCACAGCGAGTTCCTGGTCAACCTGGCCAACTGGGGCAAGGGCCGCTTCTACAACGTGCCCAACCGCTTCAACCTGCCGGAGATCATCCTCAAGCAGCCGGCCAGCGCGAAGCTGCCCGGCTACCGGCCCGGCACGCACGCCGTGCGCGGGCGCGGCGGCCCGGCGTGGTGGTCGGGCGCCGACCCGCAGGAGCTGCCGGCGCTCGCCGGCTACGTCGAGACGCGTAGCCGTCCCGGCACCGAGGTGCTGGTCGAGACGGTCGACGGCGCGCACCCGGTGCTGGCCAGCTGGCGCGCCGGCCTCGGCCGCGTCACCGCGCTGACCACCGAGCCGGCCGGCGCGGGCACGCAGCCCTGGAGCGAGTGGCCCGGCTTCGGCGCGCTCGCCGCGCAGGTGCTGGCGCGCACCGCCGACGCCGCGGCCGAGCCCTTCCGCTGGAGCGCCGAGCGGCGCGGGGACGAGGTCCTCGTCGTCGCCGAGCGTCGCCGCCCCGGCGCGGCGACGCCGCTGCTCGAACGCTTCGGCGCACTGGACGGATCGCGCGAGGCGCTGCCGACGATGGTGGAGCGCGCGCCCGGCCGCTTCGAGCTGCGCCTGCCGGTGGCCGCGGCCGAGGAGCTGTGGGCCCTCGGCGGCGCGGCGGGCGATCCGCGCCGCACGCGCCTGGTGGCGCCGGCCGCGGGCGACGCGACGCGAGAGCTGCAGGTCGATCCGCAGGACGCGCTGCTCCCGTCGGCGCTGGCCGGGGCCACGGGCGGCCGCCTGCTCGGCAGCCCCGCCGACGCCGCGCCGGCCGGCGCCGGCCGCGCCCTGCGCCTGCGCGAGGCCGCGCCGCTCCTGCTGCTCGCGGCGCTGGCCCTGTTCCTCGCCGACCTGGCCTGGCGCCGCCGGCCCACCTCCCGCGGAGGACGCGCATGAGCATCCGCCCTGCCCTTCCCGCGGTGCTGCTGCCGCTGCTCCTGGCCGCTCCGGCCGCCGCGCAGAGCGGCTCGGGCCAGGACCCGGCCCTGATCCGCAAGCTCTCCTCCAAGCTGCAGACGCTGGTCCAGTCCGGCGCCTCGAACGCCGCGCCGGCGGCGAAGCCCGCGCCCGCGCCGGCAGGAGGGTCCGCGCCGCCGCCGCAGGACCCGGACGGCGCCGGCGTGTCGGCCGAGGTCGAGGCGGCGCTCGCCGCCGCGCTGGCCCTGCCCAGCGAGGACGCCGGCTTCCGCCCCGCCGTCGAGGAGCTGTGGCGCGCGGTGTGCCGCGAGCGCGGCGAGGCGCGCAGCCTGGTCGAGGAGCTCGGTCGGCGCGCCAGCGCGGCGGCCGAGGCCGGGTCGGCGGACGCGCGGGGCCTGCGCGAGGTGCGCGCGCTGCTCATGCGGCGGCGCGGCACGCTCGACCTCGCGCTCGCCGAGGTCGACCGCCTGCTCCAGCAGGAGCCCGAGGCCGACTGGCTGCTCGAGCGCGCGCGGCTGCTCGACGCCACCGGCCGCACCGGCCCGGCTCGCGAGGCCTACCGCGCCGCCCTCGAGGCCTACGCCGGCCGCCCCGAGGAACTCGACCTGCGCCTGCGCATGGCGCTGCTCGGCATGGGCGAGGAGGAGGAGTCCGAGACCGCGCTGGCCGACTTCGCCCGCCGCGAGGGCGTCGCCCCCGAGCTGGCCGACCGCGCCGCGGTGGTGCTGGCCCTGCTCGGCCGCCCGGAGGAGGCCATCGCCCTCTTCACCGTCGAGGGCGAGGGCAGCGCGCGCTTCCGCGCCGCGATCCGCGTGGCCGAGTGGGCGCTGCGCGCCGAGGACACCGCGCTGGCCTCCGACTGGGGCTGGAACGCGCTCGAGGCGGCGCAGCTCGACCGCGACCGCTACTACGCGCTCACCGTGCTGGTCGAGGCGCACCGCGCCGCCGACGCCCTCGACGAGCTGGTGGACCGCTTCGCCGGGGCCGAGGAGCTGTCGCGGCCGGCGCGCGAGGTGTGGATCCACCTGCTGCGCGAGCTCGACCGCTTCGACGAGGCCGCCGCGCTGTTCGCCGACGACGCCGCGGCGCTGGGCTTCCCCGTCGAGCTGCGCCGCGAGCTGCTCGAGATGGACCGCGAGGCCGGGCGCGAGGCCGAGATGGTCGCGCGCTACCACGAGCTGATCGCCGCCGACCCGCAGCGCGCCACCTGGCCCGAGGGGCTGGCACGCTACCACCTCGAGAACGGCGACGTGCCCGCCGCGCGCGCGGCATGGCAGGCCTTCCTCGCCGCGACCCCGCCGGGCCTCGCCCTGCTCGACGGCGCGCGCGCGCTGATGGGCCTCGGCCAGGACGACCTCGCCGTGTCCTGCGCCGAGCGCTGCATCGAGGCCGGGCCGGCGCGCTACGCCGCCTACCTGTTCCTGTTCGACCTGGCCCGCTTCCGCGGCGACCTGGCCGAGGCCGAGGCGGTGCTCGAGCGGATGGACGCCGCCGCGCCGCCCGAGGCGCCCGAGCGCATGCAGCTGGCCGAATCCTTCGAGCGCATCGGCAACCTGCGCCGCGCGGTGGACGTGCTCGAGGGCCTGCGCGAGGTGCGCGGCGCCCAGGAGACCGGCGAGGACCTCGAGATGCGGCTGGCGTGGCTGCTGTCCGAGGTCGGCGAGGAGGAGCGCGCGATGGAGCGCTGGTTCGAGCTGTGGCGCCGCGTCGACTCGGTGCCGCGCCGGCGCTACGTCGAGGACCGCATGATGGCCGTCGCCGCGCGGCTCGGCCGGCTGGCCGACCTGGCCATCGACATCGAGAAGAAGCTGCGCGCCGGCACCGCCGACGACCGTGAGAGCGGTCTGCTGGTCCGCCTCTACACCAAGGTGGGGGACCCGGTCTCGGCCACCGAGGTGATCGAGGAGCACCTCGCGGCGAGCGGCGGCTCGCAGGTGGACGCGCTGCAGGAGAAGGCGCGCGTCTTCCTGGCCTGCACCGACTACCACAACTACGAGAAGACCGTCCGCCAGCTGATCGCCGTCGACCCGGAGGGCGAGGGCGACTACCTGCGCCAGATCGCGATGAGCATGCTCGAGCGCGGCAAGCCCGACCAGGCGCGCGTCGTGCTGGCGCGGCTGGAGGAGCTGGGCGAGGGCAGCGACAGCGCCGAGTTCGAGGCCGGCGTGCTGGCGCTGGCCGGCATGCGCGAGGAGGCCGTGCGCGCCTACCGCCGCGGCATCGCGCAGCACACCGACCGCATCGAGAGCTACCTGCTGCTGGCCAACCTGCTGCGCGAGCTGGGGGACACCGCGCGCGCGGTCGGCATGTTCCAGCACCTGGCCGAGACGGCCGACAAGGACGACCTGTTCACCATCGCCATCGACGGCCTGCTCAACATGGAGGCGCCGCCCGAGGTGCTCGAGTGGGCCCGGCGCATCGTGCTCGAGCGCCTCGCGCGGCGGCACGACAAGATGTACCTCTACCAGCTGCTCGCCGACCTGGCCGAGCAGACCAACGACCGCGAGGCCTGGCTGATCGCCCTGGAGGGCTCGCTGCCGATCGCCGGCGACCGGCGCCCCTCGGTGGTGCGCGAGCTGATGGACCTGGCCCAGGGCGGCCGCTCCTCCTTCGGCGGCCCGCGCCAGCCCGAGCAGCCCGAGCGCCACCTCGCCTACGGCCGCCGCCTGATCGGCCTCGGCCAGCTCGTGCCGCCGCAGGTCTACCTCGACCTCGGCCGCGCCTTCCTCTCGGCCGGCGCGATCGACGACGCGGTGAAGACCTTCCGCCTGGCGCGCGACCTGCCCGACCCGGCGCAGTTCCAGCGCGAGACGGCGCAGCTCTACGAGGAGAACCGCTACCCCGAGCAGGCCCTGGAGACCTACGCCAAGGTGCTGATCGGCGACACCGGCGACGTCGGCCTGCTGCTCAAGGTGGCCGAGCTGCGCGAGCGCCTCGGCCGCGACGCGCAGGCCTGGCCGCTCTACCGCAGCGCGATGGAGCTGCTCCTCGACCGCCGACCGCTGGTCTCGGGCAAGGAGGAGGAGGCCGAGGGCGACGCCTTCTCGCGCTGGTTCGCGCGCAACGTCGACGACTACGACCGCTTCGCCGAGCGCACGCTCGAGGGCCTGCTGGTGACCTCCGACGCGGCCCGCGCCGACGCGCTCCTCGAGCACCACGCGGCGCTGCTGGCCGAGGAGCGGGCGTCCGCGCTGGCGGCGCGCGCGCCCGGCGAGGAGCCGCTGCCGCTGGCCCGCCACCCGCGCCTGCTGCGCCGCTCCGAGTTCGTGCGCCGCTTCGCCAACGCCTTCGGCCGCAGCGAGCTGGCCTTCGGCCTCGACCTCGAGCTGCTCGCCGCCTTCCCGGAGGACGGCGCGCTGCTCGAGCAGGTCGTGCGCCCCTGGGTGCGCGGCGGCCGCGTCGGCGCCGCGCGGCGCCTGATCGCACAGAGCGGCCGCGGCCAGGCGGAGCAGCGCCGCCTCGCCTTCCTCGTCGGCGGCGCGGTCGAGCCGAGCGCCACCGACCTCGTGCCGCTCGAGGAGTCGCTGTGGCTGCTCCTGCCGCTGCTCACCCACGGCAAGACCGACGACGTCCGCGAGCTGCTCCGCCGCGTGGACTACCAGTCGATCGAGGACCGCGACGAGGCGGCCGCCGCGATCGGCTCGCTGTTCTCCGCCGCGCGCTCGACCGACGACCCGAACCTCTGCCTGTTCGTGGCCCGCCACTGGCTGCGCGCCTGGATGAAGCCGGGCAGCGCGGTCAGCTCCTGGGCCCTGGCGCAGGTCATGGAGCGGGTCCTGCCCGCCCTCGAGGGCGAGGCGCTGCGCGGCTTCTGCCAGTACTTCGTGCAGCTCGTGCTCGACGATCCGGAGAAGCGCGGCGAGTGCCTGCGCCTGCTGCCGCAGATGCAGGAGGAGCTGGGCGAGCCGCTGCTCGACGCCGAGCGGATCTCGGACATCCTCGCCGAGCACGCCGACCGCCTGGCCTACTACCTCGGCCCGCTGCTCGACCTGGTGCCCGAGGGCGAGCGCGCCTCGATCGCCGCCGCCGCCTGGGGCGAGGTGATGCCGACCAGCCGGCCGTGGTTCCTGATCAACCTCGTGCGCGAGTCGCGCGAGCCTTTCGGCGAGGAGCTGCACGCGCTGTTCCTCGAGTGGTGGGACGAGGCGCTTGCCGAGAAGCAGGACTACCTCGTCTTCCAGTTCGACGGCCTCATGCAGGACGAGGTGCTCGAGCACGCCGCCGGGGTCGTCGAGGCCATGCTCGACGCCTACGAGCAGCTCGAGCCGCAGCGGCTGGCGCTGAAGGCGGTGCGCATCAAGTACCTGCAGAGCACCGGCCGCGAGCAGGAGGCCGTCGACCAGCTGCTCGAGCTCTACTTCCGCCCGGACGTGCTCGACGACTCCGCGCCCGACGCCGCGCGCATCCGCCGGACCGCCGAGTACGACTTCTTCGAGCTCGCCCCCGACGCCTTCCTCGCCCGCTTCGACCAGCTCGACGCCGAGGAGGGAACGGACTTCACCCGCACCGAGCAGCGGCTGCGCCTGGTCCAGCGCCTGCGCGATCCGCAGCGCATGCTGGCCGAGGTCGAGGCCGCGCTCGAGCGCCACCCCGAGGACGAGGCGCAGCTGCTCGGCCGCCTGCGCGGCGTGCTGCTGCAGCTCGGCGAGGGCGTGCGGGCGCGCGAGGTCTTCGAGCGCATGCTGGCCGCGCAGCCCGAGGACCAGGGCCTGGCCGTCCAGGAGATCGAGCTGTGGATGGACCAGCGCCAGCCGCTGCGCGCCGACGAGGCGCTGGGCCGGCTGCTCGAGCTGCGCGCCGCCGCCGGCGAGGAGGAGGCCGTGGAGGAGGCCGAGGACGAGGCGGTCGACCTGCGCGAGCCGCGCGCCGACACCGGCCAGCTGCGCAGCGCCCTGGACGAGGGCCGCCGCGCCGACGCCCGCCGCGTGCTGCGCCAGCTGTGGCGCGAGTTCCCGGTCGGCATGGACCAGGACGCCTACTCCTGGCGCTGGGTGGACGGCGCCCTCGGCTTCTGGCCGGTCGACCAGGAGGAGCCCTCCGACGAGGAGCGCGCCGCCGCCGAGGCCGAGCGCGAGCGCCGCCGGCGCGGCGGGCTCGACGCCTACGACGAGGAGGTCCCGGCCTCGCGCGAGCGCGTGCAGGCCTGGACCGTGCTCGCCGCCGAGGACTTCGGCCTGGAGGAGATGGAGCGCCTGCTGCGCGTCGTCGACCTCGAGCAGGTCGGCGAGCTCGAGCCGGTGCTCGACGGCCTGGCGGCCGCGCGCCTGGCCGCGGGCGGCGAGGCGGCCTTCGAGGCGCTGGTCGGGCGCACCCTGGCGGGGGAGGCCTCCAAGGCCGAGCACCTGCAGCTGCTCAGCCTGCTCGAGGAGCGCGCCGCCGAGCTGGGCGACCGCGCCGACGCGGTGCTCGACGCGCTGCAGGCCAGCCTGCACCCGCGCGACGCGCGCCAGCTGCTGCGCCTCGCCCGCGTGCTCGCCGCGGCCGGCGACCGCGCGCGCGCCATCGACCTCTACCGCTGGTGCGCCACGATGGCGACCGCCTCGAACTACAACCGCTTCGGCGGCGACTTCGGGGAGCTCCCGCTGAGCCAGCTGGTCGCCGAGGTGAAGGAGGCGCTGGCCGGCGGCGAGGACCTCGTCGGCCTGGTCGAGGATGCCCTGCGCTTCGCCTCGCCCTCGCGCTACGAGTGGGAGCAGGACGCCTACGACCTGCTCGTGCTCGACACCTGGAGCGGCATGCTCGGCGCGGCCGAGGCCCTGCCGCACTGCGCCGAGGTCTGCTCCACCGCCGACTCGCGCGACAAGCCGCTGCGCCGCACCGTCGCCCGCCGCGCCGCCGCCCTCTACGCCCGCGCCGGCGAGCTCGAGCGCGCGCTGTCCTGCTTCGAGGCCGGCTACTGCGCCTTCGAGGACGGCGACTTCCAGCGCGGCATCTACGGCTCGAGCCGCAACCTCTACCGCCAGCAGAGCCTCGGCGTGCTGGCCTGGCGCCAGTTCCTGCCCGCGGCCGGCGAGGACTGGACGGACCACCGCGGCTGGACCGCCGCCTTCGGCGGCGCGCTGCTCGACTGGGCCGAGGCCGGGCGCCTCGACCGCTCCGGCGCGGCGGAGGGCGCCGCCCTCGCCGCCTGGCGTCTGCACCAGGACGGCGACGCCGCCGGGGCCGCCGCCCTCCTCGAGCGCCTCGCGGCCATGGTAGATCTGCCCGCCGACACGCGCCTCTGGATCGCCGACGCCCACCGCCGCTGCGGCGACGCGGCCGCGGCGGACGCCGTCGAGGCCGCCCTGCTCGCCGCGCGAAGCCTGCCCACTGCGCGCGTGGCCGGCGCCGTGCGCGCCGCAGCCGCCGCCGGGGGCGTGCCCGCCG
>CAYFGE010000036.1:0-8743 GCA_964342475.1 uncultured Planctomycetales bacterium
CCTGGCCTGGGGCGAGGCCCTGCGCCTCGAGCAGGGCCGCGCCCGCCAGCGCGCCGCCGAGGCCGCCGCGCCGCCGCGGCGGGCCCTCGACCCGCGGGTTTGGGAACGCATCGCCGCGCGCCTGCCCTTCGCCCTCACCGCAGACCAGGAGCAGGTCCTGGCGCAGCTGCGCGGCGACCTGGCCGGCGGCGGCCGCCTGGCGCGCCTGCTGCACGGCGAGGTGGGCAGCGGCAAGACGGCGATCGCCTTCGCCCTGGCCCTGGCCTTCGCCGCCGAGGGTCGGCAGACCGCGCTGCTCGCGCCGACCGAGATCCTGGCGCGCCAGCACCTCGCCACCTTCCGCCGCTGGCTGGACGGCGCGCGGGTGCGCTTGGTCGGCCTGTTCGGCGACGACACCGCGGCCGAGCGGCGCGCCGCGCTGGCCGAGCTGGCGGCGGACGGCGCGGCCCTCGCCGTCGGTACCCACGCCCTGTTCGGCGCCGAGGTCCGCTTCGCCGACCTCGGCCTGGTGGTCTTCGACGAGCAGCACCGCTTCGGGGTGCGGCAGAAGGCCGCCCTGCTGGCCAAGGGCGAGCGGCCGCACGTCCTGACGATGACCGCGACGCCGATCCCGCGCACGCTGGCCTGGGCCCGCTACGGCGCGCTCGAGCCCTGCGTGCTGCGCAGCCGGCCCGGCGCGGGCGGGCGCATCACCACCGAGCTCGCCGACCGCGCCGGCTGGCCGGCCTGGGCCGCCGCGGCGCGCCCGCGCCTCGAGGCGGGGGAGCGGATGTTCGTCGTCGTCCCGCGCATCGACGGCGAGGAGGGGCTGGAGGCGCGCGCCGCCGAGCTGGCCGGCGGCCCCTGGCGGGGACTGCCGATCGAGGTGGTCCACGGCCGCCTGCCGGGTGCCGAGGTGGCCGCCGCGGTCGAGCGCTTCGCCCGCGGGGAGTCGGCGGCCCTCCTCGGGACCACGGTGGTCGAGGTGGGCCTCGACGTCCCGGGGGTGCCGGAGATGGCCGTGCTCGACGCCGACCGCCTCGGGCTGGCCAGCCTGCACCAGCTGCGCGGCCGCCTGGCGCGGGGCGCGGCAGGCGGGGAGGGGCGCTGCACCCTGTTCGCCGCCCCCGAGTCCCACCCCCGTCTGGCGCCCCTGGTCGAGCACGCCGACGGCTTCGCCATCGCCGAGGCCGACCTCGCGGTGCGCGGTCCGGGTGCCCTGCGCGGCCTGCGTCAGCACGGCCGCAGCGACTTCCGCCTGTTCGACCCGCTGCGCGACGCCGACCTGCTCGAGGCCCTCCAGGCCCCGGAAGTGCGTTCCTGGCTGCTCCCCGGCGACTAGGGAGCCCGTTCCGCGGCCCGCCCCGCGGTAGAATCGCCCTTCCGCCGCCCCGGCCCGGACCCCGACTTGCTTCGCCCCGCCCTCCTGATCCTCGCCGCCTCGGCGCTCGTGCCGGTCCTCCCGGCCCAGCACCGGATCGACTACCCGAAGCCGCGCAAGCAGCCGCCGGCGGAGAAGCCCGCCGAGAAGGAGGCCGCCGAGCAGCAGGAGGCCGAGGCCGCCGAGCCGGCCGTCCCCGCCGCCCCGAGCCACTGGGACGCCGAGGCCGCGGCCGCCCTCGACCCGCGCGTGGTCCAGGTGCTGCGCGAGTTCGAAGCCCTCGAGAACCGCAGCGACGAGATGCGCCGCGGCTACCTCGACCGCCTGCGCGGTTTCGGTCTGGACGGCCCGCGCAACGCGGCCCTCCACGGTCTGGACAGCAGCGACGAGCCCACCGTGGCCCTGTGCGCCGAGCTGCTCGAGTACGTCGGCGAGCCGGACGACGCCGCCCCGCTGGTCAGCACCGCGGCGGCCATCGGCTCGGTGCCGGTCGCCACCTCCTGCCTCGAGGTGGCCCTGCGGCTGAACGGCGGCTGGCTGCCCGCCCGCGCCCTGCGCCTGCTCGACCACCCGAAGCGCGGCGTGCGGGCCGCCGCCGAGGCCCGCCTCGGCCGCCTGCCGCACGAGAGCTACGTCGCTCCGCTGCTGCAGACCCTCCGCTTCGGCCGCGACCACGACGCCCGCCTGCGCGCGGCCCGTCTGCTGCGCGCCTTCCACGGCCAGCCCGAGGTGCGGCGCGCACTGCTCGAGGCCCTGCTCGACGCCTCGGTCCCGGTCGCCTTCGAGGTGGCCGACACCCTGGCCGGCGAGGCCGACGAGGAGGCCCGCGCCCTGCTGCGCCAGGACCTCCTCGCCACGCCGCCCGGGCTGCAGCAGGCCTACCTCTGGTACGCCCTGCTCCACCAGCAGGAGATCCTCGACCAACTCCTGGTCGACGCCGAGCTGCTCGCGCCGCTGCGCGACGCCCTGCGTGAGGCCGACCTCTTCCTGAGCGGCGCGGCAGCCGCCTGCCTGGCCGAGTACCTGTTCCGCTCGACCGACCTCGACTCCCTGCGCGAGCTGGAGGTCGAGATCCTGCACGGGCTGGTGAAGGCGGTCGGCGGGCTGACCTTCTACCCGCAGTACGCGCGCTTCTCCGAGCTCGGCGAGAAGAGCCTTTCGCGCATCACCGGCGAGGACTTCAGCCACCTCGAGCGCTCGGCCTGGCTGGCCTGGTACACGCAGAGCGAGCGCGGCTTCCGCGCCGTGCGCGGCCAGCTCCGCGTCACCGACGCCGACCTGCCGCGCCTCAGCATCGCCTGGCAGCAGGCCGACGGCGAGTTCCGCTGCCTGGCCGGGCGCGACACGGGCCACGCCACCGCGGCCGTGCGCACGCTCGGCGAGCTCGGCATGGTGCGGCTGCTCGAGCGCATCGAGCGCGCGCAGCTGCTCGACGTCCGCGTGCTCCCGGGCATCTACGGCTCGCCGACGCAGGACTTCCGCGCCCGCGTCGCCATCGAGGTCGGCCTGCAGCGCAAGCCGCTGACCTTCCGCGGCGAGTCGGCCGCCGAGTGGCTGCCGGGGCTGCTGCGCGACCTCGACGAGATCTACGACGCGCTCTCCTGGCAGGCCCTGGCGCCGCCGGCATCGCCGCGCGCCTTCGTGCTCGACTGGCTCGGCCGCTGGGACGCCGCCGACGCCGAGGAGCGCCGCCTCCTCGAGCTCGAGCTGACCCGCCTGCGCGCCGCCGAGCTCGACGCCGAGGTCCTCTCCGCCTGGTGCGCCACGCTCGAGGCGGACCCCGGCCTCGCCGCGCTGTGGGACGTCGAGCTCGGCCGCCTGTTCCTGTCGCTGGTTCCGGCGCACACCTCGCGCCCGGAGCTCGCCCGGCAGCTGCTCGACGCGGCCCTCCGCCGCCCCGAGCCCGGCCTGGCGCCGGACATGATCGACGGCCTCGCCGAGCTGGCCGAGCCGCTGCGCAGCGAGCTGCTGCAGCGCGGCATGCTGGCTCTCGGCCCGGAGGTCGCCGCCGAGGCGATGGGGGACGAGCGCCTCGCCGTGCGGGTCGCTGCCGCCCGCTCGCTGGGCCGCGCCGGCGAGGCCGGCAAGTCCGCCCTGCTCGCCGCGCTCGCCGATCCGGACGCCCTCGTGGTGCAGATGGCGGCGCGCAGCCTCGGCCAGCTCGGGGACGCGGACGTGGTGCCGCGCCTCCTCCCGCTGACCGGCCGGGAGTCCTCCAAGGGCGTGCGCACCGAGACCCTGTGGGCCCTCGGCGAGCTCGGCGACCCGGGCGCCCTCTCCGCCGTCCGCGCCTGCTGCGGGCTGGAGAACGAGGCCTCGGTGCGGATGGCCGCCGTCCAGGCCCTCGGGCGCCTGCGCGGCGAGGAGGTGGACGCCGCCTTCGCCCAGCTGTTCCCGATCTTCGCCGACGGCGAGCTCGAGCTGAGCTGGGCGCGCGCCGCCGAGGGCCGGGGCGCCGCCGCCGCCCGCGCCGTCCTGCGTCCGCACCTCGAGGCGCCGGACCCGGTAGTGGCCGAGCGCGCCGCGGTGCTGGCCGGACGCCTCGGCGACCCGGACGCCGTCGGCCCCCTGATGCGCCTGCTGAACAGCGTGCCGCACGACGTCGAGCTGCTCAGCGCCCTGGTCACCAGCACCGGGGTGGACTTCCGCACCACGCCCGACCCGGCCGGCGTCTACGCCGCCTGGTGGAGCGAGAACGGCCTGCTCGAGCCTGCCTACTGGCTGGAGCGCGCCGCCGCCAACGCCGGCATCCTGCTGCCCGAGTCCTTCGACCTGGCCGACCAGGTGCCGCCGGCGCGCGCCGCCGCGGAGCTCGTCGGGCTGCTCGAGAACGGGCCCGAGCACCTGCGGCCGCTGACCAGCTACTTCCTGCACCGGGTCACCGGTCTCGACGCGCCGGCGGTGCGGCCGGACAGCTCCTACGAGGCGGTGCGCGGCGCCGCCCAGCGCTGGAGGGAATGGAGCGCAGCCCGCGCCGGCGGCTGATCCGCTTCCTGCTGGCCTGCCTGGTGCTGACCTCGGTCGGTGTCCTGGCCCAGCGTCCCTTCGACGGCGTGCTGCGCGTCGAGGGCTGGGCGGCCGAGATCCGCGCCGCTGCGGCCGCCGCCGGCCTGCCCGAGCCCGAACTGCTCGCCGGGCTGGTCTACGCCGAGAGCCGCGGGCGGGCCGACGCCGAGTCGAGCATCGGCGCGCTCGGGCTGTGCCAGCTCCTGCCGGCGACGGCCGACGAGCTGGTCGCGCGCCATCCGGTGGGGGACCCCGCCGCGCCGGCCGACAACCTGCTCCTCGGCGCCCACTACCTCGCCGAGCAGATCGCCGCCCACGGGGGGGATGAAAGGCTGGGGCTGCTGGCCTACAGGCTGGGCCCGGGCACGGTGGCCCGCCGCGTCGAGGAGGCCGGCGGCGCCGAGGCCTGGCTGGACCGGCTCCGCGGCCGCAAGCCGTCCGCCTGGGAGTACGTCGTCCAGATCGAACGCTTCCGCGAGCGCTTCCGCGAGCGCGGCCGCTTCCTCCCCGAGCAGGAATCCCCCCGTTGATCCGATTCACCGTCGAGGGCCAGGGCACCGTCGAGGCCCGGCCCGGCCAGACCCTCGTCGAGGCCGCCCAGGAGGGCGGGCTCGTCCTCCCCTTCGGCTGCCTCAGCGCCAAGTGCGGCGTCTGCCTGGTCGAGGCCGGCGAGGGCCTCGAGCCCGCCGCGCCGGGGGAAGCCCTTACACTGCGTTCCTTCGGCTGCCCGCCCGGGCAGCGGCTGGCCTGCCAGGCCCGCCTGGCCGGCGACGCCGTCGTCCGCCGCGTCCAGCCGGAGTGCTGAACCCCAGCCAGGAAGGAACCATGGTGCGAGTCGGAGTCTGCCTCTCCGGTTGCGGCTTCCTCGACGGAGCCGAGATCCACGAGTCCGTGATCACGCTGCTGGCCCTCGACCGCGCCGGCGCCGAGGCCGTCTGCTTCGCGCCCGACGTCGAGCAGATGCACGTGGTCGACCACCGCAGCGGCGAGGTCGTCGAGGGCGAGACCCGCAACGTGCTCGCCGAGGCGGCGCGCATCGCCCGCGGCGCGATCCGCCCGGCCGCCGAGGTCGGCGCCGGTGATTTCGACGCGCTGATCCTCCCCGGCGGGTACGGCGCGGCCAAGAACCTGAGCGACTTCGCTGTGAACGGCCCGGCCTGCGCCGTGCAGCCCGACGTGGCCCGGGTGGTGCGCGAGACCGCCGAGGCGGGCAAGCCGCTCGGGGTGATCTGCATCGCCCCGGCGGTGTGCGCGGCGGTGTTCCAGGAGTTCGCCCCGGCGGTCGAGCTGACCATCGGCAGCGACGCCGGGACCGCCGAGGCGCTCGAGAAGATGGGCGCCAAGCACGTCGTCTGCCCGGCGGGAGAGATCCACGTCGACGAGGGGCGCAACGTGGTCAGCACCCCGGCCTACATGCTCGACTCGCGCCTCTCCGAGGTCGCCGCCGGCATCGAGAAACTGGTGGCCAAGGTGGTCGAGCGCTGCGGCGCCGGCATGACCCCGGCCGGCTGAGCGGCGCGTGCTCCTCGCCGCCGCCCTGCTGTCCGCCGCGGCCGCCGCTCCCGGCGGCGGCCCCGAGCTGTCCGGCTTCCCCGAGCAGGACGTCCTCAGCTACCGCATCCACCTGCGCGCCGACCCGGACGGCGGCGCGCTGAGCGGCTCCTGCCGCTACGAGGTGCGCGCCGTGGAAGCCCTCGAGGAGCTGCGCTTCCACGCCCGCGCCGGTCGCGGCTGGGAGCTGCGCTTCCACGACGAGGGCGGCGCGCCGATCGAGCCGGTTTGGGACGGCGGCATCGTGCGCCTGCCCCTGGGGCGTGAGGTCGCCGCCGGCGAGCTCGTCCGCCTCCACGCGGTGTTCTCCGGCGAGCCCGTCGACGGGCTCTACCGCTCCGACAACCGCTACGGCGACCCGGTGGTGTTCACCGACCACTTCAGCTCGCGGGCGCGCGGCTGGCTGCCCTGCGAGGACCACCCCTCCGACCGCGCGCACTTCAGCACCCTGCTCGAGCACCCGGCGGAGGCCGTCAGCGTCGGTACTGGAGACTGGGGGCCGCGCGAGGCCCCGCCCGCTTCGGCCTGCGGCTGCCCGCCCGTCGCGCCCGCCGAGGGCTGGGTGCTGAGCGGCGGCACCTCCGCCTCCGAGCTGCCGACCTACCAGCTGGCCTTCGCCGTCGGCCCCTACGCTCGGGTCGCCGAGGAGGGCGACGAGCGCCTCGTGCCGCACTACGTCTGGCGCAAGGACCTGCCCCGCGCGCGCCGCGGGCTGCTGCACCACGCCGAGTGGATGGAGACCATGGAGCGCAGCTTCGGCACCTATCCCTACGCCAAGTACTGCGTGGTGCAGGTGCCGACCCGCTGGGGCGGCATGGAGAACGCCGGCAACACCTGGATCATGGAGTCGCTGTTCGACGGCCGCGACTCCGGCGTGTCCACGCTGGCCCACGAGTTCGCCCACATGTGGTTCGGCAACGGCGCCGGCTACGCGGAGTGGTGGGACGCCTGGCTGTCCGAGGGCTTCGCCAGCTACTTCGGCCCCTGGCTCGACGAGTCCACCGGCGGGCCGCCGCTGCAGCGCGAGCTCGACCGCACGCGCCGCGCCTGGCTGCGCTCGGCCGCCGGGCGCGAGCGCCCGGTCCGCTGGCGCGGCTTCGAGAAGCCGGACGACTTCTTCGGCAGCTCCTCGATCAACACCTACCAGAAGGGCGCCTGGGTGCTGCACATGCTGCGCGGCGAGGTGGGGGACGAGGCCTTCTTCGCCGGCATCGCGGCCTACTACCGCGAGCACCTCGGCGGGGCGCTGGCCACCGCCGACTTCGTCGCCGCGATGGAGCGGGCGGCGGGGCGCGGGCTCGGCGGTTTCTTCGAGCAGTGGCTCGACCGCCCCGGCTGCCCCGAGCTCGAGGTGGAGTGGCAGGCGGACGGCGTCCGCGTGCGCCAGGTCCAGGAGGGCCCGCCCTACACCTTCTGGCTGCGCCTCCGCTGGACCGACGCCGGCGGCGCGGTGCGCGAGGAGCGGCTGCGCGTGGAGGGGAGCGAGGCCCGGCTGCCGCTCGAACCGGGCTGGCGCGCGCCGGTGGTCGACCCCGAGGTCGAGCTGCTCTACCGCAAGGCCTGAGCGGCCGGCGGAAAGGGCTCTTCGCCCCGCGGCGACGGTGAGCTAGCCAGAGGGATCATGGCAAGCCGCGACGCCGTCCTGGACCTCTGGCCCGAGATCGAGTGGATCCGGGACTCCACCCTGCGCGACCAGGTGCTCCGGACCTGGATGCTGGCCTTCGAGCGCAGCCCGCTCGAGCCGCAGGACCTGCGCGAGATCCCCTTCACCCTGCACGTCGAGGACTGCTCGACCACCTTCCTCGCGCACAAGCGCCTGGTGGTCCACCTCGCCCTGGCTTCGGCGGTGAAGATCGAGGAGTTCATGGGCAAGGAGATGGCGATCGACCGCGACACCCTGGTCGCCGGCGCCATCCTGGCCGACGTCGGCAAGCTGCTCGAGTACGACAAGGTGGACGGGCGCTGCGTGCAGTCGCGCCGCGGCAAGTACCTGCGCCACCCCTTCACGGGGGTCGCGCTGGCGCAGGAGTGCGGCGTGCCCGACGCGGTCTGCCACGTCATCGCCACGCACGCCGGCGAGGGCAACCTGGTCAAGCGGACGGCCGAGGCCTACGTGGTCCACCACGCCGACTTCATGACCTACGAGCCCCTGGTCAAGGGGCTGCGCTTCGACGACTAGGCGCGGGTGGCGGCCTCCTCGCGCACCAGGTTCTCCAGACCGCCGGCGACGACGAGGCGTTGGGCCGCCGGGCCGAGCGGTGCGAAGGGGAAGGCCTGCCCCTCCACCCGCACCTCGCCGGCGGCGAAGTCGAACTCGGCCTCGAAGCCGGGGCGGACGGTCGGCGCGGCCGGCAGGTCCAGGGTGCGCAGCCAGGCCACGAGGCCCGGGCAGTCGACCAGCGGGTAGCCGTTGTTGAACGCGTTGCGCTTGTAGGTCGCCGAGAAGGAGGCGGCGGCGACGAGGCGGATGCCGCGGTGGAGCAGGGCGGTGGCCGCCTGCTCGCGCGAGGAGCCGGTGCCGAAGTTGGCGCCGCCGACGAGCAGGTCGCCCTCGCGTGCCAGCTCCTGGAAGGCGGCGTCGTAGTTCTGCATGGCGAGCGCGGCCATCTCCGCCGGGCCGAGGTCCTCGCGGTAGGTCGCGGTGCCCGGGTAGATGCCGTCGGTGTTCAGGTTGTCGGCGTCGCACCACAGCAGGCTGCCGCGGATGACGGCCGGGAAGCCGTCGAGGATGGGGGTGCGCGCGCGCGCGGCAGGCCGCGCCTCGGGGCGGCGCAGCTCGCGCCGCAGCCCGGGCCCGCCGACCGCGCCCGTCAGGTGGCCGGCGGC
>CAYFGE010000037.1:0-6851 GCA_964342475.1 uncultured Planctomycetales bacterium
GCAGCCGCCGCCGGGGGCGTGCCCGCCGCGCTCGCCCTGGCCGAGGAGCTGCGCGGCTACACCCTCGAGCCGGCCTTCCTCGACGCGGTCGTCGAGCTGGCCGAGGCGGCAGGCGAGGCCGAGGCCGCCGAGGCCTGGCGCCGCACGGCGCGCCGCGCCGCCGCCGCGCGTGCGCGGGTCGAGGCCTTCCTCGAGGCGGAGGAGGACTAGGCGTCGGCCGGCGGGCCGAACTTGGCCCGCAGCCGCCGCACCATGTCCTCGCGCTCGGGCGCGGTGGCGCGCACCTCCTCGCGGTCGGCGGCGCGATCCAGCCAGGCCTTCAGCGCCGGCCGCTCGGCGAGCAGGCCGGGCAGCGGGCTGAGGTCCGCGGTCCAGCCCATGCGCAGCCAGTGCGGCGCGCAGGCGATGCCGAGCAGGTTGTCGGTCTCGTGGCCGGTCAGCTCGAGGGTCTGCTCGAAGAAGTCGAGCTCCTTGCCCAGGCCGTCGCGGTCGAGGCCCTCGGGGTCGCGCATCGAGCGGTACCAGGCGGGGGCGAGGGTGCCGTCCCACTGCGCCAGGGCGAGGCGCTGGCGGTGGGCCAGGAAGAGGTCCTCGTGCCAGGCGCCCTCCCACCCGGAGCGCGCGGCGAGGTACTGGCAGATCACGGCCGACTCGTGCAGCAGGCGGCCGTCGTCCTCGAGCAGCGGCACCTTGCCGCTGGGGCAGAGGGCGAGGAACTCGGCGTCGCGGTCGCCGAGGTCGACCTCGCGCAGCTCGGGCTCGACCCCGAGGCGGGCGAGCAGGACGCGCGGGCGCTGGGCGTAGGGGCAGTAGGGCGAGTAGTAGAGGCGCAGCATGGGCTCGGCGGGGGATCGTAGCGGCGCGCGGGAATGGGCTATTCTGGAACCCGTCCCCCTCCACCCCGTCACAACTCCATGCTCTCCCTCCTCCTCAGCCTCCTCGTCGCCCCCGTCCTCGACCCGGCCCCGGCCGCCGAGGCGCCCGCCCCCCTCACCGAGTCCGCCGCTGGCGCCGCCGAGCTGTGGCTGGTGCTGCCGCCGGTCGGCACGCCGCTCACCCCGGTCGTCACCGTGGGCCTGGACTTCTACGACGACGGCTACCTGCCCTACTTCGGCGTGGTGCCGTCGGTGCCCGTGTTCCAGTTCGGCCTCGACGTGCCCCTGCTCGGCGAGTTGAGCCTGATGGTCACGACGGTGCCGGTGGTCGCGCCGAGCGGCTCGACGCAGTTCTCGCTGCGCAAGGGCTTCTTCGGGCAGCAGTCGAACAAGCTGCCCTTCCTGGTCCTCTGAGCGGACCAGGAAGGGCGCGCATGCGTCGCGGTCAGCCGATGACCGCGGCGACGCCGTTCGTGAAGCTCAGCGAGCCGATGTCGAAGGCGTGCAGCCAGACGCTCACGCCGGTGGTGCCGGGAGGCACGGGCGCGCTGAGGCTGGCCTGGCCGGAGGCGTTGGCCGACATCGGCGGCAGCTCGACGTAGGGCGGGCTGAGCAGCAGGTTGCCGTAGGGCGTGGTGGTCGGGCCGGCGCCGAAGACCGAGTAGCCGTGGCGCACGACGCCGCCCGGCGTCGCGTTGTCCACGGTGATCGTCACCGCGCTGCCCGCGACCAGGTTCTGCACCGACAGGCGCGGACCGCCGCCGCCGTAGGTGACCTCGAGCTGCGGCGGGGCCGGGCTGGCGTCGCTGCCGTACCAGTAGACGTAGCTGTAGATGCCGGTCTCGTTGCTCATCGCGAGGCTGAGCACGTCATCGGTCAGGTCGGTCTGCCAGTTGGCGGCGTTGACGTCGATGTCCCACACGTAGGGCACCAGGTCGTTGACCGGGAAGCTGCCCTGGTGGAGCGGGGTGAGGGCCTCGTTCAGGCCGGGGTGGGCGTCGCCGCTGTTGGCGCGGCTCCAGCCGTCGGCGGCCACGCGGTAGAGCCGCACGGCCGGGTCGTAGGCCGGGTTGCCGAAGCCGTACTCGTGGAAGGTGGTCAGCTTCATCGAGGTGATCGCCGAGCCGTCCGGGATGGACGACAGGTCGAACTTCATGAAGCCGTCGACGTTGAGCAGGCTGGTGCTCCAGTACGCCCGCAGGCGGTTGTCGACCCAGTTCTGCCCGGTGGTGGCGATGCAGTCGGTGTCGGTCGCCGTCAGCGTGACGGTGGTCTGCGCCGCGAGGGGCGCGCCGAAGAGGAGGAGGGCCGAAGCCAGGAGGAGAGGTCGGTTCAGCATGGGAGGTCTCCGGGGAAATGGGGGGAGGAACCGAGTCTACTCCTGGATGCGCAATCCGGCAGCGGCGCAGGCGCGGCGGACCTCCTCGAGCTGGGTGCGGCGTACGATCTGCAGGGCCTCGCGGGCGCGGCGGCCGTCGAGCAGGGGGGTGCCGGCGGTGACCAGGGCAGCCACCGGGATGACCGCCAGGGAGTAGGTGGGGGAGTCCGGCGACAGGAGGGTGGTGGCCTGGAGGTGGACCCGCAGGGTGCCGGCGGGCACCTCGGTCGGTTCCTCGGTCAGCCAGCTGGAGGGCGAGGAGAAGGCGGCGTGGGCGGCGTAGGCCGTCCCGGCCATGTCGGCGTCGAGGATCTCCTCGGTCCAGACCACTTCGAGCCGCTTCCACGGACGGGTGGAGGGGTCGAGGCCGGCCTCGAGGCCGTCGACCAGGAGCCGCGTGGCGCGCGCGCGGTACTCGGGTCCGGCGGTGGCGGCCTGCACCTCGGCCACGATGGCCGCGGCCTGCTCGCGCGTGACGCCGGTCTCGCGCGGGAAGCCGACGCCGCCGCCGGCGAGGTGGAAGTCGACGTGCTCGTGGGCGCCGCAGGAGGCGAGCAGGGGCAGCAGCAGGGCGAGGAGCCGGGAGCGCACGGTCAGAACCTCCAGGAAACCGGGAAGTCGCGCCGCAGCGGGGTGCCGCTCAGCGAGGCGCGCAGCAGCTCGATCGGCATCGAGTTCTCCTTCAGCACGGCGTCGTGGAAGGCGCGCTCGCTCCAGCCGCCCTCCTCGACCAGCTCGCGGTGCAGCGCGCGCAGCTGCACGCCGCCGACCATGTAGGCGCACTGGTAGAGCGGGCTGTAGCCGCCCTGGATCGAGCGGCGCACCTCGGCGGTGGCGTTGCGGCGCTCGTGGCCGACGTTCTCGACCAGGAAGTCGACGCACTGCTCGGGCGTCCAGTTGCCGAGGTGGAAGTTGAGCGAGAACAGGATGCGCGCGTTGCGGTGGCTGCGCCAGAACAGCATGCCGAGGCGGTCCTCCGCGCCCTGCGCGAAGTCGAGCTCCCACAGGCGCAGCTCCCAGTAGAGCGCCCAGCCCTCGAGGTAGAAGGGGTGCCGAAGGGGCGGCGCTGCGGGTTCCAGCGCTGCGCCATGTACATCTGCAGGTGGTGGCCGGGGATCAGCTCGTGGTGCACGGTGGCCCGCGAGTAGTGCAGGTTGTTGCCGCGCATCGACATGAGCTTGTCGGCGTGGGCCATCTCGTCGGTCGGGTAGCTGATCGAGATCACCTCGCCGCCGGTGAAGTAGGGGTTCACCTTCTGCCGCTCGGCCGACATCATCTCCATCCGCCAGACCTCCTTGGCCAGCTCGGGGACGGTGAGGAGCTCGCGCTCCTCGAGGAAGGCGGTGGCCTCCTCGGCCAGCATGCGGATCGTGCGAGGCTGGCCGCCCGGATCGGCGTGCAGCGTCTTGACGTGCTCCTGGGCCGCGCGCCAGTCGTCGCCGAAGCCGAGCTCGGCGGCGGCGGCGCGGCGCTGCTCCTGGCACCACGCGAGCTGCCGCTCGGCCATCGCGATCAGCTCCTCGGGCGTGTAGGCGATGCGCTCGTGGGCCAGCTCGGCGAGCAGCGCCTCGCGGCCGATCGGGTCGCCGACCAGCTGGTCGCCGTCGTCGGGGTCGAGGCCGCCGAGCTCGCGGCGCAGGAAGCGGGCGTGCTCGCGCAGGGCCTGCTCGAGCTCGGTCCACGGCGTGCGGCACCACCAGGCGAAGTCGGGGTCGTAGCCGGCGCCGAAGCGGTACCAGCCGGCCAGCTCGCGGCGCAGCGCGTCGAGGGTGGCGGCCGCGCGGTTGGCCAGCGGGCCGCCGATGCGGGCGTCCTCGCGCTCGTGCGCGGCGCGCGCGGCGGCGACCGCCTGGACCGCGGCGTCCAGGGTGACGGCGGCCGCGCGCGGATCGGCGAACTCGCGGCGCGCGCGGGCCTCGAGCAGGACGACGAGCGGGCCGGCGAAGGGCAGGATGGGTGCGACCTCGGCCTCGCGCGCGCGGTCGAGCGCGACGCCGCGCAGCTCGTGCTCGACCTGGTTGCGCAGGAGCAGCCAGTCGACCTGCTCGCGGCGCGGCAGCTGCTCGAAGGGGGCGGCGTCGAGGGTCGCCAGCCAGTCGCGGTGCAGGCGCTCGAAGCGCGCGTGCCGCGCCTCGGACAGCGGGAAGGACCACAGGCGGCCGAGCGCGCCGCGGTCGGCCTCGTACTGCGCGATGCGCTCGGCCATCGTGGCCCCGCCGTCCTGCGTCGCGGCGGCCGCGGGCGGCGCGGGCGGGAGCGGCGGCCGCGCGGCGGCGCTGCTGCAGGCCAGGGTGGCGAGGAGGAGCGTGGCCCCGAGCGGTCGGATCGGCTTCATCCCGCCAATCTAGCGGCCCGCCGGCGGAGAAAGCGCAACCGACCGCTCCGCCCGCCCTATCCGGGAGGGATGCCTGTCGGAGCCCCCCCCGCAGCTCACCCTCCTCGCCGCCGCCCTGCTCGCCACCCTCGCGCCCCGGGCCGACGCCCAGAGCACGCCGCGTTACCGCGCCACCGTCCTCGACGTCGAGGGCGCCGAATCGCGCGTGGGCCCGGCCGGGCGCTTCTGGTTCCCGGACTGGGCCTGGCCGCCCGACGTCGACCGCGAGCACGGCTGGGAGGTCGACCCCCGCACCTACGCCACGCGCGCCCGCTCGATCGGCGAGCTCGTGGTCGGCGAGGTCGAGGCCCTGCGCCCGGGCGGACCGCGGCCCGTCCGCCCGCTGGTGTGGGACCGCTCCCTGCGCTACCAGCCGCTCGAGGCGGGCGTCGAGCTGCTCGGCGTGAGCCGCGGCGGGCTGCGCTTCGAGCGCACCGGTGCGGACCGGGTCGAGATCGTCGACGGCCGCCGTCGCGCGCGGCTCGAGCTGCGCGGGATCGAGGGCTGGCGCCCCGCCGCTTCGAACGGCGAGGGCCTGGTGCTCGGCACCGGGCGGCGCGGCGGCGAGGAGCTCCTCACCGTGATGGAGGTGCGGCGCGGGCGCGTCGCGGAGCTGCGCACGACGCCGCTGCGCTTCCAGCCGCGCGACGTCGACCCGAGCGGCTGGGTGATCGGCGCCGCGGACGGCGCGCCGGTGGTCTTCGGCCCGCTGCTGCGCGACGGCCGCCTGCTGCCGCAGGCGCGCCTCGACGCGCTCGCGCCGCGCATCTGGCGCGGGCCGGCCCGCGCGGTGCTGGTCGCCTTCGCCGGCCGCGACATCGTCGGCCACGTCCCCCGCGGCGGCGGCCGCAGCTCCGCCCACCTGTGGCCGCTCGACCCGCGCGCCACCGAGGTGGGGGGCGAGGGCGAGGCGCTGCCCGCCGGCGACGCGGCGGCGGTGGTCGTGGCCGCCAACTCCGAGGGCCAGGTCCTCGGGCGGGTCGGCGGCCGCCCGGTCCTGTGGCAGCGCCGCGCCCAGGGCTGGCAGCGCGTCGACCTGCGCCGCGCCCTGGTCGCCAAGGCCGGGCTGGAGCTGCTCGAGGTCGCCGGCATCGACGAGCGCGGCGCGATCGTCGGCACCGCCAGCCTGGTGCACGCGCCCTCGGGCAAGCCCTACCAGCGGGCGGTCCGGCTGTCCCCCCGCCGCGGGGTAGACTGAATCCATGCAGATCCACCCCGTGTTCCTGGCTTCGCGATCCTCTTCGTGATCGCCGCCGTGGGGATCCTCGCCCTCAGCCGCCGCGCGGAGCCCCTGCGCCGCGGCGGCGTGGTGGCCGCCACCCTGCCCGCCACCGTCTTCCTCGGGCTGTTCGCCTCGCTCGGCTACCGCATCCACCAGCACTTCGAGGGCTGGCCGCCGCCCCTGGGCACGCGCGGCTTCCCGCCGACCCTGGTCCTCCACTCCGACCTGGCCTTCGGCGCCTTCGCCGGGATCTTCGCCAGCTGCCTGACGGTCCTGCCGCTCGCCGTCCTGGTCTGCGCGCTGGTGCCGCGCCTGCGCCCGGGCCTGCGCTACCTCGGCCTGTTCGCGCTGGCCGCCGGCGTGGCCCTCGCCGCCATGATGCTGGCGCCGGCCGACTTCCAGACCTGGTGGTGGGACTGAGCGGCGGGGCCGGCCGCGCGCGGCTCAGACCGCGAGCAGGCCGCCGCGCTGGTAGATCTCCATCTGGACCTGGCTGAAGGGCTCGCCGCGCAGCTCGCCGCCGGGCCAGCGCAGCGTGCCGGCGGCCAGGTCGAGCTCGACCTCGTCGCCGTCGCGCAGGCCGGCGCCGACCGCGTCGGCCACCAGCACCGGCATCCCGGCGTTGATCGCGTTGCGCTCGTAGATCGCGCCGAAGCTGCGCGCGACCAGGGCCTGCACGCCGAGGGCGCGGAAGCAGTCGACCGCCTGCTGGCGCGAGCTGCCGCAGCCGAAGTTGGCGCCGGTGAGGACGATGTCGCCGGGGCGGGCGCGCTCGGCGAAGTCCTGCCAGCCCTCGAGGTTGCCGAAGGCGTGCTCGCCCATGCGCGCCAGCTCGGTGATCGCGAGGTGCCGGTTGTGGAAGATCATGTCGGTGTCGACGTGGTCGACGTCGACGACCCAGACGCGGCCGCGCAGCACGGTCGGACGCGCGGCGGCGGGGGCGGCGGGGGCGGCGGCCGGGGCGGCGGGAGCGCTGCGCCCGGCGGGCCGGTCGCGCTCGGC
>CAYFGE010000038.1:0-5286 GCA_964342475.1 uncultured Planctomycetales bacterium
CCTTCGCCAGCGCGGCCCAGTCGCTGCGCGCGTGGACGGCCAGCCAGGGCGCGGCCGGGCGCAGCTCGCGCAGCGCGGCGAGGGCCTCGCGCTCGTCCCCCGCCGGGAGCCGGAAGCTCCAGGCCGCGGCGGCGGCGGCGCCTCCGGCCCAGGCGCGGGCGTCGGCGGCGCCGGTCAGGCCCGAGGCCACCGCCCACACCCCGCGGGGCGCCGGGCGGAGGGGGCGGCCGCTCATCGCGCTCAGCCGGCGATGCGCAGCGAGACGCCGAAGTCCCGCACCCAGCCGTTCAGCTCGCCCTCGTCGACCGGGCCGAGCAGGCGCAGCGTGTCGCGCCCCTCGCGCTCGAGGCCGATGCGGCCCAGCTCGGGGTGCAGCTGCAGGCGGTCGAGGATCTCGGGCGTGTCGCAGACCAGGCGGCCGTCGTCGTGCAGCGTGACCATGCCGTCGCTGCGCGCCCAGGACTCGAGCGAGTAGACCACGTTCTGCGGCAGCGGCGTGCGCGAGCGGTCGCGCAGCAGCTCGAGGACCTCGTCGAGGCCGACGCCCTGCTGCAGGCCGCGGTGCAGGCTGCCCGGCGTGATCCGGTAGTGGACCAGGCTGTCGGACAGCTCGCGCTCGCAGAAGCGGTCGAGCGCGTAGACCAGCTCGTGCGAGCGCTCGTCGGGGAACAGCACGACCTCGAAGTCGGGGTTCACGACGACGTGGCCGGCGCCCTCGAGCTCGCGGCCCGGGATGATCTCGAGCAGCTCGGCGCCCATCTTGGTCAGCCGGATGGCGCTGGCCCGGCCGGTGGCGTCGTAGCCCATGTCGACCACGCCGAGCAGGTAGAGGTGCTTGCGGATCCAGTTGAACAGGTTCCAGGCCAGCGAGCGCAGGTCGGCCGAGCTGCGCACCGGGAAGCTCTTGGCCTCGGCCGCGCTGTCGATCTCCGCGGCCAGCGTGGCCAGGTAGTGGTTGCGCGCGACGAAGGGCAGGAACATCGCGTCGTACCACACGCCCGGCTCGAGGCGCTTGAGGAAGCGCAGCGCGGTGCGGCGCAGGCGCAGCTGGTGGGCCATGTCGCCGGGCAGGTCGCGGTCCTCGATCAGCCAGTCGAGCATCAGCCGCTGCTTGGCCGCGAGCGGCTTGCGCAGGAAGTCCTGCCCGTCGAGCGTGAGGCGGAAGCTGCGCTCGCCGGTGCGGTCGATGAAGCGGTAGGCCAGCGCGAAGCGGTACTCGAGCTCGAGGATCTCGCGGCGGCGGAACTCCTTCCCCGGGTTCGGGATCAGGCTCTCTGCGATGCGCTTGCCGGTGCTCTTGAAGATCGTGCCGCGCACGGTGAAGCGCACCGTCTCGTCGCCGACGAAGCTGGCGAAGCGGCTGAAGTTGGACACGAAGTCCACGCCGATCGAGGCCGTCTCGGCCGGCGGCGCGACCTGCTCGCGGGCGGCGCGGCGCAGCCAGGCGAGCACCGCCTCGTTGAACACGGCCAGCACCGGGCCGCGCTGGCGGATGCCGCAGCGCTCGAGGTCGAGGTCGCCGATGGTGCCGACCGAGGCCTCCTCCAGCGCGTGGCGCAGGCCGGCGGTGCCGGCGGCGGGCACGCCGAGGGAGCCCAGCTCGTCGAGCGAGACGATGCCGCCGTACTCGGAGACCACCTGGCCGACCAGCGCGCGGGTCTTCTCCGGCAGCTCGTCGATGCGCGAGCAGAGCGCCGCCTCGGAGGCCAGGAAGCGGTACATGCGGCGGGTGTTCTCGGCCGCCTCCTCGGGCTCCTGGCTGCGGCGGAAGTGGCGCTCGAGGTGGCCGTGCAGGGTGAGCAGCTCGCCCACCCCGACCGGTCCGGTCGGGCAGGCGGCGAGCAGCTCGCGCAGCTCGGCGGGCACCGCCCACAGCGTCTCGCCTTCGTTGCGCTTGCTGCGCGAGGGGTGCGTGCCGGCCAGGCCGCTGGCGACCAGCTCGGCCAGCGCCGAGCGCAGGCCGCCGGCCTTGATGCCCTGCTCGCGCGCGGCCGGGCGCAGGTCGGCGAAGGCCATGCCGACCTTGGGGCCGGCGAGGAGCAGCTCGAGAACGGCGCCGGGGGTGTCGGGCAGCTGCGAGCGCTGGGCGGACACGGCGGTCGGGTCGGCCATCGACTCGCGCAGGCGGCGGACGATCGCGGCGCGACCGGCGGGCAGCGCGCCGCCGATCCAGGCGTGGTGCAGCTCGGCCAGCTCGCCGTCGGCGCGCTGGGACAGGTTGCGGGAGAGCGGGAGACTCACGGGCCGAGTTCGGTGGCGGGTTCGAACAGGGAGTCGGCGGGGCGGATGTCGTAGGCGTAGCCCTGCTCGGTCAGGAAGCGCTGGCGCTTCTCGCCGTACTCCTGGTCCAGGGTGGCCTCGGTGACGAGCGAGTAGAAGGTCGCGGTGCGGCCGTCCGACTTCGGGCGCAGGATGCGGCCCAGGCGCTGGGCCTCCTCCTGCCGCGAGCCGAAGGTGCCGGAGATCTGGATGGCCACGTTGGCGTCCGGCAGGTCGATGGCGAAGTTGCCGACCTTCGACACGAGCAGCACCTTCTCGCTGCCCTCGCGGAAGGCCTGGTACAGCTTCTCGCGCTCGGGGTTCGGCATCCGGCCGGTGATCAGCGGCACGCCGAGCTCCTCCTGCAGCGCGTGGAGCTGGTCGAGGTACTGGCCGATGATCAGCACCCGCTCGCCCTCGTGGCGCGCCAGCAGGCTGCGCAGGGCGGTGGTCTTGGCCGGGTTCTCCGAGGCGAAGCGGAACTGCGCCCGCCGCTTCAGCGCCAGGTACTCGGTGCGCTGCTCGTCGGTGAAGGGCACGCGCACCTCGACGCACTGCACGGTGGCGATGAAGCCGCGGCGCTCGAGGTCCTTCCACGGCGCGTCGTAACGCTTCGGGCCGATCAGGCTGAAGACCTCGTCCTCCTTGCCGTCCTCGCGCACCAGCGTGGCGGTCAGGCCGAGGCGGCGGCGGGCCTGGATCTCGGCGGTGGCGCGGAACACCGGCGCCGGCAGCAGGTGGACCTCGTCGTAGACGATGAGGCCCCAGTCGCCGCGCGCGAACAGGTCGAAGTGGAGGAAGTCCTCCTCCTTGCTGCGGCGGTAGGTGAGGATCTGATAGGTGGTCAGCGTGACCGGGCGGATCTCCTTGCTGTCGCCGGAGTACTCGCCGATCTGCTCCTCGGTCAGGGCGGTCTTGTCGAGCAGCTCGTTGCGCCACTGGCGCAGCGCGACGGTGTTGGGCGTCAGCACCAGGGTGTTGGCGCCGACGGCGGCCATCGCCGCCATGCCGACCACGGTCTTGCCGGCGCCGCAGGGCAGCACGATCACGCCGCTGCCGCCGAGGGCCGAGCCGCCGCGGTGGAAGGCCTCGACCGCCTCCTCCTGGTACGGGCGCAGCTGGAAGCCGCCGCCCCCGGCGCACTCCGCCCGCAGCGCGATGTCCAGGGCGGCGCCGTCCACGTAGCCGGCGCGGTCCTCGACCGGGTAGCCCAGCTTGATCAGCCGTTGCTTGACCAGGCCGCGGTGGCCGGCCGGGACCGGGGCCTCCCCCGCCGCCTCGTCCAGCTCGCCGACCAGGCCGCGCAGCTCCTCGTCGTGGGCCAGCTGCTTGAGGACCTTGGGCTTCTCGCAGCGCAGCACCAGGCCGCCGCCCTCGACCTCGAGGCGGAACAGCCCGCAGCGGCCGAACCAGGTCTTCAGCTCGGTCTCGAAGTTGGGCGGGACGCCGTAGCGGGCGTTGTCCTTGAGGAAGGCCAGGACGCGGCGGAAGTCCAGCCCGGTGGCGGCCGCGTTCCACACCGAGATCGGGCTGACCCGGTAGGTGTGGAGGTACTCCGGCGACTTGACCAGCTCGGCGAAGGGCAGGAGCCCGTCCCGCATCTCCTCGAACCGCGGGTGGGCGGTCTCGAGGACGATCGTCAGATCGCTCTGGAGGATCAGGGGCGGGATGGAGTCGCTCAAGCCGTGAGCTGCAGGGCGGGATGGTGCTCTTTCCATTCCGGAACGCGCGAACCGGAGAGGTAGCCCCCCATTGTAGACAGGAACTCCGAGGCCTCCAAGGGGCTCAGCCCGGCCAGCGGGTGGGCCAGGGAACAGGCCTCCAGGGGCGTTCCTGCGGCCAATTCCGCCGCCAGAGGGGCCAGCGTGGCGGCCCCGAGGGGCAGCCGCCGCAGCTCCTCGTCGAGGCGCTGGCCGCCGAGCCCGAGTTCCACCGCCCGCTGGAGAGGGCCGGCCAGACGCGGGCTGTCGGCGAAGTGGGCGGCCAGGTCGTCGATGCGGCTGCGGCCCAGGCGGTTCCAGCTCAGGCCGCGGTCCTCCAGCGCGGCGCACTCGGCGGCCCAGCCGCTGCCGCCGCAGCGCGGACAGGCCAGCAGCAGCTCCGGGTGCGGCCGCGCGCCCCCCTGGCCCTGGCAGGCCGGGCAGCGGCGGGCCTCGCGGCCGGCGCCGAGGTCGGCGCCGGACCAGCCGCGCAGGCGGGCCTCCTCGGTGGCCAGGAAGTGGCGGCGCAGGGGCTCGACCAGGCCGAGGGCGCGGCGCAGGGTGGCCTCCGGCGCGGCCAGCGGCGGGTCGGCCCAGTCCACGAACCGGAGCTCCAGCGTGAAGCGCTGCGGGAGGAAGGGAGCGGTCGGCACCGGCTCGGCATCGGCCCGCGAGTAGCCCTCGGCGTCGGTCCAGAGGTGCGAGCCGCGGCGGTCGAGCGCCTCGGCCAGCTTGCGCGCCAGGGCCGGCGGCAGCCCGGCCAGGGGCTGGTCGTGCAGCAGGACGACGCCCTCCACCGGGAACAGGCACCAACCCGCGGTGCGCGCCAGGCGGGCTTCGAGCGGCTGCAGGCCCCCCACCCGGTCGCCGCCGCTGCGGCGCAGGAGGGAGCTCCCGGCCAGGAGCCGCCGGGCGCGGCGGAAGGGCGCCGGGGCCGGCGCGTGCTCGGTCAGGTGTTCGAGCAGGTCGGCGAGGGGCTCGGCCAGGAGCTCGGCCCGGCTGCGTCCGCCGAGCTGGTGGACGAGCTCGGCGGGCGAAGCGAGGTCGCCCGCGCCGCAGTCGCGGCAGGCGCCGGCGCGGTAGGTCCACTCGCCTCCGCCGTCCGCGCGCGCGCGCACCTCGCCCGCGCCGAGCAGGCGCGCGTGGTGCTCCAGCTCGCGCAGCCGCTGGGGGCCGTCCTCCTCGGCCCGCGGGTCGAGGCGGTCGAGCAGGACCTCGTCGTCCGCTCGGAGCTCGACGCCGGCGGTGAGCGAGACGAGCCGGCCGCCGCGCAGCACGCGGCGGAAGCCGGCGGCGCGCTGCAGGGCCGCCTCGCTCCCGCGCGCGC